>JARLIM010000025.1 GCA_031291725.1 Acetobacteraceae bacterium
GGGCGGCCATCCATCGCGGGGCCTGGCTGCATCGCGATGGATGGCTGCGCTGCGCGCGCCATGACGGGAGATGTGGGTTTAGCCCTGACCATCCCCTACCCACCCCAATCCCCACCCCCACAATGACGGGGGGGGGGTGGCAGGATCAAGTCCCAGACGACACAACTGCGCATTGGTGCATGCGCCGTGTGATTGTTAGCCTTGGCCTGTTGTCGCGCGGGGGGATCTCGTGCGGATTGACTTTCACGCCTGGGGAAACACCATGACCACATCATCCGCCACACTTTCCAGCAGCGCCGCGGCACCGGCAGAGATTGCCATCGGCACCTGGGTTGGCCGGGTGTTTCTGCCGGGCGTGGGACCGGCGGTGGTGTATGTGCATAACGGTTTGGCGCATGACATCACCGCCTATGTCGCCACAATTTCGGCCTTGTTCGACATGGCCGATCCGGTGGCGTTTCTGCGCGCTGTGCCGCTGGGTGCGCCATTGGCCAGCGTGGCCGAACTTCTCGCCAACAGCGATCCGGCGACGCGCGACAGCGCCCTGCCCTGGCCGCTCGCCCCGATCGATCTGCAGGCGATCAAGGCGGCGGGTGTCACCTTCGCGGCCAGCATGGTGGAGCGGGTGGTGGAGGAGCAGGCCAAGGGCGATCCGTCAGCCGCCGACGGCATTCGTCGCAGCCTGATGGCGGAGATCGGCACTGATCTTTCAACGATTGTGCCGGGCTCGGACGAATCGGCGCGGCTGAAGGCGCTGCTCACGGCGCGTGGGCTGTGGTCGCAATATCTGGAAGTGGGCTTGGGCCCCGACGCCGAAATCTTCACCAAGGCGCAGCCGCTCTCGGCGGTGGGCAGCGGGGCGGAGGTGGGGATTCACCCGAAATCGCATTGGAACAACCCGGAGCCGGAGATTGTGCTGCTGGTCTCCAGCGCCGGCCATATCGTGGGCGCCACGCTGGGCAATGACGTCAATCTGCGCGATTTCGAGGGGCGTTCGGCGCTGCTGCTCGGCAAGGCGAAGGACAACAACGCCTCCACCGCCATCGGCCCGCTGGTGCGGCTGTTCGACGAGACGTTCTCACTCGACGACGTGCGGGCGGCCGATGTGGAGTTGCGGGTGGAGGGGCTGGACGGGTTTGTGATGGAGGGGGTCAGCTCGATCAGCAAGATCAGCCGCGATCCGGCCGATCTGGTGGGGCAGACGATCAGCCGGATGCACCAATATCCGGACGGTTTCGCGCTGTTCCTCGGCACGATGTTCGCACCGACCAAAGAGCGTGCCAAGGAGAATGGGGTTGGTGGTGGCGGCTTCACCCATAAGCCGGGCGACATCGTGGCGATCCATTCGCCGAAACTCGGCACGCTGATCAACCGCGTCACCTATAGCGACGTGGCGCCGGAATGGCAGGTGGGTGCGCGGGCCTTGTTCGCCAATCTGGCGCAGCGCGGGCTGTTGGGCGTGGCGTGTTTGCCGGAGGATGGCCGCGCGCTCGGGTAAATCGCCGTCGATGGTGCAAGCCAGTATTGGCGTCAGCCCCGCAGAAACGCCGTAACCGCCGCGCCATACGCCTCGGGCTGTTCCACGTTGGAGATATGGGCGGCGTCGAGATAGGTGGTGGTGGAGCCTTTGATGGCGGCGTGGATGAATTCGCCCGCTTCCGGCGTGGTGGCGGGATCTTTGCTGCCGATGATGATCATCACCGGGGCCTCCACGCTGCCGATGCTGGCGCGCTGATCCATCTCGCGGATGGCCTCGCAACTGCCGATATACCCCTCCAGCGGCACGCGGCGGATCATCGCGCGCATGCGCTCGATGGTCTGCGGCGCGCGGTCGTGGAAGGCTGCGGGGAACCAGCGGGTGACGGTTGGCTCGACTGTCACCTCCATCCCGCCGCTGCGCGCGAGCGCAATTCGGCCATCCCACAATGCGCGTGGCCCCATATAGGCCGAGGTGTTGGACAGCACGGTTCGGTTCAGGCGGTCGCGGGCATGGGTGAGCAGCCACATGCCGACCATGCCACCCATCGACAGACCGCAGAAATGGGCGCGCGCAATGCCCAGATGATCGAGCACGGCCACCGCATCGCCACCGAGTTGATCGATTGTGTAGGGGCCAGGACTGACCACGCTTTGGCCGTGGCCGCGCGCATCATAGCGGATGACGCGGAAATGTCGCGACCAGAGCGGCATCTGATCGTCCCACATCGACAGGTCGGATGAGAGCGAGTTCGACAGCAGCAACGCCGGCGCGTCTTCTGGGCCGTCGATGCGGATGTTGAACGTTTCACCATTGATGTTGGCGATAGACATGTCCATCGTTCCCATTGTTTCTACTGTTATCTTTACGTGCAGAACATACGTTGTCAGCTCCGTGACAGCCTGCCAAGCTCCCATTCCCGAGCAAACAGCAGGACGATGACGTGACATCCTCCATCATTTTCGAAAATGCCCGCCTGCTCGACGGACGCAGCGAGAGCGGCGAGCATGATATGTTTGTCCGCGTGGAAGGCGGATTGGTGAAGGAGGTGAGCGCGCATCGCATCACCTCCGCCTCGGCACGGAAAATCGATCTGAAGGGGCGCACGTTGATGCCCGGTCTGGTCGATTGCCATGTGCATGTGGTGGCCGCCCTCGCCCATCTGGGGCAGAACGCGATGCTGCCCGACGCGCTGGTGGCGCTGCATGCCGCGCGGATCATGCAGGGCATGCTCCATCGCGGCTTCACCACGGTGCGCGATCTCGGCGGTGCCACGCATGCACTCGTTGAGGCGCAGGAAAGCGGGCTGATCAATGGCCCGCGTCTGGTGATCTGCGGCAAGGCGCTGTCACAGACCGGCGGGCACACCGATTTCCGTGGCCGTTACGACAATCGCGACACCGAGTACCAAACTCGCCGCCTCGGGGCGTTGGGCCGGGTGGTCGATGGCGTCGATGCCTGCCGGGCGGCGGCGCGCGACGAGATTCGCCAGGGTGCCACCTATGTCAAGATCATGGCCAATGGCGGCGTGGCCTCGCCCACCGACCCGATCGCCTTCCTGGGTTTCTCCTCCGACGAAATCCGCGCCATCGTGGAGGAGGCGCATAACGCACAGACCTATGTCGCCGCCCATCTCTACACCGATGACGCGATTGCGCGGGCGGTGAATTGCGGTGTGCGTTCGGTGGAGCACGCCAATCTGATCGAGCCCGCCACCGCCGCCTTGGTGCGCGACAAGGGGGCGATCTGCTGCCCGACACTCGTCACCTACGAGGCGCTGAAGGAAGAGGGCGCGTCGTTGGGCATGTTGCCGGTGTCGATTGCCAAGATCGACGATGTGCGTCTGCGCGGCCTTGCCTCGCTGGAAATCATGCACAATGCCGGTGCGACGATGGCGTTCGGCACCGATCTGTTGGCGGAGATGCATCGCCACCAATCGGAGGAATTCGTCATCCGTGGCCGCGTGCTGCCCGCCATCGAGGTGATCCGCTCCACCACAATGCATGCGGCCAAGCTGCTGCGGATGGAGGGGCAGATTGGCGTCATCGCCGAGAACGCCTTCGCCGATCTGATCGTCGTCGATGGCGATCCGCTGGCCGATCTGTCGCTGCTCACCGGCCAGGGCCGCCATTTGCAGGCGATTATGCAAAACGGCGATTTCCACAAGAACGAGCTGCAATCCTAAGCCCCAGCCCATCAGAAAGAGAGGAGTTCCCGCATGACGACCACCTCCCGCCGCCAGTTTTTGCAAGGTGCCGCCGCCGGCGCCGCGGTGTTGTCGCTGCCGCAGCTGACCTTCGCGCAGAGTGCGGGGGTGTTCCGCATTGGCGCACTCAATCCGATCACCGGATCGGGCAGCACATTCGGCACCGGCATGTTGAAGGCGATTCAGGCGGCGGCCGATGTGGTCAATGCCGCCGGGGGTGCTGCCGGGATCAAGTTTGAAGTCATCTCCGAAGACACGCAGACCAGCCCGCAGGCCGGGGTGTTGGCGGCGAAGAAATTGTTGGACGTCAACAAGGTTCAGGCTGTTTTTGGTACGTGGTCGTCTGGCGTGTCGCTGGCGGTGGTGCCGCTGACCAATGATGCCAATGTGATTTTGATGAACACCTCCGGCGCGCCAGCCTTGTCGGTGCCGCCGGCCAATGCGAAGGGGCTGAGTTTCCGCTTCCAGGCGACCAATGACCGTTTTGGCCGGGCGTTTGCCGAGGTCTGCGTCAAGGAAGGCTTCAAGCGTCCGGCGACGATGGCGTTCAACAACGCCTCCGGCATCGGCAATGCGGACGGCTTCAAGAAGGCCTGGGAGGGCAAAGGCGGCAAGGTGGTGGCAGGCGTGGTCTATGAGCCGAACCAGACCAGCTATCGCTCCGAATTGCAGAAGGTGCTGGATGCCAACCCGGATGTGATCGTGACGGGCTCGTATCTGCAAGACACCACGATCATCATGCGCGAATGGTATCAGAGCGGCATTCCGGTGAAGTGGATTCTGCCGGGCTGGGCGGGCAGCCCGGATCTGGTCAAGGCGGTGACGGCCCCGGTGGTGGAGGGGGTGATCTCGGTCGATTCCGTCTCCAATTCGGGCGCTGAATCCTACAAGCTCTATGACGCCGCCTATCAGAAGGCGATGGGCAAGCCGGGCAGCAGCAACGTCTATGCGGCGATGACCTGGGATATGGTGATCACGCTGGCGCTGGCCATTCAGTCGGCGGGCAAGACGGATACGGATTCGATCAAGGCGCATATCCGCGCGGTGGCCAACCCGCCGGGCGAGGAGGTGTTCAGCTATGAGGCCGGTTTGGCCGCGCTGAAGGCGGGCAAGAAGATCAATTATCAGGGTGCATCGTCGGCACTCGATTTCGACGAATATGGCGACGTGACGCCGGATTTCGGGGTGTCGTTCATCGAGGGTGGCGCGATCAATCAGAAATACGTGGTGAAGATCTGATGCTGGTTGCGGCGGGGCGATGAGCAACTTCCCGCAACTGATCGCCAACGGCTTGGTGCAAGGGCTGTTCATCGCGATGGCGGCCCTTGCCATCACCCTGGCCTTCTCCATCGCCCGCTTCCCCAACGCCGCCACCGGCGATGTGATGACAGCCGGTGCCTATACCGGGCTTGCCACGCAATCCGCGACGGGCTCGCTGATTTTGGCGGGGATTGTGGCGATCTTCACCGGGGCGGCGATTTCACTGGCGGCAGATCGTTTGGTGTTTCGAAAGCTGGCGGGGCGCGCGGTGGTGGCCTCGCTGGTCGCCTCGATTGGCGTGGCGTTTGTCATCCGCGCGGTGCTGGGGGTGACATTCGGGCTGTCGCAACTGGTCTATGACATCCCGCTCACCCGCGCCAAGCTCTATTGGGGCGTGCGGCTGACCCCGCTGGATCTGCAGGTGGCCGGAGCCGTGGCACTCGCCTTGGCGCTGGTGTTCGGCATTCTGCATCTCACCCCGATCGGACGGCAGATGCGCGCGGTGGCCGATGACCGCGACCTCGCCCGCGTCTCCGGTGTCAGACCCGAGCGGGTGATGCTGGCGTTGTGGATGATCTCGGGCGGCGTGGCCGGGCTTGCCGGGATGATGTTGGGCATCAAGACGGTGGTGGAGCCGGAGTTGGGCTGGTCGATGCTGCTGCCCGCCTTCACGGCGGCGATACTGGGTGGCATCGGCTCGCCGGGCGGGGCGGTGGCGGCGGGGTTGTTGCTGGGCGTGGTGCAGGAGATGTCCACGCCGTTCGTGGGCTTCAACTACAAGCTGGCGATCGCCTTCGCTGCCCTGTTGGGTGTGCTGCTGTGGCGGCCCTCCGGCCTGTTCGGCAAGCGCGAGGGGGTGCGGTGAGATGAGCGCCTATCTGATTGCCATCACCATTCTGACGCTGATCTATGTGCTGCTCGCCTTGGGGCTGACGCTGCAATTCGGCCTGACCGGGCTGATCAATTTCGGCCATGTCGGCTTCTTCGCCATCGGGGCCTATACCAGCGCGTTGCTCACCCTGAACGGCTGGCCGGTGGGGGTGGGCATTGTGGCGGCGGCGGTGGCGGCGATGCTGCCGGCCTTGCCGATCGGCTATATCTCACTGCGATTGCGCGACGATTATTTCGCCATTGTGACACTGGCCTTCTCCGAAGTGGTGCGCATCGTGGTGACGAACGCGCGGGAATGGACGTCGGGCACGCAGGGCCTGCCCGGCATTGCGCGGCTGTATGCCTCGCTGAACGGTGCGGCCAGCGAGTGGGCGGTGTTGGGCACGATTTTGGCCGTCACGTTGCTCGCCATCTGGATGATCACCCGCATCGCGCGCTCGCCGTTCGGGCGGCTGATCCAGGCCATTCGCGACAATGAGGTGGCGGTGAAGGCGTTGGGCAAGGATCCGGCGTGGTTCAAGATTCAGGTGCTGGCGGTGGGCGCGGCCCTCGCCGGGATCGCGGGCGCGTTTTATGCGCATTACATCACCTATATCGTGCCGGATCAGTTCGTGCCGCTGGTGACGTTCTATGCCTGGATGGCGATCACGTTGGGCGGGGCGTCGCGCATTTCGGGCGCGGTGGTGGGCAGTGCGATCCTGATGGTGCTGCTGGAAGGCTCACGCTTTGTGCATGATTTCCTGCCGATGATCTCTGATTCCGCGATGGCCTCGGTGCGCATCGGCGTGGTGGGGCTGTTGTTGATCCTGTGCATCGTCTGGCGTCCGCAGGGGTTGACGGGCAAGCGGGGCGATGCATGAGCCTGGACATCGCCAACATCACCAAGAATTTCGGCGGCATGCGGGTGCTTGACGGCGTGTCGCTCTCGGTGCCCACCGGCAGCCTGTTCGGGCTGATCGGGCCGAATGGCGCGGGCAAATCCACCCTGTTCGCGGCGATTTCGGGCTTTCAGAAGCAGGAGACTGGCGAAGTTCGGCTGGATGGCACGCGCATCGACGCGCTGACGCCGCACGCCCGCGCCCGTGCCGGATTGGTGCGCACCTTCCAGGTGCCGCGCGAATTCGGCCATTTGACGGTGCGCGAGAACCTCTGTGCCGCCGCCCCCAACCAGACCGGCGAAAGCCTGCTCGGCCTGTTCTTCCGCCCGGCCCGTGTGGCGCGGGAGGAGGCGGAGATTGCAGCCGAGGCAGAGGAGATCATGCAGCGCCTGCGTCTGACCCAGGTGGCGGATCAGCCGGCGCGGCTGCTGTCGGGCGGGCAGAAGAAGCTGCTGGAACTCGGGCGCGCGCTGATGCTCAAGCCGCGCTTCATCCTGCTCGACGAGCCGTTCGCGGGCGTCAATCCGGTGCTGATCGCCGAGATTGCCGAGCGCATCCGCGATCTGAACGCCACCGGCATCGGATTTCTGATCATCGAACACGATCTGGAGGCGCTCACCCGGCTGACGCCCTATATCGCGGTGCTGGACCGTGGCCGCATCATCGCCGAGGGCGCCCCCGATGCCGTGCTGGCCGATGTGCAGGTGCGCGAAGCCTATCTGGGAGGCGCGGTATGAGCCTGCTGGAGATTGCCGATCTGCGCGGCGGCTATGGCGAGGTGGATATTCTCAACGGCGTGTCGCTGACCCTGGAGGCGGGCGAGATCGTCACGGTGGCGGGCACGAACGGGGCGGGGAAATCCACCCTCGCCAAGGCGATTGTCGGGCTATTGCCGGTGGTGCGCGGGGTGTTGAATTTTGAGGGCCAAGGCATCCTCGGCCTGCCACCGGAGCTGCGCATGGCGCGCGGCATCGGCTATGTGCCGCAGGTGGCCAATGTGTTCCCCTCGCTGAGCATTGTGGAAAATCTCCAGGTGGTCGGCGGTGTGGCGAATCAGAAGGCGCGGATGGGCGAATTGCTCGATGCCTTCCCTGCCCTGGCGCAACGTCGCCGCGCACGGGCGGGCAGTTTGTCGGGCGGCGAGCGGCAGCAATTGGCGTTTGCCCGCGCGCTGATGGCCTCACCACGACTGATGGTGCTCGATGAACCAACGGCTGCCCTATCGCCCAAAATGGTCGCCGACGCCTTCGAGCGCATCCGTGCCCTGCCCCGGTTTGGCGTGTCGGTGCTGGTGGTGGAGCAGCGGGCGCGACAGAGCCTGGCGGTGTCGGATCGCGGCTATATTCTGGATGGCGGCAAGGTGGCGATGAGCGGTGCGGCCAGCGCCTTGTTAAGCGATGACCGTGCCGCGTCGCTGTATCTGGGACGCCATGCCGGCCGATAGGATCGCTTTGCCCTACGCCGCCGCGAGAAGAGCGACGAGATCCGCAGCCTTGGTCAGGCTCTCGGCATTCATCACCGCCTGCACAATCCGCTCCACCTGCACCGCATCGCACCGCTTGCTGGCGAGTTTGCGGAATTTGGCGATCACGTCCTCGGCTGTGGCGAAGGAATGCTCGCTGCCGCGTGGGGATTCGACGGTTTCCTCCATCACGGTGCCATCCGACAGCGTCAGCCGCACGCGCACCATGTGGCGATACGCCTTGCCGCGTGCGGTGATGGCGGGGTCTTCGGCCACGCTGACTTTGCGCGAGACGCGGATGCGCTCGGCATCGGTGACCTTCTCCTCGGTGAATTGCTCCACGAACACATCGCCATCGAGCAGCAGCGTCGCCACGCAATAGGGCAGATTGAGCTGGGCGGATGTGAGGCCCTGCGGCTCATAGCGCCAACCGACGTGATCCATCGTCACTTGCGAGCCATGCACGACGATGCTGGCCACCTCGGCCTCGGTGAACGGGCGACGGGCCTGCATGCGGCGCAGCGCATCGAGCGTGGTGTGGTTGGAGCCGACGCAGGAATAGAATTTCAGTGCAATCCGCAGCGTCTCCCACTGCGTGCCGAGCCCGGCGGTGAGTTCGTCGCGGTTGAAGCGGTCGGTGGAGCGGGAGAAGGTGGTGCAGAAGCCGCCATATTCGTTTTCGAACACATCGACGATGCCGGTGAAGCCACGCGCGGCGAGCAATGCGCCATAGAGACCGCTTTGCGACGAGCGCCCGGCATGCATGCGCTTGACCATCGCACCGAACTGCGCCGCCATCAGCCCCGCCGATTGCGTGCCGGCGATGCCGAGTGCATGCACGGTCTGCTCCGGCGACAGACGCAGCGCGCGCGCCGCACCGGAGGCCGCCGAGAACACGCCCACGGTTGCGCCGGAATGCCAGCCCTGGCCGATATGTTCCTGCCCCATGCACATGCCCACGCGCGGGCCGATTTCATAGCCAGCCACAGCGGCGGCCAGGAAATCGCGCCCAGACATCCCCGGTCGCATCTCCGCCACCGCCAACAGCGCAGGCAGTGTGACCGCCCCCACATGCAGCACGCCCACGCGATGGACATCATCCAACTCGAAGCCCTGCACCTGCGTGCCATTGACCAGGGCTGCATGCGGGGCGGACAGCTTGTGGCCGGTGCCCCAGATTGTGCAGGCGGTGGAGGTATCGGTTTCGGCCAAGGTGTCGAGCAGAATGCGACTCCATGGCAGGTCGCTGGCGTAGAGCGCGCAGCCGAGGCTGTCGAGAATGAGCAGTTTGATCCGCGCGATCACCGTGGCCGGAATGTCGTCATAGGCAAGGCCCGCGACGAAATCGGCGATACCGCGCGTGTAGGTGTTGGCGGAGACATGGGCATCCATCTTGGGTATCCGTTCAGTGCAACATTGCGTTGTCGTTGACATTGCCGGGCGCTCGATCGCCCGGGGATAGGAAACATGATCGGCCGGCTTGCCGTTCTGGGATGAATGACGCAGGAATGGTTGCCAAACAAGCCAAGATGGATCATCGGGGCTGGTCCGCATGCGCAGGGCTGAAAACAAGGCAAAAGCCAGTGCCAGCGGATACGTTTGGATCTAAACTCTGCGCCCAACGACATAAACCCAGTCACCGAGGACGGTATCGTGGACCAAAAATGGCTGTTCGCTTCGAGCAAGCACCCCAACCCGACGCCCGCCGCCGATATTGCGGCAGCGATTGAAAATCCGGGGTTTGGGACTGTTTTCTCGGACCACATGATCACCGTTCAATGGACCGAGGCCCAGGGCTGGCACGATGCGAGGCTGGAAGATCGCAAGCCGTTCCAGATCGATCCGGCGGCCGCCGTGCTGCATTATGCCCAGGAAATCTTCGAGGGTCTGAAGGCCTATCAGCTCGCCGACGGCACGGTGGCGCTGTTCCGCCCGGAACAGAACGCCCGCCGCTTCATCAAATCCGCCGAACGTCTGGCGATGGCCCCGGTGCCGGAGAGCCTGTTCCTGCAGGCGGTGGAGACGCTGGTGCGCTCCGAGAAGGCATGGATTCCGGGCGGCGAAGGCAGCCTGTATATCCGGCCGTTCCAGTTCGCCTCCGAGACGTTCCTGGGCGTGCGTCCGTCGCATAAATACACGTTCTGCGTCATCGCCTCGCCGGTTGGCCCGTATTTCAAGGGTGGCCAGAAGGCGATCACCGTGTGGTCCACCGACACCTATACCCGCGCCTCCGCCGGTGGCACCGGCTCGGCCAAATGCGGCGGCAATTATGCCAACTCGCTGCTGGCGCAAGCCGAGGCAAGCCAGAATGGCTGCGATCAGGTGGTCTTCCTCGACGCGGCGGAACATCGCTGGATCGAAGAACTGGGCGGCATGAACATCTTCTTCGTGCTGGATGACGGCGCGCTGGTCACGCCGCCGCTGGCTGGCACGATCCTGCCCGGCATCACGCGCTCCTCGGTGATCGAGCTGGTGCGCGAGGAAGGCGGCACAGTGCATGAGCGGCCATACAGCTTTCCCGAATGGCAGGCGGATTGCCAATCCGGCCGCGTCAAGGAAGCCTTTGCCTGCGGCACGGCGGCGGTGATCTCGGCCATCGGCAAGGTGCGCTATCCGGGCGGCGAATTCGTCATCGGCGACGGCGATTCCGGTGCGACCACCAAGCGCATCCACAGCCTGCTGACCGGCATTCAGCGCGGCAAGATCGCCGACACGCATGGCTGGGTGCACCGCGTGGCCTGACGCGGCAATGCGGTTTGTTGACAGCGTAGACGGGGTCTCGATCGCAATCGGGGCCCCTTTTTCTTGCCTGTGTCTTCTTGCCTGTGTCGAGCGGCGCGATGTGTGACTGATATCGATCAGGGCGGCGAATTTGTCGGTTCGAGCGACGCGCGAGCACCCGGCTGAGACCATGAATGTCTCAAGCACCTCACCCAGATATATTCGCCATATGTAAGACAAGCCACCCGCCGACGGGCTTGAAGGGCTTGAAAAGATTGGCATCCCGTACGAGATTCGAACTCGTGTCGCCGCCGTGAAAGGGCGGTGTCCTAGGCCTCTAGACGAACGGGACGCAGGCCCTGCCCAATGGGCAGGGCGGCTGAATAGGCGAGGTAGAGAGGCGGGTCAAGCGCTGTCAGCCAAAGAAGCATCAATAATTGTGAATCCCAGACTCACCCGCCCCTGCCAGGTCTCGGGTCGCAGCGAGCCCGCCACGTGCAAAGCCGCGCCATCCCTGGATAAAAGCGTTTTGGCCAGTGCAGATTCGCCCGCTCGGAATAAAACCGATTTCAGACGACCGCCGCCCTCGCCTTCCAGAAAAACCCGCAGCGTGTTGCCTTCGCGGCCGATTCGTTCGGCGAATCCAACGCGCACGCGCGGCAGCACCAGCACCGGCTCGGGATTGCCCGCGCCAAACGGGGCCATGCGTTGAATCTGTTCAGCGAGTTCCATCGTGCAGCCCGCCAAGGACACCGCGCCCTCCACCGCCAAATCCGCGGCCGCAGGCAGCGCGCTGGCGGCGGCGAGGCGGTCGTCGAGAAAGGCGTGGAAGGCGGACAGGTCGCGTTCCAGCAGACCGAACCCCGCCGCCATGCTGTGGCCGCCGCCTTGCGTCAGCAGGCCATGCGCGCGGGCGGCGATGATGGCGGCACCGAGATCGATCCCCGGCACCGAGCGGCCAGAGCCCTTTGCCACGCCGTCTGTGATGGCGGCGACACAGGCCGGGCGGTTGAAATGCTCTTTGATCCGCCCGGCGACGATGCCCACCACGCCGACATGCCAGGATGTGCCCGACACCAGCACGCAGGCATGGCCGGCATCGATCTGGCGCTGCGCCTCGGCCATCGCGGGGTCGAGAATATCGGCCTCCACCGTCTGGCGGGTGCGGTTGATGCTGTCGAGCGTGGCGGCAAGACGTTGGGCTTCGATTTTATCGTCGGTGACGAGCAGACGCAGGCCAAGATCGGCCTCGCTGATCCGCCCGCCCGCATTGATGCGCGGGCCGAGCGCCCAGCCGAGGCTCATGGCGGAGGGCGCCTCGTTGACCTTGGCGGCGTCGAGCAAGGCGGACAGGCCGGCACGGTCGCGACGGGCGAGCACTTTCAGACCGGTGGCGACGAAGGCGCGGTTGAGGCCGTGCAGCGGCATCACGTCACACACCGTGGCCAAGGCCACCATGTCGAGCAAGGCCCGCAGATCGGGTTCGGCGCGAGTGGCGAAGAAGCCCTGGCGACGCAGGGTGCGATGCAGTGCCACCGCCGCCATGAACGCCACACCGGCGGCACAGAGGCTGCGCAGGCCGGAGCTGTCGTCAGGCCGGTTCGGGTTCACCAGCGCCGCCACGCGCGGCATCTCCCCCTGTGCCGCGTGATGGTCGAGCACGACGCAATCGGCCAGACCCTCCAGCGTGGCGAGCACCGGGGCCGCAGCGGTGCCGCAATCGACGAGGACGATCAATGTGGCACCCTGCTGCCACAGGCCGCGCAAGGCGGGCGCGTTGGGGCCGTAGCCCTCGCTGAGGCGGTCGGGAACGTAGGAGATGACCTTGCAGCCCAATTGCCGCAGCACACGGGCCATGATGGCGCCGCTGCACGCCCCATCGACGTCGTAATCGCCGAAGACGGCAACAATCTCGCCGGTCCGCACGGCATGGGCGAGACGCTCGGCGGCGGCGTCCATGTCGACAAGACAGGACGGGTTGGGCATCAGGGCGCGCAGGGTAGGTTCGAGGTAATCCTGCACCTGATCCACCCCAAGACCACGCAATGCCAGCAGACGACCGAGCAATTCGGGCGCGTTGAGGCGTTGCGCGATGGCGTGGGCGATGCGGGGTTCCGGCTCACGCCACGTCCATCGGCGCCCGGAGAGGCTGGAGGCCACTCCGAGTGCCAGGGACGATGCAGGCTTTAGCTCGGCGTCCACGTCTTCATGTCGAAGTTATGGAAGGCTTCGACGAAGCGGACGGTGCCGGATTTGCTGCGCATGACGATGGAGTGCGTGACGGCGGCATGCGGCATGCGGCGAACACCTTTGAGCATGGTGCCGCCGGTGACGCCGGTGGCGGAGAACATCACGTCCCCGCTGGCCATGTCGGTGATGCTGAGCTTCTGATGCGGATCGGCCAGCCCCATGGCGATGGCGCGTTGCATCTGGGTGTCGTCCTCATAGATCAGACGACCCTGCATCTGGCCATCGACGCAGCGCAGAGCGGCGGCGGCAAGCACGCCTTCAGGTGCGCCACCCCAGCCGAGATAGATGTCCACCCCGGTTTCCGGCATGGTGGTGGCCATGACGCCGAACACATCGCCATCGGAGAGCAGCATCACGCGCGCGCCGACCTCGCGGCATTTGGCGATGATCTCCTTGTGGCGGTCACGGTCGAGCACACAGGCGGTGAGTTCGGAGATGTCGCATTTCTTGGCTTTTGCCAGATTGCGCAGATTTTCGATCACGCCGGCGTCCAGATCCACCACGCCCTGCGGCAGACCGCCGCCGACGGCGATCTTGTCCATATAGACGTCCGGCGCGTGCAGGAACTTGCCTTTTTCGGCCAATGCCAGCACGGCCAGCGCGTTCGGGCCGGCCTTGGCGGTGAGGGTGGTGCCTTCGAGCGGATCGACGGCGATGTCCATCTCGGGGCCGCCAGCGCCGACCTTCTCGCCGATATAGAGCATCGGCGCTTCGTCCATCTCACCTTCACCGATCACCACGGTGCCATCGATGCCCACGCTGTCGAACGCGCGGCGCATGCCTTCGACGGCGGCACCGTCGGCTTCGTTCTTCTGGCCCTTGCCGATCCAGTGCGAGGCGGCCAGAGCGGCGGCTTCGGTCACACGGACCAGTTCCATGGCGAGGTTGCGGTCTGTTTTCTTTTCGACGTCGTTGGCCACGGTGCGTCTCCTCAAGCAGATTCGATACGGATCAGTGCAGGCGGTTCCAGCACAGTCTCAAGGGCTGCGATACGGGCGATTGCTTGCCGCATGGCACTTTCTTTGGTCTCGTGGGTCACAATCACGACAGGCACCGCCTCGCCCGGTGCGCGTCCGCGTTGCAGCATCGATCCCATCGACACCCCGGCATCGCGCAACGCGGCGGTGACGTCGGCGATCACACCCGGACGATCCACCACCATCAGGCGCAGGTAATAGGCACCCACATGGCTGTCCATGCCGACGGACGGCACCGAGGAGAGCGCGCCGGAGCCGGCACCCCAGACCGGCGTGGCGCGGCCACGGGCGATGTCGATGATGTCGGCGACCACGGCGGAGGCGGTGGGGCCAGCGCCGGCCCCTCTGCCCTCCAGCATGACGCGGCCGACGAAATCGCCCTCGGCGACGACGGCATTGAAGACGCCATCCACGCGGGCGATCGGGCTGGCCTGCGGCACCATACAGGGATGCACGCGCGCGGAAATGCCCGCCTCGGTCTGCCGGGCGATGCCGAGCAGCTTGATGCGGAAGCCGAGTTCGGTGGCAAAGGCGATGTCCACCGCCGAGACGTGGCGAATGCCTTCCACATGCACCGCATCGAAGGCCACCGGGCGACCGAATGCCAGGGCCGCCAGGATGGCGAGCTTGTGGGCGGCGTCGATGCCGTCAATGTCGAAGGAGGGATCGGACTCGGCATAGCCGAGCTTCTGCGCATCGGCCAGCACATCGGCGAATTCGCGCCCACGCTCCCGCATGACGGTGAGGATGTAGTTGCAGGTGCCGTTGAGAATGCCGGCCACGCGGGAGATGCGGTTGCCCGCAAGCCCTTCACGCAGCGACTTGATCACCGGAATACCGCCGGCCACCGCCGCCTCGAAGGCCAGCGTGGCGCCGGTTTTCTCCGACAGGGCGGCCAGATCGGCGCCATGCACGGCCATCAGCGCCTTGTTGGCCGTCACCACCGGCTTGCCGGCGGCCAAAGCGGCCTCGACCAGACGACGCGCCGGACCATCGGAGCCGCCGATGACCTCGACGATCACATCAACAGAGGGATCATTGGCCAGCGCCACCGGATCGTCGAACCAGCGCAGACCATCGAGTGCCAGACCGCGATCGCGGGTGCGGTCACGCGCGGAGACGGCGGTGACCGCAATCGGGCGGCCGGCGCGGGCGGAGATGATGTCGGCGTTGCGGCGCAGCATGTCCAGCACGCCACCGCCGACGGTGCCCAGGCCCGCAAGGCCCACCGAAAGCGGGCGGCTCATGCCGACACCGCCTGTTCGGATGGCTCTTCCACCGGCGTTTCTGACGTGGTGGGGCCGGCATTGTCCTGTTGCAGGAAGCCCTTGATGTTGCGCAGGGCCTGACGCAGGCGCTGGGTGTTCTCCACAAAGGCGATGCGCACATGGGTGTCGCCGTATTCGCCGAAGCCGATGCCCGGCGCCACGGCCACTTTCGCCTTGGCCAGCAGCAGCTTGGAGAATTCGACGGAGCCGAGATGGGCGAAGCGATCCGGGATCGGCGCCCAGGCGAACATCGAGCCATCGGGGATCGGCACATCCCAACCGGCGGAGTGCAGCCCCTTGATGATCACGTCGCGGCGTTCCTTATAGAGCGCGCGCATCTCGGCCACGCAATCCTGCGGCCCGTTCAGGGCTGCGGTGGCCGCGATCTGGATCGGCGCGAAGGCCCCGTAATCGAGATAGGATTTGATCCGGGTGAGCGCATTGATCAGGCGCGGATTGCCGGCGGCAAAGCCCATGCGCCATCCCGGCATCGAGTAGGTTTTGGACAGCGAGGTGAATTCCACCGCGATGTCCTTGGCCCCTTCGATCTCCAGGATCGAGGGCGGAATATGGTCGCCGAAATAGATTTCCGAATAGGCGAGATCGGACATGATCCAGATCTCATGCTTGCGGCAGAATTCGACGATCTTTTTGTAGAAATACAGATCGGCCAGATACGCCGTCGGGTTGGAGGGGAAGTTGACGATCAGCGCCGTGGGCTTGGGCACGGAATGGCGCACGGCGATGTCGAGCGCTTCCAGCATCCGCTCATCGGGCGTGGCCGGGATGGAGCGCACCGAGGCACCGGCGATGATGAAGCCGAATTGATGGATCGGGTAGGACGGGTTGGGCACCAGGATGGTGTCGCCGGGCGAGGTGATGGCGGCGGCGAGGTTGGCCAGCCCCTCTTTCGAGCCGAGGGTTGCGACAACTTCGGTTTCAGGGTCGAGCTTCACGTTGAAGCGGCGCTGATAGTAATTCGCCAACGCCTTGCGCAGGCCGGGAATGCCCTTGCTCATCGAATAGCGATGGGTGCGCGGATCCTGCACGGCTTCGACCAGCTTGGCCACGATATGCGGCGGCGTGGCGCTGTCCGGGTTGCCCATGCCGAGATCGATAATGTCCTCACCGGCGGCACGATAGGCGGCCTTGGCCTTGTTGACCTCAGCGAACACATATGGCGGCAGGCGGCGGATACGGTGAAACTCTTCGGGCATAGTCGCGATTCCAGAACGGCGTGAAGGGTAAAAGGGGGAAGTCTACTCGGTCAGTTGCGCCGAAGCGCCGCTGCCCTGAGCCTCTGCGCCGATGCGCAGCGCCGAGGGGGGTACACCGACATTGGTCAGATAAGACGCAACCGCGCGGGCCCGACCAAGAGCAAGCTCAAGCCCGGCCGCCTGTGTCTTGGCGTCGGCGCTGTCTACGTCACCAAAGCCCGTGACCTCAATGCTGTGAATGCCGCGCGTGCGGGCAAACACCTTCAGGATGGCCAGATCGTCACCGGTGAGCATGTCCGACCCCGGCGCGAAGCCGATGCGCACGAAGGCGCTGTTGACCGCACTTTGCACGGTGGAATCCGCCACCGGAGCCGACGGCGCAGCAATCGACGACGTGTCTGTCGGCGCGGCAGGCGGCGGCGTCGGTGCGGTCACGGCTGGGGCGGATAACAGCCCGGTCGATGGCGGCGGCGCGCTGGCCATTGCCGGCAGGCTGGCCACCGGCACGGCCGGGGTGGCCATTGCGGGATTGGCCGGAATCGTCCTGGCTGGCTTGACCGAAGCGGCAGGCTTCACCGCCTGTGCCGCATCCGCCGCCGGCTTGACAGGCGCCGGACGCCGCACCGGCGGCTGCGCCTTGGTCGCCGACAGCGAGGCCCCCATGCCGTCATCGTCACCCGCCGCTAAAATCGGGGCTGGTGGCGGTGCCGCCGGTGGGAGCGGATCGACCTTGGATTCGTATTGCGCGTTGGCGCGGTCGGCCACCAATTTTTGCGCCAATGTGGCCCGCGCGGCCTGATCCGGTGGCGGCGGGGCGGCGGGGACGGTGGACAGGTTCGGATAGGGCGCGTTGGCCTGTGGCATCGCCGGACGCGGCTGGGCAATCGCCCCACCCTCGGCATTGTGCAGCGCATCCACCGGGTTGGCGGTGGACTGGGCAAAGCTGGGGCGGGCCGCGATCAGGCAGCAACACAGCAGCGCGGGCATGGCGAGCGCCATCCGGGAGGAAACAAGGTTCATGACCGCGACGATGTGAGCAACGTGCCACGAGCGCAAGGGTCGGCCTTGAAGTCGGGCAAGCGCGCCTGTAACACCGGGTTGTTGAAGCAGTTGAATGTCGTTCATAAAGCCTGACCTGCCCTGCCGAGCTGGCGTTTCGATGGGATGCCTCTCTAGCGCGTTTGGCAGGATGACGGAAAGGATGCGCAGAGATGGTCGGCAAAGAGAAGGCCCAAGGCAAGACCCAGACCGGCGCAGACAGCGCATCTGCGACCACGGACGCGAACTTTGTCGATGCCAGCAAGTTCACCCACTCCATGGCCGAAATTGCCCAGCGTTCGCAACGCATTGTGCAGGAATGGCTGGAACGCCAGAACGAGGAGGGCCCCACGCAGCCCGACCCGCTGAACATCGGCGGTGCCTTTCTGGAAATGACGGCCAAGCTGATGGCCTCGCCACAGCATTTCGTGGAAGCCCAGATGGGTTTCTGGAACGATTATATGCTGCTCTGGCAGAACACCGCACGGCGCATGCTGGGCGAGCCCGCGCCGGACGTGATCAAGGCCGATCCGAAGGATAAGCGTTTCCAGGACAAAGCCTGGAATGAGAGCGAAGTGTTTGATTTCATCAAACAATCTTATTTGCTCTCCGCCCGCTTCGTGAACGATGTCGTCACCAAGGTGGACGACCTGCCCGCGCACACGCAGCAGAAGGTGGATTTCTACGCACGGCAATTCGTCGATGCGATGAGCCCGTCCAATTTCCTGCTCACCAACCCGGAAGTTCTGCGCAAGACCGCCGAATCGGGGGGCGAGAATCTGATCCGTGGGCTGAACAATCTGCTCGGCGACCTTGAACGCGGCAAAGGCCAGCTGCGCATCTCGATGACCGACCCGGAGAAGTTCAAGCTGGGCGACAACATCGCCATCTCGCCCGGCCGCGTGGTGTTTCAGAACGATCTGATGCAGCTGATCCAGTATGCGCCGAGCACAGAACAGGTGCTCAAGCGGCCATTGCTGATCATTCCGCCCTGGATCAACAAGTTCTATATTCTCGATCTGCGGGCCAAGAACAGCTTCGTGCGCTGGGCGACGAGCCAGGGCCACACGGTGTTCATGATCTCCTGGGTCAACCCGGACGGCAAGCTGCACGACAAGAATTTCGAAGACTATATGCGCGAGGGTCCGCTGGCGGCACTGGATGCGATCGAGACGGCCACGGGTGAGAAGGCGGTCAACGCCATCGGCTATTGCCTGGGCGGCACGCTGCTCGGCTCCACCCTGGCCTATATGGCCGCGCATAAGGACACGCGGATCAAATCGGCGACGTTCTTCGTCTCGATGCTCGATTTCCGCGAGACCGGCGAGTTGAACGTGTTCATCGACGAGGAGCAGATTCAGGCGCTGGAAGACAAGATGAACAAGCGCGGCTATCTCGACGGCTCCGAGATGGCGACGACGTTCAACATGCTGCGCGCCAATGATTTGATCTGGTCGTTCGTGGTCAATAACTATCTGATGGGCAACGATCCGTTCCCGTTCGATCTGCTGTATTGGAACAGCGATTCCACGCGGATGCCGGCGGCGATGCACAGCTTCTATCTGCGCAACATGTATCAGCAGAACAAATTGCGCGAGCCGGGCGGGATTGAGTTGGGCGGCACGCCGATTGATCTGGGCAAGGTGAAGACACCCGCCTATTTCCTGTCCACCCGCGAGGACCATATCGCGCCGTGGCGGACAACCTATGAAGGCACGCATCTGCTCAAGGGGCATAACCGCTTCGTGCTGGCGGCCTCCGGCCATATTGCCGGTGTGGTCAACCCGCCCGAGGCCGGCAAATACAGCCATTGGATCAACCCCGAGATTGCCGACACCCCGGAAGCCTGGCTTGAGGGCGCCACGGAAATCGCCGGTTCCTGGTGGCCGGATTGGCAGCGTTGGGTGACGGCGCAGGGCGGTGCCGCAGGCAAAGCCCTGGTTGCCGCCCGCACACCCGCCGAGGGGATCGAGGCAGCGCCGGGACGTTATGTGGCGGTGAAGACGGAATGACGATCAGGGCGGGCTAGAGCAACGTCCAACCTGACCGGACCGCTGCGCGGTCAGTCTGGTTGGACTAAGTTGCTCTAGAATCATATATTTCTAGAGCACGACCTTTCGACCAGATGATTCCATCTGGTCGAAACGTGCTCTAAACCCCGCCCGACGCCTTATGGCGTTGCGCCAGTTCGGCGTAGTGGATGGCATTGGCGTCGAAATTCTGGCGGTCGGCGTCGCTGAGCACGCGCGAGAATTTCGCCGGTGCGCCGGTCCAGAGTTCGTTGCGACCGATGCGCTTGCCCGGTGTGAGCAGGCCGTTGGCCCCGATCACGCCGCCTTCCTCGATCACCGCGCCATCGAGCACCGTCGCCCCCATGCCGACAAAGGCGCGATCTTCCAGCGTGCAGGCGTGGACGATGGCGGCATGGCCGATGGTGACATCCGCCCCGATGATCGCCGGAAAGGTGCGGCGGTTGACATGCACGATGGTGCCGTCTTGCACATTCGCACGGGCGCCGACGCGGATGTAATTGGTATCACCACGCAAAACGCAGTGATACCAGATACTTGCCCCCTCCCCCACCTCCACATCGCCGATGAGAATGGCGGTCTCGGCGATGAAGGCGGTGGGGTGTACGCGCGGGTATTTGCCCTCGAATGGCAGGAAGCGCCGATCATTCATTGCCGGCGTCAATGCCCATCATCAGCTTGAGGTTCTGCACGGCCGCACCCGACGCCCCCTTGCCGAGATTGTCCAACCGCGCCACCAGCACGCCCTGGCGGTGCGCGTCATTGCCGTAGACGCGCAATTCGAGCGTGTCGGTGTTGTTGAGCGCCTCGGGTTCGATCTTGCCGTTGGCGGTGGGCGGCACGACATGCACCAGCTTGCTGTTGGCGTAATAGGCCTCAAGGATGCCATGCAGCTTGTCCGTGCTCGCACCATCGGCCAGCAGATCGTAATGCAGCGGGATCGAGACCAGCATGCCCTGGCGGTAATGCCCGACGGACGGTGCGAAGATCGGGCGCCGGACCAGCTTCGCATAACGCTGCAATTCCGGCAGATGCTTGTGTTCCAGCCCGAGCGCATAGAGTTCGAAGGCCGGGCCGCCATGGGCCTCATGCTCGGCGATCAACGCCTTGCCGCCACCGGAATAGCCGCTGACGGCGTTGATGCTGATCGGATAATCGCGCGGCAAAATGCCGGATTCGATCAGCGGACGCAGCAGCGCGATGCCGCCGGTGGGATAGCAGCCAGGCACGGCCACCCGACGCGATTGCGCGATTTTCTCGGCATGGCCGGGTTTGAGCTCGGCAAAACCGTAGACCCAGCTGGCATCGACGCGGTGCGCGGTGCTGGCGTCGAGCAGTTTCGGGCCTTTCGAGCCCAGACTGTCGGCCAAAGCCGTCGATTCGCGTGCGGCGTCATCCGGCAGGCAGAGCACCACCAGATCCACCCCACGCATCACATCCCGCCGCGCCGCCGGATCTTTCCTTGTGGCGTCGGGCAGAGAGACCAGTTCGACCGAAGGGACCGAACGGAGGCGCTCACGAATGCCCAGGCCAGTTGTTCCGGCTTCGCCATCAATGAACACACGCGCTGCATTCGCCATCGTCAAAACTCCATCATCCCCGCACGCATTCAGCCAGGATTGCGCGCCCGCACCAGAGCCGAAACCGCGCGGCTGGTTGGAAAAAACGGGGAGCGTGGAATGCCGGGAGGTGGATGGTGCCGGGTGAGGGGATTGAACCCCCGACCTTCGGTTTACAAAACCGCTGCACTACCGCTGTGCTAACCCGGCATCGGGCGGGCCTGTTCAAGCCGATTTCAGCGGACGGATCAAGCCGTTTGCACGTCAATCCAGACAATCTCGCCCATGGCCTGCGTCGGCGCGAACAGATCGACCGTCTCGCCCGCCAACACGGAGCGGATGATTTTCAACGGTCCGCCATGCGAGACCACCACCGCGTCCTCACCCGCCGCCAGCAAGGTATGGGCGAAAAGATGGGATCGGACGAGCAGGGATGCACCGGTTTCGCCGCCAGGGGCCGAGAAGGCCCGCGGGTTGTCGGCCCAGAGGTCGAGGGCGTCGATGGGCACATCGTCCCATAATGCGCCCTCCCACGCGCCGAAATCCAATTCCTGCAACGCATCGTGAAATTCCGGCGCGCATGCCACCGCCGC
Organism: Acetobacteraceae bacterium; assembly: GCA_031291725.1. GTDB lineage: Bacteria > Pseudomonadota > Alphaproteobacteria > Acetobacterales > Acetobacteraceae > CAIQQQ01. Next base: position 21,828 of record JARLIM010000025.1, read on the forward strand.
TGCGATCATCTCGGCGAGCCTGGCGCAGTGGCGGGTGGGGCTGGAATGCAGGCGGGCGGGGCGGAAATCCGCCAACCCGGCCAAGACGCCAGCCGGATCCGCATCCGGGGCGACATCGACATCCAGGCGGCCGTAGCAGGTGCCCAGGGCGATATCGGGGCGCACATGTCTGATCAACGCAATCCGCATCGCCCTTCCCCCTTCCCCCTTCCCTAAGCAGCGCGCTTGCCGATGACCGCCATGCGCAGCCGGGTCGATACCCCGTCAATGACGGAGACGGCGATCAGCAGCATGATGATAATAAAAGAAACCTGATGCCATTCGAGCGTGTTGATCATCTCGGACAGCGACAGCCCGATGCCCCCCGCGCCGACGATGCCGATGATGGTGGCCGAGCGGGTGTTGGATTCGAAGAAATACAGCACCTGACTGACAATGACCGGCAAGATCTGCGGCAGCATACCAAAACGCACCGCCTCCACCCCCGAGCCGCCCGCCGAGAGCACGCCTTCCACCGGTTTGCGATCCGCTGTCTCGATGGCTTCGGAGAACAGCTTGGCCAGCGCCCCGAAATCCGAGCAGATAATCGCCAGCGTGCCCGCGAACGGGCCGAGGCCGACGACGTTGATCCAGATCAGCGCCCAGACCAGCGTGTCCACGCCGCGCAGGGTGTCGAACATCCGGCGGGAGAGGACGTGCAGAATGGCATTCGGCACCACATTCTTCGCCGCCAGGAAGCCGAATGGGAAGGCCAGACCCGCCGCAATCAGCGTGCCGAGAAAGGCGATGCCGAGGGTTTGTTCCAACTGCACCAGATAAAACCCCACCCGATGCCAGGTTTCGGGATTGGGCGGGACCATCAAGGCGATGATGAAGCCGAGATTGGCCGCACCGTCGATGAACATGCCCACGCCAAAGCCCTGCCGCCAGAGCGCGAAGACCAGCAGGCCGAGCATCGCCGCGAACGGCAAGGCCAGTTCGATGCGGCTGCGCCAATTGGTGCTGTGGCTTTCATGGTGACGCGGATTGGTCTGTGTCGCCATCAGATGATGACGCAGCTTCTCGGTCAGATGGTCGATGATCATGACGGTTGCGATGATCATCAGGATGATCGCGCTGACGTCGGAATCGTAGAATTTGCGGATCGAGACCATCAGCGTCATGCCGATACCGCCGGCGCCGACGAAGCCGAGCACACCGGCGCTGCGCACATTGACCTCAAAGCGCAGCAGCGCGTAGCTGATGAAGTTGGTCTGCACTTGCGGCAGCACGCCGAAGCGGATCTGCTGCACCCAGCTGCCACCGGCGGCCTGAATGCCCTCGACCGGCTTCATGTCGATATTTTCGACAACTTCGGCGAACAGCTTGCCCAAAGCCCCCGTGGTGTGCAGCGCAATCGCCAGCACGCCCGGCACCGCACCGAGGCCGAAGGCACCGACGAAGATCATCGCGAAGACGATATCGGGCACCGTGCGGCCGAATTCCAAACAGCGCCGCATCGCCGCGCTGATCCACCGCGTCTTCACCAGATTGCGCGCACAGGTGAAACTCAGCACGCCACCCAGCATCGCGCCGAGCAGCGTGCCGGCATAGGCCATCAGAATGGTGTCGAGCAGTTGCAGGCTCCATTTCGGCAGCCCCCAATACCACTCCACCGGATCGGTCCAGACCAGGGCACCGGTATCGAGATGAAACAGCCCGTCGATGTAGTTGGTAAAATTGCCGATGTGTTCGGCGAAGACCGTGGGCCGGATGTCCGCCGCCTCCCCCGCCAACAGCATCAGCACGCCCAAGCCTGCCAACACCAACAGGCTGACCCGACGTCGCCGATCGACATGCGCGGCATAATCGCCGAGCAATCGGGCCAGATTGGCGGCGTCAACAGGCTTCACGGTGCGGGCCAAAAGCGGTGTCTCCACGGCGCATCACCGCGCGCATGGAAACGCGATCCAGACAGATGGTCCGGATCGCGGCTCCAGGCTTGCGATGACGAAGCTTGAAATCAGGCCGACTTACGCAGGCCATCGACGAAACGCACCAGCTTGATGGTGTCTTCGTAATCGGCGTTGGCGATCGGTGCCCACGGCATATCCTTGCCGTCGGACAGCTTGGCAAAGGCGTCCGGTGCTTTTTTCGGCGCGTTGAAGAAGGCGGCCTTGATGGTCTCTTTCAGATCAGCCGGCACGCTCTCCAGAATGGCGAGCGGCGAGTTGATGATCAGATCCGACTTCACGATGATGCGGAAATCCGCCTTGGTCAGCGTCTTGCCGTCCTTGTCGCGCACCATGCCCTTGTTGAGCATGCGCGTGAGGTTGCTGTCGTCATCGGCATTCCACCAATTGGCGCACACATCCACCGTGCCCTGAGCCAAGGCGAGGACGGCGTTCTCGTGGCTGCCGGTGATGACCATTTTGGAGAAGAAGCTCTCCGGCTTGATGCCGAGCTTGTTGAGCTTGAACAGCGGCATGTTGTAGCCGGAGGTGGAGTTCGGATCGACCAGACCGAGGGCGTGGCCCTTGAGGTCTTCGATTTTCTGATACGGGCTGTTCGAGCGCACATAGAACACCGAGTAATAGCCCTTGGTGCCATCCGAGTTGACTTCGATGGCGAAGGCATCGGTTTTGACGCCGATGATGCGCGCCTTGGAGAAGCTGGCCGGGCCATAATAGGCGATCTGCACGTTGCCGGCCTTCTGGCCTTCGATGACGGCGGCGTAGTCGTTGGCGACACGCAGCGTGACCTTGGTGCCGATTTCCTTGCTCAGATACTCCATGAACGGCGCGAAACGGTCCATCACACCCGAGGCGTTCTCGGCCGGGACGATGGCGAAGACGAGTTCCGGATACTGGGCCTTCCAGCTTTGAGCAAAAGCCGGAGCGGCGACAACCGCACCGGCGGCAGCAAGCATCGAGCGACGTGTGAGCATGGTCTGTCTCCTCTTTGGAAAAATCAGGCGCTGAGGGCCATCTGGCGGTGCGGGGTGTCGAGCACCTCGCCCGCTTCCAGCCCGTAAAGCTCGCGCGCGACATCGTCGGTCAGCGCGGATGGCGGCGCGTCGAACACCACGCGGCCCTGCGACATGCCGATCAGGCGGTCGCAATAGCCACGCGCGAGGTCGAGCGAGTGCAAATTGCACAGCACGGTGATGCCGAATTCCCGATTGATGCGCTGCAGCGCGTCCATCACGATTCGGGTGTTGCGCGGATCGAGCGAGGCAAACGGCTCATCGGCCAGGATCAGCTCCGGCTCCTGCACCAGGGCGCGACAGATCGCCACGCGCTGCTGTTGACCACCCGAGAGTTGGTCGGCGCGCTGCACGGCGAGGCTGGCGATGTCGAATTGTTCAAGGGCGGAGAGCGCCAACACCCGGTCGTCATGCGGCCAGAGCTTGAGCATCGCGCGCCAACCCGGCACATGGCCCAGACGACCCATCAGCACGTTGGTCAGCACATCGACGCGACCGACGAGATTGAATTGCTGAAACACCATCGCACAGCGCCGCCGCCAATCGCGCAATTCGGCCCCACGCAGGGCGGTGACATCCATGCCGTTCCATTCGATGCGCCCCTGCGTGGGCTCCACCAGCCGGTTGAGCATGCGCAACAGCGTGGACTTGCCCGCACCGGAGCGCCCGATCACCCCGACAAAACTGCCGGATGGGATGTCGAGCGTGATGTCTTGAGCGGCAAAACGGTTGCCGTAGGCGCGTGACAGTCCTGAAATGCGCAGCATGGGAGTCCCCTGACTGCGATGCCGATTACACCTTCACCGATGACAGAACCGTGTCGCTTCGATGCCCGTTCGATGACGTTGCTGTGTCAGGGCCATTGGCCATCGTGGTGTTGGCCGAATGTTCATCGGCCGGGTTGCGCGCGCCTGACGATTTGTCTTGAGTTATTCCAAATAACGTGATGTTAGTAACGGATGAATTCCTCCGCATCCCCTTCCCCATATCCAGACCTGTCAGCGGTGCTGCATGCGTTGCGCGGCGCGGTGGGCGGCTGGGAAGTGCGCGGGCTGTTCAACCATGTGTTGGCGATGCTGCTGCATCGGCGGATTGGCGAGATTTGCGGACAAATCGAACGGCTGATCGGACGGTTCCAGGCCGGGCGGCTGGTGCGGCGAAAGAGTGGGACCGTGGCCGGCGCACGCGCGCTGGCGACGAGACGCGCACGCTTGTGGCCGCGACGGTTCGGTTGGCTGGTCCGGGCGGCGGCGCATCAGGCGGCGGGGTATGGCGCGCAGCTGCGCGCGATTTTGGGACGACCGGACATGGTGGAATTGCTGCACGCCGCCCCACAGGCCGCGCGGATTCTGCGGCCGGTGTGCCGGATGCTGGCGATTGAGACCGCGCTGTTGCAGCCCGGCGTGGAGAAGCCGGCACCGGCGCCGCGCGCGGTGAAGCCTCGGCTGCGCACGCCACGAGCAAAGGTCGATTGGGGACGAATTCCGCTGCCGCGCGGCGTGATCACAGCGGTGCGACGGCGGCGTTTTTGCACGACCCAATAAGGCTTGGCGTGGAGAGGCGACCTTATTGTTCCGGATTGATTATGAAATGCCGACAGCACCGCCATGACGCGGCAAGGCTCGATCAGCCGGACCGGCGGCATCGCGCCCACCGCCTCGCGATTGATGCAACGCAGCAAAGCCCTGGTAACGTCATTCAATCGTGGACGCGACACCCGGCGCATGTGTAAAGCATCGCTTTCATAGCGCAGCATGCCGGCCGCCGCCTTCGCGGGGGGCAAGGGTTGCGCCCTTGTCTGTACGGTTTCCGAAAAACATGAGCTTTAGCCAATCCCATCCCGCCCTTGCGCGCGCTCTTCTCGCACGCGAATACACTGAGCCGACCTCGGTGCAGAGTGCCGTTCTGGCCGCTGCCGATGGTGGCCGCGATTTGCTGGTCTCCGCGCAGACCGGCTCGGGCAAAACCGTTGCCTATGGTCTGGCGATGGCGCCGACCCTGCTGGGCGGTGAAGACCGCTTCGAGCGCGCCCGTCGCCCGCTGGCCCTGGTCGTCGCGCCCACGCGCGAACTGGCGATGCAGGTGCATCGCGAACTCACATGGCTGTATGAACATACCGGTGCCCGCGTGATCTGTTGCGTCGGCGGCACCGATGCCCGCTTCGAGCAGCGCGCCCTTCAGGGCGGTGCGCATATCGTTGTCGGCACGCCGGGCCGTCTGCGCGACCACACCGAGCGCGGCAATCTGGATTTCTCCGATCTGCGCGCGGTGATCCTGGACGAAGCCGATGAAATGCTGGATCTGGGCTTTCGCGAGGATCTGGAATTCCTGCTGGAGACGATGCCGGACAGCCGCCGCACGCTGCTGTTCTCGGCCACCATCGCGCCGGAAATCGCCGCCCTTGCCCGTCGTTATCAACAGGATGCGCTGCGCATCGACACGGTGATGCGTCATGTGCCGCATGCCGATATCGAATATCGCGCGGTGATGATGGGCGGCCATGAGTTGGAAGGCGCGCTGGTCAATGTGCTGCGCCACGAGGATTCCCGCGCCTCGATCGTCTTTTGCGGCACCCGTGAGGGTGTGCGCCGCTTGCAGGCCAATCTCGAAACACGCGGTTTCTCCTGCGTCGCGCTCTCCGGCGAGTTGAGCCAGAACGACCGCAACCACGCGCTGCAAGCCTTGCGCGATGGCCGTGCCCGCATCTGTGTGGCCACCGACGTTGCCGCCCGTGGCCTGGATCTGCCCGATCTGGCACTGGTGGTGCATGCCGATCTGCCGACGGATCGCGACATTCTGCTGCATCGCTCGGGCCGCACCGGGCGCGCCGGCCGCAAGGGTGTCTCGGTGCTGATGGTGCCGCATTCCAAGCGTCGCCGGGCGGAGATGCTGATCCGCGCCGCTGGCGTGCAATGCGCCTGGAGCACCCCGCCCGCTGCCGCCGACATCCGCGCCCGCGATCAGGAGCGTCTGCTGTCCGACCCGATCCTGACCGAACGCGCCGAGGGCCAGGAAGCGGTGCTGGCCCGCAAGCTGCTGGAAGGCCGCTCGGCCGAAGACGTGGCCGCCGCCCTGATCCGCCTGTATCAGGCACGCCTGCCCGCCCCGGCGGACGGCTTCGATTCGGTGCCGCGTCAGATGACCCCTGCCCCGCGCAACAGCGAGGATTACCGCGCCGCCCGCCCGCATCAGGATCAGGTGCATCAGGGTGCTCCGCGTGAGCGTCGCCTGGAGGCGTTCAACGGCACGGGCTGGTTCCGCGTCAATGTGGGCCGCTATCAGAACGCCGACCCGAAATGGCTGTTGCCGATGATCTGCCGCGTGGGAGACGTCACCCGCGCTGAGATTGGCGCCATCCGGGTGTTCGACCGCGAAACCCGCTTCGAGATCGCCGCCGACGCCGCCGCGCGGTTTGAGCAGACGATGGAAGCCTCGGTGGAGCAGGATTATCGATTCGCCCGCGCCGATGCCGCCCCTGGTCCGCAGGAAGCCGCCGGTGCGCCGCCGCCGCGTGGGTTCAACCCGCGCGACGGCAAGAAGCCGTTCCACAAGGGTGGCCCGGCACCTTATAAAGGCAAGCGCCGCGCTGGCTGATGTCGGTTTGGCCCGGCATTTCCTGCCGGGCCGCTAACCGGATTTTCATCTTCTGCCGCTTAACTCAGCGGCGATGAACGGCTCAGATTCCCCCCCTCTTTGGCCTGACTGGTTCGCCCTTCCGGGTGACGGCGTTGCCGCGTCGGAAGCGGCGTTTGCAGCGGCCCACAACCTAGCCTCCGCCGCCCAACGCCTGCTGCGCACCACGCGCGCATTTGCCGAGGCTGGTCGCGCGATGGACCTCACCAGCCTGCCCCTTTGCATCGGCCGCATAACCGCCAGTGCCCTCGACCTCGACCCTCAAGAAGGACGCCGCCTGCGTCCGGTGTTGGAGGGCCTGCTGACCGACCTCGACCGCCTTCACGCGGCGCTGGAGGAGGCCGAGCGATGACTCTCTTGCAGCATGGAAAAACACCATGGAACTCCACGACGCGCTTGTCTCGCTGTCCGCCCTGGTGGGTGTTCTGGCGCTGGTGCTGTTGAGCAAGCGCCTGCTGCAACCGGGCAGCCGATGGCGTCCGGCGATGGCGGGACGCATCACCGTGCTCGAATCCCGTGCCATCGACACGCGCCGCCGCCTGGTGCTGGTGCGGCTGGATGGGCGGGAGTTCCTGCTGCTCACCGGGGGTGCGAATGATGTGTTGATCGCGGGAGATGCGACATGATCGCGCTGCTGCTTCCCTTGCTGCTGCTGCCCTTGCCCGCCCTTGCGCAATCGGTGAACATCGATCTCGGCACCGGCGGTCAGGCCGGGGCGACCGCGCACATGGTGCAATTGACGGCACTGCTCACCGTGCTCTCCATCGCACCGAGCCTGTTGGTGATGATGACCGCCTTCACCCGCATCGTCATTGTGCTCTCGCTGTTGCGCAGCGCCATCGGGGCCCAGGGCACGCCGCCGAACACCGTGCTGATCGGGCTTGCGATGTTCCTGACATGGTTCGTCATGCAACCCGTGCTCGATCAGGCCTGGACGACGGGGGTGCTGCCGATGTCGGACGGCAAGATCGACCCGATGGAGGGTTTGCGCCTGACCGCCGAGCCGTTCCGCCGCTTCATGGCCGCCAACCTGCGCGGTGCCGATCTGCGGCTGTTCCTCGATCTCGCCCATCTTCCCACCCCGGACACCCCGGATCAGGCCAGTTGGCGCGCATTGGTGCCGGCGTTTTTGGTGGGCGAATTGCGGCGGGCGTTTGAGATGGGGTTCATGCTCTATCTGCCCTTCCTGGTGATCGACATGGTGGTGGCCAGCGTGTTGATGAGCCTGGGCATGATGATGCTGCCCCCCAACATCGTCTCATTGCCGTTCAAGCTGATCTTCTTCGTGCTGGTCGATGGCTGGCGGCTGGTCTCCGGCGCGCTGGTGCAGAGTTTTGTGGATTCGCGTTAGTCTGCGCCACCTCCGGGAGACAGAGATGAGCGGCATTCTTCACACACTGCGCACCAAGACCCTTGAGATTGCATACGAGGAACACGGTGCGACTGGCGACCAGCCGGTGATTCTGCTACATGGTTTTCCCTATGCCCCGCGCGGCTATGACGCATTGGTGTCATTGCTGCCGGGCTGTCGGGTGATTGTGCCCTATCTGCGTGGCTATGGCCCCTCTCGCTTCCTCTCGCCGGACACGCCGCGTTCCGGCCAGCAAGCCGCCTTGGGAGCCGATCTGCGCGATTTGCTCGATGCGCTCGACATCCGGCAAGCCGCCTTGGTGGGTTATGATTGGGGGGGGCGGGCAGCCTGTATCGTCGCCGCCTTGTGGCCCGAGCGGGTGCGGGCCTTGGTGAGTTGCAACGGCTATAACATCCAGAACATCGCCACCGCCAATCGTCCGGTCTCGGCGGAGGGGGAGCGGGCGCTGTGGTACCAATATTACTTCCACACACCACGCGGCGTGGCGGGGCTTGAGACAAATCGGGCCGAGATCGCCCGGCTGCTTTGGAGATTGTGGTCGCCGAATTGGCATTTCGACGACGCCACGTTTGCCGCCAGTGCGGCCGCCTTCGACAATCCGGATTTTGTCGATGTCGTCATTCACTCCTATCGCCATCGCTACGGCCTTGTGGCGGGCGATCCGGCGTTGGACGAGATCGAAGCCAGCTTGGCGCGGCAGCCCGACATCGTCGTGCCGAGTGCTGCGATCTGGGGTGAGGCCGATGGCGTGAACTCGGCCTATGCCAGCGGACCGGATATCAGCCGCTTTACCGGCCCATGTCAGCGCATTGTGCTTCCCGGCATCGGGCATAACCCGCCGCAGGAAGCGCCACAGGCGGTGGCGGATGCGCTGATCGCCCTGCTGAAAACGTAAACGCCGCCCGATGCAAGGCGGCGCTTATCGAGATCAGACTATCAGCGCGGCAAATGCTGCGCGATATAGGGCGGCAGGTTGAAGGCGCCGGCATGGATTTCCGGCGTCCAGTATTTCGTCTGGTCCAGCATGCCAGCCGCCGCGGCACGCGCGCGGATGGTCTCCACCGGCACCTGACCAAGGCCCGCCTGCTTGGCGGCAAAACCCAGCGTCATGAACCCGCCGACATAGGTCGGCACGGCAGCGACATAGGCACCGACATGCGGGATGAACTTCGCGCGACGCACCGAGGTCTCACGCAGTTCGTCCGCCTGCATGAACGGTACGCCGCATTGATTGACCACCAGACCGCGCTCGGTGAGGATGCGGGCGCAATTGGCGTAGAATTCATCGGTGAACAGCACTTCGCCCACGCCGATCGGGTCGGTGCTATCGACGATGATCACATCGAAACTGGCATCCGGCGCGCGACGCACATAATCGATGCCGTCACCCACGATCACGTCCGCGCGCGGATTGGTCCATGCGTCTCCAGCGATCGTCGGCAGGAATTCCTTGCATAGGCGGATCACCTCGCCGTCGATTTCCACCATCACCGCGCGCTCGACGCCCTGATGCTGCAGCACCCGGCGCAGCACACCGCCATCGCCGGCGCCGATGATCAGCACGTTCTTCGCATCGCCATGTGCCAACAGCGGCACATGGGTGAGCATTTCCTGATAGACGAACTCATCCGCCTCGGTGATCTGCGTCACGCCATCGAGCAGCATCACCCGGCCATGCGATGTGCTTTCAAAGATCATGATATCCTGAAAATCGCTTTGCACGCGGGCAAGCTCGCGCTTGACCAGAAAACGCTGGCCCCAATCGGCATACAGCGTCTCATTCACCCAAGAATCGGTCGCCATATCGGCTCTCCTCGCAAAGAGATGGCACAAAGACGGGCCGAACGTTTCCGTCCGGCCCGCAATGTCATCACATGATGTCGCGGCGCTGTTTAGCGCGGAGACATCGATCAGTAAACGCGCCCGCGACGCTGTTCGTCGCTGTCGATGCGCTCTGGCTTGAAGGCCGCCTGCAACACCGGGATCGCCTTGTTCGGATCGCAGGCGCCGCACATGAACAAATCGATGGCAGCGAAGTTCTTCTCCGGCCACGTGTGGATGGAAATGTGGCTTTCGGCCAACACCAACACGCCAGAAACGCCACCATTGGGTGAGAAATGGTGGAAATGCGAATGCAGGATCGTCGCCCCGGAGATGATGGCGGATTCACGCAGAGCCGCGTCGATATGCGCCGGATCATCGAGATTCGTGGCACCCCAGAGGTCAACGAGCAGATGCGTGCCCGCGAACTTCATTCCATCGCGTTCGACGAAATAATCCTTTTGTTCCCCCGAGTCGATTTCGACCGGAACAATTGTAACCTGGTTATCGCTCGGGAGTACCGAGACCATCCCCAGTGGCGAGAGTGCGTTCATGGCACCAACCCTTCCAACCAGCAGACGGCCTGTTGGGCACCGCCCCGCATGGGCGGGCCCCCTGGGGCCAAGGCGGCGGAATTTGATGAAAACAGAGGGAGGATGCAAGAACAAATCTTCTTCAAAGCCAATATTTTACGCATATCTCGCCCGCGACAATACAACAAGGAAGACAACACTTCACCCGCCCGCGCCGGGTGGCGAGACACCCGGCTTGTGTGCTTCGCCCGTGACGACGGCAGACGTGCCAAGCGGAGCAGATGTCAGAAAGCCGATCTCCTCGCTCACCTTGCCTGGCGCCAGGCGTGGCAGTGCCTCGGCGCGCAGCTTGCGCAGCATGGCCGCGTCATTTGTTTGTGCCGCAGCCCCGGCCAACCGCAGCACGATATCTGCCGCAGCCGCGTCCAATGGCCCTGAAACGGGCACCGACCGCTGAGCCACCCGCCGCCAGGCATCTTCAGCCTCCGGCCACAGTTTTGCCCGTTCAGCCAGCTCCGCCCGTTTGCGATCCGCCGTCTCGCTGTCCAATTCCAGCAATGCCTGCCGTGCGCTGGCGAAATCTCCCTGCTCGGCCACCGCCTCGGCGAAGACCAGCCCGCGCCGCTCCAACAGCTTGGGTGGCAAATCGACTCCGGCCGATGCCGACAAGGCATCCAACGCCTCCGCCGGGTGCCCGGCCAACATCTTGGCCTCGGCCAGCCTGCCGCCGAATTCGGCGCGCGCCAATCCGGGCGGCGTGTGAGCGACCATGTGCTCCAGAAACACCGAAGCCTTGTCCGGCAAATCGAGCGCCATCAGGCGGTCAGCCAATAACTGCGCCAATTGCAGCCCAGCCGCGCCATCAGGCATCAGATCGGCGTTCTCTTCAGCCAGAGCGACTTGATCGAATGGGGAAGCGGCATCGTCACCAATGGGATGCAGAGCCGCAGCGAAGGAAGCCACCAGCCGGGCGTGCAATTGATTTTTCTGCTCCGGCCACAGCGCCTCAGTCTCACGCAGCAACTGTAACGCCGCCCGCCATTGCCCGGCCTGACCAAGCATCTGGGCCGTACGCAAGCGCAATTCCACCTCGCGCTGATCGCCACGCCAGCCATACAACATCTTGCTCAGGGTCTGCGCCGTCTCAGCCGCATTTGCCCTCTCGGTGGTCAACCGCAATTCAGCCGCTTCACGCTCTGCCCGATAGCGGACGAGACGGTCGGGCGAGAGGGCCAGATGATCAAATCGCCGCAAGGCATCATCGGCCGCCTCACTCTTGCGGGCGAGCAAAGCGCGCGCGAAGTCGAGCGTGCCATCATCGGGATGACGCGCCAGCAGGGATTTGGCCGCATCGATCTGACCTGCCTGCACCAGCGTCTCGGCCACCAACGGAAGTAAGCGATGCTGCAATTCCGGCGGATACGCTTCCAGCAACGGCACCGTATTGGCCAGCACCAGCGCGGCTTTGGGAGAATCCTCCTGCAACGTCGCCTGCCGGATTGCCCGCCAGAATGCGATCTCGTCGATCCCGTCGAGCCGGGGATCGTCTAATCCTGCCGCCTCCCCCAGCCGGTGTGCCAGGACGGCAGCGATGGCGGTGAGGCCGATCGCGCGTGGATCGTCTGCCGCGCGGACGTCTTCGTTGGTGGTTAAAGCCAGCACGGCTTGCGCCTCCACGCCCAAGCCGAGTGCGAGCATCGCTTCGGCGACGGCAAGGCGCGCATTGGCCTTCGATTGTGGCGGTGAGTCAGCAGCACCACGCAATGCACTTTGCAAACGACGCCACAGCGCCGGATTGCCTTGCTGTGGCAGATCGAACATGCGGGTCATGCGGCTGCTGACGGCCGCTTCATGCTCGACCGGGCCAAAGCGGCTGACCGACAATGAGTCCCCGCCATCGGCTTCGATGGAGAATCCCTGCGGCGCGCTGCGCAGTCGCAGTGAGTCCAACAAAGGCCGTATCACCACGCCCTGCCAACTCGGCAGCAGCACGAAATCCGGCGAGCTCCGCGCCACGGGAAATTCCTGTCCAGCATCGGTCTGCGTGCCGACCAGCAAAAATCCACCTGTCTGCGGATCTGGCACCGAGACGACCAAGCCGGGCTTACGTGCCGTCAGCAGGAGAGAACTCTCGGCATTGACCATCTCTATCGAATCGGATGCCGGTTGAACCGCATCGCCGCCAATGGCCGTGACCAACCAACTGCTTTTGCGACGTTCAAGATGCAGTTCCGCGCCCGGCGGCAGCTTCACCCGCAGCAAGGTAGCCCCTGGCCATTCCTGCACCTGTGCACTGCCAAACATGGGGTCTTGCTGCAATGCGGCCAGGTCGATCGGTTTGCGCTCATCAAACACCACCCAGCCTTCGCCATCCATCGCAAACGCCGCCGCTCCAACCTGCGGGCCGAAGGGGATTTCCAACCGATGGCCTGGGCCAAAATCAGGAACATCCTGCAAGGTGGCGGCAATGCCATGTGTCGTCGGCGGGTCGGCCGGCGCGGACGATGAGGGTGGCGGAACGGGTTGGGCCGGTGGATCGGGTGCGGGCGGTTGAATCGCCGGGGGTGGCGGCGGCTTTGCGGTTGCAAGCTGTTGTGGGCGCACGGGTGCAAGCGAGGCGGCTGCATCGCGTGGCGGCGGTGGCGTGCTGGGGTCGAGCGCATCGAGCACAAGATGATGATTGATCATCGCGCGCCGCAAAGTGCTGCCGGGTTTGAGTGAGATGTGCAGTTCGTCGGCTGCAACCTCGACCGATACGACATTGCGCGGCAGATTGCCCGGCGGCTGCGCATGTGCGCCACCAAGCTCCACCACCACGTTCTGACCCTTTGACGTCACGCGCAGGGATGCGGCATTGGCGGCATCGATGACAATGCGACCGAATCCGTCATGGTTGCCATATCTCACCGTCACCGGTGATTGCGCACATGCCTGCCCGATAACGGCCAGGAGCAAGGCCGTGACAGCACTGAGGAATATGCGCCTCAGCTTCACTCGAAACTCGCCAGCAGACGGTCGATTTCCGATTGATCCATCGCTGTCATCGGCAATTGCGGGCCATTGAGCAGCGCTGCCTCCCCTTGGCTTGACGATGCGTTCGCCTGCGGCCCGGCGGAAGGATCGCCGAAAGCTTCAACGATATGCGCCACTTTTGCCTCGATGGCCTGTAACGTGCCCACCACCTTGCCAATGCGCTGGCCGGTGATGTCTTGAAAACTGCAGGCTTCGTAGATTCGCGTGGTGGCGTCGGCGAGGATGTCCGCCTGTTTGCCCTTCATCGACCCGCCCAGCGCATCGAGCGCCTCACAGCTTTCCAGAATGGCGTTCGTCGCCGCCGCCGTATGCGAAACGATGGCATCCAGTTCGTCGGTGGCAGAGGGGATCTGGCTGACAGTGATGTCGTCCACCCGCAAGGCGGCAATCTCAGCCTTGGCGGCGGCGATGGTGCGGCCCAGATCCTCAACCTCGGCGAGCAGTTCGGTATCGCGTGGCGATAAATCACCATGCAGAGTGGACAGGACGGCACGCACGACGGTTTCGATCTGTTCACGGCTGGCCAGTGGTGCCGCCGCCAGATGTTGCGCCAGCCGTTCGGACATCGCACGGGCGGTGATGGCTGCGTTATGCATGACCGAGCACCTTTTCGATCTTTTCCTTCAACGTCTCGGCGTTGAAGGGTTTGACAATATAGTTCGACACTCCGGCCTGCTTGGCGGCCACCACGTTCTCCGCCTTGCTTTCGGCGGTGATCATGATGAACGGCGTCTCTTTCAGGCGGCCATCGGCGCGGACTTCCTGCAACAATTGCAGGCCGGTCATCGGCTGCATGTTCCAATCGCTGATCACCAGCCCATATTGCCCGGCCCGCAATTTGGCCAAGGCCTCCGTGCCGTCGGAGGCTTCATCGACATTGTTGAAGTCAATCTGTTTCAACAGGTTGCGGATAATCCTCAACATGGTTTTGTAGTCGTCCACGATCAGGACGTTCATGGATTTATCGATGCTCATATCTGGCTCCGTCCGAATGTGCGGGAATGGGACATGTCAACCTCCGGTGCTGGGTTTGGGGGGAAGCTTCGGGGTGGGCGGGGTGACGCTGTTGTGCTCGGCGCGCAGGCGGGCCAACTCGGTCGTCACCAATCGGGCACGATCTGGCAGCATCGCGGCCAGAATCGGGGCGGCACGGGTTTCCTTCATGCGGTCCAGCACCGGCAGCAGGATCGGCAGATCGAGATCGTTGAAGATTGTTGCCGCATCATGCGGTTTCATTGCCTCGTAGGTTTTCACCAAGCCCTGCCAATTCGCCTCATCGCGGGAGGCACGCTGCTGTTCGAGGGTTTCAAGGCGGGTTTGCAGCTGTTTGAGTTCGTCAAAGCGGGCGTTGAGACGCACTTCCATCGCCGCCTCAGTCGCCTCCCGCCCGGCCAAGGCGGCCTCGCGCGTGTCCAATGCCGCACGGCGGTTGCGCAGATCAGTCAGCAAAGCCCGCTCGCTATCCGTCACGGGCCGCTCGGCTGGAGGGGCCGGCTTTTCGCCGGCGGGCGGTGGGGCGGCGGGCGGCGGTGGCGCAGCCTCGGCCTTCGGTGCAGGCTTCTCGGCAGTGGCGGCCAGCACAACCTCGCCGGAGCGCACGACCAGCAAGATCAGCATGACAAGGATCGTCACCGGCAACAGGCGTGGCGCCAGGGCCTGGCACGACAGACCGGGGCGGCGGGTGGCTCTCATGCGTCCTCTCCCACTTCACTGATGGCGCGTCCCAGTTTGAGGGCCCGCAACAGATCGCGCTCGGCCTGGCTGCGCAATTTGGGAGCTGCCGCCTCCTCCACAGCCGGAGCCGGATCGCGCAATTCGACCACGGATTCGGCGCGGCGGGCGCGTGGGCTGACCGTGTCGGCGGGCTTGGCAGCTTCAGCGCGCGACACGTCCGCACGGGCGGTTTTCAATCCGGCCTCCAGGCGATCCGCCGCACGCTCGGCACGTTCGGCGAGAAAGGCGAGGTCGTCGCGCAGCCCGCCTGCCCGCTCGGTCTGTCGCACCAGCGCCTGCCCGGCCCCTTCCGCCCCGGCCCGCAGCCGCTCCACCCCATGCTCCGCCTGCTGAGTTGCGGTCTCGAAGCTGGCGATCAGGCCGTCGAGTTCGGCACGATCCCGCCGGAGAACACCCAGCGCGCGTTCCAACCGCATGGCGTGAAAGAGCGTGGCGACGAGCAGCAGAATCAGGGTGAGATCGAGGCCGATCTGCATCACATCATTCCCGGAGGCGCACGCAGGCAGGGATTTTCGATGCGCACAGCCACCCTATTTTTGCGGCGGCCAACGCGGCCTTCGAACAAGGTCGTCGCCCCGCAGCGCAGGGACACCGTGCTGTCCGGCTGGGAATTCAACATGATGCGGCTGCCGACTTGCAGTCGCATCACATCGGCCAGGCGCATCACCTGCTCATCGAGGACCACATCCAATTCGACATCGGTGTTCCAGAGTTCTTCGGCCAGATGGGTTTCCCAGATTGAGTCGCGGCCGAATTTCTCACCCATGAATTGCTGCAACAGCCGCTCACGCACCGGCTCCAGCGTGGCGTAGGGCAGCATCAACTCAAGCCGACCGCCGCGATCCTCCATATCGATGCGCAGCCGCGCCAGCACGGCGGCGTTGGACAGGCGGGAGATGGTGGCAAAGCGCGGATTGACCTCCAGCCGCTCAAAACGGAACGAGACGGGGCAGAGCGGGTCGAAACTGGCCGAGAGATCGGCGAGCACCACCTGGATCAGCCGTTCAACCAGCGTGCGCTCGATGGTGGTGTAAGGCCGCCCCTCGATGCGCATCGCCGCCGTGCCACGACGCCCCCCGAGCA
Organism: Acetobacteraceae bacterium; assembly: GCA_031291725.1. Taxonomy (GTDB): domain Bacteria; phylum Pseudomonadota; class Alphaproteobacteria; order Acetobacterales; family Acetobacteraceae; genus CAIQQQ01. The sequence goes on from JARLIM010000025.1 coordinate 38,002, forward strand.
GCACATCGACAATCGAGTAGATCATCGCGCTATCGACCACCATCAGCCCATAATTATCCCATTCCTCCGCCTTGAAGACGGCCAGCATGGCGGGCAGCGGAATGGAATTGAGGTAATCGCCAAAGCGCAACGAGACGATGTTGTCGATGCCGACTTCCACATTGTCCGACGTGAAATTGCGCAACGAGGTGGACATGATGCGCACCAGCCGGTCGAAGACGATCTCCAGCATCGGCAGCCGCTCATAGGAGACGAGACCGGAGGAGATGATCTTCTGAATGCCGCTGCGATTGTCGCCGCTGCTCGGGCCGTCATCGAAGCCGAGCAGCGAGTCGATTTCCGCCTGATTGAGCACGCGCGCAGGCTGCACCGGCATTGCGGCCGCATCATCGCCCGCCTCGGCCTCCATATCCGCCCCCCAGGCGGCGGCGAGGTCTTCGTCAGATTGCCCAGGGGATTGCCCAGGGGATTGCCCAGGGGATTGCTCTGGCGTGTCGCTCATTGGATCAGCATCTCGCTGAACAGCACATCCACGATGCGCGCGGGCGCCGCTGCGATATTGGCGCGGGAGATCATCTCTTCCCGCAGGCGATAGGTGCCCGCGGAGCCGCGCAGCTCCTCCGGCCGCATTTCGCGCAAATAGGTGGTGAACATGTCCTGCAAACGCGGCATCGCGGCGGTGACGACCGCCACATCTTCTGGTTTGGACAGTTCGAGCTTGGCCTTGAGCTTGATGAAGGCACTGCGGCGTTGGCCGACATTAAGATTGGCGATCAGATCCGGCAGATCAAGAAATACCGGTGCCTTGGCCGTCGCCGCGGCCTCCTTGCTGATTTCGCCTGGCTTTTCGTGCTTGGCCGCCTTGTCGACACCCATGCCGAGCAAAGGCGGCAGAATGCCACCGAACCACAGCCCCGCCAGAATGGCGATCAGCACCAACGGAATGGCGAGAAGAATGACGAGCTTCTTCTTGCTCTTCTTCGGCGCACCAGCTTCAGACGGTGCAGGAATGGCGGCAGCACTGCTCAACGGAAACCCCTTCAGCCAACACCCGCGATCAGCGGACAGACCCAGCCTGACGCAGAGGGGTTAACAAAGCCTTTCCAGACCGGCGAAATTTGCCGACAGGGCGCAATTCGCATCGGCAAAGATTGCCGTGTTGCGATGAGGGGTCAGAAAAATCCGCAGAATTCCGGCGTTCGCAGGCTGGCACGCCGGTTGCGCTGCATCGGGCAGATGGATGTGCCACCCCGGAGCCAGCGATGGAAAATGCCACCACAATTGCCCTCTCCCGTCTCGTTGCCCAATCCCGCGCGATGGAGGTGACGGCAAACAACCTCGCCAATGCCGGAACACCCGGCTTCAAGGCGGAGCGGATGGTGTTTGCCGATTGGCTGGTGCGCGAGCCGAACCTGCCGAATACCGATGGTCTGCCGCCAGGCGGGCGCATCCTCGCCTATACCCAGGATCGCGCGACCTATCGGGAGGCGCAGCTTGGCACGTTCACCGCCACGGCCAATCCGCTCGACCTCGCCATCGGCAGCAACGGCTTCTTCACCGTGCTGACCAATGCCGGGCCACGCTTGACCCGTGCGGGGCATTTCGAGCGGGCCCCGGATGGGCGGATTGTCGATGGCGCGGGCAATCCGCTGCTTGATACCAACGGCAAACCCATCCAAATCGCCCCGGCCGATACCGTTCTCAGCGTGGCCCCGAATGGGATGATTTCCAGCCAGAACGGCCAGATCGGGCAAATCGGCGTGGTCGCCCCTCAAGATCCGAACAAAATGCGCACCGAGGGCGACCGCCTGCTCGCAACCGACAGCCCGACCAAGGCGGTGGCCGATCCGCAGATCACGCAAGGCTCGCTGGAGGACAGCAACGTCAAACCGATCAACGAGATCGTCAAGATGATGACCACGCTGCGTGAGTTCCAGTTCACCAGCCAATTCGTCCAATCCGAAGGCGACCGGCAACAGAGCGCCATCGACAAAATCACCCAACGCAATTCGTAAGAACAGAAAAGGCGCTCCTCCATGCGCGCACTCGATATCGCCGGCACCGGCATGCAGGCCCAACAGACCAATGTCGAAGTGATTTCCAACAACATCGCCAATCTCACCACCACCGGCTTCAAACGCAGCCGGGCCGAGTTTCAGGATTTAATCTACCAAAACCTGCGCCGTGTGGGCTCGAACTCCTCAGACACCGGCACCATCGTGCCCTCCGGCGCCCAGGTGGGGCTTGGCGTGAAGACTGCGGCGATTTACCGGATCAACGAGCAGGGCAACCTGCAACAAACTTCCAACAGTCTCGATCTTGCCATCCAGGGCAATGGCTATTTCCAGGTCACGCTGCCCTCCGGTGAGACCGCCTATACCCGTGACGGCACGTTCAGCCTGTCGCCCACCGGGCAGATCGTCACGGCGGATGGCTATGTGGTGCAGCCGGGCATCACCATTCCAACCAACGCCACCGGCGTGACCATCGACACGTCGGGCGAGGTGCAGGTGAGTATTCCAAATCAAACCGCACCCTCTTTGGTCGGTTCGTTGCAATTGGCGAATTTTCCCAACCCAGCCGGGCTTGAGGCCCAAGGCGGCAATCTGCTGCTGGCGACGGCGGCCTCGGGCAATGCCGTCACTGGGCTGCCGGGCGCTCCGGGGTTCGGCACCACGATGCAAGGCTTCGTGGAGACCTCCAACGTCAACGTGGTCAGCGAGATCACCAATCTGATCACCGCCCAGCGCGCCTATGAGATGAACTCGAAGGTGATCACTGCGTCAGACGAAATGCTGTCCACCCTGACCAATCTGCATTGAGGCCCGTCATGCGCATGATTTCCTTCTTCGCGGCCCTGCTGACCGCCATTCCCGCCGCCGGTGCCACGTTGCGCCCCGCCACCACGCTCGCCGGAGCGGAGGTGCATGTCTCCGACCTGTTCGACGATCCCGGTCCTGCTGGCCCGCGCGTGCTTGGCGCAGGCCCGGCACCGGGCGGGCGGATTGTGGTGCAAGCTGCACAAGCGGCGGCGATTGCACGGCAATTCGGCGTGGCATGGCGGCCACGTTCGGGGGCGGAGCAGATTGTCATCGATCGCCCAGGCCGCATGGTTCCGCGTGAAGAGCTGCTCGAAGCCCTGCGCCAAGCCCTGCGCGATGGCGGCTATAGCGACGACGCCCAGATCGATCTTTCCGCCTTCAGCGCGCCCCAAGTGCCGCCCGACACCAAGCCGGAAATTGCGGTCGAGCAGATCGATGTCGAGCCCGGCAGCGGGCGCTTCACGGCGGGCTTGGCAATCGTGGTGCCGGGTGAGCCGTTGCAGCGGCTGCATCTGGCCGGTCGCGTGCAGGCATTGGTAACGGCCGTGGTCGCCACGCATCGCCTGATGGCCGGGGCACCAATCCAGCCATCGGATGTGCGGCTGCAACGCGTGCCCAGTGGCACAGGGCAGGATGAGTCCGCGCAAAATCTCTCTCAGGTGATCGGACAGGCGCTGCGCCACCCGCTCAACGCCGGGCAGAAGATCGCGGTGGCGGAGTTGAGCGCACCGATTTTGGTGCAGAAAGGCGCCCTGGTGCAGATCCAGCTACAGGTACCGGGTCTTGCCGTCACCGCCGCCGGCACCGCCGCAGATTCCGGCGCCATGGGCGATCATATCGGCGTGCTCAACCCGGCCTCTGGCGCGATTATCGAGGCGGAGATCACCGGCCCCGATCAGGTGCGCGTGCTGCCCGGCAATGCGCTTCGGCGCCCGGCGCGCAGTGGCCAGACCCAGATTTCACTGCGCTGAGGAGACTGACAATGAAACTCCAAGCCGGATTGGCGCTGCCCCTGGCTTTGCTGCTCAGCGGATGCGGCACGCTGGGGAGATTGTCGGAAATTGGACGGCCACCTGAGATGAGCAAAAGTGCCGATCCCACCAAGGAGGCCAATTACCGCCCGATGACGATGCCGATGCCCACCCCGCAGACCGCGGCTCCACAAATCGGCTCGCTGTGGCGCACCGGCAGTCGCGCCTTCTTCAAGGATCAGCGCGCCGCCCAGGTGGGGGATCTGCTCACGGTCCTGGTTAATGCCACCGACACCGCCGACGTGCAGAACGGTACCACATCCACGCGCACCGGAGTGGAGACGATGGGCGTGCCGAACCTGCTCGGCCTGGAAAGTGCCTTGCCTCATCTGCTGCCAGGTGCAACCGCCTCCAGCCTGCTGTCGGCCACCAGCACGAATTCCAACAACGGCACAGGCGAAATCAAACGCGCCGATACCGTCACACTGCGATTGGCCGGTGTGGTCACGCAGGTTCTGCCGAATGGCAATCTTGTCGTCGCCGCACGGCAGGAGATGCTGGTGAACAGCGAATTGCGGCAATTGCTCGTCACCGGCGTGGTACGGCCGCAAGACATCGCCAGCGATAACACCGTCACGCATGACCGGATGGCGGAGGCTCGCATCGCCTATGGTGGGCGCGGACAGCTCACCGATCTGCAAACCGCACGCTGGGGACAGCAAATCGTCGATATCCTGGCACCGTTCTGATGCGGGCCAGGGAAGATCGATCAATCGTCGCGGTGAACACGTTCCATTTTTTCGTGACGCTCTTGCGCCTCAATGGACAGCGTGGCGATCGGGCGGGCTTCGAGACGTTTGAGGCCAATCGGCTCGTCGGTCTCTTCACAGAAACCGTAACTGCCGGCTTCAACCCGCATCAGGGCCTGATCGATCTTGTTGATCAATTTGCGCGCCCGGTCGCGCGTGCGCAGTTCAAGCGCACGGTCGGTTTCCACGCTGGCGCGGTCTGTGATGTCAGCTTCGTGGATGCCGCCTTCGCCGAGGCTTGCCAACGTGCCATCGGCATCGCGCAGCAAATCGGCGCGCCACCGCAGCAGCTTCTGCCGGAAATATTCCAGCTGCAGCGGGTTCATGAATTCTTCGGTCTCAGACGGACGATAATCAGGCGGCAGTGTAACCATCATTGGGTGGCAATCCTGCTTTATGCATCCCCGGCCAACGCGCCGAGGTCTTGGCTTGCCGGGCTTATAGCCACCCCCCCGCACCGCGCCAAGGGGCGTTATGTGCGAATATTGCGTTGCAATGCGCGGCCATGTCGTTCCATTTCGACAGCACAACGCAATGTGATGCCATCGATTACCGCGCGCAGATTGGGGTCGGCAGCGGTGGCGGTTTCGGTGGTCAATGAAGCCAATTCCCCTGTAATTGCATCGGAATTCTCCCCCGACAGCACGGCGAGTTGCAGGCGCTGCAAGGCTGCGAGCAGTTTTTCACCCTGTCTGCGGGCGCGGCGGTCTCGCTCCTGCGGCGGGTCGATCTCCTGCATGCCAAGCATGGCCGACAGCGCATTTGCGCCCACCATCGCCTGCGCCCGCACCCCTGACGACGCGCTGGAGGCCGCCGATTCCGGCACGAGGAACCCCGTTCCGCCCGACATGCGCGCTGGACTTGGACGTGACAGCGGCGTGCCGCCACCGATCGGAATTACGCTCATCGAAGCCATTCCTTCATCCGCTGCAGGCCTGATTGTGCACAAACCGGGCTGCGTTCGTACTTTGGTAACTTCCAGCTGGGAAGATGCCCGCGAACCCCCAGAACGCGGGCCGCGCGCAGACAGCATGCAACGCAAATCTGAACGAAGAGTGACCAACCTCAGACTTATTGCCGCAATCCTGCTGGCATTGCTCGCCGCGATGCTGCCGGCGGCGGCGCAGGTGCGGATCAAGGACATCGCCGATGTCGAGGGCATTCGGGAGAACCAACTCGTCGGCTATGGCCTCGTCGTCGGCCTCAACGGCACCGGAGACAAGCTGGATTCGGCGGTGTTCACCCGTGAATCGCTGATCGGCATGCTGGAACGGCTGGGCGTGAACACCCGCGATCAGGAGGCCAAGCTCAGCACCAAGAACGTGGCAGCCGTGATGGTGACGGCCGAATTGCCCGCCTTCGTGCGCACCGGCAGCCGGATCGACGTCTCTGTCTCCGCCCTCGGCGATGCCAGCAACCTCACCGGCGGCACGCTGCTCGTCACCCCGCTCCTGGCCGCCGATGGCGAGGTCTATGCGGTGGCGCAAGGCGCACTGGCCACCGGTGCGATAGCCGCCAGCGGGGCTGCATCCTCTGTCACGCGCGGCGTGCCGACGGCGGGGCGGATTGCCAATGGCGCCACCGTTGAGCGCGAGCTGAGCTTCAACCTCGGCAGCCGCCCGAAGCTGCGCCTTGGCCTGCGCAATCCCGATCTGACAACGGCACGGCGGATGGCGGCGGCGATCAACAAATCCCTCGGTGCGCAACTCGCCACCGCCACCGATCCACGCACCGTCGCCCTCGATTTCTCCGGGCGGGACGTGGTGGAAAGCCTCGCCCAGATCGAGGATTTGCGCGTCGAGCCCGACAACGCGGCCATTGTGGTGATCGATGAGGCAAGCGGGACGATTGTGATGGGCTCCAATGTCCGCGTCTCAACGGTTGCCATCGCACAGGGCAATCTGACCATCCGGGTGACGGAGACGCCGCAGGTCAGCCAGCCCGGCCCGATGTCCAGCGGCGGCACGACGACAACGGTGCCGCGCACCAATATTCAGGTCGATGATGGCGGCGATAAGAAGCTCGGCGTGCTCAGCGGCAATGTGACATTGCGCGATCTGGTCAGCAGCCTCAACGCACTCGGCGTGGGACCGCGCGACATGATCACCATTCTGCAATCGATCAAGGCGGCGGGCGCGTTGCAGGCCGATTTGGTGGTGCGATGAGCGTCGGCGCCCTGTTACCCGCCTCCGGCCCGCCGGATGCCGCCGAACTCGCCAACCCGGCCAACGCCAAAAGCTGGAAGGCCGCACAGGATTTCGAATCGATGGCGCTGGGCCAATTGCTCGCCCCGATGTTCGACACCGTCAAAACCGGCGATGGCCCGCTTGGCGGCGGTCAGGGGGAAGAGACATGGCGGCCGATGCTGACGCAGGAATTGGCCAAGCAGATCGGCAAATCCGGCGGCCTGGGCCTCGCCGTGCCGGTGTATCATCAGATGCTGAAAATGCAGGAAAAATCGGACAAATCGATCAAATGACCCACATGCCAGCTCAATCGGCCCTCGCCGCCATCGCCAGCCTCACCCAGGTTCTAAGCGCCGAAAATGCCGCCTTGCAGGTGCTGGACATTCCGGCGGCCAATCTTCTGCTCGCCGAAAAGAACGCCGCCACCGACGCACTCACCCAAGCCCTCCGCGCCAAGCCCACCCTGCCGCAATCGGCGCGGACGACGGTGGAGGACTTGATGCGGTTGGCGGCTGCGAACAAGGCGTTGCTGGAACGCGCCTTGGCGGCACAGAAGCGGGTGATGTCCTGCATCGCGCGTGCCGTGCCGAAAGCGTTGGGAGACGCCAGACCCTACGCCGCCACAGGGCGCACCCGCCCGCCACCGCACATGCCGCCGATCAGCCTGTGCGCGCGTGTGTGATGCGGCCTTGTTTGGTTTGACGCAGCATGCGTGACGGATGACAAGGCAGGCGGAATTTCGGAGATTTGGCATGCGCATCGCATTCTTCGCCCCTGCCCCGCTCGACCTGCTCACCGGCGGCTATGTCTACAACCGGCGCATGATCGATGAATGGCGGGCAGCAGGCCACGACGCAACAATCGCCGGCCTCACCGGAACCCACCCGCTGGCCGACGATGCGGCACGGGAGTCGGCGCGTGCGGCCTGGGCTGCGATGCCCGATGATGCGGTGCCGGTGATCGACAATCTCGCGCTGCCCAGCTTCGCCCCTCTCGCCGCCGACCTCACCACTCGCCGCGCCGTGCTGCTCGATCATCACCCAACAGGGTTGGAACCGGGCCTGAATGCGGAGATTGCATCTGCATTGATCGCCATCGAGACACAGCTTCTGCCGCGTTTCCGCTGCGTGGTGACGACCAGCGACACCATTGCCGCCACGGTGGCGAACGATTTCGGCGTGGCGCGCGATCGGCTGCACACCATCGTGCCCGGCACTGACGATGCCCCCCGCAGCCAAGGTTCCGGCGGCAAGATCGTGCATGTGCTTTCCATCGGCTCGCTGATCCCGCGCAAGGGGCACGACATTTTGCTGCGCGCGATGGCGCGGCTGTTCGATCTGGATTGGCGGCTGACGATCGCAGGCACCGAACGCCTCGATCCCGCCTATGCGGCCCAGATCAAGGCGCTCGCCGGGGAATTGGGCATTGCCGGGAAAGTCACCTTCCTGGGTGAGACCTCCGGCGCACCCTTGGCCGCGTTGTGGGATTCGGCGGATATTTTTGCACTCGCCACCCGCTATGAAGGCTTCGGCATGGTCATCGCCGAGGCGCTCAAGCGCGGCCTTCCGGTGGTGGTCGGCAATGGCGGCGCGGCGGGGGCGTTGATCCGCCCGGATTATGGCGCGGTCTGCCCGGTGGACGATGTGGAGCAGACCTCGCGCGCCCTGCGCCGGATCATCTTCGACACCAGATTGCGTCAGGACATGTCCGACGCCGCCTGGAGTGCCGGGCGCGACGTGCCGGGGTGGAAAACCCAGGCCGATGCCTTCGCCGCCCTGCTGGCCTGACACGCCAGGGGCTGGACGCCGCCGATCCCGCGCGAGAGAGTGTGCGCCTATTCCGAGGGACATTCGACATGGCTTTGCTGGGCGCGATCGCAGACGATTTCACCGGGGCGACGGACCTTGCCTCGATGCTGGTCGGACAGGGCATGCGGGTGGTGCAGTTGATCGGCGTGCCGCAAGCGAGCGATCCGGTGCCGGATGCGGACGCGATCATCGTGGCGCTGAAATCGCGCACGGCCCCGGTGCATGAGGCCGTCGCCGACAGCCTCGCCGCGCTGAAATGGTTGCAAGGCGCTGATTGCAAACAATTCTTTTTCAAATATTGCTCCACTTTCGACAGCACCGACCGTGGCAATATCGGCCCGGTGGCCGATGCGTTGGTGGATGCCCTTGGCTGCGGCTTTGCCCTGGCCTGCCCCGCTTTTCCGGTGAACGGACGCAGCGTCTATCAGGGCTATTTGTTCGTCGGCGCCAACTTGCTCAACGAATCTGGCATGGAGAATCACCCGCTCACCCCGATGAAGGACGCCAATCTGGTGCGTGTTCTGTCGCGCCAGACCGACGCCACGGTGGGGCTGGTCTCCTACGCCACGGTGCAACACGGCGCGATGGCGATTCGCGGTGCGATGACGGTGCTCAAGGAACAGGGGCGGCGTTACGCAATCGTCGATGCGGTGACGGATGACGATCTGTTCGCCATCGGCAAGGCTGCCGCCAAGCATGCGCTGATCACCGGCGGCTCGGGCGTTGCCATCGGCCTGCCCGCCAATTTCCGCGCTGCCGGGCTGTTGCCGGAGGCCGAAGATCCGGGCGCGCTGCCAGACGCCACCGGCCATTGTGCAGTTCTCGCCGGCTCCTGCTCACGGGCGACCTTGTTCCAGATCGGCACCGCCAAATTGCACGTGCCCACGCTGGAACTCGACCCACTCGCCACGCCAGACGCCCATGCCCTCGCCGCCCAGGCGATTGCATGGATGGACGGCAAACTCGGCGACACCCCCATTGTGATTGCCGCCTCCGGCACGCCGGAGAAGGTGGCGGCGTTGCAGGCGCAGCTTGGGCGTGATGCGGCGGGTGCGCTGGTGGAGGCAACGCTTGCAGAAATCGCCGAGGCGCTGGTCGCACGCGGCGTGCGACGCTTGGTGGTGGCGGGGGGTGAAACCTCGGGTGCCGTTGTGCAGCGTCTGGGCGTGACCCGTCTGCGAATCGGTGACGAGATCGACCCCGGCGTGCCTTGGACCTATGCCGAGGGCAGCGGGCCTGCGCTGCATCTGGCGCTGAAAAGCGGCAATTTCGGCGCGCGGGATTTCTTCCTCAAGGCGTTCGGGATGGGTGTGCCGGAATGAACGAGACCGAGCTGCGCGTTCTGCTGGCAGAGCTTGCCGCCTCGCTGTTCGCACGCGGCTATGCGGTCGGCAGTGCCGGCAATATCAGCGCCAAACTGTCCGACGGCTATCTGATGACACCGACCAATTCCTCGCTCGGTCGCCTCGACCCTGTGCGGATTTCCAAGCTCGACCTGAATTTCGAGCATGTCGGCGGCGATAAGCCATCCAAGGAAGTGTTCATGCACCGCGCCGTCTATCAGGCGCGACCGGATGCCGGGGCGGTGGTGCATCTGCATTCCACCATGGCAACGGCGGTGTCGTGCCTGGATGACGTGGACCAGACCGCGCCCATTCCGGCGCTGACGCCGTATTTCGTCATGCGCGTGGGCGAGAATCTGCCGGTGGTGCCGTATTACCGGCCAGGAAATCCGGCGATGGAACCGGCCATCCATGCGGCGGCTTTGGGGGCGAAGGCGCTGCTGCTGGCCAATCATGGCCCGGTGGTGAGCGGCAAAAACCTGATCGATGCCGTCTATGCGGCGGAGGAGTTGGAGGAATCAGCGCGGCTGTTCCTGCTGCTGCGCGGGCAGAGGGTACGCGCGTTGACGGCTGAGCAGCGGGCGGAATTGTTGGGGCATTTCGGCTGAGGGGGGCAAAAAACGCCTCGGTCGCCCAGCAGGCTCTGCCAATCCCGCTCCGCCTCGAACACCGCATCGGCGTCACGCCCCCTGGCCTGCATCGGCATCGGCCCCTGCGGATATCATGGAATGATATTTTTCACCCGATCGCCGGGCAACAGGCTTGCCCTGCTCACCCACCATTGCATTCCCGCCGACTCCGGGGCTCAATTGCCGCAGAAACACCGATCCCAAGAAAGCCCGCATGGCCCGCATCCTCACCGTCGCCGCCGCCCAGCTGGGTCCGCTTCAGCTCTCCGACAGCCGGGCGGTTGCCGTCCAGCGCATGTTGCGATTGTTCGAGCGCGCCAAGCAGCGCGGGGCGGAGTTGGTGGTGTTTCCCGAACTGGCGCTGACCACCTTCTTCCCGCGCCATTATCGCGAGCATCTCAGCGAGGCCGATCAGTGGTTTGAAACCGAAATGCCCTCGCCCGTCACCAAGCCGCTGTTTGATGCGGCCAAGGCGTCCGGCATTGGGTTCTGTCTGGGCTATGCCGAGATGGCGCTGGAGGAGGACGACAAATTCTGCCTGCGCAAGCGGCGCTTCAACACGCAGATATTGGTCAATGGCGCCGGTGAGATCGTGTTGAAATACCGCAAGATTCATCTGCCCGGCCATGCCGATTACGACCCAAGCCGCTCCGCCCAACATCTGGAGAAGCGTTATTTCGAAGTTGGCAATCTGGGCTTTCCGGTGGTGCGCGCGCCGATGGGCAATCTGTCGGGCATCAATATGGGCATGATGATCTGCAACGACCGCCGCTGGCCGGAAGCCTGGCGCGTGCTGGGTTTGCAGGGGGTGGAGATGGTGATGCTGGGCTATAACACGCCCTCGGCCAACACGACCGGGGCCGGGTTCGAGGCGCCGCATTTGCGGGTGCAGCACTCGCATTTGTCGATCCAGGCCGGCGCCTATCAGAACGCCACCTTCGCCGTCGCCTGCGCCAAGGCGGGCATCGAGGATGGGTTTGAGATGATCGGGCACTCCATCATCGTCAACCCGCAGGGCGAAATCCTCGCCCAGGCCACCACCTGGGATGACGAGGTGATCATCGCCGATTGCAATCTCGATCAGGTGCAACTGGGCCGCAAGACCGTGTTCGATTTCGACAAACACCGCCAACCCTGGGCCTATGCGCGGATCACCGATCAGGTGGGGGCGGTGGAGCCGCATGTATGGTCGCGCAATGGCGTCAAAACGCCGGGGCTGACACGCAGCAGCGACAAGGTTGAAAACTGACGGAATTTTCACCTGCCATGCGCTATGGTCTTGCGCGACCACTGGTGCGTGCGCATGTCATGTTGCAGCGCACACGGTAGAGTGTGGCGCCCGCGCGGATCGCATCCCATGATCGGCGCTGTTTTTCCTCTGTGCGGCTGGGTGCCGGGAAAGTAATGTGTCCAATGGAGTCCGTACCGACGATCCTGGACGAGACTGTGGCTTGGCAGCCGGATCGTGCGCAGCGCGCGTCGGCCTGGCCGGTACCGGAATTGCTGCCCGCCATGCTGCGTGGCCTTGCCTGCAAATGCCCTGCCTGCGGCAAGACAAAACTGTATCGCGGTTATCTGAAAGTGGTCGATGCATGCGCCGAATGCGCCATGCCGCTGGGCAGTGTGCGCGCAGATGACGCACCGCCCTATTTCACGATTTTTGTGGTTGGCCACATCGTCGTGCCGCTGATGCTGTTGATCGACATGAATTATGATATCGCCGACTGGATTCAGGCCGCCTTCTGGGTGCCGGTGTCCGGCTTGCTGGCACTGGCATTGCTGCGCCCCATCAAGGGGGCCACGATGGGGGTGATGTTGCGATTGGGCATGGTGAAGGCAGACGAGAATGGCTGATCTGGCGTCACGACTGGCGCATATCACCTTGGTTGGCGAGGCGCTGACCCGGCTCTCCCCGATTCTGGAAGCAGACCGCGCCCAGGCCGTGGCCGATTTGCAGGCTGAGAACCATTTCGTTCCAACCGGGCTGAACGAAGGTCCTTATGTTCTGACTCTCTCCATTCAGGAGGGACGGCTGGCATTCGAGATTTCTTATCAAGACCCGGCGGCAGGCGACCAATCCCGCACCATTCTGCTCGCCCTCGGGCCGTTCCGTGGCCTGATCAAAGACTACCAGATGCTGGTGGACAGCCACATCAAGGCGGTCGAGGAAGGGCGTGAGGCGCGGATTCAGGCCATCGATATGGGCCGTCGCGGTTTGCACAATGAAGGTGCCAATTTGATGATTGACCGGCTGGCGGGGAAGGTCGAAATCGACTTTGAAACCGCGCGCCGGTTGTTCACCCTGGTCTGCGTTCTGCACCAGCGTATCTGATTTCAAAGGCTAAACGGACATGAAGATCGACGGCACCCCCTATCGCAGCGTGTGGGTGAACGAGCAGGACGGATGGTCGGTGCGCATCATCGACCAGACCAAATTGCCCTGGACGGTGGAAATCCTCCGTCTGACGACGGTGGCCGAAGCCGCCCACGCCATCCGTTCGATGCAGGTGCGGGGCGCGCCGTTGATCGGAGCTGTTGCCGCCTATGGTCTGGCGCTGGCACTGCGCGTCGATACCTCTGCCGAGGCGTTGGAGCGCGATGCGGCGATGCTCAACAGCACGCGGCCGACGGCGGTGAATCTGCGCTGGGCGCTGGATCGCATGCTCGCCCGTCTGCGTCCGCTTGCAGCCCAAGAGCGCGTCGCCGCCGCCTATGCCGAGGCCGGACGGATTGCCGATGAGGATGCCGCACAATGCGAGGCCATCGGCACGCATGGCGCACCGCTGATCGCCGAGATCGCTGCCCGCAAGCCGGGCAAGCGCGTCAACATCCTCACCCATTGCAACGCGGGCTGGCTTGCCACCGTCGATTGGGGCACAGCTTTGGCACCGATCTACAAGGCGTTCGAGCAGAAGATCGACCTGCATGTGTGGGTGGACGAAACCCGCCCGCGCAATCAGGGCGCCTTCCTGACCGCCTTCGAACTCGGCAAGCACGGCGTGCCGCACACGGTGATCGCCGACAATGCGGGCGGGCATCTGATGCAGCATGGCGAGGTCGATATCGTCATCGTCGGCACCGATCGCGTCACCCGCACCGGCGATGTGGCCAACAAGATCGGCACCTATCTCAAGGCGCTGGCGGCCTTCGACAACAACGTGCCGTTCTGGGTCGGCCTGCCCTCTTCCACCATCGATTGGACGGTGTCGGACGGTGTACGCGAGATTCCGATTGAGGAACGTGCGGGCACCGAAGTCACCATGGTCACCGGCCGGGCGCTTGATGGCAACGTGGCGACGGTGCGGGTGGTGCCGAGCGGCTCGCCTGCCGCCAATCCGGCGTTTGATGTCACCCCCGCGCGATTGGTGACGGGCCTGATCACCGAGCGCGGCAATTGCGCGGCCAGCGAGGCCGGTCTGCTGTCGCTGTTCCCCGAGCGCCAGGCGGCGTAAGGGGATGCGCCGCGTTGGCCTTGGGCTGACGCTGTGCGCGGCCCTCGCCGCCTGTGGACAGATCGCACCCGACGCCCACGCGCCGGATTTCGCCCGGCGTGGCTATGCGCCGTTCTCCCGCCAGGATGCGATTGCCATCGCCCTGCGCGAATGGCGGCTGTTCGGCGAGAAGGTCAATGACAGCCCAGACGCTCCGGCCTCCGATGTCGGTGAGGACAAGCCGGAGCGCCAGCCCGGTTTGTGGCAGCGTGTGGGGGAATATTGGTTCGCGGGGGTGAACGCCACCGACCCGGAACATGGCTGGACCGGAAAGCATGACGGCACCGGCACCGTCTTCCCACCAGAGCGCGACGGCGATTATGCGTGGTCAGCGGCGTTTATCAGCTATGTGATGCGCATCGCCGGTGCCGGCCCCGCCTTCCCCTATTCCGCCTCTCATTCCCACTACATCAACATCGCCGCCCGCATGGCGCGCCATGAAGCGACTGGTTGGTCAGTACGTGCCGCCGACCCGGCCATAACAGCGCCTGCGCCCGGGGATTTGCTGTGCAACGGGCGGGAGGCCGCGCGGCAATTGCACTTCGCTCAGCTGCCAGCCGGTCGTTATACCGCACATTGCGACATTGTGGTGGGCGATGTCGGGCCGAGTTGGGCGGTGATCGGCGGCAATGTCGATGATGCCGTCACATTGCGCCACGTGCCGCACGGCCCGGATGGCCGCGTGCGCGACGGTGGCAGCTATCTGGCCGTGGTGCAGGTGCTCTACGCGCGGTAGATCACCGCTGGCGCCACGGCAATTGATCCGCCTTCCAGCCCGCCACCATGCCGCGATGCCCAGCCGGATCAACCGGGCCTTCGAAGCCGTCGGCGATGTTGTAGACATGCGGATAACCCGCCTCCCGCGCCGCCTTGGCCGCCGCCAGACTGCGCACGCCGCTGCGGCAGAGGAAATAAATCTTGTTGGCAGGGGTCAGCCCCGCACGCTGCATATGCTCGACAAAGGCGGTATTGACCTGCATCGACGGAAAAATCTGCCACGGGATCAATGCCGGGGATTTGGCCGCCTGTGACAGATCGGCAAGTCCCACGAAATTCCATTCCGCATCGGTGCGCACATCCACCATCTCCGCCTGCGGATCGCTCAGCAGAGCCTGCCAGACATCCTTGGGAGTTACGTTGTCAACCATGTCTCATGCTCCTCACTCAGAATAAGCTCACGTCGAATCGTCAGGTGGAAACGCGAAGCCGTCATCCACCATATGCCACATGCCAAGCAATGGTGGATCACACAGCACTCATCCGCCCGCTTGCAGTCGGCGCGTTGCAGCGATGGCCGCCATGGGGGCGAGTGCGAACAGGCCGAACAACCATATCGCCGCAAGCCCGGTATGGCTGGCTATGCCCACCATATTCGTTACCATCCCGCCAATGGCCGAGCCGAAAGCGTTGCCGATCATGATAATCGCGGTGAGCGAGGCACTGGCCAGATCGCGCTCACCGTCGGGGGCGGCATTGAACACCGCAGCGCCCAGATGTGGCCAGCACATCCCCATGCCGCCGCCCATCGCACACAGCGCCAGCATCGTCAGCGGTACCGCCAGCGCATCCGGCCAATCGGATTGCGGCATCACCGCCGCCAACAGCAGCAACCCGCCCGCCATCATCAGCGGCCCGGCGCGCAGCAACGCCTTCGGACTGGCGCGGCCGGAGAATATCAGCGCAAAGGTCGTCCACCCCCCGGACATCATCGCCGAGATATAGCCGGAATGCAGCGGCGTCATGCCGTGCAGCTTTTGCAGGAAATAGGCGACAAAGATCTCGCTGTTCACCCCGATCAGCAGCAACAGCATCGCCAGATACAACCCGCCCAGCACCGAGCGTGGATCGCAGCCGCCAAGGGGCAGCACCCGGATCGCAGCGCGCGCCTCTCGCCGGGCAAACACCGTCAATCCTACGATTGCCAGCGCCACGCCCAGCAGATTGAGCAGCGGTTCGGTGGCCATGCTGCCCGCCGAGATGCACAGCGCGCTGCCCACCAGTATCGCCAGACTGAGCATCGCCACCGGCAAAGCGGGGCCGGAGGGTTTGGCGAGATCGCGCGGCAAAGCGCGTTCCACCAGAACCCACATGGCCAGCGCCAACAGCGCCAAACTCCAAAACGCCGCCCGCCAGGCACCATACTGCGCGAAAATCCCGCCCACCGCGGGCCCGCCCAGCGTGGCAATCCCCCAGGCCATCGAGATGACGGTGAAGGCGCGCGTCCAGAGCGGTTGTGGGAACAGGATGCGCACCATCGAGAACGACAACGCCGACAACGTGCCCGCCCCCAATCCCTGGATGAACCGCCCCGCCAGCAACACCCCCATCGCCGGCGCAGAGGCGCAGATCAACCCGCCCGTGGCAAAGATCGCCAGCGCCAGCCGATAGCCATTCCTGTATCCGATGCGCCGCATCAGCGAGGCACAATTCGCCCCGCCCAACAGCGAGGCGACGACATACAGCGTCGTGCTCCACGCGAAATAGCGCAGCCCGCCAATGTCGTGCACGATGCTGGGCAGCGTGGTGGTGACGATGAACACGTTCACCGCGTGCATCATCATCCCGCCGCCCGTCACCGCACAGCGCGCCAGATTGCCCCGACGCAGCAATTCACCCCAACCCTGCGCCATCGATCAATTCCCTGGGGGCTTGCCCCTTTGCTTGTTTGCACAGAACAGGCAGTTTCAGCGAACAGCAAGTGCCGCAATGGTGGCGGGGGAGACAGATTATGAACATCACAATTCTCGGCGGCGGGGGATTCCTCGGTCGCAAGGTGGCCGAGCGTCTGGCCGCAAGCGGCGAACTCGGTGGTCGGCCGGTGACATCGCTCATATTGTTCGACCTCAACGCCCCTGCCCCGCTGGATGCACCCTTCTCGGTGAAATGCCTGGGCGGCGACGTGGCCGATCTGCCGCAGGCTGCAATTCCTGAAGGCACCGACGTGATTTTTCACCTCGCCGCCGTCGTCAGTGCCGCTGCCGAGGCGGATTATGATCTGGGTCGCCGGGTCAATCTGCGCGGCACCGATTCGGTCGTCGATGCCTGCCGCCACCTCAAGCATCCGCCGCGCGTGGTGTTCACCTCGTCGGTTGCCAGCTTCGCCGGTGGACAGGATGCCCATCTGGCCGATGATGCGCGCCAGATGCCGGGCAATTCCTATGGCGCACAGAAGGCTGCTGCCGAGTTGATCCTCTCCGATGCCAGCCGTCGCGGCTTTCTGGATGCGGTGAACATCCGCCTGCCGACGATCTGCGTCCGCCCGGGTGCGCCGAACAAGGCGGCGTCGAGCTTCGTCTCCTCCATCCTGCGCGAGCCGCTGCTGGGCCTTGCCACCACTTTGCCGGTGCCGGAGGATTTCGCGGTCTGGATCGCTTCCCCCGCCTTCGCCACCGCATGGCTGCTGCACGCGGCAACGCTGGACAGTGCCCTGCTCGATGGCGATTGCGGCATCAACCCTCCCGGCATTTCCGCCCGCGTGGGAGACATGCTGGACGCGATGGAACGGGCGCGACCGGGCACGCGCTCGCTGGTCAAGGCGGAGCCGGATGCGGTCGTGCAGGCCATTGTCGGCACGTGGCCCGCTGCGTTTGCCGCCAGCCGCGCGCCGGGTTTGGGCTTTGTGCGCCATGGCAGCCTGGACGAGTTGATCGCAGAATTTCTGCTCAACGATCTCGAACCGACACGTCGCATGCGCGGCATGTGAAGAAATCGTGCCAACACCCACGAAATATTCATCATTCAACCATAGGCTGACTTGCGTGTGCCGTTCCTGCGGTGCACCACTTGTGTGGCAGAGGGGATGGGTGGCGCGGGCCGCCCGGAATACATGACGCATCTGTTCGATCTCGTCGGCTTAAATCCGGCCTCGGGCTCTCGATCGAACTCCCGGTTTCGGCTGATGGAGGCGGTGACGCATGCGCCGCAGGTGATGCGGGCCCTCGTACGCGCCGATGAATTATGGCTGGTTGTGCTGGCCGCCATCGTGGGCATTGCTGCGGGGCTGTGTGTGACCGCGATGGGCATGATCACCCAAGCGATGCATGGCTTGCTCTATGGCCTTGATCTGCGCGAAAGGCTGTCAAGCCAAGCGGAGATTTCGCCGTTGCACACTGCCTTGGCGCTGGCCATCGGCGGTTTGGTGATCGGCGGATTCACCCGCTTTATCACCTATCGCTGGCCACGCCGTGCAATTGACCCGATCGAAGCCAATGCGCTGCATGGTGGGCGGATGTCGCTGCGGGATAGCTTGGTGGTGGTGATCCAAACCGTGCTGTCCAACGGCTTTGGTGCCTCTGTGGGCCTGGAGGCGGGCTATACGCAGCTGGGCTCGGCAATTGCCTCCAAGCTCGGCCGGGCCTTGCGCGTGCGGCGGGGCGATTTGCGGTTGCTGGTCGGCTGCGGCGCTGCCGGTGCGATTGCCGCCGCCTTCAATGCCCCGCTGACTGGCGCGTTTTATGCGTTTGAATTGGTGATGGGCACTTACGCCATTTCCACCCTGGCCCCGATCATGGCGGCATCGCTCTCAGCCGTGACGGTTGTGCGGCTGATTTCGCCCGATCTGATGGAATTCAATATCCGTGTGCCGGCGGCGATTGAGCCGTCCTCCTATCTGTCAATTCTGGCTCTTGGTGGGCTGTGCGCGTTGGGCGGCATTCTGCTGATGCGCGGCGTGACGTTGACCGAAGACCTCTTCCGCCGTTCCCGCGTGCCGGGTTGGCTGCGTCCGGCCATTGGTGGACTGGCGGTGACGGGGTTGGCCATCATCTCGCCACAAGTGCTCTCCTCCGGCCATGCGGCGTTGCAGGTCGGGTTGGATGCGCCTTATCCGATTACCGTGCTGATTATGCTCATCCTGATCAAGGCGCTGGCCTCGGCAATTTCGTTGGGCTCGGGCTTTCGTGGCGGGTTGTTCTTCGCCTCACTGTTCCTCGGCGCGATGGTTGGCAAGCTTTACGCCGTCGTGCTGGGCGATATCTGGGCGGCCCAAAGCGTACCGCCGGTGGTCTGCGCGGTGGCGGGAATGAGTGCTTTGGCGGTGGCGGTGGTGGGCGGCCCGTTGACGATGGCCTTCCTGGCGCTGGAGACCACAGGATCGCTGCCGCTGACGGTGGCGGTGGTGGCGGCCTCGTTGCTGTCATCGATCACCGTGCGCCGCACCTTCGGCTATTCCTTCGCCACATGGCGCTTCCATCTGCGCGGCGAGCAGATCCGCTCGCCCGTCGATATTGGCTGGGTGCGCAATCTCACCGTTGACCGCATGATGCGGCGCGAGGTGCGGATGGTGCCAGTGGATATGCGACTGTCAGATTTTCGCCAAGAAGTGCCGCTGGGCGCGGCCTCACAGGTGGTGGTGGTGGACAGCAAGAATCATTATCTCGGCCTGTTGCAGGTCAGTGAGGCGCATGGCGCGCGCGATGATGGCAGCACAAGGCTCACCTCTCTGGTGCTGCATGACAGCAAAATGACGCTGCGCCCGGAGATGACGATCAAGGACGCGCTGGATTGCTTCACCCAGGCGGAGAGCGACGCATTGGCGGTGCTGGACAGCGATGTGGACGGTATGGTGATCGGCCTGCTCACCGAACAATACACGCTGCGCCGTTACACCGATGAGTTGGAGCGCAGGCGGCGCGAATTGTCGGGCGAATAGCCGGGCGATTGACACATTGGCGCGCCGCTTTCAGCCTTCCACACAACAAGAATGGGGGACTCGGTGGCGCACCGTCTGATCGATCTATCCGTGGCCCTGCGCGATGACATTCGCAGCGATCCGCCGGAGATGCTGCCGAAGATCGAGTATCACACCCATCAGATGACGGCCCCGCACTGTGCCGGTTATTTCAATGTGCCGGTGGCGTCCCTGCCGGAGGGGCAATATGCGGCGATGGAGCGTTGCACGATCAGCAGCCATAACGGCACGCATGTCGATGCGCCGTATCACTATTTCAGCCGGATGAACGAGGCCGTCGTGCCGGGCGGTGAGCCCGCGATGCGCATCGATGAAGTGCCGCTGGAATGGCTGTATCAGCCCGGCGTGAAGCTGGATTTCCGCCATCTGCCGGATGGCTATCTGGTGCAGCCCGCTGATATTCAGGCCGAACTCGACCGCATCGGCCATGTGCTGCAACCGCTGGAAATCGTGCTGGCCAACACGGCCGCGGGTGCGCGCTATGGGCAGGAGGATTTCATCGACCGTGGCTGCGGCTTTGGCCGGGCGGCGACATTGTGGTTGGTGGAACAGGGCGTGAAGGTCGTCGGCACCGATGGATGGAGTTGGGATGCCCCGTTCAGCCACACCAAACGCCGTGTGGCCGAAACCGGGGATGCCAGCCTGATCTGGGAGGGCCACCGCGTCGGGCGGGATCGCGCCTATTGCCAGATCGAGAAGATGAGCAATCTCGACCAACTGCCCCCGGATGGCTTCATCGTCTCTGCCTTTCCGGTGAAGTTGCATCGCGGGTCGGCGGGGTGGACGCGGGCGGTGGCGATTTTGCCGCAATAGCTGCCCCGCCGACGGTCCGCCTCAGGTCTCGGCCCAGGCCATGCCCTCCCGTCCCCGCACATAACCGTTCACATAAGGCGTCTCGCCCGTCAGATTGTGCAGCAACGCCTCACCGCTTGCGGCATCCAGATCGCCATCGAGCACTGAGCGGTAGATTTCCGCCACCTGCACCATATCGGCCACCTGCGGCGACAGACGGAAATGTGTCACGCCAGCCGTTTGCAGAGTGGTCAATTCGCGCAGCAGCACGGCATAGCCGTGCGACATTGTTTGCGTGCCGTTCACCCGCAACAGCGGTGCGCCGGTAAGTTGGCTGGCGGCGAGGCCGTCAGGGTCGGTCTCACAAACGAACTGACAGGACTCCTTATGCACGCCATAAGCGCGGCTATGATAGCAGCGCATCGACACCGAGAGCGGTTGTCGGCCAAAGACCAAAACCTCGGTCTCAACCGGATTATGGCGGGCTAAGGTGGCAATTGCGGTGCCGGACAGCTCCACCGGCAAATTCACCCGGATCGCCCCCTGCCGCACCAGAAAATCCAGCGTGGCCTCGTTGAAGACGTTGATGAACGGGCCGGTGATGTGTGGGCGGCCCTTGAGCAGGCTGATCGAGGCGACGTCATTGGCCTCAACGATCATCGCCTCGCCGCATCGCTCGGCAATCGCGGCGAGCTCGCGATCAGAGGTGATCAGCGCCAAGGTGGACAGCACCACCTGCTTGCCGGCCGCGCTCAACCGCTCGACGATCTCTGGGAGATAATCGTAATAGAGCGGCTCGCGCTTGGAACAGACGACCTCACCCAAATAGACGCAATCAATCGGCGCTTCATCGGCGATACGGAAATACATGTCGCGGCGCTGTTCCGGCTTCCACTGGAAGAACAGCGGCCCCAAAGTGAGTTTGCTCATTTCCAGCCCTTCTTATAGGCGCTCAATGTCTCTTTGCCGCCCTCTGCCATAGCGTGCAGATCGGCCACCGCTTGCGGTTTCGACTCGCCACGCGCCAAGCCGTCGAGCACGGTGCGAAAGGCGGTGACAACTTGGCCGACATAGGCGCGGCTACGCTGACGGCCTTCAATTTTCAGCGCCGTCACCCCGGCCGCCTTCAACTGCGGCAGGATGGACACCGCATTCAACCCCACCGGCTCCTCGAACAAATAGGAGGCATTGTCGTTCGTCACCAGGCGGCATTTGCAGGGCGTGGGATAGGCAGCGTTCTCGTTGCGGGCGTAGCGGTTCATCACCACATCGCCAAGGCAGGACTCCATGAACGCGCCATCCTCGCGGTAATGCACGAACTCGGCGGGCGCACACACGCCATCGCTGCTTGGCGAGCGGCCAGTGATGTAGGAGGACAAAGTGCAACGCCCCTCGACCATCGTGCCGACACTGCCGAAGGCGAACACTTCGGCTTCCACCTTCATGCGCGAAATCAGCGAAGCCACCTCATCGACCGCCAACACACGCGGCAGCACGACGCGGCTGATGCCGAAGGTCTCGCGATAGAAATCGATCGACAACGGATTGCTCGCCGCCGCCTGCACCGAGAGATGTCGGCGCAAATTGGGGTGTTTGCGCATGGCATAATCGAGCAGACCGATATCGGCGAGGATCACCGCATCCGCCCCACACGCAGCCGCCGTGTCGATGGCGCGATGCCAAGGGCCGACATCGCCGGCGCGCGGGAAGGTGTTGATCGCCACGATCACCCAGCGTCCGCGCGCATGGGCATAAGCGACGCCCTCGCGCAATTCCTTGGCGTCGAAATTCAGGCCTGGATAATTACGGGCATTGGTGCAGTCCCGAAAGCCGCAATAGACAGTGTCAGCCCCGGCATCGATGGCGGTGCGCAGGGCCGCCGGTGTGCCGGCCGGGCAGACCAGTTCGAGGTAGGCGATGTCTCTCACGCGGCCACTCCCTGCTTGCGTCGCGCCAGAATTTCCTGTTTGGCGAGGCGGGATTTCAATGTCTCGATCTCAGCGCGCAGGCTGCCGCACTCAGCGGCAAGATCGCGTCCCTCGGGCGCATCGGGGGCGCGCATGGCGATAATTCGATCCCGCAGCCGCTCTGCACGTCCCTCCCATCGCAGCACCGACCGGCGCCCAATGCCGCGCAGAGGGCCGAGCAGCGCCATTGCCTCGTCCAGCAATGAGATCTCCTCGCGATCCAGCGTGTTGCGCAGCGCCACCACGGCCGACGTGTCGCCGACGATGGTGATCGCACGGGTGAAGAACAGCGCGTCCGAATCGATGCGGCCTTCGAGCAAGGCGAGCAGTGAGTCGACAGACCCCTTAAGCGTTGCGTGACACGCTGGTGCATCGCCGCGCACAAGCGTCAGGCTCGCCGGTTTCTCGCCAAAACTGAGCAGAAAGCGATGCGGCAGATCGGTGGGTTCCACCTGCAATCTGGTCGGCGGAAGAGCAGCAAGATTGCGGAACAAATCCGGATGATGTCGCCGCATACTGCGCATCAATGCCGCCGCACCCCGCCCAATGACGGGCCTGGGCAGGGCTGCGAGCATGCCACGGGCAATGATAATCGGAAACGTAACCTCGTCCATCGCGCCGCCTCCTGAGAACGCTTCCACCCTGCGCGGCGCATAGCGGCACAACGGGAGGTCTTGGACTTTGATTTGAATCAAGTAGATCGAAAGACGTAACCGACCGATCAGGCGATTAAATTATATTTTTTGCCCGCGCATTGGCAGTTTGATTCTTATTTTCCTATTCCGTTGCACGGCGGATGCGGAGGCAATCGGATCAACCGCCCGCCCCCGCCTTCCAGGTCCAACCGATCGGTTTACAGCGCCGCCTTGGCCGCCTCTGCCTTGGCCAGCGCGTCACCCAGCCCCAAAATCCGCGTGGCATTGTCGCGGAAGAGTTTGTCGATAATGCCGGGCTTGAAGCCCTCCATCTCCCACTCATCGCAATTCTGCCCAGGCGCCCAGCCGGGATAGTCGGAGCCGAACATCACCTTGTCCTGCAAGCGGCGCTGAATGTCGTGCTTGAGGGCGGCGGGCATGTATTTCGGCCCCCAGCCGGAGATGTCGATGGAGACATTGCCCTTGTGGATGGCAACGGCGATCAACTCCTCCGTCCACGGCCAGCCGGGATGGGCCGCGATGATGTTCAGGCGCGGGAAATCGGCGGCGATGCTGTCCAGATGCGGAATCGGGCGGGCATATTCCAACTTGATGCCCAAACCGCCCGGCTCGCCCGCGCCGATGGCCGTGGTGCCGCAATGGATCAGCACGGCCGCACCCAACGATTGGCAGAGATCCCAGATCGGGTAGAAATGCTTGTCCGACGGCGGAAATGCCTGCACCGGCGGCTGATACTTCACCCCGCGCAGGCCGAGATCGCGAATGGCGTGCTCGATCTCCGCCAACCCCGCCTTGCCGCGCCAGGGATCGACCATCGCCCAGCCCGGCAGAAAGACGTCCGGGTAGGTTTGGTGCAGGCCCGCGAGTTCCTCATTGGCGAACACGCTGTCCCCGGTGCCGGCCGCGCTGTCCCAGGCGATGGCCATCGCCACGCAATCGTCGCGGCGGTAATCGGCGACGATCTGCTCCACCGGGCGGGCGGCGAATTTGCCTTTGAACATCCGCATCGCCGCCGGCAGGAAGCTGGCCGAGGCGTCGGCATAGGCCTGGGTTTGCGGATGAACGTGAACGTCGATGGCGCGCATCAGATGTCTCCCTCAGTCTTCTTGATGAATTCAGCCCAGGATTGCCGGATCGGTGCCGGGTCGGCGCCGCGCAGGATCAGCACAAGGCGGGTGGCATGGTCGTCATCCGGCCATGCATCCAGCAGCACCGGCGGATGCAGCACGTGATGCACACCCTGCAACAGCAACGGATGCGCCTCGCCCGCGATGTCAGCCAAGCCCTTCAGCCGCAGCAATGTCTCGGCATGGCCAAGGCGGAGATGGCGCAGCCAGACCTCCAAGGCCGGCCAATCGAGTGGCGCCGAATGGGTGAGCACCAGCGCCTCGGTCTGCGGCCCATGCGGCGAGATTGCCTCGGCCAGACGGGGCGAGACCCGCAATTCCGGCGATGGCGGCAGGTCGGGGTTGAGGAAATCAGCCGCGAACAGCACGGCGGGCGCGATGGCGCCATGCTCGGCGGTCAAGATTTGCGCCGCGGGATTGAGGGTTGCCAATGACGTGCGCAACCCCGCCTCGGCTCCACTGCCGACCAGATCGGTCTTGGTGATCACAATCCGATCCGCCAGCGCCATCTGCCGCGCGGCTTCCGGCTGTTCGGTCAGGTTGCGCACACCGAACATCGCATCGATCACGCCGACAATGCCCGACAGCCGCAACACGCGCGCCATCAGCGGGCTGCGCAGGATGGATTGGGCGAGCGGGGCCGGGTCGGCCAGGCCCGTGGGCTCGACGATCAGACGACGGAACGGTGGCAATCCGCCCTGCTCCCTGCGCGCGAACAGCCGCATCACCGCCTCCTCGGCATCGCCGCCGACATTGCAGCACAGGCAGCCATTGGCGAGCACCAGCACATCGCCCTCATCGCGCTCAATCAGATGCTGATCGAGTGCCACGGCCCCGAATTCGTTGATGGCAACGGCGGTGTCGGCAAATTCCGGGTGGCGCAGCAGCGCGTTGAGCAGCGTGGTCTTGCCCGCACCGAGAAACCCGGTCAGCACCACCACCGGCATCCGCGCACGATCCTCCGCCGCCGGAAGGAAGCGGTGACGATGCGACATGCCTGTGCGCGGGGACATACTCAGCGCCGCCTCCTTGATTGTTATGATATATAGCAATCAAGGAGGTCGGACGCCAGCTTTCAGAATGCGGCGTCTTCCATCGCCATCATGGACGCCTTGCCCGCCTTGATCCCGGCCAACAGCGGCGCGGCCTGTGGCAGGATGCGTTCGATGAAGAAGCGGGCGGTGGAGAGTTTGGCCTGATAGAACGCCGCCTCATCGGTGCCGGCCGCCAATTTCGCCGCCGCCACCTTGGCCGAGCGCAGCCAGAGATAGCCTAGGGCTACGATGCCAAACAGCCGCAGATACTCGGTCGCCGCCGCCGCCGCCTCTTCCGGGTCTTTCAAGCCCACCTGCGCGATATGCCCGGTGGCCAGTTGGAGCGCGCCGAAGCCCTTCGCATAGGGGGCGACGAGGGCGCCGATCTGTGCATCGTCCTTGTTCGCCTCGATGAATTCGGCCACCGGATGGAAGAACGGGCGCAGGAAGCGGCCCATATGCGCCCCCATCTTGCGGCCCACCAGATCGAGCGCCTGAATGCCGTTGGTGCCTTCGTAAATCATCGCAATCCGGGCATCGCGCAGATATTGCTCCACGCCATGATCGCGGATGTAGCCATGCCCGCCATAGACCTGGACGGCCTGCGACGCATTCTCGAAGCCGATATCGGTCAGCAGCGCCTTGACCACCGGCGTCATCAGCGCGGTGAAATCCTCGGCCGATTGCCGGCGTTCAGGGTCCGTTGAGCGATCCGCCGTGTCCATCTCACGCGCAACCCACGCGGCCAGCGCCCGGCAGCCCTCGTTCCAGGCCCGCATGGTCATCAGCGTGCGGCGAATATCCGGGTGCACGATGATCGGGTCCGCCGCGCGGTCGGGATGCTTCACCCCGCCGAGCGACCGGCCCTGCAAGCGTTCCTTGGCGTAAGACACCGCCGATTGATAGGCCGCCTCCCCCACGCCCAAGCCTTGCACACCCACGGCGAGACGTTCGGTGTTCATCATGGTGAACATCGCGCGCATGCCCTTATTGGGCTCGCCGACCAGCCAGCCACGCGCATCGTCAAAGCTCATCTGGCAGGTGGCCGAGGCTTTGATGCCGAGCTTGTGTTCAATGCCGGTGCAGTTCGCCCCATTGCGCGCGCCCAGCGAGCCATCCGGGTTGACCAGATATTTCGGCACCAGGAACAGCGAGATGCCCTTTACACCCGATGGCGCATCGGGCAGGCGGGCGAGGACGAGATGGACGATGTTGTCCACCATGTCGTGCTCACCGGCGGAGATGAAGATCTTGTTGCCGGTGATCAGATACGAGCCATCCGCCTGTGGCACTGCCTTGGTGCGCAGCAGCCCCAGATCGGTGCCGCAATGCGGCTCGGTCAGGTTCATCGTGCCGGACCACTGCCCCGCCACCATCGGCGGCAGATAGATCTGCTTCAGCTCCTCCGTCGCGTGATGACGAATGGCGTGATAGGCGCCCTGGGTCAGGCCGGGATAAAGGCTGAAGGACAGATTGGCGGCGCAAATCATCTCCTCCACCAATTTGTTGACGCTCTCCGGCAGCCCCTGCCCACCCCATTCGGGCGATTGCGCGAGCGATGTCCACCCGCCATCGCGGAAGGCCTGATAGGCCGCCTTGAAGCCGGTGGGCGTGCGGACGACGCCGTTTTCGTAAACACAGCCCTCGGTGTCGCCGATCACGTTGAGCGGGGCCAGCAATTCCTGCGTGACCTTGGCGGCCTCTTCCAGGATCGGGTCTGTCAGTTCGGGGGTAAGTTCCTCGCAGCCGGGCAGCGAGGTGAGACTTTCCGTGCCAATCAATTCGTGCAGCACGAAGCGCATATCGCGCAGCGGGGCCTGATAGGTCTGCATGGCGTTGCTCCTTTCTGCGTCAGTTGCGAAGTGGCTTGCCGGTCTCAAGCGTGTGCTCGATCCGGGCCAGGGTTTTGGAATTGTGCAGCAAGGCCAGGAATTGCTGGCGTTCGAGAGCCAGAACATCCTCCTCGTTCAGCGGAATCCACGGTTCGGCATCGCCGCCCGACAGCACGGTGGCCAGCGCGCCCGCCACCGTCACATCATGTTCGGTGGCCTTGCCGAGCTTGCGGAAGCCTTGCACGGCAGCGTCAAAGGCGAGCTTGCCCGCAGCGCCCGGCAGCGTGATCATCGCCGGTTGCGGCGGCGTGTAGCCCTCGACCAGCGACAGGGCTTTGGCCTTGGCATCGGCGAGCAGACGGTCGCGGTTCATCGTGATGCCGTCATTCTTGCGCAAAATCCCCATCGCGCGCGCATCGGCGGCGGATTTGGACACCTGGGCGGTCGAGACCATCTCGAACACCTTCGCCGCCGCTGGCATCGGGCCTTTCGGCAACATAGGCTGCCAGCGCGCCAACATTTCGGTGCACCCACCCCAACCAGGGATGACGCCCACACCGCATTCAACGAGGCCTGTGTAAGTCTCCGCATGCATCTGGATCGCGTCCGAATGCAGCAGGATTTCGCACCCTCCGCCCAGCGCCATGCCGGACGGCGCCGAGACGACCGGGAATGGCGCATATTTCAGCGCGCGATAGGCGTCCTGCCCAGCCTTGACCAGTTTCTCAATCTCACCCCACGCCGCGATGTTCACCGCGAACAGAGCCAGGCCCAGATTGGCACCAACGGAGAAATTGCGGCCTTCGTTGTAGATCACCAGCGCCTTGTATTTCTGCTGCACCAAGGCAATCGTCTTGCCGTAGAGGCTCATCAGCGCCTCATCGAGCGAATTGGATTTGCTGGTGAATTCGAAACACAGCACGCCGTCGCCAATGTCCCACACCGAGGCCGAGCCGTTCCTGAGCACCGGCTTGGAGGCGCGTTTGACGTCTTCCAACAGCAACACGCCCGGTGCCCGCACCACATCGGCATAATTGCCGTCCGTGCCGAGTGCCTGAAGCTTGCCGTTCTCGACGCGATAGAAGCTGCGACCAGCGGCGATGCGCAGCATGGCGGGCACCGGCATGCCGTCCGCTTCCAGCTTGGCGATCAACCAATCGACGCCGATCTTGTCCGCCAGTTCGAACGGGCCGGATTGCCAATTATAGCCCAGCTTCATCGCCGCATCGATGGCCTCGATGTCACCCGCCGCTTGCGGAATGATGTGGGCGGCATAGGACAGCGTCTGCCCGATCACCCGCCACGCATAACGCCCGGCAGGCGTGGTGCCAGAAAGCAAGGCGCGCAGATTGCGACCGGCTTCCGCCAGTTCCGGCAATTCCGCCTTCTGTTCGGCGCGGTATTGGCCGGTTGCCAGATCCATCGCCTCCTTCTTCCGCCCGCCGCCGTCGCGGTTGAGACGATAGAAGCCGCCTTTGCCTTTCCGTCCGGTATAGCCCTCGGCGATCATCCGCGTCAGCATCGGCAGATCGCGTTGTGCGACATGGAACGGGTCGGTGTTGGGCAGGCTGCCGAGCAGGCTTGCATTCACATGCGGCATCAGATCGAGGCCGACGAGATCGATCAGGCCGAACACGCCGGTTTTCGGGATGCCGAATGGACGGCCCATCACCGCATCGGCTTCCTCCACGGTCAGCCCCGCATCGATGGCCTCCAGAATGCCGACCTGCAACCAATACACGCCCAGACGATTGGCGATGAAGCCCGGCGCGTCATTGCAGTTGACGATGGTCTTGCCCAGCGCGATGTCGCTGAACCGGCTGACGGCGGCCACCGTCTGGGGGTTGGACGCAGGCCCGGCCACCACTTCCAACAGCCGCATATAGCGCGGCGGGTTGAAGAAATGGGTGATCAGGAAATCCTGCTGGAACCCGTCGGACATGCCGCGCACCAGATCGGCCAGCGGAATGGTGGAGGTGTTGGAGGAGACAGCCGTGCCAGGGCGGCGCACCGCATCGATCTTGCGATACAGATCCTGCTTGAGATCCAACCGCTCGATGATCGCTTCCACCACCCAATCGCATTCGGCCAGCTTGCCGAGATCATCCTCGATATTGCCGACTTCCACCAGTTTGACGGCATCTTTGGACATGAACGGCGCAGGCTCGGTCTTGAGCATCTTCGCCACCGCGCCAGCTGCCACCGCATTGCGGTCCGCCAGACCCGGCTTGACGATGTCGAGCAACAGCACGGGCGTGCCCGCATTGGCGATCTGGGCGGCAATTCCCGCGCCCATCACACCGGCGCCGATCACGGCGACCTTGCGGATCTGCTGCATCACACGCGCTCCAGAATGGTGGCGATGCCCTGACCGCCGCCGATGCATTGCGTGGCCAGCGCATATTTGCCACCGACGCGGGCGAGCAGGCTCGCCGCCTTGCCGGTGATGCGCGCACCCGTCGCCCCCAGCGGATGGCCGAGTGCGATCGCCCCGCCATCGATGTTCAACGTCTCATCGCGAATGCCGAGATCCCGCGCACAGGCCAGCGCCTGCGAGGCGAAGGCTTCGTTGAGTTCGACCACATCGATATCGGCAATCGTCAAACCGGCACGCGCCAGCGCCTTGCGGGTGGCGGCCACCGGGCCGATGCCCATGATCGACGGATCGCACCCCGCCACCGCCACCGATTTGATCCGCGCCAGCTTCGGCAGGCCATGCGCATCGGCATACTCCTCCGAACACACCAACACCGCCGCAGCACCATCCGTCAGCGGGGAGGAGGTGCCGGCGGTGACGCTGCCGGTGGCGCTGAAGGCGGGCTTGAGGCCGGCGAGCACTTCGGCGCTCGTCTCCGGACGGATGCACCCATCCTTGGCAGCCCCGCCACGCTTGCCCTGGATCGGCACGATCTCCGCATCGAGATTGCCCGCCGCCTGCGCCGCCGCCGCACGGGTGTGGCTGCGCACGGCAAAGGCTTCCTGCGCCGCGCGGTCGATGCCCCATTGCTGCGCCACGTTCTCCGCCGTGTCGCCCATCGAGATATAAGCGGCAGGCACCTTCGCCACGATCTCGGGGTTCGGCATCGGGTTGAAGCCGCCGAGCGGAATGCGGGTCATGCTCTCGATGCCGGCACAGATGAACACCTCGCCCGCGCCGAGCTGAATCTGCCCCGCCGCCATATGCACCGCATACATCGACGAGCCACAAAAGCGGTTCAGCGTGGCGCCGGCCACCGATTGCGGCAGACCCGCCAATTGCGTCACCAGACGGGCCACGTTGAAGCCCTGCTCACCTTCCGGGAAGGCGCAGCCCATAATCAGGTCCTCGATATCGGCCACATTGACGCCGGTGCGATCCACCAGCGCGCGCACAACCTGCGCTGCGATGTCGTCCGGGCGAACGCGGGCGAGCTCGCCCTTCTTGGACAGCGTGAACGGCGAGCGGGCGTAACCCGCGATAACGACGGATTTCATGCGAAGTCTCCGTTGTGAGAGGTCGTTTCGGTGTGTTCAACAGAAAAAGCCGTCCTTGCGAGGCGAACGGCGACAAAACACTCCATCGAGACCCGGGCTGGATTTCGATGGATTGCTTCGCCACTGCGCTCCTCGCAATGACGGCTCAACAAAAACAAGAACTGAGGCGCTAGCCCTGCTTGAGCTTCTCGGCGATAGCGGCAACCGTCTGCGCTTCCACGCCGCGCAATTCCTTCAGCGATTGAGTCAACGCCGCCTGCTGTTCTTCCAGCATGGCAATGCGGTCGCGCACCCGCTTCTGCAACAGCCGGATCTGATCCAACTGCGTGGGGTCCATGTCGTAGAGGTCGAGATATTCCTTGATGTCCTGCAAGGTAAAACCAAGCGTCTTGCCCCGCATGATCAATTGCAGCCGCGCCCGGTCGCGCGATGTGTAGACCCGCGTATTGCCGGCACGGCGCGGGGTGATCAGCCCCTTGTCCTCGTAGAAGCGGATCGCGCGCGGGGTGAGACTGAGATCGCGCGCCAATTGAGTGACGGTATAGAACGGATCTGGCCCGCCTCGGCTTGGTGTCGTCGCCATAGTATCCCCCGCAGCCTTCCCTATACGTAACCTTACTCACACGACAATAGACCGTTGAATCCATTGACGTCGAGCCATTCATCTGCGGCGTGATGTCATTCTGCCCGATCATGTCGCCACCGTCGTCGGAGTGGCCTCAAGCATACGTTCGCTTTCCTGCAACTCGCGTTTGGCCACCTTGCCAACCGTGGTTTTGGGCAGGCTTGTGCGGAAGACGATCTCGCGTGGCATTTCGATGCGCGAGACTCGGGTGCCGAGAAAGTTGGCGATCTCCTTTGCCGTTGCATGTTCACCGGGCTTGAGAACCACATAGGCGCGGGGCGCCTCACCGCGATAGTCATCCTTGACGCCAATGACCGCTGCTTCGGCAATGGCGGGGTGCTGATAGAGCGCCTCCTCCAACGCGCGGGGATAGACGTTGTAACCGCCACAGATGATCACGTCTTTCAGACGATCGACCAGTGTCAGATAGCCATCGGCATCGATGTACCCGACGTCGCCGGTGCGGAGGAAGCCATCGACGGTCACCTCGGCAGTCTCCTGCGGACGCTGCCAGTAGCCCGCCATCACCTGCGGCCCACGCACGCAGACCTCGCCATGCTCGCCAGTGCCCAACACACGATGATGATCGGCGATGTCGCGGATCTCAACTTCGGTCTGCGGCAGCGGGCGGCCCACCGAGCCCAGACGCACCGCGCCGGGCAGGTTGAACGAGACGATGGGGGCCGTTTCGGAGAGCCCGTAGCCCTCGATGATCGTGCAACCGGTGCGCGCTTCGAATTTTGCCAACACCTCGGCCGGAATCGGCGCACCGCCCGAGATGCACAGCCCGATGCGGCCCAACTCGTGCCGTTCCAAATCGGGCAGGTTGGACAAGGCGGTGTAAAGTGTCGGCACGGCGGGCATCACCGTCGGGCGGGTGCGGCGGATGGTGTCGAGGAATTGCTTCATCTCAAAACGTGGCAACAGCACGATCTGCCCGCCCAGCATCACCGGCACTGTCAGGCAGGTGGTGAGCGCGAAGACATGGAACAGCGGCAACACGGCCAGGAAGCGGTCCTGCCCCGGATATAATGGCGCGCGGGCGGCGACCAATTGCTGACCGTTGGCGACAATATTGGTGTGCGTCAGCATCGCGCCTTTCGGCGTGCCGGTGGTGCCTCCGGTATATTGCAGAACCGCGATATCGCGCGACGGTTCGATGGGGTAATGCTTCACCCCTCCGGTGGCGGCGAGCAATGTGCGATAGGCAACGTGCAGGCTATCCTGCGGAATCGGCGCGATGTCCTTGTGGCGCAGCACGCGATAGGCAAGCCCTTTGACGAACGGCATCGCCGCGGCCAGCGGACAGACCACAATCCGCCGCAACCCACCCTCCGCCGCCACCGCCTGCACCTTGCACAGAATGGAGGCGACATCCGTCGTCACCATGATCTGGGTGCCGGAATCGCGGATTTGATAGAGCAATTCACGCTCGACATAGAGCGGATTGAAATTCACCACCGTGCCGCCAGCCCGCAGCACGGCGAAGAAGAAGATCACCGAATAGGGCGAATTCGGCAGGCAGAGCCCCACCTGCGTGCCACGGCCCACACCGAGATCCTGCAAACCTTTCGCCGCCCGATCCACCAATCGGCCCAACTCGGCATAGCGCCATGTGCGCCCCAGAAAATCCATCGCCACGCTGTCTGCAAACCGCTCCACCGCCCGATCAAGCAGGGATTGCACTTCCATCGGCTTGACCACCGATTGTTGCGCCAGGTTTGAGGACAACGTGGCCATGTCTTACGCCTTACAGCTTCAGGGTCAGCGACAGGCCGAACGAATCCGCCGTATCGTTGTATTTGCCGACCAACGTGCCAACAGTCGGGCCAGAGGAGTTGTTGATGCCTTCGCTGCCGACGAACAGATGGGCATAGCCGAACTCCGCCCGGATCGCCGGGGTAAAAGCATAGCCTGCGCCGAGACCCACGATGAAACGATCACCGTCAGGAATGCGTGAGGTGCGGTTGGAGAACGTCACCGGGGACTGGTCGTAGCCCAGACCGCCCTTGAGGGTCAGTTTCTCGGTCAATTTGTAGTCCGCACCAACGCCCACATAATATGTGTCGCGCCAGTTCTCGTTCAACGACGACGACGTCGTGGCACTGCCGGTGTTGACCACGATGGTCTTGAGCAGCGACCAATCCGTCCATTGCGCTTCGGCCATCAACGTCAATTTCGGCGTGATGTCGCGGGTGATGCCGATATTGAAGCTGTCAGGCAGCGTCACTCTGGTCGAGGCGGAGGAAGAACCGGAGGCGATCTGACCGGCGATATACGAGCCGAGTGTCGGGATAGCGTAGATCGCAGCCGATGGCGTGATCGATTGCCAGCCGGTGATGCTGTGAGTGATCTGCGAGCGATAATCGAGGCCAACCCGTGTCTTATCGTCAAACTGATACATCGCGCCGAGATTGAAACCGATGCCGGTATCGGTGCCGTGCATGTCACCGAACGCATCGCCATAACCGGTGGCGATATCCTGGGTCAGCCGGGCTTCAAAGACATCGATCACCGGGCCACCGCCGACCGACAATTTATCGGTCACCTTCAGCGAGGCGGCGAGCGAGACGCTGACATCGGTGATCGACGAGACGAGGCTCTGATACTTACCCACGAAATCCGCCGGATTCGACACGCGCTGGCCATAAGGCGTGGCGATGGCTAGGCCGAAATTCACGCGCTCGGTCACCGGGGCAACAATCGCCAATCCGCCCGTGGCGGCAGACTGCACCACGTTGCCGGTCGAGCCGCTCGTCGTCACACCGCCCAAGCTGTTCCCGCCGGAAAACGTGGCGGAGGGGAAGATCCCGTTGACGTCGAACTGCATCTGAACGCCATCGACATGTGCCATGCCGGCCGGGTTGCTGTAGGCGGTGGATGGGTCATCGGCCTCGGACACGCCGCCTGCGAAAGCATGCGCGGTCTGGTCGGCGGTCATTTCCCGCAATGCGAAGCCGGATGCGAATGCAGGCAGGCTCGCCCCAAGGCTTGCCGCCACCGTCGCCACCGACGCTGCCAAAAGCAGCCGGTTCGAAACACGCATGATTTCCTCCTCGTCGCTGCCCAGTTTCGGGCTTGCTGTTTCCCTACGTGCGCAGGGTTCCGTTAACGTCATCTAGAATACGCGCGCCGACGGCAGTGACAAGTACAAAATGGACGGGAATTCACGCGGTCAGAAGGCGATCCAGATTGGGCGCGATCGCCTGAGCCATTGCCGCCATGCCTTGCGCGGTGGGATGCAAAGCCGGTTCGGGCGGATGCAGCATCGGGTCATAGAAGGCGGAATGATCCAGATGGCCATCGCGCAGAAATAGGCTGCCAACATCCTGATAGATCACACGATTGGGCCATGATTTCGCGGACAGGGCCTGATTCGTGCGCCGGGTCTGTTCGTCCACCCAGGCGGAACGGTCGGATGGCAGCACGCCGAGCAGCAAAATGCCGGTGCGCGGCATGGCGCGACGGGCTTCGGTCAGCACCGCCTCAATGCCCAACACAGTGTCTTCTGCCGACCAATGCACCCGGCCGAAATTATTCGCACCGATCAGCACCACCGCGGCTTTGGGGGAAAGCCCGGCCAATTCGCCATGCCGCATGCGCCACAGCAAATGGCAGGTCGAATCGCCCTTGAAGCCCAGGTTGAGCGCGTGCAGGCGGCCATAATAATGTTGCCAGACCGCTTGATACTGCGCCCAAGACTCCGGCCCCGCACGCTCGAAATTCTGCGTGATCGAATCGCCAAGCCAGATCAATTCCGGCTTCGCCCCGGCCGCGATCTCCGCCAGCTTCGCCTCATGCCGCGCCTTCCACCAATGCGTGTCGAGGCGCGAGATCGGCGTGGCGGCCAGTGGCATGGCAGCAGCCGCTTTGGCTGCCAGCACCAATGGGGTGGCCAGCAGGCTGCGACGATTGAGCATCAACCGACCAGCCCAAGCCAAATGGCAGCCCCTGCCCCGAACACCAGGCAATAAATGCCAAACGGTGCCAACGACCAGCGGTCATTGTCGCGGAAATAGCGCATCAGGAACCATGTGGACAGGAACGCCACCAGCCCGGCCACCGCCGCCGCCACAAAGGCCAGCGACAACGCGCCCGGTTCCAAATGGGCATGCAGCAATTTCGGCACTTCCAGCACCGTCGCGCCGATGATGATCGGAAGTGCGATCAAAAATGAGAAATGCGCCGCCGCCTCATGGCTGGCGCCGCGCAGCAGACCACCGACGATCGTCGCCCCTGAGCGCGAGATGCCAGGCAACAGCGCGCCACATTGCCAGATGCCCACGATGATCGCATCGGCAACCGTCAGGTTTTCCAACCTCCGGGCACCCTGTTTGTTGCGCAGCCTTTCCGCGCCCAGCAGCACCAGACCGTTCACAATCAGAAAAGCCGCCGCGATGATCGGCGTGGCGAACAGATCGCGGAAGAATTTGTTGAACACGAAGCCGAACATCACCGCCGGGATGGTGGCAATGACGATCAGCATGAACAATTTGCGATCCCGCCGCGCCGCCTCCGCCCCTGCCAATCCCAGCACGCCACGCGCCATCCGCCACCAATCCCGCCAAAAATAGGCGAGCAGAGCCGCCGCCGTGCCCGTGTGCAACAGCACCAGGAATGGCAGGAACGAGTCGGCATGCTGGTTCAGCTTCCAGTCCAACAGCGCCGGAATAACCACCGCGTGACCCAGGCTGGAGACCGGAAACAGCTCCGTCGCGCCTTGCAAAATGGCGACGAAAATCGCGTGCAGAGCATCCATCGACCGTCAGCCCGCCTGCACGGTGAAGCCGGCGGCATCGATGGCGGCGGCAAGCAGGCGGGATTCGATGGCGGAGTCGATCTCAACCTTGTGGGTGTCCAGATCGGCCACCACTTTCGCCCCTGCGTCTTGCGCGTGCACGGCGCGGGTGATCGAGGCAACGCAGCCCTGGCAATCCATGTCGGGGATGGTAAAGCGGGTCATCACACTCTCCTCAGCTGGCTGTAGCAGCGTAAACGCCGCGCAGGCCGCAACGTCAAGGCCAGCCATGATCTCCGTCACCCGTCACATCGCCCTCAGCGAAGATGAGATCAGCGAGAGCTTCGTGCGCGCCTCCGGTCCGGGCGGGCAGAACGTCAACAAAGTCTCAACGGCGGTGATGCTGCGCTTCGATGTGGCGAACTCGCCCAACCTGCCCGATCCGGTCAAATACCGCCTCGCCCGGCTGGCAGGCTCGCGCATCACCAAGGATGGCGTGCTGATTCTGACCGCGCAGGAATTCGCCAGCCAATTGCGCAACCGCGAGGCGGCGATGGCGATGCTGCTTGATCTGATCCGCGCGGCAAGCATCGTGCCGAAAACCCGCCGCGCCACCAAACCCACCTATGGCTCGCAGCTCCGGCGGCTTGATGAGAAAAGCCACCGCAAGAAGATCAAGCGGGATCGGGGGAGTCGCTCGGACGAGTGATGCGCAATTTCGGCAGCAGCGGCTCCAGCAGCGCCTGAATATCCAACGATTCCGCCTCGCCATCGATCAATATCGCGGCCTTGCCCGGCAGGCGTTGCGCCACGTGGTCGCGGGCGGCGTCGTTTTCAACCAGCAGATGGTCATTGAGAATCGCAGCCGAGACCAGCATCGCAGGCTCGATCCGTTCCACCGCCACATCCCCCAACACGGACATCACCCGTGATTTGGGCTGCATCATGCGGGCGAGCACCGCATAGGAGGCGGCGACCAGCGTGCCCCACAGCACCACAACACGGAACAGCCCGCGATTGCGCCGCAGCACATCCTCCAGGCTGTAATATTCAGGCAATCCCATCACCCGCACATCCATCGCCCGCAACGAGGCCGCCACCGGCCCGTCGCCGATCATGTCGCGTTGGGCTGTGACGGCGATGCGAAACCCCAGCGCCTGCATCGCCTGCATTGCCGCAACTTGCATATGGCTATCCGGCAACTCCGTGGCGACAACCAGTGCCCAGGGACGCATATCGGGCAGCAGCGGACGGGCGCGAATGCCGTCCAGATAATCATTCCAGCGCAGCCGAAACTGCTGCAACGCGACAGCCCCACTCTGCGCCCCGGCGCGGGCATCAAGCAGCGCATCCACCTGACGCAGCAGATAGCCGATGGTATCATCCATCTCCGGCCCTTCGGCGGAGGCGGCGATTTCGGCCTGGAGCATGTCCTCGAACGCACGCCGTCGCTCGGGCGAGCCTGAAGGCGCCGCACTCAGCAGAATGGGTGAATTCGGCAAGGCCAGCATGTCGCGGCGACGATAGACGGAAATTTGGTGCGGCTGGCGTGGATCAAGCGTCGTGGGAAAGCGCAGTTCAAAGCCGAACGTGCCCGTGCCGAATCCGACATCGACCAGATCCTGACGGCGCAGATTGGCCAGGAAGGTGATCGCTGGCGTGTCGTCAATGTGAACTTCCAGCCACTGCGCCTCATCCGGCGTGGCCGAATCATAGGCCCAGCCGCGCATGCCGTGCCAATCGGCATGGTCGATAAAGCCGTCCAATGTGTTGCGCGCGTCCTCACCCATGTCCTTCGCCTAGCAGGCTGCTGAAAAACTCTGTCGGTCGGCGCGGCGGCCCTTTTCCGCGCCAGAGCCGTTCAAGGCTTGCCACGATGCACACACATCGTGTCTTCGCCTTGGCCTTTCTGGCACGAAAAATGACTCGCCGCCCCTCCGCGAAC
>JARLIM010000026.1 GCA_031291725.1 Acetobacteraceae bacterium
ACCCTCAGCCCTTGGTGGCTGTAGCGTAGCTTGATCGCGTCAGCGCCTTCCTCGGACCCGTATGGTTGCCTGAACTCTAGGTTCGCTCACAAGGCAGGGTCGAAGAAGATGGACGATATTACCCCACGCACAGCCGGAATCGATACCGCAAAATCCAAGCTTGATGTCGCAATCCACGCCTCGCCAATCCGCCTGACAGTCGACAACAAGGCGGCAGGATACAAGCGTTTGTCTGCGGAGCTGCGCCTTGCAGGCGTGGCGCGCGTCGGCATCGAAGCCTCCGGTGGTTACGAACGCGGCGTGATCAAACACCTGCGCCAGGACGGCTTCGAGGTCATTCTGATGCAGCCGATGCAGGTCAAAGCCTTCGCAAAGCTGAATCTCAAACGCGCCAAGAATGACAGCATCGACGCCGCCCTGATCGCGGCATGCGCCGCCATCATCCAGCCGCACGCCGCCAATGAAGATCAACGTCTTCAGCCACTTGCCGATGCACTGACCTTCGTCGAGCAGGTCGAGGAGGACATTGTGCGGATCAAGACAAGGCTGGAGAAGATCACCGATCTTCGCCTGGCGCGGCTGTATCGGGCCGACATCAAGCGTCTAACCACCCGCAGACGCGCCGAACTGGCCCGCATCGTCGCGGCATTGCGCAAACATTCAGATCTCGCGCGCAGGCTCGATCTGGTCGAGAGCATTCCCGGCGTTGGTGAGCGGACAGCGCTGGCGATTGTGGTGCGTATGCCTGAGATCGGCACGATCAGTCGCGAGCAGGCCGCCTCGCTGTCGGGCTTGGCGCCATTTGACGACGACAGCGGCAACCGGCGTGGCCTGCGTCATATCGCAGGCGGACGCGAGCGCCTGCGACGCTCACTCTACGCGGCAAGCCTCGCCGCAGCCTTCCATTGGAATGCCGCCCTCAAAGCACTCTATCAGCGCCTCATCGCCGCCGGAAAACCCCACAAAGTCGCCCTGGTCGCCTGCGCTAGAAAGCTCATCATTTTCGCAAACACCGTCGTCCAGCGAAATCAGCCTTGGACTGACAAGCCCGCAACGATCTAATGGTTGCTACACTCTCAATATCCGCACCGCATGAGCGATCAAATCCACATCCCCTTCCAGCAAATCGGCCCGCGTCAGGCGGTGGATTTCGTCGGGTTCGATGCCGCTCTCCTCAAGCTCCATCCCCTCGCCTGCCGCCACCCGCACCGCGCGACGGATCGCCACCCGCAGATCGGCACCGCCCGGCAACACCGACGGGCGGCCGACGGTCAGGCGTTCGCCTTTCAACAGCGACAAAATATCCGAATAAATCCAACGATTGGCCCCGCCCGCGCCGGTGTTGGCGTGCACGCCCAGGATCTTGCCGAGATGATGATCGCGGAAGCCTGCGATGAAAATATCCGCCGCCGAGTAGCTCAGCGCCGAGGTGATCAGCAGCACCGGGCCCGGATAAATCCGCTCGCCATTGCGGATCTCGTTGGGGTCGGTCATCGGATAGGCGTTGGACCACACCGAGCCGGTCTGTTGCGCCCGCGCCAATGAGGGAATCCAGCGCGACAGGTTCTCGGCCATGTTGGGATTGGCCGGCGTCTGGCTTTGGCACAGCCGCAGATTGGCCTCGGTTGCCAGGAACTCCATGCGCACCGGCTGGATCGGCCGATCCGAGAAGAATTGCAGCATCCGCTCGGCGGCGGCCATCAGCCCACCCGGATTGTCGCGCACATCGATGATCAGCCCATCCTGCGGCAGGCGTTCCAGCAGCATCGCCATGTCGTCCAGAAAGCCATCCGGATCGCGGGTGTTGAAACTGCGGATGCGCAGATGGCCGAAGGGGCGGCCTTCAAACATCCCCTTCCAGGCGCGCACCTGGCTGAGGCGGGTGGGCACCTCTTCCTCATGCGGATGCGCGTCGTGAAAGCCGTCATGCGCGACAGGCACGCCGTGGGTTTCAGCGTGCAGCACATGCGGGGCGAAGGCGGATTTGCGGTGACGACGCAGCGCGTCGCCCATGTCATCCAAAGCGAGCGTCAGACAATGCGGATGCGCCGGGGCGGCGGGCTTGTGGGCGACATGGGTGTCAGCGACCAGCTTGCAGATTTTCCAGTCCAGTCTTGTGCGATGCCGCTCGCCCGTCTCGGTCTGATACTCAACCTCGATATGCATCTCATCGGGCGGGGCAAGGCGCATCATCGGGCGTTGCGTGAAGGCGGCGACAGCACGGGCCTGGCTCGCGGCCCGGTTGGCACCGCCGGTAGAGGCGGCGAGCTTCTCAATCGCCCGCCAGACCGGGATGCCGTTCCAGGCGGTGATCTCCACCCCTGCCGCGAACGGTGCATGCACGCAGCCCGGCATCACATGCGTCACAATCACCTGCCGCAAATCGCCCGCATGCGCGATGCCGACCTGAAACGGTAGAAAGGCCACCATCCCCGCGAAGGGGGTGGGCAGGGTGTAGACGGTGTGCAGATCGCGCAGCTCAGCGAAGATCTGCACCAACTCGGCATGAAAGCCGGTCTCGGTCGCCAGATCTTCCAATGAGCGCGCCAATGCCCGCAGCCGCGCCACCGGGTCGACGCCATGGGCCGAGCGTTTATGCGGCAGATGTGCGTAATGGTCGGCCAAGACGCTGGCGGCAGCGTCGATGATTGTTCGTTTATCGATCAGGGAAAGCGGCGAAATCCCAGCGAGAAATGCTGAAAGCGTCTGGGCGTTATGCCAATCGATGCCATTGAAAGCCTCGGTTTCAGACATTTTGTATTTCCCAAATATAACATACTGGCATCGGACGATCAGGCTCTATAGGCTTTATTCCGGCGCAAAACGCGAAAGCAACCTGCTTATGAACTGTCCGAAATGCAGCTCGGACAACCCGGACAACGGCCGCTTCTGTGACCAATGCGGCGAGCCGTTGGCCCTGACCTGTGGCGCGTGCGGCACCTCGGCGCGGCCCGGTGCGAAGTTTTGCGGCCAGTGCGGAACCCGATTTGGCGCAACGCCCGCGCCCGGGTCACACGCCCAGCCTGCGCTCCCAACGCCCGACGAACAGCCGCAACGCAGCCGAATCAGTATCGAGACGGGTGAGCGCAAGCAAGTAACAGTTTTGTTTGCCGATATTCGTGGCTCAACCGCGATGATCGAGGCGCTGGACCCGGAACAGGCCATGCTGCTGCTCGACCCTGCGGTGCAAAAAATGGTCGAGGCCGTGCAGCACTATGGCGGCACGGTCAACCGGGTGCAGGGCGACGGCATCATGGCGCTGTTCGGCGCGCCGGTGGCCACCGAAGACCACGCCGCCCGCGCCTGCCTTGCCGCACAAGCGATCTTGGCCGATGTCGCCTCGCTGCATGGTGGCATCGATGTGCGGGTGGGGTTGAATTCTGGCGAGGTGGTGATCCGTGCCGTGGGCAACGACCCGTCGGATTACGACGCGGTGGGCGTTGTCGCCCATATCGCGCATCGTCTGGAACAACTCGCCGCCCCGAATACCGTCTGCCTCGCCGAACGCACCGCTTTGCTGGCGCATGGCACGGTCGATCTGGAAATGCTCGGCGTGCATCGCATCGCGGGCATTGCCGAGAAGGTGGAGCTGTTCCGGCTGATCTCGGCGCATGAACGCCCATCGTGGGAAGTGCGCGCCTCGGCCGGGCAGATGACACGGCTGATCGGCCGTCAGGCGGAATTGCGCCATCTGGAACAGGCGCTCGGTCTGGCGGCTCTGGGGCGGGCGCAGGTGGTGGCGGTGATGGGTGAGGCGGGGATCGGCAAATCCCGTCTGGCGCATGAATTCCTCAAACGCTTGCCACAGGGCTTCTGGAACGTCGTGCGCGCCGGTGCGGTCAGCCATGGTGCCGGCGCCCCCTATCGCCTCGCCGCCGATATCCTGCGGGCCGTTCTCGGCGTGGACCGCCAGCACGGCCGGGCCGAAGTGGCGCGCAAA
This sequence comes from Acetobacteraceae bacterium, assembly GCA_031291725.1. Taxonomy (GTDB): domain Bacteria; phylum Pseudomonadota; class Alphaproteobacteria; order Acetobacterales; family Acetobacteraceae; genus CAIQQQ01. Next base: position 3,941 of record JARLIM010000026.1, read on the forward strand.
TTGGCGCAGACACTTACTTTGCTCGATCTTGATAGCCCGGAAGCTGCTGCCCCGCTGGAGAGCCTGCTCGATCTGCCGGTGACGGATGAGGGCTGGAACGAACTCTCCCCCGAAGCGCGACGGGAGCGGATTGTGCCGGTGTTGCGTACGGTGGTTTTGCGTGAATCGCTGGTCCGCCCGGTGCTGCTGTTGGTGGAAGATTTACACTGGGTCGATCCGCAATCGGAATCGCGGCTCCAAAATCTGGTCGATGGGCTGGAAAATGCGCGCATCCTGCTGCTGATCACCAGTCGCCCAAGCGCTTCGATGAATTGGGCGCAGCAGGCCCGGCCCAGCTTTTCCAGCTTCCTCGTGCTGCAATCCCTCGAACACGAGGGCGCACATCGTCTGCTGCGCGAATTGCTCGGCGAAAGCGACGAACTCGCCGCCCTGCGCGAGCGCATTGTGGCGCAATCGGACGGCACGCCGCTGTTTATCGAGGAAATGGCGCGTGCCCTTGTGGAACAAGGCGTGCTCATCGCCCAAACCACCACAATGCGGCTGCGTGAGGATGTGGGCGCGCTGCAACTGCCCGCCAGCGTGCAGGCGGTGGTGGCCGCCCGCATCGATCAGCTGCCGCACGATCTGCGCCGCACGCTCGGTGTCGCCGCCGTCATCGGCAAGGACGTGCCGCATGATGTGCTGGCCGCTTTGGCCGATCTGGACGAAGCCGAGTTGGAGGCGCAACTGGCCACGCTGATGCGGGCGGATTTCCTGATCGAAGTCACCTCGTCGGGCGGACGTGAATACACGTTCAAACACAGCCTGATCCAGGCGGTGACGTATGAAGGGATGTTGCGGCTCAGCCGACGTGAAATCCACGCCCGCGCGCTCGGCGTGCTGGAAACCAAGGCGGTTGATCGTCAGGACGAGCAGATCGACACCCTCACCGAACACGCGATGCGTGGCGAAGTGTGGGAGCGCGCCACGGTGTTGGCGTGGCGGGCGGGAATGCGTGCAAATATCCGTTCGGCATGGCGGGCGGCGGATGGATTTTTTACCCAGGCGCTGGACGCGCTGTCACACCTACCCGAGACGCCCGAAAATCTGCGGCGTGGCATCGATATCCGCCTCGCCTTACGCATCGCCCTCGGCCCGCTGACGGAAATCAAGCGCGTCCTGCAAGTGTTGGAGGAGGCTGTGGAACTGGCGGTACGGCTGGGCGATGCGGCGCGGGTGGCGCAGATCGATGTCAGCCGTTGCGTCTTTCAGACCATACTCGGCCATCTCAAGCAGGCCATCTCCGCCGGTCAGCGCGGTCTGCTGGAAGCGAAACGGGTGCCGGAGCCGATGCACCGCCTCAACGCCGCCTATGCGCTGGCACAGGCGCATTGGTTTGCCGGGAATTTCCGCACCTCCGAGCAGGTTCTGGAAGAAAACCTCGACCTGCTGCGCGGTCCGATGCGTCTGCGCAGTGCGGGCACCACGGGCAGTATTTCGGTGCTTTCGCTGGTCTGTCTCTCCAAGACCCACGCCATCACCGGTGCCTTCGACACCGCCGCGCAACTCGCGCGCGAAACGCAGGAGATCGCCCGCGAAACCGGCAAGCCCTACGATCTCACCTATGCCCAGGTGGCCGCCGGCTTCACCCATCTGCTCGCCGGACGCGCAGAGGCGGCAGTGCAGGAGCTGGTCATTGCGTTGGACCATTGCCGCCACGGCAACGTGCCGGTTCTGATCCCTTCCGTCGCCCGCTATCTGGGCCGAGCATATGCGATGGTTGGCCGGTCGGACGACGCGCATGATCTGCTGGAAGGCACGCTGGAAACCTGCCGGATTCAGAACATGGTGGCGCTGACCATCTGGTGCGGCATCGCCTCCGGTCACGCGCATATCGAAGGCGGCACGCATGACCATGCGCATTCTCGGCTCGACCACAGCCTGACCTTGGCGCGGACCCATGCCTATCGCCCGGCCGAAGCCCATGCATGGCATCTGCTCGGCCGGGCCAAGCTGGCGCAAGGCAAGCGGGAAGCAGCACTGGAAGCATTGCGGGCTGGAGAAGCGATGGCGCGCGAACTCGGTATGATTCCCGAACTTAATGACATCGCCATCACACGACGCCTGCTCGATTTGTCCAGTTGAGAGGAATATATTCCCGCGCGATATTGTGTACTGTGTACGTATGGCGCGTTGCTCCACCGATGTCATAGCGTCACATCGGGAACAATCGGAGGAGCAAAAAATGTCTCTCTATAATGTGTCTGGAATGCCGCAGGGTGAACCAAAACCGATCAATCTGTCTGACCTTGGCAATATTCTGAAGATCCTCGTCAAAAATCCGTCGATCCGTTCAGACATGTTTGCCGATCCAGAAAAAACCCTCGCACGTTTGAACTATGATGCTCATGGCGATGCCGTGCAGTTCTTTGCCTCGCTGCGCGGTGCTGACTTCCATGCAGCGTCCGAGGCCTTCGCTCCAGCCCACCCGGACCCAGCTCTCGGCATGGCCGAAATGTGAAGTCGTCGCAATGAGTTCAGCAGCGGGGGCGAGCCGCTTACTTCTCGTTTCCATGCCGTTCTCGTTGGCCTATTTTCCCAACCTTGCGCTCGGTCTGCTGAAACCGGCGGCCGAGCGCGTGGGTTGGGCGTGCGATGTCGAGTATTTCTCGCTCGACCATGTGGCCGAACTGGGCGACGACGCCAATTCTGTGCTGACCGATGTGCGGTATTACAACGCGCAGGTTGGCGAATGGGTGTTCACCGGGGTGGCGCATGGCACGCCCGAGGAGATGGGCACCGAGTACCTCACCGAATTATTCGCCCGCGAGTGCCCGCAATTCTATCAGCCCGGCCGCGTGATGGCTTTCCTCGCCGCCCGCGAGGGTGCTGCCGCCTTTATCGAGGCCTGCTACGCCAGTGTGGACTGGACGCAATACCGCATGGTGGGCTTCACCACCTCGTTCCAGCAAACGATGTCCTCCTTGGCATTGGCGCGGCGGATCAAGCAGGATCATCCGCATATCTTCATCGTCATGGGCGGCGCGAACTGCCAGGACGAGATGGGCACCGAGTTGCATCGCAACTACCCTTTCCTGGATGCGGTCTGTCAGGGCGAAGGCGATATCGCCTTCCCCGAACTGCTTCGCCGCGTGGCGGCGGGGGAGGATGTGCAGGGCATTGCCGGCATGGTGGTGCGCGTGGATGACCAGACTGTCGAGCCGAGGGAATCGACTGTCTCGGTGACGGATATGAACGCGCTGCCCGTGCCGGATTTCGATGCCTTTTTCGACCAGCACGCCGCCCTCGGCTTCCAGACGCGCCACCCGCCCGCCGTGGTGTTCGAAACCTCGCGCGGCTGCTGGTGGGGGGCGAAATCGCATTGCACCTTTTGCGGCCTCAACGGCGTGACGATGTCCTATCGCGCCAAGACGCAGGAACGGGCGTTTTCCGAGTTGGAATACCTCGTCAAACGCCACGGCACGCGCGATGTGGCCAATGCCGACAACATCCTGGAGATGAAATATTTCGAGGATTTCGTGCCGCGTCTGGAGAAAAGCGGGCTCGATCTGCTGATTTTCTACGAGACGAAATCCAATCTGAAGGCGTGGCACTGGGCGGCGTTGGGGCGTGCTGGAATTCGCAAGATTCAGGCGGGGGTGGAATCGCTGGAAACCGGCGTGCTCAAGCTGATGCGCAAGGGCGTGACCGGCATTCAGAACGTCGCCTGCCTCAAACTTTGCGCCGAAGCCGGGATTTACATGGAATGGCTCAATCTCGTCGGCTTCCCCGGCGAGACGCAGGACCACTATGATAGCATGGCAGCCTTGATGCCACGGCTGATCCATCTGCAACCACCCGCCGGATTTTATCGGGCGCGCGCTGATCGCTTCAGTCCGTTCCAGCGTGATCCAGCAAGTTTCGGCGTCACGCTGGAACCGCTGCCGGCCTATCGCTTTATCTATCCGTTCGGCGCGGACTCCATACGCCGCCTCGCCTATCATTTTGTTATGCGATCAGATGCACTCGATAACGTTCCGTCCTACACTGCATCCGCCGAGACCGCCTTTCAGGCATGGAAGCGGCATCACAGCGCGTCGGCGCTGTGGATGACCCAAAATGGGGATGAGATCGTGGTGCACGACGAACGGCATGGATTTGCGCGCGAAGACATTGTGCTGACCGGAGCTGAGGCAGCACTGCTTGATATGTGCTGGCAAGTGACATCGTGGCGCAGCGTGCGCGAGACGTTGGGTGATCGATTTGACGGCCCCGCCTTGCAGGCAGCCGCCGACATGCTGGATGCGCGCGGGCTGATGATGGTGGAAGGCCCAAATCTGCTCGCCCTGCCGCTGCGCCAACCCGGCTTCAAACGCGCGCCCTCCTGGCCGGAACTGCGCGAAGGCCGCATCCGCCCCTTTGGTGACACTGGCATCATGGATGTCGGTGCCCCGGAACATCGGCAGACCGAAGCAGCGTCCTGAGCATGGCGCAACTACGGTCGTCGCCGCACAAGCTTGCGGCGATGAAGCGGGAGGTTCTGCTCAGCAGCCCCTTCTTCGCTCATCTGCGCCCAGAGGAAATGGACGAATTGATCGCCCATTCCCAGGAACGTCGCCTTCCGCGCGGCAGCCTGATCTTCTCCAAGGGCGATCCGGGCAGTTTTATGCTCGCCGTGCTGAGCGGGCTGATCCGTGTTGGCGCCACCTCTGCCGAGGGGCGAGAGATCACGCTCAACGTCATCAGCCCCGGCGAGATCGTCGGTGAAATCGCACTCCTTGATGGTAGACCACGCAGTGCCGACGCGGTGGCGGCGGAGGAGACGGTGGTGATGGTCATCGAGCGGCGCTTCTTCCTGCCCTTCCTGATCCGCCATGAAGGATTGGTGGAGCGCATGCTGGTTGTGCTGTGCGACCGGCTGCGGCGCACGTCGTCGGCACTGGAAGAACTCGCCCTGCTCGATCTGCCTCAGCGCATGGCGCGCACGCTGGTCAAACTGGCCGGAGATTACGGCACGCCGACGGCCAATGGCGTACGGATCGAATTGCGGCTGTCGCAGCGCGACCTCTCCAACCTCGTCGCCGCCACGCGGGAGAGCGTGAACAAACAACTGCGGATCTGGCGCGAAGCGGCAATTCTGGATTTGGTCGACGGCCATGTGGTCGTCATGAACATGGCGGCACTGTATCGGCTGCTTGGCGAATAGATCGCATCATTCAGCGCCCCCCACCCGTCATGGCGCGCGCAGCGCAGCCATCCACCGCGATGCAGCCAAACCCCGCGATGAAGTGGTCAAGCTGCAACCCCAAATCACAACGAACTCAATCATACCTTACCCAAGCACCCGCGTCCGACCAGATGTTTCCATCTGGCCGGCACCTGCGCTAGCGCATCAAATCCCACACCGGGCGGTTGATCTCCTGCACGGCGTCATGGCGCGTGATGCCAACATCCCTCAGCATACGCGGCTCCAGTTCGCGCAAAGTCTCGCGGGTGGACAGAACGCGCCACGCATACGCCAAGCGGGCATGAACATCGAGGCGGCGAGACCAGGACAGAAACGGGGCGGCAAGCGTCTGTGAGATGGGCATCTTTCCCTCCGGTGGATACCGAGCCAGACCATGCCTTTGACTTCACAAATAAGACAAACAAATTGCCCGTATATCAGAAATCAATTATTTTGATATCCATGGAACATCCCACCGCCCTCGACCCGGATTTGCTGCGCGCCTTTGCCTTCATCGCAGAGGAGGGCAGCTTCACTCGCGCGGCTGAGCGGGTGGGGCGCACGCAATCCGCTGTTTCCATGCAGATTCAACGGCTGGAGACGTTGCTCGGGCAGCGGCTTCTGCTGCGCAGCAAGGGCGGGTCTGTGCAACTGACGGCGCATGGCGCTTTTCTGCTCGAAAAGGCGCGGGAGATGCTGGCGCTGAACGATTCCATCTGGCGCAATTTCCGGGAGCCGGAATTGCGCGGCGTGGTTCGCCTCGGCACGCCGGACGATTACGCGCTGCGCTTCCTGCCCACCTTGCTGCGCCGCTTTGCCGACAGTCATCCCTCGGTGGAGGTGGATGTGATCTGCGCGCCATCGAGTGAGTTGGTGCATCGATTGCGGGATGATCAACTCGACCTCACCCTGCTCTCCGAAGGCCATGAACCGCGCCATTGGCCCGCACAGAAATTATGGCATGGACCGTTGCGTTGGATCACGTCTGACCGCCACGCCCCGCATCGTCGCACGCCATTGCCCGTCGCTCTTGCCCAGGAAAACTGCTCCTGGCGCAATGCCGCCTTGGGCGCGCTGGAGCGGGCGGGCATGCCCTACCGCGTGGCCTATACCTCCGCCTCGCAAGCCGGTACGCATGCGCCGGTGATGGCGGGACTTGCTGTCACCGTGTCGCCAATTGCCTGGCTACCGGACGGGCTGCGGGCGATGCGCGCGGATGAGGGGCTGCCGGAATTGCCCGAATTCGCCATTCTGATGCTGCGCGGCCGCAACGCCGCCGCCGCTGTCACCCATGCACTGGAGGCCCATATCGCCGATACGTTCCGCAGCGATTCAGGCCAGCGCGCGGCGGCGTGAGGCATTACGCGATGGCGTGCCCGCCCAGATAGGCGGCGCGCACCTGCGGGTCTTTCCACAGATCCTCCGGCTTGCCGGATACCAGCACACGACCTGTCTCCAGCACATAGCCACGATCCGCCACTGACAGCGCCACGTTGGCGTTCTGCTCCACCAGCAGCACCGTGGTACCGCGCCGGCGGATTTCGGCGACGATCTTGAACACCTGTTGCACGATCAGCGGTGCCAGACCGAGCGAAGGTTCATCCAGGAGCAGCACACGCGGCTTGGCCATCAGCCCGCGCGCCACCGCCACCATCTGCAACTGGCCGCCCGACAGCGTCCATCCCAGCGCATCGCGCAGGCGGACCAGATCGGGGAAGAGTTCGAATTTCTCGTCCACTTCCCGCATCATCTCCGCCCGGCCCAGCCCTGTGCGGTTGGAGGCGCCGAGCATGATGTTCTCGGCCACCGTCAGCCCCGGAAACACCCGCCGCCCTTCCGGCACATGCGCCACACCCAGGCGCACGATCGCCTCCACACCCTGGCCGAACAGCGGCACGCCGCCCAGCTTGATCGACCCGCCGACATGCGGCACCAGGCCCGATATCGCGCGCAGCGTGGTGCTCTTGCCCGCACCGTTGGCCCCCAGCAGGGCGACAATCTCGCCCTCCTCCACCGAGACGTCGATGCCCTTGAGCACGTCGCCTGCGCCGGAGCTGTAGCGGGCGGTGAGGTTTTCAATTTCCAGCAGGCTCATGATGCCGCTCCTGCCGCTTCCTGCGGTTCGCCCAGATAGGCGGCGATTACGTCGGGATGATTGAGCACGTCCTTCGGCATGCCATCGGCGATGCGCTTGCCGAAATTCAGCACCGTGATGTGATCGGCCACCTGTTCCACCAGTTTCATGTCGTGATCGATGATCAGAATGGTCAGACCATGCCCCTTCAGCCGCTTGAGCAACTCGCCCAGTTCGTGCTTTTCGGTCAGGTTCAACCCCGCCGCCGGTTCGTCGAGCAGCAGCATCTGCGGCGTGGCGGCCAAGGCGCGGGCGATTTCCACATAGCGCTGATGGCCATAGGACAGCGCCCCCACTTCACGATGGGCATCGCCGCGCAGGCCGACAAAATCCAACGCCGCCAGCGCGCGTTCCACCACGAAAGCGGGGTTCTCCGCCACGTCATTGCCCGGTCGCTCGGCACCCACCATCACGTTTTCCAGCACCGTCATGCCGCGAAACACACGGATATTCTGGAAGGTGCGTGCCAACCCCGCCCGGTTGCGTTCATAGGGCGGGACATGGGTGATGTCCTGGCCGGCGAAGACGACACGGCCAGCAGTGGGCTTGTAGAGGCCGGTGATCACGTTGATGAACGTGCTCTTGCCCGAGCCGTTCGGTCCGATCAGCGCATGCACCGATCCACGCCGCACAGCGAGCGAAATGCCGTCCAACGCTTTCAGGCCGCCGAAATGCTTGGCCAGTCCTTCGATGGTGAGCACGAAATCAGTTCTTGCCGCCCCCGTCTGGCTCAACAGCGGCAGCTTCGGCACATCGCCCAGTATCGGCTTGGCCCGCTTGCGCACCCTCTCCAGCATCAGCCCCCACAGCCCATCGGGCAGGAAGACCATGATCAAGATGACCGCCGCACCATACACGGCGAGATAGACCTCTTTCAGGAAACGCAGCCATTCCGGCAGAATGATCAGCACCATCGTGCCGATCAGCGAACCGAACGGCGATTGCACGCCGCCGAGCAGCGCCATCGTCAGCAGCACGATGCTCTCGCCGAAGCTGAACTGGTCGGGTGAGATGTATTGGAACCCACCCGCGAACAGCCCTCCGCCAATGCCGCCCAGCACCGCCGACAGGCCAAAGGCGATCACTTTGGTGGCAAAGACGTTGATGCCACAGGTGCCGGCCGCGAGTTCATTGTCGCGCACCGCCTGCATCGCCCGCCCCAGCCGCCCGGTCTTCAACCGCCACACCGCCAGCGTGACGATGACCAGCGTGACCATGCACAAGGCCAGGAAGGCATGTCCGCCTTCGAAGCTGATCGGCCCAAGCCTCGGGCGGGGAATGCCACGAATGCCGTCTGGGCCATGCGTGAATTCCAGCCAGTTGGTCAGGAACAACGTGAGGATCTGCTGAAAGCTGATCGTCACCATGGCCAGATAATGCCCGCCAAGCCGCAGCGATCCCAAGCCGAGGACCACGCCGAGCAACCCGGCCGCACCAATGCCGCACAGCCAAGCCGGGAAGAAACCCAGATGGTAATCGACCATCCCGATGGCCACGCCATAGGCGCCCAAGCCAAAGAACGCCGCCTGAGCGATCGAAATCTGTCCGCAATAGCCCAACACCACCACCAAGCCGGAGACGGCAATGGCGTAAGTGACGGCCTGCATCAGAATGTTGAGATAATACCCTTCAGACGGAAGCATGAAGGCCACGGCAACCACCGCAACACATGCCAGGATCGCCTGCGGAAAGCCGCGCCAAAGGCGGGCGGAGGCCAGATTGACCGACATATCAGGCCTTCTCCGATATCTTTTCGCCGAACAGCCCCTGCGGTCGAACCGCCAGGAACATCAGCAACATGGCGAACGCAAACGCGTCCTTATACGGCACGGAGATATAGGCAGCGCCCATCGTCTCAGCCACGCCCAGGGCCAGACCGCCGAGGATGGCGCCGGGGATGGAACCATAGCCGCCGATGATGTTGGCCGCGAAGGCCTTGAGCGCAATCAAGCCGCCCATGCCGACGGAGACGAACAACACAGGAGCCACCAGCATGCCCGCAATCCCGCCCAGCATGGCGCTGTAGGAAAAGGTGAACAGGATCATCGCGGCCACCGGAATGCCGAGCAGCGAGGCCATCTCCTTATCCTGGCTGGTCGCCTGCAATTTCTTGCCGAGCAGCGTCTTCTCGAAGATGAAATATTGCAAAACCACCAGCAGCGTGGCCGCGACCAGGATCGAGAGATACTGGCTGTCCATGAACACCTGGCCAACCTGAATGCCGGGGCTGTCGAACAGGCCGGGCAGCACTTCCGGACTGGGGCCATAGAGGAACAGCACGATATTTTCCAGGAAGATCGAGGCACCGATGGTGCTGATGATCACCGGCAGGCCGCCGCGATGGCGCAACGGCCAATAGGTGGCACCGGCAAAGATCACACCGAAGACCGCCATCAGCACAACCGAGATCGCCATCGACAGCAGATAGGGCAGTCCGAGCACGTTGAGGCAAACAACGAGCATATAGGCGCCCACCATGGCGAATTGCCCTTGGGCAAAGTTGACCACGCTGGCGGCGCGGATGAGCAACACGAAACCCAAAGCCACCAGCGCGTAGATCGCGCCGATGCCCAGGCCGGTGAACAGCAATTGCAGAAAGATCGCCATGTTTGGAAGCTGCACCCCAGAGATCCGTCATCGCGAAGCGCATCGCTGCGAAGCAATCCAGCGCGACAGTGCCTGCCGATCGATGGATTGCTTCGCTTGGCTCGCAACGACGGCGTTTAAACGCCATCGATCACGTCACGCTCAGTCGGTGAATTCGATCCGCTTGTCGAAGACGATCTTACCGTTGACGTTCTTGACCACATTGTAGCCGCGCAGACCGTCACCTTTTTCGTCGAAATTATAGGTGCCTTCGGTCCCCTTGAAGCCCTTCACGGCCAGGATCGCCTTGCGGATCTCCTGCGGGTCGGTGCTCTTGGCGGTGTTGATGGCATTGGCCAGAATCAACAGCGCGTCATAGAGCCAGGTGCTCTGATTGTCCGGATTGGCCTTGTAGCGCTTGACGTATTCCGTCGCGTAGGCGGTGGCTTCCGGCGACGCATCGGGGGTGAAATCGGCGATTCCGTAGGTGCCGAACAGCGCACGACCCGCCAGATTGAGGGCGGTGGTGTTGATGATCGACGGCGAACCCACCCACGGCACCGTCACGCCCAACTGGCGCAACTGGCGGGCGAAGATGCCCAGATCGTTCTCGAAGGTGAAATACGAGCTGACCACATCCGGATTGGCCTGCTTGACCGCCAGCACCACCGGGGTGAAATCGGTCTGCTGGTTGGAATAGCCCTGCACCAGCACCGGCGTGATGCCGAGCTTGGACAGATTGGCCACCAGCGCGTCCTTGCCCCCCGTGCCGAAGGCGTCGGTGGAGTGGATGATCACCCATTTGGTCTTCTTGAGCGTGTTGACACCGTAATCGGCGATCACGCGGGCGGAGTAATTGTCGTTCGGACGGGTGCGGAACAGCCACGGATTGCCGGTCTGGGTCAGACCCGGATTGGTGCCGCCGAACATCACCGGCTTGGCCGCCTTCAGCACGTCCGGGGCGATGGCCTGCACCTGGGTGGAGCGGATCGAGCCGGTATAGGCCACGCAATCGCCCCGGCTGACCAGACGCGAGAAGCCGAGCACAGCGCCCGGATTGGTGGTGGCATCGTCCTCGACGACCCATTCCAACTTCTTGCCAAGAACGCCGCCTGCGCCGTTGATCTTCTCCAGCGCCATCGCGGCACCGTTCTGCATGAACTTGCCGGCCTCGGCGGCAGGGCCAGTGATGGGGGCGATACCACCGATTTTGATGGTGTCCTCGCCACGAGCAAAGCGCAGCGGCGTGGCGGCGGCGATGGCAGTGCCGACCAAGACTGAACGACGACTCAGGATCATGGCTGATTTCCTCCGGAATGCTGGCGTCTAAGGATGCGCCGGTTCTGAGCGACCGTCTCATGTTAGCGGGGCACAAGCAAGGGTGGATCAGCAATGCTGCAACGCAGCAAAATTTCATCTTATCAGTAAGATAATGCTTGCTGGCCGTGACTGCCGTTGACGCTTCCCCCTGCCTCCCCCTACAGGTTGCGCATAATTAATACCTCAAGGGAGATGCCCGAATGCTGACCCGTCACCGGATTGCCCTGCTTGCCGCCACCATCGTTGCGGGCCTCGGCTTTGGGGCCGCGCGTGCCGACACCATCAAGGTGGGTATCACCTTCTCCGCCACCGGCCCGGCTGCATCGCTCGGCATTCCCGAAGCCAATTCGGTCGCTCTCTTCCCGAAGCAGATCGGCGGCGCGGATGTGGAATACATCATGCTCGATGACGGCTCGGACACCGGCCGCGCGGTTGCCAACACCCGCAAGCTGATCGACGAAAACAACGTTGACATCATCTTCGGCTCCACCGTCTCTCCCGCCGCGATCTCGATGGTCAGCGTCGCCGCCGAAAAGAAAGTGCCGATGATCGCCGCGGCCGCTTCGGGTGCGATCATCGCGCCGATGGACGACAACCGTCATTGGGTGTTCAAAACCCCGCAGAACGATGGGCTGATGGCCGACGCCATTGTGGAGAACATGGTCAAGCAGGGCATCAAATCGGTCGCCTTCATCGGCTTCAACGATGCCTATGGCGATGGCTGGCTGAAAGAGTTCACCCGCTCCTCCAAGGCGGCCGGTATCGCCCTGGTCGATGCGGAGAAATTCGCCCGGCAGGACACGTCCGTGACCGCGCAGACACTGAAGATGATCGCCGCCAAGCCGCAGGCGGTGCTGATCGCGGGCTCCGGCCCGGCCCCGGCATTGCCGCAGCGCACGCTGAAGGAGCGCGGCTATCGCGGGCTGATCTATCAGACGCATGGCGTGGCCAACACCGAGTTCCTCAAGATCGGCGGCAAGGATGTGGAAGGCACGCTGCTGCCCACCGGCCCGTATCTGATCGCCGAGCAATTGCCGGACAGCAACCCGGTCAAGGCCGTGGCCCTGGATTATAAGAAGCGTTACGAGGACAAATACGGCGCGGGCACCGCCTCCACCTTTGGCGCCAATGCCAATGACTGCGAACGCCTGTTCGAAGCCGCTGTCCCTGGCGCCCTGGCCAAGGCCAAGCCGGGCACGCCGGAATTCCGCGCCGCCCTGCGCGACGGCATCGAAGGCTTGCACGGTGTGGTTCTCGACCACGGTGTCGCCACCATGTCGCCGACCGACCATAACGGGTTCGATACTTCGGCCCGCGTGATGGTCAAGATTGAGAACGGTGCCTGGAAGCTGCTGCCGTAACCAGGGTGCCTGCGGGGTGGATCGATACATGATGGATACATCGACCCTGCTCGCCTTGGTGCAGGATGGAGTTGTCAACGGCGCGATCTACGCGCTGTTGGCCCTCGCCTTGGTGCTGGTGTTCGCGGTGACACGGACGATCTTTATCCCGGTGGGTGAGATCGTCTCTTTCGCGGCCCTGACCTATGCCGGTCTGGACGGCAAAACCACGCCGCCCGTGCTGGCGTTGACGATGGGTCTGGGGCTGGTGGCGTTTCTGCGCGGCGCCGTCAAGGCGCGTGGGCGCGCATTGATGATATTGGCCCTGGAAACGCTCGGCCTGCCCGCGACGGTGACCGCCATTGTGATGGCGGTGGTGCCGATGCAACTCGGTATCGTCGCCAATGCCGCCATCGCGATACTCTGCGTCGCCCCCCTTGCGCCACTGCTCTATCGCATCGCCTTTGCCCCCTTGGCCGAGGCCTCCGTGCTGGTGCTGCTGATCGCCTCCGTCGGTGCGCATCTCGCCCTGTCCGGCCTCGGCTTGCTGGTCTTCGGGCCGGAAGGCGCACGCGGCGATGCGTTTTCGGATGCGGTGCTGGAAATGGGGCCGATCATCCTGCCCGGTCAGGCGATCTGGGTGCTGGCGGCAACGCTTGCAACGATGATCGGGCTGTGGGCGTTTTTCCGCTTCACGCTGGCCGGTGCCGCCCTGCGGGCGACCGCCATCAACCGGCGCGGGGCGCGGCTGGTGGGCATTGCCACCGATCAGGCCGGGCTGCACGCCTTCTGGCTGGCGGGCCTGATCGCCGCCGTCTCTGGCGTGCTGATCGCGCCGCTGACCACCATCTACTATGATGGCGGCTTTCTGATCGGCCTGAAGGGCTTCGTCGCCGCCATTGTCGGCGGGCTGGTCTCCTATCCCCTGGCAGCGTTGGCCGCCATTGCCGTGGGCATTCTGGAAAGCTTCGCCGCCTTCCAGGCAAGTGCCTTCAAGGAAGTGATCGTGTTCGCCGGGATCATTCCGGTGCTGCTCTGGCGCTCATTGCGTCATGTTTCGGTGGAGGACGAGGAATGAAGCCGCTGCATTGGCTCGCCCTCGCCGCCTTGGCCGTGCTGCTGCCCTGGCTGCCCGGCCTGCCGCTGTTCTGGGTCTCGCTCGCCTGCCAGATCGGCATCTCGGCGATCATCGCCACCGGCCTTGTCGTGCTGACCGGGGTTGCCGGGATGACGAGCTTTGCGCAGGCCTCGCTGATGGGCATCGGCGCCTATGCAACAGCGGTGCTGTCCACCAATTACGGCCTCTCGCCCTGGCTCGGCCTGCCCGCCGCCCTGATGGCCTCGCTGGTGGTGGCGCTGGCGATGGGTGCCGTGACGTTGCGGCTATCCGGGCATTACCTGGCACTCGGCACCATCGCGTGGAGCGTCTCGCTGTATTACCTCTACGCCAATCTGGACATTCTGGGCCGCAATGACGGCATTTCCGGCATTCCGCCGCTGTCGATCGCGGGCTGGAGGCTGATCGACATCCGCGCCTCTGCCGTGGTGATCGGCCTGGGGCTGGTGGGGGCGATGCTCACCACACGCCATCTGCTCGACAGCCGCTGGGGCCGCGCGATGCGGGCGTTGCGCGGTGGGGCGGTGGCGGCGGCGAGTGTGGGGGTGGAACTCGGACAAGCCCGCATGCTGGCCTTCGTCTATGCCGCCGTGCTGGCGGGCTTCGCGGGCTGGCTGTTCGCCCATCTGCAGCGCGCGGTGAACCCCACGCCGTTCGGCTTGGTGGCGGGTATTCAATATCTGCTGATGGCTGTGGTGGGCGGGGCGGCCCATCTGCCGGGCGCATTGCTTGGCGCCATTTTGGTGGTGCTGGTCAACAACGCGCTGCAAGACTGGCTGCCGCATCTGGTCGGGCCTGGTGTGAATGCCGAAACCGTGGTCTTCGGCCTGGCCCTTGTGCTGATGCTGCAAGCTGCCCCCACCGGGCTGTGGCCGCTGCTCGCCCGGAAATCCAAGCCGCGCCATCACGACGTCACCGCCGCCGCCCTGCCGCGCACATTGATGCCAGCCCAGGGCGGCGTGGCGTTGCAGGCCATCAATCTGCAACGGCGCTTCGGTGGCCTGGTGGCGGTGGCCGATCTGTCCTTCACCCTCTATCAGGGCGAGTTGCTCGGCCTGATCGGGCCGAATGGCGCGGGCAAATCCACCAGCTTCAACCTGCTCTCTGGCGTCACCCAGCCCAACCATGGCCGCGTCGAACTCGGCGGGCGCGACATGACCGGCTCCAGCCCGCAGGACATGGCACGCTGCGGCATTGCCCGCAGCTTTCAGCACGCCAAACTCGTGCAGAGCCTGACAGTGATCGAGAATGTCGCCCTCGGCACCCATCTGCGCGGCGCCGCCTCGCCGGTGGCCGCTGTGCTGCGGCGGGACCGGGCGGAGGAGGCACGGATTTTTGCCGAAGCTGCCATTCAACTCGAACGCTGCGGGCTGGCAGATCTCGCCGATGCCTCGGCCACCGAACTCGCCCTCGGCCAGCAACGCATTGTCGAAATCGCCCGCGCTCTGGCCGCTGGCCCCTCCGTGCTGCTGCTCGACGAACCCGCCGCCGGTCTGCGTCACGCAGAGAAACAGGCGCTCGCCGCCCTGCTGCGGCAATTGCGCGCCGAGGGAATGGCGATTTTGTTGGTCGAGCATGACATGGAATTCGTCATGTCGCTCGCCGACCGGCTGGTGGTGATGGATTTCGGCACCGTCATCGCCGAGGGCCGCCCACAAGACGTGCGCCGCAACCCGGCGGTGATCGAAGCCTATCTTGGCGGTGTGGCATGAGCCTGCTCGACGCACAGAATATCTCGGTGGCCTATCGCGGCGTGCGCGCGGTGGAGGGCGTGTCGATTGCCGTCCAACAGGGCGAGATCGCCAGCGTGATCGGCCCGAACGGGGCCGGCAAGACCTCATTGCTCGCCGCCCTGATGGGGCTGATCCCCAGCCAAGGCCGGGTGATGTTCGATGGGCACGACATTTCTCACCTGCCCACCGAGGCAAGGGTGGAGCGCGGGCTGGCGCTGGTGCCGGAATCGCGGGATTTGTTCGCCACCATGACGGTGCGCGAGAACCTGATGCTCGGGGCCTATCGCCACCGCGGCGAGGGGGCGGCGAAACGGCGGAACGGGATGGAGGAAGCCTTCGACCTCTTCCCCCGCCTGCGCGAACGTGCCGAGCAATTGGCGGGCACGCTGTCCGGTGGCGAGCGGCAGATGCTGGCGATGGGGCGCGCTTTGATGGGCCGTCCACGCCTGTTGATGCTCGACGAACCCAGCCTCGGCCTCGCACCGCTCATCGTGCGCGACATCTTCCGCACCATCGCCACGCTGCGGGAAAAAGGCGTCTCGGTGTTGCTGGTGGAGCAGAACGCCCGCGCGGCGCTGGCTTTATCGACACATGCGAGCGTGCTGGAAAATGGCAGCGTCACCCTCGCCGGAGACAGCGCCGCACTCGCCGCCGATCAGCGGGTGACGGAATTGTATCTGGGGGCGGCGCACTGAACCTCAAAACTTGTTCACTGGCCGGTTTACGAATTGTTGTTAGTTTGGCTGCAGAATTGGAGCCACCATGACCATCCTCCGCCCGCTCCGCATTGCCGTGTTCGCCGCAACGCTGCTGCAAGCCCTGCCCGCCTGCGCAGGCACCACAGTAGAAGAGGCTCAGGCATTGCAGGGGCAATTGCATGACTGGCTCGCCAGTCTGGTCGCACCGCTGATGCCGCCTGATGCCCAGCCGGTGCAGGTCATACCCGAAGGCGATGGGTTCCGGCTGCGGGTGGAAAGCCCGCTGGCGGCGGATGCGTTTATTCCGCATGGCAGCGCCATCACCCTCAAAGCCACCCGGCTGGATGGCGGGCGCTGGGCGCTGGACGATCTCACCCTGCCATCGCCGCTGACCGTCACCCTGCCCGCCAGACCGGTGCCGCCCGCCGCAGCCGGCGCGCCCCCTGCCGCACCGGTCGCGCCGAACACCATCACCTTCAACGCGGGCAACACCAGCTATCATGGCGTGTTCGACCCCAGCTTCGCCACTGCCTCTCATTTCGAATCCGCCAGCGTCGAACTGCGCAGCACCACGAAGGCCGCTCTGTCTGAAACCGGCAGTGCCGCCAGCGCCACCGATCTACAGCCGCTGGGCAATGGCCGGGTGGCACTGCACGTCACCAGCAACACGAAGGACGCCCATCAACGCTTCATGCAGACGGATGGCACGCCGGGCGATGTGGCCTGGTCACGCAGTGCGAGCAAAACCAATGTCGACGCGCTTTCGCCCAGCATTCTCGCTGATCTGATCCGCGCCATCGCCCCGCTCACCGCCGGAGCCGCCAGCCCCCACCTGACACCGGAGCAAATTGAACTCTGGAACCGAGCCGTGGCTGATTTGTTCAACGTCTCCGGACCGATCAGTTCAGACAGCGAGGTCAGCGATATCACGCTGCGGGCGGCCAATAGCGTGATGGCGGTCGATTCCCTGCATGTCGGCACTCAGCTGGAGGTGCAACACGGCGCCCCCACTTTCACGCTGCGCATGGGCCTGAACAATCTTCAGATCCCCACCCTTCCGCGCGGCACGATGGCCGATTTGATGCCGCATGATCTGACCTTGGCACTCCATATCGGCGGAATTCCGACCGCCAATATAAGGCAAATTCTGCTCGATCTGCCCAACGACGTCGGCGCACCGGATGCCGCACAGCGCCAACAGGCACAAATGGCTGCCTTGCTGGAGCATGGTGTCGATATCGGCCTGGACGATATCGCCTTCCGCTTGGGCAGCACCGCCATCAGCGGCCATGCTCTGGCGCATCTGACATCACCGCAAAAAATCGACATCACCGCCGATTTTGCCGCCCAGAACCTCGACACCTTGCTGCAACGTGCCAGTCATGACCCACACATGGCGCAATCGATGACGGCTCTGACCATCATCCGAGGTCTCGGCAAGGTGGAGGGCACCACCACGCGGTGGCATATCGACGTGCGGGATAAAATCATTCTGGTCAACGGCTTCGACCTGCGTGCCTTCACCGCACGCCCATCTCCAGCGCAACCGCGTCCCGCCGCGCCCGCATCACCCACAACACCAAAGCCAACCCCAAAGCCGCCAGCAAAGCCATAAGCCAGAATACCTCGCCGCCCCAGCTGGGATAGATCCGGCTGACAACGGCCATGCCGATCCCAATCGGCGCGGCAACGCCCAGGGCTGCGTAGATCGTTTGGGCGGTGGCAGCGTGGCTGGGTGGGGTGCTTTGGCCGATGATCCGCATCGAGGCCAAGTAGGGCAGTGTAAAACTGCCCGCATGCAGCGGTTGCAGAATGGCAAGCAACCAGGGATCGACGGTCAGCGCCGAGCCTGTCCAGCGCAACACCGACACACACGCCCCGATCAGCAACAGCTTCCACGGATCAATGCGCGCAAGCCGGTGGCGCAGCAAGAGCATGACGATGATCTCCATCACCACCCCCTCGCCCCACAGCGCGCCGATCGCCCGATCCGAAATATGAGCAGCCTGCCACAGCAAGGTCGAAAACCCATAAAACGCGGCATGCGTGCCCTGAAGCAGGGCCGACACCCCCAGCATACGCCGATAATCCCGTGCTTCGAACAGCGGCAGCAACGCGCCGGACCAAGTGCGTGCCACTGCGGGGGCCGGCAATACCGTTCCGAGCAATGCCATCGTCATCAGATTGCCCGCCGCCATCATCCAGACCACCGAGGCCGCCCCGCCCCACTCCACCACGCCCCCTCCCCCGACCACCCCTGCCACATAAGTGGCAGATGCAAAGGCGCGAACATGGCCGAAAGTGAAAAGACCACGCTCCGCATTGCGCCAAGTCAGTGTGTCGGCCAGTGGCATGGTGGCGCTGGAACCGATATTGGAGAGCAGCAACAGCGCCGCCATTTTCCAAACGCCCTGTATATCCAGCCCCTGGATCAGCAGCAAAGGCAGCGCCGTCAGCGCACACCCCAGCGCCATCACCAGCCGCAGCTGACCGATCCGGTCCGCCAGATAGCCCCAGAACGGCCCCGCCAGCACGCGGATGAGGGTGGACAGCCCCATCACCAGCCCGATTTCCGCAGTGCTCAACCCGTGTGCCGCCATCAGCACCACAATGAAGACCATGTTCACGCCATTGGCGGCATAGATGCCTGCCTGACAGGCGATCATGCGGTTGGCGGCGTTCACACCCTCAGCCCCGTGCGACGGCGGCAGCGTAGTCCTGAATCTTCCGCGCCATCGAGGCCACTCCATTGCCACGATTGCTCGATAACGCCTCAATCAACCCCAATTCCTTGAGGAACACCGGGTCAGTCGCCAGAATTTCGGCGGGCGGGCGGCCGGAATAGACGCGCAACAACATCGCCACCAGCCCGGAGACGATGGCTGCATCGGAGGAGCCGGCGAAATACAGCAGGCCGTCGCGCAATTCCGGCTGCAACCAGACCTGGCTTTGACATCCTAGCACACGATGCGCCTCGTCCTGCCACGCCGCGGGAAAAGGCGGCAATTTTCGGCCGAGATCGATGATGTGCTGGTAGCGGTCCATCCAGTCATCGAACAGATCGAGCTCTTCAGCGATGGCCGCGATGGCTGAGGCGGCATTGTCGTCTTCGGGGAGAAAAAATGGATCGGTCATGCCCAGGAGGTGAAGCCACACGGCGCTGACGTCAAGCTGCAGCACGCGAGGGTCAGCAACAAAAAAGGCGCCCAGGTTTCCCCGGACGCCCTTTCTTGAACCAGTCAGTTCGCGTTTTAGTGCGAGCTGCCCGTCGAAGCACCAATGCCCGTGGCAGAGCGGACATACTGGGCTTCAAATCCAGCCATGTCCTTCTGGCCCTGAGCCGAGCTGTCGGTGATCGAGAACAACCAGCAGAAGAAAAACGCCACCGGCATCGAGTAGATCGCCGGGTTGGCCAACGGGAAGATAGCTTCCTTGTTGCCCAGCACAGCCACCCAGATCGACGGGCTGAGGATGGTCAGCACCACGGCGGTGATCAGGCCGAGCCAGCCACCGACAACCGCACCGCGCGTGGTCAGCTTCTTCCACAGCACCGAAAGCAACAGCACCGGGAAGTTCGAGCTGGCGGCGATCGCGAAGGCCAGACCCACCATGAAGGCGATGTTCTGCTTCTCGAAAGCGATGCCAAGCACGATGGCCACGATGCCCAGGACGACAGTTGCCGCCTTGGAGACATGCAGTTCCGAGCTGTCGCCGTCATGGTCCTTGCGCAGCACCGAGGCGTAGATGTCGTGAGACACCGCCGAAGCGCCAGCCAGCGTCAGCCCCGACACCACCGCAAGGATGGTGGCGAACGCCACGGCCGAGATGAAGCCGAGCAGCAGATTGCCACCCACCGCATCCGCAAGCCAGATGGCCGCCATGTTCGAGCCACCCTTGAGCGCCTTGGTGCCAGCAACCAGGAAGTCCGGGTTGGTGGCAACCAGCGTGATCGCGCCGAAGCCAATGATGAAGGTGAGGACGTAGAAATAGCCGATGAACGAGGTGGCGAAGAAGACCGAGCTGCGGGCTGCCTTCGCATCGGCCACCGTAAAGAAGCGCATCAGGATGTGCGGCAGGCCAGCGGTGCCGAACATCAGGGCCAGACCCAGCGAGATCGTGCCAATCGGGCTCTTGACGAACGAACCCGGGATCATGATCGCTTCATGCTTCGGGCTCTGCGCCACGGCATCGGCGAACAGGGCCATGGGGTTGAAGCCATAATGCGCCAGCACCAGAAGCGCGATCAGCGTCGCACCGCCCAGCAGCAGGCAAGCCTTGATGATCTGCACCCATGTCGTCGCCAGCATGCCGCCGAAGGTGACGTAGAGAATCATCAGCACGCCCACAACGACTTCAGCAACGTTGTAATCCAGGCCGAAGAGCAACTTGATCAACTGCCCGGCACCGACCATCTGGGCGATGAGGTAGAACGCCACGACCACCAGGGTTGAGACGGCCGACAACACGCGCAGCGGGGTTTCGGCCAGACGGTAGCTGACCACGTCGGCGAAAGTGAACTTGCCGAGGTTGCGCAGACGTTCAGCCATCAGGGCGACGATGATCGGCCAGCCGACAAGGAAGCCGATCGAGTAGATCAGGCCGTCATAACCCGATTCATACACCAGCGCCGAAATACCGAGGAACGATGCCGCCGACATATAGTCGCCCGCAATCGCCAAACCGTTCTGCAGACCGGTGATGTGGCCGCCGGCGTTGTAGAAGTCAGCCGTGGAGCGGGTGCGCTTGGCAGCCCAGTAGGTGATGCCGAGGGTCAGCAGCACGAAAGCGACGAACATGATGATCGCCGTGGTGTTCGTGGACTGCTTCTGGGTCTGACCGATCGCTTCGTCAGCCATCGCCGAGCCGGCAAAGCACACAACCGCAGCAAAAACAGCGGCGGCGCGAGAAAGAAGGGCGCGAATCATCGATTTGCCTCCACGACCTTGCGGGTCAGGGCGTCGAACTCAGAGTTCGCGCGGTTGACGTAAATGCCGGTAATGACAATGGCCGACAGCAGAACGAACATGCCGATCGGAAATGCCAGTGTGACCACACCGGACACGATCGTGCCAAGGAACGGCTTGGCGAATGCAAGCATCAGCACGTAGCCGTAATAGATCACCAACATGAGAATCGACAGGCTCCAGCCGAAGCTGTTGCGCTTGGTTTCCAACTCTATGTAGTTGGGATCAGCCTGGACCCTTCGGACCAGCTCGTTCGAGAGGTTGTTGTGCATGTGTTTTCCTATGTCACCGGACGTGCGGTCCCGGTCTTGGCGTTCAACTCTCGTGATCACACCACCCCCGTGATATGACCACTCCCCCTTCGTTGCATGTATTCATGGGCCGGGCTCGGAAAGCAAGCCCGGCGAAGTGGGTTTTGGGCAACTTTCGGCCCTGAACACTGTCAGGATGTGAAATTTTCCTGTCAGAAGATGGCAAACCACGCAAAAACCCTGCAATCGGACTTCGTTGCGGCAGGCGCTTGCACCCCCTATCCGGGCATGGCCAAATGCCCCGCGAGCATTGCAGGAGAGCCGTGTGCAGGAGATTCGTCGAGCCGTCGCCATGATCGAATTGCCCTTGGCGCGACGGGTGATCCTCACCTGCACGCTGGGTACGATGTGTGAATGGTATGACTTCTTTCTCTACGCCACACTCGCGCCGTTCTTCGCCGCTGTGTTCTTCCCTGGCGGCAACCATGCGGCAGCCTTGCTGTCCACTCTGGCCACCTACAGCGCGGGCTTTCTGGTGCGCCCGGTCGGCGGGCTATTGTTTGGCCGGATGGGGGATCGGATCGGGCGCAAATACACAGTCTTGGTCGCGGTCATGCTGATGGGGGCGGCCACATTCTCTATTGGTTGCCTGCCTCCCTATTCCGCCATCGGCTCGGCCGCCCCGGTGATTTTGGTGATACTGCGCATCGTGCAAGGGTTGGCGCTGGGCGGCGAATATGGCGGCGCGGCGATCTATGTGGCGGAGTTTTTTCCCCGCGAGCAGCGCAGCTTCGCCACCGCCTGGGTACAGACCACCGCAACGCTTGGCCTATTGGTGTCGCTGTCGGCGGTGATGTCGGTGCGCCACGTGATGTCACCTGGAAATTTCGCACTCTATGGCTGGCGGCTACCGTTTCTGTTTTCGGCTGTCTTGTTTGCAGGCTCGTTCATCGCCCGGTTGCAACTGCCCGAGAGCCCGGTGTTCGAGACGTTGCGACAAGAAGGCGCGATCTCCGAACGCCCGATCAGCGACGCCTTTCTCACCCGCGGCAGCGTAGGACGTTTGGTGCTTGCCTTGTTCGGTGCCTGTGCCGGTCAGGGCGTGGTGTGGTATTGCGGCCAGTATTACGCACTGTATTTCATGACGACGACGCTGCATCTCGGCGAGGGCGATGTCTATCTGCTGCTGGGTGGCGCATTGGTGGCGGTGCTGCCGTTGTTCCTGATCTTTGGCATGCTCTCCGACCTGTACGGCCGTCTGCGTTTTATCGCCACGGGCTGTGCCCTGGCCACGGTGCTGACCATCCCGTTATTCGAGCAGCTGACCCTGGCGATCAATCCCGATCTGGTGGCATGGCAGCGGGCGCATCACGTGCAACTGACCGCAGAGGACTGCCATTTCCACGTCTTTGTCGGGCCGTGGTCGCAGTTCACCCCCTGCGATGAGGCGAAATCGCTCCTGGCCGGGCATGGTATTTCCTTCGACATCACCGAAGCCGCGCCGGGCAACATTGTCACCGTGCAGGTGGACGACACCACCATCGTCGGCTTCCAGCCTGCCGACATCGACGCTGCCCTGCTGCGCAGCGGTTTTCATCCGCAGGCGGACCCTGCCAGGGTCAATCGCCCGGTGGCGTTTCTGGTGTTGTTCGCCCTCGCCGTGATGGTCGCCATGGTCTATGGCCCGATTGCCGCCTTCCTGGTGGGCCTGTTTCCGGCCCATTATCGCTACACCGCCTTTTCCCTGCCTTATCACATCGGCAACGGCGTCTTCGGCGGCGTTCTGCCGCTGGTCTCGGCTGCTTTGGTGGCATATTTCGGCGATATCTTTGCCGGGCTTTATTACCCTGTCACCGTCGCGGGGATCACCGCCATCGTGGGGGCATTCTTCTTGCGCAGGCGCAGGCAACGGCGGCGCGGCTGATCAGGCAACCAGCACGCGCAAACGCTCAATGCAGCGGGCGAACACGCCGGGATCGTCGAGCGCGCGGGCGAGCACGATGGCTCCCTGAATGCCGACCACGATCTCCTCGGCCAACAGGATGGCATGCGCGCATTCATGCCCGGCCCGCTGGAGAGCGCTGGCCAGCGCCGCACACCAGCGCGTGAAATAGCCCTGCACGGTCTCGGCAAAGCGGTCGCGCACAGTGCCCAAGGCCAGCACACCGACCAGACACACCCGACGACCGGAGCGGAAATAGGCGCTCACATCGTCAAACATCGCCGAGATCGCCGCTTGCGGGTCGGGCCGTTGTTCAAGCGGCTGGAAGATAAGTGTTTCGAACCAGCGATCGATGTCCGCCAGCACCGCCCGTGCCATCTCGTCCTTCCCGCCGGGGAAGAAATGATACAGGCTGCCCTTCCCCAGCCCGGTCGCGGCACCGATCAGCGCGAGGCTGGTGGCCTCATAGCCGTTCTCACGAAACAACTCCGCCAACACCGGAATCACGTCGCGCCGCTCGGCCACCTGTCGCACCACGGCACTACAACCCCAAAGCCGTCAGGCCGGGATGATCGTCTGGGCGGCGACCGAGCGGCCAGTGGAATTTGCGCTCTGCTGCGATGATCGGCAGATCGTTGATACTGGCATGTCGCCGCGCCATCAGGCCGCGCGTATCGAATTCCCAATTTTCGTTGCCGTAAGAGCGGAACCAATGGCCGGAATCGTCGCGCCACTCATAGGCAAAGCGGACGGCGATGCGGTTCTCGCCATGCGTCCAGACCTCCTTGATCAGCCGATACTCCAACTCCCGCGCCCATTTGCGGCGGAGGAAAGCCACAATATCCGCACGCCCGCAGACAAATTCGGCCCGATTACGCCATTGGCTGTCCTCGGTATAGGCGAGCGCCACACGCTCCGGATCGCGGCTGTTCCAGGCATCCTCCGCCATCCGCGCCTTCTGGGCAGCGGTCTCGGCGGTGAAGGGCGGCAGGGGGGGACGCTGTGACATAAGGCCTCCTATTTACCGAACAGTACAATTCAAACCAATTGGTAAACTCACACCGAAAAATCCGCAAGCACCAACAGCTTAACGCGAGTTCATCCGCTGCCGCCGCTTCGCCACAATGGTGCCGCGAGGCCGCCCGAGGGGGGCGGCACATTCCTGGTTACCGGCAAGGAAGCCGGGAATTCTGGAGAAGCCGCCGATGTCTACCACTTCGAAATTCGCTCTCGCCGCTCTCCTGGTCAGTTTCACCCTGCCGGCGCTGGCCCAGGACAAGCCGCTCACCCCGCCCGCCAAGCCGACTGCAACGGTCGTCTCCGGTCAGGCCGCCAGCAAACCGGTTCCGGGCAACAAGGCATCCAGTGCCAAAACCGAAATCGCCAAAACCGCCACCAAGCAGCCCGCCCCGAATGCGGCCCCTTCGACCAAGATCAACTAAGTTAAAACGTATATCCCATATTAGGTCTTCCCGCATCGCGGTTCAGCCCCAACTCGGGTGGGGCTGGACTTCGGTGCGTTCGGCATGGCATCGCCACCGACTGATGTTGCAGTGCGGCCGCTCCCAGAGGGGCGGATGCCCGATTGACCAAGGCCAAATTGATCAAGGAATGACCATGAACAGCCTCTCCCACGACGCGCATCTTGGTTTCGGTGCGAGCTTTGCCTCGCTGGCCACGCGCGATGGGCTGATCGACCTCGACCGCGCCTTCCTCGCACAACTCCAGGCGGATGACGCCGCCCTGCTCGACCGCCTGCTCACCGCCCGCGCCGAGCCGTCCGCACTCGATGCGAAGGCCGAGGGTGAATTGGTGGTCGCCGTGGGCCGCCACCTCAATGGCTTTGTGGCTGAGTTGTTCGGCGTCGAACGCGAGACCGGGCTGGTCGCCGAGCTCACCCGCGAACTCGACCGCATCCATGCCTGCAAGCGCCTGTTCGTGCAGCGTCAGGCGGTGCGGAAATATGCCGACACCTCCACCCTTGATGGCACCGCCTTGCGGGCGGAGTTTGAAACCCGTGCGGGCGTGCCGCTCACCGAGCAGGCTTTTGCCAACGCGGTCGCCGCCTGGGAAGCTGACGGCGATGCCGAGGCGCTCGATGTCGCGCTGCGCTATGCCGCCTGGGCCACGCTCTCCACAGACGGTCGCGCGCTGCACGCATCCGGCACGCTGTTCAAGCAGCCGCGCAAGCTCGATTTCACCAATCTCTTCCACATGAACGTCATCGAGCGCGATGGCGTGCTGATGAAGTGCCTACCGCAGAGCGAATGGCGCCATCGTGACGGCTTCGCACTCACCGATCTGGGCATGAACACCCAGGCCGCACTCGATCAGGTCAATTACTGCATCTGGTGCCACACCCAGGGCAAAGACAGCTGCTCGAAGGGTCTGCGCGACCGCAAGACCGGGGAGTTCCAGAAATCGCCCTTCGGTGTCACCCTCGCCGGCTGCCCGCTGGACGAGAAGATCTCCGAGATGCACACGCTGCGTGCCGAGGGCAGCCTGCTCGGCGCCTTCGCCACCATCGCCGTCGACAACCCGATGATGGCCGCCACCGGCCACCGCATCTGCAATGACTGCATGAAGGCCTGCGTCTATCAGAAGCAGGAGCCGGTGGATATTCCGCAGGCCGAAACCTCGGTGCTCAAGGACGTGCTGGCCCTGCCCTATGGCTTTGAAATCTACTCGCTGCTCACCCGCTGGAACCCGCTGAACATCCGCCGCCCGCTGCCGCTGGCCGATACCGGGCGCAAGGTGCTCGTGGTGGGGCTCGGCCCGGCGGGCTACACGCTCGCACATCACCTGATGAATGACGGCCACACGGTGGTTGCCGTCGATGGCCTGAAGATCGAACCGCTGGGCTTTGATCCGCGTGAACCGATCCGTGATGCGCAGACGCTGTTCGAGAACCTCGATGACCGCGTGCTGGCCGGCTTCGGCGGCGTGGCGGAATACGGCATCACCGTGCGATGGAACAAAAACTACCTCAAAGTGGTGCGCATCCTGCTCGAACGTCGCGCCACATTCGCCATGCAGGGCGGTGTGCGCTTCGGCGGTGGGGCCACGCTGTCCATCGACGATGCGTGGGAGATGGGCTTTGACCACATCGCGCTCTGCATGGGCGCGGGCAAACCCACGGTGATCGACATGCCGGGCAATCTCGCCCGTGGCGTGCGGCAGGCGTCGGATTTCCTGATGGGCTTGCAGCTCACCGGGGCGGCGAAGATGAACTCGATTGCCAATCTGCAACTGCGCCTGCCAGTGGTGGTGATCGGTGGCGGTCTGACGGCGGTCGATTGCGGCACGGAGTCGCTGGCCTATTACGTCCGCCAGGTCGAGAAATTCGCCCTGCGGTATCGCACCCTGGTCGCCGAACGCGGCGAGGCGGCGGTGCGGGCGCGGTGGTCGGAAGAAGACACCGAAATCTCCACCGAATTCCTCACCCATGCCGACGCCATTCGTGACGAACGCATCGCCGCCGCCCGCGAAGGCCGCCAGCCCCATCTGGCCCAGCTGCTCGACAGCTGGGGCGGGGCGACGGTTGCCTATCGCCGCACCCTGGGTGAAGCCCCCTCCTACACGCTCAACCACGAGGAAGTGGAAAAGGCGATGGAGGAAGGCGTGCGCTTTGCCGAGGGCATGACGCCGGTGGAAGTGGTGATGGACCGTCACGGTCACGCCGCGGGTCTGCGCTGCCGCAACGCCGCCAAAGAGGACATCCTGCTGCCGGCCAAAGCGATCATCGTCGCCGCCGGCACCCAGCCCAACACCGTGCTCGCCCGCGAAGATGGCCGCATCAAGCTCGACGGCAAATATTTCCAGGCCATCGACCCCACCGGCCAAAAAGTCAGCCCGCAACGGGCGCTGTCCAAGCCCGATGAGGCGCAGGTGCTGATGCATCGTGCCGAAAACGGTCGCTTCATCAGCTTCTTCGGCGATCTGCACCCGAGCTTTTTCGGCAACGTCGTCAAGGCGATGGGCTCGGCCAAGCGCGGCTATCCGGTGGTCTCGGCCCAGCTTGCCGCAGCCTCCCCCACGGACATCACCGGCCCCGAGCTGATCGCCCGTGTGCGGCGCGATCTCTCGGCCTCCGTCCACGCCGTCAACCGCCTCACCCCCACCATCGTCGAGGTCGTCCTGCACGCCCCGGCCGCCGCCCGCAGCTTCCAACCCGGCCAGTTCTATCGCCTGCAAAACTATGAAATGCAGGCCACAAAGCTGGTCGAAGACATCGGCGTCACCTCGCTTGCGATGGAAGGTCTGGCGATGACCGGCGCTTGGACCGATCCGGCACATGGCCTCGTCTCCGTCATCGCGCTGGAGATGGGCGGCTCCTCCGATCTGTGCGCCATGCTCACGCCGGGTGAAAAAGTCGTCCTGATGGGGCCGACCGGCACGCCGACCGAAATCCACGAGAACACCACCGTCGCCCTCGTCGGTGGTGGCCTCGGCAACGCCGTGCTGTTCTCCATCGGGGCCGCCACCCGCGCTGCCGGGTCGAAAGTGATCTATTTCGCCGGCTACAAGGCGTTGGCCGACCGCTACAAAGTCGAGGACATCGAGCGCGCGGCAGATGTTATCGTCTGGTGCTGTGACGAAGCCCCCGGCTTCACCCCCACCCGCCCGCAGGACAAAACCTTCGTCGGCAACATCGTCCAGGCGATGGCCGCCTATGGTTCGGGCAATCTGGGCGACCAGCAAGTGCCGTTGCGTGACGCCGAGCACATCATCGTCATCGGATCGGACCGCATGATGCAGGCGGTGGGCGTGGCCCGCCACGGCGTGTTGAGCCCGTATCTCAAGCCCGGCCACTCGGCGATCGGTTCGATCAACTCACCGATGCAGTGCATGATGAAGGAAGTTTGCGCGCAATGCCTGCAACCGCATGTCGATCCCGTCACCGGCGAGCGCAGCGTGGTCTTCTCCTGCTTCAACCAGGATCAGGCGCTGGACCGTGTGGATTTCCCCGCGCTGAACGAACGCCTGCGCCAGAACGCACTGGCCGAGAAAATCACCGCTCAATGGATCGATCGCGCCTTGCGTAAATTGGCGATGCGCGGAGCCATCGCGGCCGCGTAATATCCGCCCCCACGCCGTCATTGCGAGGAGCGCAGCGACGAAACAATCCATCGCGGGGCATAACCGCATCGCGATGGATGGCAGCAACGCGCGCCATGACGGGGGGATGTTGGGGCGATGACTGACCGCACGACGCGGCACGGTCGAAGGCCGATCAGCGCACCTCCATCGCGATATCGTGAAACAGCTTCGCCGGCAGCGAACCGCCGGTGACGTCTTTCGTCAGCTTGCCGTCATCATTTCCCATCCACACGGCAATCTCCAGACTGCCGGGCTGGCCGGGATCGATCGCGCCGATGAACCAGGCATCGCGGAAATCGCTCGTCGTGCCGGTTTTGCCCGCCACCACATGGCCGGGAATATTCGCGGCCCGTGCGGTGCCATGCGACACCACCGCAGCGAACATCTGAATCATCTCGCGCGATTCCAGCGGATCGACCACACGCCACAATTCCGGCTCCGGCAGAACAACCTGCTTACCGTCCGCCACCACGCCCTCCAACGCACGCGGCACCACCCGCATGCCGCCATTGAACACTTCGGCGTAGCACGTTGCCATCTCCAGCACCCCCACATCGGCCGTGCCGAGGGCAATCGTGGCATTGTTTGGGATCGGGTCGGTGATGCCGAGCCGGTTGGCCACCGCGATCACCGATTTCGGCCCGCCCGCCATCAGCAGCAGCCGCACCGAGACGGTGTTCATGCTCTCCGCCAACCCGTCTTCCAGCGTCACCTGCCCGTGAAAGCCCGGCTCGAAATTATGCGGGGCCCAATTGCCGACGCGAATCGGCCCGTCCGACACCGTATCATCCGGCTTCATGCCGTGCTCCAGCGCGTTCAGCCACACGAACAGCTTGAACGATGAGCCGGGCTGACGGCGTGCCACCACCGCGCGGTTATAGGGGCTTGCCTTGTAATCCCGCCCGCCCACCATCGCGCGCACCGCCCCCGTCGCCGGATCGAGAACCACCACCGCGCCTTGCGTCACATTGGCGGCAAGCCCCGGTCCATCCAGAACGGCGGCCAGCTTCGCCTCGGCAATCGCCTGCATATGGCCATCGAGGGTGGTTTTCACCGTCGCATCCTCGCCCACCGGCACGGCGGCCTGCGCGCGATCGGCCGCCCAATCGGCGAAATACCCCGCCCCGTTCGCCTGACGCGGCGGAAAGACGATCGAGGCCGAGGCCACGTTGGCGTCCTGCTCGGACAGCACACCGTTCTCCACCATCGCCGCCAACACCTGCCGCGCGCGGGCGGCGGCGGCCTGCGGATCGAAGCGCGGCGAGAAGCGCGAGGGCGCACGCGGCAGCCCGGCGATCACCGCGCATTGCCACAGATTCAGATCGCGCGCCGAGATGCCGAAATAGGTATGCGCCGCCGCATCCACCCCCCAGGCCCCCGCGCCGAGATAGATGCGGTTGAGCCAGATTTCGAGAATTTCCTGCTTGGTGAAATGGCTCTCCAGCCAGAAGGTCAGCATCACCTCCTGAATCTTGCGCTTGAAGGTGCGCGCATTGGTCAGAAACAGGTTCTTCGCCACCTGCTGGGTGATCGTCGAGCCGCCTTGCGACACGCGGCCGCGCATAAGATTGACATACATCGCCCGCGCAATGCCCTGCGGATCGATGCCCGGATGCGTCCAGAACCGCCGATCCTCCACCGAGACGGCCGCTTTGGGCAACCATTCCGGCAGATCGGACAGCCGCATCGGCTCGCCCACCACGTCGCCATAGGTGGCGATGTTACGCCCCTGCGTGTCGGTCAATGACAGGCTGGGCCTGCGCGCGGCGTCCAGGGCGGCTTCCGGGCGCGGCAGGTCTGAGGCGAAATAGGTCAGCATCACGCCAAACCCGATCGCGCCCCAGACGGCCAGGATGATGCCCCAACGGAACAGCCGCCAGCCCCAGGCGCGTTTGCGGCGCGGGCGGCCAGCAGGGCCGGGCGGTGGCGGTGGTACCTCCTCCTCGTCGACATACTCGTCGTCATACGCATCCGGATGCACATAGGCAGGCGGTGGCGCGGGCACGTAGCCTCGGCGCTGGTCCGGGGGGATTTGGGGCGCGCGATACATTGCCTAGGCGAGATTCTGCATGGCCGGACCATGCGTCAGAGCGCGAGGCTGCGTCAATTCATCCAGGCCATTGTCAGCCCCCCGCCGCTGACGCAGACTCGGCGGGCATGCAGGAGACGAAAATGCAGGGCCTGTTCCTCGACGCCAACCAGACGCTCGCCGATGTGTTTCACCGTGTCCTCCGCCCGGAAGACCCGCATGTTGCCGTCAATCTGCAAGAGGATATCGACCAATCCACGCTGGCCGATCTCATCCAGGGCTATGATGTCCTGCTCGACGATCACACCACCCTGCCCACCGCGACACTTGCCCAGTGCAAGCAGCTCAAACACGTCATTTTCCTCGGCACCGGTGCCCGCAGCTACATGAACCCGGAGGAATTGGCCGCGCTTGGCATTCAGGTTCACATCATCAAAGGCTATGGCGACACGGCGGTGGCCGAGCACGCCATCGCCCTGATGTGGGCGGCATCACGCGGTGTGGCGCGGATGGATCGCGGCATGCGGGCGGGCCATTGGCTGCGCAGTGACGGCATGCAACTCACCGGCAAAACCATCGGCCTGATCGGCTTTGGCGGCATCGCTGCCGAGGTGGCGCGAATCGCAGGCGGCAGCGGCATGCGCGTGCTGGCCTGGAACCGCACGCCCAAAACCGCCCCCGGCGTGGAATTCGTGCCCTTGGACCGTCTGCTCGCTGAGAGCGATGTGGTCAGCCTGCATCTTCTGCTCAACGACGAAACCCGTGGCTTCCTCTCGGCCACCCGCATCGCGCAGATGAAGCCCGGCGTGCTGCTGGTCAACACCGCACGCGGCGCGGTGATCGATGAGGACGCGATGATCGCCGCCCTGAAATCCGGCCATATCGGCCACGCGGCGCTGGATGTGTTCACCGTCGAGCCATTGCCGGTGCCACATGAACTCACCACGCTGGAGAACGTCACGCTCTCGGCGCATTCGGCCTTTCGCACCCCAGAGGCGAATGAAAATCTGATTCGCATGGCTTTGGATATCGCGCAGAGCTTGGTCACGGAGGATTAACAGGCTGCTGAAAACTGATCGCGGAGGGGCGGAAAAGGGCCGCCGCGCCGACCGACAGAGTTTTTCAGCAGCCTGTTAAATCTCAAACCCCTCATGCGCATTGGGCATCGTCACACTCCCCGTCGGCAGCAGAGCGGCCAAGGCTGTCATGGCGCGCTCTTCGCCATGCACAAGAATCGTCCGCTCGCAGCCCTGAATGCAGTTATGCCAAGCGAGCAGCTCCTTCTGATCGGCATGGGCTGAGAAGCCGTTGATGGTGTGCACCTTCGCCTTCACCGGCACCCGGTCGCCCCACAACTTCACCTCGGTCGCCCCGTCGATGATCTGACGGGCCAGCGTGCCGGTGGCGGCGTAGCCGACGAAGATAATGCTCGATTCCGGTCGCCACAGATTGGCCTGCAAATGATGACGCACCCGCCCTCCGGTGCACATGCCCGAGCCCGCCATGATCACCACACCACCGCCGATATGGTTGATCGCCACCGATTCCGACACGTCGCGGGTGAATTTCAGGCCAGGCAATTGGAACGGGTCTTCCCCCTTGCGGAACATCCGGCGGATATCCGCGCCAAAATCCTGCGGATGATGCTCGAAGATCTCCGTGGCGGAGATCGCCATCGGGGAATCGAGAAACACCTGCAGCGAGCGCGGCAGCCTGTCCTCCTGCATGTCACGATGCAGGGCGTAGAGCAGTTCCTGCGTGCGTTCGAGCGCGAAGGTCGGAATGACAACGTTGCCGCCGCGCATAAAGGTTTCACTGATCGCCGTGCACAATTCTGTCGCCGAGGCCTGATAATCCTGATGGCAGCGATCGCCATAGGTCGATTCCATCACCACGATATCCGCCTGAGGCGGGGCGGCTGGCGTGCTGAGCAGCGGATGGCCGGTGGCGCCGAGATCGCCGGAGAACACCACCCGACATGTGCGACCATGCTCCGTCAATTCCAGCAGAATCGACGCCGAGCCCAGAATATGGCCCGCATTGAAATAGGTGGCGCGAATGCCGGGGCGGATTTCCAAACTCTCACCATAGTCCGCCACCCGCCCAAACCGATCCATCGCCCCCAGCGCCTCGATCATCGAGTAAAGTGGCGGCGCGCTGTGGTGGTGACGGCCATGACGGTGCGCATGGCGCAGATTGCGGCGTTGCTCCTCCATCTGCAGATGTGCCGCATCCAGCAGCACCAGCCGGGTGAGTTCGCGCGTGGCGTCAGTGGCGATGATCTCGCCCTTGAAGCCGCGCTTGGTCAGCAGCGGAATGCGGCCGCAATGGTCGAGATGGGCGTGGGTGAGCAACAGCGCGTCCAGTTCGGCTGCATCGAAGCCGAACGGATCGGCATTCTCGGCCTCCAACTCACGCCCGCCTTGCAGCATGCCGCAATCGATCAGCACGCGATGGCCGTTGCATTCCACCATGTGGCAGGAGCCGGTGACGGTGCGCGTGGCACCATGAAAGGAGAGGCGCATGTTAGTCGGCTCCCTGATGGCAGAGCGGGTTTCCGGCGCATTCATGCCAATCGACAATCATGCGCCAGATATCGTCTGCGGTTTCGGCAAATTGGAACAAGTCACGATCCTCCGGCGCGATGACGCCCTCCTCGACCATGAACTCGACATCGAACACCCGGTCCCAGAAGCTGCGCCCGACGAGGATGACCGGCAGGCGGGCGAGCTTGTGCGTCTGCACCAGCACCAACACCTCGAACAATTCGTCCAACGTGCCGTAACCGCCGGGGAAGACGACCAGCGCCCGCGCCCGCAGCAGGAAATGCAGCTTGCGCATCGCGAAATAATGGAAGCGCAGGCACAGCTCCGGCGTGATGTAGGGATTTGGGCGCTGCTCATGCGGCAGGCTGATGTTCAGGCCAATCGAGATCTGGCCCACATCATGCGCGCCCCGATTGGCCGCCTCCATAATGCCACTGCCGCCGCCGGTCATCACCACCACCCGGCCCCCCACCGCCTTATCCCCGGCAGCCCCGACCAATCGGCCCAACTCACGCGCGATGGTGTAGAATCGGCTCTTTTCATGCAGGCGGCGCGCAATGCTGAGGGCGCGTTGGCGCGAGAGGTCGTCTGGATGGTGCGCCAAAGCCGCCTCGGCATCGACGACGGCACGGGCGGCCTCGCGTTCCTCACGGATATGGGTGCCACCGAAGACCACAATGGTGTGCGCTATGCCATGCGCCTTCAGCAATTGCTCGGCCTTGAGATAGTCGAGCTGCAATCGCACGCCGCGCGTCGATTCACTGGCCAAAAAGCCGATATCGTGATCGGCCTCCAGATAGGAGCTATGCGCCATGATGTCGCGCACTGCGGCCCGTCTATCGGCCGCTGCGGAATGCGGATGTTGCACGGATTCGTCCGGCATTGTGCGCCCTCCCACCCCGCCAGCCATCTCAGCAGGATGCGGCGGGGAAGAGGCAAATCTTTGCATGGTATTGGCAGGAAAGCAAAAATTCAGCGGCATCGGGACTTTATGCCCGAGCTGCAAAAATCACTGCACGAGGGATATCGCCCAAACCATCACTTCAGGTTAGAACACTCGCCCTTCGCCCGCCTGGCGGAATGGTAGACGCACCGGACTTAAAATCCGTTGCCTTCGGGCGTGCCGGTTCAAGTCCGGCGGCGGGCAGAGCCTCTGATGTTCAACTGCTTTGGCCCTCGGGATGCCAACGCAACAGATATCCGCGCAAAGCCTCCATCGCGCGGATCACCACCAACCCGGTCAGCGCGATCACCACAATTCCGGCGAACACACCCGGACTGTCGGCGAATCGCATCGCCCCCAGCATCGCCCCGCCAATGCCGTCCGCACCGGTGAGCATCTCGGCGACAATCGTCGTCACCAACGCCACCGGCAAGGCAATCTGCAAGCCGGTGAACAGCGTGGGCACAATGGCGGGCAGCACAATCTCCCACAGCACCGCACGCCGCGACGCGCCCAGGCTGATCGCCGACCAGATCAGCGTCTTCTCCACCCCGTCCGCCCCGGCTTGAGCGGCCACAATCACCGGAAAAATCGCCGAGACGGCCACGATGGTGATGCGGGCGGTATCCGTCGGGCCGAGCCAGAGCAGAAACACCGGCAGAAAGGCAATCTTGGGCATCGGAAAACCGAGCGAGACCAATGGGTCGAAAAACCAATGCACCAGCTTCACGCGCGCCATCAGAATGCCGATCAGCGTGCCCACCGCGCCCGCCATGCCGAAGCCGATCAGCGCGTTCTCCAGCGTGGTGGACAGGCTGGTGGGCAGATCGCCGCTCTGCCAATCCGCCGCAATGCGCGCCAGCACGGCATCCGGCGCGGGCAACAGGAATTCCGACAAGGCACCGCCATGCGTCAGGCTCGCCCACACAATCAGCACCGCCACCAGCGAGCCGCACGCCTCCACCACCAGCGTCAGCCGCGCCATGCCAACCTCCTGCGCATCCAGCCAAGATAAAGGCGGTCGGCGAGGAAGCCGAGCAGTGAGACGACGATGACTGTGGCAAACATCGGCGCATACGCCCCGCCATCGCCCAGGAAGGAGATCAGATAGCCCAAGCCATCGCGCGACATCAGAAATTCCGAGCTGACCAGCAGCACGAACGACAAGGAAAGTGCCGAGCGGATGCCCGCCAGCAGATCGGGCATCGCCGCCGGAATCGCTATCTCGCGCATAATCGTCAGCCGCGAACAGCCAAAGCCGCGTGCCGACCACACCAGCCGCACCGGCACGCCGCGCACGCCATTATAGGCCGACAGCAGCACCGGCAGCAGACAGCCCAGAAAGATCAGCGTGATCTTGGACGCATCGCCCAGGCCCAGCCACAGCAGCAACACCGGGATCAGCGCCGATTTCGGCATCGGATACAGCGCGCGGGCAATGGGGGCGACGATCACCTGAACCGGCCGGAAGGTTGCCATCGCAGCGCCCAGCGGCACCCCCACCATCACCGCCAGGCCCAACCCCGCCACCAATCGCAACAGCGATGGGATGGCGTTGGACAGCAAATCCCCGGACTTCGCCAACCCCCACAACGCCACCAGCACCTGCGACAGCGGCGGCAGCGAGTCAGGGTTGACCACCCCCAGCCGTGGCGCTGCCTCCCAGAGAGCGGCGAGCAGACACAGCGGGCTCCAGCGGATAAGGAAGGGGATCACCCTACCCATGCCGCTTCGCCGCATCATCGACCAACGACAGATCGGCGAATTTATTCACTTCGATATCCAGCTTCAGAAACCCGAGTTCCTTCTGCACGTTCAAATTCGATTGCAGAGCCACAAGGTTCGGGCGGGCATCCGGATCGTGGAAATAATCGTCATGCGTGAACAGCCAATCGGCGAAATTCGATTCCGGCCGCTTGGTCACACGCGCCACCAATGCCAGCGCGTCCTTGCGGTTGGCCGGGTTGAGCAGCCAGCGCGTGCCGATCTGCACGTCCTCGAAGAAATCCACCAAGGCGGCACGGTTCTTCGCAATGAACGGGGCACGGGCGGCAAGCAGGGTGGTCTGTGCCACGCCCATCGCATCCTTGATGGTGAACAGGGTGCGCACCCGCCCGGCCTTGGCTTCCGTCAGCGAGAACGGCGCCACCATGCCCGCCATATCCACTTTCTGCTCGGCCAGCATCGGCCCCATATTGGGGAATTCAACCTCGATCACCTTGTAGTCGCGCTTATCCTCCAGCCCGTGATCGCGCAGCATCTTGCGCATCGCCATATCGATGGCACCGCCCAGGCCGTTGGAGGCAATGGTCTTGCCGCGCAGATCTTCCACCGTTTTGATGTCGCTATCCGCCCGCACCACATAGGTGCTGGAATAATAGCCCGGCACGCCATCCTGATAGAGATCGCCGATCACCCGCAGATCGGCCATATGGGCATTCTGAATTGCCAGACCGAAAGAGGAAAACGCCAGGCCGGAAATTTCCAATTCCCCTGCCGCAAGCGCGGTGATCTGCGGCGTGCTGCCTTTGAAATAGAACGGCTCGGCCACATAGGATTTGCCGTAATGTTTCAGAATGCCGGTATTGTCGAAAATCACCGGCAGCAATTGCGCGGGCGTGATCGCCCAGCCGAAGCGAATCTTCAGCGGCGCCGTTTGCGCACGGGCAAGCTGCGGCAAGGCGAGCGAGGCACCGAGGGCGGTGAGTAGGCTGCGACGTTGCATCAAATCCTCCCAGTCTTTTTGGCTTGCAGTGTCTGCCACACACGCTC
Organism: Acetobacteraceae bacterium; assembly: GCA_031291725.1. Classification (GTDB taxonomy): domain Bacteria; phylum Pseudomonadota; class Alphaproteobacteria; order Acetobacterales; family Acetobacteraceae; genus CAIQQQ01. Next base: position 40,622 of record JARLIM010000026.1, read on the forward strand.
TGAAGTCACGGGCATATCGATATGCGGCACACCCAGCGCGTCCGAGACCGCGCCGATCACCGCCGCCAACGCCCCCACCGCCCCGGCCTCGCCCGCGCCCTTGGCGCCGAGCGGGTTCATCCTGGTCGGCACCGGGTTGGACAGCACCGGGAAGAGCGGAAAATCATCCGCACGCGGCATCTGATAATCCATGAACGAGCCGGTGATGATCTGCCCGCTCTCGTCATACAAAACCTGCTCGCCCAATGCCTGCCCGGCCCCTTGCGCGATGCCGCCATGCATCTGGCCCTTGACCAGCAACGGGTTGATCACCGTGCCCACATCGTCGGAGACGACGTAGCTGACGATCTGCGTGATGCCAGTTTCAGGATCAACCTCCACTTCGCAAATATGCGAGCCATTGGGAAAGGTGGCGTCTTCGGTCGTCACCACGGCGTGCGCGTTCAGCCCCAAATCGGCGCCGCGCGGCAATTTGGCCGGGATGTAGCTCGCCTTGGCCACCTCCTCGATGCGGATCGCCCGATCGGTGCCCGCAACCCGGAAATACCCTGCCGCGAACTCCATATCGGCTTCGGCCGCCTCCAGCAGATGGGCCGCGATCATCCGGCCCTGGGCGATGATCTTCTGCGAGGTGCGATCCATCGCCGCCCCCACCGCAATCGCCGAGCGCGAGCCGAACGTGCCGCGCCCATGCGCCACCGTGTCGGTGTCGCCCTGCACAATCCGCACCCGCGCCGGATCGAGGCCGAGCATCGAATGCGCAATCTGGCGAAACGCCGTCTCGTGCCCCTGGCCGTGATTATGCGAGCCGACCAGGATCGTCGCATCGCCCGAGGGATCGAAGCGGATTTCAGCCCCTTCCTCATTCGGCGCCTTGGCCGGGCCGGCGGCGACTTCTATCGCGTTGACGACGGCAATCCCGCGCAACTTGCCGCGCGCGGCACTCTGGGCACGACGTTCGGCGAACCCGGCCCAATCGGCCGCCTCCAGCGCCATATCCATGCCACGCTCGAACGCGCCGCAATCATAGGTGAACACCAGCCCGGTCTTGAACGGCATCGCCTCGGGGGCGATCAGATTGCGGCGGCGGATATCCACCCGGTCCAGCCCCATCTCACCGGCGGCAATATCGATCACCCGCTCAATGGCAAACGTCGCCTCGGGCCGCCCGGCACCGCGATACGGCGCCATCGGTTGCGTGTTGGTGAACGCGCCGCGGATTTCGGCATGAATGGCCGGGGTGCGATACATCCCGGCCAGCCCGCCCAGATTGTTCGTCGAGGAATGCGGCGTGTTGAAGCCCAGATACGCCCCCAGATTGGCCACCGAGCGGATGCGCAGGCCGAGGAACATCCCATCTTTCGCCAGCGCCAACTCCACCACGCTGTCATTGTCGCGCGCGTGGTAGTCCGACAGGAACGCCTCCGACCGGGTGGACACCCAGCGCACCTGCCGCCCCGTCACCCGTGCGGCCCACAGCACCAGCGCGTGCTCCGGCATCGGGCTGCCCTTCATGCCGAAACCGCCGCCGACATCGGGCGAGATCAACCGCAGCTTGGACGCCCCCACGCGCAGCACGTGCTCGGCCAGTTCCGTGCGAATCTTATGCGGGGCCTGCACACCGGCGGTCAGCGTATAAAGCCCCTCCACCGGCTCATATTCCCCAATCGCCGAGCGCGTCTCCATTGGGGCGGCATGCACGCGGGAGATGCGGAATTCCAGCCGCGTGACGTGATCGGCGGCGGCGAAGGCAGCATCTGTGGCGGCGCGATTGCCCAGATTGAACTGAAAACACAGATTATCCGGCGCAAGCTCCGGCCACACAGCGGGTGCCCCCGGCAGCAAAGCCGCACTGGCCGAGGCCACAGCGGGCTGCGGGTCATAAGCAATGTCGAGCAACTCGGCGGCGTCCTGCGCCTGTGCCAGCGTCTCGGCCACCACCGCCGCCACCGCATCCCCCACAAAGCGGGCAGCACCGATGCACAGCGGACGATAAGGCGGGCGCGGCATCGGGCTGCCATCCGGCAGATGTCGCTGCACGATGGTCTGCAATCCGCCAATCCCGGCCGCGTCCTGCTGCTCGCCGGTCAACACCGCCAACACACCGGGGGCGGCCAGGGCGGCGGTTGCATCGATGCCGTCAATCCGCGCGGCAGCATAGGGAGAGCGAACAATCACCATATGGGCGGCATCGGCGAGACGGATATCCGACACATAGCGCCCGGCACCGCGCAACAGCCGCCGGTCTTCCACCCGCCGCACCGAGGCCCCAATGCCCTGCCCTGCCATTTCTTCCGCCACGCAGTTGCCCCCCACGCGATTTTTTCCAGACGTGGTCCGTCTTACTTCGGCTTGCAAGGGGATATTTTATCGATTGATCCACTTATATGTGGCCGGTTCCGAAAATCTTTTCCGATTTGAGGCGAATTCCCAATTGCGTGGTTGCACGGCAAGCCCGGTTCCGGGTTACGCTACCATCCATGACCCCGCCGATAGAGTGGGGCAGAAAAATTGAGGGGAAACACGATGGCTGATCGTATTCGCTTGCGTTCGCGGCCGCTTGCCTGTGCTGTCGTCTTGCTGGCCAGCGTCGCCCTGTCCGCAACGGCACAGGCGCAAAGCAAGCACTACTCCTTTGGCTATGACCAACCGCACACCACCGGCTATGGCGTGGTGGGGGATGTGTTCAATGCCAAACTGATGGAACTCAGCCACGGCACCATGCAGATCGATCAGTTCCCCGGCGCGCAGCTCGGCCAGGAGCCACAGATGCTGCAAAAGATTCAAACCGGTGATATCGATTTTATCATCAGCTCCACCGCCAATGCGGCCACTGTCGCGCCCGAATCCGGCGTGCTGTCGCTGCATTACATCTTCAAATCCGAAGCCCACATGATCAAGGCCCTCGCCAATCCCGCGCTGACCAAGGCGGTGGGGGCGATGTTCGCCGAGAAGGTGCACGGCGCGCATGTGATCACCATGGCCACCCTTGGCCTGCGTGACATGTATGCCAAGAAGCCGATCCGCACGCTGGCGGATATGAAGGGCCTGAAAGTCCGCGTGCAGGCCACCGCCACCGAGGATGCCACCTTCCCGGTCTATGGCTCACAGACGGTGCACATGCCCTTCGGCAGCGTCTACACCTCGCTGCAAACCGGCGTGATGGACGTGGCGGAGAACGGGGTGAACGTCTACCTCGCCAACAAACATTACGAAGTCGCCCCCGTGCTCAGCATGACCGAGCATGAGGCGAATTGCTCCGTTGTCTGGGTGTCGGACAAATTGTGGAACAGCCTCACCGCCGAACAGCAGGGCTGGGTGCAGGCCGCCGCCGACGAGGTCGCCCGCGTAGAACCTGCCAAGGCGATCGAACTGGAGCATGACAGTGCGGCCAAGTTGAAGAAGATTGGCGTGCAGGTGATCACCGACGTCAAGAAGGACGAATTCATCGCCGTCGCCAAACCATTGCAGGACAAGCTTGCCGCCGAGCTTGGCCCGAATGCGGTGAAGATTCTCGCCGTCGTGCGCGCCAGCGAATAAGTCGGCCATGACCGAGATTGTCCTCAAGCACGACCGCCACCTCAAATGGCGGTCGCTGGACGGGGTGGAGCATGTGCTGATGATCCTGGGCGGGATCTGTCTGGCCTGCTTCACCACCTCCGTCTTCTTTGACGTGCTCACCCGCCAACTCGGCCATCCCTGGCTGTGGTTGCAGGAAGTCACGTCTGCCTTCTTCACCTATGGCATCTTCATCGGCACCGCCGTTGCCACCCGCAGGCAGGACCATCTGCAACTCTCGGCCCTGACCGAGTTGATGCGTGGCCGGTGGCGCACCGGGTTCGAGACGATGAACCGCGTGGTCATCCTGGCGGTCGGTCTGGCGATGGTGGTGTTCGGGTGGCAGAATTTCCTGCACGGCTTCCAATCCTTTCGCATGCCGTCGATGCTGCCGATTGCCTATCTCTATTGGCCGATCCCGGTCTGCGGCGCGTTTGTGGTGCTGTTCAGCCTGGAACAGATCGTCAACGGCCTCAAACATGGCTACGAAGCCCAACGCTCCGGAGGCCATGACCATGGTGGCTGAAAACGCCCTGATCCTGTCGATCATGACGGTGCTGTTTCTGCTGCTCGGCTATCTCGGCGTGCCGGTGGCGTTCAGCCTGATGGCGGGTGTGCTGGTGGGCACGGCGATGGTGCCGATCACCTTCCAATCCATGATGGGCCAATTGTTCAACGGCATCGATTCCGAAGCCTTGATGGCCATTCCGTTCTTCCTGCTGGTGGGCGAGTTGATGACATCGGCCAATGTCGTCATCCGCATCGCCGAACTCAGCCAAGCCCTGGTCGGCCATGTGCGCGGCGGCTTGGCGCAGGTGACGACGGTGTTTTCGATGTTCTTCTCCGGCATGTCCGGCTCGTCCTCGGCCGACGTGGCGGTGCTGACGCGGACAATGGCCAGGCCGATGGCGGCCGAGGGCTATTCGCCCGCCTTCGTCGCCGCCCTGATCGCTGCCGCCTCCACCATTGCCGCCCTGGTGCCGCCCTCGATCATGGCTGTGGTCTATGGGGCGATTGGCAATGTCTCCATCGCCGGGCTGTTCCTGGGCGGCATCGTGCCGGGGTTGATGATCGGCTTCGGCCTGATGATCTATTGCTATTTCTTCGGCCCGGTCGGCTTCAAACGCCCGCGCGCCAGCTTCGGCCAATTGGGGCGCTCCTTCTCCAAGGCCGCCTTGCCGTTGATGATCCCGGTGATCCTTCTCGGCGGTATTTTGTCGGGCTGGTTCACGCCCACGGAAGCGGGCGTGATTGCCATTGTCTACATCATCGGCATCGTCATCCCGGTCCTGCGCCCTGGACATTTCAAATTCATGTGGCGCGATTTCGTCACCGCCGGCTTGGTGTTCTCCCTGCCGCTGATCACCATCGCCGCCGCCTCCGATTTCGGCTGGCTGCTCGCCTATCTGCGCGGGCCGCTGGTGGTGGCGGGCTGGATCGAGCATGTGGCGGGCACCGATCCGGTGGCGATCATGTTCGCCCTGGTGGTGGTGTTCACCGTGGTGGGGGATTTCATCGAGCCGATTCCGGCGATCATCATCTTCATGCCGGTGGTCAACCAACTCACCGATGCCGCCGACATCAAACCTGTCCATATGGGCGTGGTGCTGATCGTCACCCTGGCCTTCGGTCTGATCACCCCGCCTTATGGGCTGGCGCTGCTGATGGCGTCGAAATTCGTCGATGTGCGCTTTGCCGCGGCCTTGCGCGCCTCCATGCCAATCTATGCGATCTTTTTCGTCACCATCGCCGTGTGCATCTTCTTCCCGGATCTGATCCTGTATCTGCCGAAATTGCTGTTTCCTGAATCAGTGGGCTGTTTCAAAGGGCCGAGTGGGTATATCTGTCCCTGAGAGCGTTTGATAAAAAAGAAGGGGGGAAGAAAACCACCATGAAACGTCGCACCCTGCTTGCCACACCCTTCGTGCTGGCGGCCGCCAATGGCGCGGCCCGTGCCGCCGTGCCGGAGATCCGCTTCGCACGGCAATTCTCGATGGGCTATTTGCAGTTCAACGTGATGGAGCATCAACAGCTCGTCGAGAAACACGCCGCCGCCCTTGGCCTGCCGGAGGTGAAAGTCAGCTGGGTCACCTTCAACGGCCCCGATGCGATGAACACCGCGCTGTTGTCGGACTCGGTGGATGTGGTCTCCGGCGGCATTCCCGGCTTGGTCACCTTCTGGGCGCGCACGGCGGGCACGTCACAGGAAGTGCGCGGCATCTCCGCTTTGTCCTCGCAGCCCTGCCTGCTCAACACCCGCAACGCCAAGCTGAAGACCATCGCCGATCTCAGCGCCTCGGACCGCATCGCCGTGCCGTCGATCAAGGTGTCGATCCAGGCGGTCACGCTGCAAATGGCCACCGCCAAGCTGTTCGGAAAGGCCAATTACACCAAATACGACGATCTCACGATTGCGATGTCGCCACCGGATGCCACCATCGCCCTGTTGGGAGCCTCCAGCGAGATCGATTGCGCCTTCTCGGTGCCGCCCTATCAGGCGCAGCAATTGCAGAAGCCCGACGTGCACACGCTGCTGAATTCCTTCGACGTCGCCGGCCCGCATTCCTTCACCCTCGCCTGGGGCAAGGCGAAATTCCGCCACGACAACCCCCTGCTCTACAAGGCGTTGATGCTGGCGTTGCAGGAGGCCACCGATATCGTCAACGCCGACAAGCGTGCGGCGGCGGCGTTGTGGCTGGAAGACACCCATTCCAAACTGCCGCTCGATCTGGTCACAAGCATCGTCTCCGGTCCGCAGGTGAACTGGACGATGACGCCGCAGGGCACGATGAACTACGCCAATTTCATGCACGACGCCGGCAGCGTGAAAATCGCCCCGAAATCCTGGCAGGACATGTTCTTCCCGGAAGTGGCGGGTTTGGCGGGGAGCTAAGGCGCTATGACTGAGGGGTGACCCCACATCCCCCCGTCATGGCGCGCAGCGTTGCCGCAGTGACGGGTGGGGGATGTCAGGGTAAAACCGACATCCCGCCATCCCGCAGCGTCAACCGCCGATCCATCCGCGCGGCCAACTCCGGGTTGTGGGTGGCGATCAAGGCCGCAACGCCCTGATCGCGCACAATCTGCAACAGCTCGCCGAACACCCGATCCGCCGTTGCCACATCCAGATTGCCCGTCGGCTCATCGGCCAGCAACACGCCCGGCCTGTTGGCCAAGGCGCGGGCAATCGCCACGCGCTGCTGCTCGCCGCCCGACAGCTTGCCCGGATAATGCGCCGCCCGTGCGCTCAGCCCGAACCCGCTGAGCAGCGACAAGGCCCGCGCATGCGCCTCGGCCCGGCTCTTGCCCGCGATGATCAGCGGCATCGCCACGTTCTCCAACGCGGTGAATTCCGCCAGCAAATGATGGAACTGATAGACGAAGCCAATCCGGTCCCGCCGGATCGCCGTGCGCGCGGCATCCGGCAATCGGCCGGCGTCACGCCCATCGATCAGCACCGCGCCGCCATCGGGCTTGTCCAGCAGGCCGGCCAGATGCAGCAACGTCGATTTCCCGCTGCCGGAGGGGGCGACGAGGGCGGTGATCTCACCGGGCTTCAACACCAAATCCACCCCGCGCAGCACCGGCAAATCGCCCGCCGCGGAGCGATAAATGCGCACCACACGCCTGAGTTCCAACGGCTCACTCATTGCGCAACGCCTCCACCGGATCGGTCTTGGCCGCTTTCCAGCTTGGATAAATGGTTGCCAACAGCGAGATGCCGATGGCCAGCCCCACCACCTGCGCCACCTCGCCCCATTGCAGCACGGCGGGCAGGCGGGAGAGGAAGTAAACCTCCGGGTTGAACAGATTGGTGCCCGACAGGCTCTCAATCCAATGCCGGATCGTCTCGATGTTGCGGCAGAACACCACGCCGAGCAGCGTTCCCGCCAGCGTGCCGAACACCCCCACAAATGCACCGCACATCAAAAAGATCCGTAAAATCGAACCGGACGACGCCCCCAGCGTGCGCAACACCGCGATGTCGCGCGTCTTGTCCTTCACCAGCATGATCAGGGACGAGATGATGTTGAAGGCGGCGACGATGATGATCAGCGTCAGGATCAGAAACATCACGTTCCGCTCCACCTCGACGGCGGCGAAGAAGGCGTTGTTGTTCTGCGTCCAGTCCACCACCCGGATCGGCTGATCGCCGAGGGCCTTGCGGATATCGCGGCCGAATTCGGTGGCGCGGTCGGGGTCGGTGGTTTTCACCTCGATCTGCGTCACCTGATTGGGCATGCGGAACAGCAGCTGTGCGGCTTCACGCGGCATGAACACAAAGCTGGTATCGGCCTCGTTGAACCCCACCTGGAACACCGCCACCACGGTGTAGGACCGTCCACGCGGAATCGCCCCGAACGGGGTGGCCGTCATATCCGGCGCATATACCTGCAACCGGGAGCCCACGCGCAACCCGGTGCGATTGGCCAATCCCACACCGATGACAACCGCATCGTCACCTTTGAAATTATCCAGCGAGCCGTCGAGAATATTGCCCGAAACCAGCTTCAGCCCGCGCAGATCGTCCTGCGACAGGCCGCGCACCAACCCCGCGCTGTAATTGCCGCCCTGCTCCGGCTTCAACCCGGCCGGACGATCCACCACCGGGGTGGCACTCGTCACGCCCTTGATCTGCTTGATCCGGGCGGCGAGGTCGTCATAGCCGGTCATGCCGGTGGTGGTGGAATACACCCCCAGATCGCCATTCAGCCCGAGAATTTTGCCCAGCAATTCCTGCCGGAAGCCGTTCATGACGGACATCACAATGATCAGCGTCGCCACACCCAGCATGATGCCGAGCAGGGAGAACACCGCAATGATGGATACAAACCGCTCGCCCTTGCGGGAGCGAAGGTATCGGCCAGCAATCTGGCGCTCGAAGGGTCCGAACATGGTGGGGTTATAGTCGTATTGCCTCACCGGCGAAACCCGCCTGCCCCCCTGTCATCGCCCCAATCGCCATGGCGCGCGCGGCGTTGCAATCCAAGGATGCCGCCATCGATTCCCCGATGGCCACAGAGCCTGAGCCCCCTCGCCATGGCGATGACTGCTCCACGCCCCGCAACGCACCCATTTCAATAATTACCCGGAACGATAAGATCGCAACTTCGCGCGGCGTGCGCAGCACATTTGTTGAATATCTGTCCCGCCACAGCCGGATGGCCAGACCGCGTGAGGTTGGCAGCCGCATTGGCGGCCGTTGCGCACACGCTGTCACCGAGGTCGTCGAGGCGGTCGATTCCATCGCGAACGCCCGGCGCACAGGCGGCCAACGCCGCGCCACCGGAGTCGCGGGTGGCAAGTCTGCTTGATCCTGCGATCCAAACCCGTTCGCCCGCTGATCACGCGGTTGCGCCAGCCAGCCGGATTGCGGCGCTTTCGATACGGCAGGCTGAGATTCACCGAAAGCCTGCCCGCGCGCAATCATCACCGGCTTCATCTCCGGCCACACATACCCAGACCGCAGAAGCTGGAGCATACGCTCGATCTGCGTGGCGATCTGCCCGAACCATTGTGCCAGCAGGCGACCCAGCAGCCACGCCAGCACGGCATTCAACACCCATCCCCCCTCCGCCGCACGCATCCCGCGCAACACCATCTGCATATCGGCAGTGATGTCAGGCTCAGGACGGTTGTGGGCGTGGTTGCGTTTCATGGCTCTTGTCACACCACATCAGGTGGCGTGAGGCAAATCAAAAGAACATAACAAGAACGTCAACGGCCATCTGTCGCGCTCTGCCGTTCCGACGCACCGCCGATCCGGCATCGCGGGCCAAACGCAGCGCTTGGCCACGCCGCCATCATCCGATGCGGGCCAAAGCATCCTCCAGCGACACCTCAACCTTCTCCCCCGTCGAACGCCGCTTCAATTCCACCACGCCGGTCTTCGCCCCACGCGGGCCGACCACGATCTGCCAGGGATGGCCCATCAGATCGGCATCGGCGAATTTCGCCCCGGCCCGCTCATCGCGATCATCCAGCAGCGCCTGCCCCTTGAAGGCCGCATAGGCCTGCTCGGCCATCGCATCGCACGCCGCATCGCCCGGCTTGAGGTTGATGATCACCGCCGGGAACGGCGCCACGCTGTCCGGCCAGATGATCCCGGCATCGTCGTGGAACGCCTCGATGATCGCCCCCACCAGACGCGACACGCCCACGCCGTAACTGCCCATATGCGGCACCAATTGGCCGCCATCCTGGCCTGCCACCTTCAGCCCCATCGGCTCGGAATATTTGGTGCCGAAATAGAAGATGTGGCCAACCTCGATGCCACGGCCTTCACGGCGACGGGCTTCCGGCACCTCGGCCCAGGCCGCCTCGTCGTGCTTCTCATCGGTGGCGGCATAGGATCCGGTGGCGGTCTGGAAGAAATTCTCCAGATCGGCCGGGTCATGCGCGTTGAAGTTCGACTTTTCCCAGTCGATATCCTCGAACGCCGCGTCATAGAACACGCCGCTCTCGCCGGTGGGGGCAAGCACGATGAACTCATGGCTCAGATTGCCGCCGATCGGGCCGGTATCGGCCACCATCGGAATCGCCTTCAGCCCCAGGCGTTGGAAGGTGCGCATATAGGCCAGCATCTGCTTGCGATAGCTGACAACCGCGCCCTCATAATCCAGATCGAAGGAATAGGCGTCCTTCATCAGGAACTCGCGCCCACGCATCACGCCAAAACGCGGGCGCACCTCATCGCGGAATTTCCACTGAATGTGGAACAGGCATTGCGGCAGATCGCGATAGGATTTGATCGATTGACGCACCAGATCGGTCAGCATTTCCTCATTCGTCGGCCCATAGAGCAATTCGCGGCCATGGCGGTCGGTGATGCGCAGCATTTCCGGGCCATAGGCGTCATAGCGGCCGGATTGCTTCCACAATTCCGAGGATTGCACCGTCGGCATCAGCATTTCCTGCGCGCCGATATTGGCCTGCTCCTCCGAGACGATGCGGGAGATGTTCTGCAACACCTTCCAGCCCGCCGGCAGCCAGGCATAGATGCCCGACGAGGTTTGCCGCACAAGGCCCGCGCGCAGCATCAGCCGGTGCGAGGCAATCTGCGCTTCGGCGGGGGTTTCTTTCAACGTGGGAATCAGACTGCGGGAGAGACGCATCGCGTTTGGGTCCAGTTACGGCAAAAATTCGGTGAGCGGACCATAAAGCGCCACCCGCGCCCACACCAGCCTACGCAGACGCAGGCAAACCTGCGGGAATGGCGGATCAATATGCAGCCATACGCAACAGAGTGTCAGCTGCTTTTGACAAGCCGACAATTATTGTGCGCTGCGATATATTTCCACGAAATAAAAAGACCAAAAAATTCAAAATGCGGCATTAAATCCCGTGACAGGTGGCGCGGGACATTGTAACAAAAAAAGGCCCGCGTGCCTCTAGGCACCGCGGGCCAAGTTTAGGGAGGAAACGCCAGTCACACGGCAGGAGAGGCCACGGCCATCTCCTGGGTGTAAGATTGCCTGTTTCTTAATCGTGCCGTCCACGAGAAAACAAACAATCTCGGCACATTTTTAGCGTAATGAAGTTAAGATTGCGTAAACGGCAGGCAATTCATTTTGCCTGCCGTGCAATTGCCTACCGATCGGGCATTGCCAGCCAGCCGGTCCGAAAACTCACCCAACCCTGATTCTGCACGACGATGAAAATGGCCCAAATGATGGCCGCGACCAACGTCGTCCACAGCAGCTTGCGCCCCATGCGCGGCGCTTCGGGCGCGCCACGCCAGCCCGTGGCGGCATCGGGCTCGGCCACCGGCTTGGTGCCGAAAGGCAGCACGGCAAACAGCGTGATCCACCAGATCAACACATAGAGAACCAGCGCCAGAAACCAGTTGAGACCGAAGATCATCGCCTAAACCCTCAGCAAATGAACATCGACCATCGGCCGCTTGACCAGACGCTTGCCCAATGCCCGGCGCAACGCCGTCTTGGCCGCCTCGGTCAGCATCTCGTCGTCACGACGGATGATCACCGACAAATCCTCCACCGATTGCGCAAACTCATTGGCAACGCGGGTCAGTTCCTGATCGTCGGCCTCATACAGACCCGGCGCCGTCACGCGCGGCTTGCCCTTCAGCCGCCCCTGCTCATCCACCGCCAGCGAGGCCACCGCCACACCGTTGAACAGAATCCGGCGCCGCGCCGCCATCACCCCGCCCTGCAACGGCACCAACCGCGTGCCGTCCAGCACCAGCTTGCCGACAGGCGCTGAATCGATCACCTCGGGAATGCCCGGCGACAGGCTCAGCACATCGCCGTCTTCCAGCATGATCGACTTGATCTGCAATTCCTGCGCAAGCGCTGCATGCGCCGATAAATGCCGCCATTCGCCATGCACCGGCACCGCATATTTCGGCCGCACCAACGCATAAAGCCGCTTCAACTCATCGCGCGCAGGATGGCCGGAGACATGCGTCAGATGATCCTCATCGGTGATCAGACGCACGCCGCGCCGCACCAGATTATCCTGCACGGTGCCGATGGCGCGCTCATTGCCGGGGATCATCCGGCTGGAGAAAATCACCGTATCGCCTTCACCCAGCGCGATGCGCGGGTGCTGGTCCATCGCGATGCGCGCCAAGGCCGAACGCTGCTCGCCCTGGCTGCCGGTGACGATCATCAGCAGATGATCGTCGTCGATATCCTGCGCGTCATCCTCGCTCAGGAATGGCGGCACACCCTTCAGATAGCCGCATTCCCGCGCCGAGGCGTCGATATTGCGCAACGAACGCCCCACCAGCACCACCGAACGCCCAGCGGCACGGGCGGCCAGCGCGATCGATTCGAAGCGGGCGACGTTGGAGGCAAAACACGTCACCGCCACCCGGCCACGCAGGCCCCGGATCAGATCGGCCAGACTGCGGCGCACATCGCCTTCCGAGCCCGATTCGCCATCGACCATCGCGTTGGTGCTGTCGCACACCATCGCCAACACGCCCTCATCGCCCAACGCCTTCAGCGCCACCTCATCGGTGCGGGCCCCCACCAGCGGCTCGGGGTCCAGCTTCCAATCGCCGGTGTGCAACACAATGCCCGCCTTGGTGCGGATCGCCAGCGCCTGACTCTCCGGCACCGAATGCGCCATGCGGATGAATTGCAGATCGAACTGCCCGACGCGGAACGCGCCGCCCGGCTCGACAATGTGCAGCTTCACCTCATTGACCAGCCCCACCTCGCCCAGCTTGCGCCGCAGCACCGAGGCCGCGAACGGGGTGGCATAGACCGGGCAACGCAGTTGGCGCCACAGCCACGCCACCGCACCGATATGGTCTTCATGGGCATGCGTGATCACCAGCCCGGCCAGCCGCTCGCGGCGTTCGGCGATATAGGCCGGGTCGGGCATCATCACCTCTACCTCGGGATGGGCTGCCCCACCGAAGCCGATGCCACAATCGATGGCGAGGTATTGGCCGTTGCTGCGATACAGGTTGAGGTTCATTCCGATCTCCCCCGTGCCGCCAAGCGGCAGGAAGGCAAGATCATCTGCGACGTAATTCATCTCGTGCTTTCGATACGCGGTGTGCTGTGGCCGTCGATCAATCGCTGTCAGCGATTCGGCCACGTTCCTTGTGCAATGTGGGTGCGGGGTTGCGCATCGCCAACAGGCGCAAGCCATCGAGAGTCAAATCGGGGTCGATCTTCTCAATCACAATCGTGCCTTCTGCCAGCAATGGCGCCAAACCGCCAGTGGCGATCACCTTCAGATGCCCGGAATATTCGGCCCGGATGCGCGCAACCAGGCCCTCGATCATCCCCACATAGCCCCAATAGATGCCCGATTGCATTGCTGGCACGGTGGATCTGCCAATCACCGCCTGTGGACGGCCAATGCCGATGCGCGGCAGCCGGGCGGCGGCTTTGTGCAACGCCTCGATGGACAGGTTGATGCCCGGCGCGATGATGCCGCCCAGATAGGCGCCATCCCCGTCAATGACATCGAACGTCGTCGCCGTGCCGAAATCGATCACCACCAATGGGCCGCTATAGGCTTTGTGCGCGGCCAGCGCGTTGAGCAAACGGTCGGCGCCGACCTCATCGGGGTTGTCGATCTTGATCTGAAAGCCCCAATCCAGCCGCGCCCGCGCCACCAATGGCTCCACATCGAAGTAATCGCGGCACAATCGGCGCAAATGATACAGGGCGGCGGGCACCACCGTGCCGATCACCGCACGGTCAATTCCCTCACGCTTGATTCCGGCGATGGAGAACAAGGTCAGCAGCCAGACGGCATATTCGTCGCTGGTGCGCTGGTCGTCGGTGGCGATGCGCCACGTGCCGATCCAGTTGTCTCCGTCATGCACGGCGAAGACGATATTGGTGTTACCGGCATCCACCACCATTAACATGGCGCGCTCTCCCAAGTCTCCGACGCAAGCCAAATCTCGCCGGACGAGACGAGCCTGACGCACTCCTCTTCCGCAAGCAACAAGCTTCCATCATCCGACAATCCGGCAAACCGGCCCAGGCGCTGCGTATCTCCCTGTCGCAACGTCATCTCCGTCCCAACCGGCAGCGCATGATCCTGCCACGCCGTGCGCACCGCCGCCCAATCGACCGCTTGCCAATGGCTGATCCGGTCAAGAATGCGCCGCGCCGTCACCTGCGGGTCTACCGCCCCTGACAGGCTGGCGGTGCGACGTTCGGGCAGAGTGGGGGCGTGCGCCAGATTAAGGCCGATGCCGATCACCAGAAAATCCAGCGCGCCTGTGGGGTTCAGGCTCGATTCGATCAGAATGCCGCCCAGCTTGGCGCCGTCATGCAGAATATCGTTCGGCCATTTCAGCACCACGCCGAATTCCGCCAGCGCCTCGGCCACCGCAACCCCCGCCAGCAACGCCCACATCCCCGCCTCACGCGGCTTGGTCGTCGGGCGCAGCAGCAGCGACAGATACAGATTGCCCGGCGGCGACACCCAGCCCCGGCCCCGACTGCCTCGACCCGCGGTTTGCCGAAGCGCCAGAACGGCCAAACCTCCGGCCTCTCCCGCAAGCGCGCGCTCACGGCAAAGATCGGAGGTTGAACCCAGCGTCTCATGCACCTCCAGCCGCCAGATGGCGGCAGGGTCTGTCACCCGAAAATCGCCTTGGCCGCGGCATCGGCGGCAGCAACCACCGGAGCCGGGAAGATGAAGAACACCGTGGTGAAGATCGCACCGAAACCGGCGACCACCGCCAGCGAACCCGGACGCGCATCCAGGCTCGGCGCCGGGGCGTCGAAATACATCACCTTGATGATGCGGATGTAATAGAACGCGCTCACCGCCGAGGCCGCCATGCCGATCAGGGCCAGCGTCCACAGGCCGGAATTCACCGCCGCGATGAAGACGAAATACTTGCCGATAAAGCCCGCGAAGGGCGGAATGCCCGCCATCGAGAACAGGAAGATCGTCAGCGCCGCCGCCATACCGGGGCTGGTCTTGCCCAGACCGCCCAGATCCGCGATCCGCTCAACCGACTGGCCGTTGCGGCGCATGCCCACGATGCAAGCGAACATGCCCGCATTGGTGAACACGTAGCTGACCAGATAGATCAGAATGCCGCGCAGACCGATCTGCGAGCCAGCCGCCAAACCTACCAGCAAATAGCCCATATGGCCGATCGACGAATAGGCCATCAGGCGCTTGATGTTGCCCTGCCCCATCGCCGCGAACGCCCCCAACACCATCGAGCCGATGGAGATCAGGATCAGCACATTCTGCCATTGCCCGAGCAGATGGCCGAAGGGCGCATACATCACGCGGGCAAACAGCGCCATCGCCGCCACTTTCGGGGCCGACGCCATGAACGCCGTCACCGGGCTGGGCGCACCTTCATACACATCCGGCGTCCACATATGGAACGGCACCGCCGACACCTTGAAGGCCAGGGCGGAGGCGATGAACACCACGCCCACCACAACGCCAGCCGAGACATTGGCCGGATTGGCCAGCACCTTGGCAATATCGGCAAAATCCATCGTGCCGCTGAAGCCATACACCAGCGAGATGCCATAGAGCAGAATGCCCGAGGCCAACGCGCCGAGGACGAAATACTTCAGACCGGCTTCCGAACTGCGCAGATTGTCGCGCGCAAACGCCGCCAGCACGTAAATCGCCAGCGAGTTCAGCTCAACACCCAGATACAGCGTCATCAGATTGGTCGCCGAGACCATCACCATCATGCCAACAGTGGCATACAGGATCAGCACCGGAAACTCGAAGCGGCGCAGGTTCTCGTGCTCGTTGTAATCCAGCGAGACGATAATCCCCAACACCGAGGCCGCCAGCACCAGCAATTTGACGAACAGCGCGAACGGGTCGGCGCTGAACTGGCCGTGAAAGCCCACCCCACTGCCGCCGCCGATCAGGAAGGCAGCGGTAGCGATCAATGCGCCGATGGAGAGCATCGAGCACAGATGGAAGCTGTCCTGCTTGCGCAGAACGCCGAATACCAGGATCGCCATACCAAGAATGGCCAGCACGATCTCCGGAAGAGCCAATGTCCAGTTCATCAGTGCGCAACCCCGGCAAGCTTGGTGGTGGCAGCAAGTGCTGCCTGATGATGTTCAACCAGCGAATTCACCGTCGCATCGAAGAAGGAGGTGAAGCTGGACGGATAGACACCCATCCAGATCGTCAACACCACCAACGGCGCGAAGGTCATGATCTCGCGGGGAGACAGGTCGAGAATGCTCATCAGATCGGCGCGCGTCAGCTTACCAAACATCACGCGGCGATACAGATACAGCATGTAGCAGGCGCCCAGGATCATCCCCATGCCGCCGAAGATCGCCAGCCAGATGCTCACCTTGAACGAGCCGATCAGCACCAGGATTTCACCGGCGAACCCCGCCGTGCCCGGCAAGCCGACGCTGGCCATGGTGAACAGCATGAAGGCCAACGCATAGCCGGGCATCCGGTTGGCAAGGCCGCCATAGCGGGCAATCTCGCGGGTGTGGATGCGGTCATAGACAACGCCGACGCAGAGGAACAGCGCGGCCGAGACCACGCCGTGGCTGAGCATCTGGAAGATCGCACCGCCCATGCCCTGCGCGTTGAAGGTGAAGATACCAATCGTCACCACGCCCATATGGGCCACCGACGAATAGGCGATCAGCTTCTTCATATCGGTCTGCGCCAGCGCCACCAGCGAGGTGTAGATCACCGCCACCACCGAGAGCGCGAAGATCACCGGCGCGAAATCCGCCGAGGCCAGCGGCAGCATCGGGATGGAGAAGCGCAGGAAACCATAAGCACCCATCTTCAGCAGCACGCCCGCCAGGATCACCGACCCCGCCGTCGGCGCTTCCACGTGGGCGTCCGGCAACCAGGTGTGCACCGGGAACATCGGCACCTTGACCGCGAACGAGGCGAGGAAGGCCAGGAACAGCCACATCTGCATCGATTTCGGGAAAACCGTGTGCATCAGCGTGGCGATATCGGTCGTGCCGGCAAAGTTCCACATCGCCAGGATCGCCAGCAGCATCAGCAGCGAGCCGGCCAGGGTGTAGAGGAAGAACTTGAAGGCCGAATACACCCGACGCGGGCCGCCCCAGATGCCGATGATCAGATACATCGGGATCAGCACGCCTTCGAAGAACATGTAGAAGACGAGGAAATCGAGCGCGCAGAACGAGCCGATCATCATCGTCTCCAGCACCAGGAAGGCGATCATGTAATCGCGCACACGGGTCTGGATGCTCTCCCAGCTGGCCAGGATGCACAGCGGGGTCAGCGCGGTGGAGAGCAGCACGAACAGCACCGAAATGCCGTCCACGCCCATCTTATACGTCAGCCCGACCTGCGGCATCCAGGCCACCGTCTCGGTGAACTGGAAACCGGCATTGCTGCGGTCGAACTTGGCCCACAGCACCAGCGAGAGCGCGAAGACAACAATCGTCGTCCACAGCGCCGTCCAGCGGGCGTTGGAGGCAACAGCCTTCTCGTCCCCACGGACCGACAGGATAATCGCCACCCCGACCAGCGGCAGGAAGGTCAGCAGCGACAGCAGCGGGAAGCCAAAAGCGGTCATGGGATCACCGGAACAGGAGGTAGACACCGACCAGGACAACAAGCCCGATCAGCATCGTGAAGGCGTAATTGGCAATCGAGCCGGTCTGCAGCTTCACCATCCGGCCAGAGCCGGAGGTGGCGAGCGACGCCACGCCATTGGGCATGCCATCGACCACCTTCGCATCCACCACCCACAGCTGACGCGCGAGCGCCATGCAGGGACGCACGAAGATCGCGTCATACAGCTCGTCAAAATACCACTTGTTCAACACGAAGCGGTAAAGCCCGCCAAACATGCCGGTGAAAGCCGCCGGAATGCCCGGGATGAACATGTAGCAAACATAAGCCAGGGCAATGCCCAGCGCACCAAGCACCGTCGGTGCCATCGACACCCAGCCCGGCACCTCTTCCATATTGGCCAGCACATGGTTGCTCGGCGCAATCTGGATCGCAGCCCCCCAATAGTCCTTCCAATCCGCCCCCAGCAGCTGCTCATGGAAGGCATAACCGGCAAAGATCGCGCCCACGGCGAGCAGGCACAGCGGCGCCAGCATCACCCACGGGCTCTCATGCACATGCTCCATCGTGTGATGGTCCGCACGCGGTTTGCCGTGGAAGGTCAGGATCAGCAGACGCCAGGAATAGAACGCCGTCAGGAAGGCCGCCAGCAGGCCACACCAGAAGCCGTAATGACCAATCGCGGTGTCGCTCGCCCAGGCAGCCTCCAGAATGGCGTCCTTGGAGAAATACCCGGCAAACGGCGGCACACCGGCCAGCGCCAGATTGCCGATCCACATGATCACATAGGTGACCGGGATCAGCTTCCAGATACCGCCCATCTTGCGCATGTCCTGCTCGTCGCTCATCGCGTGAATGACCGAGCCGGCACCCATGAACAGCATCGCCTTGAAGAAGGCATGCGTCAGCAGATGGAAGATCGAGGCCTGATACGCCCCCACACCGGCGGCGATGAACATGTAGCCGAGCTGCGAGCAGGTCGAATACGCGATCACCCGCTTGATGTCGGTCTGCGCACAGCCGATCGTTGCCGCGAACAGCGCCGTCGAGCCGCCGATAATGGTGACGAATTGCAGCGCATGCGGCGCGTAATCCATCAGCGGCGACATGCGGGCCATCAGGAACACACCGGCAGTCACCATGGTGGCGGCATGGATGAGGGCGGAGACCGGCGTCGGGCCTTCCATCGCATCCGGCAACCACACATGCAGGCCCAACTGCGCCGATTTGCCCATCGCACCGATGAACAGCAACACGCCGATCACCTCATAGCTGCGATAATCGGCCCCGAGCAGATGATAGGTCGCATCCTGATACGTGCCGACCGCACCGAAGATGTCGGCGAATTCGATCGAGCCGAATTGCCAGAACACCAGCGCGATACCGGCGGCAAAGCCCAGATCGCCGATACGGTTGACGATGAAGGCCTTCATCGCCGCCGCACAGGCAGACGGCTTCTCATACCAGTAGCCAATCAGCAGATACGAGGCCAGGCCCACGCCTTCCCAGCCGAAGAACAGCTGCAGCAGATTGTCGGCCGTCACCAACATCAGCATGGCGAAGGTGAACAGCGACAAATAGCTGAAGAAGCGCCAGATCGTGTTGTCGTGGCTCATATAGCCGACGGAATAGATGTGGATCAGCGTGGCCACACAGGTCACCATCGCCACCATCGACACCGACAGCGCATCGTAGCGCAGCGCCCAATCGACATGGAAACTGCCGACCGACACCCAGCTGCCCAATGAGACCACGCCCGCATGGCCGCCCTGGTAGATCAGGTCGATGAATGAGGTCACACCGCAGGCCGAGGCCAGCAGCATGCACAATATGGTGATCGCCTGCGAAGCCCGGTCGCCAATCTGGCGGCCCAGCAGGAGCGCGACGGTCGAACCGAAGAGAGGCGCCAGAACGGCAATGGCAAACAACATTTGCGTTCAGCCCTTCATCAGATTGACGTCTTCGACTTCAATCGACCCACGATTGCGGAAGTAGATCACCACGATGGCCAGCCCGATGGCGGCCTCGGCGGCGGCCACGGTCAGCACGAACATCGCCAACACCTGCCCCGCCAAATCACCCAGCGCCGAGGAAAAGGCGACCAGATTCAGATTGACCGACAACAGGATGAGTTCGACCGACATCAGAATGACGATCACGTTCTTGCGGTTCATGAAGATGCCGAAAATCCCCAGCACCAGCAGGATCGCCGAGACGGCCAGATACTGGCCAAGTCCAACAGCCAACATATCAATGGCCTCCATGCGCGTGGTCATCGTGGCCGTGGTCATGCCCATGGTCACCGTGCCCGGCTTTTTCCAACACCGGCGCGAGCGGCTTGAAGAATTCCTGCGTCTTGGCGCCGAATTCCACGTCAACCAGCACCAGCGTGTCTTCCTTGCGACGCGCCACCTGGGCGGCAACGTTCTGGCGGCGCGAGGCCTTGGCAGAGTTCGGGTCGCGGTCACGCAAGGTGAGCACGATGGCACCGATCATCGCCACCAGCAGCACCAGACCCGAGGTCTGGAACAGGAAGACGTAATCCGTATAGATCAGATGTCCGAGTTGCGCGGTGTTGTGCAAGGCCGCGTTGTTCGGCGCAAAGCGCAGGTTCAACGCCTCGGGGGCGAATTTCCAGCTGCCCATCACACCGGCCAGCTCGATCAGCAGCACCACGCCCACCGCCATCCCCACCGGGGCGTAACGCTGGAAGCCTTCACGCAACTGCGTGAAGTTGATGTCCAGCATCATCACCACGAACAGGAACAGCACCGCCACCGCGCCCACATAGACGATCACCAGGATCATCGCCAGGAACTCGGCACCGGCCAGCAGGAACAGGGCTGCGGCGTTGAAGAATGCAAGAATGAGGAACAACACGGCATGCACCGGGTTGCGGGCGCTCACCACCATCGCCGCACAGACGATGAGGATGGCAGCGAAGACGTAAAATGCGGCAGCGGCGATCATTGGGTCCGCTCCTCAGCGATACGGCGCGTCAAGTTCAAGACGGCGGGCCAGTTCCGGCTCCCAGCGATCCCCATTCGAGAGCAGCTTGTCTTTGTTATACATCAGCTCCTCGCGGGTTTCGGTTGAGAACTCGAAATTCGGACCTTCAACGATGGCATCCACCGGGCAGGCCTCTTCGCAAAGGCCGCAATAGATGCACTTCGTCATGTCGATGTCGTAGCGCGAGGTGCGGCGCGAGCCGTCATCACGCGGTTCGGCTTCGATGGTGATCGCCTGGGCGGGGCACACGGCCTCGCACAATTTACAGGCGATGCAACGTTCCTCGCCGTTCGGGTAGCGGCGCAGCGCGTGCTCCCCCTTGAAGCGCGGGCTGATCGGCCCCTTTTCATAAGGGTAGTTCAGCGTCGCCTTCGGCTTGAACATGTATGACAGCGTCAGCCACATACCGCTGACGAGTTCGCTCAGCAGCAGGCTGCGCGCGGTGCGATCAAGAAACGCCATCGCTCAGGCTCCCCATGCTTCGCAGGAATGAATGTGAAGATCAGACGACATGTGGCAGCCACCCCATGACCATCAGCACACCGGCCACCAGCACCAGATAGACCAGCGAGAACGGCAGGAAGACTTTCCAACCCAGACGCATCAGCTGATCATACCGGTACCGCGGGAAGGTGGCGCGGGTCCAAAGGAAGAAGAACAGAACGAAACAGATCTTGGCAATGAACCAGATCGGCCCCGGGATCCAGGTGAACGGCTCAATACCGAATGGCGGCAACCAGCCCCCCAGGAACAGGATCGTCGTCAGGCCCGACATCAGGATCATGTTGGTGTATTCGCCGAGGAAGAACAGCGCGAACGACATCGAGCTGTATTCCACGAAGAAGCCCGCGACGATTTCCGACTCACCTTCGGGAATGTCGAACGGCGAACGGTTGGTCTCCGCCAGCACCGAGATGAAATAGATCACCATCAGCGGGAACAGCGGGATGCAGAACCAGATATGCTTCTGCGCCAGCACCACATCGTTCAGGTTCAACGAGCCGACACACAGCAGCACGGTGACGATGATGAAGCCCATCGAGACTTCATACGACACCATCTGTGCCGCCGAGCGCAGCGCGCCGAGGAAGGCGTATTTCGAGTTCGACGCCCAACCGGCGATGATCACGCCATACACACCCAGCGAAGACACCGCGAAGAGATAGAGCACGCCGACATTGATGTTGGCGATGCTCCAGCCATCGTTCACCGGAATCACCGCCCAACCGATCACCGCCAGCGAGAAGGTGAGCATCGGCGCCAGGATGAACAGGAACTTCGAGGCCCCGGCAGGGATCACCGTTTCCTTCGTCAACATCTTGATCGCGTCGGCGAAGGGCTGGAACAGCCCGAAGGGGCCGACCACATTCGGGCCAACGCGGCGCTGCATCGCCCCCAGCACCTTGCGCTCGGCATAGGTGAGATAGGCCATGAAGATCAGCACCGGCACCACGATCAACAGCGCCTGAATCCCCACCACGATCAACGTGGTAAGATAGGCACCCAGATAAGGCTCGATATAGGGAGCGAGGAAGGCATGCATCTATCTTACTCCGCTGCCAGCGACGGCGACTGATGCGCGTCGGTGCAGGCGGCCATGGTGGCCGATGCACGGCTGATCGGGTCGGTCATGTAGTAATTGGCGATCTTGGCGGTGAACGGCACCGAACTCAGCGCCTGCGCATCACCGGCCGGGCCGGTCAGATCGGAACAGCCGAAGCGCGGCAGATGGTCCACCCGGTCGAACACCGGATTGACCGCCACCAGACGGGCGCGCACCTGTTCCAGCGTGTCATACGGCAAAGGCTTGTCGATCATCGCCGAGAAGGCGCGGATGATCTTCCAATCCTCACGGGCCTCACCGGGGCCAAACACCGCCAGGGCACCACGCTGCACGCGGCCCTCGGTGTTGACATAGGTGCCTTCCTTTTCGGTGTAGGCAACGCCCGGCAGGATCACATCCGCCCGCGCCGCACCGGCATCGCCATGATGACCCTGATAGATCACGAAGGTGTTCGGGCCGATGGCGGCAGTGTCGAATTCGTCCGCCCCCAGCAACCACAGCACATCCACGCCACCGCCGAGCATCTGCGCCAGCGTCTTGCCCGAGGCAAACCCCACATCCAGCGCGCCCACGCGGGCGGCGGCGGTGTGCAGCACGTTGAACCCATGCCATTCCGGCGTGAGCGCCCCCACCTGAGCCGCCAGCTTCCAGGCAGCCGCCAACACAGCCGCACCGTCAGCGCGGGCAAGTGCGCCCTGCCCCACGATGATCACCGGCTTCTTGGCCGCAGCCAGCACCTGCGCGAAGGCGTTCGAGCCATCGAGCAGACCGGCGATATCGGCCGGCGAGGTGCCGATGGTCTGCACTTTATAGGTCAGATCCGCCGCCGGGCCGATGGAGGCGATCTTCAAGCCGCCCGCCAGCACCCGCTTGCGGATGCGGGCATTGATCAGCGGTGCCTCATGGCGCGGGTTGGTGCCGATCAACAGGATCGCATCGGCCTCTTCCAGACCGGCAATCGAGGTGTTGAAGCTGTAGAAATCGCGCCGCGACACATCCAACGCCGCACCGTCCTGGCGGGCGTCGAGATTGGTCGAGCCGAGCGATGCCAACAGATCCTTCAGCGCCACCATGCTCTCGGCATCGGCCAGATCGCCCGCAATCGCCCCGATGCGGTCCCCGGCAACGCCTGCCAGCTTATCGGCAATCGCCGCGAACGCATCCGGCCAGGACGCCTTGGTGAGCTTGCCGTCCTTCTTCACCCAGGCGGAGTCGAGGCGGCGACGCTTCAGCCCGTCCAGCGCGAAGCGCGACTTATCGGCCAGCCATTCCTCGTTCACGTCCTCATTCAGACGCGGCAGGATGCGCAGCACTTCCGCGCCACGGCTGTCGATGCGGATGTTGGACCCCACAGCGTCCAGCACGTCCACCGAATCGGTCTTCTTCAGCTCCCAAGGCCGTGCCGCGAACGCATAGGGCTTGGAGGTGAGAGCGCCGACCGGGCAGATATCGATCAGATTGCCGGACAGTTCCGAGCTGAGCGCCTTCTCGACATAGGTGCCGACCAGCATGTTCTCGCCACGCGCCGTGGCACCCATTTCCGGCACACCGGCAATCTCGGACGAGAAGCGGATGCAACGGGTGCAATGAATGCAGCGCGTCATCGTTGCCTTGACCAGCGGCCCGAAATTCGGGTTGGCCACCGCGTGCTTGTTCTCCAGATAGCGCGAGCTGTCGCCACCAAAGCCCACCGACTGGTCCTGCAGATCGCACTCGCCGCCCTGATCGCAAATCGGGCAATCCAGCGGATGGTTGATCAACAGGAATTCCATCACGCCACGACGGGCAGCGCGCACCATCGGGGTGTCGGTGTGCACCACCATGCCGTCATTGACCGGATAGGCGCAGGAAGCGAACGGCTTCGGTGGCGCCTTTTCGATCTCAACCAGACACATGCGGCAATTGCCGGCGACCGAAAGTCGCTCATGGTAGCAAAAACGCGGCACTTCGATGCCGGCCGCTTCACAGGCCTGCAACACGTTCGAGCCGTTGGGGACCTCAACCTCGATCCCGTCGATTGTGACCTTCGCCATCACTCAGCCGCCATCTTCGAGGAGTGTTTTGCCCCATGGGAGCGCTTGTATTCGGCAATCCGTTCTTCCATCAGCGGACGGAAGTTCTTGATCAGACCCTGGATCGGCCACGCCGCGGCATCGCCGAGCGCACAAATCGTGTGCCCCTCGATCTGCTTGGTGACTTGCCACAGCACGTCGATCTCCGCCGCTTCAGCGCGGCCTTCGACCATGCGATCCATCACGCGCTTCATCCATCCCGTGCCCTCACGGCACGGCGTGCACTGGCCGCAGCTTTCGTGCTTGTAGAAATGCGCCAGCCGGGCAATCGCCTTGATCGGATCGGTGGATTTGTCCATCACGATCACCGCCGCCGTCCCCAGGCCCGAGCCCACCGCGCGCAGGCTGTCGAAATCGGCCAGAACCGTGTCGGCAACCTCCGCATTGATCATCGGCACCGACGAGCCGCCGGGGATGATCGCCAACAGATTATCCCAGCCGCCACGCACGCCACCGGCATATTTCTCGATCAGCTCCTTCAGCGGAACGCCGAGTTGCTCTTCGAAATTGCAGGGCTTGTTCACATGACCGGAGATCGAGAACAGCTTGGTGCCGGTGTTGTTTGGGCGACCGAACCCGGCGAACCAGCCAGCACCGCGCCGCAGGATCGTCGGCACAACGGCAATCGATTCCACGTTGTTGACCGTCGTCGGGCAGCCATACAGACCGCAGGCCGCCGGAAAAGGCGGCTTCAGGCGCGGCATGCCCTTCTTGCCTTCGATGGATTCCAGCATCGCGGTTTCTTCACCGCAGATGTAAGCGCCCGCGCCGCGATGGACGTAGAGATCGAAATCCCAGCCAGACCCTGCGGCATTCTTGCCCAACAGGCCCGCGTCATACGCCTCGTCGATGGCTTTCTGCAGCGCCATCGCCTCGTTGTAATACTCACCGCGCACATAGATGTAACACGCATGCGCCCCCATCGCGAAGGAGGCGATCAAGGCACCTTCGACCAGCTTATGCGGGTCATGACGCAGAATATCGCGGTCCTTGCACGAACCGGGCTCCGATTCATCGGCGTTGATGACCAGATAATGCGGACGCTCGCCGATCTCCTTCGGCATGAACGACCATTTCAGCCCGGTCGGGAAGCCAGCGCCACCACGGCCACGCAGACCGGAGGCCTTGACTTCCTCGATCAGCTTATCGCGGCCCAGCGCGATCAGCGCCGCCGTGTTGTCCCAATCGCCCCGGCGACGCGCGCCAGCAAGGCCGGCATCGTGAATGCCGTAGAGATTGGTGAAGATGCGATCTTGATCACTCAGCATGATCTCACTCCCCCACAATCGTGTTGAGGGTCAGCGGGCCGCCCTCGGGAGCCGAATTCTGTCGCCCGATCGACGAGCCGCGCGCGGGCTTCTCGCCGCGCTTGAGCGCCTCGACCAGTGCCGTGGTGCTCTCGGCGTTCATGTCCTCATAATAGTCGTCGTCCACCTGCAGGATCGGCGCATTCACGCAGCCGCCCAGGCATTCAACTTCCGACATGGTGAACAGACCGTCTTCGGACGTCTCGCCATAATGCTTGATGCCGGTGCATGCCTTGATCGCATCGCGCACCGAATCCGACCCACGCAGCCAGCATGGCGTGGTGCCGCAGACCTGAAGGTGATGACGGCCGATCGGCTTGGTGTTGTACATCAGATAGAACGTCGCCACCTCGTAGACGCGCACCGGCGCGATATCGAGGACGCGGGCAATCTCGTCCATCGCCACCACCGGCACCCAGGCCGAGCCGGTCACACGCCCCATCTGGCGTTGCGCCAGATCGAGCAGCGGCAGCGTGCCGGAGGCTTTCTTGTCGGCTGGATATTTCGCCAAAATCTTGGCAATCGCGTCCAGGCTGATCGCGTCAAACGCGAAGCTGGTGGGCTCGGTGCGATCAGGCGCAGCCAAAGGGGATGTAGTCGCGGTCAACGGTCAATCTCCCCGAACACAATGTCGAGCGAGCCGATAATCGCCACCGCATCGGCCAACATGTGGCGCTTGCTGAGCTTTTCGGTCGCCTGAAGATGCGCAAAACCGGTTGCGCGGATTTTGCAGCGATATGGGCGGTTGGTGCCGTCGGAAACCAGATACACGCCAAACTCCCCCTTCGGCGCCTCAACGGCGGTGTAGGTGGCGCCTGCCGGCACGTGGAAGCCTTCGGTGTAAAGCTTGAAGTGATGGATCAGCGATTCCATCGAATGCTTCATCGCCGAGCGGGTTGGCGGCGTGATCTTATGATCCTGCAACTTGATCGCGCCCGGCTTCATCTTGGCCAGACACTGCTTGATCATCGACACGCTCTCGCGCATCTCGGCGATGCGCATCAGATAGCGGTCATAGCAATCGCCATTGCGGCCAACGACAACCTTGAAGTCGAGTTCGTTGTATTTCTCATAGGGCTGAGATTTGCGCAGATCCCACGCAACACCCGATGCCCGCAGACACGGACCGGAGAAGCCCCAGGCCAGCGCATCTTCGGGGGAGATGATGCCGATATCCACCGTGCGCTGCTTCCAGATGCGGTTCTCGGTCAGCAGGCCTTCCAGATCGTCGATGAATTTCGGAAATTTCTCGGCCCAGGCGGCGATCTTCTCATCAAGCCCGGCCGGCAAATCCTTCGCCACGCCACCGACGCGGAAATAATTCGCGTGCATGCGCGCACCCGACACCGCCTCATGGAACTCCATCAGAACTTCACGTTCCTCGAAGCCCCACAGCGCCGGCGTGATCGCACCCACGTCCAGCGCATAGGTGGTCAGGTTCAGCAAATGGTTCAGAACGCGGGTGATTTCGGAGAACAGCGTGCGAATCCAGCTCGCCCGGTCCGGCACCTTCACACCGAGCAGATTCTCGGTCGCCAGCACGAAGGCGTGTTCCTGGCACATCGGGCTGACGTAATCGAGACGGTCGAAATACGGCGTTGCCTGAATGTAGCTCTTATATTCGATCAGCTTCTCGGTGCCGCGATGCAGCAGACCGATATGCGGATCGGCGCGCTCGACCACCTCGCCATCCATCTCAAGGATGAGGCGAAGCACGCCGTGGGCGGCAGGATGCTGCGGACCGAAATTGATCGAATGGCTGTCGATCTGAACCGTCTTGGTTTCTTTGGGCTGATCGGAGACCGCCGTCGGCGCACCGATGATCGAGTCGTCCGCCACGGCCGCAGCCGGGGTGTGTGCGTGATCGAGGCTCATGAGCGCTTCGCCTTCTCGTCACCCGGCAGCGTGGTCATGGCTTCCCACGGCGAGACGAAATCGAAATTGCGGAAATCCTGGGTGAGCTTCACCGGCTCATAGACAATCGACTGCCGCTCATAGTCGTAGCGAACTTCGACATAGCCGGTCAGCGGGAAGTCCTTGCGCAGCGGATGCCCCTCAAAGCCGTAATCGGTCAGAATACGACGCATATCGGGCTGGCCTGCGAACACCACGCCATACATGTCGTAAGCCTCGCGCTCCCACCACGTCGCCACCGGCCACACCGTGTGAACCGAGGGCACCGGCGCCGAGTCGCTGGTGCTCACCGACACCCGCACGCGCTGGTTCAGCGTCACCGAGAGCAGGCAATAGACAATTTCGAACCGCTCCGCGCGCTCCGGCCAGTCCACGCCGCACAATTCCATCACCTGCTCGAATTTGAGCGCCGGATGGTCGCGCAGCGCCGTGGACAGCGCCACGATGCCGTCGCGCTCGGCGTAGGCGAGCAATTCGTTGTTCTGCAACACCACCTGCTTCACGCCAGGCAGCGAGGCAATGATCTCCGCGATCGGCGGAAGGGCGGTTTCGTCAGCCACGGAGAATGGTCCCCGTGCGGCGGATCTTCTTCTGCAACTGCATGATCCCGTACACCAGCGCCTCAGCCGTCGGCGGACAGCCAGGCACATAAACATCCACCGGCACCACACGGTCGCAACCGCGCACCACCGAATAGGAATAATGATAATAGCCGCCGCCATTGGCGCAGCTGCCCATCGAGATCACCCAGCGCGGCTCCGGCATCTGGTCGTAGACCTTGCGCAGAGCGGGGGCCATCTTGTTGGTCAGCGTGCCGGCGACGATCATCACGTCGCTCTGACGCGGCGAGGCGCGCGGGATGATGCCCATGCGGTCAAGATCGTAACGCGGCATGTAAGCGTGGATCATCTCCACCGCACAGCACGCCAGGCCGAACGTCATCGGCCACAGCGAACCGGTGCGCGCCCAGTTCACCACCTTGTCGATGTTGGCGACCACGAAGCCCTTGTCGGCAATCTCGCCGGTCACGGCATCGATGATGGCATCCTGCGCCGGGCCCGGTGGCAGCGCGTCCTTGTTCCAGGCAATCGAGTCAATGGAAGCAGACATAACCGTCTCCCCGCCTTTCCGTTATTCCCAGTCGGACTATTCCCAGTCCAGGGCGCCTTTGTTCCACTCATAGATGAAGCCCACGGTGAGAACACCAAGGAAGCCCATCATCGAGAGGAAGCCGAACACGCCGATATCCGCCAGGCTCACCGCCCAGGGAAACAGGAAGGCCACTTCAAGGTCGAAAATGATGAATAGGATCGCCACGAGATAGAAGCGCACGTCGAACCGACGGCGCGCATCGTCGAACGCTTCGAAGCCGCACTCATACGCCGAGAGTTTCTCGGGGTATGGTTTCTGATGGGCCGCAAAACGC
Source organism: Acetobacteraceae bacterium (assembly GCA_031291725.1). GTDB lineage: Bacteria > Pseudomonadota > Alphaproteobacteria > Acetobacterales > Acetobacteraceae > CAIQQQ01. The sequence continues at coordinate 69,494 of JARLIM010000026.1, forward strand.
GCGCCGACCACCATTGCGGTGGCAATCACGGCAGCAAGGGCGAGGAAGACGAGGATCGGAAAATAATCCGACAAAAACGGGGCCAAGCGAGAACTCCCTATGCCGCATTGCAACGTGGAGGAACATAGACCCTTCCCACGTGCGTTGCCATAGGCACAACCGCCCGACCTGCCGGTTTATCGTTGATTTCAAGTGGACTGGATTGACATCCCAGACACCACGACAACGCAGATCTAGCAATTAAGTTCGATGACAGGATTTCCGATTGCCGAAAACGTCAACGGCGCGCCGGTTCTGCGCATTCACAGCAATATCAAGGATGCCTGTGACAGTCTGCTGAGGGGTGGCGAGAGTGACGGGGCTCGAACCCGCGACCTTCGGCGTGACAGGCCGACGCTCTAACCAACTGAGCTACACCCCCACAACAGGAGGCGCGGTGTAGATGGCGCGGCGGATGGCGTCAAGCGGCCTTGGGCAAAAAAACGCACATGCAGCAAAATCTGTGTGGATAAACGGATCTGGGGGGGGCGGGGAATGGGCGGTGACGGGATCGAACCGCCGGCCAACTCGGTGTAAACGAGCCGCTCTACCTCTGAGCTAACCGCCCACATTCCAGGGTTTGAGGGTGTTAAGGCTGAAAGCCGCCTTTGGCTATTCCTTGGCAACATGGCTCCCCGCCTAAAAGCGGGAAGCCATGGCCAGCATATCGTCATCCAACAGGGCTGATCATGTCAGACCCGCATGATGAACAATTCAGTTCACCGCGTCCTTCAGCGCCTTGCCCGGCTTGAAGCGGACAGACGTGCTCTCCGGAATGTCGATCTCGGCGCCGGTCTGCGGATTGCGGCCCTTGGATGCCTTGCGGGTGGCGGTCGAGAACGAGCCGAAGCCAACCAGACGAACTTCGTCCTTCTTCTTCAGAGCGCCTTCAATGGCACCGAAAACGGCATCGACGACTTCCGCAGCTTTCGCCTTCGGCAGGTCGGCATGTTCGGCCACGGCGGCAATCAGATCCATTTTGTTCACGCTGGCTTCTCCTGATTTTTGTTCGGCGCCGCCCCGGCAGAAAGCGGTTCGAGCGCTGGGCAGACACTAGAGGGGCATTTTCGCCGCCGTCAACGCGAAGGAATGGCAAAAAGCCCTGATTTCTGCGGCATTCGTTGATTTCTAACGAAAACGGCCCGCGGGAATCGCTCCTGCGGGCCGTGCGAATCGCAAAGCGCAACCGTCAATGCGGCAGAGATGCGGCCTGTTCTTTCGCGGCCAGAATCGGAGTCTCCTCCGGTTCAACCCATTCAATCGCCTCAGGTTTGCGTACCAAAGCCTTCTCGATCACCTCATCTGCAAGCGAGACCGCGATGATCGACAAATGCTTCTTCACCGTCTCCGGCACATCGGCCAGATCCTTCTCGTTGTCCTTGGGGATGAACACCGTGGTGATGCCCGAACGCAGGGCAGCCAACAGCTTTTCCTTCAGGCCACCGATCGGCAGCACACGCCCACGCAGCGTGATTTCGCCCGTCATCGCCACGTCGCGGCGAATCGGGATGCCGGTGAGCACCGACACCATCGAGACGGCCATCGCCACACCGGCCGATGGGCCATCCTTCGGAGTCGCCCCTTCCGGCACGTGAACATGGATATCGCGCTTTTCGAACAACGTGGGCTTGATGCCGTAGGTGATCGCCCGGCTGCGCACATAGCTCAGCGCCGCCGATACGCTCTCCTGCATCACGTCACCCAGCTTGCCGGTGGTCTTCACGCTGCCCTTGCCCGGCAGCAACACCGATTCGATGGTCAGGATCTCGCCCCCCACCTCGGTCCAGGCCAAGCCGGTGACAACGCCGACCATGTCCGAATCTTCCAGATCGCCGTAGCGGTATTTCTCCACCCCGGCATATTTGGTGAGGTTCTTCCGCGTGACGGCAACCTTCTTGGCCTTCTTGGTCACGATCTCCTTGACCGCTTTGCGGGCCACATTGGCCAATTCGCGCTCCAGCGACCGCACACCGGCTTCGCGGGTGTGATAGCGCACGATATCGCGAATCGCCTCGTCGCTGATCGTCCATTCCTCTGGCTTGAGGCCGTTCTGCTCGCTGACCTTGCCGATCAGATGGCGCTTGGAGATCTCAACCTTCTCGTCCTCGGTGTAGCCCGAGATGCGGATGATCTCCATGCGGTCCAGCAACGGTTGCGGCATGCGCAGGCTGTTGGCCGTGGTGTCGAACATCACATCCGACAGATCGTAATGCACCTCCAGTTAGTGATCGGCAAACGTGCTGTTCTGCTCCGGGTCCAGCACTTCCAGCAGCGCCGACGATGGGTCGCCGCGCCAATCGGCCCCCAGCTTGTCGATCTCGTCGAGCAGGAACAGCGGGTTGGACGTCTTGGCCTTCTTCATGCCCTGGATCACCTTGCCCGGCATCGAGCCGATATAGGTGCGCCGATGCCCCCGAATCTCGGCCTCATCGCGCACGCCGCCCAGCGACATCCGCACGAAGGCACGGCCGGTGGCCTTGGCAATCGATTTGCCGAGCGACGTCTTGCCCACGCCGGGCGGGCCGACGAGGCACAGAATCGGCCCCTTCACCTTCTCGCTGCGGCTCTGCACGGCAAGATATTCGGTGATGCGCTCCTTCACCTTGTCCAGGCCGTAATGGTCGAGGTCGAGCACCGCTTCGGCCTCCACCACGTCATTCTTCACCTTGCTGCGCTTCTTCCAGGGAATCGACAGCATCCAGTCGAGGTAGTTGCGCACCACCGTCGCCTCGGCAGACATCGGGCTCATCGTCTTGAGCTTTTTCAGCTCGCCCAGGGCCTTCTCGCGCGCTTCCTTGGAGAACTTGGTCTTCTTGATGCGGGCTTCGAACTCAGCCGCCTCATCCTTGCCCTCATCGCCCTCGCCAAGTTCCTTCTGGATCGCCTTGAGCTGTTCGTTGAGGTAGTAGTCGCGCTGCGTCTTCTCCATCTGCCGCTTGACGCGGTTGCGGATCTTTTTTTCCACCTGAAGAACGCCGATTTCCGACTCCATATGGCCGAACACCCGCTCCAGCCGCTCACCGACGCGCTGGATTTCAAGCAAGTCCTGCTTTTCGGAAATCTTGATGTTCAGATGGCTTGCCACCGTGTCGGCGAGCTTGGAGGGCTCTTCGATCTGGTTGAGCGAGACCAGCACCTCGGGGGCGATCTTCTTGTTCAGCTTGATGTATTGCTCGAACTGCCCAACCACCGTGCGGCCAAGCGCCTCAAGCTCCTTCGAGTCGAGATCGAGATCCGGCATCGGCTCGACATAGGCCTCAAAGAATGGCTCGGTCTCCTTGAACGTCTCGATACCGGCTCGGCTCTTGCCTTCCACCAGCACCTTGACGGTGCCGTCCGGCAGTTTGAGCAGCTGAAGAATCGTCGACACCGTGCCGACGCGATAGATGTCGTCAGATGACGGGTCATCCTGGGTCGCGTTCTTCTGGGCGACGAGAAGGATCTGTTTGTCCTCCTTCATCACCGCTTCCAGCGCGCGCACGGATTTTTCGCGGCCCACGAACAGCGGCACGATCATGTGCGGGAAGACAACGATATCACGCAGCGGCAGAACCGGCAGGGCGGCACCGCTGGAAAGGGAATTGTCGGTCATGGAAACCTCCTGGAGGACAGTCTCGCGCCCCCGCCCACCTAAGCAGCACGAGGATTGTCGTCGCAGCGTTGTTCCTCAACCGCTGCGACACCTCTAATCTCGGTATCTTTCAACGATCCGGCAAGAGCGGGCAAGGCTGCTGTGATAAAACAGTGACAGCTCGCTTGCCCGCTCGGCCGATCATGCGGTCTTTTCGGCGTTTTCCTTGCCGTGGATGAACAGCGGATTGGCGCGATTTTCGGCCACTTCGCCGTTGATCACCACTTCCTCCACGCCTTCCAGGCCCGGCAGTTCGAACATCGTGCCAAGCAGGATCTGCTCCATGATCGAGCGCAGACCGCGCGCACCCGTCTTGCGCTGAATGGCGCGGCGGGCAACGGCGGACATCGCTTCGTCCGTGAAGGTCAGCTTCACGCCTTCCATCTCGAACAGACGGCCATATTGCTTCACCAGCGCGTTCTTCGGCTTGGTCAGGATTTCGGTCAGCGCCGTCTCATCCAGATCCTCAAGTGTTGCCACCACCGGCAGACGTCCGATGAATTCCGGGATCAGACCGAATTTCAGCAGATCTTCCGGCTCCACTTCGCGCAGGATCGCCCCCATGCGGCGCTCATCCGGGCTGCGCACCTCGGCACCATAGCCGATGCCGCCGCCCTTGCCGCGCGAGGAGATGATCTTCTCCAGACCGGAGAAGGCACCGCCACAGATAAACAGTATGTTCGTCGTATCCACTTGCAGGAATTCCTGCTGCGGATGCTTGCGCCCACCCTGCGGCGGCACCGAGGCCACGGTGCCTTCCATGATCTTCAACAGCGCCTGCTGCACGCCCTCACCCGACACGTCGCGCGTGATCGAGGGATTGTCGGATTTGCGGCTGATTTTATCGACTTCATCGATATAGACGATGCCGCGTTGCGCGCGCTCGACATTATAATCGGCCGCCTGCAACAGCTTGAGGATGATGTTTTCCACATCCTCACCCACATACCCCGCTTCGGTCAGCGTGGTGGCGTCGGCCATGGTGAACGGCACATCGAGAATGCGCGCCAGCGTCTGCGCCAGCAGCGTCTTGCCCGATCCGGTCGGCCCGACCAGCATGATGTTGGATTTCGCAATCTCAACATCATTGTTCTTCGCACCATGGGCAAGGCGCTTGTAATGGTTATGGACCGCCACCGAGAGCACCTTCTTGGCGTGGAATTGGCCGATCACGTAATCGTCCAGCACCTTGCAGATCTCTTTCGGCGTCGGCACCCCATCGCGCGACTTCACGAGGTGCGTTTTGTGCTCCTCGCGAATGATGTCCATGCACAGCTCAACGCATTCATCACAGATGAAAACCGTCGGCCCCGCGATGAGCTTGCGCACCTCGTGCTGCGATTTGCCACAGAACGAGCAATACAGAGTGTTCTTTGAATCGCCGGACTTGCCGCTCATACCCGCTCCTGCCCCGCCACGCGGGGACAAACTCCGTCCAGGCTAGCCCCGTGCGGTGCCGGGGACAAGAACCTGGGCGGAGAACCAACCCCGTTCGACCAACGAACGGGACAACCACTCCATCGGGGTCGCACATGACCAACGATGGAGCCAGCAAAACATCAGCCGATCAGGCCTTGGTCTCCGCCCCAGCCGCGGCCGGGCGCTCATTGACCACTTCGTCAACCAGACCGAACTCCACCGCCTCTTCGGCGGACATATAGGAGTCACGCTCCAGACGACGCTCGATGGCTTCGATCGGCTGGCCGGTGTGCTTGACGTAGATCTGGTTCAACCGCTTGCGCAGCGACAGGATTTCACGCGCCTGAATTTCAATTTCAGTCGCCTGCCCCTGTGCGCCACCGGAAGGTTGATGCACCATGATGCGTGAATTCGGCAGCGCGAACCGCTTGCCCGGCGCACCGGCGGTGAGCAGCAAGCTGCCCATCGAAGCGGCCATGCCGATGCACACGGTGCTGACCGGCGCGCGGATATATTGCATGGTGTCGTAAATCGCCAATCCGGCAGACACCACGCCACCGGGCGAGTTGATGTAGAACGAGATGTCCTTCGTTGGATTCTCGCTCTCCAGGAACAGCAACTGCGCGCAGATCAGCGAAGCGACCTGATCGTAGACCTGTCCGGTGAGAAAGATGATCCGCTCCTTCAGCAGGCGCGAATAGATGTCATAGGACCGCTCGCCACGGGAGGTCTGTTCGACCACCATCGGCACGAGATTGTTGGCGTACACCTCAACCGGATTGCGATCCAGCATGTCTAAATCCTTCTCTAGCGCCAGGCGACTGGCGCGGCCACAGGCCCGCACCAGCATAACCCGCAATTCTCACCGCGCCCTTAACGCGACCCCTTTCGATATGGGGTGCGCCGCGCCGCCCGCCAATGGCAGCGCGGCGCGGAGATCGCGTCAAGCGGCAGAGTCGGCTTTCGCCTCAACTTCAGCAGTCAACTCTTCCACCGAGACAATCTTGTCCGTCACCTGGGCGAGTTCAAGCACGTAATCGACCACTTTTTCTTCATAGATCGGCCCGCGCAGCGACTCGGCGGCTTGCGGGTTTTTCGTGAAGAAGTCGATGACCATCTTTTCCTGGCCCGGATAGCGCTGCGCTTCGCGGATCATCGCGCGGTTCAGCTCTTCCTGCGTGACGTTGATGTTGTTCGCACGGCCGATTTCGGCCAGCAACAGCCCCAGGCGCACGCGGCGCTCGGCGATGGCGCGATATTCGCTCTTCAGCGTCTCATCGTCCTTGCCGGCGTCTTCCGCATCCACCTGCCCGGCGGCGCGGTCGGTTTCGATGCGCTGCCAGATCTGGCTGAATTCGCTGTCCAGCATGCTCTCCGGCACCGGGAAGCTGACCAAGGCGGCGAGCGCGTCGAGCAGCTCACGCTTCACACGCAGGCGGCTGGCCTGATCGTATTCGCGCTGCATCGAGCCGGAAATCGCCTTGCGGACGTCTTCAAGGCTCTCGAAGCCCATCGTGCTGGCGAATTCGTCGTTCAACTCAACCGGAACCGCCTTCTTCAGCGCCTTGGCGGTGATGTCGAAGGTGGCGTCTTTGCCGGCCAGTTCCTTGGCGCCGTATTCGGCCGGGAAGGTGACGTTGATCTGGCGGGTCTCGCCCGGCTTCATGCCGACCATGCCCTCAGCGAAGCCCGGAATATAGCCACTGCCGCCGAGTTCAACGCTGGCATCGTTGCCGGTGCCGCCATCGAAGGCCACGCCATCGACGCGGCCGACATAATCGACCACCAGCGTGTGACCGATTTCGGCCGGCACGATGTCGTCGCCTTCAACGTCGGCAAAGCTCTGCTGGCGCTTGGCGATTTCGCCCAGCGTCTTGTCGATCGAGTCGTCGCCCGGCTCGGCCTTGAGGCGGGTGAGCGTGATGGCGGCGAAATCCGGCATCGTGATGTCAGGCAGCAGCTCGGCCTCGATCTTGAATTCGACATCCTTGCCGTCTTCGATCGACACGATCTCGATCTTCGGCTGCGCTGCCGTGCGCAGATTGCGCTCGGAGAAAATTTGACCGGTGGCGGTGTTGACCGATTCTTCCAGAATCTCGGCGGTCACGGCGCCAGCATAGCGCTTCTTGACCACGCTCATCGGCACCTTGCCGGGGCGGAAGCCTGGGAGGGTGACGGTTTTAGCGACTTCGGCGAGCCGCTTCTCGCGCTTCGCGTCGATGTTTGACGCGGGCAAAACGACATTGAAGCCGCGCTTCAGCCCTTCGGAGAGCGTCTCGGTGACATGCATTGACGGAAAATTCCCTGACCTTGCCACGCCAGGGCGGCGGCGGTGGTGCGGGCGAGAGGACTTGAACCTCCACGACTTGCGCCACCAGAACCTAAATCTGGCGTGTCTACCAATTTCACCACGCCCGCACAGCGCGCACGCGAGGGCGGGGAGGTAGCAAGTCCCGCGCTCGGGGGCAAGCCCTCGGGATGCATGCGTGCGCAGAGGTTAGCTGCGCCTGACGCAGGTGGTCCCGCCCTATGAACTCATATGCGCAGGCTTCTTCAGCCCAAGCTTGCGCGGAATATCCCACATCTCTTCCACCGCGCGCACTTCGCGAAAGCCCACGCGCTTATAATTCGGCAAGGCGCGCGGATGGTCGGCCGTGCAGGTGTTCACCGTCACCGCGCGCGCCTTCATCGCCCAGGCCGCATCGACGGCGTGGCGCAGGAAGGCTTGGCCGAAACCGTGGCCGATCGCCTGCGGCATCAGGCCGAAATAGCTTAGATTCATCGAAGGCCACTGCCCGGCATCGAGTTCATAGAACCCGACAACCTCGCCCCGATACTCGGCCACATAGATGCTGATGGCCACGCGCGACAGATGCTGGGCCAGATCGCGATCCGGCATCAGCCGGCGCAGCCACCACAGCCAAGGGCCGCCCACCATATTATACAGCGCGCGATATTGCGCCACCGAACACACCGGCAGCTTGCGCACGGTAAACCCGTCCGGCAAGGCCGGGGCCGGGTCTGTCGGCGCGCGGTCCATGCGCAGAAAGGTGACGACCACCCCGACGCGCATGCACTCCTCCGCATCGGGGTCGAAAAAGCGCATCTCAATCGTCGAGGAAGCTGCGCAGCTTGCGGCTGCGGCTGGGGTGTTTCAGCTTGCGCAGCGCCTTGGCCTCGATCTGACGAATACGCTCGCGCGTGACGTTGAATTGCTGGCCGACTTCCTCAAGCGTGTGGTCGGTGTTCATGCCGATGCCGAAGCGCATGCGCAGCACACGTTCCTCACGCGGGGTGAGGCTGGCCAGAACCCGCGTCGTCGCTTCCCGCAGATTGGCCTGAATCGCCGCATCCAGCGGAATCACCGCCGCCTTGTCCTCGATGAAGTCACCCAGATGGCTGTCTTCCTCGTCACCGATTGGGGTTTCGAGCGAAATCGGCTCCTTGGCGATCTTGAGAACCTTGCGCACCTTCTCCAGCGGCATGCCGAGCTTTTCGGCCAATTCCTCCGGCGCCGGTTCGCGGCCGATTTCGTGCAACATCTGGCGCGAGGTGCGCACCAGCTTGTTGATCGTCTCGATCATGTGCACCGGAATGCGGATGGTGCGCGCCTGATCGGCAATCGAGCGGGTGATCGCCTGACGAATCCACCACGTCGCATAGGTGCTGAATTTATACCCACGGCGATATTCGAACTTATCCACCGCCTTCATCAGGCCGATATTGCCTTCCTGAATAAGATCCAGGAATTGCAGGCCACGGTTGGTGTATTTCTTGGCAATCGAGATCACCAGACGCAGATTCGCCTCGATCATCTCCTTCTTGGCGCGCGCCGAATCGCGTTCGCCACGTGAGACGGTCATGAACACGCGGCGGAATTCGCTGATCGGCAGGCCGGCATCGGTTGCCACCACACCAATCTGGGTGCGCAGCTTGATCAGGTCGTCGGTGTATCGCAGCGTGAAGCTCGACCAGCCCTTACCCTTGAGGCGGCTGATCCGTTCCATCCAGGTCGGGTCCAGCTCATGGCCGCGATATTGCTGCAGGAAATCCTCGCGCGAGACCTTGCTGCCCTCGGCCATCCGCAGCATCTGACCTTCCAGGCCCATCAGGCGCTGGTTGAGCTGCTTGAGTTGGGTGACCAGTTCTTCGATGCGGTTATTGTGCAACCGCACCTGCTCGACCATCGTGACCAGCTCGTCACGCATTTTCTCATAGGCTTTTTCGTTGCGGAGGTTGACTTCCTCACCCGCCACGATGCTTTCCAGACGCTTGGCCTGCATCTTGTGCAATTTCTTATAGATCGTCTCGATCTCTTCGAAATTGGCCAGAACACCGGGCTTGAGCTTCTCTTCCAGCGCCGACAGCGACAGGCCGCTGCCTTCGCCTTCGCCATCCTCGTCGTCATCCACCGGCGGCGGCGGGGCTTCGATCACCGGAGCTTCGGCGATTTCTTCTGGCGCATCGCCTTCGGTGACAGCACTCGGCGGCGGTCCGCCTTGGGTGGCTTCAAGGTCGATAATGTCGCGCAGCAGCATGCGACCGGCTTTGAGCGCCTCGTGCCAGGCGATGATGGCGCGGAAGGTCAGCGGGCTTTCGCACAGCCCGCTGATCATCATGTCGCGGCCAGCTTCTATCCGCTTGGCGATCGCGATTTCACCCTCGCGAGAGAGCAATTCAACGCTGCCCATCTCGCGCAGATACATGCGCACAGGGTCGTCGGTGCGGCCGAGGCTTTCCTCGTCCACATTGCCCGAGGATTCCTCCTCGTCATCGCCCTTCTCGGCCTTGGCGACCAGACCTTCACCGTCTTCGGTCTCTTCGCCTTCGACGACCTGAATGCCCATCTCGGAGAGATTGGCCATCACGTCTTCGATCTGCTCAGACGAATTTTGGTCCGGCGGCAGGACTGCGTTCAGCTCATCAAATGTGATGTGCCCACGTTCCTTGCCCTTGGCGATCAGGCGCTTGACGGCTGCCGATTGTACATCGAGCAGATTGGCTTCCGTGTCCTGTTCAGCGGCAGCGGGCTCAGCAGTGGCTGGCTTGGTGGCCATCGTTCAGCGATCTCCGTGGAAAGTCAGTGTGTTGTCCGGCGCGACAACAGGATCAATCTTCATCGTCATCTGGCCCGTCATCCCAATCCACACGGCCTGCATTGAGGCGGTTTTGCGCTTTGCGTAAAGCGACAAGGCGCTGCAAATCCGCCGACGCCCCCGTTTCGGTGAAAGCGCGTTGGGCTGCAATCACCTCCTCGTCCAGTCGCCTGGGATTCATCAGACCGAAAAAATGCCACCACCCCGATTCGGCCTCCGCTGGCATCGCAGACGATGCGGCGCAGTGTGGCAGCGGCACGGGGACCGCCGACAGAGCCTGCAGAGCAGTCTGATTCAAACCCGAGCGGTGGAGGTGGTTCATCAGTGCCGCAGAGTCAAGCGGGTCCGCCGAAGAACTCCATTGCAGCATCGCATCCCGCAGCATGGCCAATGACTCCGGAAGCTCCAGCATGGCGAAGGCTTCTTCGACTTGATGGATCAAATGGGGATGGTTGAGCAGGATGGCAACCATCGTCCGCATCTTCTCATCGGCGGCCGTCTGCGGCGCTGGCGCGGTGCGGGTGATCGGCACCGGTGGTGGCATCGGGGCGAATTTTCCGCGCCCGCCCGCATGGCCCATCGGCGCGCGCGGCGCGGTTGGGCGGGCTTTTTGCGGACGGTCGGCGAAAAATCGATCCATCATCTCGCGTTTTATTTCGCCACCGAGCGATTTGTCCTCAATCCTGGCCGCCGCCGCCTCCAGCCGGGTGCGCAAGCCAGCGCGCTGCTCGGGCGTGGTGCCAACACCGGCGGCGAGCAGGTCATAGAGCAGCATCGAAATCGGTTGTGCCGCATCGAGCACTGCCTGAAACGCAGCCGGGCCCTGCTTTTTCACCAGGGAATCCGGGTCTTCGCCCACCGGCAGCCGCGCCAGTTTCAGGCTGCGATCCGGGGTGAGCGATGGCAGCGCAATCTCCGCCGCGCGCAACGCCGCCCGCTGCCCTGCCGCGTCGCCATCGAAACACAGCACCGGCATCGGCGAAATCCGCCACAACTCGCCCAGCTGCTCCTCGGTCAATGCCGTGCCCAGCGGAGCGACCGCGCCGGTGAAGCCTGCCTGATGCAGCGCGATCACATCCATATACCCCTCCGCCACCACCACCGGCTGCCCATTGCGGGCAGCGAGGCGGGCGCGGTCGAGCGCGTAGAGATTGCGCCGTTTCGAGAACAGCGCGGTTTCCGGGCCGTTGACGTATTTCGGCTGGCCATCGCCCATGATCCGCCCGCCAAAGCTGACAATGCGGCCCTGGCGGTCGCGGATGGGGAACATCACGCGGTTGAAAAACAGATCATACGGCGCGCGACCGTCCTCGCTTTCCCGCATCAGCCCGGCTTCGACGAGCTGCGCCGCCGTGATGTCGTGCTTGGACAGCGCCGACAGCAGCGCGCCGCGCGATTCACCGGCCCAGCCCAGGCCGAAGCCCTCGATCGTCTCCGGCCTCAGCCCGCGCCCCAGCAGATATTCCCGCGCCCGCGTGCCTTCCGGCGCGGCAAGCCGATGCTGATACAGGCTGGCGACAACCTCCATCATCTGTTGCAGACCAAGCCGACGCTGCTCGACGACGGCGGCTTCGGGCGAGGCTTTCGGCACCTCCAGCCCAGCTTCGGAGGCCAGTGTCTCCACCGCCTCGCGAAATTGCAGCCCTTGCGACTGCATGACGAAGCTCACCGCATCGCCATGCGCGCCACAGCCGAAGCAGTGATAGCCGTCTTCATAGACATAAAAGGACGGCGATTTCTCGTTGTGGAACGGGCAACAGCCTTTCCAGTTCCGCCCCGAGCGCGACAATTTCACCCGCCGCCCAATGATGGCCGGCAGCGGGGTACGCGCGCGAAGTTCTTCGAGAAAGCCGTCCGGAAGACGCATCAGCCGCCGAGCTTCTGCTTCACCAGCGGATTGACCTTGGACATGTCGAGGCTGGCGGCGTGTTTGGCCTTCAGAATCGCCATGACCTTGCCCATCTCCTTCATGCTCGCCGCACCGCTCTCCGCGATGGCCGCATCCACGGCGGCCTCGGTGGCGGCATCGTCCATCTGCGCGGGCAGGAACGTCTCGATCACGTCGATCTCGGCCTGCTCCTTATCCACCAAATCCTGGCGGCCACCCTTGGTATACAGCTCCACGCTCTCCTTGCGGGATTTCACCATGCCCTTGAGCATCGCGATGATCTCATCGTCCGCAATCGCCGTCACACCTTTCGGGCGGGCGGCGATGTCGGTGTCTTTGAGCTTGGCCGTGATCATGCGGATCGCGCTGACGCGCGGGGCATCCTTGGCGAGCATGGCTGTCTTGAGGTCGGCGGTGAACCGCTCGCGCAATGTCATGATGGTCTCCTGAATGGGTCGGAGAGTATAACCCATATCGCGCGGACATGGCAGGGGCCGGGAAACGATTTCCCACTCGGCTGCCATTCGCTTGTGATGGGAAAAAACTTCCCATAGGATATTGGCATGAGCCAAACCGTGGAAACCATCATCGAGCGTCTGGGTGGAGCCGAAGCTGCTGCAAAGCTGCTCGGCGTTGGCACCGAGGCTTTGCGCAAATGGCGACAGGCGCGCGCGATTCCGTCGCGCCACCATGCGCCGATCATCGCCGCCACCGGAATTTCGCTCTCCGACATGCCGGGGGCCGCATCGCCCTCGCCTCTCCCGCCCGACCAAGGAGCCACCATGCAGACCAACACCGCAACGCCAGAGGGGGCCACCGCCGTCCTCGTGCTCGATGATGGCAGCGTGTTCTGGGGCCGTGGCTTCGGCGCCACCGGCACCGCCGCGGTGGGCGAAGTCTGCTTCTCCACCGGCATGACCGGCTATCAGGAAACCCTGACCGATCCGAGCTTCGCCGGTCAGATCATCACCTTCACCTTCCCGCATATCGGCAACACCGGCACCAATGCCGAGGATCTGGAGGCGCTGAAGATCGCCGCCTCCGGCCTTGTCGTGAAGCAGGACATCACCGAGCCGTCCAACTGGCGCGACACGCAGACGCTGCAGGCGTGGCTGGTGGAACAGGGCAAGCCCGGCATTTCCGGTGTGGACACCCGCGCCCTCACTTTGCGCATCCGCGATGGTGGGGCGCCCAACGGCGTTCTCAGCTTCCCCGCCGATGGCCGCTTCGACATCCCAGCCCTGCTGGCACAGGCGAAGGCGTGGCCGGGTCTGGAAGGCATGGATCTGGCCAAGGTGGTCAGCTGTGCGCAGAGCTATCGCTGGGATGAGACCACCTGGTCGTGGGGCGTCGGCACCGGTCGTCAGACTGCGCCGAAATTCAAGGTTGTCGCCGTCGATTATGGCGCCAAACGCAACATCCTGCGCTGCCTCGCCTCGGCGGGCTGTGACGTGACGGTTGTGCCGGCCACCGCCAGCGCCGCCGAAATTCTGTCCCATAATCCAGACGGCGTCTTCCTCTCCAACGGCCCCGGCGACCCGGCGGCGACGGGTGTCTATGCGGTGCCCGCCATTCAGGGCGTGTTGGCGGCGGGCAAGCCGATCTTCGGCATCTGCCTCGGCCACCAGCTGCTCGGCATCGCTTTGGGCGGCCGCACCTACAAACTCGATCGCGGCCATCGCGGCGCCAACCAGCCGGTGCAGGATCTGACCACCGGCAAGGTGGAGATCACCAGCCAGAACCACGGCTTCGCGGTGGACGTGAATTCGCTGCCGGCGGGCGTGGTGGTGACGCATAAGAGCCTCTTCGACGGCTCCAACGAAGGCCTCGCCTGCGCCGAGAAGCGCTGCTTCAGCGTGCAGTATCACCCCGAAGCCAGCCCCGGGCCCACGGATGCGCATTATCTGTTCGAACGCTTCACCGCGATGATGGCAGCCTGAACCACCCGCTTTCGTCGTCATTGCGAGGAGCGTGAGCTCCGAAGCAATCCATCGAGCCACAGGCTCAGCCGCCGTTCGATGGATTGCCTCGCTCCGCTCGCAATGACGACAGAATTGAACGTCGCAGCCTGACGAAAGAAGACGACCATGCCCAAGCGCACAGACATCACATCCATCATGATCATCGGCGCCGGTCCACTTCTCACTCGCAACGCCGGCCACTCGCCGAAGGAGGGAGTTTGAAGGAGTTTACTAAGTTATACAAAATTTCCTGTATAATCGGATAAACTCCCTATAACCGACCGCCATGGACCCGATCCTCAACCCCTTCGCGCCAGGAGCAGGAACCGCTCCGCCCGAATTGACCGGGCGGAGCGAGCTGCTGCACAGCGCCCAGGTCGCGCTCGAACGGGTCCGGTTGGGTCGGCCGGCGCGCAGCTTTATGGCGACCGGGTTGCGCGGCGTGGGCAAGACCGTGCTGCTCAACCACGTCTATCGGATGGCCGACGCCTCCGCCTACAAAGCCATCCATGTCGAAGCCGTCGCCGGCCGTTCGCTGCCGACCCTGCTGCTGCCTGCCCTGAAGCGAACCCTGCTTGAACTCGACCGGCTCGGTCAGGTCAACGAAGCGGTCAAACGCGGTCTGCGCGTGCTGCGTAGCTTCGTCTCGGCCGTAAAACTCAATGTCGGGGAAGCCGAACTGGGCATCGACATCGACCCTGAGCGGGGCGTTGCCGACAGCGGAGAACTCGAAGCCGATCTGACGGCCCTTTTCGTCGCCCTGGGCAACGCCGCCAGGGCGCGAGAGAAGGCCGTGGCGATCTTCATCGACGAAGTGCAGTATCTCGCCCGCCCGGATATGAGCGCCCTCATCATGGCGCTGCACCGCGTCTCGCAACTCGGGTTGCCCATCACCATGTTCGCCGCCGGCCTGCCGCATCTTCTTGGCGTCAGCGGCGATACCAAGACCTATGCCGAGCGGCTGTTCGACTTCACCAGCATCGGCGCGCTGTCCTATGACGACGTGATACAGGCCGTCGATCTGCCCGCCCAAAAGCAAGAAATCTCCTTCACGCCGCAAGCCTTGCAGGAGATCTACCAGGTCACGGAAGGCTATCCCTATTTCGTCCAGGAATGGGCGTATCACAGCTGGAATGCCGCCCCACGTTCGCCGATCACCCAGGACGACGTCGTGACCGCGCAGAAAACCGTGCTGGCCCGATTGGACGCCGGATTCTTTCGCGTTCGCTTCGACCGAATGACCCCGCGCGAGCGCGCCTATCTTCGCACAATGGCCGAACTCGGCCCCGGCAATCACCGCTCCGGCGAGATCGCCAACCGAATGAACGCAGACGTCCGCAGTCTCGGGCCTCTGCGCAACATCCTGATTTCCAAGGGGATGATCTACAGCCCCGCTTATGGCGAAAACGCCTTCACCGTTCCGCTGTTCGACGCCTATCTGCGTCGGGCGATGCCTGAATTCAAAGCCTGAAAGCACGACCATGCCCAAGCGCACAGACATCACATCCATCATGATCATCGGCGCCGGTCCGATCATCATCGGTCAGGCCTGCGAGTTCGACTATTCGGGCGCGCAAGCCTGTAAGGCGCTCCGTGCCGAGGGCTATCGGGTCATCCTGGTCAACTCCAACCCCGCCACCATCATGACCGACCCGGACATGGCGGACGCCACCTATATCGAGCCGATCACGCCGGACATGGTCGAAAAGATCATCATCCGCGAAAAGCCCGATGCGCTGCTGCCCACCATGGGCGGGCAGACGGCACTCAACACCGCCATGGCGCTGCATGCCTCAGGCGCACTCGAACGCCACGGCGTGGAACTCATCGGTGCGAAGGCCGACGTGATCGATCGTGCGGAAGATCGCCTGAAATTCCGCGATGCGATGACCGAGCTCGGCATTGAGAGCCCGAAATCGGCCATCGCGCATTCGATGGAAGAGGCCCGTGCCGCCCTTCTGGAAGTCGGCCTGCCCGCCGTCATCCGCCCCAGCTTCACCATGGGCGGCACCGGCGGCGGCATCGCCTATAACCGCGACGAATTCGAACGCATCGTCTCCTCCGGCCTCGAAGCCTCGCCGACCACCGAAGTGCTGGTGGAGGAAAGCGTGCTCGGCTGGAAGGAATACGAGATGGAGGTCGTCCGCGACACAGCGGATAACTGCATCATCATCTGCGCCATCGAGAACGTCGATCCGATGGGCATCCACACCGGCGACTCGATCACCGTCGCCCCGGCGCTGACGCTGACCGACAAAGAATACCAGATCATGCGTGACGCCTCGATTGCGTGTCTGCGCAAGATCGGCGTGGAGACCGGCGGCTCGAACGTGCAGTTCGCGCTCAATCCGAAGGATGGCCGCCTCGTCGTCATCGAGATGAACCCGCGCGTCTCGCGCTCCTCCGCGCTGGCGACGAAGGCCACCGGCTTCCCGATTGCCAAGATCGCCGCCAAGCTGGCCGTGGGCTACACGCTCGATGAGTTGAAGAACGACATCACCCAAACCACGCCGGCCAGCTTCGAGCCGACGCTGGATTACGTGGTGATCAAAATCCCGCGTTTCACCTTCGAAAAATTCCCCGGCACCCCGGCCCTGCTCGGCACGGCGATGAAGTCGGTGGGCGAGGCGATGGCGATTGGCCGCTCGTTTGGCGAGGCGTTGCAAAAGGGTCTGCGCTCGATGGAAGTGGGCCTTTCCGGGCTGGATCCCGTCGAGGCACCGGGCGACGGCACGCATGACGCCTATCGCGCCGCTCTCAGCCAGCCGCGTCCGGGCCGCATCCTGATGGCCGCCCAGGCCTTGCGCGCCGGGCTTTCGGTGGAGGAAATCCACGATATCGCGAAGTTCGATCCCTGGTTCCTGCGCGAGATGGAAAAGCTGATCGCCGCCGAGCGTGAGGTGGAAACCCACGGCCTGCCGACGACGGCGTACGGTCTGCGCCGCCTGAAGGGCATGGGCTTCTCCGATCTGCAACTCGCCCGTCTGGCCGGCAAGACTGAGGCCGACATCGCCGATCTGCGCGGCAAGCTCGGCGTGGTGCCGGCCTATCGTCGCATCGACACCTGTGCGGGTGAGTTCGCCTCGGCCACCTCCTACATGTATTCCAGCTACGAAGGCGGCTTTGGCGTGCCGCTCTGCGAGGCGAACCCCACCGATCGCGACAAGATCATCATTCTCGGCGGTGGTCCGAACCGCATCGGTCAGGGCATCGAGTTCGATTATTGCTGCGTCCATGCCGCCTACGCCCTGCGCGATGCCGGGTTCGAGACCATCATGGTCAACTGCAACCCGGAAACCGTCTCGACCGATTACGACACCTCCGATCGCCTCTATTTCGAGCCGCTGACCGCTGAAGACGTGATCTCCCTGGTTCGCCGCGAGCAATCGAATGGCCGGGTTTTGGGCTGCATCGTGCAATATGGCGGGCAGACGCCGCTCAAGCTGTCCCTGGCGCTGACCAAGGCCGGCATTCCGATCCTGGGCACCTCGGCCGACGCCATCGACCTTGCCGAAGACCGGGAGCGCTTCCAGCAATTGCTGCACCGCCTCGGACTGCGTCAGCCGGAAAACGGCATCGCACGCTCCACCGAGGAAGCCGAGGCGATCACCGACCGCATCGGCTACCCGGTCGTCATCCGCCCGTCTTACGTCTTGGGCGGTCGTGCGATGGAAATCGTGCACGATAATCGCGGCCTGCAACGCTATATGCGCGAGGCCGTGCAGGTCTCGGGCGACAACCCGGTGCTGATCGACCGCTACCTCAACGACGCCATCGAAGTCGATGTGGACTGCATCTCCGATGGTGAGACGGTCTATGTGGCCGGCGTGATGGAGCACATCGAAGAGGCCGGCATCCATTCCGGCGACAGCGCCTGCGCCCTGCCGCCCTACACGCTGTCGCCCGCGATGGTGACGGAGCTGAAGGCCGAGACCGAGGCGATGGCCAAGGCCATTGGCGTTGTCGGCCTGATGAACGTGCAATACGCCATCAAGGACAACGAGGTCTTCGTCCTCGAAGTCAACCCGCGCGCCTCGCGCACCGTGCCCTTCGTGGCCAAGGCAACCGGCGTGGCGGTGGCCAAGATCGGTGCGCGGGTGATGGCCGGGGCGAAGTTGAGCGAGTTCAAGCTCGATGACGAAGCCGTCGCCCGCCATGTGGCGGTCAAGGAAGCCGTCTTCCCGTTCAACCGCTTCCCCAACGTGGACACCATCCTCGGGCCGGAAATGAAATCCACCGGCGAGGTGATGGGTCTGGACGCCAGCTTCGAGCGTGCCTTTGCCAAGAGCCAACTCGGCGCGGGTGTGAAACTGCCGCTATCTGGCACGGCCTTTCTGTCGGTGCGTGAAGCGGACAAGCATGCGTGCGTTGCCGTCGCCCGCCGCCTGATCGACAGCGGCTTCGCCCTGGTTGCCACACGCGGCACGGCTGCGCGGTTGAAAGAGGGCGGGATTGACGCGAAAGTGGTCAACAAAGTGCTTGAAGGCCGTCCGCATTGCGTGGACGCCATCCTGTCCGGCCAAATTCAACTGGTCATCAACACCGCATCGGGGGCACAATCGGTCACGGACAGCTTCGATATCCGCCGTTCGGCACTCACCCACGGCGTTCCGCACTACACCACAATCGCCGGTGCGCGGGCCGCGGCGCATGCGATTGCGGCGCTGAAAGCGGACAGACTTGAAGTTGCGCCGCTGCAGTCGTATTTTCCGGCTTCGTTCTGACGCACCGATGTCATGAATGCGACGTCGCGGTGGGGGAGACTCCGCCGCGATAGTTGTGTGAAGTGCCGGTTCGTTGTTTGCTTCACCAGCCTTGCCCGCCTTTGAGGTTCCAACCAGTGCAGAAATTCCCGATGACACTGCCCGGACTCCAGCGCTTGGAGGAAGAGCTGCGGAATTTGAAAAGCGTGGAGCGTCCGGCGGTCATCGCGGCGATTGCCGAGGCGCGCAGCCACGGCGATCTGTCCGAGAACGCCGAATATCATGCCGCCCGTGAGCGCCAGAGCTTCATCGAAGGCCGCGTGCAGGAGCTGGAAGAGGTGATTTCGGCCGTCGAAGTGATCGATCCGAAATCGCTGTCCGGCAACATGGTCAAATTTGGTGCCACCGTGACCATTCTCGATGAAGAAACCGAGAAGGAAATGACCTATCAGATCGTCGGTCAGCACGAGGCCGACATCAAGCAGGCCCGCCTGTCGGTGTCCTCGCCGCTCGCCAAGGCGCTGATCGGCAAGAAGCTCGGCCAAACGATTTCCGTACCCGCACCGGGCGGCGATCGGACATATGAGATTTTGACGGTCGAGTTTAAGTAAGGGTCGCTTCCTTCCTCTCACGCGTCATTGCGAGCGCAGCGTGGCAATCCATCGGAATGCCGCCTCGGGTCTCGATGGATTGCCACGCTGCGCTCGCAATGACGGTTTTTGAAATCACGAGGCATATTCCATGATCGGGCTCGCCGACATCCAGGCCGCAGCAGAGCGGATCAAGGGGCGTGTTCTGCGCACCCCATTCCTGTATTCCGACAGCGTCTCGCGCGCGACGGGTGCGGAGGTCTATCTCAAGCTCGACAACCTCCAAGCCACCGGCGCGTTCAAGGAACGTGGGGCGGCCAATCGGTTGTCGATGCTTACCGAAGACGAGCGCAAGCGTGGCGTGGTGGCGATGTCGGCGGGCAATCATGCCCAGGCAGTGGCCCGGCATGCCAAGCTGCTCGGCATCAACGCCACCATCGTGATGCCGAAATTCACCCCCGTCACCAAAGTCACCCGCACCCAGGGCTGGGGGGCGAATGTGGTGCTGCACGGCGACATGCTGGCCGATGCGGCAGCCCATGCGCATTTCCTGGCCGACAGCGAAGGCATGGTGTTCATCCATCCCTATGACGACGAAGGCGTGATGGCCGGGCAAGGCACGATGGCGCTGGAAATGCTGGAAGACGTGCCCGATCTCGACGCGCTGGTGATCCCGGTGGGCGGCGGCGGGCTGATCGCCGGCTGTGCGGTGGCCGCGGGCGCCATCAAGCCGGGCATCGAAGTCATCGGCGTGGAAGTGGCCGCCTATGCCGCCCTCGCCCAACGTCTGGCCGGCATGCCGGTCTCCGTCGGTGGGCCGACGATTGCCGAGGGCATTGCGGTGCGCGATATCGGCCTCAACCCGCTCGCTGTCGTGCGTGCCCATGTGCATGACGTCATCGTGGTGCCGGAACGTGCGGTGGAAGAGGCGATTGCCCTGCTCGCCGAGGGGGCCAAGACGGTCGCCGAAGGTGCGGGTGCCGCCGGTGTGGCCGCCTTGCTGGCTTTCCCGGAGCGGTTCGCGGGCAAGAAGGTCGGCGTGCCGGTCTGCGGTGGCAACATCGATGCGCGCATTCTCGCAAACGTGATGCTGCGCAATCTGCTGCGCGATGGCCGTCTGCTGCGTCTGGTGCTCGAAATCCCGGATCGTCCCGGCGTTTTGGCCGATATTTCCGGCAAAATCGGCGGGCATGGCGGCAATATCATCGAAGTCTCGCACCAGCGCCTTTTTGCCTCCCCCAGCGTGCAAAGTGCGGAACTCGAAGTTATGTTCGAGGCACGCGACGTGGCCCATGGCGCGGAGATCGTGCAGCTTCTCGAAGAAAGCTACACGGTCCGCCGCATCTGACTGCGCCACCAATCGGCGAAGGATGAATGCGCGTGGCACGTCGGATCTGGATTGATGTGACAGGGTTGCGGCCCGGCAGCGATGCCGGGTTGTATGGCCTGCATCTTGCCCGCGCGCTTGTGCGTGCGGGTGAGGCCGTGCAGCCCTGCCTGCGCACGCCCAGCCTGATCACACTCAGCGTCGAGACCTTGGCCGAGACGATGCATGTCCCGCCTTTGGAATTAACCGACAGCAACCGGCCACGGCTGACGTTGCGCGATCAGCCGTTGAAGTCTGAAGGCAGCCCGGAATTGCCCGGCCCGCAAGACATCGTCCTTTTCCTCTCCCTGCGTGGTGACGGCAGCCGGATGGCCGCCCGCGGCGCGCAGCTTGGGCTGCTGGCCACCAATGTCACCACACTCTCCCGCCCGGAATGGCGCGATGTGCGTGAGGTCGAGGAAGCGCATATCTGGCTGCGCGACACCGCGCCGCTGCTCGGCTTCGCCATCGCCCAATCGGACGAATCCGCCGCTGTCCTGCGACAATCCGGCGTGAAGGTGTTTCGCACCATGCGCGGGGCTGCCGATGGCGGTGTGCCCGACGCTGCCCCCGCCCATCCCCGGCCGTTCATCTTCGCCTCGGGCGAGATCGGTGAGGCCGGGCAGACACGTCAATTGCTGCCCGTCTGGCGCCGTCTGCTGGAGACCATGCCGGAGGGCAGTGTGCCCGATCTGATCATCGCAGGCCCGCTCGGCCCACAATCGGGCGACGTGCTCGACCAGCTTGCCAACAGCCACTTTATCGAAGGTCGCGCGCGGGTGATTCTCTACCCCTCGCCCGCCCAGATCGCCACCTTCGCCCGCGATTGCGTCTTCGCCATCTCAATGTCGCCCGCCACCGGCTGGGGGCGCGGCACGTTGAATGCGCAATGCATGGGCGCGTCGTGCCTGTCGGCCTTCCTGTCGCATGGCGCCGTGCCGTTCGACCCCGAAAACGCCGCCGCCGTCGCCGCCCGTATTCGGGCCTGGCTGGTGGACCCAGCCGTGAAGCCGCCGCTCTTCGCCCGTTCCTGGGACGATGCCGCGCGTGATTTGCTGCGGATTTTACCGCAATGACCCAATCGCGCATCCTGCTCTGCGTCTTCCCGACCGCCAGCCAAAACGAATGGCAATTGGCCACCGATGCGTTGGCCGAAGCTCTGCATCTGGCAGAACCGGAATTGGTGCAACCCGTGCGCGCCGCCCCAAGCGGCTGGGTACGCCCCAATGACCGCGCCCCGGTGCCGGCTCCCGGCCCGGATGATATCGTCTTCCTCGCCAGCGTCGGATGGGAAGACCCGGCACAACTGCCTCTGCTGGAGGCTGCGCGTTATGCCGGGGCGAAAATCGTGGCCTATGTGCACGACATCACCCCAACGCGTCGCCCCGAGTGGTTCGCGCCCGAGCACACCGCGCGTTTTACCGCCTGGATCGCGGCGATACTGCGCCTGTCGCAGATGGTGATCGTGCCGTCCTCCGCCACCGCCCGCGACCTCGATGCGCTGCGCCGCCGCCTCGATATCGTCGATTATGGCACCAAGCGCATTCGTCCCGGCGATTCGGTGCTGCCGAAAGCCAGCGCCGCCAGCCCGGTCGCAGGACGCTTCGTGCTGATCTCCGCCCCACTCGATGTGCGCATCGGACATGCAGGCGTTCTCAGCGCATGGCGTCGCCTCGCCACACGGCTTGATGCCGGGGAATTACCGCCGCTGGTGCTGGCCGGTCGTGCCGGTGGATTGACGGGCGATCTGCAACAGCGTCTTGCCCGTGACCTGCCCGATGTGGTGGTGCGGCTGGAGGCCGATGCAGCCGAACGCTCGGCGCTGCTTGATGCGTGCCTGTTCAGCATTCACCCCGCCGCGTTGGAAGGCTGGGGGTTTGCCGTCAGTGAGAGTTTGGCACGTGGCAAGCCAGTCTTCGCCGCCAACAGCGGTGGCTTGCCCGAGGCCGGGCAACGTCAGGCACGCTATTTCGACCCGCTCGACCCCGACGACATCGCCCGCAATGTGGAGCGCACGCTGCGCGATCCGCAGGAATTGCCGCGTTGGCAGCGCGAGATCGCACAACGTTTCCGCCCACGCGGCTGGGATGACATGGCGCAGGATGTGCTCGTGGCCATCTCGGGACTTGTCTGATTCACCGCGTCGTTTGACACTCGCCGCATGACACAGAACCTCTCCATCGACAGCAATCGCCTGTGGGCGAGCATCCTTGAAACCGCAGCCTTCGGTGCCACCGCCAAGGGCGGCATTCGCAGGCTGGCGCTGTCCGCCGAGGACGCCCAGGTGCGCGCCTGGTTCCGCTCCGCCTGCGAGGCGATCGGCTGTTCGGTGCAGATCGACAGCATGGGCTCGATGTTCGCCCGCCGCCCCGGCCGCAACCCTGCCCTCGCCCCGATTGCCATCGGCAGCCATCTCGACACCCAGCCCACCGGTGGGAAATTCGATGGCGTCATCGGTGTGCTCGCCGGGCTGGAGGTGCTGCGCCGTCTGCATGAGGCAGGTATTGAGACCGAGGCCCCGATTGAACTGATCAACTGGACCAACGAGGAAGGCGCCCGCTTCGCCCCCGCCATGCTGGCCTCCGGTGCGTTTGCAGGCGTGTTCACCGAAGAGTACGGCCATTCCCGCACCGACCGGGACGGCATCCGCTTCGATGACGCGATGGACGCCATCGCCGCACGCGGCACCGCCCCGCTCGGCCATCGCCTCTCCGCGCATTTCGAACTGCACATCGAACAGGGGCCGATCCTGGAGGAAGAGGGCAAGA
The DNA here is from genome assembly GCA_031291725.1 of Acetobacteraceae bacterium. Classification (GTDB taxonomy): domain Bacteria; phylum Pseudomonadota; class Alphaproteobacteria; order Acetobacterales; family Acetobacteraceae; genus CAIQQQ01. The sequence continues at coordinate 92,955 of JARLIM010000026.1, forward strand.
CCATCGGCGTGGTCAGCGGCGTACAGGCCATCCGCTGGTATGAGGTCACACTCTCCGGCTCAGACGGCCATGCCGGGGCCACCCCGATGCGGCTGCGGCGCGATGCGTTGCTGGGCACGGCGCGGGTGATCGAGGCGGTCAACCGCATCGCCCGCGCCCACGCGCCGGATGCCGTCGGCACGGTGGGCCTGATCGAGAGCAAGCCCAACAGCCGCAACGTGGTGCCGGGCGATGTGTTCTTCTCCATCGATCTGCGCCACCCGGACGATGCCGTGCTGGCCGAGATGGATATCTCGCTGCGCGATGCGGTGGCGGAAATTGCCGCGGCCGATGGCTTGGGGCTGGCGCTGGAGCAAACCTGGCTCTCCCCCGCCGTGCATTTCGACGCCGATTGCCGCGCCCGCATCGCCGAGGCGGCCGATGCTTATGGCTATGGCCATCGCGCCATCGTCTCCGGTGCCGGGCATGACAGCGCCTATATCGCCCGCGTGGCTCCCACGGCGATGATCTTCGTGCCCTGCGCCGGTGGGCTCAGCCACAACGAGGCGGAAAGTGCGACACAGAATGACGTGGCAGCAGGGGCCAATGTGCTGCTGCACGCCGTGCTGGCCACCGATCGCGCCCTGGGGGCGTGATCCGGCGGGGCTACAACGCCCGGATTTTCTCGTCCGATATCGTCACCGAATGATCCATCGGGCCGTGCCCGGCCCCAAAGCCGGGCGCACCGGCCATCGCCGCCCGCACAAATACCCGGCCGCGCGCCACCGACTCGGCCAAATTCATCCCCTGCGCCAGACCCGTCGCCACCGCGCTCGCCAGGGTGCAGCCGGTGCCGTGGGTGTGGCGTCCGGCAATGCGCGGGGCGCGGAAGACCAACGTCTCGGCCTCAGTGGCCAGCAAATCAACCACCTCCTCCCCCGGCAAATGTCCGCCTTTGAGCAACACCGCCGGCACGCCGAGCGTCAGCAGCACATCGGCGGCATGATGCATCTCCGCCTCGGTCTCAATCCGCATCCCGGCCAGCGCCTCGGCTTCCGGCAGGTTGGGGGTCAACAGACTGACCAACGGCAACAAGCGGCGTTTGAAATGCGCCACCGCATCATCGCGCAGCAACGCCGAGCCGCCCTTGGCGATCATCACCGGGTCGGCCACCAATGCAAGCCGCTCCGGCTGCGCCTCCAGCACCCCGCACAGCGCGTCGATAATCTCGCGGTTGACCAGCATGCCGGTCTTAACCACGTCCGCGCCGATATCGCCCAGCACCGCCCTCATCTGGGCGGCGACGAATTCCGGCGGCACCGGGTGGATGCCCTGCACGCCCAGCGTGTTCTGCGCCGTCAGCGCGGTGATCGCCGTGGTGGCGAAACCACCCAGTGCCATGACGGTCTTGATATCGGCCTGAATGCCAGCGCCACCGCCGGAATCAGACCCGGCGACGACCAGTACCCGCCCCCGCAGCGCCATCGGGGTCAGACCACCGGCTCGTCGGCAGACGCCTCATCGCGCAATCGGGCGGCGACCTGGGCGATCAAGGCGCAGAGTTCTTCCACCACACGCTCCACCTGATCGCCATCCTCACCTTCCGCCATCACGCGGATCACCGGCTCGGTGCCGCTCTTGCGGATCAGCAATCGGCCGGTGGCAGCCAATTCCGCCTCAGCGGCGGCGATGGCCACCTGAACTTCGGCATCCTCCAATGGCGCGCCATAATGATAGCGCACGCTTTTCAGCATCTGCGGGAAGGGGCGGAACATCTGGCAGGCTTGGCTGGCCGGTTCACCGCTCTCCACCATCACCGCCAACACCTGCAACGCCGCCAGCACGCCGTCTCCGGTGGTGGCGTAATCGGACAGCACCATGTGGCCGGATTGCTCGCCGCCCAGGTTGAAACCGCCCGCGCGCATCAACTCCACCACATAGCGGTCGCCCACGGCCGTGCGATGCAGCTTCAAGCCAAGTTTGCCCAGGAAGCGTTCCAGTCCGAGATTGGACATCACGGTTGCCACCACACCGCCGCCGACCAACTGGCCGTTGGCGTGCCAGGAACGGGCAATCAGGGCGAGCACCTGATCGCCATCGACAATCGCACCGGTTTCATCGGCAATGATCAGCCGATCCGCGTCACCATCCAGCGCCAAGCCGATATGCGCCCCGTTCTTGACCACCTCAGCCGAGAGATAGCTCGGCACGGTGGAGCCGCAGCCGCGATTGATGTTGAAACCGTCCGGCTTCACGCCGAGTTCGATCACCTCCGCCCCCAGCTCCCACAGCACCGCCGGGGCGACTTTGTAACCCGCCCCATTGGCGCAATCGAGCACGATGCGCAGACCATCCAGCCGCAAGCCGCGCGGGAAGCTCGCCTTGGCCGCCTCGATATAGCGGCCCGCCGCATCGTTCAGGCGCGACGCGCGACCGAGTTTGGAGGGGGCGGCGAGATGGGCGGAGAGATCGCTTTCCATCAGCGCCTCGATCTCCAACTCCGTCTCGTCGGATAATTTGAAGCCATCCGGCCCGAACAGCTTGATGCCGTTATCCTCATACGGATTGTGCGAGGCCGAGATCATCACGCCCAGATCGGCCCGCAGGCTGCGGGTGAGCATGGCCACACCGGGCGTCGGCAGCGGCCCTGCCAGCACCACATCCATCCCCGCCCCGATAAAGCCCGCCACCAAAGCGGGCTCGATCATATAGCCGGACAGCCGCGTGTCCTTGCCGATCACCACGCGATGGCGATGCGCGCCTCGGGTGAAACACACCCCGGCCGCTTGGCCAAGCTTGAGGGCGATTTCCGCGGTCATCGGCGCGGTGTTGGCCGTGCCGCGAATGCCGTCTGTGCCGAAAAACCGTCTTGCGGTGGGAGCAGCCGAGCCTGACATGATACACTTTCCGAAAACCGCACTCAGTCTCCGCCGACATTACGGCGGAAAGCTGACCATTACATTAACCCACCGAGACCGCGCCAGACCCGGATGGCCTGCACCGTCTGCGCCACATCATGCACGCGCAGAATATCGGCGCCATGTGCCACGGCCCACAATGCCGCCGCCACCGAACCGCCCACGCGGTGTGCCGCCACGGCCTCCCCGGACAACGCACCGACGAAACGCTTGCGGGAGGCGCCGATCAGCACCGGATGATCGCCGATCTGCAATTCCGGCAGCCGCCGCAGCAATTCCGCATCCTGCGCCGCATTCTTGGCAAACCCCAGCCCAGGATCGATGCAGATCGCCGCAGCCGCCACTCCGGCTTGCAGTGCGTCATCCACCCGCGCCGTCAATTCGCGTCGCACATCGGCGACAAGATCATCATACACGGCCAGAGCGTTCATCGTCGCCGGACGGCCCCGCATATGCATCACCACCACCGGGCATCCGGCCTCGGCCACAACACGCAGCGCCTGTGGATCATAGGCGAAGCCGGAGACATCGTTGATAATCCTGGCCCCTTCCCCCAGGGCCACCCGCATCGTCTCGGCATTGCGGGTGTCAACCGATATCGCCACCCCGGCACGGGCCAAGGCAGCGATGACAGCTCTGATTCGCGCGATTTCTTCGTCCACCGGAAGATCGACAGCACCGGGGCGTGTGCTTTCGCCACCGATATCGATAAGATCGGCACCGGCCTCGACCATCGCGAGACCGGCACCGACCGGATCGTTGTTCTGCCCGCCATCGCTGAAACTATCCGGCGTGACGTTCAGTATTCCCATCACCAGCGGCTTGCCTTGCGGAAAGCCTGCCCAACTGCGTCGCATCGCCGCGCTCTCAGCCCGGCGCGGGCGCCGCCCCAAGCCCACCGCTCGGCGGCAACGGCTTGCTGGTGGTTGTCGGCACCGAGGCGCGACGCTGGTCCGGCGCGGGTTCGTCGTTGACCTTGCGGATCACCTTCTCGCCCCGCAACACCGTGCGGATCTCGTCCAGCGACAGGGTTTCGTATTCCAACAGCCCCAAAGCGAGCGCGTTCAACTCGTCCAGATGCTCGGTCAGAATGGCCTTCGAACGGGCATAGGCGGCATCGATGATCGACTTGATCTCGTTGTCGATATCCCGCGCGGTCGCTTCCGAGACACCCTTATGCTGGGTGACGGAGTGGCCGAGGAAGACTTCCTGGCTGTTATCGGCATAGGCGATCATGCCGAGCTTGTCCGACATGCCCCATTCCGTCACCATCATGCGCGCCTGATTGGTCGCCATCTTGATGTCGCCCGAGGCACCGTTGGACACTTTATCCGCGCCGAAGGTGATCTCCTCGGCCACACGGCCGCCCATCGCCATCGTCAGTTCCGACAGGCACTTCGCCTTGGACTTCGAATAGCGATCGCCTTCCGGCAAGCTCATCACCATGCCCAACGCACGGCCGCGCGGAATGATGGTGGCCTTATGCACCGGGTCGCATTCCGGCAGATTGAGCGCGCAAATGGCGTGGCCTGCCTCGTGGAAGGCGGTCATGCGCTTTTCGTCGTCGCTCATCACCAGCGAACGGCGCTCCGCCCCCATCATCACCTTGTCCTTGGCCATCTCGAACTCGGCCATCGCCACCACGCGCTTGCCGATGCGGGCAGCGAGAAGCGCGGCTTCGTTGACGAGGTTGGCCAGATCCGCACCCGAAAAGCCCGGCGTGCCGCGCGCGATCACCTTCGGATCGACATCGGACGCCAACGGCACCTTGCGCATGTGCACGCGCAGGATTTTCTCACGCCCGTTCACATCCGGGTTCGGCACCAGAACCTGACGGTCGAACCGGCCCGGACGCAGCAGAGCGGGGTCGAGCACGTCGGGGCGGTTGGTGGCGGCGATGAGGATGACGCCCTCATTGCTCTCGAACCCGTCCATCTCGACGAGCATCTGGTTCAGCGTCTGCTCGCGCTCATCATTGCCACCGCCCAGGCCCGCACCACGATGGCGGCCGACGGCGTCGATTTCGTCGATAAAGATGATGCAAGGCGCGTTTTTCTTGCCCTGTTCGAACATGTCGCGCACGCGGCTTGCACCGACGCCGACGAACATTTCCACGAAATCCGAACCGGAAATGGTGAAGAACGGCACATTCGCCTCACCCGCGATCGCGCGGGCGAGCAGCGTCTTGCCGGTGCCGGGGGGGCCGACGAGCAGACAACCCTTCGGAATCTTGCCGCCCAGGCGCTGGAATTTCTGCGGGTCTTTCAGGAATTCAACGATTTCCTGCAACTCGCTCTTGGCCTCGTCGATGCCGGCCACATCCTCGAACGTCACCCGGCCCTGCTTTTCGGTCAGCAGACGGGCGCGGGACTTGCCGAAGCCCATCGCGCGGCCACCGCCACCTTGCATCTGACGCATGAAGAAAATCCACACGCCGATCAGCAGCAGCATCGGGAACCAGGAGAGCAGGTAATGCAGCAGCGGGTTGACATCGCTGTCTTCCGGCTTGGCCACCACGCGCACGCCCTTATCGGTCAGGCGCGTGACCAAGGTGGGGTCTTCGGGTGTGTAGGTCTGGAAGCTGCGCCCATCCGTCAACTGGCCGGTCACGGAGCGACCCATGATGGTCACGTCACGCACATGGCCGTTATTCACCTCACCGATAAAATCGGAATACGCCACTGGCGCCGCCGCCGGCCGGTTTGAACCGGGCTGGAAGAGGTTGAACAGCACCACCAGCAACAATGCGATGATGACCCAGAGGGCGAGATTGCGTCCAAAATTGCTCATGTCATTCCCCGGCCTTTGCGGCCATTCAATCCTTGCCCGTCACCGGGCCTTCACGTCGGCTCCCTCACTCCGCCAACGCTGCTGCACGCTACATAGGATGGCGCGCAGCAAACTTCACCCCCCAATACATCCCCCACTCTGGCCCCTTCCCGCGCCGACGGGCAACGGGAAAAACCGGGCTGGAGATGCACAAAACCGAGGGGTGAACACAAAATCATCCATCATAGCTGGAGATTTCGCGATCACACGCCCGTTGCATCTTAGAACAGGCAATGTGCGGGCGACAATCATGAGGAATATTTCACGATTGCGCGGAGCTTCTTGAGCCCACGCACCAACCTCACAGCCCTCTGGAACCGGCCCGGTCAGACGAAACCGGCCATCCCACACCATCCCGTGCCGCGCCGGCACCGCGCCCTGCACCGCCGCCGCCTCACGCACCAGCAGCACTCCCGCACCGTAACGACCGGCGGGGACGATTTGCACGCCGGCAATCGTGGCCGGGCGCGGCTGTTCGGCAAGGTCACGCACCCGATCCGGCGAGATCGGCCAAGACGCGCCCGCAATCATCGCCACCAATGCCGCCAGCGCCTCGGCGGAGATCCGCCCCGGTTGCAGATGGGCGAAACCGTGCGGGTAGATCGCAGCCTTGGCCGCCAACTCCGCGGCAATCTCCGCCTCCCGCGCCGCCCGCGCCACCCCGCGCGCCGCTGCAGAGAGCACCAGCGCCCGCGTGGCCAATCCATCACCCGCGGGATCGCCGCGCAGGGCACGCAGGCGGGCACGTTGCTGCGTTGGGTTGCGGTTGGAGGGGTCTTCCACCCAGCCCAGCCCCTCCACCCGCAGCGTGGCGCGCAGGCGGGCGGACGGGATGCTCAGCAACGGACGCAGACGGCGCAGCCGCGCGGTCTCCACCAGCGGCGACATCCCCGCAAGCCCACCCTCCCCACTGCCCGCCAGCAGCCGCATACAGACCGTCTCGGCCTGATCGGCGGCGTGATGGCCGAAGACAAGATGCAGGATGCCCCGCCGCGCGGCTGCGGCCTCCAACACCGCATGCCGTGCATCGCGGGCGCGCGCGGCGATGCCGGGGCCGGGAGCGAGGTCGGTGAGGGGAAGCAGAACAGCCTCAATGCCCATGCCGAACAGTCGGGCGATGGTGGTCTCGGCTTCCGTGCGGGAGTCGGTGCGCAGCCCGTGATCGACCACGAGTGCCAGAATGTCACCGCCCTGATCGCGCACCCAATCCCGCACCAGCAGGGCGGTGGCCAGACTATCCGCCCCACCCGAGACCGCCACCGCCACATGTGGCTGCGGCTCGAACGGCCCAAGCGGGGCGATCAGGCTGGCGAATTCTGCCGGGCCAACCGGCAGAGAGGGCGTCAAGCTCAGCGGCAGCCTGCCGAACTGCGCGCCGCAGCGGCATGGGCTGCGATGTCCGGGCGCGGCGACGGGAATTGCGCCGTCAACGATTCCAGCGCCACGCAGGCTGAATGCTTGTCGCCCAAAGCGGCCTGGGAATTGGCCAGGCCGAGCAGGGCGTCCTGCGCGTGCGTGCCTTGCTTGCTGCGCTGATAGAGATCGCCATAGGCAATCGCCGCATCGAGCGAGCGCCTCTGCGCGGAGAGTGACTGCGCAAGCAGGAACTGCGCGTCATAGCCGCGCGGCGAGGCCTTGGTGGCCAACACTTCGCGGGCCGCTTGCTCGGCGGCCACGTAATCGCGACGGGCGAGAGCGGCATTGCCCTCCTGGATCATCTGATCCGCACTGCGCGGCGCAGCGAGCGTGGCAGCGGTCGGGGCGATGGCCTTGGCCGGCACCGTGCCAAGCGACGCCGCTGGCGGGCTGATGCCCTGGCTCGGCGGCAGACCCGGCTTGCCCGCCATCGGCACCGCTGCCGCACCACCGCCATTGTCGAGACGGAATTGCAGGTCGGCGAATTGCTTGGCGACGTCGTCATGTTCGCGCTGCTGCGCATTGGCCAACTCGTCAAGGCGACCATTGAGCACCCGCACAGCGTCCTCCAGCCGTGCCTGACGATCCACCAGACCGGCGATCAGATCGGAATTCGGCGCCCCCTCTTCCGCCGGTGCGGCGCTGCGGTGTCCACCCAGCATGCTGCCGCCGGAGCCCCCCCCGCCGGAATTGGCATTCTCGCGCACAGCGTCGATATCACGGCGCAGTTCCGAGATCTGATTCTGCAGCGCAATGCCTTCGCGCGACTCGATCTGAGCGCGGGCTGGCAGAGCGGCGAGTGTGACGGCGGCAACGGCGAACAGCAGATTTGCGAACTTCATGGGGGCACCTCTAGATCGCGCAAATAGTCAGGTTCTGTGGCGAGATGAAGGTAGAAAATGCAGCATTGCAAATTAGACACCCAAAAGCCGACAGGGTTTCCCCTGCCGACCCGTTCATCACGCCCCCAAGGGCGGATCAGCGCACCGAGGTGATCGCGTTGCGGTTCTGCGCCCAGGCGGCTTCGTTGGACCCCAGAGCTGTCGGACGGTCCTTGCCATAGGAGATCGTGGTCACGCGGGCGGAAGCAACACCTTTGGCAACCAGATAATCACGCGCGGCGGAAGCGCGGCGTTGGCCAATGGCGATGTTGTATTCCTCGGTGCCGCGCTCGTCGCAATTGCCGGCGACCTGTACGCTCACCCGCGCATAACGCGCCAGCCACGCCGCCTGCCGGTCAAGCGTCGCACGCCCCTCACCCTTGAGCGTCGACATGTCGTAATCGAAATATACCCGGTCGCCGACATTGGCCGTCAGATCGTCCTGACTGCCCGCAACGCCGCCCGCGCCGTTGGCACTGCCGTTCGCACCCGTACCCATCGCTGAGCCCGTACCGGAGCCGCCATAGGATGACGTGTCATCCGAGCAGGCGGCAAGCAGAGCGACAGCTGCGAACGCTGTAAGAATTTTGACATTCATCGTCAGCACCCCAATGGACAGGGCAACTCTACGACAATCCGAGGCGATGAACATGAAAAAGCCGACAGGGTTTCCCCTGCCGGCTCATTCATCACGCCACCAAAGTTCGGATTAGCGAACCGAGGTGATCGCGTTGCGGTTCTGCGCCCAGGCGGCTTCGTTCGAACCCAGAGCGGTCGGACGGTCCTTGCCGTAGGAGATCGTGGTCACGCGGGTGGAAGCAACACCCTTGGCAACCAGGTAATCGCGAGCGGCGGCAGCGCGGCGCTGGCCGAGAGCGATGTTGTATTCTTCGGTGCCGCGCTCGTCGCAGTTGCCGGCAACCTGCACGTTGTTCTGCGCATACTTGGCCAACCAGGCAGCCTGGCGGTCCAGCGTGGCCTTACCGTCGGTCTTCAGGCCGGACTTGTTGAAGTCATAGAACACGCGGTCGCCAACATTGGCCACCAGGTCTTCCTGGCTGCCCGGAACGATGCCCGAACCGGTCGCAGTGGCGCCAGAGCCGCTGGTCTTCGCAGTGTTGTCCGAGCACGCGGCCAGCAGAGCCACGGCAGCGAAAGCGCCCAGAATTTTAACGTTCATCGATGTGCGTCCCTGAGAGGAGTGCGAAACTGAGATAAACCCCCGAGGTGAACCCCCGCCGGGTCAGACATGGTGATTTTAAGCCGTGCGGCAACTTCGGTAGAAGTGCCGCCTAAGCTGCGGTGGGAATTAGACCTCTCCAGCAAACCGGGTCAAGGCACAGTGTCATCCGCGCCACACATGACATCCATGCCGTGGCGCAGCTGCAACGCTTTGATACCGATTAGCACCAAAACTAGGCCAAAAGCGGTCCCCAAGCCGGTTCGGACGCATCGGTCGGCGTCGGAATTTGTCGCTCGTTGAAGCCGGTAATATCGATTGAGACCAGACGCGCACTAAAACCGGTGCCGCGATTGTCACGCGCGGGCGTTTCACGCCAGAACATGATCACCCGGCCATTCGGCGCGAATGTCGGACCTTCGACATAAAAGCTTTCCGACAGAATCCGCTCGCCCGAGCCATCCGGACGCATCACGCCGATGGCGAAGGTGCTTTCGAACAAACGGGTATAGGCGATCAGATCGCCCCGCGGGCTCCAGACCGGCGTGCCGTAGCGGCCATTGCCGAAGCTGATGCGACGCGGGTTGGAGCCGTCGGCCCCCATCACGTAAAGTTGCTGATCGCCGCCACGGTCCGAGTTGAACACGATCTGCGTGCCATCGGGGCTATAGCAGGGCGAGACATCAATCGAGCCGGAATTGGTCAATTGGTGAGAGCGGCGGCTGGCGAGATCGACGGTGTAAATATCCGCATTGCCGCCCGGCGTGGTCTGCGCCATCACCACCGAATTGCCATCCGGCGCGAAACGCGGCGAGAGCGTCATGCCTGAGAAATCGCCGAGCACCGATTGGCGTTGCGTGTCGAGGTCATACATGTACACGCGCGGACGGTTGTTGGCATAGCTCATGAACGCCACCTTGTCCTGCGACGGGTGGAAGCGCGGTGTTTTGGCGATCCAGGTGCCGTCGGTCAGGAAGCGGTTATTCTCACCATCCTGATCCATGATCGCCAGACGCTTCACCCGGCGGTCACGCGGGCCGCTGCCTGCGATGTAGCACACGCGGGTGTCGAAATAGCCCTTCTCGCCCAACAGACGCTCATAGATGACGTCCGAGATGATGTGGGCGATACGGCGCCAATTCGTCGAGTCGGCGCTGTAGGCTGTCCCTTGGATCTGCTGACCGGGCAGCACATCCCATAGCCGGAACTCCACCCGCAGCTTGTTGCCGCCCTGGCTGTCCACCTTGCCGGTCACCAGCGCCTGCGCGCCAATGCCCTTCCAATTGGCAAAATTCGGCACGTCATTGGTGTCCTGGCCGATGAAGGCGGCCGGGTCGATGGTGCGGAACAAGCCGGAGCGGGCGAGGTTGTTGGTGATCACGCCGGCAATGTCATTGCCCATCCGCTGCGCCACGCTGTCGCCACCAGCGAAGACCGGGATGGCAATCGGAATCGGATCGATGCGGGCACGATCAACCACGATGGCGCTGTCGGCGGGGCTCGCCGAAGCCGGCGCCGTCTGCGCGTAGAGGCGATTGGGTAGAATCAGCGCGGCCGCTCCGACCGCCAGACCACGGCGGCTGATCGAAAAGCCACGGGCGTTCAGGTCGGCAAGCGGCAAAGCGGGGATTTCAGACTGCGTCATGATGGTACCCGAAGTTGGTTTGACTGACTACAACGCCATTCGCAGGCGTCGATTCAAGGCACAAAAACAAAAGTCGCCGAGACTTTCCGTCCAGCGACGGAGGTCGGCATCGGCATCGGGTTGCAATGCGCCGCCATCACCGCGCGGCGACCTTCGGCGATAACCGTCTGCAAACGTGGTTCGGCGTCGATCTGCCCCTGATCCGGGCTGAACACCTGAATATCGGCCACCCGACCGCTCGGGTCGTAGAGCACTTTCAGCGTGAAGCGTAGATCGGCGCCCGTCTCTCGCATGTCATGCACACCGTGCCAGCAGGCATCAATGCGATCATAAACCGGTGCCAACTCCGCCGGCACCGGCGGCGGGGCTGCCTGCGGCGGGGGCACCGCCACCAACCCGGGCCGGGGAGCATCCGGGGGCGGCACACAGGCGGCAACAGCGGCGGGCAACAGCCAGGCCAATGGACGCAACGATTTGAGCTTGGTGCAGATCGACATCATGGCCGGAACACGAAGGTGAGTTTCTGAACACTGCCCAACTTTTCCTGCGGCAGCGGGAAATCGGCACAGCGTGGATCGAGAATGGCACGTTGCGCCCGTTCGAAGAAGGCGTTCAGCCGCACATCGGACAGCACACGCGCGCGGTCGTCATCGGCGATCTGCACCATGCGCGCAGTGCCGTTGGCATCAGTCGTCACCGTCACCTTGACGCTCATCTTATCCAGATCGAGCGCGCCCGCATCCTTGGTCCAGCACTCGCGCACCTTATCGCCAATCGCCCCGCGCTGCTGTGCGGAGAGGCTGTTGTTGATGTCACCATCCGGGCTGCCGCCCCCCTTCGGCGCACCACCGGCGGTGGGGTTTGCCTTTGCGGTGGGCGGTTTGATCTGCTTTTGCATCGCCTTGAGCTTCTCAAGCGTGTTGAGCAGTTCCTCGCTGTCCGGAGCCGCGTTCTTTGTCTGGTTCGGCTGCGATTTTGGCGGAGGCGGTGTGGGTGTGGGCGGCGGCGGCACCGGCGGGGGCGGCGGAGGCGGCGGCAACGGCACAGGCTCGCTCTTCTCCGACACCGGCGGAGGCGGCGGGGGGGGCGGTGGCGGTGGCGGCGGGGGCGGCGGTTCGTTGGCCTGCTTCTTCGGCGGTTCCGGTGCCGGTTGCAATTCGGGCGAAGGCTGCGCGGTGTCCGCGGGTGCGGGCACATCGGCCGGCTTTTTCGCCTTGATCGCCTTCTGCGGCGGGCCTGCGGCATCGACAGACATCGTCACCTCCACCTCTTCGGGCGGAGCATCCGGTGCGGGCAGGCCAACAATCATCACGGTCAGCAGGAGCGCGTGCAGGACCACCGAGATCCCGGCATATCGCCGCATCCGACTCTCGAAGAATCGCATCGTGCGGTCAGTTCTTCTTGGCCGCAGCGCCACCTGACGGGTCACTCAGCAGCGCCAGATGGGTGAACCCGCCCTGGGTGATGGTGGCCATCACCTGCAACATGGTGCCGTAGGAATTGCCCTTGTCACCACGGACGAGGATTTTCTTATCGGACTTGCCCTGGCTGATCGCCTGCAGCTTGGCGACCAATTCGGGCAGTTCGATTTGCTCGTCTTGCAGATAGATCTTCCCCTCGGCGTTGACCGAGACGGTCAGCGGCTTGTCATCCTGTGGCGCGGGCGCCGCTTCGGCCTTGGGCAGATCCACATTCACCGAGGCGGTGAGCAGCGGGGCCGTGACCATGAAAATGATCAGCAACACCAGCATCACGTCCACCATCGGGGTGACGTTGATTTCCGACATCGGGCGGTGCTTGCCGCGCTTGCTGCCGCCGCCGATCAGACCACCGGCCATGGCTCAGGCCCTTTCCTCGGTCTGGCGCGACAGAATGGCGCCGAATTCAGTGGCAAAGCCTTCCAGCCGTGCGTCGAAACGCGACAGCGTGGTGCCGATGGCGTTGTACGCCAGCGTCGCCGGAATTGCCGCCACCAGACCGATGGCGGTGGCGAACAGCGCCTCCGCAATGCCGGGGCCGACGGTGACGAGGCTGGTGTTATGCTGCGCCGAGATCGCCGTGAAGGTGTGCATGATGCCCCACACCGTGCCGAACAAACCCACGAAAGTGGCCGATGAGCCGACGGAGGCCAGGAAGACCATCCAACGCTCCAGACGCTCGACCTCACGCTGAATCGTCACGTTCATCGCGCGGTCCACACGCTCACGCACGGCCGAGCGGGACAGATCAGCGCCCGCCACCCGCAGGCTGCGCCGCCATTCCGCCATCGCAGCCCCGAAAACGGCTGCCATCGGATGGGCGGGTTTGGCGCCCTCCTGCTCGTAGAGGTCGTCGAGCGAGCCGCCGGACCAGAACTTGTCCTCGAACACATCGGCGGCCTTGTTGGCCTTGCGGATCGAGGTAACCTTCTCGAACACGATGGCCCAGACCCAAACCGAGGCCAGGAGCAATGCTATAATCACAATCTTGACGACGATATCAGCCTGCATAAACAGGCCGGGGATCGACAGATCGGCCAGCGGGATGCCCGCGGGCGTAGCCAAATTGGCGACATCAACAGTCCGGTCCACGTCTCACCTCGTTTAAGAGTCTACACCGCCAGCCGCGCCAGCGCCGCCCGCCATTCCGGCGGAATACGGCCAGGGCGGCCGGTCCGTTCCTGCACACAGGCCAGTTGAATCACCGCATCAACCAGCAAATCCCCATCCCGCATGACGCGCTGGCGCAATTGCACCGACGCACCGCGTTCCTCCAGCAGCGAGGTCTCAACAATCAACCGATCATCGAGTCGCGCGGGGCTGACATAATCCAGATTGACGCGACGCACCATGAAGATGAGTCCATGTTCTGCCTGGAGGCGCGCATGTGCGGCTCCCAGATCACGCAAGGCTTCGGTGCGGCCACGCTCCAGGAAGCGCAGATAATTGGCGTAATAGACAACACCGCCCGCATCGGTGTCTTCATAATAGACGCGCAACGGATAGCGGTGCATCGGCTACTCCGGGTCCAATTCAAGCATTGGCTGCGTGCCTGCTGGTGGCGTCAGGCCCAGATGCCGCCAACCGCGCTCGCCCAGCATCCGCCCGCGTGAGGTGCGCAAAATCAGGCCTTCCTGGATCAGATAAGGCTCGATCACATCTTCGAGCGTATCGCGCGCCTCGGCCAACGCGGCGGCCAACGTCTCCACGCCCACCGGCCCGCCGCCATGATGCTCAGCCATGCGGCGCAGATAGCGACGATCCATCGCATCCAGGCCAATCGGATCGACATCCAGCCTGCGCAACGCGGCGTCGGCCAGTGCGCGCCCAACCGTCTCCGCGCCCTCCACCAGTGCGAAATCGCGCACCCGGCGCAGCAGACGCCCGGCGATGCGCGGCGTGCCCCGCGAGCGTTTGGCAATCTCGGCTGCCCCATCGGCACCCAACGAGAAGCCGAGTTTCTCCGCCCCGCGTGCCACGATGCGTTGCAGTTCTTCCGGGGTGTAGAACACCAGCCGCAGCGGAATGCCGAAGCGGTCGCGCAAAGGGGTTGCCAACAAACCCGCCCGCGTCGTCGCGCCCACCAAAGTGAAGGGGGCCAGATCGATGCGCACCGAGCGCGCCGCCGGGCCTTCGCCGATGATCAGATCGAGCTGAAAATCCTCCATCGCCGGGTAGAGGATTTCCTCGATGGCCGGTTGCAGGCGGTGGATTTCGTCGATGAACAGCACATCGCGCGGCTGCAGATTGGTCAAAATCGCCGCCAGATCGCCCGCGCGCTGGATCACCGGACCAGAGGTCGCCCGAAACCCCACGCCCAACTCGCGGGAGACAATCTGCGCCAGCGTGGTCTTGCCCAACCCTGGCGGCCCATGCAGCAACACATGATCCATCGCCTCACCGCGCGCACGGGCGGCCTGGATGAAGATGGAGAGATTTTCGCGGCTGGCGCGTTGGCCAGTGAAATCGGCCAATGTTTGCGGGCGCAGCGCGCCTTCGCCTGCGTCGTCCTCGGTGCGGGCGGAGGTGATGGGGCGGTCTTCAGACATGCGGCCTCGCGCTCGGTGGGGTGGCGTTGCCATCCCACCCTACGAGGGGGGCGCGTAGGGTGGGATAGCAACGCCATCCCACCATGTCGGAACCAATCACCGCGCCAACTCCTTCAACCCGTCGCGGATCAGACTATCCAAAGTTGCGGCATCTCCGTGGCGTTCGAGCAGCTTTGTGATGGCAATTGCCACCTCCGGCCGCCGGAAGCCCAGATTGACCAGCGCCGACATCGCTTCCGCCTCCACACCCGCCGATGGCGGCAACACCGGCGAGAAACCAACGCCCACCGGCATCGCCCCCGCCTTCTCGCGCAACTCGGTCAACAGACGCACCGCAAGCTTCGGCCCAACCCCCTGCGCCCGCGTGATCGCCCCCCGATCGCCCGCCTGAATGGCGGCGATCAATTCGCGCGGGCTGAGGGCGGAGAGAATGTTCAGCGCCACCTTGGCGCCCACGCCCTGCACCGTGGTCAGCAGTCGAAACCATTCCCGTTCGGCCGAATCCGCAAAGCCGAACAATGTGATCGCGTCTTCGCGGACCTGCATCTCGGTCAGCACCACGGCCACCGCGGGCGGCGCGGGCAGAGCGGAGAGTGTGCGGGTGGAGGCATGGACGAGATAGCCGACGCCACCGACATCGACCACGCAGCGATCCGCCTCAACGAGCACCACCCGTCCTGAAAGCTGTGCGATCATGCCATCACCGTGCCGCTCTTCCACGCCGTTTTGCTGGCACGATGATGCGCGTGACAGATCGCCACCGCCAGAGCATCCGCCGCGTCGGCGCGTTTGATCGTGGCACCGGGCAGCAGCCGCCGCACCATCATCTCCACCTGATCCTTATCGGCCCCACCGGTGCCGACAACCGCCATCTTGACCGTCTTGGCGCCGTATTCCGCAACCGTAAGCCCTGCCAGCGTGGGCACCAGCAGCGCCACCGCACGGGCATAGCCCAGCTTGAGCGTCGCCGCCCCGTTGCGATTGACATAGGTTTCCTCCACCGCCGCCTCTGCCGGCTGATACTGAGCGATCAGCGCGGTCAGGGCGTGGTGCAGACAGGAAAGCCGCTCCGGCACGGATTGCGCCGAGTCGGTGGCGATCACGCCATCGGCCACATGGCGCAGCCGGTTGCCGGTGCTTTCCACCAGCCCCCAACCGGTAAAGCGCAGCCCGGGATCGATGCCGAGCAGCAGCGCCATATCCTAGGCCGACAGCTTGGCGAGAACATCCTCGGGGATGTCGAAATTGGCGTAGACGTTCTGCACGTCGTCGCTGGCTTCCAACAGGTCGATCAGCTTCAAAATGGCCGTCGCCTTTTCCTCGTCCAGCGCCACCGTCACCGACGGATGCCAATCGAATTTCGCCTCTTCCGGCGTGCCGAATTTGGCTTCCATCGCATCACGCACCGCAAACAGGCTGTCGATGGAGGTCGTGATCTCGTGGCCGTCTTCGGTCAGTTCCACGTTATCGGCCCCCGCCTCGATGCCGGCTTCCAGCATCTCATCTTCGGTTGCCGTCTTGGCCGGGTAGCGGATGACACCGACGCGGCTGAACATGAACGAGACTGAATTGGTCTCGCCCAACGCCCCACCGGCGCGGTTGAACGCCGTGCGCACTTCGCCCGCCGTGCGGTTGCGGTTGTCGGTCAGCGCCTCCACGATCACCGCAACACCGTAAGGGCCGTAGCCCTCATAGCGCACATCGACGTAATCAGCCCCGGAATCGGCACCCGACGCTTTCTTGATGGCGCGCTCGATGGTGTCGCGCGGCATGTTCATCTGACGCGCTGCCATCACGGCTGCCCGCAGACGCGGATTGAAGTTCATGTCGGGCATGCCCGACTTGGCGGAAACGGTGATTTCGCGAATCACCTTGGCAAACACCTGCCCCTTTTTGGCGTCTTGAGCGCCTTTGCGGTGCATGATGTTCTTGGCATGACTATGACCGGCCATCTCGCTTGCTCCAGCCCCGCGAGATCAGCGGCGACGCAGGGCGCAGAGCGCCCAGATCAAGGCAGCCTTGGCAGCGTCCCCGAACAGGAACGGCACCGCACCCACGGTGACGGCCTTCTCAAATCCCACGAAGGTCGACAGCCAGGCCACGCCCAGCGCGTAGATCGCGGCCGTGCCCGCCAGCAACGCCAGCGCACGGGTCAGATGGCTGCGGGCCATGCCGACCAGGGCAGCGGCGGCGATCATGCCAACCAGATAGCCCGCCGTGGGACCAACCAGCACAGCGGGGCCAATGCCCGAGGCGAATACCGGCAGGCCTGCGACACCTTCAAGCAGATAAGCCAGCATCGCCGCCACACCGAGTTCCGCGCCGAACAGACCGGCGATGCCCATGGCCGCCATCGTCTGCAAGGTCATCGGCACCGGCCAGAACGGCACCTGCACATGGGCAGCCAGCGCGATCACGGCGGAAAGGGCGAGGGTCTTGGCCACAAACGTGACCAGCGCGGAACGCGGCAAGGAGAGAGCGACGGACATCTGAGGTTCCCGTGTCAACGAACTATAATATGGGGTTTAGACGATGGGCAGCGTCTGCGAAAGCCGTCCGCCCTGACGCAGCGGCTCAATGCGTGTGGCAAGGCCCGTCGCATCGTCGGTTTCAACGAAAACGCCGCACAAGGTCGGCACACCTTCGGCCGGATGCAGGCGCTCGCCCGGCATCTTGCGCCAGAATCGGGCTGCGGCCGGTTCCTTGTTCATGCCGATCACACTGTCATAATCGCCGCACATCCCGGCATCGGTCTGATAGGCCGTGCCGCCCGGCAGGATTTGATGATCAGCCGTCGGCACATGGGTGTGGGTGCCGACGACGAAGCTGACCTGACCGTCAAAACTATGGCCGAACGCCATCTTCTCGCTGGTCGCCTCACCGTGAAAATCGATCACGATGGCAGCGACATTCTGCGCGAGTTTATATTTGGACAATTCCACCGCCGTCGCGCGGAACGGGCAATCCAGCGGCTCCATGAACAGTCGCGCCATCGCGTTGATCACCAGCGCCTTGCGGCCATCGTGCAACGTGGCAACCACGCTGCCATTGCCGGGCGTGCCGGGTGGGAAATTCAGCGGGCGGATGATGCGCGGATGATCGCCGATATAAGTGAGCATCTCCTTGCGGTCCCAGGCATGGTTGCCCAGCGTGACCACATCCGCCCCCGCCTTGAGCATCGACTCAGCCATGTCCGGCGCCAGCCCGAAGCCGTGACTGGCATTTTCGCCGTTGACGATCACCAGATCGAGCTTCAGCCGATCCCGCAAGCCGGGCAGCGCCTCGCAGACCGCATCACGGCCACCACGGCCGATCACATCGCCCAGAAACAGGATGCGCATCAATCAGGGTCTTTCACACATGATCACGCCAGCATCCGTTGCCACCGCGTCCAGCCGCGCGTCGTAATCCCCTGTCGGCACCGCGTCCACCTCCAGCGCGGCATAGGCGCATCCAATCGCCGTCACACCGGGCAGATGGGCGAGCGTGCGATCGTAATACCCACCGCCATAGCCCAGCCGCGCGCCGGCGCGATCAAAAGCGAGCAACGGGATGAGCAGCCAATCCGGCGTACCGATCTCCCCCTCCGGACGGAACGTACCGAACCGCTCCTGTCGCATCAGGGTATCGGGCGTCCAATGCCGGAAAATCAATGGCTGACCACGCGGCGGGGTTTCGGGAAGCAGCACCGCGTTCCCGCGCGCATGCAGGGCGTGCAGCAAAGGGCGGATATCGATCTCGCCCGGCATCGGCCAAAAGCCGGAAATCGCCACGCCCGGCGGCGGCGGCATGTCGGCGAGGAAGCGTTCGGCCAGGCGGTTGCCGAGGGCCGGGTCGCACGCAGCGCGAATGGCGAGAGCGGTCTTGCGGGCCTGGGCTTTACGTTCGTCGAGGGTGATCACACCAAACGCCTTTCAAAACCCACCATGCTGAGTCGGACACGGCCAGCATAGGGGGGATTTCAAAGGCGTTTGAAGTGCGGAGCCGCCGAAGCCGTTGGAATGACATCCTCCCAAGGCCTGCGTGAGCAGGTGGGCACCGGATACTGTGACCACGGCCACAACAGAGCCAGCCCCCGGGAGATGCTTATTGGCCCTGGGGATGTTCGCCCTGACGCACCCAGCAGCCCCGCCCGATGACCCTAGGGTTGCTCCATCAGGTTTGCAATCTGTTCCGCCTGTTCGGCCAGTTTGGCTGCCCTGCGTTGCTGCTCGGCCTCCGCCTTCGCCTCGGCCCGCACGCGCGACGGCTTGGTGAGCAGGGCACGCTGTTGCTCCAACTCCACGCGCGTGTCGTGCAACTCGTCGGCCAGCAACAGTGCCGTCAGCACCAACAGGCGCTGCTCGCTGGTGGAGGTTCCGAGTGCCTTGATGCTGTCCATCCGGCTCTCAACATCGGCGGCCATCGCGAACAGGTGGGGTTCCTGCCCGTCCTCACAGCCCACCGTGTAGCTGTAGCCGTTGATCCTTACGCTGACCTGAGCCACGCCGTGCTCTCCTCCCCAGTGTCGATGACCGTGCGCAGTCTTGCAATCATGCTGTCCAACCGCCCTGCGAGATGGGCGGATACGCCGTCATCGGCTGCCTCCACCACGCTTGCCGTCTGCTGTGTTTGCATCTGCGTCGCGGCGGAGGCGACGGCAATACGATCCAGCGCCACTTCCAGCCGCGAAAGGCTGGTGGTGAGATCGTCTGCACGGCTATCGTGCGCAAGGGTGGTGTCTGTCATGAACCGGTCATCTCCAGCGCAAGCTTCACAATGTGCCCCAGGGTGTGGTCAAGCATGAAATCTGCCTCGGTTGGGCTTTATGTCACACATTCTTTTCCCCCGGCAGTCATCGTGCACGGGATGGCGCATGCCTGTGCGGCTGTGTCCTCCGGTCTGCCGGTGACATTGCTCTCCGCCAGAGGGGCCGCTTTGGCCGGAGGCTGCGGTTGGTGGCAGGCTCTGGTCCGCAAAGCGCGAGAAGCCGCCCCCAACACACCTCTTCAAGACATTCTGGACTGCGCCGACGCCCCCGGAATAGCGATGGCTGCATTGCGCATGAGACAGGGAGTTTTGCGACTCGACGGCACCGTCCCTGCCTTCTCGGCAGTGGCCAAGGCGGCAGCAGCGCAAGGAGCCGTGCTGCTCTCCGCAGCCCCGCCTGCGCTCGACCTTGCCGGACGTGGCAACCTGTCACGCATCACACAGCATTTGCGTAACGCTGCACAACAATTGGTGACCGACGCCGCTCGTGACAGCACAGAATCGCTGCGCTAGACCGCAAAAAGTTGCGACCACGCGAGGAACCCCGCCATGAAGCTGACAACCAAAGTCAAAAAGATTCTGAGCAACTACGAAAGCGACAATCCCGGCACCAAGGCGAACCTCGCGCGCATCCTGATGCAGGGGAAGCTGGGCGGCACCGGCAAGCTCGTCATCCTGCCGGTTGACCAGGGCTTCGAGCACGGCCCGGCCCGCTCCTTCGCGCCCAACCCGGCGGCATATGATCCGCATTACCATTACCAGCTCGCCCTCGATGCCGGCCTGTCGGCCTATGCCGCACCGCTCGGCATGCTCGAAGCCGGCGCCGACACCTTCGCCGGGGCCGTTCCCACCATTCTGAAGATGAACTCGTCCAACAGCCTGTCCACCATCAAGGACCAGGCCGTGACATCCTCCATCGGCGACGCGCTGCGTCTGGGTTGCTCGGCGATCGGCTTCACCATCTATCCGGGCAGCGAATACGCCTTCGATCAGATGGAAGAGCTGCGTGAGCTGTCCGAGGAAGCCAAGTCCGTCGGCCTGCCGACCGTGCTGTGGTCCTATCCGCGTGGCCCGATGCTGGACAAGGCCGCCGAAACCGCCGTCGATATCTGCGCCTATGCCGCGCACATGGCCGCCCTCTGTGGCGCTCACATCATCAAGGTCAAGCCGCCGACCGCCCATATCGGCCTCGACGCCGCCAAGAAGTCCTATGCCTCGGTGGACATCTCCACCATGGCCGCCCGCGTCAAGCACGTGGTCGATAGCTGCTTCAACGGCAAGCGCATCGTGGTCTTCTCGGGTGGCGAAGCGAAGGATCTGGACAGCCTCTACGAGGAAATCCGTGGTCTGCGTGACGGTGGGGCCAATGGCTCGATCATCGGCCGCAACACCTTCCAGCGCCCGCGTGAAGAAGCGCTGGCGCTGCTGCAGAAGATCATCGACATCTACCTGAACAAGGCTTGATGTTTTGAGCAACAAGGGATCGGGCAGCGATGGCTGCCGTCTGTATCTGATCACGCCCCCGGCGCTCGATCCCTTGGCGTTCCGAGACCCGCTCGCCGCAGCCCTCGATGCGGGCGACGTGGCGGCGTTTCAGCTGCGGCTGAAAGACGTCTCCGACGACGTGCTGCGCCGCGCCATCGACACGCTCCGCCCTGTTGTGCAATCGCGCGGCGTGGCGTTCCTGCTCAACGACCGCCCAGACCTCGCCGTGGCCCATGGCTGCGATGGTGCGCATGTCGGCCAGGAGGACATCTCTGCCGCCGAGGCTCGGACGATTCTGGGCGATCTCACCCTGGGCGTCACCTGCCACAACTCCCGCGAACTCGCCTTCGATGCCGGTGAGGCCGGGGCCGATTACGTGGCCTTCGGCGCGTTTTTCCCCACCACCACCAAGGACACCAAATTCCACGCCGAGGTCGATATTCTCGCCTGGTGGCACGAGTTGATGGAACTGCCCAGCGTCGCCATTGGCGGCATCACGGCGGAGAATTGCGCGCCGCTGGTGAAGGCGGGCGCTGATTTCCTCGCGGTGTCAGGGGCGGTGTGGTCCCACTCCGAGGGGCCGGCAGCGGGGGTTCGCGCGATGAATGCGGCAATTTTAACGGGTTCGTAGCCCACGCATTGAGTGCGTTATGAGTGAGGGTTGAAACTTGACCGCCCCAACCCGTCATTGCGGGAGGTGGCTGCATCGCGACGGATGGCGGCAACGCTGCGCGTCATGACGGGGGGATGATGGTTCAACCCTACGCCATAATCTTACTGTGTCATAAACATCTTGTATGATTCGACGGCCTGTGTGTACGAGTGGAGACTCTCACCCGTGGCGGCGGGTTGTGGCTCTCTCGTTGGATACAGGCAGCCGCGAATCACGGTTGGTCGGTGTCGCCCGCCAATACTGCGGCCAGCTCCGCAAGCAGGACAATTGCCAGGTCGCGGTGACCTTGTCTCTGGCCAGCGACCACGCCAGCCTGCCGATCGCCCATCGCCTGTATCTTCCCCAACCCTGGGCCGATGACCCGGCACGGCGTTCCGGGAGGGCATCACAGCACTCGGCCAGGGCACTCGCAAGTGCGCCTGCCAAGACGCCCTTGTTGTCAACAATATCTCAGAGTTATGACTCAGTAAGACTAAGCCGAAATCCCCCGCCCCCGCAGGAAAATCAACGCCTCGTCGATAATATGCGGCGTGTGTTTGCCCGGCGATTCCCGCAGTGCGCGGTTGAAATAGTCATCCAGCGCCGGGCGGAAGCCGGGATGGGCGCAATTGTCGATCAACACGCGGGCGCGCTGTTTGGGAGATAGGCCGCGCAAATCGGCAATGCCCTGTTCGGTGACGATCACCTGAACGTCGTGCTCAGTGTGATCAACATGATTGACCATCGGCACGATGCACGAAATCGCCCCAGCTTTGGCAACCGATGGCGTCATGAAGAAGGACAAAAAGGCATTGCGCGCAAAATCGCCGGAGCCGCCAATGCCGTTCATGATCGCCGTGCCGCCAATATGGGTGGAATTGACGTTGCCATAGATATCGGCCTCGATCATCCCGTTCATCGCAATCACCCCCAGGCGGCGCACCAATTCGGGGTGGTTGGACATCTCCTGCGGTCGCAGCACAATGCGCTGACGGTAAAATTCGAGGTTATCGACGAATTCCGCCTGAGCATCCCGGCTGAGCGACAAGGCAGTGGCGGAGGCATGCAGCATTTTGCCGGAATGCAGCAATTGCAGCATGCCGTCCTGCAGCACTTCGGTGAAGGCGGTCAGCCCCTCGAACCGACCAGCCTGCAGCCCGGCCATCACTGCGTTGGCGACATTGCCAACGCCGGATTGCAGCGGCAACAGACTCTCCGGCAGGCGGCCCTTGCGCACTTCGTGATCGAGAAATTCCAAAATATGCCCGGCAATCGCCTGTGAGACTTCATCGGCGGGGGCGAAGCTGGTGTTGCGGTCCGGCAGATTGGTCTCAACGATGGCCACGATCTTGTCCGGGTTGCAGCGCAAAGTGGTCTCGCCCATGCGATCGCCAACGGAGATCAGCGGGATCGGCTGGCGATGCGGCGGCACATGCGTGCCGTAATAGACATCGTGCATTCCCTCCAGCCGCAGATCGTGATGCGCATTGACCTCCAGGATGACCATGTCCGCCTGGTCGAGCCAAGTCTTGTTGTTGCCGATCGAGGAGGCCGGCACCAGGCTGCCATCGGGCTTGATCGCCGTCACTTCCACCACGGCCACATTGAGCTTGCCGAGAAAGCCGAACCACACATATTGCGCGACATGGGAGAGGTGGATGTCGATATATTCCATCCGCCCGGCATTGATCTTCTCACGACACACCGGGTCGGACTGATACGGCAGACGCATCTCAATGCCATCCACCTTGGCCAACGCGCCATCAAGCTCCGGCGCCGTCGATGCCCCGGTCCAGACGCTGACTTTGAAATTGTCACCCAGCGCGTGCATCGCCTCGATCCGGCGGGCGAGAGCTGCTGGAACAAGCTTAGGATAGCCCGCCCCGGTAAAGCCGCTCATCCCGATGGTCGCCCCGTGCGGGATGAGGGCCGCAGCCTGGTCGGCGCTCATGATACGGCTGCGGAGCTGCTCGCATTGAATTCGATGAGTATGCATTATATGATCTTTTCGCAACAAAATAGGCAAAGACCGGGCGATATGATTGCCTGATCTCGCTCTTTTATTGCCCGAACCCGATCTGGCAACAACGCACGCAGGCTTGAGGCCTGATCTGTGAATCGGTCAGGAAGAACAGCAAGCTGCCTTATGCGGCGCAACAGCCGTGTTGCGGGGCGTTTGAACGCCCCTGGCTGCCAGAAAGTGCGGCGCGATGGGTTGTGGCCGATGCGTCGAAGCTGGCATTGAACTCACGCTCGAAGCGGTCCAGCGTGTTGATCACCCCCCGTGAGGCCTCTCGCAATGCCACGAGCTTGGCCTGCGCCTCGGCATGCAACCCCGCCGCCTCCGCTGCCAGCGCATCCCGTCCCAACGCGTGCACCAGCCGATGCGGTTCGTCCAGCTCGCGATAGGCGGGCAAGCCGATGGTGATCGCATCGGTAACCGAATCATACCAGCGGCCAAGCCGACAGCCGTGATGGGTGGCCAGAGAGGCCGGGTTAAGGTTCTGGTGCTCGTCCACCGCGGAGACCACGCGCTGGACAAACGCCACATGATCCGCCGTGGTCAGCCGCACCATTTCGGCGGCAGTCTCGCGCGCAACACGATCCGCCAAGGCGGCGGAAATGTGCTGCGAGAACGACACATGCAGCCCTTGCCGCGAGGTATTGACCACCTGAGCCGCGATGTCGGACCCGAACTGAGCCAGTCGGATCTGTATCCTACTGCCCGTTGCAACCTGCCCCTCGGCTTCGAGCAGCGCACCACCTTCGGCGATGTTGCGCATCACGGCCTTGTGCCTGCTGCCTTCATAGACGAACTCCACCTCCAGCAGGCACGGTCGGCGGCGGTTGATACGGCGCTCTGTGTTCTCGGATGAATTCCGCACCGCCCGCTTCAACAGCCCCGGCAGGCTCTCCAACCCGTCCCGCACCTGCTCTGCTCCGCCGCGCACCAACAGCGCCACCTCGGCAACCGAGCCGGTCTCGCTGTCCACGTTGCTCATCAGCCCGGCAACATCCTGCGCCACATTGGCCACTGTCTGCACGTTGCGGGCGATTTCCTGAGTGGCGGCGGCTTGCTGCTCAATGGCGGCGGCGATGGAGCTGTTGACTTCGGCCAATTGCTGCACCGAATTGGCCACCCGCATGATCGTCTGCATCGCTGAGTCGGCAACGCTGCGGATCGCCTCCACCTTGGTGCCAATTTCCTCTGCGGAGCGCGCAGATTGATTGGCCAGCCCTTTGACCT
Source organism: Acetobacteraceae bacterium (assembly GCA_031291725.1). Classification (GTDB taxonomy): domain Bacteria; phylum Pseudomonadota; class Alphaproteobacteria; order Acetobacterales; family Acetobacteraceae; genus CAIQQQ01. The sequence goes on from JARLIM010000026.1 coordinate 117,963, forward strand.
CCTGAGCCACCACCGCAAACCCCTTGCCTGCCTCCCCCGCCCGCGCGGCCTCGATGGTGGCATTGAGGGCGAGAAGATTGGTCTGGCTGGCAATCTGACGAATCAACCCAAGAATGCCGCCAATCTGCTCAGCCGCCTGCCCCAGTTGATCGATCACCTCACGGGCATCATTGGCCTCCGATACCGCCAGATCGACCACCTTGCAGGCATTGCCGACCTGCTGGCTGATCTCGCCGATCGATTGATGCAACTGCCCCGACGCCTCCGCCACGGCCTGAGCGGATTCCTCCGAACGCTCATTGGCCCGCGCAGCCGCCTCTGTGCCTTGGCGCACGCTGCGGGTGGCGGAGTCGAGTTTGACGACGCTGGCCTGCAATTCATCCGTGAACTGCATCACGCTGCCGATCACGTCAGTGGCCTGGCCGTCAACCAGATCGATCATCCCTTCGATCAGATGGCGCCGTTCGGCCGAGCTCTCCTGCCAATAGACCCCGAGCGCGAATTCCATATCCGCCACGCACAGGCCAATGACAAAGGGAATGACGGAGGCCAGCTCATCAGGCTTGCCGAGCAGCGACAATGCCGGGCGACGCTTCCGCAGCAGCAATTCGCTCAGCCGCCGCAGCACCAGACCATAGCTGCGGACATACCAATCCGCCGAGAGCCCAATCCGAAAATGCGCCTCCCCCACCTTGCGCGCAGAGGCGAGAAAGCCAGCGTCGAATGTTCCGTCCAGCAGGCGCAGCCAATGGTTCGTCTGCGCCTGCTTCAGCCGGGCGATATGCGCCTCGCCCTGTAGCAACGTCGCCATTTCAGGCTGCTGGCCAACGGTGAGGTAGAATTCGTCCATAACCTGAGGCAACAACGCCGTCATGCAACGGCGCGCGGCATTCCATCGCGGATCGTCGGCTGCCGGAATCCCATGAAATCGGGCGCGGATGGCGGGATCGAAGGCAGAGACGGATTCGCTGACTTGCATGACGGCACGGACCTCAGTGACACGCCCGATCGGGCTTCACCGCCAGCATCGCCGCCAAACGCTAAGAAAACGTTGAGAGTGTCCGCTTATTCCCGCGGCATATGCGCATGCGCGTCATCCATCGCCGCCCGGGCCGCGCGGAAATGACGGGCGGCGGTGCTGTAGCTCTGGCGCCAGATCAACATCCCGGTGATCGCCGCCGCCGCCACCACCAGCGCCCACGGCCCGATCACCCAGGCCAGGCCACCGATGGCGAAGTAATAGGCCCGGATACCGGTATTGAACGTGGACAACGCCGCCGACAGCGACCGTCCGATGGCCTGCGCCAACCGCTCGGCCACCTCGCCCGCCACCAATCGCCGCTCCGGGGCCGCACCGATCATCGCGATGGTGTAGTTCAGCTGCCGCAGTGACCAGGTGAGGCAGGCAAAGCCGTGAATCAGCACCACCAGCGGCAGCGCCAATTTCAACTCGAACACCATGCGCGGGATGGCGGTCACAAACGCCAATTGCTCAACGGCCGGCTGCACGCGATCTGCGTTGGACAGCAGAGACAGCAATGCGCCGACCACGATCAGGCTGGTTGAGGTGAAAAAGCTCGCACTGTGCACCACATGGCCGAGCAGCGCGGAATCGACGATGCGGTTCTCCCGTCGCAGCATCGTCCGCATCCAGGAGATGCGCAGCCCGACCAGCCCCAGATTGATCGCATCCGGCACAAATCGCCGCACGATGGGCGCATAGCCCAGCCAGCAGATGCCGAAGACGATCAATGCGAAAATATCGGCGGCACTGAGCTTTTCCATCGCACTCAGCCCTCCAAATGCGCCTGCACCCAGGCCGCCCAGGCCAAAGCCGCCCGATCCTGGCCTCTGCGGGCGATGATCTGAATGCCCAATGGCAGACCGGCCGGGCCAACCCCGGCAGGCACGGTGATGCAAGGCACGTGCAGCGCCGTCCAGGCACCGTTGAACGAGGGCTCGCCTGTCCATTCCAGTCCAGCCGGGGCTTCGCCAGGGGCGGAGGGGGTGAGCAGAATGTCATAGCCGCCGATGAAATCGTCAAAGGCCAGTCGCAGCGCGTCGATGCCGAGTTGCGCCTCCCGCAGCGCCGCGATGCCCTGCGCCGTCCCCCAGGCGAGACGTTCGCGCAGACCGTCGCTGATCTGCTCGGCGTGATGGGCCAGTTCCCAGGCCATCGAGAGCGCTGATTCGCCGTTCATCATCACCGGATGCCAGCGCTCCAGCGCGTGGAAGGCCGTGGGCAGCGTGGCGTCGGAGACATGTGCGCCCGCCTTGGACATCGCCACCGCCGCGCGGTCGAGCAGAGCCTTGGTCGCATCATCGGCCACAGCCCCCTTCGGCCCGGCGCAGATGCCGATGCGCGGCGCTGCGCCGGTGAACTGCTCCGGATTGCCGAGATCGCCGCCGCCGGTGGCCGAAACCAGCAGCGCCGCGTCGGCCAAGGAGCGCGCGAGGGCACCGATGGTGTCCAGGCTCTCGCTCATCAGCTTCATACCGATGCGCGGGATGGTGCCATAGCTGGGCTTGAAGCCGACCACGCCGCAAAACGCCGCCGGGCGGATGATGCTGCCGGCTGTCTGGGTGCCGAACGCCACTGGAAAGAAGCCCGCCGCCACACCCGCCGCCGAGCCGGAGGACGAGCCGCCCGGTGTGTGGCAGGTGTGATGCGGGTTGGCGGTGGGGCCAGGGCGGCGTGTGGCGAATTCGGTGGTCACGGTCTTGCCCATCACCACACCGCCGGCGGATTTCGCCAACGCCACGGCCGCCGCATCGGCGCGCGGGCGATGATTGGCCCAAATCGTCGAGCCGTATTCGGTGGGCAGATCGGCGGTGTCCAGCACGTCCTTCACGCCAACCGGAACCCCGGCAAGGCTGCCGCTGACGGGCTGGCTGGCGCGAATTTGGGCGGGGTCGTGCGCGGTGAAGGCGCGAATGGTGGGCTCGGCGGCCTGGATGCGCTCAAGCTGGGCTTCATGCCATTGCGCAACACTCAGCCGCCCCGCGGCAATCCGCGCCAAAGCCTCGGTGGCTGTCAACATCGCCAATGCACGCATCGCAGTTCTCCCCCACGTCACCTGATGCAAGGATGGCGCGTTACGGGGTTGCGGTCCATGTTTGCCACATGACAGGCCGTGCAACCCCGATCCGCATTCAAACCTCTGCCGCCACGGGTGGCGTGATGACCTATCTTGTCAGCGCGCCGCCGGAGACGCTGCCATCGGTGCTGCCGCGTGAACTGGAACGCGCCTGGCACGCCGCCCGCGGCGCGGCCCTGGCCGAAACCGACGGCCCGGCGCTGCTGTTCCGCTTTCTGCGCGGTCCCGCCGAAACGCCGACCGATCTGGCGCTGACCGATCACGATGCACGTTGCTGGGCCGAGGCGGTGGATGCGGCACGCGGATTGGATACCGTGGCAGGTCTGTCGATCTGCCTGCGCCTGCTGGCATTGATCGATCTGCTGTCGCGCGCGCACTGGGCGAGCGGGCATATCGCCCTGCATCGCGATGGGGCAGAGATCAGTCTGGCGCTGCTGCAAGCGGCCAGCGCAATGCCGCTCAACCGAGAGGCGCGGTTTGACACAGAGGCGATGCGCACACGACTCTCCCGCAACCGATCACTTGCCGCTATGGTGCCGCCCGACTCGACCAAAACGCCGCCACGCCCTTAGAGGAGCATGCGCATGACCACGCCCCGTTCGGCCTTCAAAGCCCTCCCTTTGGCCACCCTGCTACTGGGGTTGGCGGGCTGCGGGCAGTTTCATGCCCAAAACAGCCTCGAAGGAGTCTCACAGGCCCGGCAAGACGAATGCCGCAGCCGCACCGAAGAGAGCTTCGTGATGCATAACCGTGGCGACATCTATCGTGCCGACACCGCTGTGACCGGCACGAGCGCTTCGCCATTCTCGGGCGCAAGCCCGAGTACGGCGAGCAGCGACGCTCTTGGCACGCGCTATGCCTATCAGCGCGCGCTGAACGATTGCTACAATGCCAGCCCGGACCCGGTGCCGGGCGCCAGTTCCAAACCCTGACCAGGACGCATCCGATGGGAGATCACCACCACATGAGCAAGATCATTCGCAACGAGCCCAACGCGGTGCTCTCGAAGGCCGTTGAGTATCACGGCTTCATCTTCACGCAGGGCTGCGTGGCCACCGATCTGTCGAAAGACATCAATGGCCAGACCGAAGAAGTGCTCGCCTCGCTCGACACCATTCTTGAGGCACACGGCACCGACAACACCCGCCTGCTCCAGGCTCAAATTTGGTTAAAGAATATTTCAGACCGCGAGGCTCTGAACAAATTATGGGTGAAGTGGCTGCCAGCCGGCGGCGCACCGGCCCGCGCCTGCGTGCAGGCTGAACTCGCCGACCCGCGCCATCTCGTTGAAATCATGGTGATTGCAACAAAGTAAGCCGCTTCAGGGCCGATTTTCGGAGTCCCGGAAATCGGCCTTTTTGCCCCCTGTTGCAAAGTTGCAACAGGCGCGTGTTATTTGCACAACAGAACATTTCAAGTCGCGTAAATTAGGAAGATATGCGGATCTCCGACATCGGATCTCCGCTGGAGTTTGCAAAGTTGCATGGCTGGCCCGTAATTTTGCAGCCACCATATTGCCTTCCGCCGCCCGGTGTTGCACCCAGTAACATATCGTGAGGCACGATTACCGGGGGTAGCACATGCGAGACTGGCAGAAAGCAATTGGCACTGTGGCGCTATGCCTGGGTGTGCTGACAGCTACCTCCCTGATCTCCACCGCCGCCTCCGCCGCCACCGACAGCAAGGTTGGCCCTGAAAAAACCGCCAGCGTCGCCAAGCCGATTCCGTCGCATGTGGCCGTGGCTGTGAAGCACGTTGTCGCCAACACGACTGAGAAATCGAAGACGCCCCAGAAGCCCCGCGTGATTGCCGCCAAGCAGTCCGCGCAGCCGCAGATCAAGGGGCAGAAAGTGCAGTATGTGCACTCTGTCCGCCTGCAATGCGTCCCCTTCGCCCGTGCCGCTTCGGGCATCGAGATCAAAGGCAATGCCGCCAATTGGTGGGATTCGGCTTCCGGTGTCTACGCACGTGGTCAAGCTCCAGAAGCTGGCAGCGTGCTGAATTTCCGCTCCACCCGTGGCATGCGCCTGGGCCATGTGGCGGTTGTGACGGCCGTGATTTCCACGCGTGAAGTTGAGATCGATCACGCCAACTGGGCAGGCCCTGGCGCTTCCAAGGGTGGCGTGTCGCGCGGGATGTCGGTGATCGACGTCTCGCCGGACAATAGCTGGACGCAGGTCCGCGTCTCCCTTGGCGGCGAGGGCAAGTATGGTTCGGTCTATCCGACCTATGGCTTCATCTATGACCGCCCGGACAATGGCGTGTTCGCGATGAACACCCAGGCCAATGGCAATTTGGACGAAGTTGCCGAATTGCCGATGCACGAACTGCACTGATCCCACATCACCTGATGATCCGGACATAGGGCGGGCCTGCGCGGCGCAGTCCGCCATCTGGCTTCACACCAATCCCAACGCTCCCAGCACCGCACCACCCGCCAGCAACCACAGCGGGTGAATTTTCGTACGCATCAGCACAATAGTCGTCGCAACCGACAGCGACAGCGCCACCCAGGACACCGCAGAAGCGCGCACCAACAGAATACCGGCAGCGGCGATCAACCCCACGGTGACGGAATTCATCCCGGTCTGCACCGAGTCCAGCCACGGCGCACTGCGCAACCGCCGCCACGCGCTCGACAGCACATAGGTCAGGATTGCCGGCGGCATCACCAGCGCCGATGTGGCCACCAATGCGCCTGCCAGCCCGGCACGATACCAGCCGATCAGCGTAACCAGCAGCAGATTCGGCCCTGGAGCCGCCTGAGCCAAGGTGAACAGTGTGGCGAAGGTGTGCGCGTCCATCCAACCATGAACGCTGACAACCTCGCGCTGAATTTCCGGAATGAGGGCGATCACACCGCCGACAGCGACCAGACCGATCTTGGCGAACAGCGCCACCAAATCAAGCAAATCGCTCATCGTGCGCGCCCCTTCATCCACCACCATTGCGCCGCAATCGCCGCCGGGATCAACACCGCCAATGTGGGCAATAATGGCAAAGCAAGCCCGCCCACCGCGCCCACCGAGGCCAGGGTGAAGCCCAATGACAGCCAATCCTTCTTGCGCAGCAGCGGGGTTGCCAGCTTCACACCCAAGGCCACCACCAGCCCCGCCGCCACCGCCGACATGCCGCGCAAGGCACCGATCACCACCGGCGACTCAGCCATCTGCATCAGCAGCGTATAGGCGGCGATGACGATCACCATCGGTGCCGCCATGATCCCGGCCATGCCAGCCAGCGAGCCCAGCGGCCCCTGAAAACGTCCACCGACCGCCACGGCCAGATTGACGATGTTCGGGCCGGGCACGAATTGGCACATCGACAGCGCGTCGAGGAACTCGTCCGCCGACAGCCAGTGCCGCTGCTCCACCAGCATCATCCGGGCAAACGGCATCACGCCGCCGAAGCCATTGATGCCGATGGAAAAGAACCCCATGAAAATCTCGCGCACCGACGGCATCGCAATGCCCGTGCTGGGCGCAATCCGCTCTGCCATCAGCCGGAAATCCCGCGCGTGACCAACCGCCCGGCCCGCGCATCCGTTGCCCCCTTGCCATAGACATAGGCCGATTGCCCGGCCACCCAGGTCTCCACAATGCCGTCGGCGGGCAGCGTGGGCGTGTCGAAATTGGCGGCGTCTTTCACCGTCAGCGGGTCGAACAACACCAGATCGGCAAACGCCCCGCTGCGCACCACACCACGATCGGCCAGCCCGAACACATCGGCCACCCGCCCGGTCATTTTGTGCACGGCGGTCTCCAGCGAGAACAGGCCGAGATCGCGGGCATAATGCCCCAGCACACGCGGGAAGGTGCCCCACAGGCGCGGATGCGGGAATTGGTCATGCGGCAAACCGTCCGAGCCCACCATCGAACGCGGATGGGCGAGAATGCGCTGCATGTCCGCCTCATTGATCTGATAGTAGATCGCCCCCGCCGGCAGCAGCCGCTTGGCCGCCGCCACCTGATCCACGCCCCAATCGGCGGCGATATCATGCAGAAAGCGCCCGGTGAATTGCGGGAACGGCACCGACCAGGTGATGCGCACCGGCACCTGCGGGTGCAACTTCTCCGGCATCAGCACGGTGGAGGAGGCATTATACGGATAGACATCGAAATCCACTTTCTGCCGCGCCTGCACCGCTTCGAGCAGCGCCAGGGTTTCCACCGAGCGGCCGAAATTGTTCGGCATCACGCATTTATGGTGACTGATCACCACAGGTGCCCCCACCGAACTGCCGATGCGCAGGCTCTCCTCGATGGAGGCCAGCACGTTGTCGCCCTCATCGCGCATATGCGTCACATACAGCCCGCCGGTCTCGCGCACCGCCTCCGCCACCGCGATCACCTCGGCGGTGGGGGCCTGGTTGCTGGCGGGGTAATATAAGCCGGTGGAGAAGCCCGATGCGCCCTCCTTCAGCGACTGCCGCAGGCGGGATTGCATCCGCGCCGCCTCCTTATCCGTCGCCGCCCGGAACACATCGCCATCCATCGCCTCCACGCGCAGCGACATATGGCCGATCAGCGCCACCGTATTCACCGGTGACGGGTCAGTCGCCAACCGTTCGGCATATTCGGCAAAACTGTCGAAAATCCACCACTCCTCACCACCCAGCAGGTCAAGCGGCGGGATCGGGCGGTTCTTCATCCGCACCGGGCTGAGCGAGATGCCGCAATTGCCGACAACCACCGTCGTCACACCCTGGCTCATCTTGCACAGCATGCATTCCGGCCCGCAGAGCACGGCGCGGTCATCATGGGTGTGGGCGTCGATGAAGCCGGGGGCGACCACGCGGCCATGGGCCTCGATCTCCCGATCGGCCGACCACGCCGCCAGATCGCCCACGCCGGCGATGCGGCTGCCCTTGATCGCCACATCGCCAGTGGAACGGTTGGCGCCGGTGCCATCGATGATGGTGGCGCCTCGGATGATTGTGTCGCAGCGCATGGCCTATGCTTCCCCTCTCAACCCAGCGGTCCCCACCGCATCCAGAACGCCATCGTCGCTGACCGCCACCTGATAGAGAAGGCGTGCATTCTCGACCGAGACCAGCCCGTCACGCACATCGCGCGCCACCAGCGCCGGATCACGCGCCGCCGGATCGCCCATGCCGCCGCCACCGGGCAGCGAGAGCAGCAGATGCTTGTTGTCCGGGATGATCTGGAAGCCCTTGGTGCGCATCGCCTCGCCGCTGGCATAGGCAACCCCGCCCGCCGCCCCCGCGCCACCGCCATCGCGGCCTTTCGGGGGGAAGGTGATGCGGTCGAAGATCGCGTTGACGGCGAATTCCAACTCGCCCTTGCTGCCAATCTCCATCACCTGCCCGAGGCCGCCGCGCGTGCGGCCGGCACCGCCGCTATCGGGGCGGAGTTCCTTGCGCCAGAACACCAGCGGCGCCACGTTCTCCGTCGCCTCCACCGGCATCGTGCGCACGCCCGATGGGAAGGCCGTGGCATCCAACCCGTCCATCGTCATCCGCGCCCCGGTGCCGCCGGAGTTGAAGGTGATGGTCTCGAAATCCTCAATCACCCGTTTGGTGCCGCAGCCCTGCCCGGAGACCGCGCCGCCGCCGCGCAATGGCGGGTTCCACAGGCAGGAAGACCCCTCCGCCGTCACCTGCTCCGGGACGATCTGCGCAAGGCAGCCCATCATCAAATCCGGCAGCAACTGCCCCACCACATGCCGCACCGAGACCGGATACGGGCGCGGCGCATTCAGGATGCAGCCTTCCGGGATCACCATGCGGAACGGTTGCAGGCTGGCCCAGTTGTTCGGAATCTCCGGGGCCACCACCACCTTGATGCCGAAACTGGCATAGGCCCGGCAATAGGCGGCCGGCACGTTGATGCCGCGTTGCGACAGGCCGGAGGTGCCCGCGTAATCCACCTCGATCGCATCCGCGCTGATCGTCATCGCCGCATGCAACATCAGCGGCGCCTCATAGCCGTCCGAGCCGATCTGATTGCGATAGGTGCCGGGCTTGAGCTTGGCGATCTGCGCCAAGGTTGCCGCATGCGAGGCGGTGAAGATATGTTCGGCCAACGGGCCCAGACTGTCGAGTTGGAATTCATCCAACATCGCCACCAGCCGCTTGGCCGCAGCATCGTTGCAGGCGCACAGCGAGTAGACATCGCCCTCCAGCTCCACCGGCAGGCGCGAGCCCCAGCGGATGAAGTCGAAGAACGTCTCGTTCGGCTGCCCGCGATCGAAGCATTTCACGATGGGGATATAAATCCCCTCCTCAAACACCGAGCGCGCATCCGGCCCCATGCCAAGCCCGCCCACATCGATCACATGGGCGGTGTTGGCCAACAGCCCCACAATCGCCCCCTGGCGGAACACCGGGGAGACAACGGTCAGGTCGTGCAGATGGCCGGTGCCGAGCCAAGGATCGTTGGTGATGTAATGATCGCCCGGCTGCATGGTGGCGGCCGGGAATTTCGCCAGGAAATGCCCCACCGCCTCCATCATCGAATTCACATGGCCCGGCGTGCCCGTCACCGCCTGGGCGAGCATGCGGCCTTGCAGGTCGAATATCCCCGCCGACAAATCGCCCGCCTCACGCACCGTGGTGGAGAAGGCGGTGCGGATCATGATCTGCGCCTGTTCCTCCACCACCGCGATCAGGCGGTTCCACATGATCTGATGGCGGATGGCAGCGAGCGGGTCCGCCGATGCGGGGGTTTTGGCGGGCTGCGCGGCACTTGTCCGGCCCAGATTGGTCAACACGATATTCCCCGCCGCATCCACCCGCGCATCCCAACGCGGCCCGACAAGCGTGGAGGTTTCATCCTCGGCGATGATCGCCGGTCCCGCGATCGCCGCACCTGGGGCAAGGTCGGCACGATCGAAAATCGGCCATTCACTTTCGGTGCCGCTCTCCGTGTCCCGCACAGTCTGATACCGCGCCGGTTGCGGCGTGGACGGCTCCGGATCGGCGGCGGGTGGGGGCGGGGCGGCGATGACGGTGGAGATCGTCACCGCATAGCTCATCACCTCGATATCCGACCCCGGCACCTTGCGGTCATACAACCGCGCATATTCGGCGTCGTACGCAGCCCGGATCGCCTGCACGGACTCCGCATTCAACGGGCCGAGCGGCAGCGCCACCGCAATCTCATGCCCCTGTCCGACATAGCGCATGAACGCCAGCCGCTTCTCCGTCACCGGAGCCCCCAACCGCCCCGGCTCCACCTGCGCCGCCGCCTCCCGCGCCATGTCGTTCAGCAAATGCGACACCGCCGCCACATCGAAGCTCGACAGACGCTGATACAGGCTGCGCACCACCTCATAGGCCACCGGCGCGCGCAGAAACCCGATCGCCGAGCCCACGCCCGCGCCGCGCGGGATCAGCACGGTGTCGATGCCGATCTTCTCGGCCACCCGCGTGCCATGCACCGGCCCGCCGCCTCCGAAGGCGATCATCGCCCGCCCTTCCGTGTCGGTGCCGCATTCGATGGCGTGCACGCGCGAGGCATTGGCCATGTTCTCATCGACAATCTCGATCACGCCGAGGGCCGCCAACGGCGCATCCAACCCCAACCGCGTGCCGACATCCGCGTGCATCACCCCCGCCGACGCCACCGGGTCCAACGCCAGCGACCCACCGGCGAAGCGGGCGGGATCGTAGCGGCCCAACAGCAGATTGGCGTCCGTCACCGCCGGATGCTGGCCGCCGCGCCCGTAACAGGCAGGCCCCGGATCAGCCCCCGCCGATTCGGGGCCGACCTCGATTCGGCCCATCTGATCGACATGCGCAATCGAGCCGCCACCGGCGCCGATCTCCACCATATCGATCACCGGAATCCGCAGCGGCAGGCCCGAGCCCTTGCGGAAGCGCCCGACGCGGGCAACCTCGAAGCTGCGGGCGGTTTGCGGTTGCGCATTGTCGATCAGACAAATCTTGGCCGTCGTGCCGCCCATGTCGAAGGACAGCACCCGGTCCAGCCCGGCCTGCGCTGCCAGATCGGCGGCGAAGATCGCGCCCCCCGCGGGCCCCGATTCCACCAGACGGATCGGGAAGCGGCAGGCCGTCTCTATGGTGGTCAAGCCGCCGCCGGAGAGCATCATGAAGATCGGCGCGATCATGCCGATCTCGCGCAACTCCGCCTCCAACAGCCGCAGATAGCGCGCCATTTTCGGCTGCACATAGGCATTGGCGGCAGCTGTTGAGAAGCGCTCCCATTCGCGCATCTCGGGGGCCACTTCGGCGGCGAGGCTGATCGGCAGGTCGGGCAGAGATTCCGCCAAAATCTCCCGCACCCGGATTTCATGCGCCGGATTGACGAAGCCATGCAGGAACCCCACCGCGACGGCTTCCACCGCCTCACGCTGCAACACCGGCACCAAGGCCCGCACCGCCGCCTCATCCAACGGGCGCAGCACGGCGCCGGTATTGTCCAGCCGCTCCGGCACCGTCAGCCGCAAATGGCGTGGCACCAGCGGTTCGGGCAGGATGATGTTCAGATCGTATTGGTCATATCGGCTCTCATTGCCCATCGCCAGAACGTCGCGAAATCCCTCGGTGGTGATCAGCGCGGTCTTGGCCCCTTTGCGTTCGATGATCGCATTGGTGGCCAGCGTGGTGCCGTGCACCAGCACATCGATCTCGCTGGGCTTCACCCCCGCCTGCCCCAGAATCAGCGCCACGCCGTTCATCACCCCGCGCTCGGGGGCGGCGGGTGTGGTGAGAACTTTGGCCGTGTGCCGCGTCCCTCCCATTTCGAGGGCGAGATCGGTGAATGTGCCACCGATATCGATTGCGAGCCGAACAGCCATGCCTTGCTCCTTCACGCTGCTAACGCCACCATGGGACAATCCAGGGGAGGACCACCATGAAACCGCGCCTTGTCGTCGCCCGCCAGATGCCGCCGAGTGTTGGAGCGCGAATTCGTGCAGAATTCGACGCCCCATTCCCCGATGGGGCGGATATCGACCCCGACACCGTGCTTCAGCAATTGGAAGAAACCCAGGCTGAAGCGCTGATGTTCACCTCGAACACCAAACTCACCGCCGAATTCGTGGCCAAATTGCCCGCCCGCCTGAAAATCGCCGCCACCTGCTCGGTCGGCTACGATCATGTGGACGTTGCCGCCTGCAAGGCGCGCGGATTGATCGTCACCAACACACCCAAGGTGCTCGACGAATGCACCGCCGATCTCGCCTTCCTGCTCATGCTCGGTGCGGCACGCCGGGCGAAGGAATATGGCGTGATCATGCATGACGGCTGGCGGCGCGGCTACGGCATGGGCGAGATGCTCGGCGTGCGCGTTTGGGGCAAGACGCTGGGCATTCTGGGCATGGGCGGCATCGGCCGCGCCTTCGCCGCCCGTGCGCGTGGCTTCGGCATGAAGGTGCTCTATTGCAACCGCACCCGCCTGCCCGCCGAACTGGAGCAAGGCGCCACCTATTTCGCCACCCTCGCCGAGATGCTGCCGCATTGCGACTTCCTCAGCCTGCATGCGCCCGCCACCGCCGAGACCAAGCGGATCATCAACGCCGAGACGCTCGCGCTGCTGCCGCAAGGGGCCATTCTGGTCAACGCCGCGCGCGGTGCGCTGGTGGACGAGAACGCGCTGATCGACGCTCTCACCTCCGGCCATCTCGCCGCTGCCGGTCTGGACGTGTTCGACAACGAACCCGCCTATGATCTGCGCTTTAAGGATCTGCCGAACGCCTATGTCTTCCCGCATATGGGCTCGGCCACCAACGAAACCCGCAAGGCGATGGGCGATTGCTGTCTGGACAACATCCAGGCCGTGCTGGCCGGTCGTGCGCCCTTGAACCCGCTGTGGAGCTGACACCGTGAGCAAGCCCGTCCTTCTCGTCACCCGTCGCCTGCCGGAGAGCGTGGAGGCACGGGCCTCGCGCGACTATGACGCCCGCCTGAACCTCGCCGACACCCCCACCACCCCAGCAGGCATCCTGGCCGCCGCCCAGGATGTGGACGCCATTCTGTGCTGCACCTCCGACCGGCTGGACGCGGCAACCATCGCCGCCCTGCCCGCACGGGTGCGGGTGATCTCCACCTTCAGCGTCGGCACCGATCACATCGACCTGCCAGCCGCCGCCGCGCGCGGCATTCCGGTGTGCAACACGCCGGATGTGCTGACGGAGGCCACCGCCGAACTCTCCATGCTCCTCATCCTGGAAGCCTCGCGCCGGGCTGGTGAGGGCGAGCGGCTGGTGCGGGCGAATGCCTGGACCGGCTGGGCGCCGACGCAGCTGATGGGCCGTCAGGTGACGGGCAAGCGGCTGGGCATTTTCGGCATGGGCCGCATCGGTCAGGCGCTGGCGCGGATGGCGCGCGGTTTCAACATGCAGGTGCATTACCGCAACCGCTCCCGCCTCTCGCCCGCATTGGAACAGGGCGCCATCTATCACGACAATGACGACAGCTTCCTCGCCGTGTGTGACGTGCTGGCGCTCAATGCGCCGGGGGGCGCGGCGACGATGAAATGGCTCAACGCCGAGCGAATCGCGATGCTGCCCCGTGGCGCGGTTGTCACCAACGCCGCCCGTGGCACGCTGGTCGATGATGAGGCCCTGATCGCTGCCCTCACATCCGGTCAGGTCTCCTTCGCCGGGCTGGACGTGTTCGCCGGCGAGCCTGCCATCCATCCGGGCTATCGCGATCTGGAAAACGCCGTGCTGCTGCCGCATCTGGGCTCGGCGACCATCGAGACGCGCGATGCGATGGGCCATCTGGCGCTGGACGGCGTGGATGCCGTACTGACCGGGCGGGTGCCCAGCAATTTGGTGACATGACGTCAAAAAGGATGTCCTGCCTCAAAATGTGAAAAATCTTGCGCATAGCCGCAAAAAACCATCGCACTTATTTTTCTGAAATCGCAAAGAACGACATATCTATTGGGGAAAAAACCTTCTACGGTGGCCCTGCGTTTAAGTGTGCGGCACGACGATTTATCGGCGTTCGCAGCCCTTACGCATTGGAATAGCGACTCACCTTGCCCGACATCCGTCTGGGGGTGATCTTAGCGAGATTGACGAGAAAATGGCGGCTGGTTCGGTTAAGTGGTTCAATGCAACCAAGGGTTTCGGCTTCATCGAGCCGCAGGGCGGTGGCAAGGATGTGTTCGTGCACATCACGGCCCTGCAGGCGGCCGGCATTTCTGGCCTGAATGACGGCCAGAAGGTGACGTATGACGTCGTCACCGAGCGCGGCAAGGAAGCTGCTGCCAACCTGAAGCTCGCCTAATCGCGAATTTCAGCACTGATGAAAAAGGGCGGCATCTTCGGGTGCCGCCTTTTTTTTGATGTGCTGCCCGCTGTGTCGTCATTGCAAGGCGACGATGTCGCCCTGGCAATGACGATCATGGTGTGAGATTTACCCCACCAACCCACGCTGGCGCATCAGGGCCTGCGTCTGCGGTGCATGGCCTCGGAACGCCACATAGAGCGTCATCGGGTCTTCCGTATCCCCCGCCGAAAACACCCGGCGCAGACCGGCGGCAAGTGCTGCGTCGAACAGATCGCCCTTGGCCTCGAACGCATCGAACCCGTCCGCATCCAGCACTTCCGCCCATTGATAGGCGTAGTAGCTCGCCGAATAGCCGCTGCCCGCGAACAGATGTTGGAAATGCGCCGCCCGATGGCGCGCGCCGATTTCCGGCGGCAGACCAATCTGGTCCAGCACCTGCTTCTCAAACGCGATCACATCCATCTGCGCCGGGTTGGGATGGCGATGCAGTTCCAGATCGAGAATGGCAGAAGCGGTGTATTCCACCGTGCCATAGCCCTGATTGAAGTTCTGCGCCGCCTGCAAACGGGCGATCAGATCGTCAGGGATCGGCGCGCCGGTGTCGAAATGCAGCGCATAGCGGCGCAGCGTGTCGGGCGAGGAGATCCAATGCTCCATGATCTGCGATGGAAACTCGACAAAATCGCGCAGCACCGCCGTGCCGGACTGCGATGGGTAATAGACATCCGACAACAGCCCATGCAGCGCATGGCCGAATTCGTGGAACAGCGTCTCGGCATCGTCGAAGGACAGCAAGCTCGGCTTCGATTTGGCGAAATTATTGACGTTGACGATGATCGGCGAAATCTCACCGCTCAGCCGTTCCTGATCGCGGAACGAACTCATCCACGCGCCCGAACGCTTATCGGCCCGCGCGAACGGGTCGGAGACGAACAGGCCGATATGACGGCCTGCCTCCTGCACCTCGAAGATCGTCACATCCGGATGATAGGCGGCAATGTCGGGGCGGGCGATGAAATCGAGGTTGAACAGACGCTTGGCGGTGTCGAAGGCCGCAGCCTGGATGTTCTCAAACACAAAATACGGCTTCAGCTCCGCCTCATCGATGGCATAGCGCGCCCGCCGCACGCGCTCGGCGTAATAGGCCCAGTCCCAGGGCGCGATGGCGTCGTTCAGGCCGTCTGCGGTGGCGTCTGCCTGGAGCATCTCGCGCTCCTCCTCCGCACGCGCCACGGCGGCGGGCCAGACCTCATCGGTCAGCCTGCGGGCGGCATCCGGCGAGCCCGCCATCGAATCGGCCAGGCGATACAGCGCGTAATCGGCATAGCCCAGCAACTGCGCCTGCTCCTGCCGCAATGCCAGGATGTCCGGGATCAGGCGGGTGTTGTCATGCGCCCCCGGATGCGTGCCACGGGCAATCCAAGCGAGATAGGCCACTTTGCGAAGATCGCGACGCGGCGAGAATTTCAGGAATGGCTCGATCAGCGAGCGCGACAGCGTGACGATGTGGCCCGCAAGCCCACGTTCGGCCGCCGCCTGCGCCGCCCCTTCCCGCACGAAATCAGGCAGACCGGCGAGATCAGCCTCGGCCAGCGGCAAATGCCAATCCTGCTCATCATGCAGCACATTCTGGCCGAATTCGGTGTGCAGCACCGCCAGACGCTGCGAAATCGCCTCCATCCGCGCGCGGCCCTCGGCGTCCAGCGCGGCACCGGAGCGGACGAAATCCAGATATTTCCGTTCCAGCAAGCGGCGCTGCGCGGCGTTGAGGTTCAGGCTGTCGCGCTGCGCATAAAGGGCGGAAATGCGGGAAAACAGGCCGGGATGCAGGCCGATGGTGGCACCGTGCTGGGCGAGTTTCGGGGCGTAGTCGCGCTCGATGAGGCGGGTGTCGTCGCTGCCATTGGCGGAGTTGAGATTGAAGAACACGCCCGCCACATCGCCGAGCAACTTGCCGCTGCGTTCCATCGCTTCGATGGTATTGGCGAATGTTGGCACATCAGGGCTGGCGGCGATGGCCTCGATCTCGGCAAGATGCTCTGACATGCCAGCGTCGAAGGCAGCGGGATAATGCTCCGGACGAATGGTGGAAAACGGGGGCGCGCCGTGCGGCGTCGTCCGGGGGAGGAAGAAGGGATTGTCGCTCATGTCACAGAGCTTGGCCTCTGGAGCCGCCACGTCAAGTCAGGGAGAGCCATATCTGGCGCTGAATGAGCTCGGTCATGTCATTCAACCCGGCCCTGCCATCGCCCCGCGCGTGTTGGCCTGCCCGGCACGGGCGCGCAGATTGGAATTCGAGCTCCGCCCCGGACTGTCATTGCTCGCCGCGGTGGCAGACGGTCTGGCGCGGGCCGGGGAGACGGGCTGCCGGGGGGCCAATCTGCGGCTGCGTGGCGGTGGCTTCGGGCCGTTCGCCTATGTCATCCCGTCTCTCGCCGTCTCTCCCGCCCATGCCGCCTATTATTCCGCGACATTCACCCCCGCAGGCGAGACGCGGTTCGAGGATGGCTGCCTCACCTTCGGCACACGCGACGGCAAGCCGTGGCTGCATTGTCATGGGCTGTGGAACGAGGCCGACGGCAAGCTGTCGGGCGGGCATATCCTGCCCGATGATGCGATGATCTCCACACCGATTGCCGTTGAGGCCTGGGCGCTCGACGGCGCGATGTTCGACACAAGGCATGATCCGGAGACCAACTTCCATCTCCTCGGCCCGGTGGCGGATGCGGCCCATGGGCGGGGCGAGGTGGAGGCGGTGGCACTGCGGTTGAAATCGGGCGAGGATTTCGCGCTCTCTTTGGCGTCTGTGGTGTGCGACTTGGGCTGGAATGCCGCCCGCGTGGTGGGGGGTGTGGGCAGTGTGGTGGGCGTGCGCTTTGCCGATGGCCGCATCGTCTCGCCCCGCCCGACTGAGATTTATATCCGCTCCGGTGATGTCACGCGCGACGGGGCCGCGTTGGACATCGCCCTGGTGGACCATCTCTGCGAGCGCTTCGAGGGCAAGCTTGCGGCGCATAATCCGGTGTTGATGACGATGGAATTGGGGCTGGTGCGCACCGCGTAAAGCGCCGTCCCCGCAAGGAACGACATGGAACAGCTCGACGCCTCCGCCGATTTGCGGGCATTTGCCGATGGGCGGAAATTCGCCACCGTGCTGGCCGACCCGCCTTGGCGCTTCGACAACCGCACCGGCAAGGTCGCGCCGGAACATCGCAGGCTGTCGCGCTATGGCACGATGAATCTGGCCGATATCTGCGCTTTGCCGGTCTCGGAGAGCCTCGCACAGGCGGCACATTGCTATCTCTGGGTGCCCAACGCCCTGCTGCCAGACGGGCTGCGTGTGCTGGAATCCTGGGGGTTCACCTACAAATCGAACATCGTTTGGCACAAAATCCGCAAGGATGGCGGCTCGGACGGGCGCGGTGTGGGATTCTATTTCCGCAATGTCACCGAATTGGTGCTGTTCGGCGTGCGCGGCAAGAATGCCCGCACGCAACAGGCCGGACGCACACAGGTCAACCTGCTCGCCACCCGCAAGCGTGAGCATTCGCGTAAACCGGATGAATTTTACGGCATCGTCGAAGCCTGCTCGCCCGGCCCCTATCTGGAGCTCTTCGCACGCGGCACCCGCCCCGGCTGGGCGGTGTGGGGCAATCAGGCCGATGACGATTACGCGCCGGATTGGAAAACCTACGCCCACAACTCCGCCACCACGCGCGAGACTGTGAATGTCGAACCGGATTGACGCGCACGCCGCGGGCTGGTTGATCATGGATGCATGTCCGATCCTGTTCTGATCATCGGCGCCGGCGTTGCTGGTCTGTCCGCTGCCACTGCCCTGCGTGCCCAGCACATCGATGTGCTGCTGGTGGAAGCCTCGGCACGGGTGGGTGGGCGTGCCTACACGACGAAATTGGGCAATCACGCCTTCGACCATGGGGCGAACTGGCTGCACCACGCCGAACGCAACCCGCTTTTGGCGCTGGTCGATCCCGCCGAGATCATCGACACCGACGCCCTGCGCACCCGCCGCGTGATGGTCGGCAACCGGGTGGCGACGGCGGAGGAATTGGCCGAGCGCGATGCGGCCATCGCGGTCTTCGATCACACCATCGCCGCCAGCAAAACCGATATCGCCGTCGCACGCGCGCTCGATCCGGTACGCGGCACTCCGTGGATTCCCACCATCGAGGCATGGGAGGCGGCCCACATCGCCGCCGCCGATCCGGCGGATTTCTCGGTGCTCGACTATGCCGCCACCGCACTCGATGGCGGCAATCGCACCTTGCGGGGCGGCTTGGGCCATTTCGTTGCCACTTCGCTCGCCCCCGCCGCCGGGCCGGTGTTTCTGTCCACGCCGGTTTCCGCGCTCGATTGGTCTGACGGCATTCGGGCCGAGACCGCTCGCGGCACCATTCGCGCGTCGGCCTGCATCGTCACCTGCTCCACCGCAGCCCTTGCACGCATCCGCATCTCGCCCGGCCTGCCGGTCTCACCGGAGGGGTTGCCGATGGGGCTGCTGACCAAGATGGCCTTCCGCCTGCGCGGCGAGGGACGGATGGGACTGGCACCGGAGGAATCGATTTCCCCGATGATCCGCGATGGCGAGCCTTACATGTCCTTCCTTGCCTGGCCGGGCGGGGCGGATCATGCGGTGGCGTTCATCGGTGGGCCGAAAGCCTGGGAATTGTCCCGCGCGGGTGAAGCGGCCACGGCAGCGTTTGTGCGAGAGCGGCTGCGGCTATGGCTGGGATCGGATTCCGATAAATGGTTGGCTGAGACGCTGATGACCGATTGGGCGAATAATGAATGGCATCTCGGTGCCTACGCCTATGCCCGCCCTGGCCACGCAGGGGACCGAGCCGCCCTGGGCACGCCATTCGCCGATGGACGGATGGTGATCGCAGGCGAAGCCACCGCACAGGATGGCCTGGCTGGCACGGTCGCCGGAGCATGGATCGAAGGGCAACGGGCCGCGCGGACGGTTTTGGACGCGATTTCAAAATAACCGTCATTGCGAGAAGCTCTTGCGACGAAGCAACCCATCGAAATGCCGCCTCGGGTCTTGATGGGTTGCTTCGTCGCCATGCTCCTCGCAATGACGAACAATATTAAGCCTGCAAAAGCGCCTTCACGTCCCGCTTCACCACCTTGCCGTAGCCACTCTTCGGCAAGGCGTCCCATACCACCACGCGGGCGGGGAATTTGTAGCGGGCGATCTTGCCGTCCAGATGCGCTTTCACCTCGGCATCGGTGATGCTCGCCCCCGGCTCCAACACCAGCACGGCCACCCCCACCTCGCCCCATTGCGGATCGGGCATGCCGAGCACGCAGGCTTCGGCAATCGCGGGCAGGGTGAGCAGCGCCTCCTCGATCTCACGCGGATAGACGTTCGAGCCGCCGGAGATATACATGTCCGACGCCCGGCCGGTGATGTAGAGGAAGCCCTGCTCATCCAGATGCCCCAGATCGCCGGTGTGGAACCAGCCATCGGCGAAGGCTTTTTCGGTGGCGTCCGGGTTGTTGTAATAGCCCGCAAACACCGCCTGCCCACGCACGCAGATATCGCCCGTCTCGAACGGCTCCAAAATCTTGCCCTGCGGATCGATGATCGCAATCTCCATCCCCGTGCGCGGGAAGCCGCATGAGCCGATGGGCAGAGACGGATCATCCTCGGCACTGTGCAATTCCGGCGGCAACACGGTGATGTTGCCGGTCACTTCGCCCAGGCCGAAATACTGCACCAGCACCTTTCCCAGCTTGCCCAGCGCGTGAATCTGGTCGGCGCGATACATCGGCGCCCCGGCATAGATCACATAGCGCAGCGCGGAATGATCATATCTGTCCACCGCCTCATGTCGGCACAGCAGGTTCACGATGGTCGGCACGGTGAACATGTTCGAGACGCGATAACGCTCGATCAACGACCACACCTCATCGGCATCGAACCGCTCCGAGGGCGGCAAGACCGACACCACGCCGCGTGCCACCTGACTGAGCAGATGCACGCCCGCACCATGCGACAGCGGAGCCACAACAATCGAGGCGTCCTTCTCCGTCATCCCCGGCATCAGATCGGCCAGATGGTTGTTGATCACGAACGCCATCTGCCCATGCGTCAACACGCTGGCCTTCGGTCGCCCGGTGGTGCCGGAGGTGAAGAAGAACCAGCATCCATCATCGCGGTCCACCGTCTCCGGGCGGGCCATCTGATGCGGATAGCAGGCGAGCTCGTCCCATTCCTCCATCCAAAGCTGCGCGCGGCAGGCCGGATTGCGCGCGGCCTCGGCATGGGCTTCGAATTCACGGCCGAAGATGTGCAGACACGCGCCGGAGAATTCCGCCAGATAGGCCACTTCTGAAGGCGTCAGGCGGAAATTGGTCGGCACGAACACCGCGCCCACCATCCAGCAGGCGAACATCACCTCGATATAATCCGCCGAGTTGCGCGCATGCACCAGCACGCGATCCCCGCGCACAATCCCCCGTGCCGCCAAAGACGCCGCCGCCGCCCGTGTGCGCTCGGCAATCTCGCCCCAGGAGCGGGACACCTCGCCATGCACCACGCCCGGCACGTCCGGCAGACGACGGGCGGTGTTGAGGAGAAGGCAGGCAAGGTTGGCGGTGGGGATCATGGATGTTTTCTTGTTGTGTTATGCGTCGTCGTTGCGGGGTGCGCAGTGACGATCAATGGGCAAGGAGGAGGAGGCTGAATTTACGACAGCCGCTCCAACACGCTGACGTAATTCGCCACCGCCGCACCGCCCATGTTGAACACGCCGCCGATATCGGCGCGGCCCAATTGCAGATCGCCCGCAAGCCCGGCCAGCTGCATCGCCGCCATCACGTGCATCGAAACCCCGGTGGCCCCAATCGGATGACCTTTCGATTTCAGACCGCCCGAGCGATTGACCGGCAGCTTGCCGTCCTTCTTCGTCCAGCCTTCCAAAATCGCCCGGCGCCCCTCGCCCGGTGCCGTCAGCCCCATCGCCTCGTATTCGATCAACTCGGCCACCGTGAAGCAGTCATGGGTTTCCACGAACGACAGATCGGACAGCGACAACCCGGCATTGCCCAGCGCCTGCTTCCAGGCCAGCGACGCGCCTTCGAAGGCGGTGATGTCGCGCTTGGAAATCGGCAGATAGTCGTTCACCTGCACTGCGGCCCGGAAGCGGATCGCCTTGCCGAGCGCACGCGCGGTGTCCTCATCGGCCAGGATCAGCGCCGCAGCACCGTCCGAGACCAGCGAGCAATCCGTGCGCTTGAGCGGCGGTGCCACGTATGGGTTCTTCTCGCTCACATTGCGGCAGAAATCATAGCCGAAATCGCGGCGCATCTGGGCGTAGGGGTTATCGACGCCATTGGCATGGTTCTTCGCCGCAATCGCCGCCAGCGCGTCAGACTGATCGCCGTATTTCTGGAAATAGGTCTCGGCAATCTTGCCGAACACCCCCGCGAAGCCCGCCGGAATGTCACCCTCCTCGCGGCGATAGGAGGCGTTGAGCAGAATATCGCCCACCACCGGCGTGGGCGTGGCCGTCATTTTCTCCGCCCCCACCACCAGCGCGATGCGACCGCGCCCGGCGGCGATGAAATCGCGCGCGCCATGCACGGCGGCCGTCCCGGTGGCGCAGGCGTTCTCGTAGCGGGTGGCGGGCTTGAAGCGCAGTTCCGGCACGGATTGCATCACCAGCGAGGACGGGAAATCCTGCTTGGAGAAGCCGCCATTGAACACACCGACGAACACGCCATCCACCTCAGACGGCGCGATCCCGGCATCCTCGATAGCCGCGCGCGCCACGCGGGCGAACAGCGCCTCGATGTCGGGGTCTTCCGATTTGCCGAACTGCGTATGCGCCCAACCGACGATGCAAGCCTCGGTCATGGTGTGTCTCCCTGGAGTGTTCTGGGGCGAGAGAGTGCTACCCACGGCACCGAGGATCAAGCCCTACGCCCGCGCCAGTTCCCGCCCCCGGATCAGATCAGACACCTTCTCGCCGATCATGATGCAGGCCGCATTGGTGTTGCCGGACACCAGCGTGGGCATGATCGAGGCATCGGCCACCCGCAACCCGTCCACCCCGCGCACCCGCAGCGCATCGTCCACCACCGCCATCGGATCGCTGCCCATCTTCGCCGTGCCGCACGGGTGATAGATCGTGCCGCCGAAGCCACGGGCATAGTCCAGCAGCTCGTCATCGCTCTGCACGTGACTGCCGGCGAGATATTCGCTTTCGATGTAGCGCCGCATCACCGGCCGCGCCGCCATCGCACGGCACATTTTCAGCCCGTCGATCATCGTGCGCTGGTCCAACTCCGCCGACAGATAATTCGGCAAAATCGCGGCATGCGTGGCCGGATCGACGGATTTCAGCCGGATTTCCCCCCGGCTTTCCGGGCGCAGCTGACACACATTCTGCGTAAAGCCCGGAAATTTATGCAGCCCTTCCGCCGGGCGGTCGGAGCTGAAGACGATGAAATGGAACTGCACATCCGGCAATTCCAACTCCGGGCGGGAGCGGGCGAAGATACCCACCTGCCCCGCCGAAATCGTCAGCGCGCCTGTGCGGGTGAAAATATATTGCAGCCCGGTTTTCACCATCTTCGGCCAGCTCATCATGATGTCGTTGACGGTGAAATTCTCCGTGCAGCGATAGGCGAAGCGGGTCTGATAATGATCCTGCAAATTCTGCCCCACGCCGGGCAGATGCAGCCGAGTCTCAATCCCCATCTCGGCCAGATGCGCCTGCGGGCCGATGCCGGAGAGCAGCAGCAAATGCGGCGAATTGATCGCACCCCCGCACAGCACCACCTCCCGCGACGCCCGCGCGGTCACGCTGCGGCCATTCTGGCGGAAGACGATGCCGGTGGCGCGGCGGCCTTCAAACGTCACGCGCTCGGCCAGCGCGTTGATCTCCACCCGCAGATTGGCCCGTTTCATCGCAGGCTTCAGAAACGCCCGTGCGGCGGACATCCGGCGACCGTTCTTGGAGGTCGTCTGATAATACCCGACACCTTCCTGCACCGGTCCGTTGAAATCCTGATTACGCGGAATGCCGATCTCGGTGGCGGCGTCGATATAGGCTTCGCACAGCGGATGACGCTCGGTGATGTCCGACACCGACAGCGGCCCATCGGTGCCGTGCAGCCCTGCGGTGTTCGCGCCAATCCGCCCTTCGGAGCGCTGAAAATACGGCGCCACATCCTCCCACGCCCAACCGCGATTGCCGAGCTGGCGCCAATGGTCGAAATCCTGATGCTGACCGCGCACATAGAGCAGCCCGTTGATCGACGATGAGCCGCCGAGCACCTTGCCGCGCGGCCACAGCATCTCGCGGTTCTTGGTCCCTGCCTGTTTTTCGGTGTGGTAGCACCAGTTCACCGACGGGTCGGCGATGGTCTTGCCATAGCCGAGCGGGATGTGAATCCACGGATTGCTGTCGCGTCCGCCTGCTTCGAGCAGCAAAACCTTCACGTTCGGGTCTTCCGACAACCGCGCCGCCACCACGCAGCCGGCAGAGCCCGCACCGACAACGATGAAGTCTGCGTCTATCGTTTCCATCACGCCCTCGGTTTTGTTTCTTGCCGCACATGGCGGAGGCGTGCAGCATGGACCGCAAAACCAGGAGGGATCAACCAGTGGCGCGCATTTCCATTATCGTCGAATTCACATTCCCAGAAGAACACGCCGCCACGCTGGACGCTTTGTTCCGCGAGCATGCGCGCCTGACCCGCGCGGAAGAGCCCGGCTGTCTGGCATTCGATGCGATGTATCCGCTGCGCGACGATGGCACGCACGACACCGGACGCATCGTCTTGGTGGAAATGTACGCCGACCAAGCCGCCATCACCGCTCACCGCGCCAATCCGCGCATGCCGAAAGTGGCCGAGGTTTATCGCCCGCTGATCACTGGCCGCACTTTGGTGATGTGCGAGTTGGCGGAATGAGCGGCATTCTCTCAGCGGCTTGAATATCCGACTCGCACACGCCGGTCACACGCGCACAGCGTTGGCTTCACTCAGCCGTCGCCGAGCATTTGCGTGTCTCTTCCACCCTCACCCGCACCAGCCGAACGCCGGTGCCGGTGAGGTAATGCGGGCCGATCACTCTCAGCAAATGGGCGGCCATATTCTCTGCCGTGGGGTTGAACGGCACCGTGACCACCGACTCACCGAAAGCGCCCGCCAAAGTCGCGAAGGCCGAGCCTGCCGCGTCGAGCGCCTGGATTTGCGTCAGCAGCGGATCACGTTCCCACAGCAGCATCTTGTGATCCCAATTTTGCTCCAGCCATTCGCAGAGCGTGTCTTTGATCACTGAAAAATCGATCACCCGCCCCAGATGATCCAGCGCCTCAGCGGTGCAGGTAAAGGTGATGCGGTAGTTATGCCCGTGCAGAAACCGACATTTTGTCTCGTGCCCACACACGCGGTGCCCGCACGAAATATCGTGATAACGCTCGTTGCTGATCACTCGTATGTCACCCTGCATCCTGCCGTGGCGCGATGGTTGCGAGCCTAAACATTGTCAGGCGTTTCGGGCAGCCTTGTTTTTCGCCCACACGGCTTGGTGAACGGCACATTGACACGTCCTCGATCAGAAGCGCCATCTGACCGAGGGCGTGTCGTTGCAGTTAGAACGCCGTTCCCATCGTCGCCAACCGTTCCAGATGCGCCTCGGTATCGCCGAGGGATTTCTCGATCAGCGTCAGGCGCTTGAAATAGTGACCGGCCTTGTATTCCATCGTCACCGCGATGCCGCCATGCAACTGCACCGCCTCCTGCCCGACCAGACGCAGCGAGCGGCCCACCTGCACCTTGGCGGCCGAAATCGCCCGTGCGCGCATATCGGCATCGTCCTCAGCCGCCATCATGGTGGCATACATCGCCATCGAGCGGGCGAGTTCGATCTGCACCTTCATGTCCACCGCCCGGTGTTGCAGCACCTGGAACTCGGCGATGGCGCGGCCGAATTGCTTGCGGGTTTTCATGTAATCGACGGTGATGGCGAGCAATTCCTCCATCGCCCCCACCGCTTCGGCACACAGATAGGCGCTGGCCTCGTCGAGCGCGCGGGCAATGCCCGGCCATGCGTCCAAACTCAGCACCGCCTCGGCCACCACGCCATCGAGCGTGATCTCCGCTGCCCGCATCGCATCCTGTGTGGCATAGCCGCGCTTGGAGACAGCATTGGTATCCACCAGGAACAGCCCGATTCCGCCGGTATCCCGCACGCCGCCGGACACCCGCGCCGTGACCAGCAGCTTGTCGGCACTGTCACCATGCAGCACCAGACTCTTCTCGCCCGTCAGCACCCAACCGGCTGCCGTCGCGGTGGCCGTGGTGCCGACGTGATGCGCCACGAAGCGCGCATGGCGTTCGTGATGGGCGAAGGCGAACAGCGTCTCACCGGCGGCAATGCCGGGCAGATACGCATCCTGAATCGGCGCCGTCGCCGCATGGCGCAGCAGACCGCCGGACAGCACGACGCAGGCGTAATAGGGCTCGATCACCAGCCCGCGCCCGAACGCCTCGGCCACCAGCATCATCTCCGCCCCACCGCCGCCGAAGCCGCCGTGATCCTCGGAGACATTCACCCCCAGCAGGCCCAACTCGGCATAACGCGCCCAGTTCTCCCGGCTCCAGCCATCGGCCGCGGCGATATAGGTTTTGCGCTGCTCGAAATCGTAGGTGTCCCGCACCAGACGATCCACGCTGTCTTTAAGAAGACGTTGGTCTTCAGAGAAATCGAAATCCATGGCTCAGAACCCCAACACCGCTTTGGCGAGAATATTGCGCTGAATTTCGTTCGACCCGCCGTAGATCGAGACCTTGCGCATGTTGAAATACATCGGCGCGGCCGTTGCCGCATCCGGCGGGCCGACCGGCGGTTCGTTGCCGAATTCCAGATCATGCTCCTCAAAGAACGGCGCGATATAGGGGCCCATCACGTCCATCATCAGCTCGGTGGTGGCCTGTTGCAGCTCGCTGCCCTTGATCTTCAGCACGGATGACATCGGGTTGGGCTTGCCCTTCTCCAGATGCCGCTCCTGGGCGACCACGCGCAGCTGCGTCATTTCCAGCGCTTTCAGCTCGATCTCCACCGAGACCAGCTTCTTGCGGAACACCGGATCGTCGATCAGGCGACGATCGCCATCCAGCTCCTGCTCCGCCAATTCCCGAATGCGCTTCATCCGGGCTTTGGAGATGCCGATGCGGGCGATGCCGGTGCGCTCATTGCCGAGCAGGAATTTGGCGTAATCCCAGCCCTTGTTGACCTGGCCGACGAGATTTTCGGCAGGCACCCGCACATTGTCGAAAAAGACCTCGTTGACCTCGCGCCCGCCATCGATGGTCTGAATCGGCCGCCAGGTGATGCCGGGGGTTTTCATATCCACCAGGATGAACGAAATCCCCTCCTGCTTCTTGACCGTCATATCGGTGCGGGCGAGGACGAAGATCCAGTCGGCGTTCTGGGCATAGGATGTCCAGGTTTTCTGACCGTTGATCACCCAATGATCGCCCTCCAGCACCGCCGCCGTGCGCAGCGAGGCAAGATCGGAGCCGGCGCCGGGTTCCGAGAAGCCCTGACACCACCAATCATCCACATTCGCCGCCCGCGCGAGGAAGCGCTGCTTCTGGGCGAGCGAGCCGAATTGCGCGATCACCGGGCCAACCATGGTGCAGTTGAACGGCACCGGGAACGGCACGGAGGCCTGTTGCAGCTCATCCTGCCAGAAATAATGCTGCACCGGCGTCCAATCCTGTCCGCCCCATTCCACCGGCCAATTCGGCACGGCAAGCCCACGCGCGTTGAGGATGCGCTGCGCCTCGACATGCTCCTCCTTGGACGGGTGCAGGCCTTCGCGCAGCTTGCGGCGGATGCGGTCGGGGATGGCGGTGTGGAAGAAATCGCGCAGTTCCTCCCGGAATTGGCGTTCTTCAGCGGTGAAGCTCAGATCCATTGCGGGCTCCTGTTCTTATGAGGTCGTCATTGCGAGGTGCGCGAGCGACGTGGCAATGACGGAAAAATGCGGAATCACGGCGCACTCTCCCGCAACTCCTGGCGGGACAATTTGCCCACCGGGGTTTTGGGAAGGGCGGCACGAATCTCCAATTGGGTCGGCATTTCATGACGGCCGAGTTTGTCGGCCAGGAAGGCGCGCAGAACGTCCAGCGTCAGCACATCCGCCCCCGGTCGCAGCGAGACAAACGCCTTGGCGGATTGGCCGCGATATTCATCGTCCACGCCAATCACCGCCACCTCGGTGACGTCCGGGTGCTCGCCGATCGCTTCCTCGATCACCCGTGGATAGACGTTGAAGCCGCCGGAGAGGATCATGTCCTTCTTGCGGTCCACCAGCACGAAGGTGCCGTCCGGCTGCATCTGGCCAAGGTCGCCGGTCAGGAAAAAGCTGCCGACAAAGGCGCGGGCATTGTCCTCCGGCCGGTTCCAATAGCCGGGCGTGACGTTCGGGCCGCGAATGGCCATCTCCCCAATCTCGCCCTGCGGCAATTCACGCGCCGGATCGGTCGGATCGACAATCCGCAATTCGATGCCCGGCAACGGCACGCCAATCCCGCCCGGCACGTTGAGGCTGCCGGGGATCAGGTTGGTGCCGGTGGGCGAGGTCTCCGTCATGCCCCAGCCGCCGCCGAGACGATGGCCGGTCAGCGCCTCGATCCGCTCGGCAATATCGACCGGCAATGGAGCCCCACCAGAGAACACCGCCTTGAGGCTGGAGAGATCGCGCTTGTCGATGGAAGGCGAGCGCGAGAGCGCCGTCCACATCGTCGGCACGCCGGACATCAGCGTCACGCGGTCACGTTCGATGGCGTCGAGCACGGCTTCGGCATCGAAACGCGCATGGATCAGCAATTCCGCCCCACCGGCCAGCGCACGCACCATCACCGAGGTCAGCGCAAAGATGTGGAACAGCGGCAGCACCAGCAGCGAACGCTCCCCGGGTTGCACGCGGCGACCAAAGGCGGCGTTCCAATTGGTGTAGATCGAGGTTGCCGCCGACAGATTGGCATGGCTGAGCTTGGCCGCCTTCGGATGGCCGGTGGTGCCGCCGGTGAATTGCAGCAGAGCGATATCCTCCGCCACCAAGGCAGGCCATTCGCTCAGCGGTGCCGCATCGGGCAGGCCCAGCGCGCCACCATCCAGCCACGCCGCTTCCCGACTGATGAAGCGTTGCTCCACGTCCAGCTTTTCGGAAATCTCCCGCAGATTGGGCAGGTCGGTGGCGATCAGGAAACGCGCCCCCACATCGGCGATCTTGCGCTGCAAGGTGCGCAGCGGGTCGAGCGGGGTGAGATGGGTGACAATACCACCCGCCCGCAACACCCCGAAAAAGCTCAGCGGATGGGTGAGCGTGTTGGGCAAATGCAGCGCCACCCGGTCGCCCGGACGCAGACCGGCGGCGATCAGACCAGCTGCAAGGCGGTCCACATGGGCGGCGAATGTCCGATAATCCCAGCGCGTCGCCTGAAAGAGCAGCGCCGGTTCATCGGCAAACCGCCCAACCGAACGCGCCAACAATTCAGGCAGAGTAGACGTCTCAACCGGAGCCCCCCAATCGGTGCCCGGCGGATACAATCCCTCCCAAGGAAACGGACGCTGCAAAGGCCCCCCGCTAATTGTTATGTTTCATCATTATCTGACAGCGCCGTGTGCGCGCCGTCAATACATACATGGTCAGGCAGAGACTTAACGCTGTCAATATCCTGGCCCGGCTCTTGGATAACAGCGTTCCGTATGTCAGATTCGCCTGAAACAACCCGGAAACGCCCGCATGAGCCTGCCCCCCATTCTGCAATCGCTGCGGCTGCCGGTGATCGGCTCGCCGATGTTCATCATCTCCACGCCCGATCTGGTGATCGCGCAATGCAAGGCGGGCATTGTCGGCTCGTTCCCGGCACTGAACGCCCGCCCGGCGCATGTGTTGGAGGAGTGGCTGATCCGAATTCAGGGCGAGTTGGGCGAACATAATGCCCGCCACCCAGACCGCCCGGCCGCGCCCTTTGCCGTCAATCAGATCGTGCACAAATCCAACGAGCGTCTGCACGCGGATCTGGAAATGTGCGTCAAACATAAGGTGCCGATCCTGATCACCTCGCTCGGTGCCCGACCCGAGGTGAACGAGGCGGCGCATTCTTATGGCGGCATCACGCTGCATGACGTGATCACCAACGAATTCGCCCGCAAGGCCATCGAAAAGGGCGCCGACGGTCTGATCGCCGTGGCCGCGGGCGCCGGCGGTCATGCCGGAACCATCTCGCCCTTCGCACTGATCCAGGAAATCCGCGGCTGGTTCGACGGCCCATTGGCGCTGTCAGGTGCGATTGCCAATGGCGGTGCGATTCTGGCGGCACAGGCGATGGGGGCCGATCTGGCCTATATCGGCTCGGCCTTCATCGCCACCGAAGAGGCCAATGCGGTGGCGGATTACAAGCAGATGCTGGTCGAGAGCGGGGCGTCCGATATCCTCTACACCAACGCCATCACCGGCATTCACGGCAATTACCTCCGCCCGAGCCTGGTGCGCGCGGGCCTCGACCCCGCCCACCTGCCCGATCCGCAGGCGATGGATTTCGGCAATGGCAAGAAAGCCTGGAAGGATGTCTGGGGGTCCGGCCAGGGCATCGGGGCGGTGAAAGCGGTGGTGCCGGTTTCGGCATTGGTGGAGCGCCTGACCGTCGAATACGCCGCCGCCCGTGCCCGATTGGGGATGTCGGCATGAGCGCGATGGAGATTTCCGGCAGGGTGGCGCTCGTCACCGGGGCCAGCTCCGGCCTGGGCGCCCGCTTCGCCCGCGTGCTGGCGGCTGCCGGTGCCCATGTGGCGCTGGCCGCCCGCCGGGTGGATCGCCTCCAAGCACTGAGCGAGGAATTGGCCGCCGATGGGGTGGAGACGATTTCGCTCGAACTCGATGTCGCCAACGTCGCCGCCATCCGCCACGTTGCCGCAGAGGTAGAGGCGCGGCTCGGCCCGATCGGCATTCTGGTCAACAATGCCGGCATCAGCCGTCAGGCGCGGGCGGAGGATGTGACCGAGGACGATTACGACGCCGTGCTCGACACCAACCTCAAAGGCGCTTTCTTCATGGCGCAATCCGTGGCGCGGCAGATGATTGCGCACGGCATTGAGGGCCGCATCGTCAACATCGCCTCGGTTGCCGGCATTCGCCCCCTCGGTCAACTTTCCACCTATTCGATGTCGAAGGCCGCGATGGTCCAGATGACCAAATCGATGGCGCGCGAATGGGGCAAGCACGGCATCAACACCAACGCGATCTGCCCCGGCTACATCGCCACCGAAATCAGCGAAGATTTTCTGCAAACCGAGGGCGGCCGCAAACTCGTCGCCTCGCTGCCCCGCCGCCGGATGGGCGAGCCCCGCGATTTGGATGGGTTGTTGCTACTGCTCTGCGCGGGCGATGCCTCCCGCTTCATCAACGGATCGATCATCGCAGCAGATGATGGGTTTACATCGCTGTAAACAAACACGTGTGGCCGTCATCGCATAGGGCGCGATGACGGCCAGCATGTCGCCTACCCGCGCCGCGAGAACAGCGCGTCCACGCTCCAGCCTCCGGCACCGACCGCAAAAAGCTGGAGGAAGCCACCGGCCATGCAGACATTTTTGGCAAAATGCGTCATCTGCCCGACATCACCGGGATGGTAATGCGCGATAAACGCCGTCAGCACGCAATAGACGGCCATACCGAGTGATACGATGCGCGTTTGCAGCCCGACGAGGACGCAAATCCCGCCGACAAACTCCACCAAAACGACCGCCCAATAGGCAATTTCGGGCATGATCACGCCCAGATCGCCAAGGTGGTGCACAAACGGGTCGTGATGGCCAAACTTGCCGATCCCGCCCTCGATGAAAATCCAGGCCATCAACAAGCGACCAAGCAACTGCGCCGGCGAGCTAAGTGAGCGAATCATGAACGTCCTCCCGATTTTTTGATGACGTATCATGTCGCAATCGTCGTTCATCGGAAAGTCATGTGAAATTTCGGGTGCATCGCATGACGCAACGCAACAATATAGCGCATAGTGAGCAACAGCGCGCCGGGCGTGATGGGGCTGGCACCGATCCTGCTTCACCCTTGCAGTGCCTGACGCGAAAGGATTGATGAGATGGACCAAGCCGCTCCACCCACCAGCGCCGAGTCCAACCCCGAAGTCGCCACTTTGCGCGCGGCTGTGGTTGCGCAACTGACCTATAATGTCGGCAAAGATCCCGAAAAGGCCACCCAACGCGACTGGTTTCTCGCCACCGCCTATGCCGTGCGCGACCGGATGGTGGATCAGTGGATTCCCTCCTCCCGCGTGGTGCGCCAGCAGGGCCGCAAGCAGGTCTATTACCTCAGCCTGGAATTCCTCATCGGCCGCCTGATGTTCGACGCGCTGAACAACATGGGCATTCTCAGCCCGATGCGCGAAGCCCTCTCAGGGTTGGGTGTCAATCTGGATGCATTGCAGGATCTCGAACCGGACGCCGCTTTGGGCAATGGCGGTCTTGGTCGCCTGGCCGCCTGCTATATGGAGAGCATGGCCACCCTGGCCGTGCCCGCCTATGGCTACGGCATTCGCTACAATCACGGCCTATTCCAGCAAAAAATCAAAGATGGCTGGCAACAGGAGTTCCCCGAATCCTGGCTGTCCTTCGGCAATCCTTGGGAATTCGCCCGCCCGGAGCTGTGCTATCAGGTCGGCTTCGGCGGCGGCATCGAGCCGGGCAGCAATGGCGATGGCTTGTCGCCTGCCGTGTGGGTGCCGTCCGAGAAAGTCGACGCGGTGGCGTTCGACACGCCGGTCGTGGGCTGGCGCGGCAAACATGTGAACACGCTGCGGCTATGGTCCGCTCGTGCCGCCGATCCGCTGCGGCTGGATGCGTTCAATCGTGGCGACCATGTCGGCGCCCTGGCGGCTCGTTCGCGGGCCAATGCGATCAGCCAGGTGCTCTACCCGTCTGACGAGACGCCGGAGGGCCAGGAATTGCGCTTGAGGCAGGAATATTTCTTCTCCTCCGCCTCGTTGCAGGATCTGATTGCCCGCCATATCTCCGTGCACGGCGATATCCGCACACTGGCCGAATACAATTCGATCCAGCTCAACGATACCCACCCATCGATTGCTATTGCCGAAATGATGCGTCTGCTGGTGGACGTGTTCAGCCTTGGCTGGCAGGAAGCCTGGCGAATCACGCAATCCACCTTCTCCTACACCAACCACACTTTGTTGCCTGAGGCGCTGGAGACATGGCCGGTTAATCTGATGGAGCGGCTGTTGCCGCGTCACATGCAGATTATCTATCTGATCAACGCCCTGCATCTGGATGCGCTGCGCAAGCGCGGGCTGGATGATTGGAACACGATGTCCGTCGTCTCGCTGATCGACGAGCAAGCCGGGCGGCGGGTGCGGATGGGCAATCTGGCCTTCCTTGGCTCGCACAAGATCAACGGCGTCTCGGCACTGCATTCCGAGTTGATCAAGGAAAGCGTATTCGCCGATTTCCACCGGCTCTACCCGGACCGCATCACCAACGTCACCAATGGCATCACCTTCCGCCGCTGGCTGTTCGAGGCCAATCCGGGGCTGACCAAGACGTTGGTGGATGTGCTGGGCGAGCGTGTGCTGGACGACGCCAATGCGCTGTCCGATCTGGCCAAATATGCCGATGACACCGTGCTGCACGATCAATTGATCGCCCAGCGCCGCACCAACAAAGTCGCGCTCGCCAAGGTGATTGCCGACACCATCAAGGTCAAGGTGGACCCGGACGCGATCTTCGATGTGCAGATCAAGCGCATCCACGAATATAAGCGCCAATTGCTCAATATTCTGGAGACGATTGCCCTCTATGAGGCAATGCGCGCCCAACCGCACAAGGCGTGGCAGCCTCGGGTGAAAATCTTCGCGGGCAAGGCAGCGGCCAGCTATCACCGCGCCAAGCAGATCATCAAACTCGCCCATGACGTTGCCCGTGTCGTCAACAACGACCCGTCCCTACGTGGTGCGTTGAAGGTGGTGTTCCTGCCGAACTACAACGTCTCCCTCGCCCAGAAGATCATCCCGGCATCTGATTTGTCCGAGCAGATCTCAACGGCAGGCATGGAGGCCTCCGGCACCGGCAACATGAAGCTGGCGCTCAACGGTGCCCTGACCATCGGCACATTGGATGGGGCCAACGTCGAAATCCGCGATCATGTGGGTGACGACAATATCTTCATCTTCGGCCTGACCACCGAAGAGGTTGCGACCCGTCGTGCCAAGGGTATCGACATGCAGGAGGTCATCGCCAAGTCGGAATTGCTGCGCGGCGTGTTGGATGCCGTCCGTTCCGGCGTGTTCTCACCCGATGAGCCAAACCGCTATGTCGATCTGGTCGATGCGCTCACCTATCATGACCATTTCCTGGTTTGCGCCGATTTCGACAGCTACTTTGCCCGTCAACGCTGCGTGGCCGAACATTGGGGTAACCGGGCTTCCTGGTGGCGCTCCAGCATCATCAATACCGCCAACATGGGTTGGTTCTCATCGGATCGCTCGATCACGGATTATTGCGAGCGCATCTGGCAGATCGACCTCAACGCGCCGAAGGTGGCACTCGAACGATAATGCCCAAAGTCACGCCAGCATCGCAAAAGCCAGAAAATTGGCAGGCCCATCCAGACGCCATCGCGGCTCTGGTATCGGGACGGCACGGCGATGCGTTCGGGCTGCTGGGCCTGCATAAGACAGAGGGCGGCATGGTCGTCCGCGCCTTCGTCCCCGGTGCGGACCACGTCACCGCCCTGCTCGACACCGGCATCGCGCTCGACCTTACCCGCCGCGACAATGCGGGCTTCTTCGAAGGGCGAGCCATCGGGGCCGCACCACCGTTGGGGTATCGGCTGCAGGCGCGCAATGGCGGTGGCGAATGGGTGTTCGAAGACCCGTATCGCTTCCCGCCGATATTGGGCGGCGTGGATGATTACCTGCTCAACGAGGGCACGCATCAGGCGCTCTATCGGCGTCTGGGCGCGCATGCGGTGCAGCACGAGGGCAAACACGGCGTGCATTTCGCCGTCTGGGCACCGAATGCGCGGCGGGTGTCGGTGGTGGGCGATTTCAATCGCTGGAACGGACTGATCCATCCGATGCGCAAGCGCACAGGCTCGGGCGTGTGGGAAATCTTCCTGCCCGGTCTGGAAGCCGGGGCAGTCTATAAATATGAAATCCTCGATGCGGCGGGCAATCTGCTGCCGCTGAAGGCCGACCCGATCGGGCGGCAGGCCGAATTGCGCCCCTCCACCGCCTCGGTGGTGGCGCATGGCGAGAGTTTTGCGTGGAGCGATGCCGAATTCCTGGCCCAACGCGGCAAGACCGATTGGCGGCGCGCGCCGGTGTCGATCTACGAAGTGCATCTGGGTTCCTGGCAGCGCCGGGCGGATGGCGGTTTCCTCAGCTATGACGAACTCGCCGCCCGCCTGATCCCTTATGCGCAGGAGATGGGCTTCACCCATCTGCAATTCCTGCCGATCAGCGAGCATCCGCTGGACGCCAGCTGGGGCTATCAACCCATCGGCCTGTTCGCGCCCACCGCCCGCTTCGGCACTCCCGATGGCTTCGCGGGCTTGGTTGATCGCGCGCATGCGGCAGGGCTTGGGGTGATTCTGGATTGGGTGCCGGCACATTTCCCCGTCGATTCCCACGGCCTCGCCCGCTTCGATGGCACGGCACTTTATGAGCATGACGACCCACGCAAGGGGTTTCATCCGGACTGGAACACGGCGATCTACAATTTCGGCCGGATGGAAGTGGCCAACACGCTCTATGCCTCTGCCCTCTATTGGCTCGACCGCTTCCACATTGACGGCCTGCGCACCGATGCCGTCGCCTCGATGCTGTATCTGGATTACTCGCGCGAAGACGGTGAGTGGATTCCCAACGCGCAGGGCGGCAACACCAACACCGAGGCGGTGGATTTCCTGCGCCAGGCCAACACGCTCGCCTACGCGCTGCATCCGGGCATCATGTCCATTGCCGAGGAATCCACCTCCTGGCCGGGAGTCTCCGCCCCGGTGCATGCGGGCGGTTTGGGGTTCGGGTTCAAGTGGAACATGGGCTGGATGAACGACACGCTGGATTATCTGGCGCGCGACCCGATTCATCGCCCATGGCACCACGACAAGCTGACCTTCGGCCTGCTCTACGCTTTTTCCGAGAATTTCGTGCTGCCGCTCTCCCATGACGAGGTGGTGCACGGCAAGGGCTCGCTGCTCGCCCGCATTCCCGGCGACACGTGGCAGAAATTCGCAACCCTGCGCGCCTATTACGCCTTCATGTGGGCGCATCCGGGCAAGAAACTGCTCTTCATGGGGCAGGAATTCGCCCAGGGGCAGGAATGGAACTTCAACCAGTCGCTCGACTGGCATCTGCTCGACACCCATTGGCATCAGGGCGTGCAGCATTGCGTGCGCGACCTCAACGGCGTCTATCGCGGTGAGCCCGCCCTGCATGCGCGCGATTGCGAATTCGAGGGGTTCCGCTGGATCAGCGCCGATGACCGTGAACACTCGGTGCTCGCCTGGGTGCGTTTTGGAGCGGTTGGCGACGCACCGGTGGCCATGGTGACGAACTTCACCCCGGTTCCACGCCCCGGATATCGCATCGGCCTCCCCGAAGCCGGTCGTTGGGCGGAAATCTTGAACACCGACGCCAGCCTTTATGGCGGTGGCGGCATGGGCAATCTTGGCGGCGTGCACGCCACTTCCACGCCCTGGCAGAATTTTCCAGCATCTGCCGAAGTCACCATCCCGCCTCTGGCCACGATTTATCTGCGCCTTGAGCGGGGCTGAACACCGAAACCGCAATACACGGATCGACTCGCCATGAATGCCTTCCAACCCTCCAGCGGTCCTCTTGCGCGTCAGGCAATGGCCTATGTTCTTGCCGGCGGGCGTGGCACCCGACTGATGGAGCTGACGGATTTTCGGGCCAAGCCTGCGGTCTATTTCGGCGGCAAGCTGCGCATTATCGACTTCGCTCTGTCCAATGCGCTCAATTCGGGCATTCGCCGCATCGCCGTGGCCACGCAATACAAGGCGCACAGCTTGATCCGGCATCTGCAACGCGGCTGGAACTTCTTTCGCTCCGAGCGCAATGAGAGCTTCGACATCCTGCCGGCAAGCCAGCGTGTGTCGGAAGATCAATGGTATATGGGCACTGCCGATGCGGTGTACCAGAACATCGACATCATCGAGAGCTACGACCCGAAATACATCGTGCTGCTGGCCGGTGATCACATCTACAAGATGGATTACGAACAGATGTTGCAGCAGCACGTCAATGCGGGGGCGGATGTCACCGTCGCCTGCCTGGAAGTGCCGCGCGCCTGGGCATCGGGTTTCGGGGTGATGCATGTCGATGAAGACGATCGCATCCTGTCCTTTGAGGAAAAGCCCGCCAATCCGGCACCGATGCCGGGCAAGCCGGAGATGTCGTTGGCCTCGATGGGCATCTATGTCTTCGACACCAAATTCCTGATCGAACAGCTGCACCGCGACGCGGCTGAACCGAACTCGTCTCGCGATTTCGGCAAGGACATCATCCCGCATCTGGTCAAGAACGGCAAAGCCATGGCGCATCCGTTCGACCGGTCCTGCGTGCGTTCCAGCGCCGAGCGCACCTCCTATTGGCGCGATGTCGGCACGGTGGACGCCTATTACGATGCCAATATCGACCTCACCGATGTGGTGCCGGATTTGGACATTTACGACCGCAACTGGCCGATCTGGACCTATGCCGAAATCACGGCCCCGGCGAAATTCGTGCACGATGTGGAAGGCAGGCGGGGTGAGGCGATCTCGTCCCTGATCGCCGGTGGCAGCATCGTCTCCGGGGCCAGCGTGCATCGCTCGCTGCTGTCGAGCAACGTGCATGCGCATTCCTTTGCCAAGCTGGACGGCGCGGTGATTCTGCCGGACGTCGATATCGGCCGCTACGCCCGCCTGAGCCGGGTGATCGTGGATCGCGGCGTGAAAATTCCGACCGGCTTGGTCGTCGGCGAAGACCCTGAATTGGATGCAAAACGCTTCCGCCGCACGGCCAGCGGGCTTTCCCTGATCACCCAGCGCATGATCGACAGGATCTCACCATGAGTCTTGCGGTTCTCTCAGTTGCCTCCGAGGCCTATCCGCTGATCAAGACCGGCGGTCTGGGCGATGTTGCCGGTGCATTGCCGCTGGCGCTGGCCGCCGAGGGGGTGCAGATGCGCACTCTCATTCCCGCCTATCCGGCGGTGCGGCGGGCGGCACAGGCAGCCGGGATGACGGTGCTCGATCTGCCGGTTGGGGTTGCCGATCAAGCGGGCGGGCGCGGCAATTTGCTGGCGTTCAACGCACATGGACTGGACTGGCTGGCGTTGGACATTCCGCATCTGTTCGACCGCCCCGGCTCACCCTATCTCGGCCCGGACGGGCGGGACTGGCCGGACAATCCACAACGCTTCGCTGCCCTCGGTCGGGCGGCGGCGGGGATTGGGCTTCAGGGGGTGGATGGCTGGAAGCCGCAGATCGTTCATGCGCATGATTGGCAGGCGGGGCTGGCGGCGGCCTATCTCACCTATTCCGGTGAGCCTCGGCCCGGCACGGTCTTCACCGTCCATAATCTTGCCTTTGCTGGCAAAATACCGCTGGCGCAGCGCGTGCCGCTGCATTTGCCGCCGGAAGCGGCGACGATGGACGGCCTGGAATTTTACGGCGCGCTGAGTCTTTTGAAATCCGGCCTGCAATTCTCCGACCGCATCACCACCGTCTCGCCCACCTACGCGACCGAAATCTGCACGCCGGAAGGCGGTATGGGCTTCGACGGTCTGTTGCGCGCGCGCGGCGATGCGGTCTCGGGGGTGTTGAACGGCATTGATATTCAAGCCTGGAACCCCGCCACCGATCCGGCCTTGTCGGCAGCGTTTGACGCCAAGACGCTCAACAAGCGGGCAGCGAACAAGGCGGCGTTGCAGGCGCGGCTTGGGCTGGCGGTGGAGCCGAACACGCTGCTCTTTGGCGTCGTCAGTCGGCTGACATGGCAGAAAGGCCTCGATCTGCTGCTTGAAGTGCTGCCGGAACTGATTGGCATGGGCGCGCAATTGGCGATGTTGGGCGCGGGAGATCGTCCGCTTGAAGATGGCTTCAAGTCCGAAGCTGCGGCCAATCCCGGCCAGATTGGCGTGGTTGTCGGCTATGACGAGGCGTTGGCGCATATGGTGCAGGCTGGCGTGGATGCGCTGTTGGTGCCGTCGCGCTTTGAGCCTTGCGGCCTGACCCAACTCTGCGCGTTGCGCTATGGTGCCATTCCGGTCGTCGCCCGCGTGGGCGGCCTGGCCGACACGGTGATCGATGCCAATCCGGCCGCCATTGCCGCAGGTGCCGCCACCGGGGTGCAATTCTCCCCCATCACCAGCATGGCACTCACCCAGGCGATGGGGCGGACGGCGAAGCTGTATGCACAGAAGACGGTCTGGGCAAAGATGCAGACCAACGGGCTGAATGCCGACGTCTCATGGCGCGGTCCGGCCCAGCAATACGCCGCACTGTATCGGAGCATTTTGCAAGCCGCATGAGACTCCCGATCCCCACCACCGGCCTGCCCGCGCCTTTGGGCGTGACCGTCACCGCCACCGGCGCCAATGTCGCGGTGTTGTCGCGCCATGCCACGGCGGTGGAATTCTGCCTGTTCACCGAAAATGGCAACGAATACCGTATCCCGCTGCCCGCGCGGACGGGGGATGTCTTTCACGGTGAAATCCCCGGCATCGTGCCCGGCCACAGATACGGCCTGCGCGTGCATGGGCGTTGGGCTCCGGCGGAGGGGCATCGGTTCAACCCGACCAAGCTGCTGATCGACCCTTACGCGATGGCGCTGGACAGCATCGCGCAATTCCATCCCAGCCAGCGTTCTTCCACCGATAGCGGCGCGATGGACGATACCAACTCGGCGCATTTCGTGCCGAAAGCCATTGTCTGCCAGCCGGAAACCGGCCCGATCCCGACACCGCTGACGCCGTGGGACAAAACGGTGATCTATGAAGCGCATGTGCGCGGCTATTCCATGCGCCATGCCGACATCACCCCCCGCATGCGCGGCACCTTCGCGGGCCTCGCCCATCCGGCCTCGATTGCCCATCTCAAGGCGCTCGGCATCACCACGCTGGAGATCATGCCGCCCTGCGCGTGGATTTCCGAGCGGCATCTGACCGCCAAGGGTCTGGAAAACTATTGGGGCTATAACACCATCGCCTTCATGACCCCCGACCCGCGCCTCGCCCCTGGCGGCTGGCCGGAGGTGCGGGCGGCGGTGTGGGCGTTGGCGCGGGCGGGCATTGAGACGATTGTCGATCTGGTGCTCAACCATACCGGCGAGGGCGACGAGAGCGGCCCCACGCTGTCACTGCGCGGCATCGACAACGCCTTGTATTTTCGCGCAGGCTCCACCAATCCGTGGCGCGACGCCAATGACAGCGGATGCGGCAACACGCTGGCCCTGCATCGCACCGGCGGTCTGCGTCTGGCGATGGACACGTTGCGCGCCTGGGCGAAATTCGGCGGCGTGCACGGCTTCCGCTTCGATCTGGCCACCATCCTCGCCCGCCGCGAAGACGGCTACGACCAGGATGCGCCGCTGCTGACCGCCATCGATGCCGATCCTGAACTCTCCAAGCTGAAGATCATCGCCGAGCCCTGGGATTGCGGCCCCGGCGGCTGGCGCACCGGGCAGTTCCCCGGCAATTGGGGCGAATGGAACGACCGTTTCCGCGACGATGTGCGCAGATTCTGGCGCGGCGATCAGAACATGCTCGGCCCGTTCGCCACCCGTCTGGCGGGCTCGGCGGACCTGTTCGGCCGCAAATTCCGCCCATCGCGCACGGTGAATTTCATCGCCGCCCATGACGGTTTCACCCTCGCCGACCTCACCGCCTACACCGCCAAGCACAATGAGGCGAATGGTGAGGAGAATCGCGACGGCACGGACGCCAACAACTCGTGGAATCACGGCGTTGAAGGCCCGACCGCCGATCCTGCCATCATCGCCGCCCGTGAGGCCGATCAGCGCGCGCTGATTGCCATCACCTTGCTGTCACGCGGCACGCCGATGATTTCCATGGGCAGTGAATTCGGCCAGTCGCAGCACGGCAACAACAATCCCTATGCGCAGGACAACGAAACGGCGTGGCTCGATTGGGCGAACGGCAATCGCCCGATGTTGGCCTGGACGCGCCAGATGATCGCCCTGCGCCGCGATCTTCCCGCCTTGCATGACGACGCCTTCCTCACCGGCAGCCCCGCGCCCGGCGAACCCAACCCGGACGTTGTCTGGCTGCGCCCCGATGGGCGGCCGTTGGAGGCGTGGGACTGGAACCGCCCGGACGCCGCCACGCTGATCATGATGCTCTGCCGCGCCGGGCAGCGCGTGGCGCTGTGCATCAACCGGGGGCAGCAGAACAGCGAACTGACGCTGCCGCCCGCCGAGGACGGCAAGATATGGAAGCGGGCGGCGGATTCCGCCTATGGCTCACCGCAATTCGTGCTCACCGCGCGCTCGGTGCAGATCTGGGCCGAACAGCCCGACCCTGTGCCGATCCGCCGTGAAGCCGACCCGGCCTTGCTCGGCCGTCTCGCCCAGGCGGCGGGGATTTCGGAAGAATGGTGGGAGGCGGATGGCACGCATCATCGCGTCACCCCAGACACATTGCGCCACATGCTGGGCGCTCTCGGCATCGGCGCAAGCGGCAATGGCGAGATTCGCGATGCGCTGGCCGCACTGGCCGACTCAGGGCCGCTGCGCCCGATCCCGGAATCGGCCGTGGTGCGATTGGGCAGCAATATGCAGATCAAGCTCGGCCTCCCCGCCGGGCGCGCGCCGGTGACGACGTGGCTGATCGCCGAGGGCGAAGACGGCAGCACGCATCGCATCCGCGCCGGCTCCACCGACGCCCGCGTGCTGCCCTGCGTGGCGCCGGATCGCCGTGGCGCGCAGATCTGGAAGGTCACGCTGCCCGATCTGGCCATCGGACGCTATCGGATCTGGCGCGAGGATGCGCCGTGGTCGAAATGCCACCTCACCGTCGCCCCCAGTCGCTGCTACCTGCCACCCGCCTTGGCCGATGGCGGCCGCCGCTTCGGGCTGTCGGCGCAGCTCTATTCCCTGCGTCGCGCGGGCGATCAGGGCATCGGCGATTTCACCACCTTGGCCCGGCTGATCGAAGGCACCCGCGCGGCAGGTGGCGCGGCGCTGGCATTGAACCCGATGCACGCGCTGTTCCCCGACCAACGCGACCGCGCCTCACCCTATCAGCCTTCGGACCGCCGCTTCCTCGATCCGATCTATCTCGACGTGCCACAGGCTGCCCCGGCCACGGAATCGCTGCGCTGGAGCAATCAGGTCGAATATGTCCGCGTCTGGGCGGCGAAGATGCCGTGGCTGTGGCAACGCTTCCTCAATGAGATGCATTCCGAGGATTTCGCCCGCTTCCGCACCGAGCGCGGGCAGTCGCTGGCGGATTTCGCGCTGTTCCAGGCGATTGCCGAAACCCGCATCGGCGTGCCGTGGCCGCAATGGGCGGGCGCGCTGTCCAACCCCCGCAGCGAGGATTGCGCAGCCTTTGCCGCCGCACACGGACAGCGCGTTCTGTTTCACAGCTATCTGCAATATCTGTCCGACACCGCGTTGGCCACCTCCGCACGCGGGCTGGACATCGGCATCATCCGCGACCTCGCCGTTGGCTGTGCACCGGATGGGGCCGAGGCCTGGGCGTTGGGCGACCGGATGGTGCATGGCGTCTCCGTGGGCGCACCGCCCGATCCGTTCTCGGCGGAAGGACAGGTCTGGGGACTGCCACCGATGAACCCGCTGGCGATGCGACGCACCGGCTATGCCGATTTCGCCGAATTGCTCGCCACCAACCTCCGCCACGCCGGTGGCCTGCGCATCGATCACGCGCTCGGGCTCGCTCGGCTGTTCTATGTGCCGGAAGGTGGCACGGCGTCCGACGGCACTTATGTCGCCTATCCGTTCTCCGATCTGCTCGGTCAGGTGGCGCTGGAATCGCATAAGGCAAAGGCGCTGATCATCGGCGAGGATCTCGGCACCGTGCTCGATGGTCTGCGCGAGGCACTGACGGCCAATGATATTCTGGGCTATCGCGTGCTGCTGCTGGAACGCGACGGCATGGCGTTCCGCGCCCGCGATTCCTATCCGCAGCGCGCCGTCACCTGTGTCTCGACGCATGATCTGCCCACGCTGCGCGGCTGGCAGGAAGCTGCCGACATCACAGAACGCACCGCCCTTGGCTTGTCCGCACCGCCGGTGGAGGAGCGCGAGGCCGATATCGCGGCGTTGCGGCAGGTGGTGGGCGAGGGCGATCTGGCCGAAGCCGCCCATCGCTTCGTGGCCGAGACCGGCTGCGATCTCGCCTATGTGCAGGCCGAAGACATCGCCGGCGAGCGTGAGGCGGTGAACCTGCCGGGCACCGACCGGGAACGCCCGAACT
Source organism: Acetobacteraceae bacterium (assembly GCA_031291725.1). GTDB lineage: Bacteria > Pseudomonadota > Alphaproteobacteria > Acetobacterales > Acetobacteraceae > CAIQQQ01. The sequence continues at coordinate 160,831 of JARLIM010000026.1, forward strand.
GGCGGCGGCGGGTGACGGTGCCGGTGGAGGAATTGTTCAACACCGCAGACGCCGGCATTTTGATTGGCGCCATCAGCACGGGCCGTCTTCCCGACAGCTCCGGCGCGTGAGAGAGTTTCGATCCCGTCATTGCCAGGAGTGTAGCAGCGATGTCCGATCTTTGGCGTTTGTCCGCCACCAATCTCGCCGCAAAAATCCGCAGCCGTGAAATCTCCGCGCGGGAAGCAGCCTGGGATGCACTGGCGCGTCTGGATGCGGTCAATCCCTGGCTGAACGCCGTGGTGGAACACCGCCCGGACGATGTGCTCGCCCAGGCCGACGCCATCGATCGCAAGCTCTCCGCCGGTGAAGACCCTGGCCCGCTGGCCGGCGTGCCGGTGACGATCAAATGCCTCGCCGATCAGGTCGGCTACGCCACCACCAACGGATTGCGGCTGCAGAAGGATCTGATCGCCACCGAGGACAACCCGGTTGTCGCCAATCTGCGCAAGGCGGGGGCGGTGCTGCTGGGCCGGACCAACACGCCCGCCTTCTCGCTGCGCTGGTTCACCAACAATGAATTGCATGGGGCGACGAAAAACCCGCGCGATCCGTCACTCACGCCGGGCGGCTCGTCGGGCGGCGCTTCGTCGGCTGTGGCTGCCGGGATTGGCGCGATTGCCCACGGTTCCGACATTGGCGGCTCGATCCGCTATCCGGCCTATGCCTGCGGCGTGCACGGTCTGCGTCCCAGCCTGGGCCGGGTGCCCGCCTGGAACAAATCCGGCGCGGAACGTGGCATCGGCCCGCAGCTCATGGCCGTCTCCGGCCCGCTCGCCCGCACGATGGCGGACATCAAGGCAGGCTTCAAAGCCATGGCCGCCCCCGATCCGCGTGATGCCTGGTATACGCCGGTGCCCTATGCAGGGGCCCCGGTGGCGAAAAAAGTGGCCCTCTGCCTGCGTCCGAACGGAATGTTCGTCGCACCTGAGATCATCGCAGCCCTCACCGATGCCGCCCGCAGGCTCGAAGCGGCCGGCTATATCGTCGAGGAAGTGGACGATACACCCAGCTTCCGCGAGGCGACCGATATTCAGCTCAAGCTCTGGCTCGGCGACAATTTCGCCGCCTTTGCCGACATGGTGGAGCGCGAGGGCGATCCGGGCGCGCTGCGGGTGATCGAAGGCGTGCGCCATATGGCCCAGTCGCTGCCGCCCGATATCGTGGCGAAATGCCTGGTCCGCCGGGCGACGATCACCCGCGAATTCCAGCTTTTCCTGGACCGCTACCCGGTTCTGCTCGCCCCGGTTTCGGGCGTGCTGCCGTTTGCCGATCAGGAAGACATGAAAAGCGTGGAGGCTTTCCAGGCGGTGCTGGAGGCGCAATTGCTGCAAACCGGCCTGCCGGCGATGTCGCTGCCGGGGCTGACGGTCTCGACCGGCATGGTTGGCTGCGCGCCGGTGGGCGTGCAGTTGATCGGCCCGCGTTATCGCGAAGATCTGCTGATCGCGGCGGGCGAGGCCATCGAAGCCGGTGGCACCCCGCCGTCGCCGATTGATCCGGTGATGTAGGCGCTGGGCTTATCGCGCCATTGAATGATATTCCGCGTTCGGCATCATGTCAGCGGTGATGGCGACGCGGTTGGAGAAGTTGAACAGCGCCACCACTTCGGCGACGTCGAAAATATCCTCGCTCGACAACCCCAGATCGCGCAGCGCCTGACGGTCGGCCTCCACCACCTCGCCGGGCGTTTTCGTCAGTTTCCAGGCGAAATCCAGAATACCGCGCATTTTCGGCGACACATCCGCCACGCGATAATTCAGCGCCAGCATCTCGCCCAATTGCGGATCGCCCGACAGCTTGCGCACCGCCGAGCCATGCGAGACCAAGCAATAATAGCAGTGATTGGCCGAGGAGACGACGACAGCGATCATCTCGCGTTCGAGCTTGGAGAGATTGCACTCCGACAGCATGATCTCGTTGAACAGCTGCATGAAATCGCGCAGGCGCTGCGGCTTGAGGCTGAGCGTGTTGAACACGTTCGGCACGAAACCCAGCTTTTCCCGACACTTCTCCCAGATCACCTTGAGGTCATCAGGCAGGTTCTCCTCCGGCGGCACGCCGAGTTTGGAGATGTGATCGGGTTGCGGCATGGCGGTGTCCTCGGTTGTTGTTGCGCAACACCGTAGGGTGGAATGTCTTACGATTCCAGCATCCGGCGCAGCAATTCCACATCCTCGGAAAAGCCGGAATCCCGCTCCATCAACTCGGAGACACGGCTGACAGCGTGCATTACCGTGGTGTGGTCGCGATTGCCGAATTTGCGGCCGATTTCCGGCAGTGAGCGGCTGGTGAGCTGCTTGGCCAGATACATCGCCACCTGACGCGGCCGCGCCACCGCGCGGGCACGACGGGCAGACGCCATGTCGGTCAGGCGGATATTGTAATGCTCGGCCACCTTGCGCTGAATTTCCTCAATCGTCACGCGGCGGTCATGCGCCTTGAGGATGTCGTGCAGCACTTCCTGCGTCGTCTCCAACGTCACGGAGCGGCCGAACAGATTGGCGTGCGCGATCAGGCGGTTCAGGGCACCTTCAAGCTCACGCACATTGGTGGTGATCTTGTGGGCGAGGAATTCCATCACCTTCGGCGGCACCGGCACACCCGCGCGGGCGGCCTTGGCTTCCAGGATGGACATGCGCAATTCAAACGTCGTCGCATGCAGATCGGCCACCATGCCGCATCCCAGACGGGTGCGCACGCGGTCTTCCAGGCCCGAAAGATCAGACGGCGATTTGTCCGACGAGACAACGATCTGCTTGCCGGCATCGACCAGCGCGTTGAAGGTGTGGAAGAATTCTTCCTGCGTGGCGTCCTTGCCGATGAGGAACTGAAGGTCATCGACCATCAGCACATCCACGCTGCGCAGCTGCTCCTTGAACTCCATCGTCGAGCGCGCACGGATCGCTGCGATGAAGCGATACATGAACTTCTCGGCCGACATATAGGCAACTGTCACCGGCTGACGGCTCTCGCCCGGCGTCTGGGTTGGGTTGGTCAACTCCCAGGCGATGGCGTGCATCAGATGGGTTTTCCCAAGACCGACGCCACCATACAGGAACAGCGGGTTGAAGCCCTGGCTGGCCGGCTTTTCGGCCACGCGGCGGGCGCAGGCATAGGCGAATTCGTTGGGCTTGCCGACGATAAAGCTGTCGAAGGTGAAGCGCGGATCGAGCGGCGCATCCAGACGTTCTTCCGGCCGCACCGACGGGACAGGCTGCGGCGCCGTCGCAACCGACGCAATGGTCGCTTGCGTCTGACGCGGAGCTGCACTTGGCGGGGCGCTGAGCGGTTCGGAAATGGGTGTCATCTGCACACCGGCCCCCACGCGGATCTCGACCCGACGCACGGCACGGTTCTCTGCAATCCACAGCGCCGTCAGACGGTCGCCGTAATGCGAGCGCACCCAGTCACGCAGGAAACGGGTGGGCAGGCGCACGGTGATCTCGTCGCCTTCCAGCCCGCCCAGCGTCATCTGACGCAGCCAGGTCCGGTATTCAACGTCGCCCACTTCGCTTTGCAGATGCCCACGGATACGGGCCCACTGAACGGCAAGCTGGGATTCAGGCTCATGATTTTGGGCGTTGGTCCCTCGCGCATGCGCAAGGGCGTCTTCCTCTGCTCTGCTCATGCTCCCCGATACCCCTTCAGCCGAATGTCTCGGTTTCTAACAGAATTGAACTCTTGGGCCGGTTCTTTCCGCCAACTCGCCATCAGAAATGATAGGTCGGAAAATCGGCACGAGGCAAATCACAACTTGCAAGATTATGTAGAAAGCTGCGGACGCAAAAAAATATCACCAGAGGTGCCCTCTGGTGGTGTTCTTTATCTGCAGTGAATAAGTATAATGAGCATTCCGGACTACCCCGGAACACTGCGTATTTCGAAATTACTGGCGCAGACTGCGAACAGACTGCGCCAGAATCGAAATCAAGCGGCTGCCATCGCCTTAATGCGCGCGGACAGGCGCGACATTTTGCGGGCAACCGTGTTCAGGTGGACCACACCCTTGGTGCAAGCGCGCTGCGCTTCCGGCTGTGCGATGCGCAGGGCTTCCTGGGCAACGGCCTTGTCGCCGGACGTAATCGCAGCTTCAACCTTCTTGAGGAAGGTGCGCATGCGCGACTTGCGTGCGGCGTTGCGCTCGGTGCGGACCGCGGTCTGGCGGATGCGCTTGCGCGCGGAAGCGTTGTTGGCCATGGGCTCTCTTCAAAAGATACGGATCGGTTACCCGATCCGGTTGCAGTTCGTTGCCGTTATCGTGCCATGCCATGCGAAATATGGCGAGTCTGCAAAGAATCACAGACCCGACATTTCACCAGCGATGACCGCGAGGAGGCGGGTGATAGTCTGCGGCCGCGCGTGAGTCAAGAATCCCGAATCGCGCTTCAAGCAATGCCGTCATTCCGCAGCAGGGTTTCGACGGAAAACCGGCGCGCGCTTCTCTGCAAATGCCGCCATGCCTTCGCGCTGCCCTTCGGTGCCGAACAGCGCCAGGAACAGCCCACGCTCGGCGCGCACGCCTTCGGTCAGCGTGGTTTCGAACGCCCGATTGACCGCCTGCTTGCCGATGGCCACGGCCACTGGCGACTGATTGGCGATCTTTTCGGCCACCGACAGCGCCTCTGCAATCAGCGTGTCGGCCGGCACGATGCGGCTGACGAGGTTGCAGCGTTCGGCTTCGGCGGCATCCATCATCCGTGCGGTCAGCACCAGATCCATCGCCTTGGACTTGCCGATCGCCCGCGTCAGACGCTGCGTGCCGCCGGCACCGGGGATGACGCCGAGATTGATTTCCGGCTGGCCGAATTTCGCGGTGTCGGCCGCGATGATGAAATCGCACATCATCGCCAACTCACACCCACCGCCCAACGCAAACCCAGCCACCGCCGCAATCACCGGCTTGCCGATGCGCAGGATGTTTTCCCAGGGGGCGATGAAATCGTTCAACGCCGTCTCAGGATAGGATTTATCCTTCATTTCCTTGATGTCGGCGCCGGCGGCAAATGCGCGTTCGGAGCCGGTGAGCACGATGGCACCGATCTCCGGGTCCGCCTGCGCGATGGCGAGCGCCTCGTTCAGCTCAGAGACGAGTTGGCCGCACAGCGCGTTCAGCGCCTTGGGACGGTTGAGGCGGATCAGCGACACGTGGCCGTGCGTTTCCACCAGGATCATTTCATAGGCGCTCATCACTGCGTCTCCTTGGTTTCTTACTCTCGGATGTAGCTAGGGCTGCGCGGTGGGGCAATAGAAGCTCGACCGGCCAGACTGCACGATGCGCATGATCCCTGCGCATCCGGGGGGACCGGGACAACGCTCGCAAGGCTCCCCCGCGCGGCCATAGACTTTGAAATTATGCTGGAAATACCCCAACTCTCCCGAAGGCTGCGCATAATCGCGTAAGGTTGAGCCACCGGCGGCAATGGCCTCGGTGAGCGTTGCGCGGATTGCAGCCACCAGCAGGGCGATCTCCGCCTGCGTCACATCCCCCGCCCGACGCTGCGGTGAGATATGGGCGCGGAACAACGCCTCGGAGACATAGATATTGCCCAACCCCGCCACGTTGGACTGATCGAGCAAGGCAGCCTTCATCGGGGTGTGACGACCCGCCAGCACGCGGCTGAGATGGTCTTCGGTGAACTCCGCCCCCAACGGCTCCGGCCCCAGGCCCGCGAGCAGTTTGTGGCTGTCCTCATCGGCTGGGTCGAGCAGATCGAGCGCGCCAAAGCGGCGCGGATCGACAAAGCCCAAACGGGTGCCATCTTCCGTTTCGATCAGCAGATGCTCATGCGCGGGCGGTGCCTCGTTCTGGCCGACGCTACCGAGATTCATCCTGCCAGACATGCCCAAATGGATCAGCACGCTCTGCCGCCCCTCCAGACGCATGAGGATGTATTTCGCCCTCCGGCGAAAACTGGCCACGCGCGCGCCTTGCAGCACGCCTGGCAGCGCCTGCGGCACCTTCCAGCGCAGATCGGGGCGGCGAAGTTCCGCGCGGGCGATCCTGCGGCCCAAAAGCCGCGCCTCCAGCCCACGCATCACGGTCTCTACTTCAGGGAGTTCCGGCATGGCGCGGGACGCTATAGAGTGTGCGCATGAGCGACAATACCACTGCGCCCTCAGGCGCCGCAGACGACATCGATTTCGGTTATCGCCGCGTTCAACGCGACGAGAAGAAGACGCTCGTGCGCGAGGTCTTCGACAGCGTGGCACCGAAATACGATTTGATGAACGATCTGATGTCGCTCGGCATTCATCGTGTGTGGAAGCGCATTTTCATCAACGTGCTCTCCCCCTCCCCCCGCCGCGACCTGCTGGATCTGGCTGGCGGCACCGGCGACATCACCTTCGGCTGGCTCGATCACGGCGGCGGGCCTGCGATTTTGTCGGACATCAATGCGGCCATGCTCAGCGTGGGCCGTGACCGTGCGATGGCGCGGGGATTCGCCGACAACATCACCTTCCTCAACGCCGACGCCGAGAAACTGCCGCTGCCGGATCGCTCGGTGGACACGGTGTCGATGTCCTTCGGCCTGCGCAACTGCACCGACAAGGATGCGGTGATCGCCGAGGCGCGCCGCGTGCTGCGGCCGGGTGGGCGGTTCTGCGTGCTGGAATTCTCCCGCGTGCAGGTGGCGGCCCTCAGCCCGATCTATGATCTGTGGAGCTTCAAGGTGCTGCCCAAGCTGGGCCGCGTGGTGGCCAAGGATGAGGACAGCTATCAATACCTCGCCGAGAGCATCCGCATGATGCCCGACCAGGAGACGCTGGCCGGGATGTTCCGCAAGGCTGGGTTGGGTCGGGTTCAGGTGCGCAATCTGTCCGGCGGGATTGCCGCCATTCACACGGGCTGGCGGCTGTGAGTCTGGTGTTTCATCGTCATTGCGAAGAGGCACGGCGAAGCAATGACGATGAAATATGGAGGATGACATGAGCCTGTCGTCCAAGCGCATCCTGCTGATCGTCTCGGGCGGCATCGCGGCCTACAAGGCGCTGGAACTGGTGCGTCTGCTGCGCAAATCGGGCGCGGGCGTCACCGCCGTGCTGACCCAGGCGGGCGCGCAATTCGTCACCCCGCTCTCCTTGCAGGCGCTGACCGAGCAGAAGGTCTATACCGAGCTGTTCTCGCTCACCGATGAGAGCGAGATGGGCCATATCCAACTTTCCCGCGCCGCCGATCTGGTGGTGGTCGCCCCCGCCTCGGCCGATATTCTGGCCAAGATGGCGCATGGCTTGGCCGGCGATCTGGCCACCACCTTGCTGCTCGCCACCGACAAACCGGTGCTGGTGGCGCCGGCGATGAATGTGCGCATGTGGCTGCATCCGGCGACCCAGGCGAACATCGCCACCCTCGCCGCGCGCGGTGTGACCGTCACCGGTCCTGACGAGGGTGTGATGGCCTGCAACGAGTTCGGCCCCGGCCGCCTCGCCGAACCGCCCGAGATCCTGGCCGCGATCGAGCAGATCCTGGCGCCCGCGCCCGGGCCGCTGACCGGCCGGCATGCCCTGGTCACCAGCGGTCCGACCCATGAGCCGATCGACCCCGTGCGCTACATCGCCAACGGCAGTTCCGGCAAGCAGGGCCATGCCATTGCCGCCGCCCTGGCAGGCCTTGGCGCGCGCGTGACGCTCGTCAGCGGCCGGGTTGCGGTGCCGACACCGGTGGGCGTTTCGCTCGTGCAGGTCGAGACGGCCCGCGAGATGCTGGCCGCCTGCACGCAGGCGCTGCCTGCCGACATCGCCGTCTTCGCCGCGGCCGTTGCCGATTGGCGCACGGAGGAGGCTGGGTTGAAGATGAATAAAGCCCTCGGCGCACCGCCGCCTTCGCTGGCACTGACCACCAATCCCGA
>JARLIM010000027.1 GCA_031291725.1 Acetobacteraceae bacterium
AGGCCGCGCCGCTCCCAACCGCCCACGGCGCCGCGCAGCGCACGCAGCACCGCCGACAGGCTCAGACATGGGGAGAGGGGCGCGGATGAGGGCATACGCAACTAACAACATGTTATTTGGATTAACTCAAGACAATTCGCAGCGCCCCTCGTGCCGCTGGCATTACACTGCCGCCGTCCCTGGTTTCCCCTGGGAAAGCTGCGCCACCGGGGTGGATTTGGTTTCGCAAACCAATTGGGCGAGGAATTCCGTTTGCTGGCGGGCGTCGAATTCGTGCCAGAAGGCGGCACTCGGCGCCACCGTGCCGTGATCGCGCAGAACGAAATCCGCGATGGCCGCATCGATCAACTCCGGCGAATCATCCCCCGACAGGCACAGATGTGGCACGCCGAAATGTGCCAGCATCGGACGGATCACCGATTCATGCGGTGTGAAAGCCAGGATCGGGCGACAGGCGCGGACATAATCGAACACCTTGGCGGGCAATTGCGTGCTCACCTTGCCAGGGCCAGCGAGGTCGAGCAGCAGCAGGATATCGGCCTGCAACATCACCTCCAACGCTTCCTCACGCGGGGCCATGCGGTCATCGAGCGACAGACAACCCGCTTGGATCAATTGGCGATATTCCGGCAGTTCGACATTGACACCGTCATTCTCAATCGGGCCGAGCAGGTGCAGAGCCACCTGATCGGCGGACAGACGGCCCGAGGCGATCAACCGGGCGAGAGAGGCGACCAGCGGGGTGGGGGTGCGGTCGGCATAGATCACACCGACATGCACCAAACGTCGCCGACGCCGCACCGTCACCGGATGCGGCTTTATGCCGTCTTCCGGGTCGAAGCCGTTCCAGATCAGCCGAATTTTGTGCAACTGCCCGGCATGGCGGCGGGACCACATCTGCTGCACGGCCTCGGTGTTGGCGATCACCACATCCGCGAAGGTGAACACCATCCATTCCATGCAACTGTCGAATAGCCGCGAGCGCAGGCCGGGTCGGGCGACGTTGCCGAGTAATGGATCGCGGAAATCGGCGATCCAGCGATTGCCATAGCGCAGCTTCAGCATCAGCGCCGTCAGATGGGTGGCAATCGGCGGGTGGCTGGAGATGATCACCATCTCGGGGTGCCGCGCCACCTGCGCCCGCGACACCCGCAATGCATGAGGTATCCAGGACAGCCGATCGTCGAACGGCATCAACATCCGGTTAAAGGCGCCCAGCAGGCGGCTGGCATCCCATCGGCTTTGGGACAGATCGGCCGGCAGCGGCACGCGCTCGGTCGGATGCGCTGCCTTGACGCTCGACATCGCATCGTTCCAGCGTGAGACAACCGAGACGCGATGGCCCAGTCGCGCCAGATATTTGGCAAACCGCGCCGGGCGGGCGGCGCCAATGGCGTTCTCGGGCGGGAAGTAATAGGCCAGCAGCAGCACTGGCGGCCGCTCGCCCTGCACGGGTTCTGGATGCGGCTTGGCCAGCCCCACGCGGATCAACGCCTCGCTGACCTTCTCGCGCAGGAAGGCGAACATGTCCTCCCGCTCAGGGCCGGACAGCACGCCATAGGACACCAGTAGAAAATACACTGCCAACCAACCGGCACTGGCGACGAAACCGAACAGACCGAGATGGGCATTCGTCCAACGCCCGAGCACGAAAATGCCCAATGCCAAGATCAGCATCGGCAAAAACACGCCCAGCCTCACCGGCACGCGATGCGCCCGCCACGCCAGCACCCAAAAAACCACCATATAGACGGCCCAGGTCGCAAGCGTTGAGGCCGTCGCGCCATACAGGCCGAACGGGACGATCAGCAGGAAATTGAGCAGGAAATTCACCCCCGCACTGACCAGGCCCACACGTCCCACCACGCCCGAACGCTTGTCGATCAGCAGCAGGTTGCGAAAGAAATCGCCGCATTCACGCAGCACATAGGCGAACACCAGCGCGGGCAGCACGAAATCCGGTGGAAAATAATCCGGCGGCACCATGAAACGCAGCAGCAACAGCGCATTCAGGCACACCCCCAGCGCGACGAAGAACAACGCGAACATCAGATAATGCGCAACGCGGGCAAACTGCGCCTTCCACTCCTCGCGCCCGGAAAAACGGTAGAGTGTGACGTTCCAACTCTTGCCGAAAGAATCCCCCACCAGGATCGAGACCAGGAACGCGAAGCGATAGGCCAGCGCGTAGCGGCCCAGATCGCTCAGCGACACCGCATCGGTGAGGAAAAATCGGTCGGAGAAATGGATCGCAAAGGCCGATAGGCTGGCCAGCACCAGCGGTCCGCCGAAGCGGATAAATTGCGGCACGAATTCACGCTGAAAGCGCATCCCAACTTCGCGGGTGATTCGCGTTGCCAGAAACACCGTCCCCAACCCGGTCACGATCAGCTTGCTGTACACAAAGCCATAAACGCCCTCGCCCGCAAAGCCGATGAAATAAATATTGCAAGCCAGGGTCAGCACCAGCTGAACCATCGAATAATAGAAAAAAAACTTCGCCCGCTGCCGGATGCGCTCATAGGTCAAGATGACTTCGGCAAGGTTGGAAAACCACATGCCGATAAAGGCAAGCTGCAACAACCCGGTGCCGTTGGCATTGTGGAACAGCGTCTCGCCCAGCGGACCTGCCACCAGCAGGCACAGGCCGCAAATGACCGTGTTGAGCAAGCTGGCCGACAGCACGCTGGTCGACGCAATGGCATTTTCGCCATCCACCGTGCTCTGATCATGAAACAACCGCGCCAGCACCGCGCCCACGCTTTGCAGGCCGAAGGTGATGCCGATGGCCTGGGTGCTGAGTTCGATCAGCTCCAGCGAGCCATATTGCCGGGCGCTGAGATAATGCGAATAGAACGGGATCGCCAAAAACCCCACGGCCCGGCTGGCGATGTTGCCCACCAGGTACAGCGACGAGGCTTGCAGCACACCGCCGATTTCAGCCTTGCGCTTCTGTTTCTCGCCCTCAAGCACACTGGAATTCCTGGCAAAGTGACAACGGGCACATCAGACGGACGATGCCGCAATATCGGCGGTGGAGTCCTGCGCGCGCGGCGGCAGCACGGTGGGGTCGAGCAGAAAGGGCACCCGATCGAGCGGCGCGAAGCCGCCGGGCAGCATATCGCCCATCTGCGCCAGCGCCGCATCCAATGAGGCGATAAACACACGCTGCCCGGCCTCGTCGCGGACATAGGGGTTGCGCCCCGGAGAGAGAGAGGAGGAGTGAAAGCTCAACGAGAACACCCCCTGCCCGCGCGCCAATAATCCACGCAACAGACGCTGCATCGCCCCCACATCGTTGCCCTCCGGCGACAGCGTGATGCGCTCGGCACAGCGTGTGCGGGCGAACAACGCACCGGCGGCATGCCCAAGCGGACCGAGACGGTCGCTCAGCCCGATTCGTCCATTGGCGAACCGACTGCCCCACCCCACCACATCACGGCATAACGGCACTTCGAGCAGGCGGCGTTGCGCACCGAACCAGAACAGCCCGGCATCGTCATGCCGATAATCCGGCCCGCCCTGGCGCGAAAAATTGGTGCGTGGCGCAATCGAGGTGTCGATGAAAAAGCCGTGCTTCTCCAGCAGATGCGGCGTGTTGCGGCTCAGCCCGTAACGCCCGGCGCGAAAGATCGTCGGAGCCACTCCGAAGCGGCGTTCGAACAGTGATTTCAAGGTGAGCAGCTTCTGCTCTTCCTGATTGGCGTCCAGATTGGTGAGGTAGGAATTGCGCGGCGATGACACTTCCCCGAAAGGCGGCGTCACCCACGGGTGCAATTGCAGACCCAGCACGCATTGGCCGCGCTCCCACAGCGCGCGCAGGCTGGCCACCGCCGCCTCATCCTGCAACACCGGCTGTGTGACCAGAAAGGTCGGCACCGCGCGATGGCGGGCGAACAAGGCGGCAAGCGCGGTCAGATCGTGCAGATGCTCGGTGGAACGCGCGGTGTCGCGCAGCGGGTGGTTCCAGTCGAAATCCTCTTCGGCATCGATCACCAGCGTGCCCACCAGCGGCGGCACCGCCGCCTGGGCGAGCGCGCGGACATTGGGGAAGATCTGACGCTGAGAGGTGCTCACAACAGCTGATCCGGATGCAGATGCATGATGCCAAAAGCGTCGCACCCCGGGGCCACGTCCTCGGTACGGTCGTCGATCAAGGCAATCGCGCCGATGCGCGCGCACACCATGCCCTTCCAATGCCGATAGGCGCGCTCGGCCGGGCCTTCGGGACCAGCGAACAGACGGGAATGCCGATGGCGGCGCAGGCGCTGCACCAACGTGGCCAGACCGTCATCGATGTTGATCACATGGCGGAAATGCGTCGCCGCCAGCAGATCGGTCTCCAACGCCAAATCCTCCCAGATCTGCCGCTCGCTGCCCAGGGCGCGGAAGGTGACGATGCTGTGGATGATGTGCGGGGTCTCGGCAATGAAGCGATGCATCGCCGGCGAGGCGCCGTGGCCGACAAGCGTGTCGTCGAAATCCCAGGCCAAGGCAGGCAAGCCGCGCAGTCGATCAAAAGCCTCGCTCATGCCGCCGGTCTCCGTTGTGCCAACACGCTGCGGAAGACGCGCACCTGGCCCTCGGTCGTCTCGTCCCAACCGAAGCGTTCGGCATATGCACGGGTGGCGGCGCGGTCTGGCGGGGTGGCGAACACGGTTTTGGCCGCCTCGGCAATGCCGTTGCCGGAATTCTCCCGTATAATCAACCCAGCTTCCGGGGCCTGCACCACTTCCGGGTTGCCGGCAATGTTGGAGGCGATCACCTTCGTGCCGCACGCCATCGCCTCAAGCAGCACATTCGCCCAGCCTTCCCGGCTGGATGCCAACACCATCGCATCGCCCGCTGCGTAATAGGCCGCCAGTGCCGCATGCGGCCGCGTGCCGAGAAAATGCACCCGCTCGGCCACCCCCAAACGCTGCGCCAACGCCTGCAACGCCGCCCGCTCCGGCCCGTCACCCACCAGGGCGAGATGCACGCCCGGCAGCGCCACCAGGGCGGACATCGTCAGGCTGTGGCGCTTGCGCTCGATCAGATGGCCGACGGAGACCAGCAACTTCGTCTCAGCCGAAATCCCGATCTCCGCACGCACCGCGCTGCCATCGACCGGGCGGAACTGTGCCAGATCGATGCCGTTGCGCAGCACATGCACCTTGCCGGGTGCGGCGCCGAGTTCCACCAACCGCTCCCCCAACGCCGCACTGACCGAGATCAGCGCATCCGCCTGGGTGATCGCGTCGACGATGCGACGGCGCGGCACCGGATAATCCGGCAATTGCGTCACATCCGACCCACGCGCGGTGATCGTCACCGGCAGACCGAAACGCCGGCCCAGCATCACGGCCGCCACCCCGTCAGGATAGACATAATGCGCGTCGATCACATCCACCCGCCTGCCTTCCCGCAGCAACCGTGCCAGCACAGGGGCTGCGGCGCGGTAGAGCAGGTCGGGGGCGTGGTTCATGCCGAATTTCGGGATCGCCAGATAGCGCGGATGCAGCACGGTGATGCCGTGTCGCACCTCCTGCGCCGGGATTGCCGCGAAATGCGCCCAGCCGAAATGGCGACCGATGGCGGCGGCAAGCCGGCCCTGCGGGTAATACGGCACCGGGGCCACCACCACACTGCGCGCCTTGCCGGAGGCGAGCAGATGCCGCAGACGGTTCTCAACGAACACGCCGTGATGCGGTTGGCCCGCGTTGGGATACAACGTGCTGAAGGTCAGCAGATGCAGGGAAGATGCGTCATCCTGGCCCATCGCATTACTTCCCGCCGCGCAGATCCTTCACCAACCGGCGCGCATCCTCCTGTTCGGGGAAGGCGGTGCTTTGTTCGGCCAGCGGTTGCAACACAGCCAATGACTCGTCTTTCTTGCCGAGCTTGGAAAGCGCAAAACCGTAATGATACGACACGGTTGGATCGTTGAGCGCCTTGGCCGCCTGCGCGAGCAGGGGCAGACCGCCCTCGACTTCGTTGGCGCGCACCAAAATCCAGCCCAGCGTATCGGCCGATTGCGCCGACGGCCGCAGCACGAAGGCCCGTCGCGCCAACGGCAACGCCCGGCGGTCGCCCTTGAGCGCATAGAGCCAGGCCAGATTGTTCATCGTATCGGCATCGTCGGGTTGCAGGGCGGAGAGCAATTCCAGCGTGGCGATGGCTGCATCGTTCTTGTCCAGCCCAAGCTGCAGATTGGCCTGCAGACGCAGCGCGTCCAGGTCCTTCGGGCTTTGAGCCAGCCACGCCGACAAGGTGGCGCTCGCCTCGGTGGGGTTTCCGGCCTGGATGTAGGTGGTGGCGGTCTTGAGCGCCAAGGCCAGCGAAGGCGTCTGTCTCAGCAGACCGGCATACATCTCAGCCGCCTCCGTGGTGTTGCCATTGGCCAGCGCCAGATCGGCACGCAGGATCAGCGATTGCGGGCGCGTGCTCTCATTGGCCGAAGCCGCCTCGATCACCTGTTGCGCCGCTGCCTGGCCGCCGGAGACCAGTTCATTGCCAAGCTGCAGGCGCATGAAATCAAGATTGCCCGGCTGGTTCTTCAATGCGTCAACCAAGGTGGCGCGGGCGCCGGCATAGTCGTGCTGCGTCTCCTGCAGCCCCACCAGCTCACCAACCAACGACACCTCGCCCGGCAGCAGGGCGATCATTTTGCGATAGACCGCAATGGCTTCCGGCTCACGATGCAATGCCACCAGCGCGTGCGCGCGGACCAATTGCTGCTGCAACGGGGCCGCCTCTGCCTGCGGATTCATCCGGGTGAGCACACCCAGCGCCTTGTCCGGGGCTTGGATTTGCAGATAGATCGAGGCCAGAGCCAGACCGATTTTGGCATTTCCAGGGGCCGCCGCGAACGCCGCTTCCAGCAGGCTGACGGCACGCGCCATCCGGCCGGAATTGACCAGAATCGGCATCACCACACCCAACGCGCTCTCATCGGCGGGGGTCTGCGTCAGGATGTCGGCCAAACGCCGCTCGGCATCGTCGCCACGGCCCTCGATCTGGTCGAGCTGGGCAAGCCCGACGCGCGGGGCAACCAAACTCGGATTGACGGCAAGCATCTCCTCATATTGCCGCCGGGCCGCGGCGTATTCCTGCCGCATCGTCAACACGGCCGCGTTGAGCAGATTGACCTGCTCGCTGTTGCCTTGCTCGGCCCGCAGTCTGTCCAACACCCGTCCAGCCGCGTCGACGTCACCGGCGCGCAACGCATTGATCACATTGGCTTCATCGGAACCATTGATGTCTGCGATCAGGTTGATGCCGGCACTCGGATCGCTATAGGCCCCCTGCACCTTGTCGGCATCGCCGCCGGTGATCGGGTGGGATTGCGGGGCGATGGCCATCGCACGGGTCAGCGTCTTCGCCGCGGCATCGGCCTGCCCGGTCGCCGCATAGGCTTGGCTGAGGATGTTCAGCACCTCCGAATCCGCCAGGCCGAAGCGCATCGCCTTGGTCAGCGTGGCAATCGCCTGATCCGGGCGCTTACTGACCAGCTGAATGCGCGCAAGCAATTTGACCCCATCGGGATCGCCCGGATGGCGCGCCATGTAGCGGGTGGCATTGTCCAGCGCCAATTCGTTCTGCCCCAGATCGAGCTTGACCAGGGCAAGAAAGAAATAGGCACGCGGGAAGCGTTCCATCAGGCCGGACAGCTTCTGAAACTCCAGATCGGCCTGTGCGGATTGCTTGGCGCGGGTCAGCAGCACGGCGTTCAGATACACCGCCGGCACCGCATTCGGTTGTGCCTTGAGCACCTCATCCACATCGGCGCGGGCGGGTTTGTCCTGGCCGAGATCCAGCTGCAGATTGGCGCGCTCCAGCCGGGCAGAGATATAGCGCGGCGCGAGGGTGAGCACTTGATTGAGCGTATCCAATGCCGCCGCGCGATTGCCGCGTGCCGACAATACTTGCGCCTTGGTCAACATGGCATCCAGGCGATTGGGGTCGATGAACAGCGCGTGCTCGGCCTTCTCCAACGCCAGCGTGTAATCGCCGCTCAGCAAGGCGATGCGCGCGGCCGTCATCGGCACCGAGGCCGAACGCGGCGAGGCGGCTTCGGCGGTGGCCAGCGACGACATCGCCGCCACCTGATCGCCCAACGTGTTCAACGCCAGCGCGCGGATCAGCAGCAATTGCGACGTCAGATCGGGGGTGGACAATGGCGGGCGGAATTTATCGACGAGTTCCTTGTTCAACCCCTGGGCCAGATAGCTCTGCGCCAGCAACACCGGCACATCCTTCTCACCGCCGCCCATCGCCTGCACGCGCTCAAGCTCTTTCTGGGCGGCAACCGCATCACCCAGCTGCAACAGCGTGTAGCCGAGGCGGTAATGCGCCTCGATGGAATCCGGGTTGTCGCGCACCGCGTTGCGCAACTCCAACGCCGCGCCGCGCGGGTCGCCCGAGGCCATCATCTGCCGCCCGAGCGCCAGATGGTCCGCCCTGCGTCCAAATTTCCACCATGCGGCACCGCCAGCAGCACCAAGCACCATAAGTGCCAGCAGGATCAAAACCAGCTTCTTCATGAAGAACCGTCACACCCCGCCGAAAGCCGCACGGCCATATCCACCATGCGAACGCATTGTTACACCGACACTACTCCGGCACGACGCTGTTGCCCAGATCAACGCAGACGGCAAAATGCACGCGCTGTGCAAGGACAAACATATTTTCAGCGTGCGCCTTCCTGGAACAGGATCACGCGAATGGTGGAAAAAACAATCACCATATCGAGCCAAAAACTTTGGTGTTTTACGTAGTACAAATCATATGACAGCTTCATTTTGGCATCTTCTACCGAAGCGCCATACGGATAGTTCACCTGCGCCCACCCGGTCAGCCCCGGTTTGACGGCGCTGCGATCGGCATAAAACGGAATCTGCTCAATCAACTGCGCCACGAACACCGGCCGCTCCGGGCGCGGACCGATAAAGCTCATCTCGCCGCGCAGGATGTTGAACAGCTGCGGCAATTCGTCGATGCGGGTGAGGCGGATGAACTGGCCGACGCGGGTAATCCGCTTGTCCTCCAGCATCGCCCAAACCGGCCCCGACGCCTCGGCATCCGGGCGCATTGAGCGGAATTTGGTCAATACGAACGGTTTGCCGTTCAGGCCCACGCGGTCCTGCCGATAAAGGATCGGGCCGGGACTGTCGAAGCGGATGGCAATGATGGTGGCCAGCATCAGCGGCAGGGTGAAGACCAGCAATCCAAGGCTGAGCACGATATCGGTCAGCCGGTGCAACAGCGCAGACACGCCATGCGCGCGGGAGTCTGGCAGGATGTTCTGGTCGAGCATCTCCAGATCGATGCGCCGCATATAACGCTCCCAAAACACCGGCGCGGGAATGATGCGCGGCATTCCGGCGGCGGCAAGCCCGGTCAGCTCGGCGGGATGCACGACGACGATCGCCCAGATGTCACGCTGGCGCGCCTGTTTCAGTTGGTCGAGCGCATCGGCCGCGGCGAGATCGAATTCGGCGACAACCTCAAAACTGCCGCCGCCACGCAACGCCACGCCGCGCCGCAACCGCTCACACGCGTCATCGGGCCCCGCCAGAACAAGGCGGCGCACAAACACGCCCGAACGCAACGCATGGCCGAATACCGCGCGAATCAGCGCATTCAGCGCCAGACAGCCAAGGCAGGCGAACAGGATGAGCCTCAGACATCCCAGATCGCCCGGTGCATTCTGCTCGTCGCGCAGCGCCACCAGCAGCACGGCACAGGACATCGAGAACAGCAAAGCAAGGACGAATTTGGTCACCACGCCGCGACTGCGCATGAAATTCTCGCCACGATAGGCCCCGGTGGCCAGCGACATCGCCGCCAGGGCGGTGGCGAGCACCAAAGCGAGATCGATCGTGACGGCATCATTGAAAAGCCCGCCCCCGGCAATGACCGCAAGGGCCAGCAGAAAGCAGGCGGCAAATTCCAGAAATCCGAGAACAAAAAACTCGGCCATACAGGAACATTCCTCCAAGCGCAGCGTGGCCCAACAGAAAACCCGCGCAGCAGAGCATCGCCTCATCGCAAGAGACGCCGAACGATGCAAGACTGAACATGAAAAACCCAACGTCTTAAAAGACAGACTTTGCCAGAGATTCGCTCCGGTGCTAGATCTCGATGGCTTTCCAGGCTAGCAGACACACCCCGCCGCTGCGTCCCTTTAGGGCAATGCGGGTGATATCGATAGGCGCGTAGCTCAGTGGCAGAGCGCTGCTTTAACATGGCAGAGGTCGTGGGTTCGATTCCCATCCGCGCCTACCACGCCTTCGCAACGAGGAGCGAAGGCGTGAACATAGGTTGCGTCAATATGGTCTTCGCGGGTAACGGTGTGCGTAAGTTCTCAGATGAGGTAATGGTCATGCGGGTTTTGGGCGCTTTTGCTGCTGCATTGTTGTTGTCGATCACCGCCGGCTGTGCTCCCACCCCCGGCGTTGGAACTGTCACCGTCGCCACCACTGCCTCCACGCCGGAACAGACCAGCCAGTATCAAATTGGGCCGGGCGATCATCTACAGGTGTTTGTCTATGAATCGCCGGCGCTGAGCGTGACGGATATTCCGGTGCGCCCGGATGGCCGCCTGTCGCTGCCGCTGGTGCCCGATCTGGAAGTGACCGGCAAAACACCCACCCAGCTTTCGGCAGAAATCTCTGACCGTCTGAAGCAATACATCAAAGACCCGAACGTCTCGGTGATCGTGCACAGCTTCAACGGCACCTTCGAGCGCCAAATCCGGGTGATCGGCGAGGCCGCGCAGCCGATGGCCATGCCCTATAGCGATCACATGACGGTGCTTGACGTGATGATCGCCGCCAAGGGCCTGACCAAATACGCCGCCGGCAACAGCGCGGTGATCGTGCGTCGCAACGGCAATCAACAGACATCTATCAAAGTGCATCTGTCCGATCTGCTGAAAGATGGCGACGTCTCGCAGAACATTGAAATGCTGCCCGGCGACACACTGATTATTCCGCAGTCGTATTTCTAAGTTATATCTGGAACGCTGGGACTTATTACATGGATGGGTTACGCGAAATCCTAACGCGCAAGTTGCAGGCCATTTGGGACCGACGATGGATTGCCATCATCGCGTCCTGGGTGGTGTGTGCGGCTGGCTGGTCCGGGGTGATGATGATCCCGAACCAGTATGAGGCGAGTGCGCGTCTGTATGTCGATGCGGACGCCGTGTTGACGCCGCTGCTCAAGGGCGTTTCGCTTGACACCGCCGGCGCTGGCGAATTGGACGTGCTGCAACGCACGCTGCTCAGCCGTCCGAATTTGGAAAACCTGATCTCCAAGACCGATCTGGAACTGACGCTTACCGGGCCGACCGATAAGGAACGGCTGGTGCAGAAGCTGGCGCTGGATATTCACGTCATCCCGCAGACGCGCAATTTGTTCACCATCTCCTACCGCAACGAGAGCCCGAAACTGGCGCTGGATGTGGTGCAGAACATCCTGACGACGTTCCTGGAAAGCCGGGTGGGCAATAACCGGTCTGATTTGGAGAACGCGCAGAACTTCATCTCCTCGCAAATCGACAATTACGAGCGCCAGCTGCGTGATGCCGAGCGCAAGCGGGCGGATTTCCGCACGAAATACATCGACCTCCTGCCCAGCGATGGCGGCGGCGTGTCACGCTATGAAACCGCACAAGCGCAGGTGCGTCAGCTGCGCGGCGTGCTGGAGGATGCCCGCAATCGCGAAGCCGCCCTGGAGCGCGAACTGGCCTCTACGCCGGCTTTGCTGCAATCGGATACTGGCGGCGCGGTTGGCGGCGGCGGCGGTGGCGGCAATCGCGAACTGGCCGAAGCCGAGCGTCATCTGGCGGAATTGCGGCTGAAATATACCGACGAGTACCCTGACGTGGTTGCGCAAAAGCGCATCGTCGACGGGCTGCGGTCCGGCTCGCTGGTCTCCTCCGCGCCGCAGGGCGCAGCACCGCAGCAGCGCATTGTGCAAACCCCGCAGGGACGCGGTGTCTCCAATCCGCTCTATGAACAGCTGAAAGTACGCGTGGTGGAAAACCAGGCCGCCATCGCTTCGATTGAGCGTCAGGTGGGCGATGCGGATCGCGAGCGGGCGCGACTGGAAGAAATCGCCCGTGGCGCGCCGGGGTTGGCGGCCGAATATGCCAACATCAATCGCGACTATGACGTCATTCGCAAGAATTACGACGAACTCCTCGCCCGTCGCGAACAGATGCGCATCGCCACAGCCGCCGATACCGAGGCCAACAAGGTGAAGGTCCAGATCGTCGATCCGCCCCAGCGCCCGCGCACACCGGTGGCCCCAAAGCGCATTCTGCTGCTCAGCGTGGTGCTTGCCGCTGGTCTGATCGCCGGTATCGTGTTGGTTCTCATGCTCGACGAGGTGGATACGTCTTTCCAAAGCGTCGATGAATTGCGGGTGCTGGGCTTGCCCGTTGTGGGCGGCATCTCGATCATTTCGGTCGCCGTGCCGATCTGGCGGCGGCTTGTCACCGCGGGCAGTGTCCTGACGGCCGTGCTCTTGTTGTGTGCAATCTATGGCGGGCTGGTTTATCGCCTCGTGCAGGCAGGTGTGGCATGAGCGATTCCGATAAATCCCAGCATATGGCAGAACGCGCGGCCGCGCGTTTGGCGGCCCTGGGTCAGGCCGGCCCCTCCGGCCTGTCGATGCCCAATCTTCCTGGAACGCCAGAGCCCACCCCCACCCCGCCGCCAGCGCCGGTCATCGTGCCGGTGGCATTGCCGGATCACACGGGCGCTCCAGCCGCCCCCCCAACGCCGGTTGACGCGCCGGTTGAGCCACTTCCCCCCGAGCCGCTTGCAGCACCTGCTGTTGTGGGCGGTGTGGAGGAGGCTCCGGCCGATTTCGTCAATATCGGCACGCTGCTGGCCGCCGGCATGGTGGTTTCCGGCACGGCGCGCACCCGTATTTCCGAGGAATACCGCATCGCCGTCAGCCGCATTCTGCGCAACTCGGTCCGCCGCAACACCCAGGCTCAGCGTGGCGAGCTGATCATGGTGACAAGCGCGCGTCCCGGCGAAGGCAAAAGCTTCACCTCGCTCAACCTCGCCGGCGCCATCGCACACAACGTCATGCGGCCGACGGTGCTGGTGGATGTGGACTTCAAGAAGCGCTCGCTGACCCATTTGCTGCGCCTGTCCGACCGCAAAGGGCTGCTCGACGTGGCCTCCACCGGCCGGGTCTCGGCGGAAAGCCTGATCATCCCGACCGCCATCGATCATTTGTCCATCCTGCCGGTCGGCCGCGATGCCGGCGATCTGGAGGGCGGCTTGCAGCGTCGGCCGGTGGCGGAGGTGATCGAGTATCTCGCCACCCGCTTCCCAGACGTGCTGTTCATCCTCGACTTGCCGCCCTGTCTGTCCACCTCGGACCCCTCCACCCTCGCCCCCGTGGTCAACGAGGCCATTGTGGTGGTGGAGGCTGAACGGACGCAGCGCAGCGAAGTTGAATCTGCTTTGGATCTGATTAAGCTTTGCCCGAAAATCACGGTCATGCTCAATAAGATCCGTACCACTCGGCGCAACACTTTCGGGGCCTACGATTATTATGGTTCGTATTCCTGACATGACAGCGCATCGCAGCCTCTTGCTGTGCGGCGTGGCGATCCTGCTGCCACTGGCAGCGCAGGCACAGGGCGTGTCCGCATCGTCGTCGGCCGCATTGCCCGCCTCCTCGCTCAATGGCGGGCTGGGCATCGGCGTGCCGCAGAACACAGCCCTCGGCAGCGGGTTGGTCAATCTGCATGATCTGGTGGATAGCCCGACGATGGACACGCCACCGACCGCCGATCAGAGTCGTCAGATCCAGTTCAACGCCAGCATCGGGGCGTTCGCCGGCTACACCGACAACGCCAACCTCTCCGGCGGCAGCACCAACACGCGGATGCAAGGCAGCCCGGAAGAGCACATCGCACCCACCATCGGCGTGACGGCGGATACCAGCCGATTGCAGGGCAATGCCTATTACGCACCGGATTTCCGCTTCTTCAACGACGACCCGAATGCCACCCGCGTTGCCCAATCCCTGGCAGCGCATGGCACGGCGAAGCTGATCGACGATTCGGTCTTCCTCAACGCCTCAGCCCTGGCCACCCAGGCGACGAATTCGATGCTCTCAACCTATAACGCGAGCAATCTTTCGACGACACAGGTGCTGTCACAGGTCTACAGCTACTCGGTCAACCCGTACTTCGTGCACAGCTTTGGCGATGTGGCGACAGTTAAGGCCAGCTACCAATACTCCGGCAGCTATTTTGACAACAAATACTTCAACACGTCCTCAAACGTGAAGAATTCCACCTCCGCCACACAGTCTGAAGATCTGCTGGTGTCGTCAGGTGCGGATTACCAACTGCTCAACCATTCGCTTGAAGCCTCGGCCGCGCAGTTCATCGGCACCGGCTCCGAGCGCAACGGCTACCGCAATATGGCCACCTATACGGCCAATTACGCCCTCAATCATGCCTTCACGCTGATCGGCATGGTGGGGGTGGAAAGCCTGCATTATAGCGGCGTGACCAGCGGCAGCACGGTTATCAGCAAGGCCTACAACGTCAACGGCCCCATCGGTCAGGGCGGGGTGAAATACGCGCCGACCGAGGATAGCCAGATTTCCGTTCTCTATGGCCGCATGGATGGCGGCAACAGCTTGACCGTCAACGGCGCGATGCGCGCCGGCGCGCATTTGAGCGTGCAGGCCATGACATCGACCGGGCTGACAACCAACGGCCAGGATCTGCAAAGCCTGACCGACTCTGCATCCGTCGGGGCGGATGGGGCGCTGACCAATGGGGCAAGCGGTTCGCCGCTGCGCTATTCGCTCGGCTCCGGCACGCAGGACAACCAACTCTATCGCCTGACGCGCAGCTCGGTCAGCGTGATCTACGCCCTGGATCGCGACTCGTTCTCGGCCACTTTCAGCAGCAATCAAAGCCAGAACGTGGCGCAGAGCACCACGCCGGGTCTGGCGTCGACAAGCGTGCTCGGCTCGCTCGGTTGGCAGCATCAGTTGACCGAAGCCGTGTCCACCAGCGTCAGCGGCAGCTACGGTACCACGCGCTATTCCGGCAACACCAATGGGCTGAGCGGCACGCGGCCAATGACCGGTGCAACCGCGCGCCTGTCGGACCAGTTGACCGACATGCTGTCGGCTGAACTCGATTACAGCTACACCCGCCAGCGCGCCTATGACAGCAACGTGATGCAGCACGCCAATGAGATTTTGGCCGGTCTGGTTCAGAAATTCTAACAACTGCGCGCACATGATCGGTTGCAGGGCGACGTGAAGCCGGGCCTGTTCTGCCCGTCACGCCGCCTGCGCCATGCGCCAGGAGATGCCGATGTATGAGAAATACTACAACCTGCGCAGCGTTCCGTTTCAGCTGACACCGGACGTCAAGTATTTCTTTGGCTCCAAGGGTCATAGCCGCGCCATTGCCCATCTGATCTACGGCCTGTCTCAGGGTGAGGGCTTCATTGTCATCACCGGTGAGGTTGGGGCGGGCAAGACCACGTTGGTCGAGCGGCTGTGGTCGCAATTGGATCGTGACACCTACACCATCGGCCGCATTGCCACCACGCAGGTCTCGGGCGAGGATCTGTTCCGTCTGGCGATGGCCGGTTTCGGCCTGGAGGACGAACAGCCCGGCCGCGCTGGCTTGCTGCGCAAATTCGACCAGTTGTTGCAGGAGCATCAGGCACGCGGCCGGCGCTGTCTGCTGGTGGTGGACGAGGTGCAGAACCTGTCTTTGGCCGCATTGGAGGAGCTGCGCATGCTCTCCAACATGACAAGCAAGGGCGGCGGAGCGTTGCAGACGATCCTGCTCGGGCAGCCGCAATTCCGCAAAACCCTCGCCTCGCCGGATCTGGACCAGCTGCGCCAGCGCGTGCTCGCCTCCTACCATCTCGGCCCGTTGAGCGAGGAGGAGACGCAATCCTATATCGATCACCGCATGAAGCTGGCCGGATGGGAAGGCCGCCCACAATGGGGGGAAGGCGCGTTCGCCGCGATCTTCCAGCACACCGACGGCATTCCGCGCCGCATCAACCGGCTGTGCTCGCGCGCGCTGATGCATGGCGCACTCGATGAGCAGGAAATCATCACGGCGGCGATGATCGAATCAACCGCCGGCGAACTGGACGAGGATCTGCGCGGCGGTGAGCCGGAGGGCGAGGCGGGCGGCGGCACGCTGAGCTATGCAACGCACACGCATTCCGGCGTGTCGCTCGATATGGCGGGCATCGACCTCTCTGCCACCGATCAGCGCCTGCTCGGCCATCTGGCAGCCCGGCTCTCGGCGCTGGAGGGCAAGATCGCCCAGCGCGAGCAGATATTCCAACGACTGGCCGCCCTGTTCAGCGGCCAGTGAGCATGGCCAAGTCCGGCGCTGCGCACGCGATCATCACCAACGCGATGACCATCGACGTGGAGGATTATTTCCACGTCCAGGCCTTCGCCACCACGATTGACCGCTCTGACTGGGACAGCCTGCCGCGCCGGGTGGTGGGCAACACGCATCGCATTCTCGACCTGCTCGAACAGGCCGGGGTGAAGGGCACGCTGTTCACCCTGGGCTGGGTGGCCGAGCGTCATCCCGAATTGGTGCGCCGCATCGTCGCCGACGGGCATGAACTCGCCAGTCATGGCTATGGTCATCAGCGGGCGGATGAGATCGGTGCGGCGGCCTTTCGCGCCGATATCACCCGCGCCAAGGCGTTGCTGGAGGATATCGGTGGGGTGGCGGTGCAAGGCTATCGTGCGCCAACCTTCTCCATCGGTCCGCGCACGCCCTGGGCCTATGACATTCTGGGCCAGGCCGGGCATGCCTACTCCTCCAGCCTCTATCCGGTGCGGCACGACCTGTATGGCGCGCATGATGCGCCGCGCTTTCCGTATCGGCCGGGGGCGGGGGCGGTGTGCGAATTGCCGATGACAACGGTGGAGATCTTCGGCCACAACCTGCCAGTCTCCGGCGGCGGTTATTTCCGGCTGCTGCCCTATGCGCTGTATCGCCGTGGCTTCGCCCGCTTCGGCGCAACCACCGGCGCGCCGGGGATGTTCTACACCCATCCCTGGGAGATCGACCCCGATCAGCCTCGTGTGTCCAACGCCCCGGCTTTGTCGAAATTCCGGCATTACCTCAACCTGAAGCATTCCGCGGCACGGATGGAACGCCTGTTGCGCGATTTCGCCTGGGGGCGGGTGGATCAGGTGTTCGCCGGGGCGATCACACAAGCCATCCCGGCGGCATCATGACCACGATTTGCACTCTTTTTTCTCCGTCGGATGCTGCCGAGTGGGATGATTTCGTCAGCCGCCACCCACAGGGCACCTTCTTCCATCAGGCCGCCTGGGCCGAGGTGCTGCGCGTGGCGTTCGGCCACACGCCGCATTTCCTGCTGGCCCGACGCGGCGGCGGAATTGTCGGCGTGCTGCCGCTGGCATTGCAGAAAAGCGCATTGTTCGGCCGCTCGCTGATCTCGCTGCCCTTCTGCGTCTATGGCGGCCCGCTCGCCCGCGATGCCCAGGCGGAGCAGACCCTGCGCGAAGGGGCCGAGGATGTGATGCGCACGCTCGGCCTGTCGGTGATGGAATGGCGCACCCGTGAGGCCACCCCGGAATTGCCGCCGGGATGGCAGGCGCGGGACGACCTTTACGTCACCTTCCGCAAGAATTTCACCGGCGATGACGAGGCCAACCTGAAAGCGATTCCGCGCAAACAACGCGCCGTGGTGCGCAAGGGAATCGATGGCGGTCTGACCTCAGACATCAGCCAGAACACCGATCTGCTGCACCGCATCTACGCCCAAAGCGTGCGCAATCTCGGCACGCCGGTGTTCTCCAAACGCTATTTCGACGTGCTGAAGCAGCATTTCGGCGCTGCGATGGACGTGCTGACGGTGCTGGAGAATGGCGAGCCGCGCGCCGCGGTGCTGAATTTCTACTGGCGCGACGAGGTTCTGCCCTATTACGGCGGCGGCACGGCGGCGGCGCGGGCGTGTCACGCCAATGATTTCATGTATTGGGAAGTGATGCGCCACGCCGCCCGGCGCAATTACCGCCTGTTCGATTACGGACGCAGCAAACGCGGCACCGGTGCCTTTTCGTTCAAGAAAAATTGGGGCTTCACGCCAGAGCCCCTCCCCTATCGCTTCTGTCTGGCCAACGGCGCTCGGATTCCCGACCACAATCCGCTCAATCCGAAATACCGTCTGATGATTGCCGCCTGGAAGAAAT
This sequence comes from Acetobacteraceae bacterium, assembly GCA_031291725.1. Taxonomy (GTDB): domain Bacteria; phylum Pseudomonadota; class Alphaproteobacteria; order Acetobacterales; family Acetobacteraceae; genus CAIQQQ01. Next base: position 18,250 of record JARLIM010000027.1, read on the forward strand.
TGCCGCTGCCGATTGCCAATCTGCTCGGCCCCGTCCTTGTGCGCGGGTTGGGGTGAACGTTTGAAGGAAAAGCCGATGTCCGCCCCGGCCAAGACCGCCAGCCCATTGGATGAAGCCCTCGCCCTCTTCGGCCCGCTCTCGCTGGTGCTGTTGCTGGGGGTGGCCGTGTTGCTGGCGGCGTTCCAGGAGGAGAGCCGGGCGGCGCTGCAGGTGTGGATCGACAGCACCGCCTATGGCCATTGCTTCTTCGTGGTGCCGATTGCCGCCTTCCTGGCCTGGGAACGCCGCTTCGATGCCGCCGCCGCACCGGTGCGGCCGCTGCCCTGGCTGGCCCTGGCCGCCATTCCGCTCGGGTTGGTGTGGTTCGCGGCCTCTCGCCTGGGGCTGATGGAAGGCCAGCAATTGGTGGCAATGACCGGGCTGCAATTGCTCTTTCTGACCGTGCTGGGCTGGCGGCGCTATTGGGCGCTGTCGGTGCCGTTGCTGTATTTGTATTTCCTGGTGCCGTTCGGCGCGTTCGTCACCCCGGCCTTGCAGGATTTCACCGCGGCTTTCATCCGCATTGGCCTTGATCTGTTCGGGATTTCCAATTTCTCCGACGGCATGACGATCACCATTCCCGAGGGCAGCTTCTTCGTCGCCGAGGCATGCGCCGGCTTACGCTTCCTGATCGCCTCGGTCGCCTTCGGGGTGTTGTATGCCTGCATGATCTATCGCAGCCACACCAGGCGGGCAGCGTTCATCGTGGCCTCGATCGTCATCCCGATTGTCGCCAACGGGTTTCGCGGCCTGGGCATTGTGGTGCTCGGCCATCTGCTCGGCAGTGCCGAGGCTGCGGCGGTGGATCACGTGCTGTATGGCTGGCTGTTCTTCAGCCTGGTGATTTTGATGCTCATCGGTGCCGGCCTGCCGTTCCGCCAAGACGATCCCAACCGCGCTCAGCCCGCCCCGTCACTGTCCACCACCCCACTGCGTCGCGTGATTCAGGCAACCGCCCTGGCCGCCATCCTCGGCGCATTGATCCCGGTGGCATCAGCGGTCGCCATCCGCACCAGCATGCCCGCCCCCACCCCGGCCCAGACGGCCAGCCTGGGCGGGATTGTCGGCTGCATTCCGGCCCAAGGCGGCCCGAAAGCTGGCGACTCGGCGCTGATCTGGCGGCTGTCCTGCCCGATGCTGATCGGGCCGATTGACCACATCGAGATGCAAATCGCCCTGCTCTCCGCCCATGCCAGTCCCGGCAGCATTCTCCGCTTGCGCCGCGACGCCTCGCAAGAGCTCTCGGCCGAGGATGTGACCGCGCACAGCTTCATCGACCGGCCGGATGCCACTTGGACAGTGGTGGAGACGACCGAGCCTGACCGCGAAACCGTCTATGCCGCCTGGATCGATGGCAGCCCGGCCCAAGGCGGCTGGCATCAACGGGTGCACACGGCGCTCTCCGGCCTCAATCCCACCTCGCGCCTGCCTGTCGTGGTCACGCTGAGCCTGCCGGAGGACATCGTTCACCTCACCCCCTCGCAGCGCCATCAGGTGGAAGGGGCGATGGCGGGCGTGATCTCGCACAATTTAAGCTTGCCGAGTCTGTTGCAAGCCATCAGCGCCCGCCCCTGATATCGGAGCGGCGCGCGGCTTTGTTCCGGACAGATGCGATCGTCTGGCCGCGAGGCGCTTTAAAAAATCACCCCGCGCATGCGCAAATCATCCACGATCTGCTCTGCCAGCGCATCTGCCGCATGCTCCAACGTGTGCAGATGCAGTTCAGGCGCCAAAGGCGGCTCATAGGGCGCATCGACGCCGGTGAAGTTGCGGATCTGGCCCGCGGCGGCCTTGGCATAATGGCCTTTCGGGTCACGCCTTTGGCATTCCGCCACCGGCGTATCGACGAACACCTCCAGGAACCGCCCCTCCCCCGCCACCTGCCGCGCCAGATCGCGGTCGGTGCGATAGGGCGAGATGAAGGCGGCGATCACGATCAGCCCGGCTTCCAGAAACAGATGCGAAACCTCCGCCACACGGCGGATATTCTCCACCCGATCCGCCTCGCCGAAGCCCAAATCGCGATTCAAGCCGTGGCGCACATTGTCGCCATCGAGCAGCATCGTGTGCCGCCCAAGTGCCACCAGACGGCGTTCGACCAGATTGGCGATGGTCGATTTGCCAGAGGCGGGCAGGCCGGTGAACCACAGCACGACCGGCTTTTGCGCCTTCGATGCGGCACGCACCGCGGGGGTGACATCCAGCGCCTGCCATTTCAGATGGCGGCGCGACGACACCGCCTCTGCCACCATCCCGGCCCCCATCGTCTCGCCGCCCAGACGGTCAAGCAACAGAAAGCCGCCCAAATCGCGACTGGTGGTGTAGGGCTCGCAGACCAAAGGCTGGGCAAGCGAAATCTCGATCCGGCCGATCTCGTTCACCGCCAGCGTGGCGGTCGGCACATCGGTGAGTGTGGCGATGTCGAGCTTGCCCAAAATCGCCGTCACCGTGCCCGTCACCCGTGCGGTGCCCAGGGCGAGTGTGAAGGCGCGGCCACGCTCCAACGGCGCATCGACCATCCAGACAACCGAGGCGGAAATCGTGTCGGCCAGAATCGGCAGCGGCGCTGTTGCCAGCACATCGCCGCGTGAGACATCGATTTCGCGATCCAGCGCCACCGTCACGGCATCGCCCGCCTCGGCACGCTCAGCCTCACCCTGCGGCAGAATGATCCGCGCCACCTTGGCATCCACACCCGCCACCACATTGCTCACCGTATCGCCCACCCGCAGCGTGCCACCGGCAAGGCTGCCCAGGTAGTAGCGGGAATCGGCATCCGGGCGCTGCACCAGCTGCACCGGCAGGCGCGCCGGGGCATCCGGGGCGGCGGAGGCGGGTTCGCAGGCTTCCAACGCCGCCAGCAGGGACGGCCCGCGATACCAGCCCATCCGCTCACCCGGCATGGTGATGTTGTCGCCGTCGCGGGCGCATAGCGGGATGGATTGCACCTGTTCCAGCCCAATTTGGGCTGCCACGGCTGCGAAATCGGCGGCGATGCTGTCGAACACCGCCTGGTCGAAGCCGATCAGATCCATCTTGTTGATCGCCAGCAACACACGCGGCACGCCCATCAATTTGGCAATCGCGGCATGACGGCGTGTTTGCGGCAGCACGCCCTTGCGCGCATCGATCAGCAGCACGGCGGCATCGGCGAGCGAGGCCCCGGTTGCCATATTGCGGGTATATTGCTCATGCCCCGGCGCGTCGGCCAGGATGTAGCGGCGGGTGGCGGTCTGGAAATAGCGATAGGCGAGGTCGATCGTCACACCCTGCTCACGTTCGGCGGCGAGGCCATCGACCAGCAGCGCGTAATCCGGCGCATCGCCGGTGGTGCCGAAACGCTTGCTGTCACGCAGCAATGCTTCCATCACGTCATCCGGCACCGCGCCGAATTCGAACAACAGACGCCCGATCAGCGTCGATTTGCCGTCATCCACGCTGCCGCAGGTGAGAACGCGCAACAGGCCAGACGTCTTCAGGGGCGCGCTCATCAGAAATACCCCTCGCGCTTCTTCATTTCCATCGAACTGTCCTGATCGGAATCGATCAACCGTCCCGAACGTTCAGACACTTTGGTCGTGCGCATCTCGGCGACGATCTCGTCCAGCGTGGTGGCGTCGGAGGCGACGGCGGCGGTGAACGGATAGCAGCCGATGGAGCGAAACCGCACACGGCGCATCTCGGCCTTCTCGCCGGGGCGGAATTGGAAACGGTCGTCATCGACCATGATCATCACGCCGTCGCGCTCCACCACCGGGCGCTCCTTGGCGAAATACAGATCGACAATCTCAATCCCCTCGGCCTGGATGTAGGTCCAGATGTCCAACTCCGTCCAATTGGACAGCGGAAAGGCGCGCACCGTTTCACCTGGGGCGACCGAGGCGTTGTAGAGCCGCCACAGTTCAGGGCGTTGCCGTTTTGGATCCCAGGTATGGCCGGGGGCGCGCAGCGAGAAAATACGCTCCTTCGCCCGCGACCGCTCCTCATCCCGCCGCGCCCCTGCAATGGCAAGGTCGTGGCCGCCGAAATCGAGCGCCTGTTTGAGCGCGTCGGTTTTCCACACCTTGTTATGAACCACGCTGCCATGGGTGAACGGGTTGATCCCCTGCGCGATGCCTTCCGGGTTGGAATGGACATGCACATCCACATCCGGACTTTGCGCCAGCCGGTTGCGGAATTCGATCATCGCGCGGAATTTCCACGTGGTATCGACATGCAGCAGCGGAAACGGCAACGGCGCGGGGCGAAACGCCTTGCGCGCCAGATGCAGCAGCACGGACGAGTCCTTACCGATGGAATACAACATCACCGGCCGCTGGGCCTGCGCCGCGGCTTCGCGCAGAATATGGACACTCTCGGCCTCCAGAACGCGCAAATGAGCCGGTAGCGACATAAAATGAATTCCTCAACCGATCTGTGCCCAGGCTGCATTCAAAGCCCGAGTGACATCATCTTCCACGACACCAATACCCACCATCGTGGTCTATAAAAGTGAATCAGTCGATACCATGGACGCTGCGTTCTGACACAGCGGCAGGTGAGTGCATTGGGGGGGGGAAGCACGAGAGAATTTTAACAACAAGCAGATAACCTATTGACGAACAGACTAAATTAATAAACAAAAATTTTTTAAATATATTTAAAAAATAAATATATTAGATAAGAATTTTTTATCATAAAAAATATATAATGAACGTGTTAAATTACAAATTTTATAAAATAACATATAAAATAATAATTTAATTATATAAATTTTAATGCAAATATATGGTTTTAGTTAATATGAAAACCAGAAAATCCACTCATTATTATATAAATATTTTATGGCTTTTAAACAGTTTGAGAGGCGGCATGCGCTACCGCCGCTTAATCAAGAAGGCCACACCTTAAAATTAGGTTTCATTCATGTGTGCCGATCTCATCCGATGAGCACAACGAGATTGACTGTTCAACCAGTCCATTTAAGGTTAGGGAGTCTGAAGTTTGCTGAATTCCTGCTGCTGGAATCATAGAATTGTAGCGCATGTAACAACATAAAAAATATAAATCTGTATCTATAAAAACAAAACTAAATGAGGCACGCATGAGATAGTTAAAAACTAATACAGAGTGTAGACTGATTTACAACAATAAGGACGCCACCATGATCACGGGAAATTTAGAAGATTTTAATGAAGAATTTGCACGCGGATGGCTATTAGACACAAATCAGCCAGAAAAAGAATTTACATTAAATGTATTTTTAAATGATATAAAAGTTAAAAGTGTTATTACAAAAAAAATACGAGACGATGTTGCTGTTCACTACGGCCATACAGGTCATGGATTTAAATTTGCAATTAAGGATTTTATTAATCAGCCCATAGCAAATATACGCATCGAAGTTGATTGTGATGTTTTTTCACTTCCAAATAACGAAAAAATGTTTTATCATGGCAGAAATACCAAAGAAATACAGAGTGAAATACAATCAAATAGAGATATTTTCTTGTTCCCATCAGAATTATATAATAAAATTCAGTTCGAAAATATGCAATATATTACTGAATCGGGACAAAATGAACTTCTAAATTTATTTAGCAAAACAAAATTCATTTTTATTATCTTTACAAATAGATCAGGTTCAAATTTAGTAACTGACATGCTTGAGGCAATGGGGTTTGGTTCAGGCACAACCAATGAACCATTTCTAGCTGATACCATTTTAAAAGTTATGAAAGAAAATTCTCTTGGCAGCATTGACCAGTACGTTTCAGCAACTATTACTTATTGGAGTAGGAATGATGTATTTTTTGCCAAAATGGGTTGGGACGCATTGTTTCTACTTACAAAATTAGGAATATTTAAAAATATTTATAAAAATTCTGCTTTTATTTTTGTTAAACGGAAAGACAAAATACTGCAAGCAATTTCGTATCTAAAGGCCATTAGATCTGGGGAGTTTTTTACTCTTCAAAATAATGAAAACAATAATTTTATGCTAGAAAAACCTCAATTTTGGGAAAACAAAAATACAGCTTCAGCAATAACAAAAATAATACACGACCTCCATGTCTCAGAAAATCGGCTAGAATATTTTATGACATTGAAAAACTTACCTTATAAAGAAGTATTCTATGAAGACATGCTTGAAAATATAAATCGTGAATACAACAAAATACGCCTTTATCTATTTAATAAATTAAATATAGAAACTGAATTAGTAGAATTCCAGCCCAGACTCGTAAAGCAAGCAACAGGGGATGAATTTAACATTAAGTCAATATTTTTAAAAATTATGGAGGACGAGTAACCAGCCAGATAATATATTTCCCATGGCAAGATTAGTATTTTTCGTCTAAAATTACCAGCATTATGATGTGAATCCCAACCTTCATCCGGCTGCGATGAGAGTCCCTGCGTTGTTGTTGCGCATGGGAGCGGGGTAAGCAATGGGCTGCGCAGCGGAGCCCGCAGGGTGGAGTGGAGCAGGCCATTGCTTATTCAGTTCGGCGGCGAAGGCCGCCGGGGAGGCATAGCCGAGGGCGGAGTGCGGTCGTCCGGTGGTGTAATCGTCCGCCCAGGCGGTGATCTTCTCGCGTGAATGACCGATGCTCATGAACAACGTCTCATTGAGCAGTTCGTCGCGCATCCGACCATTGAAGCTCTCGACGAAGGCGTTCTGGGTCGGCTTGCCCGGCGTGGTGAATGCCACGCGATCCCGGCCTGCTCGCACCAGGCCAGCACCGCGTTGGACGTCAGCTCAGTGCCGTTGTCGCTGACGATCATGCCGGGCTTGCCGCGCCAGGCGATCAGTCTGGAGAGCTCGCGCACCACCCGCCTGCCCGAGATCGAGGTGTCCGGCACCGCCGCTAGGCATTCGCGCGTCACATCATCGACGATGTTGAGCACCCGGAACCGTCGCCCCGTGGCGAACTGGTCATGCACGAAGTCCAGGCTCCAGCGCTGGTTGGGCAGCGCCAGCACCAGCGGCGGCGTGCGCGTTCCCACCGCGCGTTTGCGCCCTTTGCGACGACGCACCGTCAGGCCTTCTTCGCGGTAGAGCCGCTGAGTCTTCTTGCGGTTGATCAGCACGCCTTCGCCGCGCAGAAGAATATGCAGACGTCGGTAGCCAAACCGTCGCCGCATCTCGGCCAAGGCGCGCAACCTCGCCCGCAACTCACCATCATCGGCGCGACGGCTGCGATAGCGAACGCTTGTGCGATCCGCCGCAATCACCCGGCAGCCCGCCGGTGCCCGAAATCCTTCAAACCGTCAGGGCGCGAAGGTTAATAGAACCGTCCAGGTGCCGGTCATCCAGTAGCCATGCGAATTCTCACCACTAACCTCCCGGCGGAAGCATTAAACCAAACAATTAAAATATTAGCAATATTATACACCATACAAGGCAAATATTTATGTAAAAATATTTATTGTAATTTATTTATTAACTCTGAGCAGTATATGCTGATTACTCTCCCACAGGATGGCAAGTTCAATTTTACTAAATTTTCCGGTCGCAACAAAAAAATCACATATTTCGTCAAGATACCAACTAGCAACTCCCGAATTTGTATCATCAAACAGCACTACATCACCATGATTTGATATATTCCAAACATTAGAAAGATCCGAAAACGCAACATTATAATCATGCCCACGATCAACGTGAAATAAGTCGTATTTTTTCGAACTAACAGCAAGTTGAGGTAGTATATCCCGTGAATCGCCCAATATTAAATCAATACGATCCCCAAAAATATTTTTAAGAAATTCGAATGCGGGCTTCGTATATGGATGATTGCCAAAATCTACACCGGTATACTTCAAATTTACATTGACCGAAAGCGCAAGCAATGCGCTGTGGCCTCCATTAAAACCTACTTCCAAAAGATTACTACCAGTAAGAACATAAGTAGAATAGTCTCGACGCTTGCCACGGAATCTATCTTCTGGCGCAACATCGAATTTTTCGCTAAAATCCATTTGCCCTGAATAGTAAAGATTTCCTTCAAGCGAGTCACCCGACTTACAGCATATTTCATTCAACCTAGGAAGTATTTTGCTATAAACATCATAACCCGGCTCGTATGTTTTCAGCCTCATGCTCATGAGGTGCTTTTTAATATCGTTATAATTTGCAGATATCATAACCTTACCCTTACATAAGTATATTAGAACTGCTCAAGCTTACGTCGAATTTCTAAGCATTTTTTGAACTCCGGTATCATCTTTGAGGTTACCGGATTGTAGCGAATAAGCTTGCTGAGGGGAGCCTTTGTAGAAATTATAAAAGTTTGTAACTCCTCTGGCAACGGCGGTTCAAGATTTTCATGCTTAGCCAATGCAAGAGCGATGAAACCACAAGACCCATCTGACGAACTATAAGGCTGCCCCTTAAGACAGTCCGAAAATTCTGCATCATTCTCGTTTAGACTCGTAAATATGTATTGCCAAAGAAAATAAGGCGCTAAACGCAGGTCCATAGAGACAAAGTTAGATACATAGTATCGCCAATTTTCCGAAATAATTTTAATACTTCTAGGATCTTGCGGTAAGTTTATTTTTTCTATTTTCCAATATTTTTTTAAAGCCTCATATTGCTTTGTCATTATAATGGAGTTTTTACGCGCCAACATAAACCAATTGTCAATAATCTGGCCCTTAGTTAAAGTTTTTAAACCAGAAAAATCGGCATGCTGAAATTCTGGTATCCAATTACGTATTGGCCGATGCGGCATACAAGTCGCATCTACCCAAACGCCCCCTTTTTCGGCCAGCAATTTCGTCCGAAGGAGATCAGATTGATGCTGCACTTTTAGTGAGTCGTATATAATTGGATCAAAATCATTTTTTAAATATTCCTTTGCAGTTTGGGAATCATAAATCTCGACATTATATTCTTGATTGTATTCAACCCAGAGATCAATGCAAAACTTAACTAAAGGCGGACTTTCATGCAGTGGTTTATCCCACATTATAAATAAATTGCGAGGTATCAAATTAAAAATCCTCCATTCAAGTGGACTATATTTATTTATGAAATACGTCCACATTTTTTAACGCCAAGCGTGTCACCTACTTAATAGCATCATACAGACCACGGCAAAAAATTTCAAAAATTTTTAACGTATGAAATTTAAATTAAATAATAACACGACTCATTAAATACTAATTAGGAATATTAAATAAAATCATTCAGCATCAATAAAATATTTTAAATTTAGACGTCAATCATTCCAGAGGCAGCTAAATACCAAGCCGCTGCCGGCACGACACGCTCGCCCTGCTCAGCCAAAAATCTGGGCAACTCCGTCTCTGGCACCAATCTCAGTTCGTTGTACTCGTCTGACCCGTTCGCCCGGTAGATGCGTTCCAACTCCGCAAACGAGCAATCAGTCTCGATCAGCACACCCAGGTCATGCACATTGCTGTGCGGATGAACCACCACTGTCAATGGCCGGAACGCAGTCACACGCTCCCATCCGAGGCCAAGTTCCTCCATCAGTTCAGTGGCCGCCTGAGCTTGAAAGCTGACCCGTGCGCCTTGCAGTGCCGTCGGGTCCATTGCACCGGCGGGCGGCATCTGCCAGCATCCCGCTTCATAGGCAGCACGGCCGCTCCGAAGACCGAATACAATCCCTTCAGGCAGTCTCAACAATCCACACACGCTGAGTTGCCGCACGCGCAGTTGCGCGGCCAAGGTGGCATCTCGATAGCCGGCGACTGCAAAACGATATTCGGTGAAATGGCCGCGTATATGCGTTGCAGTCAGCTCGGTGACAGAAAAAATTTTGCCGTTGAACAATCTGCCGCCTGCTCGGTCCTGCGCGGCCACCCAAGCGGACTCGATTGCGGGCAGAAGCTCCGGCGGGACCGGTGGCGGCCCGTCATCGAGTTCCACGATCAGATCAGGGGCGACAGGGAAGGCAATGTAGCCATTTGCACTCATGTCAAATCGCCTCAAAGCCACCTCGGCTGGGCTTGGTCAGCAGTTCGGGCTGCTCACGTAGCAGCCAGTTGTAATAAGAATTTCCCTCAGTGGAAAATGGATCGTCGAAGGCCGCGTAAAGGTCATCCCGCGTTCTGAACAGCACGCGCACCGATTTTGGAATTTTTTCGCCATTATCGAAGCGGCCATATTTCCAATACCCAGATGGAATGCCATCCACATGCACTTTCTTAATCGCGCGTTTATACCAATTCCAAACTTCCATAATCTCAACGTTATCACCGGCATATTTTTCCGTCATGATATCACCGGCGGAGTTGATTTTTGTGTAATGATAGAATTTCAGCGGTGAATTATTAACCAAAATGACGCCATCATCGCTGAAGGAAATACGCCGTGTGCTGAGATTCCAACTGGCAACGTTGCAGCCAGGATCGCGCTCTACATAAACGCGCGGGAACAAGGCTGGAACGAGATCGCACCATTTTTGATCTGTGAAAATGCCATTCTCTACTTCGTCGTAGCACGCTGAATAGAGTTGTCTTGCCCACCAATTTGCAAAACTTCTCCCCACCTCGTCATTGCGCACCGCACAAAAGCCAAGGTTGTAAATGCCGTATTTCAACGACGTAAGCTCGTTGTCACGCACTTGTCCAAACGTGGCATTCGGGGCAACCTGATGGGGGGTTAACAGAACCGAATGATCATCGAGACGATCGAGAACGCTGTCGAGTGAGTGGAAAACGGCGATGTCTGGGTCAAAATAGACCACTTTGTCGGCATCGCTCTCCAGCAAATAGGACATCATCCGTCCTTTAACGGCGGTGCATGCCTCAACGATATCGTGCTTAAACAGCCAAGCTGAAAATCGATCCAGGCCGAGCTGCTCAGGGTAAAGCACCTGATCGAAATCAGCGAGTACAGTCGCGGCGTCAACCCCAGGCGGCGGGGTATCGACCATCATCGCCCACAACTCCCAGTCAGGATGCACCTGGCGCAAAGTCCGCGCCAGCATGATGGCGCGTGTGAGGTAGCTGAACGTGAAACTGCTGAAACACTTAACTTTGCTCATGTCAGCGCCGTGCCGGTGTAAAATCGGTCAACCGTCGCCGTGGTGCCAGAATCAACGATATTGAAACGAAGTAGGTGCGCACGCCGCTTAAGTGCTACGGCGACGGCATCGTCGCTCAGGAAGAAATTTTGCAGCGCCGCAGCATCTTCGAACACATTGCCACACCCTGTTCTTCGCACCATCGCGGCAACATTGCCGCTATCTTTCAAGCACAAAAGATAACATCCAGCCGCCACGCCCTCATGGGCAACGAACGAAAAGGTTTCCGGCCAAGGCGAGAGCATGGCCAGGAAGTCGATTTTGTGCTCATGCAGCAAGCGAGTGGTGGCATCGCGATCATCCGGCGTCGTCTCTGTAACAACGAATTCGCACTCAGGGAGACTGGCCACCGAGCGCGCGCCAAAATGGACAAATTGATAGCGCGCGTCATGGTAGAATTGATCAACGAGTGAAGAAAATACCTCCCAGCCCTTGCTTGCCGACGTGAAGCCGACGAATCCGACCCGGACCGGAGATTCCGTGTCGACCACGGGTTGATCGAATGGCAATTCGGGCGAAATGATCGGTTCAAGCTGCCAATGCGGATGCGCAGCGGATGAGATCACTGGAAGGTCGGCTCGGCGGCGCCAGAGATCGAGCGTGAAAGCAGAAGGTGCCAACACATTGAATTCGCACGCCTCAAACAGCCGATTCATGCGGTCAAGATGCTGTGCGCGGGATTCGCCATAGACACAAACACGACACACTTTGCTGTCCGCGCTTGGTGCATGGCAGAAAGCCAAATCGTTACGAAGCAGATTAAACCCTTCGCAAATGGAAGTATAATCGTGCAGCCAAAACACGGAATGCGCGGGCGACAGGATTTTGCGAAGCTCGATCACCTGATCTTCGTGGAAACCTAGAACGCTGTGCACCACCAGCAAGCGCTGCTCTTCAAATTCCGAGGTACATTTGCCCAGCAGGTCGATGAATGTAGCAATTCTGGCAAACCCGCAAAATTCACCATCGATGACGATCTGCACCTCAAATTCAGGATCAAAAGGGGCCAGATTCAATCTTCCTCGGCGAGGCGAAAGATGAATATAGGAATAGCCACGCTCAGCAAAGCGGAGTCTTTCATCCGCAATGAATATCTGTGTACCGCCAATAACCTTGATATAGCAATCATGACTGAGGGCAACGGCCAGCCCGCGAGCATTCCTCAAGGCTTCATTAATCCGCTTGCCCAACTGCCTGCGAGCCACCAGTTCGCCGGGAGGCTCTTTATATCCTTCTGAGCGCTGCTCCGCAGACCTGGCCGCCTCAATAATCCGTCGGCGATATCCGCCGGGGCGACATGGCGCGCGCCCTTCATTCCGCCCAGCGACAAGATAGTGCCAGAATGGATTTACACCCGCATCACGAACATCTTCATTTGCCTCAAGATAATACCGCGTATCAAAATTTTTATTCGGATTTCGTCCTTCACGCCATCCGGCATAATAGTAATGCTCGACCGGATCCACGCCAGCTTCGACGACATCGCTATTCTGCGACAGATAATAACCGTCGCTCAGTTCAGTTCGAATCAAGGCCATGCGATCCATATCCTGCGCGCCATCAGGCTCAGGAGAAGGTTCCGGTTGCGGATCTGGATCGGCACCTTGATCAACCGCGATCAGCGTCGCAACAGGAGCGACAGCGGTGACGTTATGCAACGGTGCACTTGAAGACTGATCGGGCAGCGGCACGTAGCGGCCGGCCCTCAATTCGACCTGAGCCAACAACGGGTTAACCAAGAAACCAACCGCCTGTGGGTGGAGCAGCTTCAGCGTTCCGATCTGCCGATCCGCCGACGCGCTCAGCCCCTCACGCCAACCTCGAAATGCAAAATGCGCAACTGGATCGAATCCATTTGGAAATGGACCAGGCATATTAGCAACATAATAATCTATATCCACATGCTCGCGAAGTGCTGAAACCCAGTCAAAAACCGGATATCCGAACAACAGAAGCGATCTTGTAGATGGTAACACTCCAGATTCTGCCAAACGATTTTCACTGCGTCCAAATTTCAGATAGTGAAAAAAAGGATTCACACCAGCTGCCGCCACGTCGGAATGTAACAAAACATAGCTCGTGGTGTCGAAATACGGATTTGGGTTCCGCCCTTCAAACCAGCCCAACTGACAAAAATGTTCGAGCAAATCTAACGGAGTGCCGACGAGGTCCGGATATTCATCAGCATAGAAATCGCTATCGAATTCCGTCCTCATCAACTCCACATCGTCGGCATTCAAATTCATCACCTAGCCCACTTCCGCAATGCCAATTGGCACAGCCACATGCTGCCTCATGTGAGACGAAATCTAGCAGTGAGGCACAGGAGCCGTCAGCAAATACCGCTTAGAACAAGGAGAAACCTTTGTGAGGCAACCGCCCCTCACGAAAGCCCGCATACTCAAAGTGCTCTTGAGCGTTTTTGATAACGCCCTTGCGGATCGCATCCACAACATCAGGATTTTCCGCAAGGTAAAACTTTTCATCGACGACCAACTTACGCGGCAAGCGCCCCTCAAAATATCCAGTCGTGTAATAATGGTCAGCAGCACTCTTGATGATGTCATTTCTGATAGCATCACGAATATCTGTATTAATTGCTAAGTAAAAACTCTCGTCAAAAATATTTTTTGCCTGCAGAGCAGATGCCAACATCTGATTGAACAGTTCAACCGGAACAGACACTCTCTTGCCACCATCCGAATCAGTCTCTTCGCGCACCAAAAGCTTTAGATGGCTGAATTGCACCGGATACACTCCTCAGTATTGCCCCAAGCCCCGACACAATCATCCAGGGCCCCGGTAAGCTTTTGTATATCCCCCCCCCTCACATTTGCCAAGGCATAGCCGAATTTCATAAATATTATATTTATGAAACAAGACACCCAACAAATGGCGATTTGATTTTTTAAAAAAAAATTCACAAGAATAACGAAACTACATTTATTTATAGTGTATTGTAATTTTTATTTAAAAATTTTTATTTAGTGTATTGTATACTATTTGTTTATTATAAATATTATTTTGCTTTATTCTCCAGGCCGCCCCTGGGAGGCAACTTGAGGGATCTGGGTTTGTCGTTTACGGCATTCAGTCTTAGGTGACACCGCGAAAACTGGATAACCCATTTAAATCACGTATTATTTTCTGATACAGCCTGTCTTTTGGAAGGTAAAAAATGAGCGGCACAATCAATCATTTCACCTGCCAGATTGAAAATGCATACCTAATCCGACCGCCAACAGTGGCCCACCCCACCAAACACTCACATAAAGTTGTTTCGAAACACCTCATTCGGTGAGAATATCAATTGGACAGAGAGGATGGGCACCACATCTCCGCACATCTCTGATGTAAACGCAAAAGGGGAGCGTATGAAATAAATAATTTTTTCAAAATCCCATAAATTGTAAGCGCGATTTAAAAATTTTGCAGGCCGTTTAGGAAAAAACGCCTTAAAAATAGGAGGAGTTTACATGTCAAATGGACCATTTTCTTTCTCGAAACGAGAAAAAATTACCAACATATCCAATTTTTTATCCGGAAGTCAAAATTTTTCTACTCATATTGGCAAGGCTATATTGGGTGAATATGGCTGGATATTTTTAACAAATGATACAAATGATTTTTTTGAATATCAATTTGGTAAATTAAAATGGAATGCAGCAGATAAAAACCGATCTGAAAGTATTATTCTAGATAGAATTTCCGCAATAAGCTCTCAAGGTGTGCCTTATATTAAATTTATAGTACCAGAAAAATCAGTTATATATAGTGAATATCTACCGTCAGCCATTCAAGGCGATGCGGAAAATCAAATGCGTCCAGCAAAAATAATGTCTGAACTTTTTCGAAATAACGTATATTACATGGAGAATTTTCTAAAAGATGCAAAATCTTATGGTTTTATATATTTCAGAGGCGACAGCCACACAAGCTGGCTTGGTAGTTATTTTGTTTACCGATACATTGCCGAATTACTATTTTCTAGAAATTTGATATTAACGCCGCCCATAGATATCAAATATCTCGAGCCTTCGCTCGCCGGGTATGACGGTGACTTATATTCACAACTAGGAGATGTTCAAAAAAAACTATTGGAAAATACTTGGGGATTCCTTCTTCCAGAAAACACATTTGAAACAACAATAAAATATACACTAAAAATTCACAGTAACTCATCTACGCAAATACAAAACAACTTTAATGAACAATTTCCTTCAATCGAACGGGACGTAATTGTTTATGAAAATATCGATACATCACTACCGAAGGCGGTTATATTCAGAGACTCAACGCTAGAGTTTTGCCATGAGTTAATTGCACAGCATTTTTCTCGCTGTGTTTTTATTTGGCACAATGGCGCCGTCATCGACAATTTCATTAACATTGAAAAGCCAGATGTTGTTATACATGTTATGGCCGAGCGTTTTGTTTCTGCATACCCTAAATTTGAACCAATAAGCTCTATAGGGTGAACTGCTTACGATTGGCCCGACAGGTTGCAGAAGGCTGAAAGCTAGACGGTTCTATCAACCATGGGATTTGACCCGGATACATGCGTGACGCCGCCGGATGAAGCGGCTTGGATGTCCTGATTGGCGCCGGTGAGGCAAGGTTTCAGAGGCGCAGCTGAAACGCCTCGTCCGTGCAATCTACCGCCAAGAACCAGCACACTCATCCGAACAACCCCGCACACTCCGCCAGACTTGGCATCACCCGGTCTTTATCCGAGACAATCGCCTGCAGCGGATCAACCGGCCATGGCAGCGCCAAGGCTGGGTCATCCCAGCGAACGCCGCGCTCGGCTTCCCGCAGGTATGGCGCCGTCACCTTATAGAGCACCTCCGTGCCGTCTTCCAACGCCACAAAGCCGTGCAGAAATCCGCCCGGCACCCAGAATTGCGCGCCGTTCTCCGCCGAGAGTATCGTCGCCACGTGCTGGCCATATGTCGATGAACCAGGGCGGATATCAACCGCCACATCCCAGATCGACCCGCTCAGCACCCGCACCAGCTTGCCCTGTATCGCAGGCGCCACCTGGCAATGCAGGCCGCGCACCACGTTCTTGTGCGAGCGGCTTTGATTGTCCTGGATGAACAGATCGGGGATGCCGATCTCGGCAAATTTCGCCGCCGAATACGCCTCGCTGAAATGCCCGCGGCTGTCGGCAAAGCGCGGCGGGGTGACGCGCAGAACGTCCGGGATCGCCATTCGTTCAACCTGCATCAGCGTGCTCCATTGGCAATCAGGGTCAGCGTGCGGCCCAGCTCGGTCTTGCCCAATTTGGCCGCCTCGGCGCGCAATTGCTCGGCGTCGATATAGCCCATCCGGAACGCGACCTCCTCCGGGCAGCCCACCAGCATGCCCTGGCGCTGCTGGATGGTCTGCACAAAACTGCCCGCCTGCATCAGGCTGTCCGGCGTGCCCGCATCAAGCCAGGCGCAGCCTCGGCCGAGCTTTTGCACATGCAGATCGCCCGCCTCCATATACAGCCGGTTGAGGTCGGTGATCTCCAACTCCCCCCGCGCGGAGGGCTGCACGCACGCGGCCAGCTCCGTCACCCGGGCATCGTAGAAATACAGACCGATCACCGCCCAATTCGACTTCGGCGCGCTCGGCTTCTCCTCGATCTCCAACGCTCGCCCGGAAGCATCCATCGACACCACGCCGTAGCGCTCTGGGTCGGCGACGCGATAGGCGAACACTGTGGCGCCGGACTCTCGCTTGGCGGCGTCCTGCAATTGCGTTGAAAGATGATCACCGAAGATCATGTTATCGCCCAGTGCCAACGCGCAGGCCTCGCCGCCCAGCCAGTCGCGGCCAATGTGGAAGGCTTGCGCCAAGCCGTCGGGCGAGGGCTGTTCGGCATAGGTGAACTTCACCCCCAACCGCGCGCCATCGCCAAGCAAACGCTGGAATTGCGGCAGATCGGCCGGCGTCGAGATCACCAGAATGTCGCGAATGCCCGCCAGCATCAGCACCGAGAGCGGATAATACACCATCGGCTTGTCATACACCGGCAGCAGCTGCTTGCTCGCCGCCAGCGTCATCGGGTGCAGGCGTGTGCCGGAGCCGCCGGCGAGCAGAATGCCCTTCATGCGGCGGCTCCCGTGGCGGTTCCCAGGCGCTGGCCGCCATAGCGCGCCTGCCGGATCGGCTGCCACCAATCGCGATGGCTGAGGTAGAAATCGATGGTCTTGCCCAAACCCGCCTCGAAATCATGCGCGGCTTTCCAGCCCAGCGCCTGTTCGGCGTGGCTGGGGTCGATCTCATAGCGGAAATCATGGCCGGGGCGGTCGGTGACGAAGCGGATCAGCCGGCTGCGTGGGCCTGCCGGATCGGGCAGTCGGGCATCCAGTGCGGCGCAGATCGCGTGCACCACCTGCAGATTGCTGCGCGGTTGGCGCGCACCGATGCAATAGGTCTGCCCGACCTGCCCGCGCTCGATCACCGCCACCAAGGCTTCGGCGTGGTCATCGACGAACAGCCAGTCGCGCATGTTGGAGCCGTCGCCATAGACCGGCAGGTCCCGGCCCTCCAGCGCGTTGAGCAGCACCAGCGGGATCAGCTTTTCCGGGAAATGCCACACGCCGTAATTGTTCACCGTGTTCGAGACGATGGTCGGCAGGCCGTAGGTGTGATGCCACGCCCGCACCAGATGGTCGGATGCCGCCTTGGAGGCCGAATACGGGCTGCGCGGGTCATAGGCGGTGTGTTCGTTGAACGGCGCATCCTCCGGGCCGAGGGCGCCGAAGACTTCATCGGTGGAGATGTGGTGGAACCGGAACGCCGCTTTGGCCGCAGCCTCCAGCCCCCTCCAATAGGACAGCGCCACATCGAGCAGCGTGTAGGTGCCGACGACGTTGGAATGAATGAACGGGCCGGGGCCATCGATGGAGCGATCGACATGCGTCTCAGCCGCCAGATGCATCACCGCATCCGGCCGCTGGCTGGCGAAAATCTCGCGCATCGCCTGATGATCGGCGATATCGGCACGGACCAACATGTGGCGCGGATGCGTGCGGGCTTCTTCCAGCGCGTCTTCCGAGGCGGCGTAAGTCATTTTATCGACATTGATCACGCTATGACCCGTCGCCCGGATCAGCCGACGCACAACAGCCGAGCCAATGAAGCCGCAGCCGCCCGTGACCAAAATTCGCATCAAAGCCTCACACACTCACACACATCGCGCGGCAACATGACAGCCGCGCCGGAGAGCGGCAAGCGAGAGGACGTGGCATTTTCGAAAAATTTTACGATTATTGGCACCGTTTGAATTGTTGACGATGAATCTGCCCGTCACACGATCTGATAATATCAATTCATTGAAATAAACTCATTAAATATTGTTATTTATTGAATATCAAAATATCCCCATAATGGCCGCCGATCTGGCGCTCCGGCAAAACTGAACCGCACATTCCCATGCCCCAGCGCCAGAAAATCCACCGCCCCGGAGGCGTCGGTCGTGAGGTCGATTGGGTCAGTCAGGCTCGGCGTGAGTGGAAATCGCGTTCGACTGACCTCCCTCCCGTCAGCGCCGAGAGAGATCAGCGCCAGATAGCCCGCCTGCCCGACCGTTCCATCGGCCGCCATGCGCATGTCGAGCGCATAGGGCACGCCAGGGACAACCGGCACATTGGCGCTGTTGTGCATCTCGGAACGCCCCGTAACCGCGTGAAAGCTTTGCACTCCATCCGCACCGATCGGGAGATCTGTGAAGCGCAACACTGTCTCGCGACCGCCACTGGACAAATGCACCTCGCCCAGCCGCACCGCACCGCTGCCCGCGCAGTCGCATTCCACATTCAACCGCAAGGCCAACAGCACGCTGGCCGCGTTCGGCGGGATGATGCCGTTGACATGCCGCGCGGTGAGGCGTGCGACGTCCACCCGCGCCGCCTGCACATGCGCGCCCACAACCGGCTGCCCGTGTTCGTCGATAAGGGCGATCCGGGCGGGTCCAACCGGACGCCTCCAGATGCGGGTGCGGGCGTAATCGAGGAGGAGATTGGTCATTGTCCCCGGCTGATCTTCGGGCAGCATCCGCGAGGGGTGCCGCATCCAGCTTTGCAGGATGGCCTGATCCGGCAGCGCAGAGGAGCCATCCTCCACCTGCACGGCGCGTGCGCTGGCGTGCTGCGTCCAGGCAAGGTCGGTCTGATCGCTTTCATCGCCGTTATAGATGATGCCGATAGGCAGATGCGCCGCATGCAGGCGCTGTTGCAGGCGTGCCAGCGCAGACTGCCAGGGGCTTTGCCAGGGGATGTCGAGATGGACGAAATCCAATGGCCGGCCAGTGGCGGCGCGGAAGGCATCGGCGAAGTGGATCACCTCATCGGCCCAGGCCTGCGGGGCAAGCGGATCGAGCGGTTCAATGTCGCCAATCCGAATATTGGGGAAGGCGGCACGCAAAACGGCGACGTTCTGCGCCAGGGACCGCGCCACCGCCTCAATGCTGGCCGCGCAATGCTGCGGCCCCAGGTAGTGGTGGCCATACCAGAGCGGCTCATCCATCGCGACCGCGTCGATCCGACCGCCAAGGGTGCGCACACGCTCGGCCACGCGGGCAATCTCGCCAGGGCCGGAATAGCCTTCCACCCCCTGCCCGCACGCCTGCAGATGCGGGATCATCAAGCCTTCAAACGCGAGGGCGATGTGGCGCGCACGCAGATCGTTGAACATCTCCCGCAGGTCCGCATCCGGCGCGTTGAGCAGCCATTGGGTGGAGGTTTTGAACACCGCCACCTGCGCCGCCGCCCGAGACCATGCGGCCTTTGGGCTGAAGAGGGATTGATAATCGCTCGGTGTGCCCGGCTGCGTGACAGCGCGAACAAAGGGATCGACGCCTGCCAGCCAAATTTCGGCGGACCGGGCGGCGTGTCCGCACAAGCCGAGCAGCACAGCGCCAAAAATGCACAGCAATCGATTCATCGCCCGCCCCCCAACCATTGCGCGCGGCCGTCATCCCCGCCCCACGATCCCGCGCAAATTGTCGCCTGCCACCTCCAGCACACTCGGATCGCCGGCGACCATCAATGAGGCGATCACACCGTCCAGCAGCAGCATGATCTGCCGCGCCACCTTCGCCGGTGCCGGCACACCGGCCGCCTGTGCAATCGCGGTCAGCCGTTCACGGATCAGGCGGTGATGCTCCACCGCCAGCGCGCGCAAATGCGGCTCGCCCTTCGAATGCTCGGCGGCGGCGTTCATGAAGGAGCAGCCATAGAAGCGGCCACTGTCGAACCAGGCCCCCAGCGCCGGCACAACCGCCAGAAGTTGCGTCATCGGGTCCGGCCCGGCTTGCGCCAGCTCGGCAAAGAATGCCTCGCGCCAAGCGGCCCCCTCGCGCAGCAGCACCTCCTGCACCAGCGCGTCTTTGGAGCCGAAGCGGGCATAGAGCGCCATCTTCGAGGCCCCGGCGGCGGCGAGGATGCGGTCAATCCCGGTGGCGTGGATGCCGTCACGACAAAACAGCTCGCGGGCCGCCGCCAGAATGCGTTCACCCGCCGGACGCTCGGATACGGTGCCGTCCGCACTGGCGGGAGACAGCGCACGGAAGCCTGCGCCCAGCACACATGCCTCATTTTCGTGCGAAAATTCCATCACGCCCCTCCAAACTTCCCAACGATTGGCATTTCCTGCATGAATTCG
Source organism: Acetobacteraceae bacterium (assembly GCA_031291725.1). GTDB lineage: Bacteria > Pseudomonadota > Alphaproteobacteria > Acetobacterales > Acetobacteraceae > CAIQQQ01. The sequence goes on from JARLIM010000027.1 coordinate 38,988, forward strand.
ATCAATTTGCCGGTTTTGTACGCATATTTTCCGACCATTGTCTAACCTGACCGGTCTGTCTGGCACCCGCAATATCGCATTGGCCGCCCCAACCGCGTCAATGGTGCCGATGCGCTGCGCAAATCCGAGGCCGGCCAGCTGTGGCACGGGTTTTGGATAGTCTCCCGACATAAGACAGAACGGTCTGTTTTGTTGTGTGCCATGCACCTGCAACCACCGGACAGTTCGTCAAACCGAGGCGTCTGTTCGCCGTGGGCGATGGGTGCCGCAACAGGAGACGCAGATGTCTGACGCCACGACGCACCCCAAACCCGCCACCGCCATCACCGGCTGCCTCGCCCCCATCGACAAGGCTGGCCTGGATCAACTGATCGCCAATGGCCGCGCCAACCCGCAGGCGATCAAGACGCTGAAATGCAAGACCATTGCCGAGGGCCGCTTCCGCCATCTGAACATGGTGCGCAACCTGCCGCCTTATATCGTCGATGAGCCGCCTGCGTTGCTGGGTGACGACACCGCGCCGAATCCGTCTGAGGCGATGCTGGCGGCCCTGGGCTCCTGCCTGGCCGTTGGCATTCACGCCAACGCGGTTGCACGCGGGATCACCATCTACAAGCTCGAACTCTCGCTTGAAGCTGACATCAACATCACCGCCGTCTGGGGCACCGGCGACGTCTCGCCCAAGCCGGTTGGCTTCGATGCGGTGCGGATTTCCGTCGATCTGCAGGCCGACGCGCCGCGTGAAGACCTGGATGCGCTGATCGCCCACGCCAAGATGTGGTCGCCAGTGGCCAACACCTACACCAAGCCCGTCGCCCTCAACGTGGAGATGGCATGATGTCGGCCGGGCTCGCCTCGCTCTCCGGTCTGGTCGCGACGTCTCTGACCGAGGCCGAGTATCTGGCAGCGGTGCGGGCGCGGGTCCGGCAGGAATTGCCCGCCCATGTGGACGCCATTGACCGCGAAGGCGTCTATCCCCGCGCCCAGATGGCGGAACTCGGCCGCGCCGGCACGTTCTCCGCCCATCTGGACGCCCACACGCTGCTGCCCAACCGCAGCATCGCGGCCGCCGTCGGTGCGATGGCCGAGGTGGGGGCGGAATGCATGTCCACCGCCTTCTGCACCTGGTGCCAGGATGCGTCGGGCTGGTATCTGGAACATTCGCCCAACACCGCCCTGCGCGAGACACTGCAAGGCGGCATCGCCACCGGCAGCGTGATGGCGGGCACCGGGATGTCCAACCCGATGAAAACATTGGCGGGCTTGGAGGGCTTCAAGCTCAAGGCACAGCGGGCCGAGGGCGGTTATGTCGTCTCCGGCGTGCTGCCTTGGGTGTCCAATCTCGGCGACGGACATTGGTTCGCAACCGTGTTGCAGGATGCCGCCGACGCCCGCCATCTGATGTTCGCCATGGTGCAATGCGGCCAACCCGGCGTGGAAATTCGCCAGAACGCGCATTTCATCGCACTTGAGGGCACCGGCACCTATTCCGTGCTGTTCAAGAAAGCCTTCATTGCCGATGCCATGCTGCTCGCCGATCCGGTCTCGGATGAGGTCAAGCGCATCCTGCCGGGGGTGATCCTGTTGCAGGCGGGCATGGGGCTGGGCGTGGTGCGCGGCTGCATCGGCACGATGCAGGAGGCCAATCACACGCAGGCGAAATCCAACCAATATCTGCCGCGTGGGCCGTCCTATTACGAAGAGGCGTGCGAGGCGATGCTGGCCGAGGTGACGGCGTTGAGCGCCACCCCGATCGAGACGGCGCCGGATTACATGCGGCGGGTGCTGGAAGCCCGGCTGGCGATCAGCGAATTGGCACTCGATGCCGGGCAATCGGCGATGCTGCATGCCGGATCGCGCGGCTATCTGCAGGGCTCGTCGGCCAGCCGCCGGATACGCGAGAGCTATTTCGTCGCCATCGTCACACCGTCCATCCGCCATCTCCGCAAGGAATTGGCAATGCTGGGGCAGCATTGATGCAACTGCACGCGATCATCATCGACAGCGATGGCGGCGAACACATCCTCACCGGACGCGCTGGCGAGAACATCATGCAACTCGCCCGGATCGCCGGCTTGCCGATTGCGGGCGAGTGCAATGGCTCACTCGCCTGCGCCACCTGCCACATGGTGGTTGAACCCAACTGGGCGGATCTGCTTCCGCCGGTTGAGGACAGCGAGGAGGCGATGCTGGACACCATTTTCACCCTCAAACCCACCTCCCGCCTCAGCTGTCAGATCCGCCTCTCGGCGGCGCTGGACGGCATTCGACTGACGCTGCCCGCCTGAGCCGGGGCCAATGGCCTGCCATTTGCTGCACCAGCCGTGTGAGTTGCACTTCTTCCAACGCCAACCCAAGGGACCATCATGAGCTTCCAGTGCGAGATGTTCGATCCGAGTGTTGTGCATGGCCAATCCTGCGGCTGTGGATCGCATGCTGTCTCCTCCAACTCCGGCGAGGCGCGGCTGGGTGAGGTGGTGCGCAGCGCCGTCCTGCGTGCCGCCTTCCCACAGGCGGCGCATCGTCGCGCGCTGCTGAAATCGCTCGGTGCCGCCACACTCGGTGCTGCCCTGTCGCAGTTCTTCCCGCTGGAGATGGCAACCGCGCTCGCCGCCGACGCCCCCGGTCCGCTGGAGAAGCCGAAGCTGAAAGTCGGCTTCATCCCGATCACCTGCGCCAGCCCGATCATCATGGCGCAACCGATGGGCTTTTACGCCAAATACGGCCTGGATGTGGAGGTGATCAAAACCGCCGGTTGGGCCGTTGTGCGCGACAAGTCGCTCAACCATGAATACGACGCCAGCCACATGCTCAGCCCGATGCCTTTTGCCATCTCGCTCGGCCTGGGCTCGGTGCAGCAGGATTGGCAGATTCCGGCGATTGAGAACATCAACGGTCAGGCCATCGTGCTGTCCAACGCCCTGAAGGACCGGCGCGATCCCAAGACATGGAAGGGGCTGCGCTTCGGATCGCCCTTCGATTTCTCGATGCACAACTACCTGCTGCGCTACTACCTCGCCGAAGCCGGGCTTGATCCGGACACCGATGTGCAGATCCGCGTCATCCCGCCGCCGGAGATGGTGGCCAATCTGCGCGCCGGCAACATTGACGGCTTCCTCGGGCCGGACCCGGTGAATCAGCGCGCGGTGTTCGACGGGTTGGGCTTCATCCATATTCTGTCGCGCGATATCTGGGACGGCCATCCGTGCTGCTCGTTCAGCACCTCCAAGGCGTTCATTGCCGAGAACCCGAACACCTTCCTCGCCTTGTCGCGCGCGATCATCGATGCCACCGGCTATGCCAACAAGGCCGAGAACCGCAAGGAAATCGCCGACGCCATAGCGCCCGCCAACTATCTCAATCAGCCACCGATTGTGGTGGAGCAGGCATTGACGGGCGTGTTCGCCGATGGGCTGGGCAATGTGATCCAGCAGAAGCTGCGCGCGGGCTTCGATCCGTTCCCGTGGGAGAGCTTCGGCGTGTGGATTCTGACGCAAATGCAGCGTTGGGGGCAGTTGAAAGGCGAGGTTGATTATGCGGCGGTCGCCAAATCGGTGCTGCTGGCCACCGATGCCCGCACGCAGATGGAAGGGCTCGGGCTCGTCGCACCCGCATCGAACAGCAAGACATTCGTGGTGATGGGCAAGACGTTCGATCCCTCCAAGCCGGCGGAATATCTCGCCAGCTTCCCGATCCGGCGGAGCTGAGATGATGCAAGGACGGCACCCAAATTGGGCAGCGCCTATCCTGTCGGCGGTGATTCTGGTGCTGTTCCTGGCTGCCTGGCAGTTGGCGGTGCACGACACCTCCCCCACCGCGGGGATGGACCCGGAATATGCCAAGCTGATGGGGGCGGCGGCCAATACCGGCAAATCCGCCATTCCCACGCCATGGGATGTGGCGGTGAAGCTGTGGGAGGCAGTGCGGCATCCGTTCTATGATCACGGGCCGAACGACAAGGGGCTTGGCATTCAGCTCGGCTATTCGCTGCTGCGTGTGCTGTTGGGCTTCGGGCTGGCAGCGATTGTGGCGATCCCGGCAGGATTTCTGATCGGCATGTCGCCCTTGGCCGGGGCCGCGCTGAACCCGTTCATTCAGGTGCTCAAGCCGGTCTCGCCGCTCGCCTGGATGCCGCTTGCGCTCTACACCATCAAGGACAGCAACATCTCAGCGATTTTCGTCATCTTCATCTGCGCCATCTGGCCGATGCTGATGAACACCGCCTTTGGTGTCGCCGGCGTGCGGCGCGAATGGCTGAACGTGGCGCGCACGCTGGAGGTAAGCGCGTGGCGGCGAGCAATTCATGTGATCCTGCCGGCGGCAGCCCCCACCATCTTCACCGGCATGCGCATTTCCATCGGCATCGCCTGGCTGGTGATCGTGGCCGCTGAAATGCTCGTCGGTGGCACCGGGATCGGTTATTTCGTCTGGAACCAGTGGAACAACCTCTCATTGGCAGACATCATGCTCGGCATTCTGCTGATCGGCTTGGTCGGCATGGCGCTGGATCGCCTGCTCGGCCTCGCTGCGAGTGCTGTCACATGGAGGGAGTGAACCGGATGCATCCCTATCTCTCCATCGAGGGCATCGCCCGGCATTATGGCAGCCGCACGGTGTTCCGCGATCTGTGGTTCGGCGTGGAGCGCGGCGAGTTCGTCTGCCTGATCGGGCATTCGGGATGCGGCAAGACCACCATTTTGAACATCCTCGCCGGGCTGGAATCGCCCGATGAGGGGGCGTTGGTGATGGATGGCCGCGAGATCACCGGCCCGTCGCTCGACCGCGCGGTGATCTTCCAGTCGCATGCGCTCTATCCCTGGCTGACGGCGCGCGAGAATGTCGGTTTCGCCTTGCGCTCACGGCATCCGAGCTGGAGCAAGGCCGAGATCGACGACCGCGCGCAGGCAGCCCTCGAACTCGTCGGCCTCAAGGACGCCGCCTTGCAGAAGCCGCGCGAATTGTCGGGCGGCATGAAGCAGCGCGTCGGCATCGCCCGTGCGCTGTCGCTCAAGCCTGCGATGCTGCTGATGGATGAACCATTCTCAGCCCTGGACGCCCTCACCCGAGGCACGCTGCAAGATGAAGTGGTCAGCCTCGTCGGCGGCGGGCGGCAGACGGCGTTCATGATCACCCATGATGTCGATGAGGCGATTTTGCTCGCCGATCGCATCCTGCTGATGACCAACGGGCCGGAGGCAAGGCTGGCGGAGATCATCATCAACCCCCTGCCCCGCCCGCGTGACCGCGCCAATCTGCACCGCCAGCCTGGCTATTACGCGCTGCGCAACCACATCGTCGATTTCCTGGTCACACGCTCCCGCCTGCTCGCCGGCACCCGCCCGGATGGCTGGACCGGGCGCAACGTGCCCGCCATTTCCACCTTCGACACCCCGCACTCCCTGGAGATCATCTCGCCATGAACGACGCCAAAACCGAACTCGGCCAGAAAATCCTCAAGCTGAAGAAGGCCAAAGGGCTCAACTGGGCCGACATCGCGGGCCAACTCGGCTATTCCCCGGTCTGGACCTGTGCGGCCTGCCTCGGTCAGATGTCGATGCTGCCCGAGACGGCGGCCAAGGCTGCGGCTTTGCTGGGCCTGAGCGAGGACGAGGCCGACATCCTCGCCGCCATCCCCTATCGCGGCTCGCTGCCAACCGCGGTGCCGACCGATCCGCTGATCTATCGCTTCTACGAGCTGATCTCGGTCTATGGCACGACGTGGAAGGAGATGATCCAAGAGGAATTCGGCGACGGCATCATGTCCGCCATCGATTTCGACATGCAGCTTGAGCGCCAACCGGATCAGAAGGGCGATCGGGTGAAGATGACGCTGAGCGGCAAGTTCCTGCCATATAAGCGGTATTGACAAGGGCCGCTCCCACCTTCGGGCGGGAGCGTCACTTCTGGAATATGTATTTCGGGTGCTCCAACACCAGCGGCAGCCGGTGACGGAGGGCGAATTCGTCGGCGGCCTTGACCACGCCCGGCCAGGACGGGTCGTAATCGTCACCGATCAGAAAGCCGTCCTGCTCAACGATGGGCCAGTAATCGTTCATATCGTTGAGAACTTCGCGATATTCATGGGCGGCGTCGATATGCACGATGCCAGCCCTTATCCCCCGGCTTTTCAACACCGCCGCCGCCGTGGTGGAAGTTTGAGCCAGCGGGACGATGTAATCCGTCAGCCCCGCCCGGAAGACGTTGGACATGAAGGTCCGATACAGATCCGGCATGCCATGAATGCGCTGGAAGAAATTATGCTCGCGGTTCCAATGCTCGGGCGAGCCGAGGAACGTATCAACGGCAATCACCACACCGTTCAGACCGCGATCCTTCAGGTTTTGCGCCAGCGAGATGGTAGACTGCCCCTTCCACACACCGACATCGATGATGATGTTCTCCGCATCGTAGGAAAACACCTTCTTGAAAACATCGTGCAATCCATTCCAGCCCTGCACGCCGTCATCGCCTGGGGACGGAATGAAATTGTCCCAGATGTTTTCGCCGTACAACTGATGCATCACGCGATCGAAAGCCGCCGTCATTGTTCAATCCAATTGTTACTCGTGCCGAAGGGTATGCCTCAAACGGGGGTGCGGCAAGCCGCAGCCGGCTCACACGTCAACGTCTCCCGCAGACCGTCGACAAGCGTGACCAACGCCGAGACACCGAGCTTGGCCTGGGCGCTTGACGGATCGCCCTGCGACAGCCGGATGTCGCCCGGACGCGCCGGGCCATGCTGGATGGCCGCGTCCGTGCGGCCGGACGCGGCAAGCGCAGTGCGGGCAAGCTCAAGCACCGTCACGCTGTGGCCGGTGCAGACATTGAACACGCTCGCCCCGCCTTCGCGCCACAGATAGCCCATCGCGGCGCGCAGATGCGCCACCACATCGGCGACATAGACGAAATCGCGCGTCTGCCCGCCATCGCCATGCACCGTCAGCGTCTGACCGTCCCGCGCCAATCGGGCGAAGATGGAGATCACGCCGCTATAGGGCGAGGCCGGGTCTTGACGCGGGCCATAGACGTTGAAGAAGCGCAATCCCACGCTCGGCACCTGATGCAGCGCCCAGCCCACGCGCGCGTGCATCTCGCTGCCCAATTTATCCACGCCATAGGCGGTCAGCGGTTGGGTCGGCAGGCTTTCGCGCGCCACGGTCCCGCCAATATCGCCATAGACGGCAGCAGAGGAGGCGTAGACCACCGGCAGGCCGCCCAATTCGCGCGCCACATCGAACACCGCGATGCTGCCGCTTTGATTGACGCTGTGGGTGAACAACCATTCGCGGTTGGTACGCTCGACAGAGGCAATCGCGGCCAGATGGAACACGCCGGAGACGCCGGCGATCGCCCGCAACAGCGCATCCCGGTCGCGCACATCGGCTTCGATCACCTCACACCGCGTGTCGATATTCTCGCGCTTGCCGGTGGAGAAATCATCCAGCACCCGCACACGCTGTCCGGCCGCCAACAACGCATCGGCCAGATGCGAGCCGATGAAACCGGCACCGCCCGTGATGGTGAAAATGCCCAAAACCCACTCTCCTTCAGCGCCCCCGGTCTAGAGCAACGCCGGCTCATATTGAACCGAAAACGTTCGATCTGAGCCAGGCGATGCGTCCCCAGCAGGCTGCAAACCGCGAATTCGCCTGCGCAATCCGCCCACAGCATGGCGCAGAATGATGATCAATCCGTTGATTGTCCTGGGGTTGGCGAGAACAATTCCGATGCGCTGTGCGCGCTGCTCCACCCACAGCCGCTTATAGGGATCATCGCCGCGCCCAAAATCCAGCGCCGTGATGCCGTCCTGGTCGATCATCTGCCGGATTGCCCAGGCGGTCAGCACGGTGCCCGGGGAATAGGCGTCGAAGGCCGCGACATGGGCGAGTTTGAGCACCTGGGCGGTGCCGTCGGCGATCACCCAATATTGCACCGCCACCGGCATTTCCGCCCGCCACAGAATGGCCAGGCGCAGCAGACCAAGCCCCGCCGCCGCGCGCATCCAATCCGCGTTGAAATCCGGGTAAGGCTCGGCATTCTTCCAGCTTTGACCGTAGACCGCCTCGAATGCGGCAATGCCGTCCTCCAGCCCCGACCCGCCTGCGACCATCTCAAACCGGAATTCCGGCTCACGCAGCAGGCGCGCGGTGCGGCGGCGGATGGTTGCGCGCAATTGACCGGAGCGGGTGGCGAGATAAGCCGGCCAGCCACCCGAGGGAATCGCGCCATGCCATGCGCCGAAATGCGCGAAATGCAGTGCAACCAGCCCTCCCCGCCCCATGCCGCACAGGAATGGCGCCAATGGCGGCCAATCGGCATCCAAGGCTTCCAAGCGCAAAGCCGTCATCGGACGCAGCAGCCCGGCCAAAGCGCACCCCAGCGCCTCCAGCGTGGCGACGCTCAGCCCGGCCGCGAGCAAGGGGCGATACAGACAGGTATAGGGGGAGCCGAGGCTCTGCAACGCACGCCCTGCCCCACGCCAAAGCGGCAGCAAGGCCACTGCGCGGCCGTCGATGCGACCAAGGGCAAAACGTGGCGTCATGCCCTCCGGTCGGGCACTGCCGATCAGCAATCGATACCAAGCGTGGCAATCGGTGATCGCCGTCACGCCGGGGCCGATGCGCGGATCGGCGAACAATGCCCGTGCGTCATCCGGCAGGGCGGCAAGGTCGTCGATCCAGCTGAATTCAGTCCCGCAGCGCATAGAACAGACACCCCACCCACTCATGAACCGCATAATAAGTGTTCAGCCATGCCCCCACCTTCGGGACGTAATGTGCAACATTTCCGTCCGGCGGCAATGTGCGGATCACCGGCGCCGGCCACGCCGTCAGCCCGGCATGGCGGAAGGCGATCACGGCGCGGCGCATGTGCCAGGAATCGGTGACCACATATACCGTATCGATCCCCGCGCCTTTCAGAATGGTGGCGGAGTTGGCGGCATTGCTCCAGGTGGTTGCTGACTCGGTTTCCATCCAGCGTGGCGCAATGTGCAGCTCATTTTCCATAAATCGCCGCATCATCAGCCCCACGCTCACCCCGGTGGACCGTGAGCCGCCGCTGATCAAGATCGGCAGACCGGTCTGTGTGTGCAAAATCGCCCCTGCCCGCGCCCGGTCGATGGACAGCCCGCCCAACTCACTGCCGTTGATGATGCCGCCATCGGGCAGACCGTCGCGAAATGTGCCGCCGAGAATGACAATCGCCTTGGGCGGATCGACATCGTCCGGCCTGATGGAGCGCAATTCGTAGCCTTTCTGCAACGCTGTCTCCAGCGCATCCGGTACAGCCTGCATAGCGCTGACCACAAGGCCGCACGTTCCAAAGATCAGCAAGCAGCGGCCGAGCCGGGGCCGTCGGGACAGCAGCAGGCATCCGAGAATGAGCGGCAGCAGAAGCCCGATCGGCGGTAACAGCAGATTAACCAGGGCCTTATATATCAACGCGCACCGCTCCTTTTGCCCACAGAGCCAGCCCCAAAATTGCGGTGCTGCGGCATTGCCATGAAGACCGCTTTGTCAAACTTTCTGCAAGCCCTTGGCAACACGGGTAATTTGATGCGATGCCGATGATATTGTCGCTGGGCCCGCAAAGGAACGCATTATCTCCCCGGTCTACACCCTCGAACCCGTTCAAGACTTCGCCGCCCTCGGCCTGCGATGGCGGGCGCTTGAGGCGCGGGCGGAGGCATCGTTTTTCCAAAGCTGGACCTGGGTTGGCTGCCGCGTTGCCACCCGGTTTCCAGACCCGGTGCTGCTCGCGGTGCAGATCGACGGGCAAGATGCGGTGCTGGGCTTGTTCAACCGCCACCCCACCACGCTGGCCCGGCGCACGCTGCGGCTGAACGAGACCGGGCAGCGGCAGATCGACGCGATTTATGTCGAGCATAACGGCCTGCTGCTGGCGCGCGGTCGGGAGGCATCGCTCGCCCCGGCGCTGCACTGGCTGCTTGGCGTGACCGGGGTGGATCGCGTTATTCTCTCCGGCGTGGACGCTGCCCACCTGACCGCCGCCCAACAAAGCGGTGCCGCGTGGCGGGTGGGGCTGTCGGAATCAGCGCCGTGCATCGCCTTCGCCGCCGTCACGGGGGACTATCTCGCCAGCCTGTCCGCCAATACCCGCGCCCAAATCCGTCGATCGAATCGGCATTACGCGCAAGACGGCGCATTGCGGGTGGAACGCGCGGGCAGCGAGGCGCAGGCATTGGCGATGTTCGACGCCCTCGGCGTGCTGCATCAAATCACCTGGACTGCACGCGGCAAACCCGGCGCTTTCGCCAATCCGGCGTTCCTCCACTTTCATCGCGAACTGATCAGCCGTGGATTTTTACGTGGTGAGACGGATCTGCTGTGTGTGCGTGCCGGTGAGTCGGCGGTGGGCTATCTCTATAATTTCCGCTACGGACATCGCGTGCTGACCTATCAAAGCGGCTTCGCCTATCCGCAAGCCTCCTCCGCACGCAAGCCGGGGCTGACAACGCATCATCTTGCCATCGAAATGTACCGGGCCGAGGGCGCGGCGGTGTATGATTTCCTGGCGGGCGAGGATCGTTACAAATCCAGCCTATCCAACGCGCGGACCGATCTCAGCTGGATCGACCTTGCGCCGTTATGGTCGCCGCGCGGAATGATCACCTGGGCGCGGCGCTGGCTCAACCGCTGATCGGCGTGGGTGGCGGCCGTGGCCCCTCCCGGCCGCAACCGGGCACCGACCATGTGGCAGTCCTCAATTGCTGTGGCGGCACGCACGCAGGCTGGTAATCTTTCCCTCATGCCTCTCTCCCCCCTTCTTCGCGGCATCGGCATCGGCTTTGCCATTGCGGCCCCCGTCGGCCCGATCGGCCTGCTCTGCATCCGCCGCTCCCTGCGCGACGGCGCGATGATGGGGCTGGCGACCGGCCTGGGCGCGGCCACTGCCGATGCGGTCTATGGGTTGGTGGCAGCCTTCGGATTGGGGGCGACCACCACCTTGCTGCTCGCCAACACGCATCTGTTGCGCGTGGCGGGGGGCGTATTGCTGTCTTGGCTGGGCCTGTCCGGATTGCGGACAGCATGGCGGCACCGGCAGACCCACGCGGCAGAGGCGACGGCGCGCGGCGTGCTGGCCGCCTATAGCTCCACCTTCGCCCTTACCTTGGCCAATCCGGCAACCATCCTCTCCTTCCTCGCCGTCATCGCCGCCCTCTCAGGCCCGGAAGGCGGGGTAAGCGGTGGCGCGGTGCTGGTGGGCGGCGTGTTTCTTGGCTCGACATTATGGTGGCTGATTCTCGTCGGCCTTGTCAGCGCGCTGCGCCGCAGCCTGCCGGATTTTGTGCTGCGCGGCATTGAGATCACCTCCGCCCTGGTGCTGATCGGGCTCGGTATTCTGGCAACCTTGAGCGGGCTTACCGCGATCTGATTGCCGAAACGAACATATCAACACCCCGTGATACGCAGCCAAACCCTGGTTGTGTGGGTTTTTTACCGTTTACGACAAAAAGATGCTGACTGTTGGCATGCTGCGGAATGATGCATAAAGGGGGCAAGCTGCCTGTTGCAGCTTCACTGCCACCCACCAGGAAGCGGCGTTTCGGACATGATTTTTGCGTCCTTCGAGTTCCTGTTCCTTTTCCTGCCCATATTTTTCTGCGGTTACTTTTTAACCCCGGAAAAATATCGCAACTACGCCATCCTGGCATTTAGCTGGGGCTTCTACGCCTGGTGGCGGGTGGATTTCCTCGGCTTGCTGGTCACGATGACCACCTTCACCTATTTCGTCGCCCGGCTGATGGAACGCGCAGGGCGCAACACAGTGCGGGAGCGGCAATGGATGCTGTTCGGCATCATCGGCAATCTCAGCGCGCTGGGCTATTTCAAATACGCCAATTTCGTCGTCGGCAACGTCAATGCGGTCAAGACCGCCTTCGGCTTCCATCCGATGGCGTGGGACAACATCATCCTGCCGATCGGTCTGTCGTTCTACATCCTGCAATCGGTCTCCTATCTGCTCGACATCCGCAGCGGCACGGTGCCGGTCAGCCGGTCTTATCTGAACTATGCCGCCTATAAGGCGATCTTCGCCCAGCTGATCGCAGGCCCCATCGTGCGCTATGCCGAAGTGGCCGAGGAGATGAAGAAGCGCCACCATTCGCTGCAGCAATTCGGCACCGGCTCGGCGATCTTCATGGTCGGCTTCGCGATGAAAACCGCCCTTGCCGACACGCTCTCGCCGCTGGTCGCCGTCACCTTCAAGCTGCACGATCCGAGCCTTGCCGATAGCTGGATCGGTGCGATCAGCTACACCTTGCAGCTGTATTTCGATTTCGGCGGCTATTCGATGATGGCCATTGGCCTGGCGCGGATGATCGGCTTCCATTTTCCGCCAAACTTCAACAACCCCTATCTCTCGGGATCGATCCAGGAATTCTGGCGCCGCTGGCACATGACGCTCAGCCGCTTTTTGATGGATTATCTCTACATCAACCTCGGCGGCAACCGGATCAGCCCGACGCGGACCTATGTCAACCTGATGCTGGTGATGGGCATTGGCGGGTTGTGGCATGGGTCGAGCTGGAATTTCGTGGTCTGGGGGCTGTGGCATGGCGGTTCGCTGGCGATCCATCGCTGGTATTCGCGCCTGCCCGGCTACACGCCAATGCCGTATTGGCTGGGCAACATCATCACGATGTTTGTCGCGGTCATTGGCTGGGTGGTCTTCCGTGCGGATGATTTTCCCACCGCGCTCGGCCTGTATGCCGGGATGTTCGGCCTGCACGGCTTCACCGGCATCAGCGACACGCTGTCGTGGCAGATGACGCCGGATCAGATGTGGTTCATCCCGATTGCCCTGGCCTTCGTCTATCTGCCGCTGATCCGGGGCGATGCACACGCGCTGCTACCGCCAGCAGCACAGCCATTCTCGACGACGAAATTCGGCAATCTCTGCGTCACGGTGGGGCCGCTGCTGGGCTATGTGCTGGCGATGATCCTGCTCTACAGCCGCGATGCGGTGCCTTTCCTCTACTTCCAGTTCTGATCGGGAGCATCGACGATGGCCAGAACGATCGAAATCAACCGGGACGACACCTCTCACCGCCCGCGCGCCCAGCGGTTTCAAGGTGCGGTGATGGCACTCTCCCTCGTCGTGGGCTTCGGCCTCGGCATTGCCGCCATCGAGACACCGGAGGGGATGAAACGCCTCGAAGCCGCGCAGGGCATGGACGCCTTTCTGCAAGGGCGAACGGCGGCGGCGATCAACTACGCGCTGGCGCATCATCTGCCGGTGGACGGCTTCTTCCGCGCCGCCGGTGGCATCTTCCGCTGGCGGCTGTTCCATTCCGGCGGGCCGCAGGTCTGGGCGGGTGACAACGATTGGCTCTATCTGATCGAAGAAATGCGCCCCTGGGACAATGCCGACGCCAATATGGCCAGCCGGGCCGCAACGCTTGCCAAGGTGGCGGCGAAGCTGAAGGCGCAGAACATCGATCTCGTCGTCGCCATCGTGCCGGACAAAGCGCGCGTTGAGACCGAGAGCATGACCGGCCCACGCTCCGCCCAGGCCAAAGCGCGTCTGCCAGCGTGGCTTGATCTGCTGACATCGCGCGGGATCAAAACGGTTGATCTCACCCCGAGCTTCCAGAGCGCGCCCAACCGCGCCGCGTTGTTCTGGCGCACCGACACCCATTGGAGCCAAACCGGCGCCGCGTTCGCCGCGCGCACGATTGCCGCCAATGTGTCAACGCCGATTGACCGCAGCCACATCTTCAAAACCACCGAGGATGCGGCCGAGACGGCAGGGCCGGGCGATTTGCTGCGCCTGATGTCACTGGACAAGATCAGCGACGATCTGCCGATCAAGCTGCGCCCGGTGATCGACCACCAGCACCTCGCCCACACCGTCGAGGTGAAGGCCGACGATGGCGGTGCCGGTCTGCTGGATGACGGCCCGAGCGTGGAGGTGGCGCTGGTGGGCTCGTCCTATTCGGTGAACGCCAATTTCGCGGGCTATCTGCAAGAGGCGCTGAAGGCACCGTTGGTCAACGTGGCCGAGGCTGGCGGCGGGTTTGCGCGCTCGGCACAGCATTACTTCACCGGCAAGACGTTCGGCGAGACCAAGCCGAAACTGGTGATCTGGGAAATCCCGGAGCGTGTGGTGGGGCAGCCGCTGGTCGATGACGACAAGGCGCTGGAGGGCTGGGCGGAGAAGTAAGGGTCTCCGGCGCGGCTCCACATTGCGCGGCGTTCCATCCGTCATTGCGGCACGAAGGGCCGCAATCCATCGCGGGGTTTGGTGGCGTCGCGGTGGAATTGCCTTGGACACTGACGCGGCGCGGAGAGGCGTTCAGAATGATGCGATTCATTATCGAATAGGCATGCACGGCCGAGCACGGCTTCGCCCTACTTGCCGATATCGACCAAGAACCCGCCCAGATCCGGCCGCTGCGGCACAATCCCATTGGCGGCGAACCAATCGGCAATCCGCGCCACTTCCGCCATCTGTGCTGTGCCCACCCGTGTGAGCGGCGGCGTGTTGTTGCGGCCCAGGCGGGGGGCCAAGGCGGGCGGCAGTCCGAGTTCCTGCGCCCACAGCGCGCCCGCCGCATCCTGATGGGCGGCCCCCCAGCGGTTTTCGGCCGACAGCACATCGTACACCGCCCGCACCACCGGACGATTGGCGGCGAGATAGTCTTGGCGGACGAAATACGTCACCGCGTTCTCGCTCGCGCACGCATCGCCATCGGCGAGCACGCGCGCCTCACCGCTTTCGACGGCAATTGCGATGAACGGGTCCCAGATCGCCCAGGCATCCACATCGCCGCGCGCAAACGCCGCCTTGGCGTCCATCGGGTTGAGATAGACGCGCTTGACCTCAGCCAGCGGAATTCCCGCCTTCAGCAAACCCCGCGCGAGGATATATTCGCCGGTGCCGCCCCGATTGACCGCCACCGAGCGCCCCCGCAGATCGGCCAATGTCTTGAGCGGCGAGCCGGTTTTGACCAGCAACGCCTCACCGCCCGAGGCCATGCGCTGATAGCCGAACAACACCAATGGCACCCCCGCCGCCCGCGCAGTGACGAAGGCCGTCGAGCTTCCCACGGTGAGATCGACCGCATCGGCATTCAACGCTTCCAACGCGGGGGCTGCCGCCGCGAACGGGCCGGCCCAGACGACGGAGACGCCCATCGGTGCCAATCTTTGCTCCAAACTGCCATGCGCCTTGGCGAGGGCGAGGTCGCTGGTCGATTTCAGATAGGCAATCCGCAACACGCTCTGCGCCCGCACGCGGGAGCTGGCCAGGGCGGCGAGGCCGGTGAGGGCGAGGCGGCGGGTGAGGGGCTGAAAATTTCTCATGGCGTGAGACATGGCATCACAGCCTCTGCGTGCCAAGCCCTGCTTGACGTCTCGGCGCACACCGGCAATGGGTGGGGTATGCAATTGGCCCGCGAATATCTGACCCTGCTGACCTCCCTGCGTCTGAAGGCGCCGTTGGTGCATAATCTGACGAGTGCGGTGGTGGCCAATTTTACCGCCAATGCGCTGCTCGCTTTGGGAGCCGCCCCGGCAATGGTGGAAAGCCCGGACGAAATTCCGGGCTTCGTGTCAGTGGCGCATGCGCTGTCGGTCAATCTTGGCTCGATGACGCCGGTGCGGAATGCGGCCATCGCCTTGGCGGTGCAGGCGGCGCAGATCTCCGGCACGCCCTGGGTGCTCGACCCGGTGGGCGCGGGCGGCATTCCGGCACGCACGGCATTCGCCCGGCACTTGCTGAGCCAGAAGCCCGCGGCGGTCCGGGGCAATGCGTCGGAGATCCTGGCGCTGGCCGGCCAGAGCGGCTTCGGGCGCGGGGTGGATTCCGGTCGCGGCTCCGAGCAGGCGATTGCGGCAGCTCAGGCCGTGGCACGGCAATCCGGTGCGGTGGTGGCTGTCACCGGCGTGGTCGATTACGTCACCGATGGCGTCGCCACGCTCGCCTTGGAAGGCGGCAACGCGATGATGACCCAGGTGACGGGCATGGGCTGTGCCGCCTCGGCGATTGTGGCGGCCTGTGTGGGGGTGGAGACGGATCGATTGCGGGCGGTGGCGGCGGGGCTGAGTTTTGTCGGCATCGCGGGTGCGCGGGCGGCCAAGCGCGCGGTTGGGCCCGGCTCGCTGGCGGTGGCGTATCTGGACGAACTCGCAGCCCTCAACCGGCCAGGGGGGATTGCCGATGTGGACGAGCTCCGCAACGCATTCCCTGATCGTTAACGCTTGCTTAGGCATTGTCTCGTATAGTGAGACATCTCTTCCGCTCGGTGCAAAAAGCCCGCAACCGGACAATACCGATGCCCGCCGATCTCACCATTTCGCCGATTGCTCCGCTGACAGGCTTTACCGGCGGAACCGCCCCCCGCACGCAGACCACCACGGCTTCCGAAGCTGCGGTTGCGTCCCCAACGCCCACGCCGATCTACACCAATCCCGATATCCATATTGATCCCGCGACGAATCTCGTGGTGATGGAATTCCGCAACAGTGCGGGTGCCGTGCAGGATCAATTTCCCTCGCCGCAGCAATTGGCCGCCTATCGCCAGGGCAGTTTGACCCAACCCGGCTCGACCGATTGAGGCGGCGAGTGCCATACTGAGCGCCTCTTGCGCGAGGTTCTCATGGTCCTGCTCAATCATCACGCCAGCCACAACACCGCCCTTGACGCGGTGGATGCCGAAGCCCTGGGGGGCGACGCCGCCCAGCGTGTGGCGGCTTTCCTGGCGTGGCGCGATCCGCATGCCGAAACCCCGCTCGCAGCCCTTCCCGACCTCGCCGCCGCATTGGGGGTGGCGGCACTGCATGTGAAGGATGAGGGCAAACGCCTCGGCCTGGGCAGCTTCAAGGCACTGGGCGGCGCCTATGCGGTGGTTCTGCTGGTGCTGGAGGAAGCCACGCGACAACTCGGCCGCCCGGTGGCGCTGGAGGAATTGCACAGCCCGGCGGTGCGCGCCATCGCGGCCGGCCTGGTGTTCGCCTGTGCGACGGACGGCAATCACGGCAGGTCGGTGGCACAGGGCGCACAGCTTGTCGGCGCACGCGCGGTGATTTTTGTCCACGCCCTGGTCAGCCAGAACCGCATCGACGCCATCGCCCGCTTCGGGGCCGAAGTGCGGCGTGTGGATGGCAATTATGACGAGTCCGTCGATGAAGCCACGCGCGTGGCAACCCGAGAAGGCTGGATTCCGGTGTCCGACACCTCCTGGCCCGGCTATGAACGCATCCCGCTGATGGTGATGCAGGGCTACACCGCGATGATCCACGAATCGCTGCAACGGCTGGACGCCCCGCCCACCCATGTCTTCGTGCAGGCTGGCGTCGGCGGCGTGGCGGCGGCGGTGGCCGGGCATCTGGCGCTGCGCTTCGGCGATCGGCGCCCGGTTTTCGTGGTGGTGGAACCACAGAGTGCCGCCTGCATCCTCGAAGCCGCCCGCACTGGCGTGCCGTCGCGCATTCCACACGAAGCCCCCACCGTGATGGCGATGCTGGAATGCTGCGAGGCCTCGCCGGTGGCGTGGCGCGTGCTGTCGCGCGTGGCCGATGGCTTCATGACGGTGGCCGATGAGGAAGCCGTCGCCGTGATGAACCGCTTGGCGCGTCCGGTGGGGAATGACCCAGCGATCGTGGCAGGGGAGAGTGGCGGGGCCGGGCTGGCCGGGCTGGTGCAGGTGGCGGGCAATCCCGCCTTGCGTGCTCAACTCGGCCTGAACGCCGCCGCCCGCGTGCTGGTGTTCAACACCGAAGGGGCAACCGATCCGGCGCGCTATCTCGAATTGGTGGGGCTCGCCGCCGCATGAGCAACCTCGCCATCGACGGCGCGCGCCTGCTCGGCCATCTGCACAGCCTTGGCGAGATCGGGCGCGACGATCAGGGCCGCCTTGTGCGATTGGCGGGCTCCGATGCGGACCGCGCCGGGCGCGACCAATTCGTGGCGTGGCTGCGCGCGGCCGGGCTGGAGGTGGTCATCGACCGCATCGGCAACATCTTCGGCCTCTGGTCGCCTGCGGGGGCCGAGGGCGATCCGGTGCTGGTCGGCTCGCATATCGACAGCGTGATCGATGCCGGGATCTATGATGGCTGTTACGGCGTGCTCGGCGGGTTGGAGGTGATCGAGACGCTGAAATCCACTGGATTCAGCCCCACCCGCCCGCTCGCCGTGGCCGCCTTCACCAATGAGGAGGGCGTGCGCTTCGCCCCGGATATGACAGGTTCGCTGGTCTTCGTCGGTGGGATGGCGGTGGAGGGGGCGCTGGCCACCATCGGCACCGATGGCGCAACGCTTGGCGCCGAACTCAGCCGCATCGGCTATGCAGGCCCCGCCCAACCCGGCTTTCTGCGCCCACATGCCTATGTGGAATTGCACATCGAGCAAGGCCCGGTGCTGCATCGCGAAGGGATCGCGGTGGGGGCAGTGGAAAATCTGCAAGGCATTTCCTGGCAGCGCGTCACCATCGCGGGGGTTGCCAACCACGCCGGCACCACGCCGATGCATCTGCGCCACGATGCAGGCTTCGCCGCCGCCAGCGTGATCACCTTCCTGCGCGCCCGCGCCGCCGCATCGCCCTCCCCGATGGTGGCCACAATCGGCACCATCCGCTTCGAGCCGGACGCCATCAACGTCATCCCGTCGCGTGCCGTGTTCACCGTCGATCTGCGCGACCCGAACGAGGATCGGCTGGCGGCGGAGGAAGCCGCCTTGGCCGACTATCTGGAGCACATCGCCGCCGCAGAGGGTGTCACCGTCACCACCGAACGCCTCGCCCGCTTTGAACCCGTCACCTTCGATGCCGGAATCGTCGCCCTGGTGGAGGCGGAAGCCACACGGCGCGGTCTCGGCGTGCGGCGGATGACCTCCGGTGCTGGGCATGACGCCCAGATGATGGCGCGGATAGCCCCCTCGGCGATGATCTTCGTGCCCAGCATCGACGGCATCAGCCACAACCCGCGTGAGCGCACCGAAGAGGCCGATCTGATCGCAGGCGCTAACGTGTTGCTGGGTGTGGTGGCGAAACTGGCCGGGGCTGCGTGAACCAGCCGCGCACCCAGTGTCGGGCGGGCATCTCGAACCAGGTGTAGGACAAACCGGAGAACGCCAGCACCAGCGCCAATGTCACCCCATTGGCCAACACCCCCGCCCCCATCACGCCCAGCCCTGCCGAGAGTGCGGCAATGCCGTCGCGCAGCGGGATGAAGGCGGCGTGCCAGAGATAGAGCGAGAACGAGATCGTCCCCAACCAGCACATCCAGCCCGC
Source organism: Acetobacteraceae bacterium (assembly GCA_031291725.1). Taxonomy (GTDB): domain Bacteria; phylum Pseudomonadota; class Alphaproteobacteria; order Acetobacterales; family Acetobacteraceae; genus CAIQQQ01. The sequence goes on from JARLIM010000027.1 coordinate 58,243, forward strand.
GGCAAACCAGTGCGCCACCGGGGATCGACCTTCCGCCAGACCGGGCAGCAACAGGCAGCACGCCAGCACGAAGGGCAGATCCATCGATTTGAACGGCAGGCAGGCCACCATCGCCGTCACACAGGCGAGCATCCAGCCCGAGCCGCCAAACCGCGTGCTTCGCCCCGCCGCCTCCCACCAGCGCCATATCAGCAGCCCCAGGGTGAATTCCGGCCCGCAGCGCAGATACAGCAGCCGATTATCCAACACGCCGAGCGCGCCCGGAACCCCGCCATTCCACCGCGCATCCAACACCGAGGTCAGCACCAGCAACCCCGCGCACAGCAGCGCCACGGCCACCGTCCAACGCTGCGACAGGCGCAGGCCGATCAGGCAGAAGATCGGGAAGAACAGATTGAGCGTCCATTCCACGCTCACCGCCCAGCTTGGCCCGTCCAGCGCGTTGACGTCCCAGAACGTGGTGTCCGCCATCAGCAGGTTCGACGCCACCACGCCGGGCGTGATCCATCCCGCATCGGGCTCCACTGTGAACCACAGCACCAGACTGGCGAGTGCCGTCAGCAGATAGAGCGGATAGAGCCGCGCCAGACGGCTCAGCAGGAACCGCCAGTAGCCATGCCAAACCGACGCCCCCACATGCGAGGCATGCGCCAGCCCCAACACGAAGCCGGACATGATCATGAACAGATCAACCGCCGCGTAACCATGCAACGCGATATCGCGGCCAATTCCGGTCCAGTGCGGCCCCGCCCAATGGCACGCCACCACCCACAACGCCGCAATCCCGCGCATGCCGGTGATCGGCTTGATCTCGGAATGTGCCCGCTTGGCCTTCACAGTATCGACCACATCACCCCCGATGCCTTTTCAATAAAGGATCAATGAAATATCTAAAATGTGCAATTAAATCAATAATAAAGCAATGATGCAATTCAGCATCGCCATCGAACGCCGCATTTGGAAGTGTCAGCGCGGCTTATGCGTGAGCCGCTGATAGCTTCCTCATGCGGACGTCGGGCTATCTTTCGATGGCTCTCCGGCTCGGAGGCTAAGGGCGCCGTGGACGCCTTGCAAGATTTTTGGCCCGCCCGAGCGTCAATCCACTGTCAAATCGCCACAGCAGCACGCTGGCGATTTTCCGCGGCGCAGACCACAAAGAGCGTAGGACCGACATAACGGCGAAGGCGCAGGCATGAGACAGGAAATCGACCGGCTATTCGCCCAGATCCACGCCGCGGAGGATGAGATCGAGCGTTTGCTGGAGACCAGCCGCTCCCAGTTCCGCTACCGGATCGCCAAGGGCAAAGCGCGCTTCGATGCCGAAATCGCCCTACAACACAAGCGGATGCGCACCGGCATTCTGCGCTATCTCGCCCAGACGCCCCTCCGCCACCTCCTCGCCGCCCCGTTTATTTATGGCATGCTCATCCCGTTCATGATCTTGGATGTGTCCTTGACGGTCTATCAATGGATCTGCTTCTCCGCCTGGGGAATCAGCCGGGTTCGACGTCGGCCATATATTGTCATGGACCGCCATCGTCTGGGTTATCTCAACGCCATTGAGAAAACCAACTGCCTCTATTGCAGCTACGCCAACGGCCTGCTGGCCTATGCGCGGGAGATTGCCGGGCGGACCGAGCAATATTGGTGCCCGATCCGTCATGCCACCCAAGTGCGGGGGCCGCACGCGCGCTATGCCAATTTCATCGATTACGGCGATGCAGAAGGCTATCGCGCGAAGCTTGAGGAATTGCGGGCCAAACTGCACTGATACGCCAACTCCCACACGTTTGCATCGCGGCGGCGTTCAGGCGGTGCCATTGCCTCCGCGCACGAGAAGGCCGCGCAAGCAACGCGCCGGCCTGCCTGACCATGATGCGGGTCCGGGCACCTTCATTCGGGCGCTCAGTCGCGCGATCTGTGTATCGCCAGTCCCACAAACTCAATTGGCGCGCGAAACTGTCCGACGTGCAAACGCAACGCCATCCGCTGGCGCAGCAGAGAAGGCAAGCCGAATGACAGCGATATATTGAAATTCTTCTGCCACGCGCTTGTGCGTAGCTTGCGCAATAGCTCAAGCCCTTGCGCGGCCTCCTCGGTCGGATCCTGCGGCAATTTGTAGACATCGCGCAGCAGGCCTGCAATCTCCAACTCGGTGTTCTTGCCGTTGCTCAGCTCAAGAATGAGCCCGGCAATATGATTCAGATAATGCAACTTATCCCGATTGGGTTGATAAACCACGTAGCCGTCATCGACGATGTTGATTTCCAAACCTTCTTCGCGACTCGGAAATTCGGTACCATTTGCATACATTTGTTGTTCCGGTCGTTCAACAAGGTATGGATGTCTATCGGATTAAGGCAGCCGACGCGCCCGGTCCAGCAGATCGGCAACGCGTCGGCCGAGCGTGTCGCGGCTATGTCGGTCAACAACGAACCGCCAAGCGTTCTCGGCCAAGTGGTTGGCAAGCTCCGGCCGGTCATGCAAACGGCGACAGGCAGCGGCGAACTCGGCGGTGAGATTGGCGCGCACATACTGCACGCCGTTGGTGATCTCCAACCCTTCGGCGCCGATATCGCTTGCCACCACCGGCACGCCATGCGCGAAAGCCTCCAGAATCTTGAGCCGCGTGCCGCCGCCTGCACGCAATGGAACCAGAGCAATATCGGCTTGCGCATAATAGGGCGACAAATCGCTCACCGCGCCGTGCAGCCTGACATCCGGGTCGTCCGACGACACGCCCGGATCGCCAGGACCGATGATGTCGAGCTCCGCATCGATCCCCTCGCCGCGCAGGGCGGGTAAGATATTGACCACCATTTGCCGCACGGCGTCCGCATTGGGCGGATAGGACAGGTTTCCGACGAAGATCAGGCGCAGCTTTGCTCCAACCGGGCGGCGGCGCGGCAAGGCGGGCGGCACGTCGCAGATATTGGGCAGCACCGACAAACGCGCCGCCGGATGCTCGGCTGCCAGTCGCGCGGCATCCTGCTCCGAACAGACGGTCACGCCATCGAATTGCGGCAGCACACCACGCGCCAAGGCGGCGAATTTCCGTGCCTCGGCTTCTGCGGCATCGGCCGCAGCGTTGTCGCCTTCCTGACGGTGCAGAGCGGCGATGCGGATGAAGGTCAGCGCGTCATCCTCGTCCAGATCGAGCAGACCAACCGGCCGCGTCGCCTTCTCCAACAGCATTCCGGCCAGTGGAGCCAGGTAGAGGCGCATCGCCAACAGCGTCACCGGGACCGTATTGCCCAGCCATGCGAGCACTTGCCGTTCTGCCGCCGGCGTGCACCCCCGCGACAGCCAAGGTCTTGAATAGGCCGCGACTTGATGTCGCCGTTCATCCGGATCGCTCACCCGTCCGATCAGTCCGGCATGGGTGTCCAGGGCGGCTGCAAGGTTGAGAATGCCAACGCGCTCCACCGAAGCCGCGACGCGGTCGGGTGGCACGGTGGGACCGCCCGCCACCGGGACAATGTAGAGATGGACGCGGAAATGCCGAGCCGCTGCCTCGATCAGATGCCCAGCACGCAGGCTAAGCCCGGATTTGGCGGCGAAGGGCATGATCGGCGACAGAAACAGCAGATCGGGCCGCACGATGTGTGATCCCGGCCTCATCGCCGGGGCACGGGTTCATAGCGGTAGGCGAGATTGTCGGTATGGCTCTGCCAGCCCGTGCCGTCCCGTCGAGGCGGGGCGACCGCATCCGACACGCCGCCCGCCGATGCTGGGCCGTCGCCAAGGGCACGGATCGTCACCGTCCCCTCCGCCACCGCCACCGCGCCACGCCAAGCGCCATCCGCGCCCTGGTGCAAGGCGCAGCGCAGAACGCCGCCGCCAAACAGTCGCAGCTCTATCCCGTCTGCGCCGTCTGCCAGGCACCAGTACCGGAGGGCATCGCGTGCGCCCTCGCCTATCCGGTGGTCTGGCAGCAGGACGAGCTTGCCGTCTCCCATTCCCTCCCAATGCTGGTGGAACACACCCAGGCGGGCAAAATCATGCTCCATCGCGCGCGTGGCCAAAGAGCGTTCGGGGTCACGCTGACCGAAGCAATGCTCGATCAGACGCGGCGGATGACGAATCAGGTGGAAGGGCTGATCGATCATCCGCCATGCGATGTAGAACATGTCCTTGTCGCCATAGAGCATGTCGTCAAACTGGCGATGGTCCTGGTTCATCCAGTTGGCCAGATGCAGGGCGCGCCAATGCCGGGCTTTATCGATGACCAGTTGACCCGTCTCAAAAGAAGCTCCCGGTTCGAACGATAAGCCGCAAATCGCCCAGATCGGGTTTTCCTGCCGCAGCCTTACACGATCCGGCCAGAACAATGCGCCGGTCTCGACATAAGGCATAGGGGTTCTCGCAGACTGAAGTGGCGGGTCTTCCAGATCATAGGACAAGGCGATGCATACGCCCCGTCTCGTTGGTCGTCGGCGTGAACCAGCAGCTCAAAAATGCTGCGACAGGCTGGCCAGGATCGTGCGACGCATGCCGTATTGCGGTGCGCCGACCCCAACCCCGGTGCCGTTGCGGATCTGGTAGACCTCGTCGCCGACATTGAGCACGTCCAGCCGCACCATCGTGCCCGGCCGCAACTTGTGCATCAGCGCCAGATTGACCGGCACATAGGTCGGCAACGCGATGCCGTTCGGCACTCCGCCCGCGATGGAGGCGCGCAGCCCGCTCTGCACGATGATGTCCGTCGACACCCGCGTCGGGGTGTCGCTGTCGGCGTTCCAGGTATAGGCCGCGCCGGCCGAGCCGCTCCAGCTCTGGTCGTGGTCGAGATGGATCGGGTTGTTGGCGATATAGGCCAGCTCGTCCGGGCCGAAATTGAACTCGGCCGAGGTGATTGTCTGCCCCATCGCGCGCGACCACGCCGCGTTGGCGTAGATCGACCACGGGCCGCGATCGTAGCTGGTGGTGAACTCGACGCCCTGCTGGGTTCCCTTGGCGTAGTTGAAGGCCGCCAGAATGACCGGCGCGCCGAACTGGCCTTCGTCGATCAGGTTGTGGGCAATCTTGTAGTAGGCATCCACGCCCACCGTCAGGCCGGGGGCAAGCAGGTGGCTCATGCCGAGATCGAAGTAATGCGAGCGTTCGGCGCGCACCGGATCGTCCGCCGTCACCGAGGGGGCCGCGGTGGTGTTGAGGAACTGGCCGATCGTGCCGGCGGAGACCAACTCGAACGGCGGCGGCACGAAATAGCGCGCGTAGCCAGCATGCAGCGTGGTGTCGGGCGTGGCCTGCCAGACCACGTTCAGACGCGGGCTGAGCTGATTCTCGTTGGTGAACTCGTCCACCGCGTCGAAGCGCAGCCCGGCATTGATCGTCACATGCGGCAGGATGCGCCATTCGTCCTGCAAATAGAGACCATAGAGGCTGCCGGCCTTGAGGAAGCTGCTGGCGATGGTGAGCGGGGTTTCGCTGGTCGGATTGCCGCTGGCATCGACCGGCAGCACCTGCGACAGCGTGCGCGCGCCGGTGGTCGCCTGCTGGGCCAGGAAGCCGGCGCGCAGGGTGTGGGCATCGTTGACCTGCCAGCTGGCGTCGGTCTGCGTGCCGACGGCGGTGGTGGTGCGGCTGGCCTGTTGGGCGATGCCGGTGAAGAGCAGGTCGCCGAGCGGATCGGGGGTGAAATTCACCGCGCTGTCCCGGACATAGGCCGAGACCTGGAGATCGAGCGCGCCGACATGCTTCTGCAACGACAGAATGCCGAATTCGGTGCGTTCGCTTTGGTGCTCGTTCAGTGTGGCGCTGTTGAAATTCGACACGCCGTTGACCGGAAAGCCCAGCGTGGGCTGGCCGGGATTGTCCGGAATCTGGAAATTGCCATCGAAACCGCCGAGCAACAGGCTCAGCCTTGTCTCCGGGTCGAGCACGACGGAAACATGCGCCAGACCGTGGAACTGATCGGTGGTGTCGTGCAGCGCATCGAAGCTGGCGGTGGGGTTCTCGATGCCGCGATTGTTGTGCAGGTAGTCGCCGGTGAAGAACCAGTCGACCGAGCCGCTATGGCCGCCATACTCGATGCTCGGCTGCGCCCAGTTCCAACTTCCGCCGGTCATCCCAACCGTGACGCCCGGGTTGGTGATCCCGGTTTTTGTCTGGATATCCACCACACCGGCGGTCTCGAAGCCATATTGCGCCGGCAGCGCGCCGGTGTTGAGGGTCAGCTTGTCGGCGAAACGGGCGGCAATCGCCTGGCCGAACACCGACAGACCCTCGGGCAATTCCACCCCATCGAGGCGATACTGCACATTGGCGTGTTCGCCGCGCAGATGGATTTGACCGAAACTGTCCAACGCCACGCCGGGGGCATGCACCAGCACGTCCGACAACGGCGCATCCGCCCCTTGCGGCAGGGTGTCGAGCGACTGCGTGCCGAAATGATAGGAACTCGCCCCCAGGCTGGGCTGGATCTGCTGGCGCTGTGCATCAAGGCGACGTGAGATGACCGGGATGTCCACCACCACGTCTGAATCGTCTGCCGATGGTGGCGTTTGCGCCAAAGCCGGGATGGCCGCGCCCAGCATGGCCAGTAACACCGCATGACGGGTGTGCATCGGCATCATCTCACCTCCCACGATCCCCGCTCGCCCCGAATGGCCGATGCGGCTATACAGCAAAATTGTTATATTATAACATTGCTAAAAGTCCAGAGGTCGAATTGCGGAGTTTGCCGACATCGATGTCACGCGCCAGACCATCCGTGCCCTGCCTGTCGCCCAAACGACGGGGCGCGATTGTGCTGGTCTCAGCGCTGGCGCACGGGCTGGTGTTCGCGTCATTGCGGGGCTGGTCGCAGCGGGTTCAACCGGGTGACGCGCCGTCCTCACAGGCGTTTGAGGTGGTCTTCGAAGCGCCTGCCCCCATCTCACAGCCACCGACCGCAATGCTACCGCCACTGCCGCCTCCGATGCCGGACCTCACGTCCGCGCCCACGCCGCAACCGGCTGAAGCCCCTCCGAAGGTGACGCCACCGCCTCCGAACATGACGCCGCCCATACCCAAACCCGCCCCGATGCATCCGCCGTCGGCGACGCCCCGTCCGACAACCGCGCTGCCGCCGCGTGTGGCCGCGCCCATCGCCGCGCCAATTCCGGTCGTCAGCGCCCCGGTGGCGACTACGCCGGAACCTCCCGCGCCCGCCCCGCACATCAGCCCGGATTGGCGTCGCTCGCTCGGGGCCTGGATCGGCGCGAACCGGGTCTATCCGGAGGATGCAAGGCGCAACGGCGATCAGGGTACCGTCGCGGTGAGGCTGACGGTCGATCGCCTCGGCCACGTGACATCGGTCGAACTGGCGCGCAGTTCAGGCGCGGCGTTGCTCGACGCGACGTCGCTTGCCATGCTCAAGAATGGCAGCCTGCCGCCCTTCCCGCCGGAGATGACGCAGGACAGCCTGACCATCACGGTCCAGGTGCATTATGCGCTGGCGAATTGAGGATGAGCGAGGGGCAGCCGAGTGAAATTTTACCGGCCGCCGTCACCGCAGCTCGAACTTGATCGGCACCGTGACGGTGATGCGCTCCCCCTTCATCTCGGCGGGCGGGGCCGGCAATGGGCTGACGCGACGGGCGAGAAGCAGGGTTTCCTCGTCCAATGACGCAGCCCCGCTCGACCTGGCGACCGCCGCCTCCAGAACGGTGCCATCGCGGTCGATGACGACGCGCAACAGCACGGTGCCCTCGTCGCGACGCAGTTGGGCTGCACGCGGATAGCGCTTGAGACGCTCGAACTTGCCTTGCAGCAGCGAGGCCCAATTTGGCGGAACCTGCGGCGCACGGGGCTGTGGCGCGGGCGGCGGAGCTGCCTGGGGCATTGGTACTGCGTCGGCCGGGGCCGCCACCGGCTGGGCAGGGCGCGGCTCGACCTTTTTCGGCGCAGCCGGCTTGGGCTGCGGTGGCGGCGGAGGTGGAGGCGGCGGTTCAGGTGGCGGAGGCGGCGGAGATGGCGGAGGAGGAGATGGCGGCGGCGGCGCCGGAGGCGCGGGCGGGGTCGGCGGCGGCAGATCGAGCATCATCGCAGGGGCCGCGACTGCATCCTGCGCAGTCACCTTCCAATGCTGAGCCGCCCGAAGAACAACGCCGTGCAATCCCACCACCGCCAGCAGCGAAATGCCCCAGCGCGCCAGATCGCGACGCAGCGACGAGCCGGTCATTCCCCGCCCTCCTCAAGCCCGACCAGCGCGACCTTGAGATAGCCCGACCGACGCAGTTGGTTCATCACCTGCATCAGCGTGTCATAGTCGATCTGCTTATCCGCGCGCAGAAAGATGCGTTCCTCGTGGTCGCTCGCCGTCATCTTGTCGAGCAGCGCGCCCAGCCCATCCGGGCCGACTGGCTCCTCGCCGACATAGACCGATTTGTCCTGCCGGATGCTGACGAACACCGGCTCGTTTGGCCGTGGTGCCGAGGTGGCATTGGAGACCGGCAGATCGACCCCGACATCGACCGTCGCCAGCGGAGCGGCGACCATGAAGATGATGAGCAGCACCAGCATCACATCGATGAACGGCGTGACGTTGATCTCGTGGGTCTCAACCAGATCGTCCTCGCCGTGTTGGAGACGAACGCTCATCGCTCAGCCCCCGCCTCGGCTGGACGGATTGCCGCGCGGCTGAGTTCGCGGGAGACCAGACGCAGCACCAGTGCGGCGGTGTCGCCGACCTGCGCGCGGTAGCCTGCCACCTGACGGGCGAAGTGATTGTAGATCACCACCGCCGGAATGGCCGCGAACAGGCCGCATGCGGTGGCGAGCAATGCTTCGGCGATGCCTGGAGCGACGACAGCAAGATTGGTCGTGTGGCTTTGCGCAATGCCGAGGAAGCTGTTCATGATGCCCCATACCGTGCCGAACAGCCCAACGAAGGGCGCGGTCGAGCCGATGGTGGCGAGCAGGCCGGTGCCGCGCGTCATCCGTCGGCCGCTAAACGCCTCGATGCGTTCGAGATGCGAGGCAATGCGCTCCTTCACCCCATCACGGTCCTCGCGCAGCCCGGCCGAACGTTCCCACTCGTCCTCAGCGGCGGCAAGCAAGGCGTGAGCCGTGGGGTCGATCGAACCGGAGACGCCGAGCGCCTCGTGCAGGCCAGCCGCGGCGTTGAGCCGCCGGAAGCCCAGGCGCAGGCGTCGGCGCGCGGCGAAAAGCTCGACGGACTTGGCCAGCCAGACCGTCCAGGTCAGCACGGAAGCCGCGATCAGACCGACCATGACGGTTTTGACCACGATGTCGGCCTGTTCGAACATCGTCCAGGCATTGGTGCCGGCAGGCAGGCTGAGCGAAACCAGATCGGCGGCATGGGCTGCGTGCGCGAGCAGCAGACAGGCGAGCAACGATGCGCCGATACGGCGCGTCAAGCGGACAAACACGGTGAAATCTCCTCAACGGAACACGCCCCGGCCACAAAATGGCCGGGGCATGCGGCCTGCTGGCGATCAGAACTTGGCCTTCAGGCTGCCAATGATCGTCCGACCGGGGAACGGATGGTATTCGAAGTATTTCGCGTTGAGTGCGTTATCGACCCCAATATCAGCCGTGATGGTCTGGTTGATCTTGTAGTCGGCATGAAAATCCGCGATCAGGAACTTATCGAATGCGCCCATCACACCATGATGCGTGTCGGTATTGTCGATGGTCGACCACATCGTGCCCTGGTAGCGCATGGCCGCAAACAGCGTCAGCTGATCGTTCGGGCGATAGGCAGCTGTCACCGTATCGCGCCAGTCTGGCACATACGGAACATGCTTGCCGGTGGCCGTCGCGGTTTTGAAGTTGGGGTCGTAAAAGCCCGGATCGGAGACTATGCGGCTGTCGACAAACGTCACCGAGTTGGTCAGCGTCAGCCCCTGAACCAGCACGTCGCGCAATTCGCCGACGAGTTCGACGCCACGATTGCGCGTCTGCGCAACGTTTTGCCAATAGCTGGTGTTGCCCCCGTTCACGTTCTGCGTGGTCTGCTGCACGATTGCGTTGTTGGTGTCCTCCCAGAACAACGAAGCGCGCAGGCGTAGACGCTCCACATTGCGCTCAACCGCCAACTCGTAGCTCGTCACGTGCTCGGGCTTGAGGCTGGCGTTCGGCACGTAGGTATTCACGCCGCTGACGCCGGTCTGATACAGTTCACCCACCGTCGGGAAGCGCCAAGCCTGCCCCGCGGACAAGCTGGCCGCCCAAATCGGATTGATCTGCCATTCCACCGCAGCCTTCGGCGAGAAGCCCGCTGCGGTGCGCGTGGGTTCGTTTGTGCCAGTCGTCCCATCGAAATTATAGCCGTCAAACGTCCGCCACTGCTCCAGGCGCCCGCCCAGGACAGCACGCCAGCCGGGTGCAAACTTCCAGGCTTCCTGTGTCCAGAACGCATCGGTCTCGGTCGTGCCGCGTCCCGCTGTGCTATAGGCACCGGTGCCGGTGTCCCCTGAATTCTGCCAATCACTCGACACATAGGTCGGGTTGTTGAGCACGAACTGATCCCGATGCAGGCCGAAACTGATCTCGTGCTGGCCGTTATAGCCATCCGGGCGATAGATGCCCTTCACGTCCTCGGTATCCCAGCCAGTGCCGTCCAGGCGGGTGATGGTGCCGTTGGTCTTGAAACCGGTGCCGGTCGCGGTCACGCCGCCAGCGGTGCGCTGGATGTCGTTGAGGAAATCGTAGCGCGTGACCACCGCCTCGAAATCCCACCTGTCCTTGGTGTCGCTCTTCAGGGTCAGAGCGTTCATCAAGTGCTCTTCCTCGATCGTGTAGCGGCTGGACCCAAATCCAGACACGTTACCAAAGGTCGGGTTGCCGCCGGCGTCCGAGAGGTAGGTTTGTACCGAGGAATTGCCGATATTGGACCAATAGCTGACGGCATAAGTCGCCTTCAGCCAATCATTCACATCGACGGCCACCTTGAGCGAGGCGGTATCCATCAGCGTGTGCAGCAAGCCACCGGCCCCGACGACATTGGCCACCGCGCCGGTTTTATTCACCGCAGGCGTCGCGCCGGTCGTGCCAGACGGAATCGTGCTGCTGGTGATGATGCTCAATGGTTGAGAGAAGCTGTCTTCATGATTGGCCGACAGGAACCAGGACACCCGGTCGATCTTGTCGCCCACCGTGATCGCGGTGTCGGACGTGCTGAATTGCTGCTTGGTGCCATAGACGTGGAAATCCTGCCCTGCGACGGTTTGCTTGATCGTCGTTTCGAATTTCTCCGGCATCTGGGTGGTGATCAGCATCACGCCACCCATCGAGTTGCCAGGATACTGTGCTGAGAACGGGCCATAGAGGAAATCGATCCCCTCGATGGATTCCGGTGCCACCAGCCCCCAACGCGGCGCGCCGATGGTGTTGTTGTTGGCGATCAGCGCCGAGATCGGCATGTCGTCGACATAGACCAGGCTGCGCGCCGAGGAGTTCACGCCCCAAGTGCGGGTCTCGATGGTCGGCTGGGTGTCACCGTAGTTGCGCTTGCGGATGAAGATGCTGGGCAGATATTTCGCCGCGTCCTCGGTGTCGACGATGTTGACCGTCTCGTCGATGGTCTGCTTGTCCACGCTGGCAGTGGTGTTCGGCAGGGCATATTTTTGCACCTGATCGGAAATCGTCACATTGGCCGGCGGCGCGCCGGCATCGCCGGATGCCTGACCAGCGACGTTGACCTGCGGCAGCGTCACGCTGCCAGTGCCGGTCGATTGGGCGTTCGCCGCAGCGATGCCGGCGAAAAGCGCCAGCGTGGAGCTGGCGAGAAGTTTGGATCGGAACATATCGAACCTCTGGGCCGCACCATGGCGGCCGATTGGAATTGTCGGATTGTCAGTGAGACGCATTGGCAGGGACGATCGTCACGAACGGCGCCGGGGACGGCACGTCGTGCCAGCCCTGGCCGGCGGCCGGAATCTGAATCCAGCGATTGACGCCCGCCTCGCACTCCTGGACCACCGGGAAGTAGAGCGTCTGCCCTGCCCGATCCGGCAGTTTGAAGCGCAGGCCGAACGTGTCGTAGAGTGCATTGGGCAGCGGCCCGCCGCGCCATTCGACCTCGTCCACCGTCTCGGTAATGGTCTGGCCGTGCTCGCCGGTAAGCGGCCGGTCGAGCTTGCGGGTCTTGAGCGTCACGGCCCAGCCAGCCTTGAACTGGGCCTTCACACCGGTGATCTCGGCGGGAATTTTCACCCGCACGGCCAGGGTGGAAGAGCCCTGGCAGCCATGCGGCACACCGAGGAAGGTTTCGAAATACGTGCCGGCCGCGCCTGAGTTCGGCTGTGCCGTCACATGTGCCTGCGCCGATGACGCCGCAACGAACGTGCAGACAACGGCGAGCCATGAAAGTGGTCGCATCTGTTTTTCCCTGATTTTGAGTCGAAAGCCGCCGCGCGCATTCGGGCGCATCGGCGCAAAACGCCGTCAGGTTCGGGCGGGTGGCGCACGCGGACAGGCGTCGAAGCGTGGCGTTTGAGGGCGATGGTCACGCTTGCGTCCGATCTTCGCTTCGGCCAGCGCGCAGGCGAAAGCTTCGGGCAGAACAACGGCCGCCGGCGGGAGTGCTGCGGTGGAGGCGTGCCCAATGCAACAGCAGAAACGATGATGGTCGTGCTGTCCGGCCGGAATGTCGGACGGCGCGCCCGGCTGGGCACCAGCATCGGCCAAACAGAGCGCGTGCGCGTCGCCGAGCAAGGCCAGCAGCGCCGCATCGCCGCTCAGCACGCCCACGCCCACGCCCACGCCATTGGCTGAGGATGCGGGAACGGCAAACCACATCCAGCCGAATATCGCGATCCAGGCGAAGAAACGGGCGCAACGCTTCATCGCGTACCCACCGCGATCATGCCTCTCACCGACGTCTCGGTGAATTCCGACGTCAGCACCGAGGCCTCAACGGCCCAGTCTCCGGGCATAGGAAGCAGCAAATTCTCGGCGGTAAACACGCCGTCAGCTGGCAGGATTTCGCGCAGAATCGGCTCGATTCCCTCGGCGGGTCGGGCAAAGCGCAACGTCACGGACAGCGGAGCGAGCGCGCGGCCGGCGGCATCGTGCACCATCAGCGCCACACCGTATCGTCCGGCTTCGCGCTGCGTCAGATGCAGCATCACGACGATGTTGCCATCCGACAGCAACGCCATGCTCGACGCCGCCTCGGCGCGATGATTGTGCTCGGCCTGCGCGGCAAGGCTGCGGGGCGGCACTTGGTCCTCCAGCAGCGCCGTCATGAAAAAGGCCGCGGCGAGCAGCCAGATCTGGCCCCGCATCGCGCGCAGCAATCGGGCAGGCGCATCGCTCTCGCCATGCTCCAGCGCCGGCAGCAGAACGCTGCGATTGCGGATCGCCAATCCGGTCGCCGCCATCGCGAAGACCAGTTTACCGGCCAGCACCGCGCCATAGCGGCTGCCCAGCAGAAAGCCGACCGATCCGGCCTGCACGACCACCATCACTGCGCCCGACGCCGCCAGCAGGCCGACCAGCCAAAGTCCGGTGCGCGAAAAACGGCGCAGGCTTCTCGCCGCCGCATCCATTGGCGCAGACCGCACGCGGTGGCGCAGCAGCGGCAGGGCGGCGATCCAGGCCGCGGCGCAGAGAAGATGCATCAACAGCGCCGGTCGACTCAACCAGATCGGTGCCGCAATCGTCACATGCCCGGAAAGCAGGAACGCAGCAGCGATTGCCAGACTGCCGAGGCCCGACAATCGCCTTGAACCGGCGGCAAGACCAATCGTCAACACCGCCAAACCCGCCGCACCGGCCAGTGCGCTGCGCACGACGCCGGACTGCAGACCGACCGCCCAGACAGCGCGGTCGAGCAAGGAAACGCCGGGCTCGGCGAGGGCAAGTCCGCCTTCCACCCCCGGCCAGATCGCGACCATCAAAGCCGCCAGCAGCGCAATGCCGTTGGCGCGACGACGCTGCTGACGCGTCGTCGGCCAGAATGCACTCCCGGCAGCCGTGAGCGAAAAGCCGAGCAGAAGGGCGCGCAACAGAACTGAAGCAACCGTCCATCCGGGCGAGGCTTCCGGTGCCGCAACCGCGCCGCCCGCCACGCCCACCGAGAAGACGTAGCTGCCGCCCACCGGATGCGAGTCGGCGGAAATCACCCGATAGCTGACAAGGTAACGCCCCTTCTCCAGCGTCGGTAGGTCAAGCCGGAGCGTCTCGTCTTGGCCGACAACACCGCCCGGTCCGGCGAGCACATGGCCATCGGCATCGATCAGCCGAAGCGCGACGGGCGTGACCGGCTCATCGAAACGCAGCAGCAGCCGGGTCGGGGCGGCGGAGAGTTCGGCTCCCTCTGCCGGCGCGCGGTCAAGCAGAACGGCATGCGCGGCGGCACTCGCGGCGGCCAGCATCAGGGCTGCGACGACGACGAACGCCCGCGCCAGCCGGGCGCGGCTGTGGCCGATAAGCCTCATGGCGCGCCGCTGTCGATATCTGTCGGCCGGCATGTCGGCCGGACGCCGCGTGGGCGGCGCGGACCGCATTCCGCTGCGGATGGTCTTGAATGTCATCGCTGATCCCTGACCACACGCCCGGAAGGCGCGGATCAGCCCGGTTGTTTCACAAATCGGACGGGTTGGATCAGATGGCGGGCGGCGCTCTGGGTTGGCCGAGTGCGCGGAACAGCTGGGCGACGAACGCAAGCGGCGGCGCAAAAGCGCTCACCTGCTGCGGCAAGACCATGCGCAGCGGCAGCGCCATCGTGGCCGGCACGGCAGCCGCGCCGTGCATCAAGGGCAGGCAGAATTGGCACAGGACGCCATGATCGGCATGGCCGCCGACCGGCAGCTTTTCACCGTCGGCGGTGAGAAGCATCATCCCCGCGGGCGTGCAGATCTCGATCCCGCCGGAGGGCAATTCGGTGACGCCGATTCCCCGCGCCGCCGACGGCCCGGCCACGGCGAGCAGATTGAGCAACAGCAGGCAGCCCGCAAGCCACGCAAACGCGCCGCCACCCTTGCGGCGCAAAGCCGCAAAGACGCTGCGATCGCCACGATGGCTACGCTTTACCATGCTGTCGAGAACCTCGCGGAAAAGACACACCTGCGCCATCTAGTGCGCGCGCTTTGCAACATTCGTCAAGCGGACCGGATAGGCTTTGGCGGATGACGCTCCAACGATGGCGAATTTCAAAAATCTTCCGCTTGTTCACTTTCGGGGCCGCAGAAATTCCATCTCTCGGCGAAGCGCTCCTCTGCCGCCCCGCCCACATGAGCCCCACCCGCCGAAAGGCACCCAGCTAAGCGGCCCAAAGTCGGGTAGCGCGTCACTAGGAGCCACGTCGAGTTGGTCAGGCCGGATGATGGGGCAGGACTTCCGGCATGATCACCGACATTCAACCTGTGGATAGTGGAGGAATGCGCAGACCGTGACGGATCGCGGCAAAACGACGGTGATCTTTTCATCCAAATCCCTGTAGCGGCACAGGAGCATCGCAGGCGGATAGCGGTTCCATAGGTTGGGAGGTCGGTAGGGAACCAGGAATTTCCCTGGCTCGGGCATGATTTCGTACAAATTTTCGGGTGGACCGTCGAAGAGCTCTGTGTCCTTTAGTTGATGTCCCTTGAGCGTGGCAGGACAGCCAATGGGCGCTATTTCAGCCTTA
>JARLIM010000028.1 GCA_031291725.1 Acetobacteraceae bacterium
CAGGTTGCTGAAAAACTGTTCGCGGAGGGGCGGCGAGTCATTTTTCGTGCCAGAAAGGCCAAGGCGAAGACACGATGTGTGTGCATCGTGGCAAGCCTTGAACGAATCTGGCGCGGAAAAGGGCCGCCGCGCCGACCGACAGAGTTTTGCAGCAGCCTGTTAACCCTTCGTTCATCCCGCTCTGCCATTCTGCAGCTGGAATGGAGGCAGGCATGGCGGAGAGAGTGGAAGGTCTCGCACCGACAACAGATGCATCGGTGATGCAGGAGCGCAGACGACCTGGGCGGATGGTGGCCGTTCGTCCCAATTTGTTGCCCTTGTTGCGTCATGCCGGCTCTCTTGATCTGACGCCTCGCGCCGATGGATTGCCGCCTGTGCCACTCACCTTCGATCCAGAGGAGGCAGAGCCATTGCGCGCTGTGCGAGGAATCTTACTGGGGGCGGCCGTTGGAATGGGTTTTTGGCTTGCCTGTTTCGTGGCCATTGGCATTCTGCTGCGCGGCTGACCCGGCCATGCGGGTGACAGCCGGAACCCGGCTCTTCAGGCCGAATGACGAGCAGCAAGACAATTGACAGCCTGCCATCCTCCGCTGATCGTCACATCGGCCGGATGCACGACAGGAGCCGGGGTGAATGCGCGCATTATGGCGACACGTCCTGACGATGACCAAGGCGGTGGGCGTGGCTGCGGCTGCGTTCTGTTGCCTGAAGGTCTGCACTCTTGGCGCTTGGGCCGATCCGATAGCGGATTTCTATGCGGGTCGCAGCGTCAATCTGTATATCGGCTACAGCAGCGGCGGCGGTTATGACAGTTACGCCCGCCTTATCGCGCGCCACCTTGGCAAGCATATTCCCGGCAACCCGCGCATCGTTGCGCAGAATATGGAGGGGGCAGGCAGTTTGCGGGCTGCGAATTTCTTTTATGCACGCGGCGCGCAAGACGGCACCGCAATCGCCACCTTCGCCCGTGCCGCGGCGTTTTATCCGCTGATGGGCCTCCAGGGCGCGAATTTCAACGCCACACAGTTCAACTGGCTGGGCAGTGCCAACACCGAGACCAGCCTCTGTGTCGCCTGGGCCAGCGCGGGCATTACCTCCATCGCGGATCTGAAAACACGCGGCATGACAGTTGGCGGCACGGGAGCGACGGATGACACGGTGCAGTTCGTCCAGATTCTCAATGGCGTGCTCGGCACCAAAATGCGTTTGAAGCTCGGCTATCAAGGCGGGAACGACGTGCTGCTGGCGATGGAACGCGGTGAGGTGCAAGGGCTGTGCGGCTGGTCGTATTCCAGCCTGCTCGCCACACGTCCGCGCTGGCTGGCGGAACACAAAATCAACATTGTCCTGCAACTCGGTCTGACCAAGCACCCGGATCTGCCGAATGTGCCGCTGGTGTTGGACTTGCCCATGTCCGACGCCAGCCGTGCCATATTGCGACTGGTTTTCGCCCGTCAGGTCATGGGCCGCCCCTTCGCAGCCCCGCCCGGCGTGCCACCGGAGCGGGTGGCGGCATTGCGCCAGGGCTTTGCCGAAACCTTGAAAGACCCCGATTTCCTGGCTGACGCCAAACAGGCCGGGCTGGAGATCAACCCGGTTTCGGGAGAAGCGGTACAATCGCTGGTGGCAGACCTCTACAAAATCCGCCCGACGATCGCACTTGAAGCAGGCAAGTTGCTGCAATAGGCAATGCAGATGGGGGAAATGTGATGCTGAAAATGTATGGCTTCTGGCGCTCAGCCGCCGCCTTTCGCGTGCGCATGGCGCTCAATCTGAAAGGCATCGCGTTTGAGGAGACGATGATCGATCTCGATGCCGGCGAACAGCACGCACCGGATTACATCGCCATCAACCCGCAAGCCGTGGTGCCGTCGCTGTTTCTGGAGGATGGCACCTGCCTGACGCAATCGCTGTCGATCCTGGAATATCTGGAGGACACCACCTCCTCGCCTGCCCTGCTGCCCGCCGATCCGCTCGGCCGGGCGCGGGTGAGGGCGTTGGCGCTGATCTGGGCGGCGGATCATCATCCGCTGATCGTGCCGCGCATCCGCAGCTATCTGCGCGATACGCTGGGGGCGGATGACAACACCCGCAGCGCCTGGATCAAGCATTGGTTCAGCGAAGGCCTGCGCATCGGCGAGGCACGGCTGGCGGGCGATCCGGCCACCGGCACATTCTGCCATGGCGACCAGATCTCCATCGCCGATCTGTGCCTGATGAGTCAGGCGATGGGGGCGAAAGGCTTCGGCGTGGATGTGTCGGTGTATCCGACGATCAACGGCATCGTGACCAATTGCATGAAGCTTGAGGCGGTGACGCGGGCGTTGCCGTTGAAGCAGCCAGGGGCACCTGCGGCGCATTGAGGATTCCGGGTGAATTTGAGTCATCCCGCCCTACCAGCCTGCTTGACCATCCCAATCCGTCATTGCGGCTTGAAAGGCCGCAATCCATCGCAGGGCTTGGCGGCATCGCGGTGGATTGCGGCGCTGCGCGCCACAATGACGGGTGAAGGTGGGGCAGCGCGCCACAATGACGGGGTGGGGGTTGGCTACGGGATGGTGGGAATCGTCACGCCGATCATATCGCCCTCACGCACGAGGGCGGCGAGTTGGTCGGCGGTCCAGCCTTCGGTGCCCGCCGGGCGACGCGGTAGCACCATCCAGCGATAATCGGCGGTGGAGTCGACCACACGCAGATGCACGCCCGCGGGCAATACGGTGCCCCATTCGCCGATCAAACCACGCGGATCGCGCACCGCCCGCGCGCGATAAGCGGCGGATTTGAACCAGAACGGCGGATAGCCCAACACGGCGCGCGGATAGCAGGAACACAGCGTGCAGACGACGAGGTGATGCACGGTCTCGGTGTTCTCCAACACCCCCAACGGCGGCAGGCCGCGCATCGGGATGCCGGAATCCTCAGCGGCCTGGGTGCCGTCACGCAGCATCAGCGCGCGGAATTCCGGATCGAGCCAGGCGCGGGCGACCATGCGGGCACCTTGGGCGGGGCTGGCGGCGTCGGTGGAGGCGATGCGGGCGGTGATTTCGTCCGGTGTGACGATGCCCTTGTGCGACAGCAGCGCCAGCACGCCATCGAGCAGCTTTTGGCTGTCGGTTTGCAGGATGTTCATGCCACTTCCTCCAGCCAATGTTCGAACAATTCCACCACAATCACGTCGCCCGGTGTTTCCTCCGTCCAGACGGCAGGCGGCTCGAAGCGGACATGATAGAGATCACGCTGCGCCGCCGGGCGGGCGAAAGCGAGATCTTCGGGATTGGCGAAGCGGCCGAGATGACGCTCCACCACCCCCTCGCGCCCGCGCAGATAATGCGGGGTGCGGATGTGGCAGGCGCCCCGGGTTTCGGGCCAATCGAACTTCACCCGCACACGCTGGCCGGAGGGAAACATCAGACATCCTCCAAGGCAGCGCGCAATTCCGCCTCGCTCAGCACGCCGCGCGCCAGCAGATTGTCGGCGATCGAGCGGATCCAGCGTTGGTAATAGGACAGGCGATGATACTCCGCCTCCGGGATCGCCTCGATGCCGCGGCGCAACTCGTCCACGCTCATCACCGATTTGGCCCCGAGCAGACCGCGCAGGGCATCGACGGTGCGGTCGAAATCGTTCAGCGCATGGCGGGAGGTGTCCACCGCTTCGCACATGAATTTCGACACGCCGCCCATGTCGTGATGCGCGCGGGGAAGATCTTCCGGCAGCTCGCTCATCTCATTGCCCCTCAATGGTTTCATCGGCATAGACGCCATAGACGGCCGCGCGTTTGAGCCAGCCGCGAAAGGCGTCGATTTCCACCTCGCACCAGGCACTGCCTGCCGGGCAGCTGCGCACATGGGTGATCACCCCCGGCTTGAGCAGCGCCACCGGATCGGCCTGATCGTTCGGGGCGACGCGCAGCGTGACCTCCGACATGCGCACCATCGCACTGCGGCGTTTCCACAAAGCCGGTCCGCGCACCCAACCCGTCACGTTGTCCTGATCGCGAATCTGCCGCCAATCGCCGAGCTCGAAGACAATCTCCACCGGCAGATTGCGGCGGTGATAGACCCAATCGATGGGGTAATTCGTGCCGGGGCCGACGCGCAGATTGACATCATCAAAGCGCAGCGAGGCGAAACGCGGCAGTTTCTCGTGGGTCGCGGCGCCTTCATTGGCCGGCGTTGCAACCGCAGGCGCGGGCGCGCCCAGACTGCGCGCGGACCAGCCGGGCAGAAGGAGGCAGAGGCACAGACACAGATGCGCGATACGATTCATCTTACGTCCAAGAATGCCACAGCGCACCGCCAGCGCCAGATCTAAAGCGCAGGCTCTACAGCGTGATCACCTGCGCCGCACCGACGGCCTCCAGAAACGTCACCACGCCCGCCAGTTCCACGCCCCCGAGCAGGGCAGCGCTGTCGAGATCGGCCATGCGCAGCCCGGCCTCACAGACAATCATCCGCACCCCGAGCATCTGAGCCGCCTCACGCAATTCCTCCAGGCTGGCAACATTGCGCGCGGTGACTTCGGCCTCCGGTTCGGCGAATTCCGCCAGATCGGCCAGCAGCGCCCGGCAGCCCTGGTTGGTGGCGAACAGCACCACCCCTCGCCCGATGGCTGCCGCCCCACTGGCCAGCACGAAAGCGTAATGCGCGCGCTCATGCCCGCCGGAGATCAGCAGAATACCCAGCGCCTCACCCGCCATGACGCACCACCCCAGCACACACCGGACAGGATGGGTCGCGCGGCACGTTGATGGTGCGGAAACGGCTGCCCAGCGCATCCCACAGCAACAGCCGCCCGGCCAGCGTCTCACCGATGCCGAGCAATTCCTTCAACACTTCGGTGGCCTGCAAGGTGCCCATCACGCCCGTCACCGCCCCGAACACCCCCGCCTCCCCGCAGCTTGGCACCAGCCCATCCGGCGGCGCTTCGGGGTAGAGGCAGCGATAGCACGGGCCATGCACATGCGGCTTGAAGGTGGAAAGCTGCCCCTCGAAGCGCAGCACTGAGGCGCTGACCAGCGTGCGATGTCCGGCCACGCAGGCATCGGCGAGCAGAAACCGCGTCGGGAAATTATCGCTGCCGTCGCACACCAGATCGTAGTCGGCGATCAGCCCGTGCACATTGCCCGCGTCGAGCCGGGCGATGTGGGTTTGCACCGTGACATCCGGATTGATCGCCCGCACGGCCTCGGCGGCGCTGATCGCCTTCTGCCGCCCCAGATCGGCCACGCCATGGGCGATCTGTCGCTGCAAATTGGACAGTTCCACCCGGTCGTCATCGATAATGCCGATCCGCCCCACCCCGGCTGCCGCCAGATAGAGCGCCAGCGGCGAGCCCAATCCGCCCGCGCCGACGATGAGCACGCTGGATGCGCGCAATTTTGCCTGCCCCACCCCGCCCACTTCGGGCAAAAGGATGTGGCGGGAGTAGCGATGGATCTCGTCCTCGGTAAACTGCATCTCCATATGATCCATATAACGTCAGATGAGGCGATTGCGATGCGTGAGTCTGCGCTGGTGCTGTTCTCGGGGGGACAAGATTCCTCCACCTGCCTCGCCTGGGCATTGGAGCGATTCGATCATGTGGAAACCGTGGGCTTCGATTATGGCCAACGCCATGCCGTCGAACTGACCTGCCGTGAGCCGGTGCGACAGGCGGTGGCAGGGATTGGCGGCTGGCGTGGCGAGTTGGGGCCGGATCATATGATCGATCTGGGTGGCGCCTTGGCCGAAATCGGCGGCACCGCGATGACGCATGACATCGAGATCGAGATGACCGAGCAGGGCCTGCCCAACACCTTCGTGCCGGGGCGCAATCTGCTGTTCCTCACCTACGCCGCCGCCATCGCCTATCGGCGCGGGCTGCGCCACATCGTCGGCGGCATGTGCGAGACGGATTTCTCCGGCTATCCGGATTGCCGAGACGACACGATCAAGGCGATGCAGGTGGCGCTCAATCTCGGCATGGATCGCCGCTTCGTGCTGCACACGCCGCTGATGTGGATCGACAAAGCCGATACCTGGGCGCTGGCGGAGCGGCTGGGCGGCTCCAAGCTGGTGGCAAGCATCGTGGAGGAAACCCATACCTGCTATCGCGGCGACCATACAACGCGCCATGAATGGGGTTATGGCTGCAATACGTGTCCATCATGTGAATTACGCGCCAATGGCTATCGTAAATGGCGAAAAGATGCGTAGATAATGACATCACTCCCTGGGAGAGCACAGATGAAAGCCCAAAACGTCCTCGCCACCATCGGCAACACGCCGCATATCCGCCTGTCGCGCCTGTTTCCGCAGGCCGATGTCTGGGTGAAGTCTGAGCGCACCAATCCGGGCGGTTCGATCAAGGACCGCATCGCCCTGGCGATGGTCGAAGCCGCTGAGGCGGATGGCGCGCTGCAACCGGGGGCGACGATCATCGAGCCGACATCGGGCAACACCGGCGTCGGTCTGGCGATGGTGGCCGCGGCCAAGGGCTATAAGCTGATCCTGGTGATGCCGGATTCGATGTCGCTGGAGCGTCGCTATCTGATGCAGGCTTACGGCGCCAGCTTCGATCTCACCCCGCGTGAGAAGGGCATGAAGGGGGCCATCGCCCGCGCCGAGGAACTCGCCGCCCAAACGCCGGGCGCCTGGATTCCGCAGCAATTCGACAACCCCGCCAACCCGGCGGTGCATGAGCGCACCACGGCGCTGGAAATCCTGGCGGATTTCCCGGAAGGCCTCGACGCGCTGATCACCGGCGTGGGCACGGGCGGCCACATCACCGGTGTTGCCCGCGTGCTGAAGGCGAAATTCCCGAACCTGAAGGTGTTCGCCGTGGAGCCGACGCAGAGCCCGGTGATTTCCGGCGGTTCGCCCGCACCGCACCCGATCCAGGGCATCGGCGCCGGCTTCATCCCGAAAAACCTTGACACCAACCTGCTCGATGGCGTGATCCAGGTGACGGCCGACGACGCACGTGAATATGCCCGTCGTTCGGCCCGTCAGGAAGGTTTGCTGGTCGGCGTGTCATCCGGTGCGACGCTGGCGGCAATTGCACAGAAGCTGCCGGAACTGCCGGCCAATGCCCGCGTGCTCGGCTTCAATTACGACACCGGCGAGCGTTATCTGTCGGTGCCGGATTTCCTGTTGGTGTGATTCAACATTCCATCGTCATGGCGAGGAACGCCGTGACGAAGCAGCCCATCGACATACCGCCTCGGGTCTCGGTGGGTTGCTTCGTCGCCGATGGCGCCTCGCAATGAGGCGGACATGTTACGTCAGATGCGGCAAGGCCAGATATTCCTGGCTTTGCATCTCCTCCAGGCGCGAGGCGGTGCGTTCGAACGCCTTGGCGCCTTCGCCGCGCTGATAGAGCTGATCCGGATACGCCTCGGCGGAGGCCAGCAGCTTCACGCGATGATCGTAGAGCGAATCGATGAGGATGATGAAGCGCCGCGCCTTGTCGTAATTATCCGGTGACAGGCGCGGAATGCCATCCAGCACCACCGCCGGAAAATGCGTCGCCAGCGCCAGATAATCGCCCGGCCCGAGCGGCTTGCCGCACAGATCGTCGAAATCGAAGCGGGCGACACCCTGCGCGGCGCAAGTGACGACGAATGTGCGGCCATTGACCATCAGCGTTTCCGACTTCGGCGGCACATGCGCCGTCAATTCACCAAACGCCGCATCCAAGGCCCGCTCGGCGCGGCCATCGGCGGGGACATGCCATGTCGGCATACCGCGCAGACGCGCCCGGCGATAATCGCGCCCGCCTTCCATCACCAGCACATCCAGATGCTGCTTGATCATGCCGATGAACGGCAGAAAGGCATCGCGGCCGGGCTGCCCCTTGAAGAGATCGTCCGGCACGGTGTTGGAGGTGGTGACGATGACCACCGCGCGGTCGAACAGAGCCTGGAACAGCCGCCCGAGGATCATCGCGTCGGCGATGTCGTTGACCTGGAATTCATCGAAACACAGCAAAGCGGCATCGGCGGCAATGCTGTCGGCCAAAGGCGGGATCGGGTCGGCCTCGTTGGGGTGCTCTTTTTTCCACGCGAAGATGCGGCGATGGCTCTGCTGCATGAATTGATGGAAATGCAGCCGCTTCTTGCGCTTCACATCGGCACTGGCGAAGAACAAATCCATCAGCATCGATTTGCCGCGCCCAACTTCGCCGACCAGATACAGCCCATCGGGACGCGGCTCGTTCGCCTCATCGAAGCTCTTGCGGCGCAGAAAGCGGGACAACAGGCCGGCACGCGGGGCGGCGGCGAGCGGGGCGGGATCGTAGCCGCGCAGCTTCACCCACATATCCTGCAGCCGCTCAATGGCCGCACTCTGCGACGGATCAGCCGCCAGCTCCCCCCGCGCGATGCGGGCGCGATAGGCGGGCAGCGGTCCGGCGGAGAGGTCGTCGTGCTTGGTCGTGTCCATGAGGATCGCGCTTAACGTGAATCAGGCCGGGAGAGAACCTTCCCGGCCTGATTGCTGCGTTGCAATAGCGACGATCAGAACGGCAGCTTCAGGCCCGGCGGCAGGTTCAGACCACCGGTGACCTTCTGCATTTCCTCAGCTGCAATCGCCTCGATCTTGCGCTTGGCGTCGGCATGGGCGGCAACGATCAGGTCTTGCAGCATTTCCATATCGTCCGGGTCAGCCAATTTGGGGTCGATCTTGATGCCGCGCAGGTCGTTCTTGCCGGACAGCGTGACGGTGACCATGCCGGCCCCTGCGGAGCCTTCCTGCGTCATCGCTTCGAGGGAGGCCTGCATGTCCTCCATCTTTTTCTGCATCTGGGCGGCCTGTTTCATCATACCGGCGATATTCTTCATGGCATGCTCTCCCAAGCATCTGAAATGTCGTCAAAATCGTCGCTGCCGGGCAGCGGAATGTCGAAATCCACCGGCTCGTCATCGCCGCCCTGGGTGGAAGGCAGGCCGTAGGCATCCACCGCCGAATCGCGCACGGCTTCGATCTTCGCCCCCGGAAAGGTGAGCAGAATGGCCTGCACCAGCGGGTGGCTCTCGGCGTGGTTGCGGCGGGCATGGTCGGCGGCATCGCCCTGTTCGGCGAGCGTCGGCTCACCCTTTTCCGAGGTCAGCGCCACCGTCCAGCGCGTTCCGGTGGCCTCGCGCAGCACGGCGGCAAGGCGGGCGGCAAGGTCGCGCGGCGCGTCCGGTGTCGGGTTGATCTCGATCACCGGCGGGGCGAAGCGGACGACATGGACGGAATGCACCAGATGCGCGTGCAAGGTGGCTTCGCGCTTCTCCGCCACCAGCATCGCCACATCGCGGAAATGCGACAGCATGGGGCCAGCGGGCACCGGCGGAGCGGAGACCATCACCGAACCGCCATTGGCCACCGCCCGCACAGACCCACCGCCACCATTGCCGCCATTGGGGGACGGGCCAGGGCCTTGGCCGTTGGACTGATCCAAAATCCGCCTGACCAGATCACCCGGCGGCGGCAGTTCGGCGACGTGGCAGAGTCGGATCAGCACCATCTCGGCGGCGGCCCGACGGTCTGGGGCCTGTTCGACTTCGGTGATGCCCTTGAGCAGCATCTGCCAGGCGCGCCCCAGATTGGCCATCGAGATCTTGTCGGCCAAGACCGCACCGCGCACGCGCTCGAATTCCGGCAGATCGTTGCTGGTGCGCAGGCTGGGGATCGATTTCAGGCGGCTGGTGGTGTGCACCAACTCCAGCAGATCGCCCAACATCTCGCCCAGATCGGCACCGCGCGCATGGGCGTTGTCGGTGATGCCGAGCGCCGCCTCGGTGCGGCCTTGCATGACGGCCTCGAACAGATCGAACACCGCGCCACGGTCGGCCAGACCCAACATGTCGATCACGGCGGCTTCGGTGATCGCCTCGCCTTCCGGCGTTTGCGCGATGGCCTGATCGAGAATCGACAATCCGTCTCGCGCCGAGCCATCGGCCGCGCGGGCGATCAACGCCAGCGCCTCGGCATCGATCGGCTTGCCTTCCTTCTCGGAAATCCGGCCGTAATGGGCGGCCAGTTCGGCCACCGAAATGCGGCGCAGGTCGAAGCGTTGGCAGCGCGAGAGCACCGTGATCGGCACTTTGCGGATTTCGGTGGTGGCGAAGATGAATTTCACATGCGGCGGCGGCTCTT
The DNA here is from genome assembly GCA_031291725.1 of Acetobacteraceae bacterium. Lineage (GTDB taxonomy): Bacteria > Pseudomonadota > Alphaproteobacteria > Acetobacterales > Acetobacteraceae > CAIQQQ01. The sequence continues at coordinate 10,125 of JARLIM010000028.1, forward strand.
CCAACGTTTTCAGCAGCGCGTTGAACGCCGCCTTGGAGAGCATGTGCACCTCGTCGAGAATGAAGATGCGGGTGCGGGCCTGCATCGGGCGGAATCGCACCGCCTCGATGATCTCGCGCACCGAATCGATGCCGGTGTTGGAGGCGGCATCCATCTCCGTCACATCGGGATGACGGTCGGCGAGAATGGCCACGCAATTCGAGCACACGCCGCAGGGCTCAACCGTCGGGCCGCCCGTGCCATCGACACCGGTGCAGTTCAGCGCGCGGGCGATGATGCGCGCCGTGGTGGTTTTGCCCACACCGCGCACGCCGGTGAGCATGAAGGCGTGGGCGACTCGACCGAGGGAGAACGCATTGCGCAACGTGCGCACCATCGTCTCCTGCCCGATCAGATCGGCGAAATTCGTCGGCCGGTATTTGCGGGCGAGCACGCGGTAGGGCAAAGCCGGGCTGGCAGTTGCGACGGGTGCAGGAGAGGGAGCGCCCGACAGCACATCGCCGAACAGGCCGGGGCCTTCCGGGACAGGGACTGGCGCTTCCGCCTCTTCATCTCCGAAAAGACCCGACATGCGATCCCTGGCTGGAATAGGGTGGGAGGCCGAACCGCGACCCGCACTAGAACTCGTTGCGGCTGCTACCTTCCGGTCCTGACCGGGTTGGCGAGGAGCACGTCCGCCGCCGACCTCCCGCGCCTCATATCGCGCGAAGGCGCGCAGACTGCAAGCGTGGCGTTCGCTGGGCACGGTTGCCCGCCACACGTGTGCATGGCAGGCTCCCGCCCGACAAGCCAGGAATGCCCGTGAAACCGATCCAAGCCACCCGCCAGAACATCTACACCGGCAGCCCGATCGACCGCGTGTCGAAGCTGCGTGACGACGAAGCGGCTGTTGCCGCAGCGCTGGCAGATCCCCAGGCGCGCTTCCTGCCGGTCTGGCGTGGTAAAAGCCTGCTCAGGCCAGCGGCAGATAACCGGCATGAGGCCGTCTTCCTCGCCGCGGCCAACCTGCCGGACACCGAAAAGCATCCCATCGCCCTGCTCGGCATGCATGAGGGCAAGCCGGTCTTTGCTGTCGATTTCAGCGATGCTGAAGACCCGCTGCCGCTGCTGCCGGAGATTCTCGGCACGCTGATCGATCTGCGCGGCGTGGCCGGTTTGGTGCCAGCCGAGCAGGCCTCGATGCTCGCCCATGCGCGCGGGCTGATGTTCTGGCGCACGAAGCACAAATTCTGCGGCGTCTGCGGCGCGCCCACCGCCCCGCGTTCGGCGGGCAACGCCCTGCAATGCACTGCCTGCGGCACGCAGCATTTTCCGCGCACGGACCCTGCGGTGATCATGCTGGTCGTCGATGGCGAGAACTGCCTGCTCGGCCATTCCGCGCGCTTCCCGAATGCGACGATGTATTCCACCCTGGCCGGCTTCGTGGAGCCGGGGGAGAGCCTGGAAGAGGCGGTGGCGCGGGAGGTGTTGGAGGAAGCGGGCGTGCAGGTGGGCCGCGTGGTCTATCACTCCAGCCAGCCCTGGCCGTTCCCCTCCTCGATCATGCTGGGCTATTATGCCGAGGCGACGAGCACCGAGATCACCATCGACCCGGACGAGTTGGTGGATGCGCGCTGGTTCACCCGCGATCAGCTGCGCGCCCCCGAATCGGTCGGCATTTCCCTGCCGCGCGTGGACAGCATCGCCCGCCGGCTTATCGAAGATTGGATCAACGCCGCATGAAACTGCGCCATCTCTCGCTGTTGATCAGCCTCGCCGCCCTGGCCGGCTGTTCCACATTCGACGTCGCCGCCGCACCGCAATCGCTGCCCGGCACACCGCAGCGCGCTTGCGAGGATGCGGCAGAGGCGGATCATTCGCTCAATGACCAAGCCTTGGCGATGACCAGTGCCGCCCGCCCCGGCGAATTCAGCCAGAACCACGCCGCGCTGCGCCACCAGTTCGCCGTGCAATGCATGCAACAACGCAGCGTGACCCGCGGCGGCGGCGTAGACAAAGTCAAAAACTAAAAAACGGGAGAAACCGGATGATCGTCGATATGCGCACCTACACCGCCAAGCCGGGCAAGCTGGCGGAATGGGTGAGGATCTACAAAGAATATGGCTGGCCGTTGCAGCAGAAATACCTCGGCACCTGCCTGGGCTTCTACACGGTGGCCGAGGGCAGCCTGAATCAAGTGGTGCATCTGTGGCGTTACGAGAACCAGGGCGACCGCGAACAGCGCCGCGCGGCGATGGCCAAAGACCCGGCTTGGCAGGACTTCATCCGCCGCTCGGCCGAGGCGCAGTGCCTGCTCAAGCAGGAAAACGTGTTCCTGTCGGCGGCCGATTTCTCACCGCAGCAATGAACGTGAGGGGCGGGTCGTGGATCCGCCCTACTTCCTGCGACGAATCGCCGCTGTCAGCGTGTTTTCCAACAGACAGGCAATCGTCATTGGACCCACACCGCCCGGCACCGGGGTGATGGCGCTGGCAATCGGGGCCACTTCGTCAAACGCCACGTCGCCCACCAGACGGCCATCTGCCAGACGGTTGATGCCGACATCGATCACCACCGCATCATTGGCCACCCAATCGCCGCGCACCATCTCGGGGCGGCCGACGGCGGCGATCAGCACTTCCGCACGACGGCATTCGGCGGCGAGGTCGCGGGTGCGGGAATGGGCGATGGTCACGGTGGCGTCGGCTGCCGTCAGCAGGGCCGCCACCGGCTTGCCGACCAACACCGAGCGCCCCAGCACCAGCGCGCGCGCACCACGCAGCGTCACGCCCGCGGCTGCCAGCAATTTCATCGACCCCAGCGGCGTGCAGGCCACCAGCGCCGGCTGACCGGCGGCGAGCAGACCGGCATTGGTCGGCGTCAGACCGTCGACATCCTTGGCCGGATCGATGCGGCGAATGGCCGCTTGCGCGTCCAGCCCGGCGGGCAGTGGCAATTGCAGCAGGATGCCATCCACATCGTCGTCGGCATTGAGGTCGTCGATCAACGATTCAAGCGCGGATTGCGGGGTATCGGCGGGCAGACGGATGGTGCGCGGTGCGATGCCGATGCTGGTCGCCGCCTTATCCTTGCTGCGGACATAGACGCGGCTGGCCGGGTCTTCACCGACCAGAATCACCGCCAGACCGGGCTGGAAGGACAGCGTGGCGATCTGGGTGGCGAGCGAGGCGCGCAGGGCCTCGGCAACTTTGCGGCCATCGATGATGGTGGCGGTCATGGGTCCGCTCCGGCGAAAGAGTTACAAATGTCGGCCATCCGGGCCGCAAGCAGCTTGGGATCGCCCACGGCCAACAGGGTTTTCTGCCGACTGGTCGCCCCTTGCAGCACGCTCACCTGCCCGCTCGCAACCCCCAGAGCCGCGGCCAGCAATGCACAAACAGCACGATTGGCCCGCCCATCCTCGGCGGCGTCGTTGACACCGATGCGCAGACGCAGCCCCGCCACATCCGGCACCAGCCCTTGCAGCCCCGGCCGGCGCGATTTCGGCTGTGCCTTGACCTGCACCACCACACCTTCGGCGGTGCCGCGCCAGACCGAGGCGAGGTCTTCAGGACTCAGAGAAACAGCCCTTGCACATTGCCATAGACGATGGCCGCATAGATGCGGCTCAACATCATCTCCACAATCGAGATCGCCAGCAGCAGCACCAGCGGGCTGAAATCGATGGTGCCGAAACTGGGCAGGATGTTGCGGATCGGGCGCAAGGCCGGTTCGGTGATGCGATAGAGAAAATCGCCAATCGTCCAGACGATGCGGTTGCGCGTGTCCAGCACGCCGAACGAGGCGAGCATGGAGAACACGGCGGCTAGGATGACCGCCCAACGATAGAAGACCAGGATTTCCTGGAGAATTTCAAACAGAATGGTGATCAAGACGCCCTCTCGGTGCTCGCGCGGATGGCGGAAGCTAGCGGGGCGGGCGAATCGTCGCAACTCCGTGTGTGGGAAGGGGATTTCTGGGGGGGCAATTCCTGCGGAATTGGCACGCTACGGGCTCGACACGATGATGTCGGGTTGAACCGATATCACCGCGTCATTGCGCGCGCGGCACTGACCCGGCCGATAAACTCCCGCCTCCCCCCACCTAACGGCTTGACACCGGCGCGCAGCCCGCGCATTAGGAGCGCCCTCGGCAGCGCCAGTTGCCGGTCGGTCGTGGAACGGGGCTGTAGCTCAGTTGGGAGAGCGCGTCGTTCGCAATGACGAGGCCAGCGGTTCGATCCCGCTCAGCTCCACCACCGACTTTCCTGTGCCCAGCGCAGCCTCGCCACACCCATTCAATCCTGCCCGCCCGTAATTCGGTGTGATTCCTGGCGTGTTGCGGTGGATGACGCGGAATTCGCGCCGCCGCAACCCGGATGTGACACTGCATTTTCCGTCATGCCGGATGATCGCCCGACAATCATCAGGACTGGTTCTATGCGCCCAAGGGCCGCATATGTCGGATTGGCTATGGCGCTGTGGGGAAGCTTCTTTGCGGCGCGCCTGCAGGCGGCCAGTCTCAACCTTGTCACGAACGGCGATTTCGCAGCCCCGATCGGCATGGGATGGCAGATCGCCTATCAGCCACCGAATTGCGCGCCATGTGAGGATGTGGCGTCGTTTTCAGCCTCGGCTTACGCGGCGGCGGGCTGGTCCGGCTATGCCACGGCGCTGAATCTGGCGTTGGCACCGATGAATTTCGCGGCCTTCGGCTTCAACCAGAACGTCACCGGCATGGTGCTGGCGCAGGCGTTTCAGACACAAGCCGGCGCGGATTATCAGGTGAGCTTCCAATATGGCGCGTTCGGCGATGCGCTGTCGGGGGCGGATCAGCAGATGGTGATCGGGTTGTTCAATGCCGATCTATCGCCGCTGTATGTGCATGCGCTGAGCTTCGGGCCGACCAATGACTTTGCCAATCTGCTGCACGGCTTCAGCTTCACCTTCCAGGGCAATGGCGGGATGGTCGATCTGGAATTCTACGACCGATCCAACAACGCCGCCGCCACGCCGACCGATACGCTGTTGGCCAATGTGCAGTTGGTCACTATCCCAGCGCCGGGCTCGGTTTCGCTAATGGGGGCTGGTCTGATCGGGCTGGCGGTGGCACGACGGCGCAAACGCTGAAGTATCGCACAACGTGACAAAATCTCCTGTTCAAGTGGCCGATGCCGGCCGCGACCCGACCCGCTCGGCGGCGTTCGACCTGATCAACGCCGTTCTCAGCGCCCGACGCTCGCTCGATGACGCGCTGGCGGCCCTGTCCGGGCTGGAACCGCGCGACCGTGCGGCGGCGCATCGCATCGCCGGGGCCGTGCTGCGCCGCCTCGGCTCGCTCGATGCGGTGTTGGAGCCGTTCCTGAAGAAGGTGCCGCCCGATCCGGTGCGTCATGTGTTGCGCATCGGGGCGGCGAGCCTGTTGTTGCTCGACACCCCGCCGCACGCCGCCGTCGCCACCGCCGTGGCGCTGGCGCGGCATCGGGGCTTGGCGCCGTTTGCCGGACTGGTCAACGCGGTGCTGCGTCGCGTTGCCGAGCAGGGCGCCGATCTGCTGGCGCAGATTGACGGCCCGCGTCTGGACACGCCGCCCTGGCTCTGGACCGCCTGGAGCCGCGATGCCCGTGCGACGGCGAAGGCACATCTGACCGAAGCCCCGCTCGATCTGTCGCTGCTGCCGGCAATCACCCCGCCCGAAGGCGGCGAGGCGCTGCCGAACGGCTCGTGGCGCTATCCGGCCGGTGCGCGGGTGACCGAGATGGAGGGATTCGCCGAGGGTGGCTTCTGGGTGCAAGACGCCGCCGCCAGCCTGGCCGCCCGCCTGCTCAACGCCCAACCCGGCGAGCGCGTGGCCGATCTGTGTGCAGCCCCCGGCGGCAAGACGGCGCAACTGGCCGCCACCGGTGCGCATGTCACCGCCATCGAGCTCAACCCGCAGCGCATGGCCCGCATGGCGGAGAACCTGGCGCGGTTGCATCTCAACGTCGAGCTGATTCAGGCTGATGCCGCGAGCTGGCGGCCGGAGGAATTGTTCGACGCCATTCTGCTCGACGCCCCCTGCAGCGCCACCGGCACGATTCGCCGTCACCCGGACGTGGCACACATCAAGCGACCGCAGGATGTGCAGAAGCTGGTGCCGCAGCAGGATCGCCTGCTCGCCGCCGCTGCCGCGATGCTCAAGCCGGGCGGACGCCTGATCTACGCCGTCTGTTCCCTGCAACCGGAGGAAGGTGCGCCGCGCATCGCCCGCGCCCGCGCGCAATTGCCGTTCCACTACGCCCCCTTCACCCCTGCCGATTTGCCCTTCCTGCCCGAGGCGATCACCGAGGAGGGGCATGTGCAAACCTTGCCGAGCTTCTGGTCGGAGCGTGGGGGCATGGACGGCTTCTTCATCGCCCGACTCCGGCGCGTCTGACCTATACCGCCGCCTCGCTTGCGGTGGGGGCACCGGGCTGGATACAAGCAGGGCATGACACGCAATATCCTCATCGCCCCTAGCCTGCTTGCCGCCGATTTCGCCCGTCTGGGCGAGGAGGCACGCGCCGTTGAAAACGCCGGAGCCGATTGGCTGCATCTGGATGTGATGGATGGGCATTTCGTCCCCAACATCACCTTCGGCCCGCTGGTGGTCAAAGCCCTGCGCCCGCACACCAGGCTGCCGCTGGACGTGCATCTGATGATCGGACCGTGCGACCCCTATCTGGAAGCCTTCGCCGAAGCCGGGGCCGACCACATTGCCATCCATCCCGAATCCGGCCCGCATCTGCATCGCTCGCTGCAAAAGATCCGCAGCCTCGGCAAGAAGGCCGGCGTGGTGCTCAACCCGGCCACCCCGGTCGAGTCCGTGCTGTGGGTGCTCGATCTGGTGGACATCATCATGGTCATGACGGTCAACCCAGGCTTTGGCGGGCAGGCCTTCATTGCCAGCCAATTGCCGAAAGTGGCGCAACTGCGACAGGCCATCGACGCCACCGGGCGCGACATCCGGCTGCAAATCGATGGCGGCGTGACACCGAAAACGTCGCGCGCCCTGATCGAGGCCGGGGCGGACACGCTGGTGGCAGGCTCGGCCGTCTATGGCACGCCGGATTATGCGGCGTCGATTGCGGCGATCCGGTCTCCCGCATGAGTCTTGGCCCTCCGTCACGCTGGCTGAGACTGACGATGGCGCGGATGCCACAATTCGGTCTTGCCCGCGTGCCGGACGCACCGCTGCCGGTGGTGCGCGATCTCTGGCCAGGCGATGCCACGCGGGGGGCCAATCTGCTGCGCGGCGAAATCGACCTCGGCGGGGTGCGGGCACGGATCAATCCGTCCAGCTTCACCGACACCGAGGCCCCAACCGCGCTGCGCGTGGCGGCCCATAGCTTCATCTGGCTGCGGGATTTGCGAGCCTTGGGCACCGACGCCGCCCGCATGCAGGCACGCGCGATGGTCGATGCCTGGATGTCCGCCGCCCCGCGTGACCGGCTGGCGGATCGACCCGATATTTCCGCCTCGCGCATCGCCTCCTGGCTCGGCCATTACGATTTCTTCGCCGCCAGCGCCGATGACGGCTTTCGCCAGACATTGATGGCCCATCTGCTCGCCGATTCCCGCACCCTCTCCGCCCTGCTGCCCGCCGAAGAACAGGATGCCCGCGCGCTGACCGCCATCAAGGGACTCGTCGCGGCAGGCGTCGGCTTGCCGGATCAGGGCGGCCTGCTCGCGCGGGCCTTGCGTCTACTGCCGCAGGAAATCACCCAGCAATTCCTGCCCGATGGCATGCATGTCGAGCGCAGCCCGGCCCAGTTGCAGGTGGCGTTGCAGGATCTGATCGAAATCCGCGCCCTCTTGCAGGCTGGCCAAACCCCGGTGCCCGGCATGCTGCCGCCGGTGATCGAACGGGCCGCCAATGCGCTGCGCACGCTGCGTCATGGCGATGGCCGCATGGCCCTGTTCAACGGCACGCGGGAAGAACAGCGCGTGCCCGCCGAGGCGGTGCTGGCGCAAACCGGGCGGGCGGGGCGCAGCCTGAGCACCATGCCGCAGGGGGGCTTCATCCGCCTTGCCGCCGGCAAAACCCTGCTCATCGCCGATGCCGGACGCCCGCCCGGCCCCGGCCGCGACCGGCTGGCCCATGCCGGCACGCTGTCCTTCGAGATGTCTGTCGGGCGCGACCGGCTGATCGTCAATTGCGGTGCGGTGCCCGCCGCCACCGGGTTATGGCACGAGGCGTCCGCCGCCACGGCCGCGCATTCGACGTTGACGATTGCCGATACCTCATCCTCGGACGTGCAGCCTGCCGGGTTGGGGCGCAAGCCGGAAAATGTCGGCTTCGCGCCGCATGAGGAAGACGGCGTATTCGGCTTCGACATGCATCACGACGGTTGGAAACTGCCCTTCCACTCCATCCACCGCCGCAGGCTCTATCTCGCGCAGAATGGCGAGGCGATTTATGGCGTGGACAGCATCGAAGCGCCGCAGCCGCAGCCTTTCATCATCCGCTTCCACCTGCACCCCACCGTCGATGCCAGCCTGCAACAGGGCGGTGCGTCGGTGTTGCTCAACCCGCCCAACGGCAAAGGCTGGCGGTTGCGGGCAGCAGGCCTGCGGATCGGCGTCGAGGAGAGCATCTATCTCGGCGGCCCCGCTCCGCGCAAATCCGAGCAGATCGTCATCACCGGCTATGATGACGGGCCGCAAAGCGTGCAGTGGGATATCACGCGGCTATAATCGCCAGGCGTCGCATTATCATTAATAACTCGGAACAATAACCCCGTCTTTCTCCGCCTTGCCCTAGTCAGCCAAACAAAACCGCCGCCGCCGCACCGCCGTCAACACACCCCGGGGCAGCGGAATCCGCCCCCAATCGATCTTCGGTCGCGGCTTGCGCAGCCGAGGCTTGCGCTCCCGCGCCACCGGCTCCGGCGGAATCGCCCCAGGCCGCAACAGCGACGTCTCAATCGCCAACATCCGACACACCGGCTGCAAAATCCGTGCGGCTTGCGGGGTGGCGTTGAGCAGTTCCACCATCTCCGGCTGCCCCAGAATATGCCGCAATTGCGACCCATACCCCGCCGCCTGATGCGATGCCGCCCGCACCAGCCAACCGAACCGACGCGGCCAGATCCTGACACCCGTCCTGCCGACACGCCGTCCGCGCGCAACGCCCACACGCCGCCACAGCCGCCCGGCCCGAAACCGCGCCATCAAACGCTCGATTTTCGTCGCCACCTCGCCCAGGCGCCGATGCAACAGCAGCGCCAGCACATGGTTGAACACCCATTGCTTTTCCCAACCGCCCACCGCCGCGCGCAGCGCATGCAGCACCGCCAGCAGGCTCGGAAAGGGGGATGGGGGCGTGATGAATTCCATCCGCAACTAACGTCACGTTAGATGGCATAACTCAAGAGAAATCGTAAGACTGATGATCAAGCGCTGAAACCGGACACCCCATCCCCACCCCGTCATTGTGGCACGCAGTGCCGCAATCCACCGCAGGGCTAGGCTGCATCGCGATGGATGGCGGCCCTCCGCGTGCCATGACGGGGGAGTGGGGTGCGTGTGGGTTCAACCCTGCCCCACCCCCACCCCGTCATTGTGGCACGCAGTGCCGCAATCCACCGCAGGGCTAGGCTGCATCGCGATGGATGGCGGCCCTCCGCGCGCCATGACGGGGGGGTGGGGTGCGTGTGGGTGCAATCCTCCCCCCCCAGCCCGTCATGGCGTCGCCCAGCGCCGCAATAACGGATTGGGCGGTCAAGTTTCACCCCCCCACCGCATTGATCCCCATATTCCGCCGGAACGTCGGAATCCCAACGCCTGCCGCATCGAACCCGCCATCATTGGCCACATACTGACCATTGATAAAGCTGGCCTCGCGCGAGCACAGGAAGCCCACCAGATTGGCCATCTCCTCGGTGGTGCCATAGCGGCCCAACGGCACCGTGTCGTAGTAATCCGAGCGGATCGCCACCGAATGCACCAGCTTGGACATCTCGGTCTCCACCGGACCCGGACACACCGCATTCACCCGCACGCCGTAATTGCCCAGTTCGACGGCGTATTGCTTCGTCAGATGCAAAATCGCCGCCTTGCTGGTGCCATAGGCCACCCGCAACGTGCTCGCGCGCAGGCCGGAGATCGAGGCGATATTGACCACCGCACCGCTCTTCTGTGCCACCATGATCGCACCGAAAGCCTGGGTGCACAGGAACGCGCCGTCCAGATTGGTGCCGAGCACGTAGCGCCATTCCTCGAACGAGGTCGCCATCGCCGGCTTGAACACCGCCACCCCGGCATTGTTGACCAGCGCATCCACCCGGCCCCATGCCGCCATCACCGCCCGTGCGGCGGCGTCCACAGCGTCGGGGTCGGAGACATCGCAGTGCAACGCCAACACCCGGTCGGGCAGCGCGAGGGCGGCTTCGGTGGCGGCCAGCGTGTCGCCGTCAATGTCAAGCAGCGCCACGTGATAGCCATGCGCCAAAAACCACTGGCCAATCGCCAAGCCAATCCCCCGCGCGCCACCGGTGACGACGGCAACCTGATTGCATGCACCCTGATCCGACATATCCAGCCCCAGAAAATTCTTATGCCGCAATCTAGGGGAATTGCCGGTGCGGCGGCAATTGACGACAGCGTAGGGCGGAAGAGCGTTGCCTCATCCGCCCCGCAAGAAGCGCTTACTTGGTCAACTGTCCGCGGATTTCCCCGCCCTTATGCGCGGCGGTGTGGAAATTGACGTAATATTTCCCGGCCAACAGATCGCCCATCTGCGCATCGGTCAGCGTGGCGGTGCCGGAGACCGGGCCGCTGACATCCTTGAACGGCACCACCACCCCCGCATTCGCCCCCGGCAAGGCCGGACCGTGAATATGCCCCATCGTCGCCGGGCCGCTCAGACCGATATAGGTGGCGGTGTAGCTGATGGTCTTGGTGGCGGTGTCGAGTGTCACCATCGCGTCACCGCTGCCGGTGCTGGTGTTGGCGGGCACTTCATGCGCGCCATCGAGATGGGCGGTGAAATGCACAATCTCGGCCTGCGCCAAGCCGGGGGCGGCAAAGGCAAAGGCGGCAATCAGAGACAGGCCAAAACGGGTGATGGACATGGTTCCCTCCAGTGTTGACGCCCCAACGCGGACGTGTGGCTCACTGCATGTGCGGTGCCCGTGCGCGACTGCAAGCACCGCCATGCGGAATGATCAGGCTTTTCTGTCTGCGCTTGCCGCCGCGCTGCGCTAGTCTGGCGCCATGAGCACGCTCCCCATCGGCCCCGAGGTCGACACCACCGCCCGTCCTTTGCCCGTCCGCGTGCGGATCACCGGGCAGTATGTCGAACTCGAACCGCTGCATGTGCGCCACACCGCCGATCTCTGGCGGGCGATGCAGGGGCCGCGTGTGGCGGATAGCTGGACCTATATGGGCTACGGCCCGTTCGCCTCCGAAGCCGCCTTGCGCAGCTTCATCGCCGATTTCGCCACCGCGCATGACCCGATGGCCTGGGCGGTGCGGCCCATCTCGACCGGATTGGTGACAGGCTGGATCACCCTGATGGACATTCAGCCGAAAAACGCCGCCATCGAATTGGGCAATATCTGGTTCGGCCCGGCGATGCAGCGCACCAAGGCCGCCACCGAGGCGATGTTCCTGCTGCTCAAACTCGCCGCCGACGATCTCGGCTATCGTCGTCTGGTGTGGAAATGCAACGCCCTCAACGCCCCCTCGCGCCGGGCGGCAGAGCGGCTGGGCTTCACCTATGAGGGCACGTTGCGCGCCCATCTGACGGTCAAGGGGCGACTGCGCGATTCGGCCTATTTCTCGATCCTGGCCGATGAATGGCCAGCCAGGCGGGATAAAATCCTCGCCTGGCTCGCCCCCTCAAACTTCGGCGCCGATGGCACCGCGCTGACCAGCCTGCACGCGGGCGACTGATCAGATCGTCAGACCGTGGCCCACGCTGAGCGCATTGGCCGTCACCCCGCGCAGGTCGGCCACCAAATGTGACACTCCACCGGCCGTCACCGACACCAGCGTGTCGCTGCCGGACTGCACGACATCAAGATAGTTGGACAGGTTATTGCCGCTATAGCCCGCTTGGCTCAGCACACCTGACACATCGAGCACATCGCCCTGCGCCAGATTGAAGCCGCTGATGTTCAGCGAGGCGGTGGCAGCCCCGGCGGCGGAGAAATTCGTCACCGTATACGTGTCTGCCCCCGCGCCGCCGCTGACCGCGTCATGGCCAGTGGAAACGGTGACGTCATTGCTGTAACCGCTCAGAAGCACAGTGTCCTCCGACGCGCCGGTGATGACGCTGCTGCTGCCCATGCCGGCCGTGACGGTCCACGTGCCGCCACCGGTGGTGATGCTGTTGTTATAGCCGCCCGCATCGATCGTGCCACCCTGACTGCCAGACTGGCCGACACCGATGATGGCGTTGCCCGAGGTGCCAGAGATCGTGCTGTCGCCGTTGCCCAGCGTGATCGCGTTGCCATAACCGGAGACGGTCACATTGCCCGCCCCCGTGGTGGTCAGCGTCAGATTGCCCTGGCTGCCCGAGACCGTGTTGAAACCGTTACCGAGCTCAACGCTGTCATTATAGCCGCCGAGCAGCAGCGTGTTGTTGCCGTTGCCCAGGGTGAAGTGTGAATCGCCCTGATCGCCGGAAATCGTCACACCCGTATCGCCGCCGGTGACGCTGTTGGCATAACCGAACAAATTCAGCGCCGTGGTGCCGCTGCCGAGCACCACAATCTGGCTCTGCGCCGGTTCCGTCACCGTGGCAGGCGGCGGGGTCGGTGTGGCGGCGGTGCCGGGGGCCGGGGTGCTGAGATCGGAGCCGGTCAGCGTGGCGGCGGCGGTGAACACCGGCACCCCTTGCGCGTTGAAGCTCACGCTGGCGGTCGGCGCATCGGTGATGCTGGAGACGAAGCTGATTTCCGCATTGCCGCTCGTCACACCCGGCGTGAACGGCGTCGCCCCCACGAACTCAATCTTATCCGTCGGCGAGAGCACCAATTCGTCAATCCCGTTGACGTCTTCGATGATGCCCGAACTGTAGCCATACACCGTCAGGTGATCGACGCTGCGCATGCCGTTGTCGATGGTCAGCAGGCCGTCACCCGCCTGATAGATCACGCTGGTGGACTGCCCACCCGTGGTGATCAGCGAGTTGTTGCCGCCTGCGATGATGGTGTTGTTGCCGGTGCCGGAATAAATCTCATTCGCCCCGGTGCCGCCCATCATATAGGCATTGCCCGCGCCGCCATCGAGTTCGGAGGTCTGCGACCCACCGGCGAACAGGAAGCCATTGGCGGCATTCTGCGTCTGGCCCTGCGTCGCGCCCGCACTGATGCCCACATCCTGCTGGCTGCTGGTCGACAGGCCGAGCTCCATCGTGTTCCCGCTGCCCCCCAGCACCACCACACTGTTGCCCGGCGAGCCGGTATGCACATTGTTGTCGCCCGCGCCCACAATCACCTGACCGCCGGTGAAGGAGGCGTATTGCTGGCCGTCGGCGAGCGAGACCGGGGTTTGACCGGCGAAATTGCCGGTGAAGATCAGCCCGGCATTCGCACCGATGGTGGTGGTGTCGGCAGACACCGTGATGGTGTCGCTCAGCCCCTGCGCGTTCACATCGCTATCGAGGGCGGCATTGTTGCTGGCGTTTTCGGTGGTGCTGAAGGCGGTGCCCTGCGGCGCCGCCACCTGCACCTTATAATCACCCGCCGCCAAACCGCTGAAGCCGTATTGGCCCTGGGCGTTGGTGGTGGTGGTGGCAACCACAGTGCCAAGGCTGTTGAGCAGCCGCACCGTCACGCCCGCCATCACCGCGTCACCGGCGTGATAAATGCCGTCATTCTGCGCGTCGAAGAAGACGAAGCTGCTGATCGCCCCGGTCTGCGCCACGCCAATAGTGTTGCCGCTCACCGTCTGGCCGGAGCCTACCGCCACGTTGCCGATCACGCCGCTGCTATTGGCCAGATTGTCGATGGCAGGCGACGCCGCCGTGCCGATCGGCGAGATGATGTCGCCAGCGGGTGCGATCGCCTGCACCTCATAGCTGCCCGGCAGCACACCGGTGAAGCTGTAGCTGCCATCGGCGGCCGTCACCGTGGTCTGCCCCGCAATCGGCTGGCCGGTGGCGGTGAGCAGATTGACGGTCACACCGCCCAGCCCGCCCTCGCCCTGATCCTTCACGCCATCGGCGTTGGTGTCGAGGAACACCTGACCGCTGACCGTGCTGGTGCGATATTCGCCCACATTCAAACTGGCCGACCCGCCCGAGCCCAACGTCACCGCCTCGCTGGACGGGGTGGAGAGCAGCGCGTCACGCGGCGTGAGCACGTCGATGGTGTAGCTGCCCGGTGTCACGCCGCCGATTGAATAGCTGCCATTGGCCGCCGTTGTGGTGGTGGCCACCACTGTGGAGCCATTGAGCAATTCCACCGTCTGGCCGCCAATCCCGGCATCGCTGCCATTCTGGGTGCCGTCGGCGTTGTTATCGGTGAACACCGTGCCGCTGACGCTCGCATTGGCGTAGAGACCGACATTGAAATTCGTGCTGCTGCCCGTCGTCACCGTCACGGCATCGGTGGCGGCGGTGGAGAATTGCTCGCCGTTCGGGGCTATCACCTTCACCGTGTCATTGCCCGGCACCACGCCGCTGAAGCTGTAGCTGCCATTGGCCGCCGTCGTGGTGCTGGCCAGCACCGTGCTGCCATTGAGCAGTTCCACCGTCACGCCCGACAATCCGCTGTCACCGGCATTCTGCACGCCATTGGCGTTCTGATCGGTGAACACCGTGCCGCCGATGGTGCTGGCGGTGTATTCGCCCACGTTGACGCTGGCCGTGCCGCCCGAGCCGAGCGTCACCGCCTCCGTGGCAGGCGTGGAGAACAGCGTGCCGCTCGGGGCCACCGCCTCGACGGTGTAGCTGCCCGGTGTCACGCCGCTGATCGTGTAGCTGCCATCGGCCGCCGTCGTCGCCGTGGCCACCACGGTGGCGCCGCTGAGCAATTCCACCGTCTGCCCGGCAATGCCCGCATCGCCCGCATTCTGCACGCCATTGGCGTTCTGATCGGTGAACACCGTGCCGGAGACGCGCGCAGTGGCATAAACGCCCGCATTGAAGCTGGCGCTGCTGCCGGAGGTGACGGTGACAGCCTCGCTCGATGCGGTGGAGAATTGCTCGCCGTTCGGGGCAATCACCTTCACCGTGTCGCTGCCCGGCGCCACACCCGTGAAGCTGTAGCTGCCATTGCTGCCCGTCGTCGTCGTCGCCAGAACCGCGTTGTTCGCCCCCAGCAACTCAACCGTCACGCCCGAAAGCCCGGCATCGCTGCCGTTCTTGACGCCATCGGCATTCTGATCGGTGAACACCGTGCCGCTGACGGTGGAAGGGGCATAGATGCCCGCATTCACCGTCGCCGTCGCACCATTGGCGACGGTGATGGTCTGCGAGCCATTGCCTGCGGTGGAGAATGTGTCGCCTGACGGGGCCAGCACGGTGACGGTGTAGCTGCCCGCCGCCAGATTGCCGATGCTGTAGCTGCCATCTGCGGCGGTCTGGGTGCTGGCGATGATGGTGCCGTTCTGGATCACCTCAACGGTGCGCCCGGCCATCCCGCCTTCGCCGCTCTCCTGCGTGCCGTCCCCATTGGTGTCGGCGAAGACCGTGCCGGAGACCGTGGCGGAAGGCAGGTTGATGCCCGCGCTCTCATTGCCCACCGTCTGGCCGGAGGTCAGTGTCACCGGGGCGGTAATGCCCAGCGCGTTGACTTCAGATGTCGTGGTCAGGTTCGCCGTCTGCTGACCGGGGACAACATAGACGTCATCGACCAGCACGTCTTTCGAGGCGAGGCCAACGCCCGAGGAATAGGTGAAGGTGAGCGTGTAGGTGCCGGTGGTGGTCGGCGTGTAGAGATCGGCGAAATGCGTCCAAACACCCGGCGTCAGCGTGGCACCGGTCAGCGAGCCGGCGGTGGTGATCACCTGCCCGTTTATCGCCGCCGTCAGTTGATAGAAGCCCGGATTATTGGCCCCCGGCGTGGTGTAGTTCAGATCGAAGCCGATCTCATAAACCTGGCCGGCCTGCAGCGTGACGGTTTGCGACAGCGTTTCGACCGCCGAGTCATCCACAAAGAACGCCGCATCGGTGGTCGAGCCGCCGGCGTAATTCGGATTGGCCGCATCCGGGCTGACCACCGCCGCATAGCCATTGGTGCCGCCACCCGGCTGATAGGACACCGCGTTGGTGCCATTGGTGACAGCCAACTCAATGCCATCGCCCGGGCCGGAGCCAAAGGGCGTGGCGGCGGTGTTGGTGCTTTCCGTCCAGCCGGCAAAGCCCTGGCTGAGCGAATAGCCCGTGCCGGTGACACCGTTGAAATTGCCGTTGACCAGCAAATTGGCCGCAGCCGTCGGCGTGCCGCTGGTCGGCTGTGGCGGTGTGTTGCTGCCGAGCGGCGAGAACACCGCACCGGGCGTGGCAATCTGATCCACCTTCACCGAATACGTACCCGGTGCGAGGTTGCTGAAGGTATACGTGCCGTTGCTGGCCGTGGTGGTGGTGATGCCGGTCGGCTGGCCCGAGGCATTCAGAAGCTCAACGGTCACGCCGCCCAGCCCCTTGTCGCTGCCATCGACCAGACCGTTGTCGTTGTTGTCCTGGAAGACCGTGCCGCTGATCGAGACCGGGTTATATTCGCCCACATTGGCCGTCGCCGTCGCGCCGGAATTCAGCGTCACCGGATCGCTTGCCCCCGTGGAGAACAGCGTGCCGTTCGGGGCCAGTGCTTCAACAGTGTAGCTGCCCGGCGCGATGCCGGTGAAGGAATAGGTGCCGTTGGCAGCTGTGGCCGTGGTGGCCACAACCGTCGAGCCGTTCAGCAATTCCACCGTCTGCCCGGCA
This sequence comes from Acetobacteraceae bacterium, assembly GCA_031291725.1. Taxonomy (GTDB): domain Bacteria; phylum Pseudomonadota; class Alphaproteobacteria; order Acetobacterales; family Acetobacteraceae; genus CAIQQQ01. The sequence continues at coordinate 27,000 of JARLIM010000028.1, forward strand.
ACACCCGCATCGCCCGCATTCTGCACGCCATTGGCGTTCTGGTCGGTGAAGACCGTGCCCGACACGCTCGCATTGGCATAAACGCCGGCGTTGAATGTCGAAGCGCTGCCGGAGGTGACGGTGACAGCCTCGCTCGATGCGGTGGAGAATTGCTCGCCGTTCGGAGCAATCACCTTCACCGTGTCGCTGCCCGGCGCCACGCCGCTGAAGCTGTAGCTGCCATTGCTGCCCGTCGTCGTCGTCGCCAGAACCGCGTTGTTCGCCCCCAGCAACTCAACCGTCACGCCCGACAATCCGCTGTCACCGGCATTCTGCACGCCATTGGCGTTCTGATCGGTGAACACCGTGCCGCTGACGGTGCTGGCAGTGTATTCGCCCACATTGAAACTGGTCGCATTGCCGGACGTCAGTGAGACCGCCTCGCTCGACGCGGTGGAAAACAGCGTGCCGCTGGGGGCAATCGCCTTGACGGTGTAGCTGCCCGGCGTGATCCCGCTGAGGGTATAAGTGCCATTGCTGGCCGTGGTCGTGGTGGCAACAACAGTGCTTCCATGCAGCAACTCAACCGTCTGGCCGCCAATGCCGGTATCGCCCGCCCCCAGGAGGCCATTGGCGTTGAGGTCGTTGTAGATCGTGCCGGTAACGGAGGCATTGCCCACCACGCCCTGATTGACGCCGGTCACGTTGGCATCCGAAACGTTGACCTTCACCACCCCGGTGGAATTGGCCCCGCTTGCACCGCCGTCGCCGCCATCGCCGCCATCGTTGTTGTTGCCGTTGTTGTTGCCGTTGTTATTGTTCGAGCCAGAGAAGGTATCCCCGGACGGCGCGACGAATTGAACCTGGTATTGGCCGTTTTTCAGCCCGTTGAAGCTGTAATTGCCATTTGCGTCGGTGGTGGTGGATGTCACCAGATTGCCATCGCTGTTCAGCAATTCGACAGTGTAGCCTGTCGCCTCCGCATCGCCCGCCTGGAACACACCTGTCCCGGCTGCGTCGAAGAAGAAATTGCCGCTGATGCTGTAAGTGGAGGCGGTCATGGGAGCCGTTTCCAAAGGTGAGGGGCGTTATCACGAAGATGTCATCGTTGTTCTAAACCGCATGAGCCTTCGAAAATCAGCCCCAAATGAGGCTACCGAGTCGCATAATAGTACTCGCTGAAGGATTGGCTCGACGCGGCGATGGCATAGGGCGGACGAGTACAGTGTCATTCGCCCGATGACTCCCCGTCAGCGTCTATTTACCAATAAAACGGAGCCGCGCAACAAAACGGCGGCGAATTTAGCTTGAGATGAGGTGCCGGTGCGGGAGAGGAGTTTTTTGAGCCTTGTGCGCAGCGTACCGATGGGCAGTTGCATCGCCTCGGCACACTCCGCCAGCGATTGACCATCGGCCAAGGCTTCGGCGAGGCCGGTACCCGTGGCGTTGAAGCCGAACAGCGTGCGGGTCCAGCCCTCCTCGCGCTCGGGCTTGAGGCGCAATTCGGCGATACTGACCAGCACGAAGCCGACATCGGACAACGGAACAATATGCGCCAGACAGCCGATTTCCCCGGTGCGCTGGCGCAGGCGAAACAAGTCTCGTTTCTTGGACATAAAAGCCTGCGACACGGCGGCGACGAACAATTCATCATCGCCCTGGCGACGAATGCTCAATCGTCCCTTCATGCGCCGAAAAATCCGCGCCGCCCGCAGGAAAGCGTCGCCGAAGCTGTTGCAATACACAATCGTGCAGTCTTCCCGCAGCACCAGCACCGGCACCGCCAGACCGTCGAGCGCCACCTGCCAAACGACGTCTGGCAAAGTGGCGGTCCCAGCATCCGGTTCAAAAGGCATCGCGCTGCCTCGGCTTCAGACTAACAATGCGGCTGCCCAGGCGGGCAGGCATGGTGTTGCTGCGGCGCAGACTCGGCACGCGGTTCTGGACGCGGTTGCAACTGCTGCGGCTGCGGCTGCGGGTGGGGTTGCAGTTGCGGCATCGGCTGCGGACGAGGTTGCTGCTGCGGATGCGCTTCCAGCACCGGGGCGGCATGCGGTGCTGCCGGATGCTGTTGATATTGCGGCGGGTGCGCCACCGGCGCGGCGGTCGCAGGTGCCGTGCGCTCGGGCATCGCCGCACTCGGATGCGATGGCGGTTGCGGCGCGGCCTGATGCGGCGGCACTGCCTGATGTGGCGGCACCGTCATCCCCCCGCCCACAGAGCTGCCCCCGACGGGTGCGGCGAAATGGCCCGGCTGGGATGGGGCCGGCGGTGCGCCATGCACGGCCATCGACGGCAATCCGCTTGGCGCGCTCGGGCGGGTCGGTGCGGCGCTGAATCCACCCGGATGCGGCAATGCGGGCGCTGTCGGAAGCGCACCAGGATGCGGCTGGAAGCTCGGGCCGGGCGTGGGATGCATGACACCGGCCACCGGGGCCACATTCGGCCGGGCGGTCGGCTGGAAGGCGGAGAGTTGGCTTGGCGGCACCGGTTTGGCGACGCCATGCAGGCTCTGCGAACTCTGCAACGCACCCGCCGGAGCCATCGTGGCGGCATGTGCGTTCATATAGCTGCCGGGCGCTGTGTTGATGTTGGTGATGTTGGTGACATGCGTCACGTTCACCCGCTGCATGTAGCTGTTCGACACCGCATAGGGCGGCCGGTACACCTCGCGCGGGCCCAACGGAATCCAGCCAATGGCCGCCCCTATGCCCAGCCCGACCGCCACCCCCACGCCGGCGCCGACAAAGGCGACCATCGCAGGGGAATAGACCGGACGACCTTCGCCACGCTCGCCCCGCCCCACCGGCACCCAAGCCCAACGATTATGCCATTCCACCCAACGGCCATAATGGAACGGCGCGAATCCCCAGGGCGCATCATCCACCCAGGTCCAGCCCCAGGGCGCCACGAACGCCCAATGGCCGTCCCGATAGGGTGCCCAGCCGGCGTCAACCGGCGGATACCAAACCTGTCCATACTCCGGCGTATCGTCCCACGTGCCGACGCTCATCACCGCATCATAGCCGGTCATCTCCTGCACTTCCGGCGGCGGCGGCGGCATGTTGGCAACCGGCATCGGCGGATGATCGCGATTGATCTGGGCGGCGAGGAAATCATCGCCCACTTCGTCGATCACCGTGCCCGAGAAGGCATTATCCGCACCGCTGACCTCCGCTGTCTGATGCGGGCCGATCGGCAGACTGACGCCAGGGCCGGTGATCGTCGCCGCACCTTCCCGCACGGTGACAAGCGTGGGCGTTTGCGTGTCGCCGACGACGATTTCATACGAACCGGGGCCGGCGATCACCACCGTGCCGCGCGGGGTGCGGATGGTGTTGCTGTCACCTGGGCGAACATCGCGCAGATGCAGATAGACACGCCCTTGCGAGGCGGTGGCGACGAAATTGGCATCGTCGAGTTGATCGACGGAAAATTCGCTGGTCTGATCGAGAGCGATGCGGCCAGTGCCGATGTCGAGATCGGCCGATGCACCCGGCTGCGTCCAGAAAGCGTTGCCGGACGTCACCGGTTCATTCAGCGTCGCCGCTTCCCAATGATCCTCGTCGGCGCTGTGGAACGACACCGTGCCACTGGCGCGCGCGATCCGGCCGACACGGGCAGGCGGATCTCCGGCCTGCACCTGCGGCACCTGCGGCACGCCAAGCGCGGGGCCGGGGGACGGCGCATAGCCCTGAGCATAGGCCGGAGCGGCGGCACCACTCAAAATACCGGCCAACGCGGTGGCGGCGGCGAGGCGGAAGGCGATGCTATGCTGGCGCATGGTCGTTCTCTCGGCGTGTGAGGCAATTCTGAACGGGTTCAGGTTGCGCCGCAATCATGGCGAAATAAGCGCAGCGTATATGGCGCCACGATGACGGCGATTTCATCTCTTCGCCGCAGCCTTGCCACAGTCGGGGAGCATAAAATATCCACCGCACCGAGCCCCTTTGCCGCGGACGGTTCGACCCAGAGGTCCGCCATGAAAACCCGCTTCAGCCTTGCCCTGCTTCCGCTTGCAGCCCTTGCCGCCCTGGCGCTCGGCGGCTGCGTCGTCGCGCCAGAGGAGCCGTATGGCTATGGTTACGGCTATTACAGCGCACCGGTCGTGATCGCACCGCCGCCGTTGTATTATGGCGGCTGGGGTGGCGGCTGGGGGCATCGCGGGCGGTAGATCGCGCCGATCAGAACACCGGCGCGGGCAGCCCCAGCTCCGCACTCACCCAGGCCGCGAACATCCGCACCGCGCGGCGCGGCTTGGCCTGCGGCGGGAAGACCAGATAATGCCCGACATAGCGCACATCGCGCGCCCTTCCCGCCAAGGGCGCCACCAACTGCCCGCGTGAAATTTCCCGCTCGGCCAGCATCGTGCTCTCCAACGTCACCCCCAAACCGTCAACCGCCGCCGAGATCGCCATGAAGGAGCGATCGAACCGGCTGCCATTCGGGCTTGGCGTTGCCATGCCATTGGCCGCGAACCAGGCATTCCAGCGCACGCGCTTATGCTCGCTCTCAATCAGCGGCAGGGTGAGCAGATCGGCGGGCTCGTGGATCCGCCCGGCCAGTTCCGGCGAACACAGCGGGGTGACGGTCTCCTCGGCCAGCGGAATGGTGATCAACCCCACATTGCGCGGCGGGCCGTAGCAGATATCGGCGTCGAATTCATCGTTGTGGAACCGCGCATAATCGGTGCCCGACGACAGCCGCACATCCAGCCCCGGATGCTCGGCAATCAGGCGGCGCAGACGCGGCATCAGCCAATTCGCCGCCATCGAGGGCGCGCAATGCAGCCGCAGCAGATTGCCCGACCTGCTGCCCACCATCTCCAACCCGTGCCGCACCTCGTCAAACGCCGACGAGACATGGCGAAACAGCGCCTCACCGCCCGGATTGAGCCGCACCGCCCGTCCCTCACGCTCGAACAACGCCGCGCCGATCAGATCCTCCAGCTTGCGGATGGCGTGGCTGACCGCACTGGGCGAAATGCCGATCTCCTCGCTCGCCGCCCGGAAAGAGCCGGTGCGGGCTGCGGATTCGAAGGCGCGCAGGGCGCTGAGAGGCAGGGCGTTCATACAGCGAATGATGAACATAATTCATCATTAGGCGCAAATTATGTGTTTTTCCTGCGCGCATCGCATCGGCATGTTGAACCCAACGACAGAATCGATTGGGAGGTCCATATGCTGCTCCAGGGCAAAACAGCCATCATCACCGGCGGCGCGGGTCCGCGCGGCATTGGCTTTGCAACCGCCAAAACCTTTGTCGCCCAGGGCGGCCGCGTGGCCATTCTCGATCTCGACGGTGAGGGCGCCAAGCGCGCAGCCGCCGAACTCGGTGACGGCAATATCGGCCTGGCCTGCAACGTCACCGACCGCGCCGATTGCCAGCGCGCGGTGGACGAGGTGCTGGCCGCCTTCGGCCATCTCGACATTCTGATCAACAATGCCGGCATCACCCAGCCGGTGAAGGTGTGGGACATCTCGGAAGCCGATTGGCAGCGCATTCAGGATGTGAACCTCAAAGGCGTGCTGTTCATGTCCCAGGCGGTGATGCCGCACATGAAATCGCGTCACAGCGGCTCCATCGCCTGCATGTCCTCCGTCTCCGCCCAGCGCGGCGGCGGCATTCTGGGTGGTGCGCATTATTCGGCGGCCAAGGCGGGCGTGCTCGGCCTGGCCAAGGCGATGGCGCGTGAACTCGGCAACGACAATGTGCGCGTCAACTGCGTCGCCCCCGGCCTGATCAAGACCGACATCAACGCCGGCAAGATCTCCGACGAAAACATGGTCAAAATCCTTGAAGGTATTCCCCTCAATCGCCTCGGCGTTCCGCAGGACGTGGCGAATATCTTCCTTTTTCTGGCCTCCGACCTCTCCGCCTACCTCACCGGCAACGTCATCGACGTCAATGGCGGGATGCTGATCCATTGAGCACGCTTGGACACAACCAGGGCCTCGCCGAGAAGGCCTATCGCATCCGCCGCACGGCGTTGCAGATGGGTCAGGTGCAGGGGCAGGGCTATATCGCGCAGGCGCTCGATATCGCCGACGTCTTGGCCGTGGCGTATTTCCACGCGATGAACATCCGGCCCGCAGAGCCGGAATGGGAAGGCCGCGACCGGCTCTATCTCTCCATCGGCCACTACGCCATCGCGCTCTATGCGGCCCTGGTGGAAGTCGGCGTGATCGACCGTGACGAGGTGATGAATTACGGCGGCGATGACAGCCCGCTGCCGATGTCCGGCATGGCCAGCTACACGCCGGGGATGGAAATCACCGGCGGCTCGCTCGGTCAGGGTCTGCCGATTGCCGTCGGCGGCTGCCTCGGCCTGAAGCGCAAGAACAACCCGGCCTTCATCTACAACCTGATGTCGGACGGCGAACTGGGCGAAGGCTCCACCTGGGAAGCGGCGATGTCCGCCGCCCATTGGCAGCTCGACAATCTGATCGCCATCGTGGACGTCAACGACCAGCAGGCCGATGGCCCCTCCTCGCGCGTGCTCTCCGCCGAGCCGCTGCATGACAAATTCCGCGCCTTTGGCTGGCACACGCAACGGGTGAACGGCAACGACCTCGATGCCGTCGTCGCCGCCTTCGACGCCGCCCGCAACCACACCGGCAAGCAGCCGCGCGTGATCATCTGCGACACGCTGATGGGCAAGGGCGTCTCCTTCCTGGAATCGCGCGACAAGAACCACTTCATCCGGGTGGATGAGGACGAATGGGACAAGGCGATTGCCGCCCTGGATGCGGAGTTCGCAGCATGACCATCACCAAACGCAGCTTCCCGAAGGCCGATCCGAGCCAGACCCGGCTGAAAACCTCGGCGATGATCGCCTCCATCGCCGGTGCCGATCAGGCCACCAAACCGGCCCCGTTCGGTCATGCCCTGGTGGAAGCGGCCAAGACGCGGCCCAACATCGTGGGGCTGACCGCCGATCTGTCGAAATACACCGATCTGCACATCTTCGCCCAGGCGCATCCGGATCGTTTCTATCAGATGGGCATGGCCGAGCAATTGCTGATGGCCGCCTCGGCGGGCATGGCGCGCGAAGGGTTCATCCCCTTCGCCACCACCTATGCCGTCTTCGCCGCGCGGCGGGCCTATGACTTCATCTGCATGGCGATTGCCGAAGAAAACCTGCCGGTGAAGATCATCTGCGCCCTGCCCGGCCTGACCACCGGCTACGGCCCCAGCCATCAGGCGACCGAGGATCTGGCGATCTTTCGCGGTCTGCCGAACATGACGATCATCGACCCCTGCGACGCGCTCGACATTGAGCAGGCCGTGCCGCAGATCGCCGATCATCCCGGCCCGGTCTATATGCGTCTGCTGCGCGGCAACGTGCCGTTGGTGCTCAACGAATACGACTATAAATTCCAACTCGGCAAAGCCGCCCTGCTGCGCGATGGCCGCGATGTGCTGTTCATCTCCACCGGGCTGATGACGATGCGCGTGCTGGAATCGGCCAAGGAACTGCGCGCGGACAACATCGATTGCGCCGTTCTGCACGTGCCGACCATCAAGCCGCTGGACGTCGATGCCATCGTCGCCGCCGCCTCCAAGCCGGGGCGTCTGGTGGTGGTGGCGGAAAATCACACCATCGTCGGCGGCCTGGGCGAGGCCACCGCCGCCGTGTTGATGCGCGCGGGCGTGCACCCGGCCTTCCGCCAGATCGGCCTGCCGGACGCTTTCCTCGACGCTGGGGCCTTGCCGACCCTGCATGACCGCTATGGTATCTCCACCTCGGAAATATCCAGACAGGTGAGATCATGGCTGTAAAGAAAATCGGTTTCGTTGGGCTTGGCGCGATGGGTCTGCCCATGGCGCGGAATTTGGCGAAATCGCAGTTCAATGTGCGCGGTTTCGACCTGCGTCCGGGTGCGGCGGCAACGCTGATCGAGGTCGGTGGCGAGTCCGCCGACTCGGCGGCGGCCGCCTGTGCCGGGGCCGATGCGGTGATGCTGATGGTCGTCAGCCTGCCGCAGGCCGAAAGCGTGCTGTTCGATGCCGGTGCGCTCGATGCGCTGGCACCGGGTGCCGTCGTCATCGTCTCGGCCACCTGCCCGCCGGAAGGCGTGGTGACATTGGCCCGGCGAGTTGAGGCCACCGGCCGTCTGTTCGTCGATGCGCCGGTCTCCGGTGGCGTGGTCGGCGCTGAATCGGGCTCGCTGACCATCATGGCATCCGGCTCGGATGCTGCCTTTGAACTGGCCATGCCGGTGCTGAACAAGGTGGGCGGCAAGATCGTCCGCGTCGGCAGCGAACCCGGCCAGGGGGCGACGGCCAAGGCGGTCAATCAGTTGATGTGCGGCGTGCATATCGCTGTTGCTGCCGAGGCGTTGTCGCTGGCGGAGAAGCTGGGTTTGGATATGGACGCGATGTTCGACATCGTCTCCGGCTCGGCGGCGGGCTCGTGGATGCTCAGCAATCGCGGCCCGCGCATGTTGCAGGCCGACCCGCCGGTGACGAGTGCGGTCGATATCTTCGTCAAGGATCTGACCATCGTGCTCGAAGCCGGCCACGGCGCCAAAACCGCGCTGCCGCTGGCCGCTGTTGCCCACCAACTCTTCCTGTCCGTCTCCGGTCGCGGCCTCGGCGCGATCGATGACAGTCAGGTGATCCGTGCCTATCGGAGTTTGCAAGGTCGAGAATGATGTCCGTTCACGCCATCCGTAGGGCGGGTCCATCACCCGCCCTACGGATGGCGTGACGACAAAAAAGGGAGTGAAACCAATGAAGACGAAGAATGTCACCCGCCGCACCCTGTTGGGGGCCGCCGCCGCTTTGCCGATGATCACCCTGATCAGCCGACGCGGCAGCGCTGCCGAGTTCAGCTATAAATACGCCACCGGCCAGGACCCCACCCACCCGGTCAACACCCGCGCCCAGGAAGCCATCGACAAGATCCGCGAAGCCACTGGCGGTCAGGTCGATATGAAGCTGTTCCCGGCCAATCAGCTTGGCTCGGACACCGACCTCCTCGCCCAGGTGCGCGCCGGCGGTGTGGAATTCTTCAACCTCGCCACCTCCATTCTGGCCACGCTGGTGCCGGTGGCCGGGATCACCAACACCGGTTTTGCCTTCCCCGACTACGCCCATGTCTGGGCGGCGATGGACGGGGCACTCGGCGCGCATATCGCCGCCCAGATCGTCAAATCCGGCCTGATCGCGCCGTCGAAGATGTGGGATAACGGCTTCCGTCAGATCACCTCGTCCACCAAGCCGATCAACACGCCAGACGATCTGGTGGGCTTCAAAATCCGCGTCCCACCCGCCCCGATGCTCACCTCGGTCTTCAAAACGCTGGGGGCAGGCGCCACGCCGATCAACTTCAACGAGTTGTATTCGGCCTTGCAGACCAAAGTGGTCGAGGGTCAGGAAAACCCGCTGGCCATCACCGCCTCGGCGCGTCTGTATGAAGTGCAGAAATACGTCTCCATGACCGGCCATGTGTGGGACGGCTACGTGCCGCTCGCCAATCGCCGCGCCTGGGGCGCCCTGCCCGCCAAGGTGCAGGAGATCGTCAGCCATGAACTCTCCGAAGCCGGCCTGCGCCAGCGCGGCGACATTGCGTCGCTCTCCGTCAGCCTGCGCCAGGATCTGACCACCAAGGGCATGACCTTCGTGGACCCCAACCGCGAATTGTTCCGCGCCAAACTGGCCCAGAGCACGTTCTATGCCGATTGGAAGGCGAAGTTCGGCGCAGAAGCCTGGGGCCTGCTCGAAGCCTCCGTCGGCAAGCTGGGCTGATCCCGATGGACGCGCCCCACATTCTGCCCCCGCAGTCAGCGCTTGCCAGTTCCGGCTGGCAGCGTGTGGTGGGGCGCGTCGAGACGGTGCTGATCCGCGCGGTGGAATATCCCGCCGCCCTGTTGGTGCTGGCTGAAATCTGTGTGCTGCTGGCAGGCGTCATCGCGCGCTACGGCTTTCGCGCCCCCATCGTCTGGTCGGATGAATTGGCCGAAGTGCTGTTCATCTGGCTGGCAATGTTCGGCTCGGTGATCGCGCTGCAACGCGGCGAGCATATGCGGATGACGGCGCTGGTCTCCAAGGCCAGCCCGGCGATGCGCGCCGTGCTCGACACGTTGGCCGCCGCCGCCCCGCTGATTTTCCTGCTCGCGGTCATCCATCCCGGCATGGATTACGCCGAGGATGAAGGCTTCGTCACCCTGCCCGCCTTGGGCATCGCCTCGACATGGCAGGCCTTGGCCTTGCCTGCGGGCTTGTCGCTGATGGCGCTGTTTTCGGTGCTGCGCCTGCTGCGCATTGCCACGCTGAAGCATATCCTGGGCGTCTGCCTGGGGCTTGCCGTGCTGACCGGCTTGGCATGGCTGGCAGGCCCCAGCCTGAAGCCGCTCGGCAATGTGAACCTGCTGATCTTCTTCGTGGGCCTCGTCGCTGCCGGTGTGTTCGCGGGCGTGCCGATTGCCTTCTCCTTCGGCATCGCCACCGTGGGCTATCTGTCACTGACCACCGGCGTGCCGCTGGCCGTTGAAGTCGGGCGGATGGATGAGGGGATGAGTCACATCATCCTGCTCTCCGTGCCGCTCTTCGTCTTCCTCGGCCAGATGATCGAGATGACCGGCATGGCCACCACCATGGTCGCCTTCCTCGCCTCGCTGCTCGGCCATGTGAAGGGTGGGCTGTCTTATGTGCTGGTGGGGGCGATGTATCTGGTCTCCGGCATTTCCGGCTCCAAAGCCGCCGACATGGCCGCCATCACCCCGGTGCTGTTCCCGGAAATGGTGGCGCGTGGCGCGAAGAAGGGCGATCTGGTGGCACTCCTCGCCGCCACCGGCGCCCAGACCGAGACCATCCCGCCCTCGCTCGTGCTGCTCACCATCGGCTCGGTGACCGGTGTCTCCATTGCCGCTCTGTTCACCGGCGGCATGCTGCCCGGCATCGTGCTCGGCATCGCACTGTGCGGTCTGGTGCGCTGGCGCTATCGGCATGAGGATGTCAGCCACATCAAACGGGCGAGTGCGCGGACAGTCTTCTTCACCGCCATCGCCGCCGCCCCCGCCATCGCCCTGCCCTTCGTCATTCGCGGCGCGGTGATGGAAGGTGTGGCCACGGCCACCGAGGTCTCCACCATCGGCATCGTCTATTCCGTGCTGATCGGCCTGCTGGTCTATCGCCGCTTCGCATGGCGTCGCCTGATCCCGATGATGATCGACACCGCCGCCCTGTCGGGTGCCATTCTGCTGATCATCGGGGCCGCCACCGGCATGGCGTGGTCGCTGACGCAATCCGGCTTTTCGAACGATCTGGCCAAGTTCATGGGGGGGCTGCCCGGCGGCGCCGTGACGTTCATGATCGTCTCCATCCTGTGCTTCATCGTGCTGGGCTCGGTGCTGGAAGGCATTCCCTCCATCGTGCTGTTCGGCCCGCTCTTGTTCCCGATTGCCCGCACCATGGGGATCAATGAGGTGCATTACGCCATGGTGGTCATCCTCTCGATGGGCCTCGGCCTGTTCTCGCCGCCCTTCGGCGTTGGCTATTACTGCGCCACCGCCATTGGCGGCGTGAACCCGGATGAGGGGATGAAACCCATCGTCGGCTACATGCTCGCCCTGCTGGTCGGCCTCGTGCTGGTGGCCGCCATCCCGTGGATTTCGACGGGTTTCCTGCCTGCAAACTGATTGATTTTCATCGTCATTGCGAGGACCGCAGAGACGAAGCAATCCATCGAGACATCGGCTGCGCTTGTGGCTCGATGGATTGCTTCGCTGCGCCCGCAATGACGACCGTTAGGAGCGCAATTGAAATGAACACCGCCCTTGACCGCCGCATGGCCGATGCCATCCGCTTTCTCTCGCTCGACGCCATCGAGCGCGCCACCGATGGCCATCCCGGCGCACCGTTGGGCTGTGCCGAAATGGCGGTTGCGCTCTTCACCCGGCATTTCAAATGCAACCCCGCCGACCCGACATGGCCGGATCGCGACCGCTTCGTGCTCTCCAACGGCCACGGCTCGATGCTGCTCTATGCGGTGCTGCATCTGTCCGGCTATCCGGGCATGGAGTTGGAGCAGATCAAGAATTTCCGCGTCCTGGGCTCCAACACCCACGGCCACCCGGAATTCGCCCCGCATCACGGCATCGAGGCCACCACCGGACCGCTCGGCCAGGGCATTGCCAACGCCGTCGGTATGGCCGTCGCCGAGGAATGGCTGCGCGCCACGCTGGGGGCGGGGATCGTCGATCACCGCACCTACGCCATCGTCGGCGATGGCTGCCTGCAGGAAGGCATCGCGCATGAGGTGATCTCGCTGGCCGGGCATCTGCAACTCGGGCGGCTGACATTCCTGTGGGATGACAACCGCATCACCGATGACGGCTCCACCGACATCTCGATTTCCGAAAACGTCCGCGCCCGCTTCCGCGCCGCCGGGTGGCAGGTGATCGATGTCGATGGCCACGATGTCGCGCAGGTCTCCGCCGCCCTCACGCTCGCCCATGCCGATCCGCGCCCCACGATGATCGCCTGCGCCACCATCATCGGCAAAGGCCTGCCACGTCTGGAGGGCCAGCGCGGGGCGCATGGCGGGCGGGTGTTCGACAGCGATCTCACCGAGGCCCGCAACGCCGCCGGTTGGAATGCCGGCCCGTTCGAAGTGCCGCTGGATGTGGCGCAGGCGTGGCAGGGCGGCACCGCTGGTCGCAATGCCGATGAATACGCCGCCTGGCAGGCCCGCCTCGCCGCCCTGCCCGCCGAGACGCAAGCCGACATTGGACGCATGTTCGCGGGTGAACTGCCTGCGGGCTGGCAAGACGCCCTGTCCGCCTATCGCGCCCAGCTTGCCGCCAATCCGCAGGCGATATCGTCCAACGAAATCACCCAATCCATCGTCGCCCTGCTGGCCGAGGCGATTCCTGAACTGTTCTCCGGCGCCCCCGATCTGGAAGGCCCGACCGGCGTGAAGAAGCAACTGGCCGCCTTCACCCCGGACAATCGCGCAGGCCGCTATCTGCATTACGGCATCCGCGAGCATGCGATGGGCGCGATGATGAACGGCATCACAGCCCATGGCGGCATGCGGCCGTTGGGGGCGACCTATCTGGTGTTCTCCGACTATATGCGCCCGGCACTGCGGATGTCGGCGCTGATGGCATTGCCGGTGATCACCATCTACAGCCACGATTCCATCGGCATCGGCCGCAACGGGCCGACGCATCAGCCGGTGGAATATCTCGCCGCCCTGCGCGCGATGCCCAACATGGCCGTCTTCCGTCCCGCCGATGCGGTGGAGGTGGCCGAATGCTGGGAAGCCGCCCTGCTGCGCCGCCACGGCCCGTCCTCGATGGTCTGCTCGCGACAGGCGCTGACGCCTTTGCGCCAGGATGCCAACACGAACCTGTCTCTGCGCGGCGCCTATGTGCTGCACGAAGCCGCCTCCGGCCCGCGTGCGGTCACACTTCTGGCCAGCGGCTCGGAGGTCGGATTGGCGGTGCAGGCCCGCGCGGTTCTGGAAGCCGAGGGAATTGCCACCGCCGTGGTGTCGATGCCGTGCTGGGAATTGTTCGAACAGCAAGACGCCGCCTATCGCGCCGCCACCATCGGGCGCGGCACGGTGCGCGTGGGCATTGAGGCGGCGGTGCGACAAGGCTGGGAACGCTGGATCGGCGAAGATGGCGCCTTTGTCGGCATGAGCGGCTTCGGCGCTTCCGGCGCACCGGAGGATCTGTGGCAGCATTTCGGAATCACGGTCGATGCCGTGGTGGCGGCTGCAAAGAACGGTTTGATTACGTAAAACTGCCAACCCGTCATTGCAAGCGCAGCACAGCAGTGACGGGAGGGAAGGCCAGATTTCAGTCCACAAACCACGCACCAGACCTGCGCAAGACTCGGTTGAATTACCAACATACGGTGTTAATTCGTGGATCATCGATATTCCACGAAAGAGTCCGCCCTTATGTCCGGTTCTGAACTCACCCGCCCACTGATCGGCGTGCGCATTCCCTCTCCCGGTCTGAACACCTCGATTGCTGCCGTCTCTGGCGTGCTGCTGATGGCGCTGGCCGCCGCTGTGGCGATGCAGACGCATGGAACGTGGCGCTTTGCGGCCCTCGTGCTGGTCGGCGCGGGCATTGGCGCGGCCCTGCTGCGTTCCAGCTTCGGCTTTGCCTCCGCCTTCCGCGCTTTGGTGCAATGGCGCGATGCCTCAGGCTTTCAGGCCCATGCGGTGATGATCGGCCTCGCCAGCCTGCTGATGCTGCCGATTCTGGCGCAGGGTGAGATCTTCGGCATGAAAATGACCGGCGAGGCGACACCGATCAGCCTGGGCTTCGTGCTGGGGGCCATCCTGTTCGGCATCGGCATGCAGATCGGCGGCGGCTGCGCCTCGGGCACGCTGTTCTCGCTCGGCGGTGGCAATGCCAAGCTGGTCGGCACCTTGGCCGGCTTCGTCATTGGCTCGGCGCTGGGCTCGTGGAGCATGGGCTTCTGGTGGAGCCTGCCCGCCATTCACGGCGCCACCCTGCAAGGCCTGCTCGGCTTCGGTCCGGCGATTGCGGTGCAGGTAGCGGTGATTGCCGCCCTGTTCTTCGTCGCACGCCGCTTCTCCACAGGCCCGGTGCCGCGCAGCCTGATCATCGGCGGCATCGTGCTGGCTTTGCTCAACGCGGCGACGATGATCCTCAACGGCAAGCCCTGGGGCGAGACCTCCGCCTTCGCGCTGTGGGGTTCCAAATTGTTCACCGCTGGCGGCATCGATGCGCATCACTGGGCCTATTGGATGCGTCCGGGCTTCAACACCCAGCTCGACAAATCGCTGTCGCTGGATGTGACGACGCTGATGGATGCGGCGATCCTGCTGGGGGCCATTCTGGCGGCGGCGATCTCCGGTCTGTTCCGTCCGCGTTGGGGTGGCGGCTGGCTGCAATGGGGGGCGGCGGTGGCCGGTGGCATGGCGATGGGGGCCGGTGCCCGCATGGCCAATGGCTGCAACATCGGCGCCTATTTCTCGGCGATCTCGGTGGGCAATCTCTCCGGCTGGGCCTGGATGCTGCTGGCGATGCTCGGCAGCTGGATCGGTGTGAAACTGCGCCCGATCTTTTCGTTGGACGCACGGCAGGAAGTCGGCCCGAGCTGCTGATTGCGATATCTTCCCTGGGTGACACACGGGGCGCGACGCGCTACCACGAAATCAGCGGCGCGCGTCGCTTTCCCGAGAATCCCAAGGGGGGACAACAAAATGAAATTGCTCCGTTATGGCCCGGTGGGCGCAGAAAAGCCCGGTCTGCTCGATGCTGATGGCAACATCCGTGCATTGGAAGAATTCGTCCGCGATATCGATGGTGCCTCACTTTCCCCGGCCAAGCTCGCCGAACTCGCCGCCATCAACCCGGCCAGTCTGCCGCTGGTCAAAGGCAACCCGCGCATCGGTGCCTGCGTCGCCCGTCCGCTGAACTTCATCTGCATCGGTCTGAACTACGCCGACCATGCCGCCGAATCCGGCCTGCCGGTGCCGAAAGAGCCGATCATCTTCATCAAGGCCGCCAATTCCTATAACGGCCCGTTCGATGACGTGATGATTCCGCGCGGCTCGGTGAAGTCCGATTGGGAAGTCGAACTCGGCGTCGTCATCGGCACCAAGGCCAGCTACGTCACCGAAGAAGACGCGCTGAATCACGTTGCCGGCTACTGCGTCATCAATGACGTCTCCGAGCGCGAATACCAGATCGAGCGCGGCGGCACCTGGGATAAGGGCAAGGGCTGCGACACCTTCGGCCCGATCGGCCCGTGGATGGTGACGAAGGACGAAGTGGCGGATGTGCAGAATCTCGGCATGTTCTGCGATGTGGACGGTGTGCGCATGCAGACCGGCAGCACGGCGACGATGATCTTCGGTGTCAAGCAGCTCGTCAGCTACGTCTCGCACTTCATGACGCTCAACCCCGGCGACGTCATCGCCACCGGCACCCCGCCGGGCGTGGGCATGGGCAAGAAGCCGGAGCCGATCTTCCTCAAGGTGGGCCAGACCATGCGCCTGGGCATCGATGGCCTCGGCGAGCAGGCGCAGAAGACGATCGCGGCCTGATTTTCTCCGTCATTGCGAGGCGTGCAGCGACGTGGCAATCCAGGAATCCGAGATTGGACCTGCGATTTCTGGAGTGCCACGCTCCGCTCGCAATGACGGGAATGTCTCAATTTGCCCAAAGCTTTAGCCACTCTCATCCTGGCGTTCACCCTGGCCCGGCTGCTGCTCGGCTGGGGTCTGCCGCTCGGGATTGACGAAAGCTACATGGTGGTGGCCGGACGCGGCGCCTATGCGCTCGGCTATTTCGATCACCCGCCGCTCGCATGGTGGATGAGCCGTCTTGCCGCCGATCTCACCGGCAGCGAGGCCGCCATTGTGGTGCGGTTGCCCTTCATTCTCCTCTTCGCCGTCTCAAGCTGGCTGATGGCACGGCTGGGCACCGAACTGACCGGAGCCCGTGCCGGATTCTGGGCGGTGTTGGCGCTCAATCTCTCACCGGTCTTCGGCGTCACCTCCGGCGGCTGGGTGCTGCCCGATGGGCCGCTCGATTGCGCGCTGTTGGGTGCTGCACTCTGCCTCATCCACGCGGTGCGCAGCGGGGCGTGGCGCTGGTGGCTCGGCGTGGGATTGTGCTTCGGCCTCGCCATGCTGTCGAAATACACCGCAGCGCTGACCGGCTTCGGGCTGGTGGTGTTTCTGGCGGTGACACCGTCGCAGCGCCATTGGTTCCGCACGCCGCAACTCTACGTGGCGGGGCTGCTGGCGCTGGTGGTGTTCTCGCCGGTGCTGATCTGGAACGCGCAGAACGGCTTCGCGTCGCTGGCCTTCCAATCCGGCCGGGCCGCAGCCGCAGCCCTGCATCCGTTCGGCCCTGTTGTGGTGCTGGCCGGTGAGGCGCTGTTTGTTCTGCCGTGGATCTGGGCCGGGCTGATGCGCGCGCTCTGGCAGGGCTGGCGCGGACTCTCCATCGAGGCCCGCCTGCTCGCCTGCCTCGCCACCCCGCCGATATTGCTGTTCTGCATCGTCGCCCTGTGGTCGCGGCAGGTGCTGTTTCATTGGGCGGCACCGGGCTATCTGATGCTCTACCCGCTGCTCGGCGCTTGGCTCGCACAGAAGGAATGGGCCGGGCGGGCGGGGCGCGCGACTTCGTGGTTTCTGGGCAGTGTCGCGGTCGTCGCCGTGGTGCTGATCCGTCTGCCGGTGAATCTTCCGCACGACCCGCTGCTGCAAGCCCGCAATTGGACGCCTTTGCGCGCCGCTGTGGCGGATAACGATTTACCGGTGGCAGCGATCTCCTGGGCCGATGCGGGCAAGCTCGGCATCGGGCTGGGACCTGCGCGGGAATTGCTCTGCCTGAACGTCGATGCCCGTGAATTTCGCTTCCATCCACATCCCCGGCCGGGCAGCGACGTGGTGATCGTCGCCCCGCATCGCGATGTGGCGGCCATCCAAGCGGCTTATGGCGGGTTATTCGCCAGCATCGAGGAACGTCCGGGCGCGCGGGTGAGCGACACGGAATTCGGCGTCTTTATCGGACGCGGTTTGAAGGCGTGGCCGCATTAGCCGACATATCTGCGCACGAATCGCCGCCCCAAGCCGGTCAGAATCTCATACCCAATCGTCCCCGCCGCCGCTGCCACATCATCCACGCTGCGATGCGGCCCGATCAGCTCCACCAGATCGCCCGGCCTGACCTCCACCCCGGTCGCGTCGACCACCAGCGAATCCATCGACACCCGCCCGATGATCGGCATCGCCTGATCGCCGAACCACACCTGCCCCTGCCCCGACAGCGCCCTGCGAAACCCGTCCGCATAGCCCACCGCCAAAGTCGCCAAATGGGCGGGATGATCCGGGCTTTGGGTGTGGCCGTAGCCCACCGGGGTGAAGGCCGCCACATCGCGGGTCTGCATCACCATCGCGTCCAGCCGCATGACCGGCTCCATCGGGTTGGGCTGCCCCGGCGTGGGGTTGATGCCATACAGCGCAGCCCCTGGGCGGACGATATCGAACTGCGCCTCGGCCCCCAGGAAAATCCCACTCGATGCCGACAGGCTGGCGGGCAGAGGCGGCAGTTGCGCGCGCATCCGGTTGAAGCGGGCAATCTGCGCCGCATTGGCCGGGTGCTCCGGCTCATCCGCACAGGCCAGATGGCTGACCACGCCGCGTAGACCGATCCCCGCCAGCGCACCCGGTTCAGCGCAGACAGTGGCCAAATCGGCCTCCGACAGCCCGAACCGGCTCATCCCGGTGTCCAGTTGCAAATAGGCCGGCAGCACATGCCGGTCCCGCCGCGCCAAAGCCGACCACGCCGCCACCTGCGCCGATGCGTTCAATACCGGCACAATGCCCTGTGCCGCGAACGCCGCCTCCGCGCCCGGCGCCGGGCCATGCAGCACGATCAACTCCACATCGGGCGGCACAATGTCGCGCAATGCCTGCGCCTCGGCCAGATGGGCAACGACGATGTGGCGGCAGCCTTCGGCCAGCAGCGCCTGCACCACCGGCACCGCCCCCACCCCATAGCCATCCGCCTTGACCACGCCCGCCACCGCCGCACGCGGCGCTTCGGCGCACAGCCTGCGATAATTGCGCCCAAGCGCGCCGAGATCGACGGTCAGCACGCCACCGCTGGCGAAAGCCTCGCTGTCCAATTCAGGCACTCCATTCAAATCCGGCCCGGCCCAGCATAGGATGCGCCGACGCTTCTGTCTGGTGCCCTTCCCGATGCCGCCCCGCAAACCAGCCCCACCGCCAATGCGTCCGCGCCGCTTCTGGCCGCGACTGATCATCCCCGGCTTGGCGCTGGCGGTGTTCGGGTCGCTCTGGCTGTTGGACACCGGAGCGCTGCTGCACTTCACCCGCATCGCGGCACTCGCCTATCCGCGCACCACACTGGCCATCCTCGGGGTGTTCGGATTGACCATCGCCATCAGCCTATGGCGCACCCACACGGCACCGCCGCCACCGCCGCCGCGACAGAAACGACCGCGCCGACCGAAAGGCTAAAGCCGCGCCCTATCCTATTGACCCGCAAGGGTTCAATAGGGTCCAGGCTCAATGCTTGGCGTTGTTTGGCGCAACACCGGTGCGCGGCGCCGGCGCCTGCCCCTGCGTCGGCGGTGGGTTGTTGCCTTCCCAGAGCTGCAGCACCTCGGTTGGATGGATGCAGGAAATATTGCCCACCGAGGCCGCACCATAGCGATAATAGCCACCTTCCGGCGGCAGCGTCGGCACTGAAATCGGCAAATAGATGTAACAAACCGATCCATCGATCGGATCACGCCAACGCTGAATAATCGTGTCCTTCATCGGGCCGCGATATATCCGCTCCAGCAACATCGTCGGAAAACTATCCCAAGTCGGTTGCTGCGGCTGCGGCTGAGCCTGCGGCGGCTCGGGAGGGGCTTGTGGGGCGGGCGCCGGTTTTTGTGCGAAAGCCGTGGCAGCTGTCAAAGCTGCCACGGCCCCACCAACCAGCGCGCGGATGGTCAATCCACGCACGATGCCTAAAACCCCTGCGATCAGAATTCGACCGCCACGCCCACGCGGCCACCCACAGCACCCGCTTCACCGGCACCAATCGCACCTGTGATGTAGAGCGGAACATCGGTGTTCACGCGGTGCGCGAAGTTGATCGCCGCCGAGTAGTAGCCAGCATAAGTCGCACCATTGAAGCCAATGGTGGTCTTGCCGGGAGCCGACGGGGTGATGATCGAGCTCATCGCCATCGAAGTGGCAATGCCACGCTTGAGCAGACGTTCAGCCGAATTCAGCTGATTGACGTTGACCGCATCGGTGCCGAGCACGCCCGGCGCCAAATCGCTGATCGTGCGACCGCCAACGGAAACCGTGTTCGCCCGGCTCGTCGTGGTGTCGGAGCCGAGGGCAACGCTGTTGGTGCCAGTCGCAGTCACCGAAGCACTCGCGCCAAAGGCCATGCTGTTGCTCGCCGACGCCGTTGCGCCATTGCCCAAGGCCACGCTGCTGGCCGCCGACGCCGTCGCGCCGCTGCCCAAGGCCACGCTCCCGTTAGCCGCTGCCGCCGTGGACGCACCATTGCCGATGGCCACCGAGCTGGTGCCGCCCGCCGTTGCCGT
Organism: Acetobacteraceae bacterium; assembly: GCA_031291725.1. GTDB lineage: Bacteria > Pseudomonadota > Alphaproteobacteria > Acetobacterales > Acetobacteraceae > CAIQQQ01. The sequence continues at coordinate 47,064 of JARLIM010000028.1, forward strand.
GCCACCCGCATAGGAGGCCGTGCCCGATGCCGTCGCGCCATAACCGACCGCCGTCGCAAGGCTGTTGGAGACCGTCGCGCCAGCGCCCAGGGCAGTGCCATCTAACGATGCGGCCGATACCGATGAACCCGTGCCGACCGACACAGCGCCAGACCCCATGGCCTGACCGCCGCCGATGGCGGAGGAATTCGCGCCGGAGGCGTTCGACCCGTACCCAAACGCCGAAGCGTTTGAACCGCTACCGCCGGCCTGAGCCCCCGCACCGAATGCGGACGAGTTGTTGCCGCTGGTCACCGCACCGTCACCGACGGCCGAGTTGCTGGCACCGTTGGCGACAGCGTTCCCAATCGCCACGGCATTCGTATCGCTCGCGCTGGCGCCCGCACCCAAAGCGGTGGCCCCCTGGCCATTGGCGGCCGCACTATTCCCAAGCGCCGTGGCATTCAGCACGCTGGCCTGCGTGCCGGCACCGATGGCGATGGCGTTCGTGCCACCCGCGCTCGCAGAGCCGTCGGACGAAACCGCCAAGCCGCTGCCCGTGCCATTGACCGTGGCATTGCTCACAGTCGCGTTCGTGCCGGAGAAGCTGCTCAACGCGTTGACGCTGGCTGACCCGCTCACCGACACGCCAGCACCCGTATAGCCCGACCCGACACTCGTATCGGTGGTGGCGGTGTTACCGACGATGGCCGTCTGCGCGCTGGCGGGCGACACCATCGCGAACGCCACGGCCGCAGCGCCCGCCATCAGAACGCCACGCGAAAGACGCTTTGCCAAAGAAATGTTCAGCATGGAACTACCTCCTAGAATCGGTTCAGGGGCGAAACCAGATATCTCCGCATAACGGTACTGTCTGCTTCGCACGCGCATATCAGTCCCCCGATTCCTGCCAGGAATTGTCCGTTGCGGCAAGAGTGAAGACACGCGATTCGTCCCAGTTCTCCGCCCTGCGACATATTCGACACAAGATTTCATGCAAATCACGCTGCCTTGGCGCAGAAGCAACGCTGCGTTAAATCGAGATCAGCTTGTCAGGCCATTGCCCCTTAACATTTCAGCCAAACCCGGCACGCGGCCGCTGATCATGGCGCCGCACCAAGTCTGCGCGTTCTTCACCGATGACACCGCCGCATGCATCGCGTTGCACTGAGCGGTCACGGAAGTCATCCGACCGTATAATTTCGTATTCCACGATGTTGAACGCCACAAAATCGAGGCATTAATAAAATATACCAACCGTCTCGCAACACAATTATTTATCAAAATCCGAAATCAACACATCAAGTATATCATAAATTACTATCTATATTAATATTAATACCAAAAAATTACTTCCAAATTGTATTTTATATAGCGATAATACTAAATTTCCGAAAAAATTTTTTCCACAGTCATGCCGCAAGAATGTACGGATCGTTACACGATCTACACTGCGAACGCCACGCACCAGCCCTGCTGGAGGCGCTGGATCGCCTTTGTGAGAGGCCTTCGTCGCCCAAGGCTCCTCACAATGGCGCTCAGCTGGTCAGTGGGAAAATTCATAAGACAAGCAACTTAGTCCAACCAGACTAACCGCGCAGCGGTTCGGTCAGGTTGGACGTTGCGCTAGCCGCCCTGCCCCTTCACCAACGGCGCCAAGGGCAGCGCGATGTAGCGCATGCCGTCACCGGTCTGCACCAGGAACAGCACCGATTTGCGGCCGGATTTGCGGAAGCGATCCACACGTTCCGCCACCACTTCCGGTGCCGTCGCCTCTTCCTGCTGCACTTCCACGATCACGTCGCCGGGCTTAAGGCCTTTCTCGATGGCGGAGGATTTCGGCAGGACATCGACAATCACCACGCCCTTCTGGCCGTCCGGCAACTGAAACTTGCTGCGCAAATCATCCGACAGCGGTGCGATTTTCAGGCCCAGACCCGCCACATCGACCGGCTTACTGCTCGGCTTTTTGACATCGCCGGGCTTGGTGTCGTTGCTGGCAAGCCTGGCGTCGTCCGGCATCTCACCGACGACAATATCCAGGCTGACCTCCTTGCCATCGCGCCAGACCACCACCGGCACCTTCTTGCCGATTTCAGTCTCGGCCACCGTGCGGGGCAGGTTGCGCATTTCCTTGATGGCAACGCCATTGAAGGACAGCACCACATCGCCACCCTGCAACTTCGCCTTCGCCGCCGGGCCGCCATCGTCCAACGCCGCAATCATCGCCCCGGTCGGCTCTTTCAGCCCAACGGAATCGGCGATGTCTTGCGAGACCGGTTGGATTTTCACCCCGATATAGCCCCGGCGCGGATGGCCGAATTGGCGCAGCTGGTTGATCACCAGCTTGGCCTGATTGGCCGGAATCGAGAACCCCAGGCCGATCGAGCCGCCCGAGCGGGAATAGATCGCCGTATTGATGCCGATCACCTCGCCGTCCATGTTGAACAGCGGCCCGCCGGAATTGCCCTGATTGATCGCCGCATCGGTCTGGATGAAATCGTCATAGGCCCCCTGACGGATGTCACGCCCACGCGCCGAGACGATGCCCGCCGTGACGGAGCCACCCAGGCCGAACGGGTTGCCAATGGCGATCACCCAATCGCCCACGCGCGACTTATCGCTGTCCCCCCATGACACCGGGGTCAGCGGATGATCGGTCTCCACCTTCAACAGCGCCACATCCACCCGCGGATCGGTGCCGATCAGCTTGGCCTTGATGGTGGTGTTGTCCTGCAGAATGACGTTGATCTCGTCCGCACCTTCGATGACGTGATTATTCGTCACGATATAGCCGGTCGCATCGATGATGAAGCCGGAGCCGAGGCTTTGCGATTTGCGCCCCTCCCCCTGCTCTCCCGGCTCACCGCCGCCACCGCCGCCACCTTGGCGGTTGCGATCCATGAAATCGTGGAAAAATTTCTCCATCGGCGAACCCGGCGGAAACGGCAGATCCGGCATGTCCGGTTCGCCGCCCCCCTTGATCGTCTGGGTGGAGGCGATGTTGACCACGCCGGGCAGCAGGCGCGCTGCCAGATCGGCAAATCCGTCAGGCGCCGGATGGGCGAAAGCGGGCTGCATGGCGAACACCAGCAGCGTGACCACAAACGGGCGCAACAGGCGGGACATCCGGCTCATCGATGTGATCCTCTCAAACGCAATCATGGCTTGGTCGGCAGTGTGGGTGCCTGTTCCAGCAATTTCAGGAAATCGGCATGCGGTGACATCACAAGGCGCGATTTGCCAGCGGCAAACGCCTCACGATAGGCCTGCAAGGTGCGCCAGAACTGAAAGAATTGCGGGTCGCGTCCGAATGCGTCGGCATAGGTGGCAATCGCCGCCGAATCGCCCTGACCGCGCAACTGCTCCGCCGTGGCACGGGCTTCGGCGAGCAAAACGGTGCGATCCCGCTCCGCATTGGCCCGAATCCGCGCCGACGCCTCGGCACCTTCCGCACGCGCCTGCCGCGCCACACGTTCGCGCTCGGACTGCATGCGTTGCAGAATCGCCTGGGTGTTCTCCGGCGGCAGATCCGCACGGCGGATGCGCACATCTTCGATGGCCACGCCGAAGCTGGCCATCTCCGCATTCACCTGATCGCGGATCTCCGCCATGATGCGCGGCCGGGCGGAGGAGAGCACATCCAACAGCCGCTCATTGCCCAACACGCGGCGCAGCGAGGACGACACCACCGAGTTCAACCGCGCCTGAATCCCGGCCTCGGTTGCCCCCACAGCCTGAAAATAGCGCAGCGGATCGGCGATGCGGAAGCGGGTGAAGCTGTCCACGATCAGGCGGCGCTGATCGCCCAGGATCACTTCCTCCGGCGGCAATTCATAATCGAGCAGGCGACGATCGAAGCTGATCGCGGTCTCCAGCAGCGGAATTTTCGCATGCAGGCCCGGCTCGACAATCACCCGGCGCGGCTCGCCCAGGCGAACGATCAGCACCTGCTCGGTCTGGCCCACGATGAACAGGGTGGGTCCGGCGAGCAGCATGAACATCAACACGGCAAGAATGGCCAACGGCCCGAACAGACGGTTGCTCATGGCGTGGCCCCCCGGCTCAGAGAGGGCAGCGGTGGCAAGGGGATCGTGCCCGATGCGGGGGCGGCTGCCGGTTGATCAGCCGTCACCCCACTGCCGAGACGATCCAGCGGCAGATAGGGCATCACGCCTTGCGTGCCGGCATCGACGATCACCGTCGGCGTGTGGGTCAGAATGTCCTGCATCGTCTCGATATAGAGGCGCTGCACGGTCACATCCTTGGCTTTCTGATAGGCGGCGAGCACCGACAGAAAGCGCTGCGCCTGACCGGTGGCTTCGACGATATTGGCCTGTCGGGTGGCGTCCGCCTCGGCGGTGATGCGGGCGGCATCGCCACGGGCGCGCGGCACGATGTCGTTGCGATAGCTCTCGGCCTCGTTGCGCATGCGGTCGGCGTCGGTGTTGGCGCGCTGCACATCGCGGAAGCTCTCGATGACGGCGGCCGGCGGATCGACGCGTTGCAACTGCACCTGCGTGATCTCCACCCCGGTGCCGTATTGATCGACAATCGCCTGCACGCCCTTGGTCACGGCGGCTTCGATCTGCGCGCGGGCATCGGTCAAGGCGGGCTGAATCGGCGTGCGGCCGATCACTTCGCGCATCACCGATTCGGCGGCGGATTTGATGGTGATGTCCGGGTGGCGCGTGCTGAACAGAAAGGCCTTGGCATCGCGGATGCGCCAGAACACCGCCGCGTTGATGTCGATGATGTTCTCATCGCCGGTCAGCATCAGGCTCTCTTCGGCCACATCGCCACCGCGCCCCTGCGAATCGACACTGGCCGAACGATAGCCGATATCGACACGGTTGATGCGCGTCACCGCTGGGCGCAGCACGCTCTCCACCGGCCAGGGCAGATGATAATTCAGGCCCGAGACCGCACTGCGGTTATAGGCACCGAAGCGCATCACAATGCCCTGCTCATCCGGCTGCACCCGATAAAACCCAGAGCCAAGCCAGCCGAGCACCACCACGCCGACCGCAACCCCGGTCCATTTCGGCCCCAGCGTGCCGAACATCGAACCGCCCTGACCGCCGCGACCGCCGCCACCGCCGCCGAATCCACCATTGCGGCCACCGCCACCGCCGCCACCGGCGAAGATGCCTTCGACAGATTTTTTCAGCTTCTCGACCATCGCGTCAAAATCAGGGGCCTGCTGTGCGCCATTCGGGGGCGGCCCCCACGGATTTTTCGGCCGCTCAGGCCTGGGCTGCGGACGTGGCGGCACGTCGTTCCACGGATCGGAGGCCACAACGGTAAAACCGCGTGTGGGATCACCGGCGGACAGCCGCGCGTTTGAGCCGGATTCAGTTGATGGCATCGCCTTGGAATGCTCCTTCGCTCGTCCCGCCGCCCTGTCCCGCATTGGCGGGGCATTGGCAGGACGGTCGCCAGCCGCCATATCGCGACCTTAGCTACGATATTGACCGGTCCAGAAAGGTTTTCAAGCCAATGTCCCAGCCGAACACCGCGCAGTTACGCCAAGCCCTCGCCAGCGTGGTCGATCCGGCCAGCCAGCGCGACATCGTATCGGCCGGTTTGGTGGGCGATATCAATGCGCGCGACGGGCTGGTGCAGGTCAGTCTCTCCACCAGCCGCGAACGTGCCGCCGCGATGGAGCCGCTGCGCCGCGCCGCCGAGGCCGCCCTCAGCCGGGTGCCGGGTGTGACCAACGCCACCGTCGTGCTCACCGCCCACAAGGAAGCAGCGCCCGCCGCCGCCGCCAAGGCCGCCCCCGGCGCCAAACCGCTGCTGCTGCCGGATGTGACGGCGATTGTGGCCGTGGCCAGCGGAAAAGGCGGCGTTGGCAAATCCACCACCTCGGTCAACCTCGCCGTCGCCCTGGCACGCATGGGGCTGAAGGTCGGTCTGCTCGATGCCGATATTTACGGCCCCTCGCTGCCGCGCATGCTCGGCCTGAACCGTAAGCCGGACATCAAGGGCGACAAGATGATGCCGCTGGAGGCCTGGGGGCTGAAGGCGATGTCCATCGGTTTCCTGGTGGAGGAGGAAACCCCGATGATCTGGCGCGGCCCGATGGTGATGGGCGCGTTGGAACAGATGATGGGGCAGGTGGAATGGGGCGCGCTGGACATCATGATCGTCGACATGCCGCCCGGCACCGGCGACGCGCAGCTGACCATGGCGCAGCGCGTGACCCTGGCCGGTGCGGTCATCGTCTCCACCCCGCAGGACATCGCACTGATCGACGCCCGTCGCGGCGTGCGGATGTTCGAGCGCACGGCGGTGCCGGTGCTGGGGCTGATCGAGAATATGAGCTTTTTCTGCTGCCCGAACTGCAACCACTCCACCCCGATCTTCGGTCATGGCGGCGCGAAGAACGAAGCCGCGCGGTTGGGTACCGAGTTCCTGGGCGACATTCCGCTGCTGCTCGACATCCGCACCCATTCCGATGCGGGCACGCCGGTGATGGCCGCCGATCCGACCGGCGTGGCGGCACAAGCCTTTGCGAAAATCGCCGCCCGCCTGTGGGAGAAAGTGTCGCAGCCGGAGCGCAAGGCCGGGCCGCGCATCGTGATCGACTGAGCCGATGTTTCTCACCATCCTGCTTGCCCTGGCCCCCACGGCGGCCCTGATCGCGCTCGGTCAGGGTTTGCGGCGGATCGTCCTGGTGCATGACAGCTTCTGGCCGCAGGCGGAGCGGCTGGTGTATTACGTGCTGCTGCCCGCTTTGTTCTTCCACGGGCTGGCCACGGCCCATCTGGGCGACCTGCCGGTGCGGGAGATGGCGATCACGCTGGTGTGCTCCACCTGCATCGTTGCCGCCGTGCTGGTGATGGCCTCGCCCTGGCTGGGGTTGCCGGGGCCGCAATTCACCTCGGTGTTTCAGGGCGGCGTGCGGTTCAACAACTATATCGGCGTCACCGCCGCACAGGGGCTGTTCGGCGCACAGGGCGTGGCGCTGGCGGCGATCTCCAATGCGGCGATTGTGCCGACGGTGAATATTCTCTGCGTTCTGATCTTCGCCCGCTTCGGCGCGGTGCGGTTGTCGGTGCGCGGCATAGCCCGACAATTGGCGCTCAACCCGCTGGTGGTGGCCTGTTTCGCCGGCATTGCCATGCAACTCACCCATCTGCCGGTGCCGCCGGTGATCGAGCCGGTGTTGCGCTCGCTCGGCCAGGCGTCGCTGCCGCTCGGGCTGCTCTGCGTGGGGGCGGCGCTGGATTTCAGCGCGGCACGGCGCTGGCTGCGCCCGGTGGCGATGGCGTCATTGGCGAAATTCGTCGCCATGCCGGTGGCGACCCTGGCGCTCAGCCATGCCTTGGGCCTGGAAGGCCGCGCCGCTGTGACCACCCTACTGTTCCAAGCCCTGCCGACCGCCTCCTCCTCCTACATCATGGCGCGACAACTCGGCGGCGATGCGCCGTTGATGGCGGGCATTGTGGCGGTGCAAACCGTGTTGGCGGCCTTGATGATTCCTGTGGTGATGACCCTCTCCGGGACAAATTTATACCAATGATTTAATTGAACGTTCGCGACAAATTTATCATTCTGAATCGGAACCGGAGTCGCACATGGTTTATAGCGTCTTGTCGTCGATTTTATGCCACCTGCCGCACCATGCGCGCGCGATGCCGCGTCATGGCTGATGCCGCCCCACCGCGCGCCGGCCTCCGCATCTCTCGGCAACACACCTTGGTGCTGTTCCCCGAACTGGCGGAACTTGTGCGCCTGACGGCCTGGGCGGATGAAATCGGCCAGAAACTTGCCCTGTCGATGCAACGACTCTACGCGCTGCAACTCTGCCTGCAAGAATTGGCCGCCACCGTTATCGTCAACGCCAAGCCGCGCGTGAATCTGCCAATGAGCATCGTCGTCACACTCATCCCGCGGCAGGACGGGTTGGAAGTGCGCATGGAGCATAATGGTGAGCGCTGCGATCGGGCAGAGTCGGTGCATGCGTCAGGCGACGATTCGGTGATTGCACCCCCCGCCCTGCAACTGACTCACCGCTTCGGCCGCAACATCACCATCGACCACACCGACGATCAACACCGCATCACCCTGCTGCTGCCCGGCTGAACCGCCTTGTCGTGGCGGCGATCTCATGGCCAATTATCGCTCAATAAAAACAAGGGAGCGAGCCAATGGCCCGGCATATCGAGGCGGCAGTGATCGGCACCGGCTGGTGCGGCGGTATTCGGGCGGAGACATTATCGCGCTCGGCCCTCGTCGATGCGCTGCATATCTGCGAAATCCGCCCCGACCGCCTCGCCGAGATGGCCGAACTCTGCAAGCCGAAAACGGCAACCCTCGACTATCAGGACATCGTCAAAAACGACGCCATCGAGGTTGTCTACATCTCCACCACGCCCGAGCCGACGCATTACCCCATCGCGCGCGATTGCCTGAAGGCGGGCAAGCATGTGCTGCTGGAAAAGCCGATTGCGATGGATTTCTGGGAGGCCGATGACCTGATCAACATCGCCCGCCAGAACAATCTGAAATTCACCATCGGCTATTCGCAGCGCTTCAACCCGAAAATCGCCTACGCCAAGAAGAAGATCGCCGATGGCACGCTGGGCCGCATCGTCAGCGTGATGGTCAGCCGCCACCTCTCGCGCTCACTCGGCAAGAAGATCGCCTCGCGGGTGAAGATGTCGCCGGTGGCGATGGAGAGCACGCATGATCTCGATTTCGTCTTCTGGCTGCTCAACCCCGCCAAGCCCACCAAAATCTACAGCCAGGGCGCTTACGGCTTCATGCAGCCGGTCAACGGGTCGTATGACGTGATGTGGTCCACCGTGACGATGGATGACGGCTCCCTGGTGATGATCGGCGGCGGCTGGAATCTGCCGCCCTCCTATCCGAATTTCTGCGCCACCTGGATCGAGATCACCGGCACCGAAGGCTCGCTGTTCCTCGATGACACCCATCGCGATCACTGGATGAACACCGTGCGCGACGGCACGCAATACCCGATGTCCACCATGCCGGGGGAACAGGTGGATCACGTGTTTGCCGGCCAGATGGGGCCGGAGACGATCCATTTCCTGGAATCGGTGCTGCTGGACCGCGCCCCCATGGTGTCTGCCGAGCATGCGCGCATGGTGATGAGCGCCTATTCGGGCGCGGATTTGTCGGCCGCCATCGGCGAGCCGGTCGATCTGCCGCTGAGCAACATGGCGCTGTCGCAGATCGCCGAGATGAAGGCGGCAGCGAAGTAAGCCATAGGGCGGAGAAGCGAAACGCCATCCGCCCCACGGCTTCACCTCACAGCGTCAACCCGCCATCGATCACCAGCGCCTGACCGGTGACGAATTGCGATGCGTCGCTGGCCAGATACACCGCCAATTCGGCGATCTCCTCCGGCGAGCCCAGGCGCCCCATCGCCTGCCGCGCGACGAAATCGGCGCGCGCCTTTTCCAGCGAGCCCGCCGCTGCCGCATTCGCCGCGATGCGCTCATCCAGCGACGGCGACTGCACCGTGCCCGGACAGATCGCATTGCAGCGGATGTTCTGCTTGACGTATTCCACCGCCACCGCCTTCGTCAGGCCGATGCTCGCGGCCTTGCTGGTGCCGTAGATGAAGCGGTTCGCAATGCCCTTCACCGAGCTGCACACCGAGGCGATGTTGACGATCGAGCCGCCGCCACGGCCCAGCATGCCCGGCAGGAAAGCCTGGATCATGTGGAATTGCGCGCGGGCGTTGAGGTTGAAGGCGAAGTCCCACTCGGCGTCGGTGGCTTCCAGAATCGTGCCCTGATGCACCACGCCCGCGCAGTTGAACAGCACGTCAATCGGCCCGATATCGGCGGCAAGCGCCAGGATCGCCGCCTTGTCGAGCACGTTGAGCCCGCGCGTGGTGATGTTGCCACCGGCGATTTCCGCCAACTTGGCCTCATTGATGTCGGTGGCGATCACCCGCGCCCCTTCAGCGGCGAAGGCAAGTGCGGTGGCACGGCCAATGCCTTGCGCACACGCGGTCAGAACGGCGGTTTTCCCCGCCAGACGTCCGGTCATATGGTTTCCTCCCGTCAAAATCGTAGCAACCATTAGATCGTTGCGGGCTTGTCAGTCCAAGGCTGATTTCGCTGGACGACGGTGTTTGCGAAAATGATGAGCTTTCTAGCGCAGGCGACCAGGGCGACTTTGTGGGGTTTTCCGGCGGCGATGAGGCGCTGA
>JARLIM010000002.1 GCA_031291725.1 Acetobacteraceae bacterium
CATGACCAGGGGTATCGTGGGAATTTACCGCTGCCCAGCGTCACCTTTGTGCCGAAGGTCAAACGCGTGCGGCCAGCCTTCACGATGCCGGAGTATCTCAAGCTCTATCGGTCGCTGAATGGCTGGATCAAGGAGCAGCCCCTCCATCAACCCAATTGACAAATGTGTTGGTTGAAAGGATTGTAAGGAAGTTTTGTAGTCCGTAAGATCCACTGCGTAGTGGGTCGGTCTCAATTAGCTTACTGTCGCGAGTGTGCAATGAAATCATTTTCTCTGCTTATAGTAATTTTGCTAATTTCTTGGCGTGCTGAAGCAGAGCTGCAGACACCCGCACTTGGGACTACGTACACACAGGTTGATTGGGGCCCATTGAACCCAGATGGGAATTCTTTGTCGACGGCACTCGGCGTCATTGACACAGGTGGTGCTGGCGGAAGCGTTTTTGTTGCGTCTGAGGCAACGCTATCAGGTCAGAATGCAGTTTTTGGAATAGATTCCCTTGATCTGACTTTTTTGTTTGGTTTTAAACAGATACTCTTCAATATAACATATGGAAGTAATGTACCATCGGAGATGGTCATATATGGCGGAGCCAGTCTCGGCAACAGTTACGAAACTAAGATGGCCACTGTGAGTCTGCCCGGCAGTGGACAAACGTACATTGATTTGATTGCTTTGTCACCTATAGTAGCAATACAATTTACACCATCTCCACCAAATATAGAGCAAATCGGTAACCATTTTAATGTTGGAACAATGTATTTCTCAAACAGCAGCGAACCGATGGCGGGCAACGTTCAGTATGTTCCTGAACCAAGCTCATTGGCTTTACTGATCATTGGCTTGACATTTATGTTTTTTTATTCGAGGAGTCAAATTCAACCAAAATAGTAGAATCGATTTTTACTATAGAAAATAAAATTTAACTCGAATATAAAAATTTTGATTTGTAAGTAACGTAAGCGCATTCCATGCTTGAGTTTTCAAAAGCATGCATAATACTCTTGAATAAGACAGTTAAAGCCCCACCGCCTCCACAGGCGCTCACTCCTGACCATCATTGAAGTCGATTTTCGCATGGGTGCTGGCGCGTTTGGCCGGACATCGCAGCTTGGCCTCGGTGATGCCTTATATAGATGCGTCGGACGACATGCTGCGCAATGCCGTGGAATTGGCGGGCTGATTGCGGTGGATATGCTTGGTGGGCAGACCACGGCAAAAGCCAGGCAGCCGCGATCAGTTCGGAAAAAAGCCCTAGAAAATCAACTGGCTTACCCGTTTGTGTGCAAATACAAACACTGTCACGGCATGGTCGGACAGCGTTGATTTAGTTGTGAAAATCCGGCTGAAAGGCCGGATTTTTCGTGTCGATCACAAGGCGCGGTCGAAAGGGCGGCGCGTTATCCGATCGTCCCATGTCGGGCGGAATGGCGCGGAGAGCGGTATGCCAACCCAAGGGCAGAGAGGGCGACAAGGAATATGGCCGGGCTCAGCGGCTCTGGTATGGGAACGATGTCGCTCACCGCTATCCCGGTGGCAATCGGGGTGTAGGTGAGCGCGGCGCATTGGCCGGCCGGGAGAATAACGCGCTGGCCGTTGAACGCCGAGCAGGCACCGCCGATCAGCGAGAATGTGCCCAGATCCGTCGCTCCGCTCATGGCGGTCCCGCTGACATCGATCACCCCATCGCCAGCCGTGATGACGGGAAGCCCATCTGCGGTGGGCGCAAGACCGACGGTATCGACATAGATCACATATTGGGTGCCCAGATTGCCTGAGAAGGCGGGAGCGATGCTGTTTCCGCTGAAGCTGACGGCGAGGTTTGAGATTTCGGAAGGGGCTCCGACGAAGGGGACGTTCGAAAATACGCCGTCATTGTTGAGGTCGGTTCCGGAAAAGCTGACGGAGACGGTGGCTCCATCAGAAAATCCGCCGAAGGAAAATGTCACCTCGGTGGCATGCGCGGCATAAGGAATAGCCGCCAAGGCTGAGAAGAAGAAACCAGAGATCAATAATTTGAATTTATTCATGATTTTTCTCCGTTTTGTAAATTAATTTCATGCATGGATTTTAGCAGAAAATCACTCAAACTCTAGAATTTTATCTGACTTTGAGGGCAGCACCCCCCTTGGTGTGGGCCCCATCTGGAACACACCTCTGAAATATGCTGGACTGTCACTGAGGGGTGATCGGCGATTCTTTGGGTCGCCGTGGCGACGCGAATGGCCGTCTGCGCACAAAAGACAGTCGGTTAATAAAAAATAACAAGGGGGATAGGTGATGAATAATACACTTGAAGCCATAACCATGCGTAAAATTTATTGGAGACTTATTCCGTTTTTGTTTGCTGCAATGTTTTTCAACTATCTTGACCGGATCAATATCGGCTTTGCCGCCTTGCATATGAATAAAGATATCGGCCTCAGCCCGTCGGTGTTCGGATTTGGTGCCAGCGTGTTCTTCGTTGGCTACATGTTGTTGGAAGTGCCAAGCAACATGATGCTGCACAAGCTGGGCGCGCGGCGATGGATCGCACGCATTTTGGTCACATGGGGCTTCGTGGCCGTTGGAATGGCTTTTGCCGTTGGGCCGAACAGTTTCTATTCGCTGCGCTTTTTGCTCGGTGTGGCCGAGGCGGGTTTCCTGCCGGGCTTGGCGATGTATGTCACCTACTGGTTCCCGCAAGCATATCGTGCGCGGGCAGTGGCCGGCTACATCATCGCCGGTCAGGTTTCGGCGGTGATTGGTGCGCCGATCTCCACCACGCTGATGACGCTGGGAGACGGGATGGGCGGGCTGCATGGTTGGCAGTGGATGTTCATCCTGGAGGGGGTGCCGACGATCTTGCTCGGTCTGTATTGCCTCAAAACCCTCACCGAACGCCCGGCGGCGGCAACGTGGCTGACACAGGAGCAGCGCGACTGGCTGGAAGCGCGGTTGGAATCGGAGCGGGTGCAGACCGAAGGCGGCCGCGCCTTCAGCCATTTTCAGGCCTTCCGCGATGGTCGCGTCTGGGCGTTGGCCATTCTGTTCGGCTGTGCGCTGGTGGGTATTTACGGGCTGTTGATCTGGCTGCCGCAGATTGTGAAATCGATGGGTCATTTCAGCGATATGGAAATCGGCCTGCTTTCGGCGGTGCCGCCGCTGTTGGGGGTGATCGGCTCGATCCTGATCGGGCGTAGTTCCGACAAGCATGGCGACCGTAAGAAGCATCTGGCGTGTGTGTATATCCTGGCCGGTGTCTCGCTCGGGCTGAGTGCGATCACCCCTAACCCGGTGATCGCCTATATCCTGCTCTGCTTCGCAGGGCTGGGGGTGAATTCCGGCAATGCGCTGTTCTGGAGCCTCAATGCCTCACTGATGACCGGGGCCGCGGCGGCGGTGGCGATTGCGTTGGTCAACACCATCGCTCAGTTCGGCGGCTTGATCGGGCCGTGGATGATCGGTTTGGTCAAGGATGCCACCGGCAGCTACAGCATGGCGCTGATGACATTGGGCGTCTTCCTGCTGATCTCGGCGACGATCTCGTGGAATCTGCGCACCGACCGCAAGCTGGACTGACTTGCCCGCGATGCGGAAGAACCAATGCCGCTTCTGGCTCCCCAGAGGCGGCATTGCCGTGTCAGGAGCGAGAGGAAATTTTTAGTCGAATCAGAGAGATGCACAAATTTTGTGCGCCCTCAATCGCCTCAAAATGCGTCACTGGCCTGTCACATGATCGCCGCGCGAGCATTCTTGTCTGCTTAAAATTCAGGCAGCATTAGATCGCTCCGTGTGCAGAGTGTGGCGCGAAAACTGGCACGGTTCTTGTTACCGGCTTGCTCAGAATATTGGGACGCCGAACATGCAGAATGTGGAACCGGGTGATGTCGCCTGGGTGTTGACCTGTACCGTGCTGGTATTGCTGATGACGATTCCGGGGCTGGCGCTGTTTTATGCCGGCATGGTGCGCAAGAAGAACGTGCTCGCCATCATGATGCAGTCTTTCATGCTGTGCGCGGTAATGACGGTGGTGTGGATGGTGGCGGGGTATTCGCTGGCCTTCGGCACCGGCAATGCGTGGATTGGCGATGCCTCCCGCTTGTTCCTCAACGGTATTGCCATTGACTGGGACAAACCCTTCACCCTGGCCGCGGGCAGCTCTTTCGCGCAGGCAACGACGATCCCTGAGAGCGTGTTCATCATGTTCCAAATGGCGTTTGCCATCATCACGCCCGCCGTGGTCACGGGCAGTTGTGCGGATCGGATGAAGTTCACCGGTCTGTTGATGTTCTTTACACTGTGGTCTTTGCTGGTCTACGCGCCGCTTGCCCATTGGGTGTGGTCGCCGAACGGTTGGTTGGCGCAGCTGGGGGTTGCGGATTTCGCCGGTGGCACGGTGGTGGAGATCAATTGCGGCGTCTCCGGCCTGGTCTGTGCGCTGATGCTGGGCAAGCGGCTGGGCTATAACCAAGAGAATATGGCGCCGTGGAATCTCAGCTACGCCGTCATCGGGGCCTCGCTGCTGTGGATCGGCTGGATCGGCTTCAACTCGGGTGGTGCGATGGGCGCCAATGCGCGTGCGGGCATGGCGGTGCTGGTGACGCAGATTGCCGGGGCGGGCGCCACGATGTCGTGGGTGTTTGCCGAATGGTGGCTGCGTGGCAAGCCGTCGGTGCTGGGGGCGATTTCGGGGGCGGTGGCCGGGCTGGTGGCGATCACCCCGGCGGCGGGCTTCGTATTGCCGGGGCCGGCGTTGATCATTGGTCTGGTCGGCGGCGTGGTGTGCTTCTTCACCGCGACGTCGATGAAGCACGCGCTCGGCTATGACGATAGCTTGGATGCGTTTGGTGTGCATGGCATTGCCGGGATCATCGGCACGCTGGCCACGGGCTGGTTCGCCTTCGGTCCCCTGTCAGCGACCAAGGATGCGCCGGGCGGGGTGTATCAGGGTGGCTGGCACTTGCTCAGCGTGCAGGCGACGGCGGTGATGGCCACGATTGTCTACTGCGCGGTGGTCAGTTGGCTGCTGCTGGCGATCACCAAGGCGGTGGTGGGGCTGCGGGTGCCGAAGGATGCCGAGCGCGAAGGGCTCGACATCGTGCTGCACGGCGAACAGGTACTTTAACAGGCTGCGATGCACACACATCGTCTCTTCGCCTTGGCCTTTCTGACACGAAAAATGACTCGCCGCCCCTCCGCGAACAGTCTTTCAACAGCCTGTTAAGACGACAAAGCGGCGGTGCTGGACCAGCATCGCCGCTTCAGATTGATGCGTGGATTATTCCACTATCGCGTATTGCACCGGGTCAATGCCGGCATTTTCCAGAAATTTGCGCAGCTCCACCACTTCATCCTTGGACATATCATGCCGGGTTTCATGGAAGCCGTGCGTGTGTCCGCCGAGTTTGACGAGAATCTGACCGTGGCCGCCATGCGTCACTTCGCCACCGAGCGCCTCAACCAGGGAAAACGCCTGACGCGGATCAATGTTGCCGCTGACGGGGTGAGCGAAGATGGCATGCAGCATACCGCGTTGCTTGTGGTTCATTGGAAACCTTTTCCTTTGTAATTACGAGGGAATTTCGCGCCAAACCCGCCTTGTCGTCCATGATCCAGGTCAACGATCCGCCATTGCCCCGGCAGCACGATGCTGCCTAGTTTGGCACATACTGACCCGAAGAACTGCAAGATGACCGACCAGCCCCACGCCCCGAAAGGTCGCTTCGCTGCCCTCACTTTGGGCGCGCTCGGCATCGTTTATGGCGATATCGGCACCTCGCCGCTCTATGCGTTGGATCAGATTTTCTCCAGCCACGCCAATCTTGCCCCCTCGGCGGAGAATGTGCTGGGTGGCATCTCGCTGGTGATCTGGACGCTGACGATCATCGTGGCGATCAAATATGCGCTGCTGGTGCTGCGTGCGCAGAATGATGGCGAGGGCGGCGTGTTCGCGCTTTATGGCCTGCTGCATGAACACAACAAGCGCGGCATGCTCGCCCTGTTGATGGCGCTGATGCTGGGGGCGGGACTGCTGTTCGGCGACGGTTTCATCACGCCGGCGATCAGCGTGCTCTCGGCCGTCGAGGGGCTGGGGGTGGCGACTCCGGCGCTGTCGAGCCTGGTGATCCCGATCACCGTGGTGCTGCTGACGCTGCTGTTCGCGGTGCAATACAAGGGCACGGCGGGCATCGGCACGGTGTTCGGGCCGGTGCTGCTGGTCTGGTTCGTGGTGATCGGCGGGCTGGGGCTTGCGCAGATTCTGCACCAGCCGGAGATTTTGCGCGCCTTCAGCCCGCTCTATGGACTGCGTTTCCTGAGCAGTCAGAGCGGTTTCGAAGCTTTGCTCATCATGGGCGCGCTGATGCTCGTCGTCACCGGTGGTGAGGCAATGTATGCCGATCTCGGCCATTTTGGCGCGGCCCCCATTCGAGCGAGTTGGTTCGGCATGGTCTATCCGGCGCTGCTGCTGAACTATCTCGGCCAGGGTGCCTATCTGCTGTCGGGCCACAAGCCGGTGGGCGGCAATCTGTTCTTCAGTCTGGTGCCGGAGGGGTTTGTCTATCCGATGGTGCTGTTGGCAACGGTTGCCACCATCATTGCCTCGCAGGCGTTGATCTCGGGGGCCTTCACCCTGGCCGCGCAGGCGATCCGCCTTGGTCTGTTCCCCCGCCTGACGATTCGCCACACGCATCAGGCGCATGCGGGGCAGGTCTATATGCCGTTCATCAATTGGGGGCTGTATCTGGGCTGCATCCTGCTGGTGCTGCTGTTCGGCTCCAGCGATGCGCTGGGCGCCGCCTATGGTTTGGCGGTGGCGGGGGTGATGGTGATCACCTCGGTGGCGATGATCCCGGTGTCGCGGCTGTATTGGGGCTGGGGCAGGGGGCGGGTGGCGTTGGTGTGGGGCGCGCTGTTCCTGGTCAATTTCGCTTTCCTGGTGGCGAGTTCGCTGAAATTCTTCCAAGGCGGCTTTGTGCCGATGACGATGGGCGTGCTGGTGTTCCTGGTGATGATCACCTGGCGATGGGGCCGCAAGGCGACGTTCGCCGCCTATTCGGCCAAGGCGTCGATGACGATGGCGGAACTGGTGGCGCTGCATCGGGGGGCTGCGCATTTCATCGAGCGCAATGCGATCATCATGGCCCCCAAGCCCCTGCGCCACGAATCGGATCGCGCGCCGGCGCTGATGCGGCTGTTGTGGGAGCGCAGCGGCGTGCTGGCGCGCAATCTGATCTTTGTCGAAGTCACCCATCGCAAGCTGCCCTATATCCACGACAATCGCTGCAAGGTGACGGTGTTTGACCGCGATCCCCTCCGCGGCAGCGTGATCGGGGTGGAACTGCAATTCGGCTTCATGGAGGAGCCGAATGTGGAGCATATCCTGGAAGACCTCGCCCATCATCGGCTGATCGATCTGCCGCCCGAGCATCGGCATTGGATCGTGCATGTCTCGCTCGAACATTTGCTGCCGTCGCGCCATATGAGCGTGTTGGCGCGGTTGCGGCTGGGGCTGTTCCAGGTGCTGCGCAATGTGTCGCAATCGGGCTACGAATATTACGGCCTGGGCGACAATGTGCGGCTGTCGGCGGAGATCATGCCGGTGCGCCTGCGCTGAACGGCACTGCCATGCCCGCGCCGCGGTTGACCGGGCGGGGTGGTGGCGGTTCGATGCGGGCTGCATCGTCTGGAGCCATCATGTCTCTCATCCGCCCCGATATCGAAGCCTTGGCCGACAGCCAGATCCTGGAAGTCTGGCGCATGCAGTTCGAGGTCGATGGTCCGGTGATCGGCATGTGGGCCGGAGAGCCGGACGTGCCGACGCCGGCCTTCATCTGCGATGCCGCCGCCCGCGCGATGGCCGAGGGCCACACTTTTTATGCCCATAATCGCGGCATCGCCCCGGTGCGGGAGGCTTTGCGCGGCTATTACCGGCGTGTTTGCGGCATCGAATTGCCAGACAGCCGGGTCTCGCTGACCTCGGCGGGCATGAATGCGGTGATGCTGGTGTCGCAGATGCTGATCCGCCCAGGTGACAACGTGGTGGCGATCACGCCGTCCTGGCCGAATATCTGCCGCGCGATGCAGATCAACCGCGCCGAGATCCGCGAAGTGCCGCTGATGCACGGCAATGCGGGCTGGGCGCTGGATCTGGATGCGGTGTTCGAGGCGTGTGACGAACACACGCGGATGATCTACCTCGCCTCTCCCGGCAACCCGACCGGCTTTGAGATCGAGCGGGACGACGCCATCGCGCTGCTGGAATTCGCCCGTGCACGCGGCATCGCGATCATGAGCGATGAGGTCTATCACCGCATTGTCTACGATCGTGCGGTGTCGTTCTCCTTCCTGGAGATCGCGCGTCCGGACGATGCGGTGTTCGTCATTGGCACCTTCTCCAAATCCTGGGCGATGACCGGCTGGCGTTTGGGCTGGCTGGTCTTTCCGGAAGGCTTGGCGCCGCAATTGGAAAAGCTGATCCAGTTCAACACCTCCGGCGCGCCCGAATTCCTGCAATATGGTGCCATTGCCGCGTTGAATGATGGCGATGCCTTCACCGCCGAATTCGTCGCGCGCTGTGCGGCGGGACGCGAGATCGTCAATGCCCGGCTCGATGCGATGCCGCGCGTGCACAACGTGCCCAATCGCGGCTCGTTCTATGCAATGTTCTCCATCGAGGGCGTTTCGGACACGCTCACGTTCTGCAAACGTGCCGTCCGCGAGGCCCGCATCGGCATGGCGCCGGGGGAAGCGTTCGGGCGGGGGGCGGAGGGGATGGTGCGGCTGTGCTACGCCAAATCGCCGGACATGCTGACCGAGGCGATGGATCGGCTGGAGCGTTTCGTCGCCACCTATGACGGCACCTGATCGCGCCCGCGCTGCCGCCGTTGTGCTGCTGCTGGCCGGGCTGGCGGCGGTGGCGGTGTTGGTGGCGCGTGCGGAGATGGACGACATTCTGCGCGCGCTCGCCTCGCTTGGCCTGGGTGGGTTCGTGCTGATCGTTGCTGTGCATCTGGCGGTGATCGTGCTGATGGGTGTCGCCTGGGGCTGCCTGGGCGGAGTGCCGATGGCGGGATTCGTCCGTGCCCGTCTGTTGCGCGATGCGGCCTCGGAAGTGCTGCCACTGTCACAGCTTGGCGGTTTCGTGCTGGGCGGTCGTGCATTGGCGCTGTCCGGAGCCAGCGGGGCGAAGGCCTCGGCGTTGACGGTGGTGGACATCACCGCCGAATTGGTCGCCCAGGTGCTCTACACCATCATCGGTCTGGCTTTGCTCGCCCATCTGAATCCGCAGACCGACATCGCCATGCCCGCGCGTGCGGCGGTGGCGGCGATGCTGGTGTTGCTGGGCGGTTTTGTGCTGGTCCAGATGCGCGGGGCGAAGGCGGCTGTGCGGCAGGTGATGCGGTTGGCGCGGATGTTGGGGCTTGCCGGCGCCGATGGGCCGGATCATGGCGCGGCCTTGGCCCGCGAACTCGGCAGTCTGCACCGCGCGCCCCGCCCGTTGATCGCCTGCACGCTGTGGCATGTGGCGACGTGGCTGTTGGTGGGGGTGGAAACCTGGCTGCTGTGTCGCCTGCTTGGCGTGCCGGTGGGGCTGGGGGCGGCGATGGTGATCGACAGCCTGATCTCCGGCCTGCGTTCGGTGGCCTTCATGGTGCCGCAGGCATTGGGCGTGCAGGAGGGCGGCTATATCATGCTCGGCGGGCTGTTCGGCCTGTCGGCGGAGGCGGCGCTGGCGCTGTCGCTGGTGCGCCGGGCGCGCGATCTGGTGATCGGATTGCCGATTCTGCTGGTGTGGCAGATCGTGGAGGGACGGCGCAGCCTCAAGCGGGGGAAGACATGAGCGGTTCGATCTTCAGCCAGGATTACCGCGAGCAGCCTTATTGGTGGGACGCTGCCGAACCCGCCCCGACGCCCACCGACCTGCCCGCCCGCACGGCGGTGGCCATCGTCGGTGGAGGCTATACCGGGCTGAATGCGGCGATCACGCTGCGCCGGTTGGGGCATGAGGTGATCGTGCTCGATGCCGAGCGCATCGGCTGGGGGGCATCCTCGCGCAGTGGTGGCATGGTCTCGGGTGGATTGCGCACCAAGGTGGATCATCTGCCCGCCCTGTTCGGTGCCGAGCGCGCGGCGGCGATGGTGGCGAGTTTTGTGCAGGCTTTTCCCTATCTGGAGCAGGCCATCGCCGGCGAAGGCATCGATTGCGATTACGTGCGCTGCGGCCGGTTCATCGCCGCCTGGACGCCGCAGCATTATGCGTCTCTTGACGCTTCAGCCAGGCAGCTGGCCGCCCGAACCGGGATGCCGGTGCGGATGGTGACACGCGCCGCACAACGCAGCGCGCTTGGCACTGATGTCTATCATGGCGGCATGATCGCCGACGCCACCGGCAGCCTGCAACCGGCCAAACTCGCGCGCGGCTTCGCCCGTGTGGCGCAGGCGGCTGGGGCGGGGCTGGTGGATCGGGCGCGGGTGACGTCGATCCGGCGTGACGGCGCGGGCTTTCGCCTGTCCACCTCTCGCGGCGAATTGCGGGCCGATGCGGTGCTGGTGGCCACCAACGGCTATTCCCGCCTGCCGGACGGCACCAAGGCGCTGCCATATCTGGCGCATCGCATGGTGCCGGTCGCTTCGCACATCATCGCCACCGAGGAACTGCCCGATGGTCTGATGGACAAGCTGCTTCCCGGTCGTCGGATGGTGGGCGAGACCAAGCGGGTGATGAACTACTATCGCCCGTCGCCCGATGGAAAACGCATCGTCTGGGGCGGTCGGGCGAGTTTCTTCAGCGGCTCATCGCGCGATGCCGCCATCACACTGCATGGCCGCATGCTGCGGGTGTTTCCGGAATTGGCCGGGGTGAAGGTGAGCCATTCCTGGCAGGGCAATGTCTCGTTCAGCTTCGACGGTCTGCCGCATATCGGCGTGCATGACGGCGTGCATTACGCCGGCGGCTGCCAGGGCAACGGCGTGGCGATGATGTCCTGGCTGGGCCACAATGCCGCACTGAAATTGGCCGGTGTGGCCGATGAACGCTTTGCCTTCGATCTGGAGCACTTTCCCACCCGCCCGCTCTACAACGGCAATCCGGCGTGGGTGCTGCCTTGGATTGGGAATTATTACCGGCTGCGGGATTGGATGGAGCGGCCGGGTTAGCGATCCTCCGGCGGTTCCATCAAACGCGGCAATACCGGCAGCAGACCTTTCAGATCGCGCTCCACCTTGCAGACCAGAAAGCGCATGCCGTGCGTGTGGGCATCCAGCGACGCTTCCGAAGGCAGGCCATCCGGGCCGAGTGGCAGGGCGGTCAGGCCAAGATTGGCGTAGATTTTCAGCAGTCGGAATCCAGCCCCCCACACGGCGGGGGTAAGCCCCTCTTCCTCGGCCAGATCGCGCAGGCTCCAGATCGCCGAGGATTGGTCCGACAGCGCGCCCACCGGGTCGCCCAGGGCGAGCAGCACGCCGCCGACATGGCGATAGGCAATCGCCGCCCGTTCCGCCTCACCCCACACCACGCCATCCGCCTGCACCGGCGGCAATGCGCCGAGGGCTGCATAGCGTTCGCGGGTTTCGCGGGTCCATGGCGAGGTCGTCACATGGCCGGGACGCAGCAGACGGCCGATTGCCACTAATCCGATCACCACCGTCAGCGCCACCGAGGTGCGCAGCGAATTCGGCACGTCGTGCGACAGCACCACCTGCCACCAACTGTCATTCTCCAGCCAGCGCACATGCGGCTCGAACATCGCCAGCGCCACCACGCACACGGCGATGCCGACCAGGGCGATGGCGGTGGTGGCGTCCATCTGGCCGTTGAACAGGCGGGCGGGGCGATAAAAGGCGCTGCGGAAGGGCGCGATCAGCAGGGCGGTGACAACCAGCACGCCGGGAATCCAGAAGCGCTCCCCCTGCGAGATGGTGAACATCGCCGCCGCCAGCAGCAGCACGATCGTCATCCCCCAGGCAAGCTGCACGCGCTGCGCCAGCTTGAAGGCCATCACGATCAGCGCGGCACCGATCAGCGAGGGGATGAACTGGCCTGCGGTTTCCGCCACTTCGGCGAAATCGGGGTCAATCCAGGAGAAATCCGGATGCGGTTCCAGCACGCCCAAAATCAGCAACACGCCGCCGCAGATGGCAACCGCCGAGACGGCTGCGGCGACGGCGAAATCGGGTTCGGACAAGGTGGCATCGGCCGAGCCACCCAACAGCCGCGCCACGCGACCGGCCATGGAGCGCCCCCGCAGCAGGATCTCATTGCCGGTGAACAGCCCGCCCGCCAGAAACAGCGGGATGATGTAGTAATACAGCCGGAACACCACCACAGCGCCCAGAATCTGCGGCGGTTCCAGATAGGGCGACAGGCCGAGCAGCATCGCGGTGTCGAACACCCCCAGCCCGCCCGGCACATTGGCGGCGAGGCCTGCGGTGTAGGAGGCAAGATAGACGCCGAGGAATTTCAGATAGGTCAGACCCGGCGCGGCAGGCAGCAGCGCATGCATGATCGCCGCCGTGATCGCCACATCCACCGTCGCCAGCACCACCTGCACCAACGCCATCCGCCATTGCGGCAGTTCGATGTCGTGACCCATGAAGCGGAACGTGCCGAGGAATTTGGCAATCAGCACATAGGCGATCACAGCACCCCAGAGCAGCGCACCGATGGCATATAGCAGCCAGATCGACACCGAATTGCCAAAGAACGGCACCGCTTCCGGCTCGGTGAACAGCACCACCCCGCCCAGCACACCGGCCCCCAGCGTGAAGGTGAGGCTACAGAACGCCACCACCTTGCCGATTTGCAGCGGCGTCAGCCCCCAATGCGCATAGAGACGATACCGCACCGCCGCCCCGGACACCGCGGCAAAGCCCAGATTATGCGACAGCGCATAGGCGCAGAACGAGGCGAAGGCGACGCGGGCATAGCTGACCACGTTGCCGGCATAGATCGTCCCCAGCCGGTCATAGAAGGTCAGCACGCCATAGGAGAGCACCGCAAACGCCGCCGAGATGCCCAGCGAGCGATAGGGAATGGCATCCATCGCCTGCTTGATATCGGTCAGGCGAAGGTGGCGGAATTCCTTCTGCACCACAAAGATCGCGCCACAGAACAACGCCGCCCCCAACAAGGCGGGCAACATGCGCACGAGTTTGCGGCCGAGGGACATTTTCACGTCAGACCGGCTGCGTTGTGCGGGTCAGGGCGGCATCGATCAGGCCGATGGTTTCCACCACGCCATAGAGCGCGATGAACTGCCCGAAGCGCGGCCCTTCGCTTTGGCCGAGCAGCACCTGATACAGACAGCCGAACCAGGCGCGCAGCTCCGCGAAGGGGTGGCGCTTGCCGATGTCGTAGAGAATGTTCTGCAAATCCTCGGCCGGGGCGTCATGCGGCATGGCACGCAGGCAGGCGGCGAGGTCTTCCAGCGCGGCGCGCTCGGTGGCGTCCGGCTCGCGGAAGCTTTTCGTCGGGCGCACGAAATCGGCGTAATAGGCTACCGCCCCCGTGACCAGCTTGGCCAGGAAGGGTTGATTTTCCGGCGTGGCGCCGGGGCTGTAGCGACGGATGAAGCCCCAGAGAATCTCGGGGTTCTCCGCATTGACCACGCTGGTCAGGTTCAGCAGCATCGCAAAGGACAGCGGCGAGGCGGAGGTGGCGGGGATGTCGCCCGCATGGATGTGCCAGGACGGATTTGTCTTGCGCACCTCATCATCCTGATCGCGCGATTTGGTGGCGTGGGTGACGTATTCATCCACCGCCTTCGGGATCACGTCGAAGAACAGCCGCTTGGCGCGTTGCGGCTGGTTGAACATGAACAGACCGAGGCTTTCGGGCGGCGCATAGCGCAGCCACTCATCCACGCCCAGGCCGTTGCCCTTGGATTTGCTGATCTTCTGGCCTTTGTCGTCCAGGAACAGCTCATAGGTGAAATTCACCGGCGGCGGGCAGCCGAGCAGGCGGCAGATCTGGCTGGACAGTTTCACGCTGTCGATCAGGTCCTTGCCCGACATCTCGTAATCCACGCCAAGTGCCGCCCAGCGCATCGCCCAGTCGGCTTTCCACTGCAATTTCGCGTGGCCACCGGTGACGAGGGTTTCATAGCGCGTGCCGTCCGCCGGGTCTTGCCAACGGATGGTGCCCGCATCGGCATCGGTCTCGTCGATACGGACCTGCATCACATGGCCGGTCTTGGGATGCACCGGCAGGAACGGCGAATAGGTCGCCGCGCGTTCGGCCCCAAGTGTGGGCAGGATCACCGCGACGACTTCGGCATGCTGTGCCAGGATGCGGCGCAGCATCGGGTCGAAATGGCCCGCGCGGTAATATTCGGTGGAGGAGGCGAATTCGTAGGTAAAGCCGAAGCTGTCCAGGAAGCGGCGCAACTCGGCGTTGTTGTGCGCGCCGAAGCTGTCATGGGTGCCGAACGGATCGGGCACGGCGGTCAGCGGCATGCCGATATATTTCGCCAGCATCTCCTGCTGCGGCACGTTGGTGGGCACTTTGCGCAGACCGTCCATATCGTCGCTGAAGGCGAGCAGGCGGGATGGCTGTCCGGTGAGCACGCCGAAAGCGTGCCGCACCCAGGAGGTGCGCGCCACTTCCATGAACGTGCCGATATGCGGCAGGCCAGAAGGGCCATATCCGGTCTCGAACAAAGCCTCGGTCTTGCCCGAGGCGGCAAGACGGTCGGCGACTTTGCGGGCTTCTTCAAACGGCCAGGATTTGGGGGTCACGATGCATCCAACGGAGTTATGCCGAAGATTTAAGTGTTGCGGAGTGTTTCGGCCATCCCTCGAAGCTAGAAATGCACGCAACGCAGGTCAATCGCCGCGCGAATCCGGGCGGGATCGCGCAAAAGGAATGCCATGACCGTTTTGCCCTCCCTCATGCTGCCCCATGCCCCTGCCATTGTCGCCATGGTCGGCCGCGCGCAGTTGCTGACTGTCGATGGCGAATTGCAGGACATGAAGGTCACCGAGGCGGCGAAAATTCTGCGCGCCGGGCCGTTGCCGCTGCTGGTGCATGCGCCTTCGACGCTCAAGCGCCTCGGCATTCGCGCCATGCCGTGCCTGGATTTGCTGGAACTTTTCGCCTTTGCCAAGCCCGCGCAATCGGTGGCCCCGACGCCGCTGGGGCTTGCCTTGGCGCTGGATATCAAACCGCCGCCGCGCGACGCGATGGCCGGCATTCTGCCCGATATTGCGGCTGCATTGCTGTCGCACATCTTCGCCGGACGCGATCTGAGCGGCCAGAAGGACGCCGCCGCCATTGCCGCGCGCATGGGGCTGGCTGGTTGGCCCTGGGCGAAATTCGTGCTCGCCGCCCTCGGCAAGCCCGACGATCCGGGCAATGCCGATGCGATGCGGGTGTGGAAATCGCTGCCCGAATGGGAAGACGAAGCCCCTCCGCCGCCGCCTTCCGCCCATCCGGTGCCCGCCGCCGAGGCCCGCCATCGGCTGTCGCAGATGTTGGGCAAGGGCTCCGAACAGCGTCCCGGTCAGGCCGATTACGCCGCCGCCGCCGCCGCCGCCTTCGCCCCGCGTGAGGCGATGGGACAGCCCAATCTGGTCCTCGCCGAGGCGGGCACCGGCACCGGCAAAACCCTGGGCTATATCGCCCCGGCCTCGCTCTGGGCCGAGCGCAATCAGGGCTCGGTGTGGATCGCCACCTTCACCCGGCATCTGCAACGCCAGATCGACAGCGAATTGGCCCGTCTCTACCCCAACCCCGCCGAACGCCGCCGCCGTGTGGTGGTGCGCAAGGGGCGGGAGAATTATCTGTGCCTGCTCAATCTGGAAGACGCAATGGGGGCGGCGATGTCCGGGTTGATGCCGCAATCGATCATCCCGCTGGGGCTGGTGGCGCGCTGGGCGTTGACGACAAGCGATGGCGACATCCAGGGCGGCGATCTGCCGGGCTGGTTCGGCGAACTCTTCGGCCCCGGCACGTTGGGCGGTCTGGCGGATCGGCGCGGCGAGTGCATCCACGCCGCCTGTGCGCATTGGCGCAAATGCTATGTCGAACACACCATCCGCCGGGCGCGCTCGGCCGATCTGGTGGTGGCCAACCATGCGCTGGTCATGGCGCAGGCGGCCTGGGGCGGGATTGACGATAATTCGGTGCCCACACGCTATGTGTTCGACGAGGGCCACCATATTTTCGATGCCGCCGACAGCGCGTTTGCCTCTGAACTCTCCGGCATCGAGACCGCCGAATTGCGGCGTTGGCTGTTGGGGGCGGAGGGCGGCCGCTCGCGCGCACGCGGTCTGCGCCGTCGCCTGGAAGAACTCGTCGCCATCCGCTCAGAGTTGCATGCCCCGCTCGAAGCCGCCCTGCAGGCCGCCCGCGCACTGCCCGCACCGGGATGGCTCGCGCGTCTGACCGGGCAGGAGGAGGGGTTTCTAGACCCCGGCCATGTCGAAAACCCCACCGAAATCCTGCTCGCGGCGATGCGCGATCAGGTCTTGGCGCGACAGATTCAGGATGGGCCACAGGTCTTCGGGCCGAGCGAATGCGATCTGCATCCGGCGATCGAGGCGTTGCCACTCGCCGCGCTGAATCTCGCCCGCGCCCTCGCCCGCATCGCCGCCCCGCTGAAGGCGCTGCATGACCGGCTGGCCGCCTGGATCGACGACGAGGCTGAAGATCTCGACACCGCCATGCGCAACCGCATCGAGGCCGCCGGGCGCACGCTGAAACGCCGGGCGCTCGATCCGCTCAACGCCTGGGGCGGCATGCTGAAACAGGCCGCCGAATTCGCACCCTCGCCCGGCACAGTGCCGCAATATGTGATGTTCCTGCGGCTGGATCGGCGGGAAGGCGGGGATCGGGATGTGGGGCTGCATCGCCATTGGCTGGACCCCACGATCCCCTTCGCCTCCGTGCTCGCCCAGCCCGCGCATGGCATGCTGATCACCTCGGCCACATTGCGTGACAGTGGCGAGAGCGATCCCGAACTCGCCTGGGAAGACGCCGAAGCCCGTGTGGGGGCACCGCATCTGGCCAGCCCGCCGGTCCGCATCGCGGTGGTGAGCCCGTTCGACTACGCCGCCCAAACCCGCGCTTTCGTGATTTCGGACGTCAACACCCGCGAGATTTCGAGCTTGGCTGCGGCCTATCGCGCGCTGTTCCTGGCATCTGGCGGCGGTGGGTTGGGGCTGTTCACCGCCATCTCCCGCCTGCGCGCGGTGCACGCCCGCATCGCGCCGGAATTGGAGGCGGCGGGGATTGCGCTGTTCTCCCAGCATGTGGACGCGATGGACAACGCAACCCTCGTGGATGTGTTTCGCACCGAAACCGATTCCTGCCTGCTGGGCACGGATGCGATGCGCGACGGGGTGGATGTGCCGGGGCGGGCGTTGCGGTTGGTGGTCTTCGAGCGCGTGCCGTGGCCGAGGCCGGATATTCTGCACCGCGAGCGTCGGCTGCATCTGTCGGGCGGCGAATTGTCGCTCTATGACGACCGCATCGTGCGCTTCCGGCTGCGTCAGGCCTTCGGGCGATTGATCCGGGCGGCGACGGATCGCGGCGTGTTCGTGCTGCTGGACCGGCAAACACCCTCGCGGCTGCTGTCGGCGTTTCCGCAGGGCGTGCGGGTGCAGCGTGTGGGACTGGCCAATGCGGCGCGGGAAATCGCCGACTTCTTGGGGGAGACGCCGCGTGACGGAGACGGTTTCACAGGCTGAGGCGACACGGGTCTGGGCGCGGGTGGCAGCGCTGAGTTTCGGCGGTCCGGCGGGACAGATCGCCACCATGCATCGCGAGGTGGTGGAACAACGCGGCTGGGTGAGCGAGGCGCGCTTTCTGCACGCATTGAATTTCTGCATGCTGCTGCCGGGGCCGGAAGCGCAGCAATTGGCGACCTATCTGGGCTGGTTGCAGGGCGGGGTGCGTGGCGGCCTGATCGCGGGCGGCCTGTTCGTGCTGCCCGGTGTGGTGGCGCTGATGGCGCTGTCCTGGCTGTCGGTGCTGGCGGGCGAGACGGTGATCGTGCGCGGGTTGTTCACCGGATTGCAGGCTGCCGTGCTGGTGCTGGTGATCGAGGCGCTGTTGAAAGTATCCAAGCGGGCATTGACCACACCATTCGCCCGCGTGGTGGCGCTGCTGGCCTTCCTGGCATTGTTCGTCTTTGCCTTGCCGTTCCCGCTGGTGATCGGCTGCGCGGCGTTGGCGGGGTTCGTGGCGCAGCGCCTGGGACTGATCGCATCGCCGCTTATGGCCGAGACGGTCAATGACGGCACCCGCCCGCGGCTTTCCCGCGCGGTGAAGGTGATCGCTGTCTGTCTGCCGCTCTGGCTTGGGCCGACGCTGCTGTTGCAGGTGCTGGCGGGGCCGGAGAATGTGTTCTCCCGGCTGTCGCTGTTTTTCAGCGAAGTGGCGGTGGTCACGTTTGGCGGGGCCTATGCGGTGCTGGCCTATGTGGCGCAGGCGGCGGTGCAGCATTTCCATTGGCTGAGTGCGGCGGACATGCTGACCGGATTGGGGCTGGCCGAGACGACGCCGGGGCCGTTGATCATGGTGCTGCAATATGTCGGCTTTCTGGCCGCCTATCGCGACCCCAGCACGCTGTCACCATTGCTGGCGGGAACGTTGGGTGGGCTGCTCGTCACCTGGGTGACGTTCGCGCCGTGCTTTCTGTGGGTGTTCCTGGGTGCGCCCTATGTGGAAGCCTTGCGCGGGGTGCGCTGGTTGTCGACGGCGCTGGGGGCGGTGACGGCCTCGGTGGTGGGGGTGATCGGCAGTCTGGCGCTGTGGTTCGCCACCCATGTGCTGTTCGCGCAGACCACGCGGTTGCAGGCGGTGGATGTGCCGGTGCCGGCAAGCCTGGACCCGTTCACGGCCGCGCTGGCGGCGGTGGCGGCCATCTTGCTGTTCCGGGTGAAACTCGGCGCGATGAAAACCCTGGGATTGTGTGCCGTGGCGGGTGTGGTGCACGCGATGATGTAAGGCGTTATGATTATGGGTTAAACCAACATCCCCCAACCGTCATTGTGGCACGCAGTGCCGCAATCCATCGCTGTGTTTGGCTGCACCGCGATGGATGGCAGCACTTCGCGCGAGATGACGGGGGCGCGCCATAACGGGGGGATGGTGGTTCAGCCCTCGGTCATCGTGCTTTGACAGGCTGTTGAATAGCCCAGCTCAGCCGACAGATCGCGGCCGAATTGGGCGACGCGGGTGACGATCAGGCCATCTTCCGCCACCGGCAACCGCTCGGCATGGCCTATCACCGTGACAGCAAGTTGAATCTGGCCGTCATGGTCGAACACCGGCACGCTGATCGCATTCACCCCCGGCACCGGCACGCCCTCGGTGATGGCGAAGCCGCGTGCGCGGATGCGGGCCGTGGCGGATGGGATGGCGTCCGGGGTGGTGGGGCGGCCGATCATCCGATTGCCGCCGGTTTGCGCCAATTCGGCGGCCAGCATCGGGGCGATGATCGAGTCCGGCAGAAAACTGGCAAAAAGCTGGCCGGTGGCGGTGCCGGAGAGGGTGAAGACGGCGCCGGCGCGCAAATTCACATGCACCGGATGGGCGGCTTCCTGCACCTGCACGATGGTCGGCCCATGCGTGCCCCAGACCGACACGGTGACCATGAAACCCAACTCCTCGGCCAATTCCCGCGTGGCGTTGGCCGCTTTCTGCAGCGGGTCGAAGCCGCGCAGCCGGGCGAGGCCGAGTTGCAGGGCGAACGGGCCGAGCAGATAGCGCCCGCTGGCCGGATCCTGATCGACAAGGCCGAGTTTGCGGAAGCTGACGAGATAGGCATGCGCCTGTGCCGCCCCCATCTCCGCGCGTTGAGCCACATCGCGCAGCATGGCAGGGCGGCCGATCTGCACCAGGGCAGTCAGCAGCTTGCCGCCCATCTCAATGGATTGCACGCCGCGCGGTTCGCTTGCCATCGTCGTTGTGGTCCCTCTGTCGCGACGCAGTTAGCCCGATTGCCCGCGTTGCTCAAACAGCGAGGTGACTACAGCCCCAGATACGCACTCCGCACCGCGTCATTGTCCTGCAATTCCGCCGAGCTGCCGGCCAGCACGATGCGCCCGGATTCCAGCACATAGCCGCGTGTGGCCACGGACAGCGCCAGCGTGGTGTTCTGTTCCACCAGCAAGATCGCCGTGCCGGTCTGGCTGATCCGCACGAAGGTGTCGTGCAGTTCGTCCACCACTTTCGGGGCGAGGCCGTGGCTCGGCTCATCGAGCAGCAGCAGGCGCGGCTCCAGCATCAGCGCGCGGCCGAGCACCACCATCTGCTGCTCGCCGCCCGACAGCGTGCCCGCCCGTTGGCGCAGGCGTTCGCCGAGGCGGGGGAACATCTCCAACACCTGCGCCCGCCGCCGCGCCAGATCGGCGGTGTTGCGGGCGGTGTAGGCACCGAGCATGACATTCTCATCCACCGTCATGTCGGCAAACACATGCCGCCCCTCCGGCACATGGGCGATGCCGAGGCCGGGAATGGTATGGGCGGCGCGCCCCACCAACTCGGTGCCGTTGAAGCGGATGCTGCCCCGGCACGCCACCAGACCGGAGATGCAGCGCAACAGCGTGCTCTTGCCCGCCGTGTTCGCGCCAATGACGGTGACAAACCCGCCCGCCTCCACGCTGAGGGAGACGCCATGCAGCACGTCGCCGGCGTTGTAGCCCGCGTGGAGATCGGCGATGTCGAGCAAGGCGGTCATGCGGCGGAGCGTCCGAGATAGGCTTCGATCACCGCCGGGTCGCGGGCAATCTCGGCGGGGGTGCCGATGGCGATCTGGCGGCCGAAATTCAACACCAGCAGCCGATCGCAAATCGACATGATGGCCTTCATGTGATGCTCGACAATCACCAGCGTCAGCCCGCCATCGCGCAGCCGGCGGAGGAGGGCGAGGAACTCGTCCATCTCGGCATGATTGAGGGCAGCCATCGCCTCGTCGAGCAGGAGAATGCGCGGCTCGGTGCACAAGGCGCGCGCCACCTCCACGCGGGCGCGTTCGGGAAACGACAGATCGCCCGCGCGCTTGTCGGCGATGTCTGACAGTCCGACCTGCGCCAGACAATGCCGGGCCAGCGCGCGGGCCTCGCTGACGCTGTGGCGCAGCAGGCCGCCGGTGAGCACGTTGTCGAGCACCGAACTGTCGAGGAACAGCGCCACGTTCTGGAAGGTTTTCACCATGCCGGCGGAGGCGATGCGGTGCGGTTTCATCCCGGCGATCTCGCGTCCCTCCAGCCGGATCGAGCCGGTGCTCGGCTTGAGCAAGCCGACCAAGGTGGAGAACAGCGTGGTCTTGCCCGCGCCATTCGGCCCGATCAGTCCGAGGATTTCACCGCGTGCGATGCTGACGTTGACATCATTCAGCGCCTGCAAGCCGCCGAAGCGTTTGGAGATGTTGGAGATTTGCAAAAGTGCCGTCATGTCCGGCCCCTCCATCGCCACAACCTTCGCCCGATTTCCAACAGGCCGCGCGGCTCTGCCAGGATGACGACGATCAGCAACAGGCCGAACACCAATTGCGACAAGCCTGCCGCCTGATCGGAAAACGTCTGATTGGCCAATTCCTCAATCGGGATCAGGAACAGCGCGCCGACAATCGGCCCAATCGTGGTGCCCACGCCGCCGACAATGGCGATCATCGCCACCCGCACCGAAATGGCGGGGATGGAGAAGACGGTGTCCGGATCGAAGAAGAACTGGAACTGCGCGTAGAACGTGCCCAAGCCCGCCATCAGCGCACCGGAAACCACGGCGGCGATGATTTTCGTCCGCGTGGTGTCCACCCCGATGGCCTCGGCGGCGGATGGGTTTTCGCGGATGGCGCGCAGACGGTAGCCGAGTTTGCTGTGCCGAATGCCCGCGAAAATCGCCGTCACCACCAGCAATGCCGCCAACATCAGGAAGTAATAGGGCCGCATGTCCTTGAACTGGAACACCGCCAATCCGGGCTTGGAGAACGGCACCGAAATCCCCGAAGGCCCGCCGGTCAGCCCGCCCCAGGTATTGGCGACCAGCCGCATCACCTCGCCGAACGCCAGCGTGGCGAGCGCGAAATAATGGCCGCGCAACCGCATCGTGGGCAGAGAGATCAACCATGCAGCAACTCCCCCCGCCGCCATGCCGGGCAGCAGCCCAAGCCAGGGGGAGATGCCGTATTTGACCAGCAGGATGGTCGAACCATAGGCGCCGATGCCGAAAAACGCCGCATGGCCAAGCGACATCTGATTGGCCAGACCGCCGACGATGTTCCATGCCTGCGCCATCGCCGCGAACAGCAGCACGAGGCAGAGAATGCGGGTGGCATAACCGCGCGGCTCCAATCCGAACGGCACCGCCACGGCCACCGCCAGTGCCAGGGCGATCAGCGCATATTTCAGGGCGGGCTTCATCGCGCCCTGCCCAACAGACCCTCGGGCCGGATCGCAAGCACGAAGATGAACACCACGAACAGCACCAGATTCTGCATCTGGATCGGAAACAGCAGCCCAGAGATGGATTGAATGATCCCCACCGCCAAACCGCCCACCACGGCCCCTGCCACCGAACCCAAGCCGCCAAGCACCACCACGGTGAACATCAACACCACGAATTGATCCCCCACCGTGGGCGAGACGGTGAGGTAAGGCAGGATCACCGCACCGCCGAACGCCGTCAGCCCCACGCCGAGGGCGAAGGCTGTGCGGTGCATGCGGTCGGAATCGATACCCATGAGTTTGGCGGCCATCGGATTCTGCGCCGTCGCCCGCATGGCGCGGCCAAACCAGCTGCGTTCGAGGAACAGCCACAACACCGCCCCACACGCCACCGACATCAGGAACGCCGCCAGATAGGGCACGCTGATGAACAACGGCCCCAGATGCAGCGCGCTGGTCTGATACGATGTCGCCACCGATTTGAAGCCGGAGCCGAACATCAGCAAGGCGGCGTTTTCCAGCACGATCAGCAGGCCGACCGTCAGAAACACCTGTGCGACCTCGGGCGCTTTGAGCACGCGGCGGATCATCAGATGATGCACCGCCGCCCCCAGCACAAAGACCACCGCAAAGGCGAGCGGGGCGGCGATCAGCGGATCCAGCCCCAGCCACGCCCAGGCATAGTAGGCCGTGAACATACCGAGCATCAGGAACTCGGCCTGCGCGAAATTCACGATGCCCATCACACCGAAGACCAGTGTCAGCCCGATGGAGATGACGGCATAGACGCCGCCGATCATCAGCCCGTCGAGCAGGGCTTGGATCGCTGCAATCAAGACCTCAGCTCTTCCACACCGGCTTCGCCTTGGCGACATCGGCGGGCCAGACGGTGACCAGTTCGTTGTTGCGCCATTGCACCATCACCGGCACGGAGAGCGTGTTCAGCCCGGTGCTGTCGAACTGCACCGCGCCGCCCGTCATCGCCGCACACCAGCCATTGGTGAATTTCCCGGCATGCAGGGCGGCGCGCAATTTGTCCGGCTCGGTGGATTTGGCGTTCTCGATCGCCTGGGCGAGGACGGACATGCACACCGCATGCTCCAACGCCTCATGCACCATGAAATAGCCGAAGCGGTCGCTGAACGCCTTGGTCAGGTTCGGGGCGAGGTCGTAGTTGGACAGATTGATCGACAGCACACCCTCGGCATATTCGCCCAGGCCCTTGGCGAAATCCGGGATCACATAGCCCGCCGCCCCACCGATGGCCGGGATGGTGATGCCCTGCTGGCGCATCGCGCGGATGATCAACAGGCTGTCATTGAGGTAGGAGACCGGAAAGACCGCCTGCGCGCCGGAACTGCGCAGCTTGTTGATCAGTGGCGTGATGTCGGTGATGCCGAGCGGATAGGCCTCGTCCATCACCACCTGCACACCGGCGTTCTTCGCCCCCGTCCGCAGACCGCCGGCCTGTGAGGTGCCGTACGCGGTGTCCTCATACATGATCGCGATGCGTTCGAGCTTCTGGCCGGAGGCGGCGGCGATGGCCAGCGTGTCGTCGAACTGCGCCTTGCCGATCACGCTGGCCTTGGCAACGACCTGGAAGATGTTCTCGAAGCCGCGCCCGGTGATCTGGTCGGCAAAGCTCATCGTCAGCAGCGGAATGCCGCGCCGTTCGGTGACTTCCGAAATGGCGATGGTCAAGGTGGAGACGAACGCCCCCAGAATCGCCACCACGTCATTCTGCGTCAGCAGACGCTGTGCCACGTTCACCGCCGTGGTGGGGGTGGAGGTGCTGTCGGCGACGATCAGATTGATCTTCGCCCCACCGAGCGACTTGATGCCGCCTGCCGCATTGATCTGATCGGCGGCAAGCTGAATGCCATTGCGTGCGTTGATGCCGAACTGCGCATTCGCCCCAGACAGCGGCAAGATCACACCAACATTGACCGACCCTGCGGCATGGGCGCGTTGGCTGAGGAATGGGGCGGCCAGGGCACCGGCAACGCCAAGTTTGAGAGTGGAACGGCGGCCAAGGCCTGCCTTGCGCTGTGTCGTCATGGTTATCCCCCAATATACGCCGCACAGCCCGTTTACCGGGTCTGCCCGCATCTGTGCGGGGTGAGGCGGAGAGAAGTGTCGTGGCTGATGAGGGGTGTGTCAACGCGGTGGCTGGAAAAACAGCGCTTGGACAACCGGGCGTGCGCACATATTCGTTGGCATGTTTTAATGACAAAAAATGCAATATGGTGCATTTGTATTTATATTAAACAAATTTGAAGAAAACAAAAATGCCCATAAATTACACAAATATTTACATAATAACAAAATAAAATAATTGTATACATAACATTACTTTTAAATTTATGTCCTCTGAAATATCACATTTTCGTGAATGCGCGCGTTTGGAAGTCGGGATGATTGCTCACGGTGTCGGCAGACCCAGTTGGAAGTTGGGGTGGTTGGAGGTTTGCGCGGCAAGCTGTTTCGCGGTCGCATGTCTGTGCGTGCTGTTTGTCGCTAGAACCTGCCTGACCTCGGCTGAAATTCAGATACAGCAATCCGGCCTGAATGCGGCCAACAGTGACGTCCGCGTTCTGCGTCGCCGGTTTGATGAGACTTTGGCGCGGATTTCGATGCTGGAGCAAAGCGCCATTCCGGTGGCCCATGCCTATGACGCGCATGCTGCGGATTTCCTCACCCAATTGGAGGGGCTGCGCAATTCACTCGGCGTTGCCGGTCCTGAGTTCATGCAGATCACCTCATTGGATGCGGAGGGTTTTGTGCAATGGAGCACGGTGAATGATGCACCGGAGCACATCAGCTTCGCCGATCGTCCATATTTTAGGAAGTTATCGTCAGAAGGCAGTGATCTGTTTGTGGACGTCCCGGTGATCGGGCGGCTGTCCCACAAACCGGCTATGCCTTTTGCCTTTGCGCGCCGTGACATTGCCGGAAAATTCAAAGGTGCCATCATCGTGCGCCTCGATCGTGATTTCGCCGAGTTTCTACAGGAACATATGCCCGATTCCCGACGATCGGTCGTCGCATTGATCCGTCGTGATGGGCAGGTGCTCAGCCGCAGTGTGAGAACCGATGCGGGGGGTGGCGGCATTGAGCCAACCAAACTGCCTGTGATCTCCACCGGGCGCGTGATCGATGCCGGGTCCAGCGGGTTTGTGGTCAGTCCGGTTGACGGCATCCGGCGCTTCGTCGCGACCGCCTATAACGGCCAGTGGAACACCATCCTGCTCGTGGGGTTGGAGCCGCAGCCGGAATTGGAACAATTTTCCGCCACGCGGCGCAGAATCGTTCTGGCGACCGTGCTGGCAACTTTGGGCTGCCTTGTCATCATCCTCGCGGTCACTCTGCTCGTCCGTCGCCAGCAGACGATCAGCCGCATGCGTGCAAGCGGCCGCGATCTGGCCCGGCGCGAGGGCGTGCTGACGCAGATCGCACAAAATGCCACCGATATGATCGTCATGATGGATGGCGAATTCCGCTACCTTTATGCCAATCCTGCCTGTGGCCAGATGTTGGGCGTGGACCCGGCGACATGCATCGGCCAGCAAATGGACAGCATCATCGGCCCCTCCGCCATGCTGAGCACCGCAATGGCGACGCTGCGGCGTGACGGGGGTGCGTTGCGGCTGCTGTGCGAAGCCACCCATATCGATGGCACTCCGCACTGGCTGGACCTTGAACTGGTCTCGTTGGAAATCGAAGTGGATGATTTCGTCTCACCTTGCCGCTATTTCGGCATCGCCCGCGATGTGACCGCGCGGGTCGTCGCCGAACGGGAGCTGGTGGCCAGCAATCGGCGCATCGAGAACATCATGCGCGTCGGTCCGGGCTTCTTCTATGAGCTGCGCTATAACAGGGACCGCACATTCCACATCGAAATGCCGGTCGATCCCGGCGAACGACTGCTCGGCTATACCGTCGAAGAAGCCATCGCCGGTGGCATGCTGATGCAACAGACCCATCCTGATGATGTGCCTGCGCGCAATGAGGCCGCGCAGCGATGCATTCAGACCGGCTGGTCTTCCGTCGAATTCCGCGTCACGGCCAAAAATGGCGCGACGCATTGGATGTTACGGCAGATGCAGCTCTCCCGGCAGGATGACACCGGCGCGGACTTGATCGCCTTTGTTACCGACGTCACCGATGAACATGACATGCGCACGCGGCTGCGCCATTCCGAGCAGTTGGCCTCGCTGGGGCAGTTAAGTGCCAACATGGCGCATGAGCTGAACCAACCGCTCGCGGCCCTGCAGTTGATGATCGAAAATACCCTCTCCAGCGTCAAAGCTGGCACGGCGACGCCAGGGCGTCTTATCGACAAGTTGGGCAAGATCATCGGTCAGGTTGAGCGCTTGTCGCAACTGATCAATCGGATGCGCCAGTTCAGTCGCGATGACCGTGGCACTGCGAGTGTGTTTTCGGTCTTGGAGGTGATTGACGAGGCGATCTCCTTGGCCGAGACGCGCATTCATCGTGCCAAAGTCAGCATCACCCGCCAACTTGCCCCAGATCTGCCTTTGCTGAGCACGGATCGTCTGCTGCTGGAGCAGGTTCTGATGAACCTGATTGGCAATGCCTGCGATGCGTATGGCGATGACCAGAGCACGGCGCCATCGGAAGGGCGGTCAGTGATTATTTCGGCCGAGGTGAGTGGGCGCGGCATGATCGTCCGCGTCGCCGACCGCGCGGGCGGCATTGCGCCGCAGGTGCTGCCGAGGTTGTTCGAGGCGTTCGTGACCACCAAATCGGCCTATGACGGCACCGGGCTGGGCCTGTTCGTCAGTGCGGCCAATATCGGCAAACTCGGTGGGCACCTCACGGCCCACAATGCAGACGGCGGAGCGGTGTTCGAAATCACGTTGCCAACACAGATGTTCGCCTGAGCGATCGCCGCAGCGGCCTCACGGGGCATCGATCACCCGAGGCCGTCTCTGATCGTCGATGGCGACGAAGGTGAAGACCGCTTCCGTCACCGGCACGCTCTCTTCCCCATCGCGCGGCCGCCGCCATGCTTGCACCTCTAACCGCATTGACGTGCGACCGACCGAGACGATATCGGCATACAGGCTCACCTCGTCGCCAACCTGCACCGGGCTGAGAAAGGTGATGGCCTCCACGGCCACGGTGGCACATCGGCCGCGCGCACGACGGGTGGCGGCGAGGCCTGCGGCCAGATCCATCTGCCACATCAGCCAGCCGCCGAAGATATCGCCCGCCGGATTGGTGTCGGCGGGCATGGCCACCGTGCGGATGGCGGGCTGGCCGCTGGGCGGGCGGCGGAGAGAGGCGGTCATATGGGCGCTCGCATATGTGCAGTGTGCCATTCCAACCATGTGCGGCTGATAAAATCCACCAGCAGATTCAAGATGAAGCTGCATCCGATGGCAGATTGCGACACGGTTTTTTCAAAAATCGATGGCCGCGACATGGGGGAGCGAGCGGGAGCGCGCCCTGGTGATCAATGTTCGTTGACACTAATTTGTTTCTCTTGATGTCGGCATGAAAACAGATTTTGATGTGCCAACAGTCGGGGCGCGGCTGGCTTTTGGGCTGTTTCCTGATCGGTTTTGGTGTCTTCAACGATGACAAAGTGGCTATTTCAGCGTCTCTTTCCAGGGGGTTGCACGCGCCAAAGCTGGCGGGCGATCATTGGGGGGGTGTTGGGCACGTTGCTGATCCTGGCTTCAGCCGCTGGCGTTGTCTGGTCCAATCGCAACTCACAAATCACAGAATGGACCGGCTGGGCGACGGATTTGTCGTTGATGGTGGCCGAGCAGACGCGCCAGAGCATCAAGGCATCCGATCTGGTGCTGCGGGCGATCACTGACCGCGTGCAGGAAGGTAATATCGAGACCGAAGATCAGTTCCGTGCGCTGATGTCCAAGCAGGATGTGTTTGAAATCCTGCGCCAGCGTTCCGCCGGAGTGCCTCAGATTGATGTGGCAACAGTTATCGGCAGCGACGGCATTGTGCTGAATTTCTCGCGCTGGTGGCCGGCCCTGACCAATGTAGAACCGTATTCGACGATCGATTTGTCAGACCGCGACTATTTTAAGGCGCAGATGTCCGACCCAAATTTGGATTTCTATATCAGTGCCCCGGTACAAAATCGCGGTACAGGCACCTGGACGTTCTATCTATCGCATAAAATCCGCAGCAAATCCGGCAATGTTCTTGGCGTTGCCATCACCGGATTGCACGTAGAGTTCTTTACCAATTTCTACAAAGCCATCAGTGGTCGCAGCAACCGTACCTTCAGCCTCTTCCGCAGCGACGGCGTGCTGATGGCGCGCTATCCTGAGCGCACGGATTTTCTGGGGAAGTCTTTCCGCAACGGCTCGGTTATCGCCCTCGGTCTGACCGAAAACGCCGATAACGGTGCCACGCTGACCTATACGCCGCGCATCACCGATCCCAATGACACCCGCGCCCGCATCACCTCGCCGCGCCGGGTGCCGGATTATC
Source organism: Acetobacteraceae bacterium (assembly GCA_031291725.1). Lineage (GTDB taxonomy): Bacteria > Pseudomonadota > Alphaproteobacteria > Acetobacterales > Acetobacteraceae > CAIQQQ01. The sequence goes on from JARLIM010000002.1 coordinate 28,861, forward strand.
CGTTGCTGGTCAATTCGGTGCTCTATGAAGACGAATTCCTGGCGACATGGCGGCACAACGCCCATCAAGTGGCGATTTTGGCATCGTGTCTGGCGCTGTTCACGCTGCTATTGACGCTTGCATTGGCCAGCCTGTTGTCGCGCCAGAGTGCCACGATGTCGGAGTTGGACAAGGCCCGCCACAATGCCGAGACGGCAGCGCGGGCGAAGTCGGAATTCCTGGCGATGATGAGCCACGAGATTCGCACACCGATCAACGCGGTGATTGGCATGTCCGACGCGTTGATGGAGTGCGACCTGCCTGAGCGCGAGCGCGGTATGGCGCGGATTGTCAGCGAGGCTTCGTCGCATCTGCTGACCATCGTGAACACGATCCTGGATTTCTCCCGCCTGGAAGCCGGGCGCGACAAATCCGCGCGGGCTCCGTTTGAAACCCGCCGCGTGCTGCGCACCGTGCTCGAACTCGCCACCGGCCTGCCAGGGGCATCGCGCTTGGCGATCACGTCGCATGTCGATGCAGATGTACCGAACTTCTTGATCGGCGATCAGGGCCGCGTGACTCAGGTTCTGCTCAATCTGTTGGGCAATGCGGTCAAATTCACGGAGCGCGGCTCGGTGGATCTTTCCGTCTCGCGGCTGCGTCGGGTGATCGGGGAGGGGCGCGTTGTGCTGCGTTTTGCCATCACCGACACAGGGCCGGGGATTTCGCGCGAAGTGTCGGATCGGCTGTTCGAGCCGTTCGAGCGTGGCGAGACCTGGAAATCCCATAAGGGCAGCGGCACCGGGCTGGGGCTGGCGATTTCCAAGCGTCTGGTCACGTTGATGGGCGGCACGATTGGTGCTGATGGCGAGCCGGGTGTGGGCTCGGTGTTCTGGTTCGAGTTGCCGTTCGATATCGCCGAAGGGGTGGAGGCTCCAGCGGCTCCGGCCGCCACGCCGCAATCCAGCCGTCCGATCGACATCCTGGTGGCCGAAGACAGCGTGACGAGCCAGCTTGTGGCGCGACATTTTCTGGAAGCGTTGGGCCATCGCGTCACCATTGCCGAAAACGGTGCCGAGGCGCTGGCGGCCGTGCAGCAGCGGCATTTCGATCTGGTGCTGATGGATGGCCACATGCCTGAGATGGACGGGCTGGAAGCCACGCGGCGGATCAGGGCGTTGGGTGGGGCGTTCGCCGAACTGCCGATCTACGGCCTCTCGGCCAATGTTCTGCAATCCGACCGCGAGACGGCGGAGCGGGTCGGCATGAATGGCTATCTGACCAAGCCGGTGCGCAAGCCGGAAATCGCCGCGGTGATCGCCAAGCTTTACCCGGCATAGGCAGCAGCGGCCCGGCGCGCTCCGTCTTGGGTGAGGCAGGCCAATGCTTGTGCGACGGCTTCACCCAACACGGGATGGGTGCAGAGATCGCCAAAAATGGCGCTCACATTGAGCAAGGCCGGGGCGAGGCGTTCGGGTTGCGGGCCGGTGGAGGCTGCGATGCGGGCAAGCTCTGCCGCCATCGGGTCGCGCACATCGATGGGCTGGCCGCGTTCATCCATGCCCGCCACGTAACGCATCCAGGCGGCGATGGTCAGCGCGTGGCAGTCAATCGGCAGATCGCGCGCCAAGAGGTCGCGCACCGGGCCGAGGATGCGTTGCGGCAATTTCTGCGATCCATCCATCGCAATCTGCCACGTGCGATGCCGCAAAGCGGGGTTGCGGAAGCGGTCGAGCAGCGAGGCTTTGTAGCGGTCGAGATCGGGCAGTGCGACGGTGGGGGTGGTGCGGTCCATCAGGGTTGCCACAAAGGCGGCGATGGCGGCATCGCCCATCGCATCGGCCACCGTCTCATGGCCCGCGAGATAGCCGAGATAGGCAATCGCCGAGTGGCTGCCGTTGAGCAGGCGCAGTTTCATCGCCTCGAACGGGGCGACGTTGTGGGTGAGGGTGGCGCCCGCATTTTCCCAGGCCGGGCGGCCTGCGGTGAAGCGGTCTTCGATCACCCATTGGGTGAACGGCTCGGCCACCACCGGCCATGCATCCTGCACGCCGAGGCGGGTGGCGATGCGGGCGCGGTCGGTATCGGTGGTGGCGGGAACGATGCGGTCCACCATGGTGTCGGGGCAGGCGATCTCGCCGGCGACATAGGCGGCAAGGTCGGCATCGCGCAGGCTGGCGAAGCGGAGAAGCAAGCTGTGCACGGTCTGGCCGTTGCACGGCAGATTGTCGCAGCACAGCACGGTGAACGGGGCGAGCCCGGCCGCGCGGCGGGCGGCGATGGCGGCGGCGAGGAAGCCGAACACCGAGCGCGGCGCCTGTGGGTTGGCCAGATCATGCCGGATCGACGCATCCGCCTCATCCAGCGCGCCGGAGGCCGGGTCGCGGCAATAGGCTTTCTCCGTCACCGTCAGGCTGACGATGGCGGTTTGGGGATGCGCCATCCGTGCGATCAATGCCGCCGGGGCTTCCGGGGCGACGATGATGTCGGTGATGCTGCCGATGACGGCAATCTGGCCGGTCTGGCTGCGTTGTTCGAGCGCGTAGAGACAATCTTGCGGGGCGAGGGCGTCGCGGGTGTCCGGGCTGCGCAGACTGGCGGCGGTGATGCCCCAGCGCGTGTCGCCCGCTGCGATGATCGCATCGGTGTAGGCGGCCTGATGCGCGCGATGGAACGCGCCGAGGCCGAGATGGACGATGCCATGCCCCAACGCCGCCCGATCATAAGCAGGCCGTGCCACATCCGCGGGCAGGTCGCGCAGCGTCGCGTTGGAAAGACGGGCGCTCACACCGGCAGCCGGTGCTGATGGGCGAGCGCCGTCATCACGCCGCGTATCTCCGCCAGACCGCGCAGGCGTCCGATGGCCGGATAGCCCGGATGCGTGGCCTTGCCCACGTCGTCGAGCAGTTCATGGCCGTGATCGGGGCGGAACGGCAGCCGCCACTGCGTATCGCCCGCCTCATGTCGGCGGCGCTGTTCAAGCAGGATGGTGTGCACGACCGCCACCATGTCGGTATCGCCGGTGAGGTGATCGGCTTCCATGAACGAGCCATCGTCGAATTTTTGCACATTGCGCAGATGCACGAAGGCGATGTTCTCGGCGAAACGCGCGGCAATCGCTGGCACGTCGTTATGGGCCCCCGCGCCGAGCGAGCCGGTGCACAGGGTGAGGCCATTGGCGGGCGACGGCGCGGCGTTGAGGATGAACTCGATATCCTCCTCGCTGGAGCAGATGCGCGGCAGGCCGAGCAGCGGGCGTGGCGGATCGTCCGGGTGGATGCACATGGTCACACCGGCCTCCTCCGCCGCCGGGATGACCGCGCGCAGGAAGGCGGCGAGGTGTTGGCGCAGTTGGGTGCGGTCGATCTCGGCGTAGCGGGCGAGCACGCGGCGCAGGCTGTCGATGTCGTAGCGGTCGAAGGCACCGGGCAGGCCGGCCATGATGCTCGACAGCAGGCGATCGCGGTCGGCCTCGCTGGAGGCGGTGAACCAGGCGCGGGCACGGTCGAGCACGTCGTCCGAATAACCGGCTTCGGCACCGGGGCGGCGCAACATGTGCACTTCGAAGGCGGCGAATTCATGCGCGTTGAAGCGCAGCGCATTGCCGCCGCCGGGAAGGGGGTGGCGCAGTTCGGTGCGGGTCCAGTCCAGCACCGGCATAAAATTGTAGCAGACCGTGCGGATGCCGTTCGCGCCCAGATTGCGCAGGGTTTGGCGGTAATTCTCGTAGAGGGTTTCCAGATCGCCGGTGCCGGTTTTGATGTCTTCATGCACCGGCACGCTTTCCACCACGCTCCAGCGCAGGCCAAGGCTCCGGTCGGATTCGATGATGTGACGGCGCTCGGTGATCGCCTCACTGCTCCAGGTGACACCGTAGGGGATGTCGTGCAGGGCGGTGACGATGCCGGTGGCGCCGGCTTGGCGGACAGAGGCCAGCGAGATCAGATCGTTGGGGCCCCACCAGCGCCAGGTTTGTTCCATCGTCGTGTTCCTTCAGGCGCGCTTGCGGAAGATGGCGGCGATGCCGGAGGGCTCGCTGCCTTCGAAGAAGTCGGGATGTTCCGCCGCGATGCGCTCAATGGCGGCAAAAGCGGTGCGCAGATGTGCCGTCATGATCGCAACCGCCCCCGCCGCGTCATGGCGGGCGATGCAATCGACGATGGTGGCGTGCTGCTCCAGGATCATCGCGGGCCAAGTTCCCTGTTCGAGCGAGAGGAAGCGCACCCGGTCCAACTGTGCCTTGGCGCTGGTGATCACCTGCCAGACAAAGGGATGACCCGCGATGAGCATCAAGTGGCGATGCATCTGTTCGTCGAGCGCGAAGAAATTGGCAAAATCGCCGTCGGCAATGCTGCTGCGCTGGTCCTGGATCAGCCGTTGCAAGGCAAGCACGTCCGCCGGCGTGGCCAAGCCGGCGGCATCGGCGACCGCACGGCATTCCAGGGTTTCGCGCACGAACTGCGCATCTCGTACTGCCGGAACGCTGATCGGGGCAACGAAGGTGCCAACCTGTGGGATGACGCGCAGAAAGCCTTCTTCATTCAACCGCCAAAACACCTCGCGCACCGGCGTGCGGCTCAGCCCATAGGCTTCGCCAATCCGCGCTTCAGTCAACGATGCCCCCGGCCGCAACTCACCGCGCACGATCCGCCCATGCAAATCCTCATAGACCTGCTGGCCGGTGGCGCGGGGGGAAAGATGGCGGGGGGCGATGGTCATTATCCTCAATCATCCCTCTGATCGCCGTGCGAACGGCTCTTGCATTCTTGTATACCAGGATACTAGTCTGCGTTCGTCGATGTCAACGCGGTTTGAGACGAGCGCGTTGACACGGGGGCTGGAAAGCAAAATCAAGCGGCGAGCAGCCGTTGGGGGAACTTCATATGACGATTTCAACAACACGGCGCGGGTTCACCATGGGGCTGTCCGCCATCGGGGCCGCGGTTTTGACAGGTAGCCTGTCGGCTCCTGCCCTGGCGCAGAATGCGAAGTTCAAGCTGCGCTACGGCACGGCGTTTCCAGCCGATCATCCGGGTACGACACGCATCGTCGAAGCCTCCAAGGCGATCGCCGCGGAGACGGCGGGGGCGGTCGATTTACAGGTTTACCCGAACAGCCAGCTTGGCAGCGAGCCGGACATGTTCACCCAGACCCGCACGGGTGCGCTCGATTTCATGTCCACCTCCGGCGCCAACCAGACCGTCGTGCCGGTGGGCGGCATCAATGCGCTGGCCTTCGCGTTTGAGAATTATGCGAAAGTCTGGGCGGCGATGGATGGCGGCCTGGGCGATCATGTGCGCGCGCAATTCGCCAAGGTCGGCCTGTTCGTGCTGCCGAAGATGCTCGACAACGGCTATCGCAACATCACCTCCAGCGCCAAGCCGGTCGCCGCGCCTGACGATCTGAAGGGCTTCAAGATGCGCGTGCCCGGCAATCAGTTGTGGGTGACGGCGTTCAAGGCACTCGGTGCGGCACCGACGGCGATCAATTTCGGCGAACTCTATGCCGCCCTGCAAACCCATGTGGTCGATGGGCAGGAGAACCCGCTGGCGCTGATCGAGAGTGCAAAGCTCTACGAGGTGCAGAAATACATCGCACTGAGCGGCCATATCTGGGACGGCCACCATATCTTCGCCAATCAGAAGAAACTCGCAGCCCTTCCGGCCGATATCCGCACGAGCATTGAGAAGAACCTCAACACGGCGGCACTGCGGCAGCGGGGTGACATCGCCACCTTGAACGACACCCTCACCACCAAGTTGACCGGCCTGGGGGCTGTGATCTCCACCCCCGCCAAGCAGCCGTTCCGGGATGTGCTGAAGGCGTCGGGCTTCTATGCGGAATGGCGCGGCAAGTTTGGCGATGAGGCCTGGACGCAGTTGGAAAAATACACCGGCGCGCTGACCTGAAACCCACCAAACCGCCGCGCGCGCAATGGCGGTGGATGAGTCGAAAGCCCCCCGATGCACCAATCTCCCCCGGAGTTCCGCACCTCCTGGCTTCGCAACGCCGACCGCGCATTGTCGTCTGCCATTGAGGCGTTGGCGGCGGGGTTGGTGGTGACGGAGGTGGTGTTGCTCGGCAGTGGCACCATCGCGCGCTATGTCTTTGACGCGCCCTTTCCCTGGTCGGACGAACTCGGGTCGCTGCTGTTCATCTGGTTGGCGGTGCTGGGGGCGGTGGTGGCGCTGCGGCGCGGCGAGCATATGCGATTGACGGCGTTCATTCGTGGGATGTCATCCGAACGTCGGGCATGGCTGGATGCGGTGTCGCTGCTGTTGGTCTGCGCGGTGCTGGCGGCGTTGATCGGACCGAGTTACGAGCATTTCGACGATCTGCGCATCGGCCTCTCTCCGGTGTTGGAAATTTCCGAGGGCTATCGCGGGGCGGCGATGGGCGTTGGCATGGTGCTGATGCTGTTCACCGCGTTGCGCAATCTTCTGCTGCTGGCCAATTGGCGGCAGATGCTGGCAGCGCTCATCGTCGTGGGGGCGGCGATGGCGCTGTTGGACCATTTCGGCCCGGCGCTGGAAGACATGGGCAACGCCAATCTGTTGATCTTCTTCGTCGGCTTCGTGGTGGTGGCCATGGTGATCGGCGTGCCGATTGCCTTTGCCTTCCTGCTCGGCACCACCGGCTTCATCGCCTATGCCACCTCGATTCCCGTCTCGATCATCCCGAGTCGCATGGATGAAGGGATGAGCCATCTGATTCTGCTCGCGGTGCCGATGTTCGTGCTGCTCGGCGCGTTGATCGAGATGGCGGGATTGGCACAGCGTATGATCGCCTTTCTGGTCTCGCTGATCGGCCATAAGCGCGGTGGGCTGCAATATGTGTTGCTGGGCGCGATGTATCTGGTCTCCGGCATCTCGGGCGCCAAAGCCGCCGATATGGCCGCCGTCGCCCCCGCTCTGTTTCCCGAGATGATCAAGCGCGGCAACAAGGAGGGCAATCTGACCTCGTTGCTCTCCGCCTCCGCCGTGATGTCCGAGACGATCCCGCCATCTATCGTGCTGATCACCGTGGGCTCGGTGACGGGTGTTTCGATTGCGGCCTTGTTCACCGGCGGTCTGCTGCCGGCCGTGGTGGGGCTGCTGGCGTTGTCGGTGGTGGTGTTCTTCCAGACCCGCGGCGAGGATGTCTCGCGCGCTGTGCGCTATGGCTGGGCGCAGAAGGGAAAATTGTTCCTCATCGCCATTCCGGGTCTGGGGCTGCCGATGGTGATCCGCTCTTCCGTGGTGGAAGGTGTTGCAACCGCCACCGAGGTCTCCACCATCGGTGTGCTCTACACGGTGGCGGTTGGGCTGCTGATCTATCGGCAATTCGACTGGAGGCGCGTCTATCCGATCCTGGTGGAAACCGCCTCGTTGTCGGGGGCGATTTTGCTGGTGGTGGGCTCGGCCACGGCCATGGCCTGGGCACTGACACAATCGGGCTTCTCGCAGCAATTGGTGGCGCTGCTGGCGGTGGTGCCGGGCGGCAAGATCGGCTTCCTGCTGGTCTCGGCCTTGGCGTTCATCGTGTTGGGCAGCGTGCTGGAAGGCGTGCCCGCCATTGTGCTGTTCGGCCCGCTGCTGTTTCCGATTGCCGCTGCCATGGGGGTCAACCCGGTGCATTACGCGATGGTGGCGGTGTTCGCGATGGGCTTCGGCCTGTTCACGCCGCCCTTCGGCGTGGGCTTCTACCTCGCCTGCGCGATTGGCCGTGTGTCTCCCGACGTGGCGATCCGCTCGGTCTGGCCGCATCTGGGCGCGCTGCTGGTGGCGCTGTTGTTGATCACGCTGGTGCCGTGGATCTCGGTTGGGTTTTTGTGACGGCACGGTGCGGCTGCGCCTGACGTGATAGAAAAATCATTGAAAAACAACGCCGCCTTGGTGCCCGCTGATGTCGAATTTACACAAGTGACCGCATTTTCGTAAAATCATTTACTGCTTTACATCATCTGTCACAGTTTCCGTCGTGACTTCGCAGATGCAGCACCGTAGATCGGACTTCGCTGATTGAGCGGCTTACTGCGAAGGAATGAGACGAGATGGACACGCGGAATTTCTCCCCTGATGGCATGACCGGCTCGGTTGCGGCCTCGGTTGGTCAATCGGCGTATCAGGCTCATACGGCCAGCGTTGCGGCGCTCATCGAGAGCAAGGGTGGCACCTGGGATGGCATCAATGCCGAGTCCGTCGCCCGCATGCGTCTGCAGAACCGCTTCCTGACCGGCATCGACATCGCCCGCTTCACCGCCAAGACGATGCGTGCGGACATGGCCGCCTATGACAACGATGCGGGCCTTTACACCCAGTCGCTCGGTGCATGGCACGGCTTCATCGCGCAGCAGCAGATGATCTCGGTGAAGAAGCATTTCGGCACGCTGAAGCGTCGCTACATCTATCTGTCCGGCTGGATGGTCGCCGCCCTGCGCAGCGAATTCGGCCCGCTGCCGGATCAGTCGATGCATGAGAAAACCTCGGTGCCGGCGCTGATCAGCGAAATCTACACCTTCCTCAAGCAGGCCGATGCCCGCGAACTCGGCGGCCTGTTCCGCGAGCTCGACGCCGCCCGCGCCTCTGCCAATGCGGCCAAGATTGCCGAAGTGCAGAGCAAGATCGACAATTTCGAAACCCATGTCGTGCCGATCATCGCCGATATCGATGCGGGTTTCGGCAATGCCGAAGCCACCTACCTGTTGGCCAAGAAGATGATCGAAGCCGGGGCCTGCGCGCTGCAGATCGAAAACCAGGTGTCGGACGAAAAGCAGTGCGGCCATCAGGACGGCAAAGTCACCGTGCCGCATGAAGACTTCCTCGCCAAGGTGCGCGCACTGCGTTACGCCTTCCTGGAACTGGGCGTGGAAGACGGCATCGTCGTCACCCGCACGGACAGCCTCGGCGCGGGTCTGACCAAGCAGATCGCCGTCAGCCACACGCCGGGCGATCTGGGCGACCAGTATAACAGCTTCCTCGATTGCGAAGAGATCGATCCGGCCACCGCCCGCAACGGCGATGTGATCCTCAACCGCGACGGCAAGCTGCTGCGTCCGAAGCGTCTGGCCTCCAACCTGTTCCAGTTCCGCGCTGGCACCGGTGAAGATCGCTGCGTGCTGGACAGCATCACCTCGCTGCAGAACGGCGCCGATCTGCTGTGGATCGAAACCGAGAAGCCGCATGTGGAGCAGATCGCCAGCATGATGGACCGCGTGCGCGCCGTGGTGCCGAACGCCAAGCTGGCCTACAACAACTCGCCCTCCTTCAACTGGACGCTGAATTTCCGCCAGCAGGTCTATGACGCCTGGAAGGCCGAAGGTCAGGACGTGTCGGCCTATGACCGTGCGAAGCTGATGAGCGTGGATTACGACACCACCGATCTGGCCAAGGTGGCCGATGAGCGCATCCGCACCTTCCAGGCCGATGCCGCCAAGCGTTCGGGCATCTTCCACCACCTGATCACCCTGCCGACCTACCACACGGCGGCTTTGTCCACCGATCAGCTGTCGAAGCGGTATTTCGGCGACCAGGGCATGCTCGGCTATGTGCTGAACGTGCAGCGCGAAGAAATTCGCCAGGGCATCGCCTGCGTGAAGCACCAGAACATGTCGGGCTCCGACATCGGTGACGACCACAAGGAATATTTCGCCGGTGAAGCCGCCCTCAAGGCTGGCGGCGCACACAATACGATGAACCAGTTCGGCTGATCATCGCAGCGTATCGCGTGTAGGGTGGGATGCCTTGTGCATCCCACCTCTGTTTTTGGCCTGGCCATTGGGATGCCAAGGCATCCCACCCTACGGGGCTCAATAAATCACAACCGACCGGATCGAGCTGCCTTCGTGCATCAGATCAAAGCCATGATTGATGTCTTCGAGCGGCATGGTGTGGGTGATCAGATCGTCGATGTTGATCTTGCCCTCCATGTACCAATCCACAATCTTCGGCACATCCGTCCGCCCGCGCGCGCCGCCGAAGGCTGAGCCTTTCCACACCCGGCCGGTGACGAGTTGGAACGGGCGGGTGGCGATCTCGGCGCCGGAGGGGGCCACGCCGATGACGATGCTCTCGCCCCAGCCGCGATGACAACATTCCAATGCCTGACGCATCACGCTCACATTGCCGGTGCAATCGAAGCTGAAATCGGCACCGCCACCGGTGAGATCCTGGATCGCCTGCACCACCTTGTCTGCGCCGACGTCTTTCGGGTTGATGAAATGCGTCATCCCGAATGTGCGGGCGATCTCCTGTTTGGCGGGGTTGATGTCGATGCCGATGATCTTGTCGGCCCCCACCATACGCGCCCCTTGGATCACATTCAGCCCGATCCCGCCGAGACCGAACACCGCCACATTTGCACCCGGCCAGACCTTGGCGGTGTAGATCACCGCGCCGATGCCGGTGGTGACGCCGCAACCGATGTAGCAAATCTTATCGAACGGCGCGTCTTCCCGCACCTTCGCCACCGCGATCTCCGGCAGCACGGTGAAGTTGGCGAAGGTTGAGCAGCCCATGTAGTGGAACACCGGCGCGGGGCTGACTTTCTCACAGGAAAAGCGCGATGTGCCGTCCGGCATCACGCCGCGACCCTGGGTGGCGCGGATAGACGTGCACAGATTTGAGCGCTGCGACAGGCAGGTTTTGCACTGGCGGCATTCCGGCGTGTAGAGCGGTATCACGTGATCGCCCGGCTTCACGCTGGTCACACCTGCGCCCACGTCGCGCACGATGCCCGCGCCTTCATGGCCGAGGATGGCGGGGAACAGACCTTCGGAATCAAGGCCGGAGAGGGTGTAGGCGTCGGTGTGGCAGATGCCGGTGGCCATCACCTCAATCAGCACCTCACCCGCCTTGGGGCCTTCGAGATGCACGGTTTCAATGGTCAAAGGCTGGTTGGCTGCCCATGCAACGGCGGCGCGAACATCCATGGTGAATTCCTTGCTCTTGCGTCAGGCGGCGAACATCTCGCGCACGCGGTTGTCTGACAAGAGAGCAAAGTCCACACCCGATCCGGCCCCAGCGTGGGGCCGGATGTCTTGGCGGTAAAGGCTTAGAAGTTAACTGTCAGTGCGCCGAAGACGGTCTGCCCCGGCAGGAACGAGTAGGTCAGCGAAGTGTTGTTGATGCTCGTCAGGCCGGATGGGCTGCCCGCGATTTCCGTCGTGTTCTGGTGGTTGAAGATATTCGAAATGCCGCCTCGGAACGTCATGCGCTGCAGCATCGGCACACTCTCGATGTCCTTGCCGCGGATGCCGACCACCAAGTCGGTGGTGTTGTAGGCCTTGACGTGGTTCAGCGCGCCATTGGTTGTGCTGGTTGTGGCGAACTCGCCGCTGCTGCCATAGGCATCGCCGGTGAATTTCTGCAGCAGTGAGCCGAAGAACTTGCCGTTGTCGAACACCACACCGCCAGCGGCCGTGTAGGTCGGGGCATCGCCGACGCGCTGGTCCTTGTTGGCGCCGGCGATGTATTTCGCCTGGATCAAAGCGCCGCTGGCAAAGGCCGACCAGCCGTCGCCAATTGCGTATGTGCCTTCGGCTTCAAGGCCCTGGAACTGCGCGGTGCCGCCATTGGTGTAGATCGAGTTGCCGTTGACGGTGGTGTTGACTGCGTAGTTGTAGGACACGACACGATAGATATCGGCATCCGCCGCGATCCGACCGGACTTGAAGACCACACCCGCCTGATAGTTGTCGGTGCTCTGCGGCTTGATGCTGTCAAGCTGCGGGCTGGCAACGTAATAGGCGCTGACAGTCGGCACCAGGTAACCTTGCGATGCCTGGGCGTAGACTGCCAACTCGTTGTTGATCTTGTAGTTGGCCGACAGGTAGGGCTGACTCGATGTGTAGGTGTGCGTGTAGTACAGCGGGGTCAGCGTGGTTTGATTGACCGCGGCATCGTGCTGGCGGGTGAAGGCTTCGTATTTGAAGCCCGGCGTGATCGTCAGATCCGCCAGCGGCGTCCACTCATATTCCACGAAGGGCTGCGCGGTGGTGATGTGCGACGACAGATCCAGCTTGTAAGACTGCGCCATGGTCATGCCCAACTGCGGGAAGGTCTGGCCAGTGGTGTAGTCGATGTATTCCTGCATGCGGCTGTTGTCGCCATGTTCCAGCCAGATGCCGGTGCGCAGCAGGCCGCTGAACAGGCCAGCGTCGATGTGGCGATCGACCGAGAAGATGTCGCCGACCGCACGGTAGTTGTTGTTTTTAAGGTAGCCAAGAACGTCCGTGTTGCTCACGCCAAAAGCGGTGTAAGCGCTCGATGCGCCCTTGTTGGCCGTGGTCGCATTGCCAACGCCGCTCTGGTTGATGCCGTTGTTCTGTAGAGTGGGGTAGCTATACGAATAAGTATAAACTTTGTTGTCGATGTGCCATCCATGCATCGATCCTTCAAGGTCGATGTATTCGAAATCGGTCTGCTTCTGCGAATTGTTGAAGCCGACATATTCCTGGCTGAGCGGGTTGTTGTTCACCGCGCCGTATTGCTTGCCGTAAGCCTGTAGCTGCGGATAGGTGATCCCGGCGACGTTGTTGTAGTTCTCAGTTCCGAAAGTTGACAGCACGGTAACGGTGAAATCACCCAGCTGGTCCTGCGCCTTGGCCAGGAATTGATTTTGGTTATATTTACCATCCTGCAGGGCGCCGCCAGTGTAGGCGTAGTTATACTGGAACAGCGCGCGCGCTTCGCTGTCGCCCAACTTGCCGGTCTGCACGGTGATCACGCTGCCCTGGGTGCGGAACGAGCCGGCACTTTCCTGCACATAACCGCCGAACACATCGGAGAGCGCGATCGAGTTCAGGCCAAGCGTGCCGCCGAAGGTGGCGTAACCGGGTTGCGAGGCCGGGCCGGGGCCACGATTGGCGGTGACACTGCCCAGGAAGGCGGATGGGAAATAGGCCGCCGAATGGTGCGTCGGGTCGTTCATGTCACCAAACGGAATGCCGTCGAAGGTGACATTGTACTGGCCGTCCACAAAGCCGCGCCAGCCGCCCTTGGCATCGCCGAGAAGGCCGTTCGTGTTGGCGGAGGTCCAACCCGGTGTATATTTCACCGTTTCGTTGTAGTCCGAGGTCGGCGGGATGACGTCGCGCAGCACTTTGTCGCTGACGATCGACTCTGGCTCCAGAGCGTCCAGCGACCCTTGCGCCGGCGCCAGAGCCGGAGCGGAACCGAGCGGCGCCTGGCTGCCAACGGCCAGCGGGCTGGACAGTGGTGGCAGGGCAGCGCCGGAGAGCACGTCAACCGAACCGATATCGGTGGACTGCGCGAATGCCGTGCCTGAGGCCAGCATCAACGTCAGCGTGAGCATCGAAATGCCGGCATGCAATGCTGCGCGCCGGTGAGAGGAGCGATGTGAGATCATGCCCGCGGAGCCTTCTGATGAATTGAGCGTAACGGTCACGTAAGCCGTTGCGCTGCTGACTAGGGGCTCAGACAGGGGCGGTCTTTGTCATTGTTGTGACAGAAATATTAAATATATGCGGACCTAAAATTCACAATTAAAAATCGTATTTTGTCATTGAATTGAAATTTTGCATGAAATAATCATTCTATTTTATAAATATATTCTTTATAAAATGTTTGATTTTTTATAATATTTTTATATTATAATAATCCGCCTTGTTTTACTATAAAATCGGCGATTTTTTCTACGCCAAGCCCGGATCGTATATTGGTAAATACAAAGGGGCGTCCCTGGCGCTGCTGGGTGGAGTCGCGCTCCATCACCTCCAGGCTGGCCCCCACATGCGGGGCGAGGTCGATTTTGTTGATCACCAGCAAATCCGACCGTGTGATGCCCGGCCCGCCCTTGCGCGGGATTTTGTCGCCGGCGGAGACGTCGATCACGTAGATCGTCAGATCCGCCAGCTCCGGGCTGTAGGTGGCGGTGAGGTTGTCGCCGCCTGACTCGATCAGGATCAGATCAAGGCCCGGAAAGCGGCGGTTCATCTCATCCACCCCCGCCAGATTGATCGAGGCATCCTCCCGGATGGCGGTGTGCGGGCAGCCGCCGGTCTCGATGCCCATGATGCGCTCCGGCGGCAGCGAGCCGGCGCGGGTGAGGAATTCGGCATCCTCGCGGGTGTAGATATCGTTGGTGATGGCGGCGATGTTGTGGCTGTCGCGAAAATGGCGACACAGCGCGTCCATCAGCGCCGTCTTGCCGGTGCCGACCGGGCCGCCAATGCCGACTTTGAGCGGACCATTCACAGAGATCATGAGCGGAAAAGCCTCGTTGCCTGGGTTTCGTGACGGGCGGCTGCGATGTCGGCGCGCAGGCAGAATCCGCCGAGATCGTCGAGTGTGGCGGCGGCGGTGGTCCGCGCCACATCGGTGATGCTGTCCTCCAATCGCGCCAAAACGGCAAGCCCGGTGGTCTGGCCGAGCGGGACGAGGCGCACGGCCGCCGAGATCAGATTGGCCGCGAAATTGTGGAGATAGGCGATGCAGAGATGATCCGCATCGATGCCGGAGACACCGCCGAGCGCACCGACCGCCACCGGATAGGGCAGATCGCCGGCGCGGGCGATCAGCGGCGGGAACAGGCTGGTGTTCCATGCCGAGGCCGCGCGGGCAAAGGCGTTGCCCTGGCCGCTGCTCTCTGCCCGTCGCTCGCGGGTGGCGGAGGTGGCGCGGCCGAGTTCGGCGAGGCTGGCCAGAGTCTCAATCTCGCCCGCAGCCGCGTGGGCGTGGCGCAGCAAAATGGCGTCGTTACGGCCGGAGCCGTGGCGCAACAGCGCGCCTGTCCAGCCGAACAACGTCTCGCCATCGCGAATGTCGCGCGCCTCCACCGCCCATTCCAGACCGTGCGAATACGCGAAGCCGCCGGTGGGGAAGGCGGGGGAGAGCCATGCGAGCAGGCGCAGCAGGGCGGCGGTGTCAGCCATGTGCATAGGCTCCCGGTTCGGGATCGAAGGCGGCGAGCACCTCCTCCGCGTCACCGCCGAGGCGGTCGATCAGATCGGCGGTGGTGGGGGCGGCGCGCACGCGCAAGGCATGGCGGAGGAATTGCACCGGGGTGTGACGATTGCCGAGATGCCAGGCGATGCGGGTCAGCGCATGGTCGTCGAAGGCCGTGATATGCAGCAGGGCTTCGGATTCGGCGATCACGCGGACGATGCGGCCATCATCGAGCAACAGCCCGTCGCCATCCTCCAGCCGTTGCAGGCGTGGCAGATCGAGCAGGAATTCCAGGCCCTGGGTGGTCATGCAGCGCATGCGGCGGCGATAGCGCGCCTCGGCATCGGCACGGATATCGCCGATTTCGAGCGCGCGGTCCCAGGTGGTGGCGCGCAGGATGGTCGAGGCGCGGTTCAACATTCAGACGTCGCCACGCTGTGCTCGCGATGACGGGCGATGGCTGGACATCAAAACAGGAAATACCGCTGCGCCATCGGCAATTCGGTGGCGGGCTCGCAGGTCAGCCGCACGCCGTCGGCGCGGACCTCGTAGGTCTCCGGGTCCACCTCGATCTTCGGCGTCGCGTCGTTGTGGATCATCGATTTCTTGCCGATGCTGCGCGTCTCCGACACCGCCACCACAATCCGATCCAGCTTCAGCCGTTCGGCAATCCCGTCATCCAACGCCGCCTGCGAGACGAAGGTGATGCAGGAAGCCGCCATGGCGCGGCCGTACATGCCGAACATCGGCCGGTAATGCATCGGCTGCGGCGTGGGAATGGACGCATTCGGATCGCCCATCGCCGCCATCGCGATCGTGCCGCCCTTGATCACCAGATCGGGCTTCACGCCGAAGAAGGCGGGTGACCACAACACCAGATCGGCGAGTTTGCCCACGGTGATCGAGCCGATCTCACGCGCGAAACCCTGCGCGATGGCCGGGTTGATGGTGTATTTGGCGATGTAGCGCTTCACCCGCGCATTGTCGCCACGCTCCGTGTCGCCCGGCAATTTGCCGCGCTGCTGCTTCATTTTATGCGCGGTCTGCCACGTGCGGATGATCACCTCTCCCACCCGGCCCATCGCCTGACTGTCCGACGAGATCATCGAGATCGCGCCCAGATCGTGCAGAATATCCTCGGCGGCAATCGTCTCGCGCCGGATGCGGCTTTCGGCGAAGGCGACATCTTCCGGGATGGAACTGTCCAGATGATGGCAGACCATCAGCATGTCCAGATGCTCATCGAGCGTGTTGGAGGTGTAGGGCCGCGTCGGGTTGGTCGAGCTTGGCAGCACGTTGGGCAGACCGGCGACGCGGATGATGTCCGGCGCATGCCCGCCGCCCGCGCCCTCGGTGTGGAAGGCGTGGATGGTGCGGCCCTTGAAGGCGGCGATGGTGTCTTCGACGAAGCCGCTCTCATTGAGCGTGTCGGTGTGGATCATCACCTGCACGTCAAACCGATCCGCCACCGACAGGCAGCAATCGATGGAGGCGGGCGTGGTGCCCCAATCCTCGTGCAGTTTCAGGCTGGAGGCACCGGCGCGGATCATCTCCTCCAATGCCTGCGGCTGCGAGGCATTGCCCTTGCCGGCGAAGGCGAGATTGACCGGCAGACCTTCGGCGGCCTGGATCTTCGGCATCATGTGCCAGGGCCCGGGCGTGCAGGTGGTGGCCGAGGTGCCCGTTGCAGGCCCGGTGCCGCCGCCGCACAACGTCGTCAGGCCGGACGCCAGCGCGTCATCCACCTGCTGCGGGCAGATGAAATGGATGTGGCTGTCGATGCCGCCGGCGGTGAGAATCTTGCCCTCGCCGGCGATCACCTCGGTGCCCGGTCCGACGATGATCGTCACCCCCGGCTGCACATCCGGGTTGCCCGCCTTGCCGATGGCGGCGATGCGGCCGTTTTTCAGCCCGACATCGGCCTTGACGATGCCCCAGGTGTCGATGATCAGCGCGTTGGTGATCACGGTGTCCACCGCGCCCTGTGCCTGACTGGCCTGGGATTGGCCCATGCCGTCGCGGATCACCTTGCCGCCGCCGAATTTCACCTCGTCGCCATAGATGGTGAAATCCTGCTCCACCTCCACCCAGAGTTCGGTATCGGCCAGCCGCACGCGGTCGCCCACGGTGGGGCCATACATGTCGGCATAGGCGGCGCGGGACATGGTGGTCATCGTTTCTCTCGCGGGGGCTAGGTGGAATGGATCATGTCGTCGATGGCATGCATGCGCTGGACGAAATACAGGCGCTTGGAATGCACGACATCGACGTCGAACAGGTCGATTTCGATCTTGGCGGACAGATCTTTGATGTGATCGAAAATCTCGGCGTATTTGCCGTCACCATGCTTGTCGGCCTCGGCCTCCAGCTTGGCGTTCATCCGTTTGATCTCGGCCTCGATTTTCTCGACATGCAGCTCGTAGTTCTTCATCAGCGTATCGAACTGCTTAAGATGTTGCAGCATGTGGCTGCGGGTGAGCATGCCGAACGAGCCGGAACGGCTTTTCAGCCACAGCACGATCAGCAGCAGCACCCCAATCGCCGCACCGCCAGCGATCATCAGGGTGGTTTGGTCGAGATGCCGAAAATCGATATTGATGTTAAGCATCGTCGATCCCCCCCATCACCAGCCCACGGAAGCCATAGATTGTGCGGCTGCCCTGGAATGGCACCAGATTGATCTCGCGGGTTTGCCCCGGCTCGAACCGCACGGCGGTGCCGGCGGCGATGTCCAGCCTTTGGCCGGCGGCCGCCTTGCGGTCGAATGTCAGCGCCGCGTTGGTTTCGGCGAAATGATAGTGACTGCCCACCTGAATCGGTCGGTCGCCAGTATTGGCGACGACGAGGGTGGTGCGGGTCAGACCGGCGTTGAGCGTGATGTCGCCGGGCAGGGTGTCGATCTCACCTGGAATCATGTCGGGCCATCCTTTGAGGGGCGCAAAATTGCCGCGCCAACGCGGAACAGGATTATTACGGCAGCGATTGCCAATAGTGCGAGCACAACTATGCCCAAATTCGTACCAGCGATCCCCGCAACCGTGCCCCATAGGATGGAGGCCGCAATTTGCAGGATCGTCGCGATGGCGGTGGAGATGCTGGAGAACATCGGTCAGCGAATAGGGTGATGCACGGTGACGAGCTTGGTGCCATCGGGGAAGGTGGCTTCCACCTGCACGTCATGGATCATCTCGGCGATGCCCGGCATCACCTGTTCGCGGGTGATCACCTTGGCACCATCCTGCATCAGATCGGCCACCGAGCGCCCATCGCGCGCACCTTCGACGACGAAATCGGTGATCAGCGCGATGGCTTCCGGATGGTTCAACCTCACGCCCCGCTCCAGCCGCTTGCGGGCGACGATGGCGGCCATGGCGATGAGAAGCTTATCCTTCTCGCGCGGGGTGAGATTCATGCGGACACCTCAAGTCTCGATGCAGATGCGGTGCATCTGATTCTTGGTCGGGACGGAAAGCAAGAACGTTGCCACGTTTGTGAGGCGTTCGCTTGCCGACGCAACGCAGAGCTACCCGACTATCGCCGCCAATCGCGCAGCCGCATCGTCCACAATGAAGTCCGGCGCTTTCTCCACAAATCGTCCGCCCCTTGCGGCGAGATCGACGGCGCGGGGTTGGTCGCAGCGGATTACCCCGGCGGTCTGGGTTCCCGAACCGGCGAGCGGGACAGTGAAACCTGCCCGGCGGGCGAAATCGCCGCCCTGGGTGATCGGCAGGACAATCGGCGTTTTGGTGAGGCGATTGAACCTGCTGGCGGAAATGATCAGCACCGGCCGGTGGCCTTGTTGTTCGTGGCCGAAACTCGGTTCGAGCGAAACCGAGTAGATGTCGCCGCGCTCCATCAGATCAGCTCGCTGCCCACCGCCTTGTTGTCGATCCACTCCCTTGCCTCAGCATCGTCGGGCGCATTGGGGTCGCATTGGGCGAGAAGTTCGTCGAGCGTGTAACGGGGGCGGGTTTCCGGCACTATGATGAGACGGCCGTTCTCCACCTCAAGCCCGACCTTTGCACCGGCTTGGAGGTGCAAGGCATCGAGCAATGCTGGCGGAACCGTCAGCATCACCGATCCGCCGACCTTGCGCAGGCTGGTTGCGAGCATTGTCATCTCCATCAATTATATAAGAATATAACTTCTGGGCGAGCTTCCGCAATGCGCAACATCACGTAGGGAGGTCAGCGCGGCGCCCCCTGTGCCACCCAATCGCGCAAGGTCTGGCGTTCGTCGTCGGTGATCTGGGTCGCATTGCCCAGCGGCATCGCGCGGGTTTTGACCGCTTGCAGATAGATCTTCGGCGCCAGCGCCTGGATTTGGCGCGCATTTTCGAACACCACGCCCTGCGGTGCCGAGGGTGCGACATGGCAGACGCGGCAGCGTTCGTTGATGATGCGCTCCACCTCGGCGAATTCCACCTTCGGTGCTGCCGGGTCATAGGCGGGCAGCACGTCTTTCAGCCCGAGCACCGCAAGCGTCAGCCCCACCAGGATGAAGGCAGCCGAGGCCGGCCACAGCTTCCAATCCGGCGTGCCGCCCGCATTGTGCACATTGAACCAGTGCCGCACCAGAAAGCCCGCCACGAACACGCAGGAGATCACAATCCACGCCCAGCGGGTTTGATAGGTGATCGCGTAATGCCCGCTGAGCATGATGAACACCACGGGCAGCGTGAGGTAGTTGTTGTGCGTCGAGCGCTGCTTGGCTTCCTTGCCCCAGGCCGCATCCGGCACCTCGCCCTTCATCAGCGCGGCCACGGTTTTGCGTTGGTTGGGCATGATGATGAAGAACACGTTGCCCACCATGACGCTGCCCACCAGCGCCCCGATCAGGATGAAGGCGCCGCGACCGCTGAAGACATGCGTGTAGCCGTAGATGATCGCCACCAGCAGCACGAAACCGGCCAGCGCCAGCCTGCCCTGATCCTTGCCGATCGGCGAACGGCACAGCCCGGTATAGACCAGCCAGCCCAATGCCAGCGAACCCGCGCCCATGGCAACGGCCAGCACCGGCGAGATGTCGGCCACCTCCGGGTCGATCAGATAGGTGGAGGCATGGGTGAAATAGGTCAGGCAGAGCAGCAGGAAGCCGAAGATCCAGGTGGAATAGGCTTCCCATTTGAACCAGGTGAGTTCCTTGGGCATGAACTCCGGCACGACGGTGAATTTCTGCATGTGGTAGAAGCCGCCGCCATGCACCTGCCACGCCTCGCCCTTCACGCGCGGGTCCAGGCGCGGATTGGGTTTCAATTCGGCGTCGAGCGCCATGAAATAGAACGATGAGCCGATCCAACAGATGCCGGCGATCACGTGCACCCAGCGCGCCAGCATTCCCGCCCATTCCAGGGCCATGTCGGTGTCGAACAAGGCGAGCATGCTCATCGAAAACTCCCACTCCATTGCGTCAGCATCACCACATCATCCCGCATCGCGCACTCGACCCGGCGTTGCATGCGGTCTTTAGTATCGTCTAGCCCAAGGAGGCATGCATGAACGAGTCCAGCCACGCAAATGCCGCCTTGATCGCCATCGATTGGGGCACATCGAGCCTGCGCGGCTTCCTGATGGACGGGGCAGGGCGGGTGCTGGAGGAGCGGGCCAGCCCGCACGGCATCCAAAATCTGCCGATGCCCGGAATCGCGGGGTTCGAAGCAGCCTTTGCTGCTGTGTGCGGCGATTGGCTGGGCAACCGCCCGGCGCTCCCGGTGGTCGCCTGCGGCATGGTCGGCAGTGCGCAAGGGTGGAAGGAAGCACCTTATGCGGCCTGTCCGGCGGATGCCTCGGCGTTGGCGGCGCAGGCGGTGAAGGTTCCGACCGGGTTGGGTGGTTCCATGCTGATCGCCCCCGGTGTGAAACAGGATGCACCGGGCGTGATGCCGGATGTGATGCGGGGGGAGGAAATCCAGATTGCCGGGGCCTTGGCGCTGCATCCCGAACTGGCCGATCGCGCCCGCATCGTGCTGCCGGGAACGCACTCGAAATGGGCAGTGATTGCCGAAAGCCGCATCACCGGCTTCGCCACCCACATGACGGGTGAGGTTTTCGCGCTTCTCAGCCGTCACTCGATTCTCTCCCGTCTGATGCCGGAGCATGCCGCCCCCAATGCGGCGGCGTGCCAGGCCGCTTTCGCGCAGGGGGTGGCGGCGGCGCAGGACAGCGGCGGCGGAGATTTGCTGCATGCGATGTTCGCCACCCGCACCCTCGGCCTGCTCGGCCATCTGCCGCATGAGGTGCTGCGCGATTATCTCTCCGGCTTGCTGATCGGCCACGAACTTGTCGCCGGGCTGCGCGGCGCGGCGGGGGCGGGGCTGGTGTTGATCGGCGATCCTGGCCTATGTGCCCGCTACGCCGAGGCGTTGGCGCTGCTCGATGTCTCGCCCGCCGCCGTTCTGCCCAACACCGCGCCGGAGGGGCTGTTCCGCTTTGCCCGTGCGGCCGGTGTGATCCGCCTTGAAGGAGACACCCGATGATCCGCACCCGCCTTGATGCCGCCATCGCCCAATTGCCGCTGGTTGCCATTCTGCGCGGCGTGCGGCCGGAGGAAGCGGTGGGGGTTGCACGTGCGTGTTATGAAGCTGGCTTCCGGCTGATCGAAGTGCCGTTGAACTCGCCCGATCCGTTCACCTCGATTGCCGCCATCCGCGCCGATCTGCCGCATGCGGCCCTTGTGGGGGCGGGCACGGTGCTGGATGTGCCGGATGTGCTGCGTCTGGCCGAAATTCATGCCGATCTGGTGGTGATGCCGCATGCCGATCTTGAGATCATCCGCACCGCCAAGTCGGAAGGCCTGATCTGCCTGCCCGGCATCGCCACCCCCACCGAGGCGTTCGCCGCGCTGAAGGCCGGGGCGGATGGGTTGAAGCTGTTTCCGTGCGAGTTGATCACCCCCGCCGTGGTGAAAGCGATGCGCGCGGTCTTGCCGAAATCGGCGCGGTTGTTCGGCGTCGGCGGCATCGGCACCGGCAATATGGCACCCTATGTCGCCGCCGGGCTCGACGGCTTCGGCCTCGGCTCCGCGCTCTACGCGCCAGGGCGCAATGCGGCGGAGACGGGCGTGAAGGCAGCGGAATTCGTTCGGGCGTGGGCGTCGATCAGCGGCTGATCACCGCATCACGGGCAAGCCCGCCGCCACCCATCCCATGATGCCCTCGGCGAGGTGCTGCTCCACCGGCACGCCGAATTGCTGGCACATCGCCACCGCATTGGCCGAGCGGCCGCCGCGTGCGCAATAGATCACAACCGGCTTGCCGTCCTCCAGCGGTACGGCGCTGGGGTCGAAGCTGGACAGCGGCATCAGAATTGCGCCGTCGATATGACCGGCATTGAATTCATGCGTCTCGCGCACATCGATGAGAATGATGCTGTCGGATTTCAGTTGTTCGGCCAGTTGGGCAGCGGTGAGGTTGATCAGGGTCATCGGTCGGGGGCTCGCACTGGTTGCGCTGCGGAGTGGTCATCAATCGGATGCAGGCGTCAAGAGAAGGTGATCACCCCTCCAGGGCCAGTACCACCTCTCGCAAATGCTCCGCCAGCACGCTTTGCGCTGCATCGAGCGTGCCGCGTGCGCGTTGGATCAGACGCAGTTCCTGGCGCGCCACCTGGCTGTCCGGCAGTGGCAGGAACACCAATTGACCGCGCTGGCGCTCGGTCTGCACATCGATCTCATTGAGAAAGGTGACGGCGTTGCCGGTGAGCACAGCGGCTTTGAGCAATTCGATGGCGTTGGTCTCGATCACCCGATCCACCGCCACCGCACTGCGCTCCAAGGCTTCGGCCATCAGCGCGCCGAGGGTGACGCTGCGGTCGGGGATGATCATCGGATAGGCGGCACAATCGCCCAACGAGACGCCGCGCCGCGCCGCCAACGGATGATCCGGTGCCACCACCGCCCCCAGCCGCAACCCCGCCCGCGCGAGGGGGCGCAGCTTCGGGTCGGGCGGCAGTTGATAGCCCAGACCAAGATCGGCATCGCCCGCCAGCACGGCGGCGAGGATGGCATCGCGCGGCAGAACCTGAATGGTCAGCTTCACCGCCGGGTGCCGCTCGCGCATCCATGTCACCACGGCGGGCAGCAGCGAGGTGGCGATGCCGCCCATCGTGGCCAGTCGCACCAAGCCGGTGCGGCGGCCCTTCATGTTGGCCAGTTGGGTGAGCACCACGTCATAGGAGCGCAAAGTCTGCCGCACATGGGCGATCAGCAATTCGCCCGCCACCGTCAGCCGCATCTGCCGGGGTAGACGTTCGAAGAGCGGCGTGCCCAGTTCGGCCTCCAAGGCGATGATCTGCCGATTGATCGACGACGCCGCCACGTGCAGCCGCTCGGCCGCCCGCCGGATGGTGCCCGCGCGGGCGACTTCATCGAGATAGGAGAGCATGCGGGCGTGCAGCATGTGCGTTGCCTTTCACGCAACAGATAATGCGCAATTTGATGCTTCCTGGTGCGCTTTGTCAGCCCCTAACGTGATCGGGCGCGGGGTGAAGAAGTGGGGAAATGCCCGCCCACACCGCGCAGCCAGACGCATACACGGTTCCCATCGGCTTATGACGCAATGGAGATCGGTGCGCCCATGTTGAAGAATGCTGTCTCTCGCCGCTCGGCACTCGCAAGCCTTGCCGGTGCCTCTGCCCTCGCTGCCCTGCCGCGTGCTGCCCAGGCGGCCACCACGAAGATCACCTTCCTGACCTCCTGGTTCGCGGAGGCGGAACATGGCGGATTTTATCAGGCCAAAGCCACCGGGCTTTACGAAAAGGCCGGGCTTGATGTGACCATCAAAATGGGTGGGCCGCAGATCAACGGCATGCAATTGCTCACCGGTGGCGCTGCCGACATCATCATCGGCTATGACATTCAGGTGCTGAAGGGGCTGGAGAACGGCCTGCCGGTGACCTCGATTGCAGCGGCGTTTCAGTTCGACCTGCAAGGCGTGATGACGCATGCCGATGTGCCGTCGCTGGCCGCGCTGAAGGGCCACAAGGTGCTGATCGCCGCGTCCTCGCATCAGACATTCTGGCCCTGGTTGAAGCAGAAATACGGCTTCACCGACGACATGGCCGGTGTGGACACGTTCAACCTGCAACCCTTCCTGCTCGATAAGACCCTGTCGATGCAGGGCTATCCGTCATCGGAGCCGTTCGAGGCAATGCAGGCGAAGGAGCCTGTGAATTTCTATCTGTTCGGCGATTACGGCTACCCGCCCTACAGCAACACGCTGGTCTCCACGCCGAAATGGCTGGCCGCCAACCCGGATGCGGCACGCGCCTTCATCAAGGCCACGATGGAAGGTTGGGTGAGCTATTTCAAAGACCCAACACCGGCCAACAAGCTGATCAAGATCGACAATCCGAAGATGCCGGATGAACAGCTGGCCTTCGCGCTGGACTGGATGAAGAAGAACCACGTGCTCGATAAAGGCGGCGTGGCGGTGGGCACCATGACGGCAGACCGTTGGAAAGCCACCTACGACTTCCTGGTGCAGGCCAAGCTGCTCAAGCCGGAGGTGGATTGGAAGAAGGCGTTCACCACGAAATATGTCGATGGCCTGAACATCAAGGCCTGATGCTTTTACGTGTCATTGCGAGGCGCACAGCAACGAAGCAATCCATCGGGCCTAAAGCCGAGCCGATGTCTCGATGGATTGCCACGTCCCCTTCGGTTCCTCGCAATGACGGGTGGGGCTGAAAACCAATGAGCACGCCCATGTTCGACCAAGCCTTCACCGAAGCCGCCATCGCCACCCCGGTGGTGGAATTGCTGAGTGCCGATAAGGTGTTCGCCAACGGCACGCGCGGACTGGCCCCGGTGGATCTTGCCATTCAACCCGGCGAGTTCGTCTGCCTGATCGGCCCTTCCGGCTGCGGCAAATCCACACTGCTCAAGCTGATCGCCAATCTGATCGAGCCATCCGATGGCCGTGTGCAATGGTGGCGTGGGGATTTCTCCAAGGTGGGCATGGACGGCCGCAAGCTCGCCTTTGTCTTCCAGGACCCCACCCTGATGCCCTGGGCGAAGGTGGACACCAATGTGCGCCTGCCGCTCGACCTTGCCGGTGTGCCGAAAGCCGAGGCGCAGGCGCGGGCGGCGGCGGCGCTGGAAAATGTGGGACTGGCGGCGGCCGCGCGTCGCTATCCACGCCAGCTTTCCGGCGGCATGCGCATGCGCGTCTCCATCGCCCGCGCCCTCGTCACCGAGCCTGATCTGCTGCTGATGGACGAGCCCTTCGGCGCGCTGGACGAATTCACCCGCAACAAGCTCGACGAGGACCTTGTGCGGCTGTGCCATGAGCGCGGCTTGACCAATGTGTTCGTCACCCACTCCATCTATGAGGCAGTGTTTCTCTCCACCCGCATCATCGTCATGGCCGCCAATCCGGGCCGGGTGTTTGCCGAGTTCGTGGTGGATGAGCCGATGCCGCGTGATGAGAATTTCCGCCGCTCCGACCGCTTCGCCGCCCTGTGCCGGGAGATGAGCGCGCTGCTGTCGGATGCCTCGCTGGCGAGTGTTGTGTCATGAAGCGCCCCTTGATCGAACGCCCCTGGTTCAGCCGGGTGATGGCCCCCATCGGGGTCGGCATGTTGCTGCTGTTTTTCTGGCAGCATCTGTGCACCGTCTACGCGATCCCGAAATACCTCTTTCCGCGCCCGACCGACGTTGCCTTCGCCTTCGCCGAGAATTGGCGTCCGCTGCTCGGCTCGCTGGTCAGCACGCTGTATGTGACGATGATGGCCTTCGGCTTGGCCGTGCTGCTCGGCACCTTCACCGCCTTCCTTTTCGTGCAAAGCCGCCTCGTGGAACTCAGCCTGCTGCCCTATGCGGTGCTGTTGCAGGTGACGCCGATTGCAGCCGTGGCCCCGCTGATCATCATTTTGGTGAAAGACACCACCACCGCGCTGACCTTGTGCGCGACGGTGATTGCGATCTTTCCGATCATCTCCAACACCACCATCGGCCTGCGCACCGTCGATCCCGGCCTTGCCGCCTATTTTCGGATGAACAAGGCGGGGCGGTGGGAGACGCTGTGGCGGCTGCGCATTCCCTCTGCCTTGCCGTTTTTTCTCGCCGGTTTGCGGATTTCCTCCGGCCTTGCCCTGGTGGGGGCCGTGGTGGCGGAGTTCATCGCAGGCACTGGCGGCACCAGTGCGGGGCTGGCCTATCAGATCATGCAGGCGAGTTTTCAGCTCGATATCCCGCAGATGTTTGCCGCCCTGTTCCTGATCACCATCACCGGCGTCGTTCTCTTCGCCCTCATGGTCTGGCTGCAGCAGGCGCTGCTCGGCCAGTGGCATGAGAGCGCGATGGAAGCCGAACGCTGAACGCAACGGAGATTTTCAGATGCTGACCACCCAACAGAAGACACTCCGCAAATTCTGGTATGCGACGGTGCCGCTGCACACGCTGACAGACGGCCCGGTGCCGTTCCGCCTGATGGGCGAGGACATCGTGATTTTCCTCGACGAGAACGGCGAGCCGGCGGCGCTGGCCGATCGTTGCTGTCATCGCACGGCCAAGCTGTCCAAGGGCTGGGTGGATGCGGGCAAGATCGTCTGCGGCTATCACGGCTGGACCTATGACCGTGACGGCAAGCTGGTTCGGATTCCGCAATTCGACGCCGATACCGTGCTGCCGCGCCATTCGGTGCCGCGTCACCATTGTGTGGGCCGCTATGGCTATGCCTGGGTGGCGCTAGATGATCCGCTGTTGCCGATTTTCGACGTGCCCGAGGACAGCGACCCCGCCTATCGCCGCATCTTCCAATTCGACCAGACCTGGAACTGCGCGGCGATGCGGATGATGGAGAATTCGTTCGACAACGCGCATTTCTCCTTTGTCCACAAAAACACCTTCGGCATCGCCACCGCGCCCAAGCCGAAGAAATACGAGATCGAGGAGACCGATTACGGCTTCTATGCCGCCTCGCTGATCGAAATCCTCAACCCGCCGATTGCCCACCAAGTCACCGGCAGCACGGCCGAGACCACCGAGCGCAACATGCGCAATGCCTGGTATCTGCCGTTCTGCCGCAGGCTCGACATGGAATACCCGTCGGGCATTCGCCACATCATCATCAACTCGGCCACCCCCATCGATGACGGGCGGATTCAGTTGGTGCAACTGCTCTATCGCAACGACACCGAGGCCGATTGCCCGACCGAGAAGTTGATCGAATGGGATGCGGTGATCATCGAGGAAGACCGCGAGGTGCTCGAATCCACCGATCCGGACGCCATTCTCGATGTCAGCCGCAAGATCGAGCAGCATATGCCCTCTGATCGCCCCGGCATGATCATGCGCCGTCGGCTGCTCGAATTGCTGCGCGCCAATGGTGAGGAAGAAGTGACCCGCGCCTATGACTGAACCCGTCTTCCCGCCCTCCGGCGATATGCTGCTGCGCGACGCCACCCTGCCGGGCAGTCTGCTCGACGGTCCGCAGCCCGAATTGCTGCGCGGCGATCTTCTGATCCAGAACGGTCGCATCGCGGCCATCGGCCCGGCGCTGACGGCCTCCGTGCCGGCGGTCGATCTCGATGGTGGCATGGTCTGGCCGGGCTTCGTCGATCTGCACACCCATCTCGACAAGGGCCACACATGGCCGCGCGCGTCCAACACCGAGGGCACGCATATGGCCGCCGTGCAGGCGGTGATGGCGGATCGGCAGGCGAACTGGTCGGCGGAGGATGTGGCAACGCGGATGGATTTCGCCCTGCGCTGTGCCTATGCGCATGGCACGGTGGCCATTCGCACCCATTTGGACAGTTTCGGCCCGCAGCTCGACATCTCCTGGCCGGTGTTCCGCCAGATGCGCGCCGATTGGGCCGGGCGGATTGCACTGCAAGCCGTGGCGCTGGTGCAACTCGATGCCTATGGCAGCGATTTCGTGGAGGATATGGCCGATGTCGTCGCCGAATCCGGCGGGCTGATCGGCGGCTCTGGCGCATTGCAGCCCAACGCATCGGCACTGATCCGCAGGATTTTCGATCTGGCGGTGGATCGCGATCTTGATGTCGATCTGCACACCGATGAAAGCGGCGATCCGAATGCCCGCACGCTGGCCCTGATCGCCGAGGAGACGATCAGGCGCGGCTGGCAGGGGCGGGTGACCTGCGGGCATTGCTGCTCGCTGGCCATTCAGGACCCGCGTTATGCGCGCGAGGTGATCGCCCGTGTGGCCGCCGCCGGGATCAACGTTGTCTCGCTGCCGATGGTCAATCTCTATCTGCAAGGCCGCAAGCCGGGCACACCGACATGGCGCGGGATCACCTTGCTGCATGAATTGCGCGACGCCGGGGTGAAGGTGGCGGTGGCATCCGACAACACGCGCGACCCGTTCTATGGCTTTGGCGATCTCGATATGGCCGAGGTGTTCCGCGAATCGGTGCGAATCGGCCATCTCGATCTGCCGGTGGGCAATTGGCCACGCGCGATGACATCCATCCCGGCCGAGATCATGAAGCTGCCCGCCGGTCGTCTGCGTGTGGGGGCGGTGGCCGATCTGGTGCTGTTCCGCGCGCGCGATTGGAGCGAATTGCTCTCCCGCACCCAAACCCGCCGCATCGTGCTGCGCGAAGGCCGCGTGCTGGATGCCGAATTGCCGGATTATCGGGAGCTGGACCACTTATTCCCCGCAGCCCAGACCGAAGGAGAGGCCGCATGACCAGCCTGCGCGTGTTCGATCTCGCCGCCCTCGATGCCGGTGCGGGCATTGCCGATCTGCGCGCCGTGTGCAGCAGCATCGGGTTTTTCTACATCACCAATCACGGCATCGATCCCGATCTGATCGCAGCCGCCACGCGGGAGATGAAGGCGTTGTTCGCGCTGCCCTTGCAGGCGCGCATGGCGATCTGTCTGGCGAACTCCACCTGCCATCACGGCTATGAGCCGATGAAGGCGCAGACGCTGGAAGAGGGTATGCCGCCAGATCTGAAAGAGGGCTTCTATATCGGCAACGAGATTGCCGCCGATCATGCCTATGTGAAGGCAGGCTATTTCAACATGGGCCCCAACCAATGGCCCGCCAGCCTGCCGAATTTCCGCCCGGTGATGCTGGCATATTTCGCCGCACTGGAGGCGACGGCAATGCGGCTGATGCGGGCGATGGCGCTGTCACTCGGCCTGCCACGCACGCATTTCGACAGCTTCTGCCACGACCCGATGGCGGTTCTGCGCCTGCTGCATTATCCGCCCCAGCCCGCCAACCCACAGCCCGGCGAGAAAGGTTGTGGGGCGCATTCCGATTGGGGCTGTCTGACGTTGCTGTGGCAGGACGAGCATGGTGGCCTGCAGGCGCATTCCGGCGGCGAATGGATCGACGCCCCGCCGATTCCCGGCACGTTCGTGATCAATATCGGCGACATGTTCGCCCGCTGGACCAACGATCTGTATCGCTCAACGCTGCACCGTGTGATCAACATGTCCGGCCATGAGCGCTATTCGATGCCCTTCTTCTTCGAAGGCAGCCCCGGCCACCCGGTGACGGCGTTGCCGGGCTGTGTGGCAGAGGGGGAGGCTGCTTTGTATGTGCCCACAACGGTGTCGGACCATCTGACGGAGATGTATCGGCGGACGTTTGTGTAGAAGGCGCCTGACGGATCGGCCAGGATACGTCGCCCGCCATGCGAAAATTGCGCGCTGATGATTGGAGAATACCCGGTGGCGGAGAGGGTGTCCGTAGTATCGCCATTCGCAAGCGTTCATAAATGGCCGTTTTCTGAGGTTTTTTGAGCATCGAATCTCTTGCGCGTCCCCTGCATAATTCGCTATCGTCCCCTCTAGTTCGCCCCTAGCCGCCAAATCTGGCGGGGA
>JARLIM010000003.1 GCA_031291725.1 Acetobacteraceae bacterium
CCCCATCATGGCGCGCGCGCAGCGCAGCCATCCACCGCGATGCAGCCAACCCACACCACATCCGTCATTGCGAGAAGCGCAGCGACGAAGCAACCCATCGGCATGCCGTCTCGGGTTTCGATGGGTTGCTTCGCCGCCAATGGCGCCTCGCAATGACGACATAACAGCCGCCCATCCCCACCCCATCATGGCGCGCGCGCAGCGCAGCCATCCACCGCGATGCAGCCAACCCACACCACATCCGTCATTGCGAGAAGCGCAGCGACGAAGCAACCCATCGGCATGCCATCTCGGGTTTCGATGGGTCGCTTCCTCGCCAATGGCGCCTCGCAATGACGACATAACAGCCGCCAATCCCCGCAATGACGGGGTCGGCACAACAAAGTATTCGCCGCAAAAACAAACCCGCCCCTCTGCCAACGCAAAGGAGCGGGTCTGCCATCGATCCGTCAACCGAAAGCCAAGCCTCAATCGGCGGCGAGCGCCATCGTGCGGCGGTTCATCATCCGGGTGACGTGGTCTTCCACCGCCACCGACACTTCCTCAGCCTGGTTCGCCATCACATGGTCGGCGTTGGCGAGGATGCGGTAATCAACCGTCACGTTCTTCTGGGTGTTGAGCTTATCGACCAGCTTGCGCACGGCGGGCTCAGGCACCAACTCGTCATTATCGCCATGCAGCAGCAGGCCGCCGCACGGGCAAGGCGCGAGGAAGCCGAAATCGTAGTGATTGGCGGGCGGGGCCACGCTCACCCACCCCGAGATCTCCGGGCGACGCATCAGCAGCTGCATGCCGATGAACGCACCGAAAGAATAGCCGGCAATCCACAATCCACCCGAATTCGGGTTCACCGCCTGCATCCAATCCAGCGCCGCCGCCGCATCGCCGATTTCGCCGATGCCGCCATCATAGCGGCCCTGGCTGCGACCGACGCCGCGAAAGTTGAAACGCATCACCGAAAAACCAAGCCGCTTAAACGCCTCGAACATCGTGTAAGTGATTCGATTGTTCATCGTGCCCCCATGCATCGGGTGGGGGTGCAGGATGAGAGCCAATGGCGCGCCGCTCTCTTTGGAGTGGTGGTAGCGCCCTTCCAACCGGCCATCTGGGCCGGCAAACATGACTTCTGGCATTGCGATCCGAAATCCGTTTCTTGTTGACCACGGCCAACGCGACCGCAGAAATGACCCTCGGGAACCAGAACGCAACATTCGCCCGCTCTGCGACACGAACCTTGCGTAAGCCCAGAAAATCCACCGGGCGGGGGCTGTTCGTGCGACCTTTCGACCCTCATTTGCAAGCAGAAACTATCTGGCTTGCATCCATTGCATAGCGATACCACCCATGCGATCCGCCTGCCTGTGCCACCGCAATCGTGACAAACCGCAGCCGTTGTTTTTGCACTGCACAAAAACGACAAACTGGCACATGTAAGTCAGGGATCAGCACGGCTCCGCCTGGGTTCACCTCACGATTGAAGGAGGGGTCTGGTGCAGAACATCTGAAAGCTTATCTGTTTCACGCACCCCGCCCGATCCCATATCGTGAGATCGCGCCATCGGGGCCTGATGATGTTAACGCGGCGTAATAGCGTTTGATAACGGAAATCTCACATGGCGTTTGTTTTTCTGCGCGAGACCATCCAGGCCTACCGCGAGCGCGACCCGGCGGCACGCTCATCGTTGGAGGTTTTGCTCTGTTATCCCGGTCTGCACGCGCTGGTCTGGCATCGGGCGGCGCATGCGCTGTGGCGTCGCGGCTTCACCCTCCCCGCCCGCGTCTTCGCCCATCTCGGCCGCATGCTGACGGGAATCGAAATCCATCCCGCCGCCAAAATCGGCAAGCGTCTGATCATCGATCACGGCATGGGCGTGGTGATCGGTGAGACGGCGGAGATTGGCGACGATGTCTATCTCTACCATCAGGTCACCCTCGGCGGCACCGCCTCGCATCGGGGCAAGCGGCACCCGACGATTGGCAACAACGTCATCGTCGGCGCCGGCGCCAAGATTCTCGGCGGTTTCACGGTGGGCGACAATGCCCGCGTGGGGGCCAATGCGGTCGTCGTGGCCGCGGTTGCCGCCAACACCACCGTGGTCGGCATTCCCGCCCGTCCGGTGGAGCGGCGCAACAGGCTCAGCCCGTGTTTCGACGCTTACGGCATGCCCACCGATGGCGATCTCGATCCGTTGCTGCGCGATCTGGACACCATGCGCGCCGACATCGCCCGCTTCGAGGAACGGGTGGCGCGGATGGCGCGGATGCCGGTGGGCGAGTAATCGACGCCGATGATCTATCTCGACGCCAACGCCACCGACATCTTGCGCCCCGAAGCCCGCGCGGCGTTGCTCGACGCTGCCGATCTCGGCGGCAACGCCTCCTCCATCCACGCCGCCGGGCGCAGCGCACGCCGCGTGCTCGATCAGGCCCGCGCGGCCGTCAAAGCCCGTCTGAACGCGGGCGCGGCCGAGATCGTCTTCACCTCGGGCGGCACCGAGGCCGATGCGCTGGCCATTCACGCCCTGGGTCGCGGGCGCCGCGTGATCATCGGTGCCACCGAGCATGACGCCGTGCGGGCAGCGGCCAAGGGGGCTGAGATTCTCCCCGTCGATGGCAATGGCGTGGCCGACCTCGATGCCCTGCGCCGCCTGCTCGAAGGCCCGCCCGCCTTGGTCTGTCTGATGCTGGCCAACAACGAGACCGGCACCCTCCAGCCGGTGGCGGCGGCAGCCCGGCTGTGCTGGGCGGCGGGGGCCTTCCTCTTTGTCGATGCCGCCCAGGTGCCGGGGCGGATGGCGGTCGATGTCTCCGCCATCGGTGCCCATGCGCTGGCCATCTCCGGCCACAAGCTCGGCGCGGTGCCGGGGGTGGGGGCGTTGCTGCTCGAACCCGGCATCGCCCCTTTGCCGCTGCTCGCCGGCGGCGGTCAGGAACGCGGCTGGCGTGGCGGCACCCATGCCCTGCCCGCCATCGCCGCCCTCGGTGCCGCCTGCACCGTGCCGCCCTCCAACCTCGCCCCGCTCAGGGATGCGCTGGAGGCTGGTTTGCCACCCGAGGCGGTGATCATCGCCCGCGATGTGCCCCGCCTGCCCAACACCGCCTGCCTCGCCCTGCCGGGGGTGTCGGCGCAGGTGCAGGTGATCAATCTCGACCTCGCCGGAATCGCCGTCTCCGCCGGCGCTGCGTGCAGTTCCGGCAAGGTCACCCGCTCGCATGTGCTCGATGCGATGGGCCTGACTGATCTCTCGCCTTGCGCCATCCGCGTCTCGCTGCCGTGGAATGCCACCGCTGCGGATGTCAGCGCGTTCCACTCCGCCTATCGCCAGATGGCGCGGCGGCTTTGCCACAGCGCCGCTTGATCCCCATATTGCAGCCCATGACGCCGAACCGCCCGATTTTCCTCGACAATCAGTCCACCACACCGCTCGACCCGCGCGTGTGGGCGGCGATGGTGCCGTGGTTCACCGGCAATTTCGCCAACCCGCATTCCGTCGAACACGCCATGGGCCGCGATGCCGAGGCCGCCGTGGAGTGCGCACGCGCCGAGATCGCCGCCCTCATCGGGGCTGAGGCGCGTGAAATCGTGCTCACCTCCGGGGCCACCGAGAGCAACAACCTCGCCATCAAGGGCGCTGCCCGCCACGCAATACGGGTGGGCGAGCCGCGCCGGCGGGTGATCACGCTGGCCACCGAGCACAAATGCGTCCTCGAATCGGTGCGCGATCTGGCCGCAGACGGCTTCGAGCCTGTCATCCTGCCCGTCCAGTCCAGCGGCCTGCTCGACCTTGCTTGCCTCGCCGACGCCCTCGCCACGCCCACGCTGCTGGTCAGTGTGATGGGCGTGAACAACGAAACCGGCATCATCCAGGACATTCCCGCCATCGCCGCCCTGGTGAAGCAGGCAGGTGCGTTGATGCATTGCGACGCAGCCCAGGCGGTGGGGAAAATTCCGCTCGATGTCGCCTGCGGCGTCGATCTGATGTCGCTGACCGCCCACAAAATCTACGGCCCGAAAGGTGTGGGCGCGCTCTATGTCCGCCGCCGTCCGCGCGCGCGCATCGCGCCGTTGTTCTCCGGCGGCAATCAGGAACGCGGCCTGCGCTCCGGCACGCTCGCCCCGCCCTTGGTGGCAGGCTTCGGCATCGCCGCCCGCCTCGCCGCCACCGAGCGCGAGGCCGACGCCCAGCGGATCGGCGCATTGCGCGCAGCCCTCTGGCAGCATTTGCTCACCGCCCTGCCCGGCCTTGTGCTGAACGGCGATCAGGCGCACCGAATCGCTGGCAATCTCAACCTCTGCTTCCCCACCGGCGCGGCGCAGCAGATGATGCGCCTCTGCCCGGATCTGTGCGTCTCCACCGGCTCCGCCTGTTCATCGGCCGACATCGAGCCGTCTTATGTGCTGCGTGCGATGGGGCTCAGCGATGCGCAGGCGTTGCGCAGCTTGCGTATCGGCATCGGACGCTTTACCAGCCGCGCCGATATCGATTTCGCCGCGCGTGCCCTGATTGTCGCGCATTCCCGCACACTCTCACCACTCCAGGCCTGACCCATGCCCAAAATGACCTTCATCGAACGCGACGGCACTCATCGGGAAGTCGATGCTCCCATCGGCCTGTCGGTGCTCGAAGTGGCGCACAAGCATGGGGTGGATATTGAGGGCGCCTGCGAAGGCTCGCTGGCCTGCTCCACCTGTCACGTCATCGTCGATGCCAGCTGGATCGACCGTCTGGTGGAGCCGACCGAGGATGAGGAAGACATGCTCGACCTCGCCTTCGGCCTGGAGAAAACCTCGCGTCTTGGCTGCCAGATCGTGATGTCAGACGCATTGGACGGGCTGATCGTCAAGCTGCCCGCCGCCGCGCGCAATGCCTCCCAGGGATAACACCCCCCGCCGAATCGTGGTGGCGATGTCGGGCGGGGTGGATAGCTCCGTCACGGCGGCATTGCTGCACGAACAGGGGCACGAGGTCATCGGCGTCACGCTGCAACTCTACGACCACGGTGCCGCAATCGGGCGCAAGGGGGCGTGCTGTGCCGGTGAAGACATTCACGACGCCCGCCGCGTCGCCGACCGCATCGGCATTGCGCATTACGTCATCGATGCCGAGCAGCGTTTCCGCGCGGCGGTGATCCAGCCCTTCGCCGATTCCTACGCCGCAGGCCAAACGCCGGTGCCGTGCATCACCTGCAATCAGACCGTCAAATTCACCGATCTGATCCAACTCGCCGCCGATCTCGGGGCCGACGCCCTGGCCACCGGCCATTACGTGCAGCGATTCGACGGCCCGGAAGGCGCTGAGCTGCATCGCGCCGTCGATCCCAGCCGCGACCAAAGCTGGTTCATGTTCGCCACCACCAAGGCGCAGCTCGAACGCTGCCTGTTCCCGCTGGGCGGCTACACCAGCAAGGATCAGGTGCGTGCCGAGGCCGAGCGTCTCGGGCTTGTGGTGGCCAAGAAGCCCGACAGTCAGGATATCTGCTTCGTCCCGGCCGGCAGCTATGCCGATGTGGTGGCGAAATTCCGCCCCGATGCGCTGGAGCCGGGCGAGATCGTCGATCGTGCCGGCGTGGTGCTCGGGCGGCATGAGGGCATTGCGCGCTACACCATCGGTCAGGCCAAGCGGCTCGGTGCCGCGCAATCGGGCGAGACGCGGCGCGTGGTGATCGGACTCGATCCGCTGACCAGGCGCGTGGTGGTGGACACCGCGCCGCCCGATTCGGCGACGATCCGTCTGCGCGACGTCAACTGGCTCACCGCGCCGCGTGATCTGGCCTGCGCGGTCAAATTGCGCTCGGGCGAAGAGCCGCGTCCGGCACGGATTTTCCTGGAAAACGGCGGCGTTCGCGTCGAACTCGATGCGCCCACCCGCGCGGCTGCCGGGCAGGCTTGCGTCTTCTATGACGCAGCGAGGGTGCTGGGTGGCGGATTCATTGCGGCTGCCCCGCAAGACAGCAATTGACGTGCCCGCGTGAGGCTCGTATCTAGCGCGCCTCGCTGCGGAGAGACGGGTTCTCCCCCTCCCCGCGTCGGAAGGATGGCGGTGTAGCTCAGCGGTAGAGCAGGGGAATCATAATCCCTTGGTCGGTGGTTCAAATCCGCCCACCGCTACCATCCTGATCCGGCTTTCTCCGCGACATGAGGTCCGGCATGCGCATTCTCCACGTCATCGCCGGGGCTGAAATCGGCGGTGCGGAGACGTTTGCCGTCGATGCCATCACCGCCCTGGCCGAGCGCGGCGTGGCACAGCATGTCATCTGCCGTCCCTTTCCACTGCCAATGCAACGCTATGCCGCCGCCGGAATCGGCACCACCACACTGCGCTTCGCCGCCTGGGATCATCTGCTGCATGCGGGCATCGTGGCGCGAGAGGCCAGGCGGTTCGGGGCGGATCTGGTGCAGGCCTGGATGTCGCGCGCGGGCAGCTTCATCCCAGCCCACCTGCCCTGCCCGGCGATTGGCTGGTTCGGCGACTACTACAAGCTCAAATATTTCGCCCATTGCGACGCCTTCTTCGGCGTCACCCCCGATATCGCGGCC
Organism: Acetobacteraceae bacterium; assembly: GCA_031291725.1. Taxonomy (GTDB): domain Bacteria; phylum Pseudomonadota; class Alphaproteobacteria; order Acetobacterales; family Acetobacteraceae; genus CAIQQQ01. The sequence continues at coordinate 6,539 of JARLIM010000003.1, forward strand.
TCCATCGTGCAACGCGGCATGCCGGCCGCGCGGGTGTTCACCACCAACACCTTCGGCACCATGCCCGACACGCCGCCGGTCAGTCGGGCCAGCCTGAACACACCCGCCGATGCCATCGTCGCCCTGGTGTTGTCGCGCATGCATCGGGTCAAGGGCATCGATACGCTGCTGGAGGCCGCCGCCCGCGTGCCCGGCCTGTTCGTCTGGCTGGCCGGTGATGGGCCGGAATTGGAGACCTATCGCGCCCTCGCCACCGCACTTGGCCTCGCCGGGCGCGTGCGCTTCCTGGGCTGGCGCAACGATCGCAAATCGCTGCTGCAAGCGGCCGATATCTGCGTCTTGCCGAGTCGCTACGAACCCTTCGGCACCGTCATCGTCGAGGCCTGGGCGGCGGGCCGACCATTGGTGGCAACATCGGCCGATGGCGCGCGGCAATATGTCCGCCATGATCAGGATGGGCTGTTGTCTCCGATTGAGGATGTGCCCGCTCTGGCTGCCAATCTGGCGCGATTGCTGGCCGAACCCGCCCTCGGCCCGCGTCTGGCCGCCGCCGGTTCGGCGCGATATGCCGCCGATTTCACCCGCGAGATCGTCATCGACCGGCTGATTGAAACCTATCGTCACGTCCTGGCGCTGGGCAAGCGCCCGCGTGCGGGTTAGGGTCCTGGCATGAAACCCTCCCGGATCTCCGGCATCGACCGTTACATCTTCCGCCAATTGGTCTTCGCGCTGCTCGCCGTCACCACCGGCCTGCTGGCGCTGATCTGGCTCACCCAATCGCTGCGCTTTGTCGATACCGTGGTCAATCGCGGCTTGTCGGTGGGGGTGTTCCTGAAGCTGACCGGCCTGCTGATCCCGAATTTTGTCGAGGTGATTCTGCCGATCACCTGCTTTGTGGTGGTGCAATTCGTCTATCAGCGCCTGTCGAGCGACCGCGAATTGACCGTCATGCGCGCTGCCGGATTGTCGCAGGTAGCCCTCGCCCGCCCGGCCATCGCCTTGGCCACACTGTGTGCGATCATCGGCTTCATGCTCAGCCTGTGGCTGGTGCCCGCCAGTTTCAGCGGCTTTCGGCAATATCAGTTCGAAATCCGCAACCGCCTCGCCGCCTTCATGTTGCAGGAGGGCGTGTTCAACTCGGTCTCGGACAGCCTGACGATCTTCGTGCGCGCCCGCGACCCGGACGGCACCTTGCACGGCATTCTGATCGACGATGCGCGCCAGCCCAACAGCCACGCCACCACGGTTGCCGAAATCGGCAAGCTCGTCGGGCTCGATGGCGCACCGCGCGTGCTGCTGATCAACGGCAACCGGCAGGAGCTCGATCCGAAAACCGGGCGGCTGAACGTGCTCAGCTTCAGCGAAAACACCATCGACCTGTCGCAGCACGATGCCACCGCCGAATTGCGCTTTCGCGACGTGGGCGAGCTTTCGATGAGCGAATTGCTCTCCCCCTCGCCGGATGTGGCGGCTCTGGGCCGACAGACGGAGCGGATTCGGGTGGAATTGAACCGCCGCTTCACGGGCCCGTTGACCACGTTCTCCTTCGTCGCCATCGCCTTGTTTGCAACACTCACCGGCCGCTTCCAACGCCACGGCGGGGTGATCCGTCCGGTGCTGGCGGTGCTGGCCGTGGTGGTGCTGCTGGCGGTTGGTCTGGCGCTGACCAATCTGGCCGTGCGCTCGCCGGCGATGATCCCGCTGCTCTGGGTTCATGCGCTGTTGCCCGGCATAATCGCCTTGGGGTGGATGCTGGCGCCGGATTTCGCACACGCAACATATGCAACCGGCCTCGCTGCGGCAGCGGAGCGCGGCTAAACCCTATTGAAAAAAAGCGTTACCGCCGGTTTCTGCCTCTTGCATCCTGGCCGCGTTGCCGTTCTTGTTGAAGCGGGAATATGCGCGTCGGCGCAGGGTGGGATGTGTCATAAATGGCCTATAATCGTTTTCTTCTGAGCACGGCTTGCCTACTCGTCAGCCTGCCCGCCCTTGCGCAAACGTCGGGCGCGGGCAATGGCGGCCCTGGCGTGCCGGTCACGATCGTCAAGCCGATGCGTCAGGATGTGCCGATCACCATTCGCGGCCTCGCCCAGGTGGCACCGCTGAACAATGTCGTTCTGCATCCGCGCGTGGATGGCACGTTGGACAAGGTGAATTTCGCCGAAGGCAGCATGGTGCACGCCGGCGATGTCCTCGCGGTGATCGACCCGCGCCCCTATCAGGCCGTCCTGGATGCCGCCCTGGCCAAAAAGGCGTCCGACGTCGCCAATCAGATAAACGCCAAGCATGATCTGGAGCGTTATGCGCAGCTTGCGGTGAACCAATTTGCCGCTCAGCAGCAGGTGGACACCCAGCGCGCCCTCGTTGTGCAGTTGGATGCCACCATCAAGGGGGACGACGCCGCCATCGCTGCGGCTCAGTTGAACCTGGACTTCACCAAGATCATCGCGCCCTTCGATGGCCGCGTTGGTCTGCGGCTGACGGATTTGGGCAATTTCATCCGCTCCGCCGACACCACCAATCCCGGCATCGTCACACTCAGCCAAATCCAGCCCGTCACCGTCACGTTTTCAGTGCCGCAGGACAACCTGCCGAGCATCGCCGCCGCGATGGCCAATGGCACGCCACAGGTGCATGCCAGTTCGGCAGACGGCAAATCGACCCTCGGTGACGGCACGCTCATCACCATCGACAACAGCATCGACCCCACCACCGGCACCATCAAGGTCAAGGCCACCTTCCCCAATGGGGAGTTGAAGCTGTGGCCCGGCCAATTCGTCAACACAACGATGCAGGTCGGCCAACAGGCCAACGCGATCTCCCTGCCAAGCCAGGCCGTGCAGCACGGACCGGACGGTTTGTTCGTCTACGTCGTCAAGCCAGACAACACGGTTGCCATCGCACCGGTGAATGTCTCGCTCGACACCGGCACGCTGGCCGCAATTGCCTCAGGCGTGAGCGAGGGCGACACAGTAGTGCTGTCTGGGCAGTCCCGGTTGCGCCCTGGCGTGAAGGTCAGCATCGTCACCGGTTCCGGCAGCTGATCGCATGTACCGTTTCAGTGTAGATTTCCCCCCGGCGTCACGAACAACGGACAGCATGGCATGAGCATTTCCACCCCGTTCATCCGCCGCCCGATTGGCACATCGCTGTTGATGGCCGCCATCGTGCTCGTCGGTTTGGCCGCCTATCCGTTGCTGCCGGTGGCCCCGCTGCCCCGCGTGGACTTCCCCACCATCCAGGTGACGGGCCAATTTCCAGGCGCCAGCCCGGATACGATGGCCTCGGCGGTGGCGGCTCCGCTGGAACGCCAGTTCAGCCAGATTTCCGGTGTCACGCAGCTGACGTCGATTTCGGTGGCGGGCGGCACGCAGATCGTTTTGCAGTTCGACCTGGACCGCAACATCGACGCCGCAGCGCTGGACGTACAGGCCGCCATTCAGGCCGCGGGGGGGCAATTGCCCAAAACCCTGCCCAGCCCACCGACCTTCCGTAAGGTCAACCCGGCCGATGCCCCGATCTATATTCTCGCCGTGCAATCCGACACGCTGCCGTTGATCGATGTCGACGAGGCCGCCGATACCATCCTCGCCCAGCAGCTTTCACAGATTTCCGGCGTGTCGCAGGTGTTGATCGGCGGTGAACAAAAGCCGTCCGTGCGCGTGCAGGTCGATCCCGCCCGCCTCGCCGCGATGGGGCTGACGCTGGAAGATGTGCGCGGCATGCTCACCAATGCCACCGTCAACTCCCCCAAGGGCACCGTCGATGGCGACAAGCAGGCCTATGCGATCTACGACAACGATCAAATGACCAAGGCCGCGCAATATCAGAATGCGGTGATCGCCTATCGCAACGGGGCTCCGGTCCGCATCTCCGACATTGGCCGGGCGCTGGATGCGCCGGAAAATATGAAGCTGGCCGCGTGGCAGAACCAGCATCGCGGCATTCAGCTGGTCATCTTCAAACAGCCCGGCGCCAACGTCATCGAGACGGTGGACGCCATCAAGGAGGCGATTCCGCGCCTGAAAGCCGCCATTCCCACCGGGGTCAACCTGATCCAGATCCTGGACCGCACCCAAACCATCCGCGCCTCGGTGCATGAGGTGGAAACCACGCTGATGATCTCCATCTCCCTGGTGGTGATGGTGATTTTCCTGTTCTTGCGGAATTTCTGGGCAACGATCATCCCCTCGATCACCGTGCCGGTGGCGCTGATCGGCACCTGTGCGGTGATGTATCTGATGGGCTACAGCCTCGATAACCTCTCGCTGATGGCGCTGACCATCGCGGTCGGTTTCGTGGTGGACGATGCCATCGTGATGCTGGAGAATATTTACCGTCACATCGAAGAAGGCATGAAACCGATGGACGCCGCCCTCAAAGGTGCCGGCGAAATCGGTTTCACCATCGTCTCGATCTCGATGTCGCTGATCGCGGTGTTCATTCCGATGCTGCTGATGGGCGGCATTGTGGGACGTCTCTTCCGCGAATTCGCCGTCACGGTGTCCATCGCCGTGGCCGTTTCGGCGGTGGTGTCGCTGACGCTGACGCCGATGATGTGCTCGCGCTTCCTGCATCACGATGAGGGCAAGCACGGGCTGATGTATCGCATCATCGAAAGCTTTTTCGAGGCGCTGATCGGCTTTTATCGCCGCACCTTGGATATCGTGCTGAAATATCGCTTCATCACGCTGATGTCCTTCCTCGGCACGGTGGCGCTGACGATCTATCTGGCGGCCATCATCCCCAAGGGCTTCTTTCCGCAGCAGGATAACGGCATCCTGATCGGCAACAACGACATGGCGCAGGATATCTCCTTCCAGGAAGCCGCGCGCCGTCAGGTTGCGGTGGGTGATATCCTGATGGCCGATCCCGATGTGGCGGCGTTTTCCTCGTCCATCGGAGCCGCCAGTGGCACCACGCAGAACACCGGGCGCTTCTACATCGCCCTCAAGGGCTTTGAGGAACGCACCGCCTCCGCCCAACAGGTGATCGCGCGCCTGCGTCCGAAACTCGCCGCAGCCCTGGGCGCGCAGGTGGCAATGCAGGCCGGTCAGGATGTCAACGTCGGCGGCCGCCTGTCGCGCACCCAGTTCCAATACACCTTGCAGGATGCCGATCTGAATGAGCTGAACACCTGGTCGCCGCGCATCCTGGAGGAAATGCAGAAGCTGCCGATGCTGCGCGATGTGGCCACCGATCAGCAGATCGCGGGCACCACCGCAACCCTGACCATCGACCGCGACCAAGCCGCCCGCTTCGGCGTGCTGCCGCAGGTGATCGACGACACCTTGTATGACGCTTTCGGTCAGCGCCAAGTCACCCAGTATTTCACCCAGGTGAACTCCTATCACCTGATTCTGGAAGTGCTGCCGGGAGATCAATCCAAGCTCGCCACGCTGGACAAACTCTATGTTCACACCGCCAGCGGGGCGGCTGTTCCGCTATCGGTATTCGTCAAGCTCGACACCAAACCGGTGGCCGCGTTGTCGATCAACCATCAAAGCCAGTTCCCGGCTGTCACCCTCTCGTTCAACCTGGGCGACGGCGTGGCCCTTGGGCAGGCGGTGACGGCGATTACCGAGATGATGACGCGCATTGGCGCGCCTGCCGGTCTTGTGGGTGCCTTCCAGGGCACCGCCCAGGCGGCCCAGGCATCGTTCGCCAGCCAACCCTATCTGATCGCGGCCGCCTTCATCTCGGTCTACATCATCCTCGGCGTGCTCTATGAAAGCTACATCCTGCCGATCACCATTCTCTCCACCGTCTTCTCGGCCGGTGTCGGCGCGTTGTTGATGCTGATGTTGTTCAAAACCGAGTTCTCGCTGATCGCGCTGATCGGCATTCTGTTGTTGATCGGCATCGTTAAAAAGAACGGCATCATGATGGTCGATTTCGCCATCAACGCCGAACGCAAGGACGGCATGTCGCCGCTGGATGCCATTCGGCAGGCCTGCCTGCTGCGTTTCCGACCCATTCTGATGACCACAATGGCCGCCCTCCTCGGCGGTCTGCCGCTGATGCTGGCCCATGGTGCGGGCTCGGAACTGCGGCGCCCGCTCGGTTACGCGATGGTGGGTGGCTTGGCGTTAAGCCAGATTCTCACGCTCTACACCACGCCGGTGATCTATCTGTACATGGAGAAAGTGCAGCGCAAACTCTCTCCGCGCCGTCATGCCACCATGCCGGCCCTGGCTGAGAAGATGGGCACGGCAGCCGGGGATTAACCCCCCGCCACACGCCGACCACAAAAAAGGCCGCGTCATCCGATGCGGCCTTTTTCGTCAGTGGATGGAAGAGGATTACGCCTCCTCACCGTCCTCTTCTTCGTCTTCCTCGTCTTCATCCTCGTCCTGCTGGTCGTAATACCAGTCGAGCATGTCGTCGTGGAAATCCGGGTCTTTCAACAGACGCATGGCGAGGGCAAGAATGATCTCCTGCGCAGCCGGCATCTCCATCGCGTCCGGCGGCACTTCGCTGCCAGCCACGACTCGCACCGACATCTGTCCGTCTTCTTCCCCGATCACCAGGGCGACCTCGCCCGGATCGAGCTCGAGGTTGGTCACTTCATCGGCAGCCATTTTGTGCTCCTTCCGTATCGCGATGCACGCGCAACCCCTACCCCAGCCAGCGCCGGGGGGGAAGCATCGTTCTACGGCGGACAGAGGATACAGCAGGGATTGCCGCAAAAGCCTGACTGCGCAAGCGGCCTCGCCCCCGACACGTGGCGTCATCGCACAGGGGCGGCCGCCCTGTCAGACAATGTGCCAAGATATGCGATCACATCGGCACGGGTGGAAGCATCGGCAATCCCGGCGAAGGCCATCTTGGTGCCGGGTGCGAAGGCGGCGGGATTGGTCAGCCAGACATCGAGCTCTGCCGCTGACCAGACACCGCCTTTGGCACGCAAGGCGGGCGAATAGGCAAACCCCACATGCGATGCCTTCGCGGCGCCCACCACATTGAACAGCGCAGGCCCAACGCCATTGCCCCCCTCGCGGCGCAGTTGGTGGCAGCCAGTGCAGCCCAACGTGAACATCGCACGCTGTCCGGCCACCGGGTCGGCGGCATCGGCCACCCCCGCCACACCGCACAAAAAAACCAGCAGAATCTGAGCGATCCTGCTGGTTTTCCGATACGACATGACGAGTACGAATTACTTCGTCGGCAATGGCGTGGTCGTCATCGTGTTCAGATAAGCGATGATATCGGCGCGCTTCTTGTCATCGGCCAAACCGGCGAAGGACATCTTGGTGCCCGCGGCATAGGCGGCCGGCTTGGTGAGCCATTTGTTCAGCTCGGCCAAATCCCACTTGCCGCCCTTGCCCTTCAGCGCATCCGAATAGGCAAAGCCGGGGCGACCTGCCTGGGCGGCACCGACAGCGCCATACAGGTTCGGCCCGACACCGGGCTTGCCGCCCTCATTGATCGTATGACAGGCCACACAGCCAACGCTCTTGAAAGCGGCGGCGCCCGCTGCCGGATCGGCGCTTGCGATCAGGGTTTCGAACGGCACGGCAGCCGCGGCAACCGGGGCGGCAGCCGGCGCTTCGGTACCGATCTGGATCGCCGATTTCGCCAAATGCGTCTCCGGCATCAGCAGGTGGGCCACACGGCCTGCCATAAAGAAGGTGATGCCCGACACCAGCACGGCGGCGACGGCCTTATTGACCAGCATGGTATTCATGAACGAGAGACCCTCTTGGCAGCCTAGGAACACGCACGACAACACGCGCCCGAACGTGGGCGGGGCAAAGTCGAACCCTATATATACCTGTGACAGAACAGGGCAATTGCTCTTTCGGCCTCTGCTCCTTCGCGCACGCAAAAAAACACAACCTCCGACGCGCGGGCCGCCTTGGCGTCAGGCATCGCGGTCTGAGCGAGGCTGACCGCCCCGCCCAGGCAGGAAATCGTCCGCCCGTGACATCTTCGGCAAAGGCGATTGCTGCGGCACCTTCAGCAGCGGCGGCAAGGATCGTGGCGGACGGACAACCGGCGGCGCTGGCGCGGGTTCGGGTTGGGGCGCGGGTTGGGGCTCGGGTTGGGGTTCGGGCTGAACACAGGCCACCTCACCAGCAACCTCCGCAGCGGCCACCACTGGCTCTGGCTCAAGTGCTGGCTCGGGCTCCGGCTCGGGCTCCGGCTCGGGCTCCGGCTCTGGTGCCGGTTGCGGCGTGGCAGCGCTCATATTGCCGAGCGGAAATGCCCGCAGCACCGGCGCCGAATCGGATGGTGGCGCACGACGTGGTTCTTCCGGCACAGGCAGCAGCTCAGGTTCGGCCGCCACCTCGGGCATGGGCGCTGGCCGCCGCTCAGCCAGAGGCGGTCGAACGCTGCGTGTGGTGGAGACTGCCGATTCCGGCGAAGGCGCGGCCTGAGAGACGGCAGGACGAACCACGTCACGGCGCACCGGGGTCTCCGGCGGCGGTGGGGCGGCACGCTCGCCCGCCGCGGCCGCCATTCCCAACGCCAAAGACGTCGCCAATTTACGCCGTGGAGCGGCACGCACAGCCGATGTCACCTGCGCCGGCTCCTTATCGGCCAGCCAGGCGAACAAACGCGACAATGGAACCAGAGCGATCTTGGGATCGACATCCGGGCGTCGTGGGGGGCGGGGCAGAGGGCTACGATTCGTCACACGCAACAATGTGAACGCTGACTGCAATAACGCAAACTCACGTTTTACTCCCGCTGACTGACGCTCAATCAACCCATTGTTTTGTTTAAATTTGGTTAAGGAAGCGGCACTCTCTCATCACACCGCGTGACCAGCAGACAGGGGCTTCCCGATGACCGCTCATGCTTCTCCTATCCGATTGATCGGCCCACAACTGCCGCAATCCAATGTGTGCATGTCCGAAACCGGGCAGTCTTACGTGCTGTTGATCGGCGGGCCGACCGAAAGTCTGGCAGGGTATGAGGATGTCTGCCAAGGGCTGGATCTTGAGACTATGGCGGTGGCGAGCCATCACGAATTGCCCTTCCGCCTGCATCATTTCCGCCCCATGGCCGTCTTGATCGACCTGCCATCGGAAAGCCGCGCGCTGGCTGCGACGCTACGCTGCATTGCCGCCTATAACCCCGACCTGCCGAGCATGCTCATCGCCGATGACAACGCCAGCGCACTCGGCACGATGGATGCCGCGCGCGCATTGTGGGGGCTCGCACGATTGGGCCGCCTGCCCCGCGATGTCAGTTCGCGCGCCCTGATCCCCATCTTATTCCGCGCCGGTCGCGCCCGTGGCGTCGGGCGGCTGTTGCCTGCCGGCCGATGACGGTCACGCCCACTGCGTCCCGCGCCTGTCACCCCGCTCAGGAATCCGTGTCGTCCTCTTGACGCTGGGGCAGCTGAATGGCGTGCAGAAATGCGCCGAGACGGTCCATACGACGATCCCAGCCAAGTCGGGCCTGATTGAGCCAACGCTCGGTTTCGCGCAGCACCTGAATATCAAGCTGGCAGGTGCGCACCCGCCCCACCTTGCGCGAGCGCACCAAGCCGGACGCCTCCAGCACCGCCAGATGCTGCATCACCGCAGGCAGCGACATCGGCAGCGGCTGCGCCAATTCGCTCACCGTGGCACTGCCTTGGGTCAATCGCTCCACCATCGCCCGCCGTGTTGGATCGGCGAGGGCCTGGAAGGTTAAATCCAGCGAAGGCTGTTGGTTAAGCATGCTCTTTAGTATCGTCGCGGCAATACCAAAGCAATCACTTTATCATTGACCGGGCAGCGCATCGCCTCAGGCGGGGCGCAGCAGCTTCCACACCCCCTGCGCGGTGCCGACGATGCGCGCGCCAACGCGCAATTCGGTGCGCATGAAGACAATGCTTTTGGTCGCACGCACCATATGCGGCACCGCCTCCACCGTCTCGCCGATCTGCACGGCGTCGATAAAGCTGACATCAAGCTGCACGGTGGCGGTGCGCGTGGCCTGAGTGTGGTGGCGGGCGGTCATGCCCAGAATGCGGTCGGCGAAGGTCATCAATGCCCCGCCCTGCAACACACCGCGCAGATTGTGATGGCGCTTGTCGGTCGGGAAACAGAATTCCGGCCCCTCCGGCGTGTCGCGGCGAAAGAACGGTCCGATCAGTCCGATGAACCCCTCATCGGTCTCCGGCACCCAGCCCTCGGCCAGCAGACGCGCCAGAGTGGCGGCGGGATCGCTTTTATGATGCATCTGGCTCACTCCCCTGCACGCTCGCTGTCCAATGACGCCATGCCATGCGCCGGATAGCGCGCGCCCTGCACGGCCGAGGCTGGCATTGCCGCCGCGATGCGGGCAAGCGATTCGGGCGAGAGGACCACATTCAACGCCGCCACCGCCTCGGCCAGCCGATCCGGCCTGCGCGCGCCGATCAACGGGAAGATGTCGTCGCCGCGTGAGAGCACCCAGGCGATGGCGAGTTGCGCCGCCGAATGGCCGCTCTCGGCGCCGATGGCGGCCAAGGCCGCCACCAGCGCACGGTTGGCGGCGAGGTTTTCCGGCGAGAAGCGCGGGCTGTGCTGACGGAAATCCCGTGCCCCGCTCGGCACGCTGCCGCCGATCAGCCCGCGTGACAGCACACCGTAAGCGGTGACAGCGATGCCAAGCGCCCGGCAGGTCGACAGAATCTCCGCCTCAATGCCGCGCGACATCAGCGAGTATTCAATCTGCAAGGCGGCAATCGGATGGGTGGCGGCCGCCCGGCGAAGGCTGGCCGCCCCCAGTTCGCTCACCCCGATATGCCGAACGTAACCGGCCTGCACCATCTCCCCGATCGCCCCGATCGTGTCCTCGATCGGCACGGCCGGGTCCAGGCGAGCGGGCATGTAGAGATCGATGTGGTCGGTGCCCAGACGCTTCAAGGTATAGGACAATGCCGTCTTCACCGCCGAGGGGCGCGCATCATAGCCGCACCAATTGCCCGACGGGTCGCGCTGGGCGCCGAATTTCACCGCGATGAACGCACGCTCCCGCCGTCCACCCTCCAGCGCCGCGCGCAGCAGCATCTCGTTATCGCCCATGCCGTAGAAATCGCCGGTGTCCAACATCGCCACGCCCGCCTCTTGGGCGGCATGAATGGTGGCGATGCTCAAGCCGCGATCGGCCGGGCCGTAGAAATCCGACATCCCCATGCAGCCAAGCCCCAGCCGGGGCAAAATCTGGCCGCTCTGGCCGAAGGGGCGCTGTGGCAAGGTCATGATCGGTCCTCTCTGTTGCGCCGAGTGTGACATGCCGGACGCGCGAGTCGCAGGAAACAGCCATGCAAGGCAGCCATCTCACCCGGTTGCGGTCTTGCGCACGCGGCCAATTTGGGCGATACCGCGCCCGCCTGCCGAGCCGAAAGCTCGCGGGTAATTCGCACGTGGGTGCCTCCTGGCCGTTTGGCTGGGTCCGGTGTCGTCAAGACAACGCCCACGGAGGATCAACCGGACTACCCCAGGAAAGGATCGCATCATGGCGATGCCCGATTTCACTCTGCGTCAGCTGCTCGAAGCCGGTGTCCACTTCGGACATCACACCCGTCGTTGGAACCCGCGCATGGCGCCGTTCCTGTTCGGTGTGCGCAACCAGGTTCACATCATCGACCTGCAGCAGACCGTTCCCATGCTCGACCGCGCGCTGCGCGCCGTGCGTGACATCACCGCCAATGGCGGTCGCGTGCTGTTCGTCGGCACCAAGCGCGCCGCGGCGGACCATGTGGCCGAAGCCGCTCAGCGTTGCGGCCAGTATTACGTCAACCATCGCTGGCTCGGCGGCATGCTGACCAACTGGAAGACCATCACCGGCTCGATCAAGCGCCTGCGCCAGATCGACGACATGCTGGCCGGTGACACCCAGGGCCTGACCAAGAAAGAGGTGCTCGACATCACGCGCGACCGCGAGAAGCTGGAACGCGCGCTGGGCGGCATCAAGGAAATGGGCGGCCTGCCGGACATCCTGTTCATCATCGACACCAACAAGGAAAAGCTGGCTGTCGAGGAAGCCAACAAGCTGGGCATTCCGGTCATCGCCGTGCTCGACTCGAACTCAGACCCGGAAGGCGTCACCTTCCCGATCCCGGGCAATGACGACGCCATCCGCGCCATCACCCTGTATTGCGAACTGATCTCCGGCGCGGTGCTGGACGGCATCAGCCAGGAAATGGTTGCCTCCGGCCGTGACGTCGGCGCCGCCGCCGAGCTGGCGCCGGAAGTGCTGCCGGAAGTGGCCGCCGAAGAACTGGCGGCGGCTCCGCAGGCCTAATGCTACCCCTTCCGCCCCGCGCTCACACGGGTGGGGCGGAAGGGTTCTTGCCCAAAGCAATTACATCATTACGGAGAACTACCATGGCCGAGATCACCGCCGCCCTGGTGAAGGAATTGCGCGAGCGCTCCGGCGCCGGCATGAGCGACTGCAAAAAGGCGCTCGTTGAGACCGAAGGCAATGTCGAAGAAGCCATCGATTGGCTGCGCAAGAAGGGTCTCGCCTCTGCGGCCAAGAAGTCCGGCCGCGTTGCCGCTGAAGGCCTGATCGGCGTCGCCTCGTCCCCGCGCGTGGCAGCGATGGTTGAAGTCAACGCTGAGACCGATTTCGTCGGTCGCAACGAAGCCTTCCAGAACTTCGTCTCCACCGTCGCCAAGATCGCGCTGACGGTTGGCGAGGATGTCGAAGCCATCAAGGCCGCCGCCTATCCGGGCACTGGCCGCACGGTTGCCGAAGAGCTGGTTCAGCTCGTCGCCACCATCGGCGAGAACATGAACATCCGCCGCGCCCGCGTGCTGACGGTCGAGCAGGGGGCTGTTGCCACCTACACGCACAACACCATCAAGCCGGGCCTGGGCAAGATCGGTTGCTTGGTGGCCCTGAAGGCACCGAGCGAGGAAGACGCGATCGTCACGCTGGGTCGTCAGATCGGCATGCACATCGCCGCCACCAACCCGCAGGCGCTCGACATCTCCAGCGTCGATCCGGCCTCGCTGGAACGGGAACGCGCCGTGCTCATCGAGCAGGCCCGCGCCTCCGGCAAGCCGGAAGCGATCATCGAGAAGATGGTCGATGGCCGCGTGAAGAAGTTCTACGAGGAAGTGGTTCTGCTGGAGCAGGTCTTCGTCGTCGACGGCGAAAACCGCGTCGCCGTCGTGGTCAAGAAGGCCGGCGCTGAGCTGGTTGGCTTTGCGCGCTTCCAGCTCGGTGAAGGCATCGAGAAGGAAGTGGGTGACTTCGCAGCCGAAGTTGCCGCCGCCGCTGGCATCAAGCAGCCGGCCTAATCAACACCAAAGGCGCGGCTCTCTTGCAGAGCTGCGTCTGACGTGTCTCTTGTTCGGGGCGGGCGCGTTCTTTAGGGTGCGCCCGCCCCAATCTTGCGCGGATTCGCTGACCATGACCTCCACACCAGCCTATAAGCGCGTTCTGCTCAAGGTCTCCGGCGAAGCCCTGATGGGCAAGCGCGATTACGGCCTGGACAACGAGGTCGTCAGCCGCATCGCGCAGGATGTCAGCGCGGTTGTCGGCATGGGCGTGCAGGTCTGCCTCGTCATCGGCGGCGGCAACATCTTCCGGGGCGTCTCCGGTGCCGCCAATGGCATGGAACGCGCCCAGGCCGACTATATCGGCATGCTCGCCACCGTGATGAACGCACTCGCCATGCAGAATGCGCTGGAGCGCATCGGTGTGCCGACGCGCGTGCAATCCGCCATTCCGATGTCCACCGTCTGCGAGCCCTATATTCGCCGCCGTGCTGAGCGGCATATGGAAAAAGGCCGTGTGGTGATCTTCGCCGCCGGCACCGGCAACCCGTTCTTCACCACCGACACCGCCGCCGCCCTGCGCGCGACCGAAATGGGTTGCGATGCCCTGCTCAAAGGCACCCAGGTCGATGGCGTCTATTCCGCCGATCCGCGCAAGGATGCCAACGCCACGCGCTATGACGAGTTGAGCTATCTGCAAGTGCTCGCGCGCGATTTGTCGGTGATGGATGCGGCGGCGATTTCGCTCGCCCGTGAAAACGCGCTGCCGATCATCGTCTTCAACATCCATGCAACCGGTGCGTTCGCGCAGGTGATGCGTGGCGAGGGTCTGTTTACCCGGATCACCGAAGTCAAGTAACGACGTCACTTCACTCTGCGCCCAGCCCGGCACGGCCGGATGGGCTTTCTGCCTCAGGAGCGTTCAAGTCCATGACCGAACTTTCCAATCTCAAGACCGATCTCACCCGCCGCATGGACAGCGCGTTGGACAGTCTCAAGCGCGATTTCGGCGGCCTGCGCTCGGGCCGCGCCAGCCCGCAATTGCTGGAGCCGGTGCGTGTTGAAGCCTATGGCAGCGAAGTGCCGCTCACCCAGGTGGGCAGCATCGCCGTGCCGGAAGCGCGCATGCTGACCGTTCAGGTCTGGGACCGCAGCCTCGTCACCGCCGTCGAACGCGCCATTCGTGACGCGGGCATCGGCCTCAACCCGGCCAGCGACGGCCAGACCGTGCGTGTGCCGATCCCGATGCTGACCGGCGAACGCCGCACCGAACTGTCCAAGCTGGCGGGCAAATATGCCGAAGCCGCCAAAATCGCGGTGCGCGGCGTGCGTCGCGATGGCATGGATCAGACCAAGGCGCTGGAAAAGAAAAACGTCATCAGTGAAGATGAGGTTAAAGTCTGGTCAGATGACATCCAGAAGTTGACGGACAGCTACATCAAGCGCATCGACGCAATGTTTGCTGACAAAGACAAGGAAATCCGTACGGTTTAACCGCACGAGATGCCGCCTGTCGGCACGAGAGGAGTGCGCACCATCTCGCAGACCAAGGCCGTTGCTGACTTGGCCCCCGCCGACCCGAATTCTGCCGTGCCGCTGCATGTTGCCATCATCATGGATGGCAATGGCCGTTGGGCGGAGCAACGCAGCCTGCCGCGCGTGGCCGGGCATCGCGCTGGTGTGCAGGCGGTGCGTCGCACCATCGAGGCGGCGATTGCGCATGGCGTGTCGTGGCTGACGCTGTATGCGTTCAGCAGCGAGAATTGGCGGCGTCCGGCGCAGGAGGTCACCGATCTGACCGGGCTGCTGCGCCGCTTCATCAAAAGCGAGATCGCCGAGATGAACCGCAATGGCGTGCGCATGCACGTCATCGGCGATCGCAGCCGCTTTGATCGCGACATCCAAACCGAACTCGCCCGTGCGGAGGAAACCACGCGGGCGAACACCAAACTCAATCTGGTCATCGCCCTGTCCTATGGTGCGCGCAGCGAGATCGTCGCCGCCGCCCAGCAGGCGATTGCCCTGGTGCAGGCGGGCAAGCTCGATCCGGCGGAGCTGACCGAATGCCGCTTCGCCGCATTGCTCGAAACCGCGCATATGCCAGACCCCGATCTGATCCTGCGCACCAGCGGCGAGCAGCGGCTGTCGAATTTCCTGCTCTGGCAGTCCGCTTATGCGGAATTCGTCTTCACCGACATCCTCTGGCCCGATTTCGGGGAAGCGCAATTCGCCGAAGCCTTGGCAGAATTCGCCCGACGGGAGCGACGCTTTGGCGCAAGACCGGCCTGAACCACCTGCCGCCGTCAGCAAATGGCGCGACCTGCGCCGCCGTGCGATCACCGCCTGCGTGGCGGCCCCGATCGCATTGGGGGGCCTCTGGTGGGGCGAGTGGGTCTGGATCGTGCTGGTTCTGTGCGCCCTGCTCGGCATGGCCGATGAATGGCGCAAACTGGCGCGCGCCTTGAATTTCAGCGCGGCAAAAACCTGGCAGCTCGGCGCGCTCTACCTGCTTCCCGCCAGTGCCGCCTTGGTGTGGTTGCGCGAAACGCCCGGCGTGGGGTTGGGCAATGTGCTGTTCGTGATGCTGATTGTCTGGGCGAGCGATATCGGCGCCTACATGACCGGCCGCCTGATCGGTGGCCCGAAGCTGGCCCCCAGCATCTCTCCCGGCAAAACCCGCTCCGGCGCGGTCGGCGGGTTGATCTCGGCGATGCTGATCGGGCTGATAGCCGCCGAACTCAGCCCGCACGGTGGCGCACCGTTGCGGGCGGCTTTGGAGGCCGGATTGCTCGGCATTGCCAGCCAATCCGGCGATCTGCTGGAAAGTGCCATCAAACGTCGCGCCGGGGTGAAGGATTCGGGCTGGATACTGCCCGGACATGGCGGGCTGCTCGACCGGCTTGACGGTCTGCTGACCGCCGCACCGCTGGCCGCCATGATGGCGCTGGCGGTAGGACAAGGGATGTATCTGTGGGTGAGAGTGCCGTTACCATGAAGACCGTCACCGTTCTGGGCTCCACCGGCAGCGTCGGCACCCAGACCATCGAATTGCTGGCCGCCAATCCAGACCGCTACCGCGTCCGCGCCCTGGTGGCAGGCAAGAACACCAAGCTGCTGGCCGAGCAGGCGATGGCCCTGCATGCGGAAATCGCCGTGGTGGCCGATGAGACGCGCCATGCCGACCTCGCCGCCGCCCTCGCCGGCACCGGCATCGAAGTCGCCTCCGGGCGGGCGGCCATGATCGAGGCGGCGTCGCGCACGGCCGATTGGACGATGTGCGCCATCATGGGGGCCGCCGGTCTGCACCCCACGCTGGCCGCCATTCGGGGCGGTGGCGGGGTGGCGCTGGCCAACAAGGAGGCGCTGGTCTGCGCGGGCGATGTGATGCTGCGCGCCGTCGCCGAGGCGAAGGCCACGCTGCTGCCGGTCGATAGCGAGCACAACGCCATCTTCCAGGCGATGGCCGATGGCAATCATGGCGCGGTGGACAAGATCATCCTCACCGCCTCCGGTGGCCCGTTCCGCACCGCCAGCATCGACGAGATGCGCGCCGCCACGCCGGAGAAGGCGCTCAAGCATCCGGTCTGGACGATGGGGGCCAAAATCTCCATCGATTCCGCCACCATGATGAACAAGGGCCTGGAGGTGATCGAGGCCGCGCGGCTGTTCGGCCTGCCCTCCGAGCGGATCGACGTGCTGGTGCATCCGCAATCCACCGTGCATGGCCTGGTCTGCTATTCCGACGGATCGGTGCTCGCCCAACTTGGCAGCCCGGACATGCGGGTGCCGATCGCGCATGCCCTTGCCTGGCCGTCGCGCATTGCCACCAAAGCCCCCAAGCTCGATCTCGTCGCCCTGGGTCGGCTGGATTTTGCCGAACCCGACCCGATCCGCTTCCCCGCCCTGCGCCTCGCCCGTGCCGCGCTGATCGCCGGCGGGGGCGTGCCCGCCCTGATGAGTGCCGCCAACGAGATCGCCGTGGAGGCGTTCCTGCAAAAACAGATCGGTTTCCTCGACATCGTGGATCTGGTGGCGCAGGTTATGGACACGATGGGATACCGTGCCGCCGACAGCATTGAGGCCGTGATCGCCATCGATGAAGAAGCCCGCGCCAAGGCCCACGAATTTTGTCGCAAGCTCGCAGCCCCGGTGGCTTGATCCGCAACAGGACATTTTAACGCCGGGACACTCTCCCGCCTGATTGGAATTCGACGTGCTGGAAATCTTGCCAAGCTTCCTTCGTATGCCGGTTGCCTTTGCCATTGTGCTGGGCATCCTGGTGTTCATTCACGAGCTTGGCCATTACCTGGCTGCCCGCTGGCGCGGTGTGCATGTTGAGGTGTTCTCCATCGGCTTCGGCAAGAAGCTGCTGAGCTGGCACGACCGCCATGACACCGAATGGCGTCTGTGCATCCTGCCGCTGGGTGGCTACGTGAAGATGCACGGCATGGAGCAGCCGGAGGACGCCACCCCGGAGGAGCGCGCCGCATGGCGGCCGGGGCAGACTTTCCACGAAAAGCCGGTGATCTCACGTATGATCGCGGTGGCTGCCGGTCCGATTGCCAATTTCGTCCTCGCAGCGGTGCTGTTCGCCGGTCTATTCGCCGTTGTCGGCCGTCAGGTGACGGAGCCGGTGGTGGGTACCGTCGTCACAGGCAGTGCGGCGGCCGGAGCGGGTTTGCAGAGCGGCGATCGCATTGTCAGCATCGGCGGCACGAAAATTGAAAAATTCGAGGATCTCCAGGCGGTGGTCAGCCGCAGCGCCGGTGTGCCGCTGGCGTTGACGCTGGAGCGGGATGGGACATCGCTGGATGTCTCCGTCACGCCGCGTACGCAGAATGGCAGTGGCATTCTGGGCATCACGCGCGGTGGCAAGCTCAGCTATGAGCCAATCTCCCTCGCTGCCGCCGTGCCTGCGGGTATCGAGCAGACTTGGCTGGTGGCCACGCAAACACTGGCTGGCATTGGCGAGATGATCGCCGGTCAGCGCAGCACGGACGAGCTGGGCGGGCCACTGCGGATTGCGCAGCTTTCCGGTCAGGTGGCCGAATATGGCTTCAAATCGCTGGTCAATCTGATTGCCGTGCTGTCGGTCAATCTCGGCCTGTTGAACCTGTTCCCCATCCCGGTGCTGGATGGCGGGCATTTGGTCTTCTTCCTGCTGGAAGGCCTGCGCGGCAAGCCGCTCTCCCCCAAGGCGCAGGAAATCGGCATGCGCGCCGGCTTCGCGTTGCTGATCGGATTGTTCGTCTTCGCAACCTGGAACGATTTGTCGCATTTCGGCCTGTTCAGCTGGCTGGCGAAGCTGGTGGGGTGATTGGGCGCAGGGCGGGTCAACGCCCCGCCCCTCTAACCAATCCGCTTCAACCCCGCCGCAAACCGCTTCCAGTTCTTCACATAGCCCGCCGCCCCCTGCTTGAGCTTGGCCTGCGTCGCCGCATCCACCTCGCGCACCGCCTTGGCCGGTGAGCCCACGATCAGCGAGCCGGGCGGGAATTCCTTGCCCTCTGTGACCAGCGCATTGGCGCCGACGATACAACCATCGCCGATCTTGGCGTTGTTGAGAATCGTCGCCCCCATGCCGATCAGCACGCCATTGCCAATCGTGCAGCCGTGCAGAATGGCGTGATGGCCGACGGTCACATCCTCGCCCACCGTCAGCGGCATCCCGGCATCCGTGTGCACCATCGCGCCATCTTGGATGTTCGAGCGGGCACCGATGGTCATCGGTGCATTGTCGCCGCGCAGCACGGCACCGAACCAGATGCCGACATCCTCGCCCAAAATCACATCGCCGATCACCTGCGCATCCGGCGCCACCCAATATTGACCCTCGCCCGGAAGCGTGGGGGCGATGCCGTCGAGTTCGTAGAGGGGCATGGAATTCTCCCGATTTTTATCAATGATTGAACAACCTCAAGCACGACAGCCGCTTGCAGGCAATCACCCACCCGCCACCGTCATGGCACCGGCGACAAGCAGCGCCTCAATCTCCGCCGCATCCCAGCCAGCTTCGCGCAGAATCTCCACGCCATGCTCGCCCGGCCTGGGCGGCTGACGGCGCAGCTTGGGGCGACCCGATGGCAGCGAGACCGGCAAATTCGGCAACCCGGCCCTCGGCTGATGCGCCACACCGCCGGGTGCGCCCTCGGCAGAGGCGAGATCGGTGTCGAGCAGCCCGTCCGAGGCCAGCAAATGCGGGTCGGTCAGCAGATCGGCCGGTCGCGCGATCGGCGCGAATGGCAGCCCGAGTTGCTCGCAGCGCGCCATCAGCGCGGCTTTCGGCAAATGCCGGAACACCTCGGCGATGCGCGGCAGATAGCGCGTGCGATCTGTCACCCGCAGCGCCTGGGTGGCCAATTCCGGCCGCTCCAGCAAATCCTCCATCCCGAATGCCGCACAGAAGCCGCGCCACTGCGTCTCGGTCACCACGCCCACGAACACTTGCTGCCCCGCATCGGCACTGTCGAACACATCATAGACCGACCAGGGCTTGACCATGCGTGGATCAGCGAAGGATGGCGGATCGCGCCCGATGATCGCAGCGCCTGCCATATGCGGCCCCATCAGCAGCGCGTTCGTCTCGAACAGGCCAGACTGCACCACGCCGCCAATCCCGGTGATCTCACGCTCACGCAAAGCGGCCAGAATGGCGATGGCGGCGAACATGCCGCCCAGGATATCGTTGATCGACGCCCCTGCCCGCATCGGCTGGCCGGGCGGGCCGGTCATGTAGGCCAGACCGCCCATCATCTGCACCACCTCATCGAGCGCCGCGCGATGTTCATAGGGGCCGGGCAGGAAGCCCTTGCAGGAGCAATAGACCAACTTCGGATTGGCCTGGGTCAGCGCCTGTGCGCCAAGGCCGAGCTTGTCCATCGCGCCGGGGCGGAAATTCTCCAGCACCACATCGGCAGAGGCGACGAGCTTGAGCACCAGCGCCCGTCCGCTCTCGGATGTCAGATCGACACACAGGCTGCGTTTGTTGCGGTTGAAACTGGGGAAGAAGCCAATCGCCGCCCCGGTCAGCCTGCGCGTGTTGTCGCCATCCGGGCCGGGCTCGATCTTGACCACATCGGCGCCGAGATCGGCCAACACCATGCCGCAACTCGGCCCCATCACCATATGGGTGAATTCCAGCACGCGCACACCGGTCAGCGGGCCGGCGTGCAAGGATGTCGAATCTGTCACAAGCGGTCCTCCTGACGATATGGGACGACACGACTATAGCCATTGCCAATAGCGCGCATGACATTCCCCCCCTGCGCAAGCAAGGCTGCGTCGGCTAGTCTCGACGAAAGTGACAAAGCGCCGGATCGCGCGAGGGAGGGAATTGGCCATGAAAACTGCTTGGTATCGCCAGCTTTACGGCCAGGTGTTGATCGCAACCGTGCTGGGTATCAGCTTCGGGCATTTCTTTCCGCATCCGGGCGCCGCGCTGAAACCGCTGGGCGATGCGTTCATTCAGCTGATCCGCATGGTCATCGGTCCCATCATTTTCTGCACCGTGGTGCATGGCGTGGCGAAGATGGGCGATATGCGGCGGGTGGGCCGGGTGGCGATCAAGGCGATTGTCTATTTCGAGGTGATCACCACCTTGGCGTTGATTGTCGCGCTGACGGTGGTGATGCTGTGGAAACCCGGCCTGGGCATGCATATCGATCCAAGCAAGATCGACGCTTCCTCCATCAAATCCTACACCGCCGCCACCCAGCATCTGACGCCGGTTGAGTTCCTGATGCACATCATCCCGGCCTCTGCGGTGGGGGCATTCGCCAATGGCGACATCATGCAGGTGCTGTTCTTCTCGGTGCTGTTCGCCTTCGGGTTGGTGATGGTGGGCGATGTCGGCAAGCCGGTGATCGCTGTCATCGACGGCGTCAGTTCCGTGCTGTTCAAGATCGTCGGCATCATCATGAAGGCCGCCCCCATCGCCTCATTCGGCGCGATGGCCTTCACCGTGGGGGCGTTCGGCACGGCGGCCTTGCTGTCGCTGGGCGAATTGCTGGCCGAGTTCTGGATTGCCTGCGCGATCTTCAACCTCGTCGTGCTCGGCATGGTGGCGCGGATGGCCGGGTTCTCGGTGCTGAAGTTGATCTTCTATCTGCGTGAGGAATTGCTGGTCATCCTGGCCACCACCTCATCGGAAACCGTGCTGCCGCAGCTGATGCGCAAGCTGGAGCTGGCGGGCTGCGAGGAATCGGTGGTGGGTCTGGTTGTGCCGACCGGCTATTCCTTCAATCTCGATGGCACCTGCCTCTATCTGGCCACCACCGCCGTTTTCCTGGCGCAGGCGACCGACACGCATCTGGATTGGGGCCAATTGCTGACCCTGTTGGCCGTATTGCTGCTCACCTCCAAGGGCGCTGCCGGCATTGCCGGTGCCGCCTTCGTGGTGCTGGCCGCCACCCTGTCCACCATGCAGACCATCCCGGTTGCCTCCATCGCACTGGTGCTGGGCATTCACCGCTTCATGTCGATGGCGATGACCTTCACCAACGTGGTCGGCAACGGGGTGGCGACGATTGTGGTCTCGCGCTGGGAAGGCGGGCTGGACCGCACCCGACTGGCTGCGGTGCTGGATCGCCGGGTCGGCTGAACCTGCGGCGCTGGGCTTTCAGTTCAGGAAGCCCAGCCCGTATTTTGTCTCCAGAATGGCCTTGGCTGCCTTGTCATCGGGGTCGCGCGCCAGAATTTCACTGGCAATTGCCTTGGCGAGCGGGCCGACATCGGCGGCAAAGACCACTTCGCCGAGATTTTTCCATTGCTGCGGCGAGACTTCCGCCTTCAGACTGTCAAAAATCACCGCCACCATCTGATGCGCCGCTTCAATCATGCCCGATTGATAGAGCGTCCGAATCAGAAAAATCGTCGATTCGATGCTATGCTGATCCATCTCATATTGGCGCTGAGCAAAGCGCAGGGCAAATTTTGATCGTGGGAAACTATGTAACGTCAAAATAGTGATGTAGCGGTAATGCAAAGAATCAATATTTTTAGCCCGCAGGGAGCGCCATATATTAAACATCAAGCGTAATTTTTTCTTACCTCCGCTCAGCGCCCACAAATATCGCAACAAACAGTCCTGCCGTCGACCTGATACATCGACGGCACGCTTCAGTACCAACCGCCCATAATAGTTATATTTTTTATAAAAAAACATATCAGATATACTGTTCAAAATTGATATATTTTGTGATTCTTGAGCGTATTTTTTAAGATATTTTATAGTTTCGGGTAAAATACCGCCTTCTTTGCTTTGAGCCCGCAATTCCGCTTCAGTGAACCTGAATGTCAGTTCCGCATCACCAGAAGACGCAGAGCGAAGCTTCTGATAGATATCGCGCGCCGCCCCAAAATTCGTCATTTTGAAATATATATCTGCGATCTTTCTCAGACAAACATGGTTATCATAAAAAGACTCTTTCATCACATTCAATATATTAGATGCTTTCCCCGGTAGTTTTTTCTCTAAATATTGATCAATTGCCAAAAATCCAATTCTAATCTTCTCGGCATCATCGCCAAGCTGAACCCAAATTTTATCAATGATATCCGGGCGCTTCATCTGCGCGGCGAGATCGATGATCTGGCTGGCATAAGGCAGCGCCTGCGGAGAGCCGGCAATCCTATCCAATGCGCTGGCGGCATCCTCTGCCTGCCCGCCGGCCATCAGTCCCTGAACCGCAGGCAGAACCTCGGCGATCTTGGGATCCACATCGGAAATATTATTCGACACTGTCTACTCCGCCAGCAATGCGCCCAGTGTAGCCGTTTTGAAGCTCTCCCAGGTTGAAATCACCCGCCGGGAAAACGAGATCGCATGGCCGTTGTCGGCACACGCGAAATTGCCGGACATCGCCAACGCATAACTCCCCGGACGGGTGGGCTGATGGCCGTCGAACATCATGAAATACGCCTCACGTCCCACCGGTGGTGACGCTGCCAGCACCGCCGCGCCATCATTGCGGATGCGCGTGACATATTGACCATCGCACGTACGCAAAACCGCCCCCTCCGGGCGACGCTCCAAGCTCAATGGCAGATAGGCAGACTCGGCAATGATCTCTTCCACCGGCACATGCACAATCCAATTGGACTGGCGATTGAAGCACAGCACCGAACCGTGACAGGTGAACACCACCTGCTGCGACGCACCGATGCGCGCGCGTGCCATCTGCAACATCGCCGAATGTGCGCGAAAGGCCGCGGCGACAGTCTCCATCGCGGTTTCCAGTTCGGCGTCATATTCAATCGCATAGCCAAGTGCCCGCGCATTTTCTCCAATCTGACGCGCTTGGTCATCATGCGCGCGCAACCATTCAATGCGCTGACGCAGATCCGACAGGTCGCGCGCCACCGGCACGTAATGCTCCCAGGGCTTCAGCCGATCATAATACCATTGCCGATAATTCAACGGCGACTCAACCTTCAGAATAGCGCTGCCCGACAACAGCCGTTCGAACAAACCGCCCCAGGCATTCGTATTGCCGTCCACATCGATCAAATATTTGAACATGTGCAGATTGGCCGACGAGAAGTAATCCCGCATCAACCCACTCTGCCGCAGTTCATCGGCAATCGGGGGCGGAAGTTGAACGATTTTCGTCAAGCCTGCGTCGAGAAGATCCGGCGCATGCCTGGACATCTCGCACAACCGAATGCGCTGCAACGCGCGCCAATCCTGCCCCGGCGGAATCTGTCCCGTCGTCGCGCCCCGCCAGAACGCCAAGCCGCGACGCCGCTCCCAGGGCGTGCTTGCCTGCGCCAATTGCCGCTTCAGATCCCGATATCCCTGCGATGGCAGAAACACATTGTCCGGCAACAGGAAAAAATCCGGGCGATGAGCGCAAAAGGTCAAGCCCGACACCACACCTGCATCCCACTGATTCAGAAAGGCCTGACCAACGCCAACCTTGGGAGAGCTGGCAATTTTTGCCAGCAGTGGCAGCATATAGAACAGCCACGCCACTTGTGATGGCAGATTTTCAAAGTCTCGGATTTTGTCGCTCAAAACCAACGCCACATGATTTTGAGTCATTTTCCGCAACACAACAATAAATGGCTGCGTAATTTCATCAATAAACGAAACAGAAATTCGCCCCAAAATGCGGATTTGTTCGGTTAGAATTTTTGAAGAGACAGCCTCGCTTCCAATAAAAATCGACACTTCAAGCAAAATTCGAACGTGCATCGATGCAAAATTTTGATCAAGTGTATATAAATACTCACTTAGAACAGATTCTGCCGTCTTTCGATCGCCGCTTTGTGCCAAATGGCAAATATGCCGTAACGTTTCTTTGAGAAAATTCGAGGCCGGATGAGGATCTTGTATTTTTTCAATTTGCTCAAAAACACTCATCGGCACACCAGAATTTATAAAAACCGATCCAAATCGATCAACAAAGCCAACCAGCAGCCCGGTTGCCAGACTGCACGATCACCAAATTTTTGGAAAGCGCCGGGTCGCAACGCAGTTGCCTCAGCCATCATTCAGTTGAACCACATGGCGAAACTCGCTAGCTAAACCCCGGCCTCATGGCCATCTGACGTCAATGGAAGAGGCAGACCGGGTTGGAAATCACTAAGCGACCACCGGAATTCGGCTTCAGCCCCGTCACCGATGACGCGCTGTCTGATTACGACGCGGTGATGGGCTATGAGGTTTTCCTCGGCCGACACCCCGAAAATGCCGAGACCATCAACTACCACAAATCCCTCGGCGTCTCGGGCATGCTGGCGCGGTTCATGAACGGCGAGGAATTCGCCGATAAGGTTATCACCCCATTGCGCACGGGCAAGCCGTTGTGGCGTGGGGATCGGCGACACAAGCCGGCGGAGAATGTGGTGGCCTGGGTGGTGGAATGCGCGGCCCTGTCTGCCGAAGAGGCCGTCAATCTGGCCGCAGCCGCCAATTGGACGGAGTTTTATCGTGTGCTCCTGGCCGCGCGCGGCGTGGCCGCCGGCACGGATGTGTTCGCCTCCGTCGCTTCCAATGAGCCAACGGACGATATCGGTGCCATCCTGACCAAGCTGCAACGCGCACAGGCGCTGTTGGCCGAAATCGCCGAGGAGGTCGAAACCCTGCGCGCGGCCTCTGGCGCGTAACCGGCCAAGCCATTGCCGATCTGCCGCCCCTCGGCTAGACCCTCGGCTCCCACCCTCAGCCTGTGAGCCCGCCCTTATGTCCGTGATGTCCGATATCTGGATCCGCCGCATGGCGACCGAGCACGGCATGATCGAGCCCTTCGTGGAGAGCCAGAAGCGCGACGGCGTGATCTCCTATGGTCTGTCGTCCTATGGCTATGACGCGCGGGCCTCGGATGAGTTCAAGATCTTCACCAATGTCGACTCCGCCGTCATCGACCCGAAGAATTTCAGCGCCGAGAGCTTTGTGGATCGCAAAGTGCCGGTCTGCATCATCCCGCCGAACTCCTTCGCGCTGACGCACACGGTCGAATATTTCCGCATTCCGCGCGATACGCTGGTGGTCTGCCTCGGCAAATCCACCTATGCGCGCTGCGGCATCATCGTCAACGTCACGCCGCTGGAGCCCGAATGGGAAGGCCAGGTGACGATTGAGATTTCCAACACAACGCCCCTGCCCGCCAAGATCTACGCCTTCGAGGGCATTTGTCAGTTCCTGTTCCTGCGTGGCGATCAGCCCTGCGAGACCAGCTATGCCGACAAGGCGGGCAAATACATGCGCCAGACCGGGGTATCCTTGCCCCGCATGGGCTGAGAGAGACACCCAATCATGGACCGTATCCGCATCCGTGGCGGCCGACCGCTCAACGGTGAGATCGTCATTTCCGGCGCGAAGAATGCCGCCCTGCCGCTGATGACGGCGGGCATGCTCACCGATGAGCGGCTGACCCTCTCGCGCGTGCCGAAATTGGCCGACACCAACACCATGGGCGAATTGCTGCGCCAGCACGGCACGGCGGTCGATCCGGTGTCGGAGGATGGCCGCACGCTGTCCATCGGCGGGGTGATCACCAACACCGAAGCACCCTATGACATCGTGCGCAAAATGCGCGCCTCCGTGCTCGTGCTCGGCCCGCTGCTCGCCCGCGTGCGCGAGGCCCGCGTGTCGCTGCCCGGCGGTTGCGCCATCGGCACGCGGCCCGTCGATCTCCACCTGAAGGGGTTGGAGCAGATGGGGGCGGTGATCGAACTCGATGCCGGCTACATCAACGCGCGCGTGCCCGGCGGCCTCAAGGGGGCCACCATCGTCTTCCCGATGCCCTCCGTGGGGGCCACCGAGAACCTGCTGATGGCGGCAAGCCTTGCCGATGGCCGCACCGTGCTGGCCAATGCGGCGCGTGAGCCGGAGATCACCGATCTGTGTGACTGTCTGGTGGCGATGGGGGCTCAGATCACCGGCATCGGCACCGACAAGATCACCATCGATGGCGTGGAAAAACTGCACGGCGCGCATCATGAGGTGATTCCCGACCGCATCGAGACCGGCACCTATGCCTGTGCGGCGGCGATCACCGGCGGGTCGCTGCATCTGATCGGCGGGCGGATGGATCATCTGGGCGCGGTGGTGCGCACGCTGGCCGATGCGGGGGTGGAGATCACCCAGACCGATCGCGGCCTGATGGTCAAACGCCTCAACGGTCTGCGCGGTGTGGATGCGATCACCGAGCCCTATCCCGGCTTCCCGACCGACATGCAGGCGCAATACATGGTGCTGATGTCCGTCGCCGAAGGGGCGTCCCTGGTGACGGAGACGATTTTCGAGAACCGCTTCATGCATGTGCCGGAGCTCAACCGGATGGGCGCCAACATCAACGTGCACGGCAAATCCGCCATTGTGCGCGGGGTGAAGCAACTCTCGGCGGCGCCGGTGATGGCCACCGATCTGCGCGCCTCCGTCTCGCTCGTCCTGGCGGGGCTGGTGGCCAAGGGCGACACCATCGTCAACCGCGTCTATCACCTGGATCGTGGCTTCGAGCATGTCGAGCGCAAGCTGGCCGCCTGCGGGGCGGACATAGAACGGATACCGGGTTGAGACTTCCCACCTCGCCCGAGTGCGGGCTAGAAGCGCCGCGAACGGAGGCCTTCCGATGACTGCGGTGTTCAAATCCTTGCAGCTTGAGAGCGAATCGCAGAGCAAGCTGGTGCTCGCTCTGCCCAAGGGGCGCATTCTGGATGAATGCGGCCCCTTGCTGGCGGCTGCCGGTGTGCAGCCCGAAGACGATCTTTACAATGAAAGCAGCCGCAAGCTGCGTTTCTCCACCAACCACCCCGAACTCGATGTCGTGCGCGTGCGCAGCTTCGACGTGGCAACCTTTGTCGCCTTCGGCGGCGCACAGCTGGGCATTTGCGGCTCGGACGTGCTGATGGAGTTCGATTACCCGGAAATCTACGCCCCGCTCGATCTCGGCATCGGCGCGTGCCGGATTTCGGTGGCCGAGCCCAAAGCCACCGCCGGCACCGATGACCCATCCACCTGGTCGCGGGTGCGGGTGGCCACCAAATACCCCAACATCGCGCGGCGCCATTACGCGGCACGCGGCATTCACGTCGATGTGGTGCATCTCAACGGCGCGATGGAACTCGCCCCCGGCCTGGGGCTGACGCGCCAGATCGTCGATCTCGTCGCCTCCGGCAACACGTTGCGCGCCAACGGGCTGATGGAGACCGAGGTGATCACCCAGATCTCCAGCCGCCTGATCGTCAACCGCACCGCACTCAAGACCCGTCCCGAGCAGATCGGCGACTGGATCGCGCGGTTCCGTGAGGCTTTGACCCAACTGTGAAGACGCTCAATTCGCAAGACGCAGGCTTCGCCGCAACCTTCGCCGCCCTGCTGGCCGATCGCGACACCGCGCAGGATGTGCATGCCCCGGTGGCCGCGATCATCGCCGATGTGCAGGCACGCGGCGATGCGGCGCTGATCGATTACACCGCCCGCTTCGACCGGCTCACCCTCACCCCCGCCACGCTGCGCTTCACGGCGGACGAAATTCAGGCGGCACTCGACGCGGTGCCCGCCGCTTTGCTGGCAGCTCTCGACCTCGCCGCGTCCCGCATTGAGGCATTCCACCGCGCGCAGCTGCCCAAGGACATCGCATTCACCGACGCCGCCGGGCTGTGCCTGGGGATGCGCTGGGGCGCGCTCGACGCTGTTGGCCTTTACGTGCCGGGGGGCAAGGCCGCCTATCCGTCTTCCGTGCTGATGAACGCCATCCCTGCCCGCGTGGCCGGGGTGGGGCGCATCGCCATGGTGGTGCCAACGCCGGATGGCGTGGTCAACAACCTCGTCCTCGCCGCCGCCCATCGCGCCGGGGTGACGGAGGTCTATCGCGTCGGTGGCGCACAGGCTGTCGCCGCCCTCGCCTATGGCACCGCGACGATTGCCCCGGTGGATCGCATCGTCGGCCCCGGCAACGCCTATGTGGCGGAGGCCAAGCGTCAGGTGTTCGGCCGGGTGGGCATCGATTCGATCGCCGGTCCCTCCGAAGTGCTGATCGTGGCCGATGACAGCAACGATCCGCGCCACATCGCCGTCGATCTGCTGGCGCAAGCCGAGCATGACGAATTGGCGCAAGCCGTGCTGATCACCAATTCGGCCGATTTCGCCGCCCGCGTGGCCGAGGCCGTCGCCGCCGAAATCCCCACTTTGCCGCGTGCCGAGATCGCAGGCACCTCCTGGCGCGATCATGGCGCGGTGATCGTCGTGCGCGATTGGGATGAGGCCGCCGCCCTGGTGAACCAGACAGCACCGGAACATCTCGAAGTCATGCTGCCCGATCCGCGCGCTTTCTTCGCCAAGATCCGCCATGCCGGGGCCGCCTTCCTCGGCCGCTTCTGCCCGGAAGCGGTGGGCGATTATGTCGGCGGACCGAACCATGTGCTGCCCACCGGGCGCACGGCGCGCTTCGCCTCCGGCCTGTCGGTGTATGACTTCCTCAAGCGCACCACCTGGATCGAAGCCGATGAAGCCGCCCTCGCGCAGGTGGGCCCTGCGGCGGTGGCTCTGGCGGAAGCTGAGGGTTTGCAGGCACATGGCCGCTCTGTGTCGATCCGACTCGGGAATAGCGCAGCCCTGTAATGCTTTGCTTGACGTGCATTAACGCCGCGCCCATGTTCCGCGCGGCTTCCCCAAACCTGAAACAAACGAGGCTTGATGTCTAAAGAAGACATGATCGAATTCAGCGGCACCGTTGTGGAACTTCTCCCCAACGCCATGTTCCGCGTGAAGCTCGACAACGAACACCAGATTCTTGCCCACACCAGCGGCAAGATGCGCAAGAACCGCATTCGCGTTCTCGCCGGTGACCGGGTGAATGTGGAAATGACTCCATACGACCTCACCAAAGGCCGCATCACGTTCCGCTTCAAGTAAGTCACTGATTTTGCCCCTGGTTCTCGCCCCCCTTGTTCTTGCATCGGGCAGCCCGCGACGGCTGGATCTCTTGGCCCAGATCGGGGTGGTGCCCTCTCGCATCGCCCCCGCAGATCTCGACGAAACACCCGCCCCTGCTGAACTGCCACGCCCTCATGCGCTGCGACTGGCGCGTGCCAAGGCGGCCGCGACAATGGCGGCAGCGGATGAATTCGTCCTCGCCGCCGACACCGTTGTCGCCGTCGGTCGCCGCATTCTGCCCAAGGCCGAATCGGCCGAACAGGCGCGGTTTTGCCTCAACCTGCTCTCCGGCCGCCGCCATCATGTCTACACGGCCGTGGTCGTCCGCGCCCCCGATGGCCGGATCGCCGAACGGGTGAACGACACGGCGGTGATCTTCAATCGTCTCGATGTCTCGCAGATTTCGGCCTATCTGCGCAGCGGCGAGTGGCAGGGCAAGGCCGGTGGCTATGCCATTCAGGGATTGGCCGCCGCCTATATCCGCCAGATCGACGGCTCCTATTCCGGCGTGGTGGGCCTGCCTCTGTTCGAGACCGCGCAATTGCTGCGGGGCTTGGGCTTTCCCCTGCCATGATCCGCCTGCACGCCGCGATCTCTCCTGGTGAGATGCGCGTGGCGGCCTGGGATGGTGTTCGTCTGCACGATGTCGCCCTCTCCCGCGCGGCAATGCCCGACGGTGTGGGCGACCTGCATCGCGCCCGCATCTCCGCCCGCGTGCGCGCCATGGCCGGGGCTTTTGTGGCCCTCGAAGGCGGCGTGGAGGGTTTTCTGCCCGACAGCGAAGCGGCGTTGGAGGGCGAAGGCCGCATTCTCGGCGTGCGCATCGCCCGCGCCGCCCAGGGTGGCAAAGGCCCGCGCCTGACGGCCAAACTCACGCCTGACGAGGCGGCCCTGATCGGCACCGGCGCCCCCGCCCTGCTGCATCGTGGCCCGGACGCGCTCGCCCGCATGGCCGAAGCCTACCCAGACGCCCCGATCATCATCGACGACGCCGCCACCGCCGCGCACAGCCCGCGCAAGGCCGAATTGGTGGCGCGGGCTTTCAGCGATGAATTGGAAGATGCCTGGGAGGCACTCTCCGCCCCCATCGCCGACTTGCCGGGTGGCGCGCACATGCAGATCAGCCCGACGCCTGCCCTTGTCGCCATCGACATCGACCTCGGCAGCGCCTCTGCCCAACGCGGCTCGAAAACCCATACCCAGGGGGAAGCCAATCGCGCCTTGCTGCCCGAACTCGCCCGCCAGATTCGGCTGCGCAATCTGGCCGGCGCCATTCTGGTCGATCTCGGCGGCATGCCACAGAAAAAGCGCGCCGGTCTGACACCCGAATTCGTGCGCGCCCTGGCATCGGACCCGTTGAAGCCCCGCTTTCTGGGCTTCACCCAATTGGGCCTGGCCGAAATCGTCCGCCCGCGCGTCTTGCCGCCGCTGCATGAAGTGCTGACCGGCCCGCACGCGCTCGGTCTCGCCGCCTTGCGCCGTCTGGTGCGAGAGGCCGCCGCCGCCCCGCATCGGGCGCTGAGCCTGCACGCCTCGGCGGAGATCGCCACCGCCTTGTTGGCCGATTCGGCAGCGCAGACCGACGTTGCCGCCCGCACAGGCCGGCATTTGCCGATCGTGTCGCACCCGGAGTGGGGGGCGGGGCGGGTTTCGATTGAGGAGCACTCGCATGGCTGAACAGCGCCAACCGGGAAGCACGGCAACCTGCCCAATCTGCCGCAAGCCCGTCGCCGCAAAATTCCGGCCTTTTTGCTCGGCCCGCTGCGCGGATGTCGATCTTGGGCGCTGGTTTTCAGAATCGTATCGGGTGGAAGCGCCACCGGATGACATTTCTGACGACGAAGATGCCAAGGGAGACGATTCAGAGGGTTGATCCCCTCGTCACTCTGGTCTATTCACCCGCCTCCAAGCTGACGGGTGTCACCAAGCCCCGCCAGAATGACTGCCCGGGTAGCTCAGTTGGTAGAGCATGCGACTGAAAATCGCAGTGTCGTTGGTTCGATTCCGACCCCGGGCACCATTTTGTTTTTGCACGTTGTTTTCCGCAGAAGCATCCTCAGAGAATTCAAGCGCGAACATCGCGGCGGCACCGCCCGTGTTGGCGGCGCGTCGCGATGCTCGATGCAAGCCTCCGATCGGCACATGACATCAGACGGAGCGGGCGGGCGCTGATCCCAATAACCTGTCCAGGATCACATCCTCCAACGCGCCCAGTTCCGCCGAACCGTGTCGACGCGGGCGTGGGAGGGAGATTGGGATATCCATCGCCACCTCGCCGCTTTCGATCATCACCACACGGTCGGCGAGCAGCAAGGCTTCGGAGACATCATGCGTCACCAACACGGCGGTGAAGCGCTGTTCCTGCCAGACCTGCTCCAAAAGGCCCTGCATCTCGATCCGGGTCAGCGCGTCGAGCGCGCCGAGGGGTTCATCGAGGGCGAGGAAACGCGGGCGGGAGACCAGCGCGCGCGCCAAAGCGACGCGCTGCTTCTGACCGCCGGACAGCGTGCCCGGCCAGGCCTTCGCCTTGTCGGTCAACCCCACCGCCCGCAAGGCCGCCACCGCCCGCACATGATCCTTGCCCCCGTCCGCACCAAGGCCGATTTCAACATTGTCGATCACATGCGCCCAGGGCAGCAGACGTGGCTCCTGGAACATCAGCCGCGCCCGGCTGTCGCCCGCGCCCAATCGCAGCGTCCCTTCGCTCGCCTGATCCAGCCCGGCAAGAATGCGCAACAGCGTCGATTTGCCGCAGCCGGAGCGGCCGATAATTGCCACGAATTCGCCCGCTGCCACGTCAAGATCGATGCCCCGGAGGACGTCCAGGGCACCGAAGCGCTTGCGCAGCCCGCGCACCGACATACCGATGCCATGCGTGGCCGGGTTGATCGCGTTCATCGCCGCCCCTTTCCAAACGAGGGATGCCACGCCAGCGCCCGGCGTTCGAGCAGGCGCACCAGGCTGTCGGCAATCTTGCCCAGCGCGGCGTAGATCAGGATGGCGAGCACCACCACGTCGGTCTGCATGAACTCACGTGCCTGCATCGCCATGTGGCCAATACCGGCATCGGCGGCGATGCTCTCAGAGACGATCAGCGTCAGCCACATGATGCCCAGCGCATAGCGGATGCCGACAAAGATCGACGGCAGCGCACCGGGCAGCACCACGCGGCGGAACAGCGTCCATCGCGTCATGCCATAGCTGCGCCCCATCTCGATCAACTGGGCATCGACCGCGCGCACACCGTGAAAGGTGTTGATATAGACCGGAAAGAATACGCCGAACGCGGTGAGGAACAGCTTGGCCTGTTCCTCGATGCCGAACCACAGAATCACCAGCGGGATCAGCGACAGATTGGGAATGTTGCGCACCATCTGCAGCGTGGTGTCGGTCAGCCGCTCGCTGATGCGTGAGACGCCGTTGGACAGGCCGAGCGCGAAGGCAATCCCCCCGCCGATCGCGAAGCCGGACATCGCACGACGAAAGCTGATGGCGATGTTGTGGCCCAACGCACCGCTCAATGTCAGCCGCCAAGCGGAGAAGGCGACGTCGACGGGGGCAGGCAGGATGTCGTCAGAGATCAGGCCGGTTTGGGCGCCGATCTGCCACGCGGCCAACAGCAGACATGGCAGCAGCCACGGCGTGAGCCGGGATTGGCGTACTCTGGCGGCCAGGGCGTCGCGGTTGAGAAGGGAGAGCGGGAGAGCCGCCAATCGTGACGACTCCTCACCCGGATTGAAAACGGCGTCGCTCATCGCACCCTCACGAACCGGCAACGGCAAGACGGAAGCCGGTGCCGCTGACACCGAACTCACCATCATAAAGCCGTTTCGGCTTGGCATGTGCGCCGATGCCGAGCACAGGGAACAGCAATTCGGCCACCTTGTAGGCCTCCTCCAGATGCGGATAGCCCGAGGCGATGATGGTCTGGATGCCGAGCGCCTGATATTCGCGCAGCCGCTTGGCCACCGTCTCGGCCGAGCCAACCAGGGCAGTGCCCGCGCCACCCCGCACCAGACCGATCCCAGCCCAGAGATTGGGCGCTATCTCCAAACGCTCACGCTTGCCGCCATGCAGGACGGACATACGCTGTTGGCCCACGGAGTCCGATTCCTCGGCGAATTTCTTCTGGGCCGCGGCAATGGCGGCATCGGGCAGGCGGGCGATCAGATCATCGGCCACTCGCCACGCCGCCTCGTCGGTCTCGCGCACGATCAGATGGATGCGCAGGCCGAATGTCACCTCGCGCCCATGCGCCTTGGCCCGCGCGCGCACCTTGTCGAGCTTCGCCGCCACCTCGTCCAGCGGCTCGCCCCAGGTGAGATACACATCCGAATGCGCGGCGGCGACCTCGATGCCGGGGTCGGAGGAGCCACCGAACCAGATCGGCGGGCGCGGCTGCCGCACCGGCGGGAAGCCGAGTTTGGCGCCCTTGACCTTGATATGCCGGCCATCGAGATCGACGCTCTCGCCGCGCAGCAGCCTGTCATAGACGGTCAGGAACTCGGCGGTGTGTTCATAGCGCTGATCATGGCTGAGATGGATGCCATCGCCTGCCAATTCGGTCGGATTGCCACCGGCGACGATGTTGACCAGGAAGCGGCCCCGGCTGATCCGGTCCAGCGCCGCCGCCTGTCGCGCCGCGTAGGTCGGCGAGACGGTGCCGGGGCGCAGTGCCAACAGGAAGCGCAGCTTTTCGGTGTGGGTGGCCAGGGCTGCGGCGGTGATCCAGGGATCATCGCAATTGCGTCCGGTCGGGATCAGCACGCCCTGATAGCCAAGCTGGTCGGCGGCCTGGGCGATCTGCTTGAGATAGCCGAACTCCGGCGGACGATGCCCCTCGGCAGTGCCGAGATAGGAGCCATCGCCGCTGACCGGGATGAACCAGAAGAGATTGAGCGGATTTTGGGTGGTCATGGCAGGGTTCTCCTTGGTTCAGGCAGCGGCTTTGCCGGTCCAGACGATGTCGCGGACACGGATGGGGGCGGGGATCAGGCCAAGCTTGTGGAAGCGGTCGGCGACGGCCTGTTGCTGGGCGATCACCGTCTCGGACAGCGGACCGAAGGCGAATTCGGAGCGGGCGACGGTGCGCCTCTGCGCCTCCAGCGAGACGCCGGTGGCATCGGTGAAAATCTGGGCCGCCTCGTCGCGATGCGCGTCCACCCAGGCGCTGGCACGGGTGAGTTCCTCATTGATCGCGCTGACTAGCGCGGGGTGCTGGTCGGTGAAGCCGCGATTGGACAGGAAATAGGAGTTCTGCGCCTGCGCTTGCGGCTTGATCGGCAATTGGCGCGCGCCGGTTTTGGACAATTCGGCGATGGCGAAATACGGATCCCAGATCGACCAGGCGTCAATCGCGCCACGCGCATAAGCGGCGGCGGCATCGGCGGGGGCAAGATAGAGCGGGGCGATCTCGTTATAGCCAATCCCCTCGGCTTCCAGTGCGGCGATCAGCAGGTTATGCGCGCTCGACGCCTTGGCCACGCCAACCTTCTTGCCGCGCAGATCGGCGAGCGTCTTCAACGGGGAGTCCGGCGGCACAATGATCGCCTGCCCCTGACCGCGCGCGGGCAGCACGGCGGCGTAATAGAGTTTCGCGCGGGCGGCCTGGGCGAAGATCGGCGGGGCGTCGCCGGTGGTGCCGTAATCCAGGCTGCCAGCACTCAACGCCTCCAGCAGCGGCGGGCCGAACGGGAATTCCGCCCATTTCACCGTAATGCCCTGCGCGGCAAAGCGCTTTTCCAGCAATTGCTGCTGCTTGGCGACCAGCAGCACGCCGTTCTTCTGATAGCCGATACGGATCTCGGACACCGAAGCGGCGCGCGAGGCGATGGGCACCGCGCCAGACACGGCAATGGTGCCGAGGGCGGCGATAAAGGCTCTGCGTTGCATTGAAATTCCCCAGGATTGCGGATGTGTGCGGTCGTGTTCAAAGGCAGAAGGAACATCGACAGGTCATGGCACATCATCCTTCAGATCGAATTCACAGAATAAGAATATCGTATAATAAAAACATAGATCGCAAAGGAATATGTTATGCAATTACCACCAAAAACTAGAATATAAATTCACACAATCCGCGTGTAACGGTTTAATTTTCTACCGCATATCAAAAATTCTCTTGAATCATAATTTCTGAAAAAAATTTTCTTTTTTATGCGCCGAACCATAAGTTATATTTTGAAATTTTATCCGGAAAACCTTGGCTCGGTGGTATTTCACCATTCCGACTGGTGAGAAACGCACCACCGGTGCCATTCACGGCGTCGGGTGGCGGACATACGCAATTCAAGGACGGAAAATATTTCCGGCACGATGGGTCATTTTGAATGCACAACCTGCCACACCGCCGCTTTGACCGCCGATACCTGGGCACCCGGTAAATTCACACTAAAAATTGTATGAATTTAAAAATCTACAATTCTAATTGACATCCGACGAATGTCGGCGTTGTTTCCCGACGATCGACCCTCGTGAGGGGACGGCACATCGCGCCATTATCGGAGGTCAACATGGTGCAGATCGATCGTCGCGCCGCGCTGTTTCGCCACATGAACATGGCCGACACCATCGCCTTCGGTCTGAACATCCGTCGGCACGACATCCGCTTCGACCGCCGGACAGGCTCCGGCGTGATCGAGCGCATCCACCATCGCGGACGGCTTGACGCAGGAAACCAGACACCATGAAGCTCGACGCCATCGACCGCCGCATTCTGGTCGCCCTGCAGGACAATGCCGATATTTCGATCGCCCAACTCGCCGACCGGGCTGGCCTGTCACAGACGCCCTGCTGGAAGCGGGTGCAGAAGCTGGAAGAGGCGGGCATCATCAACCGTCGCGTCGCATTGCTGACGCCAGAAAAGCTTGGCCTGGGGCTGACCGTGTTCGTTCAAGTCGAGTCCGGCGATCACTCCGCCGACTGGCTGCAGACCTTCGCATCGACGGTCTCAAGCAGGCCGGAGGTGATGGAGCTTTATCGAATGGCGGGCGATGTGGACTACATGCTGCGCGTCGTCGTGCCGGACATGGCGAGCTACGACGCATTCTATCGCGACCTGATCGCTGCAATCCCGTTGAAGAATGTTACATCCCGTTTCGCGATGGAGCGGATCAAATATACGACGGCGCTGCCTTTGGCGAAAGATTTTGGAAAAACATGAGCGATCACGACAGGCTATTTTTATAAATATTTATGTTGTGCGGAGGCAATTGCGACGACGCACCGGCGCCGGACTGCCTGCGCGATGATCGGACCAGCACATCGAGCGCCCTAAATTGCAACATGGCTGCACTGCTCACCAAGCAAGGCGCGCAACGGATCAAGCAATATGACAACGGTCGATGCCATCGATATTGATTCAGAATGAATGGCGCCGGTTTTTGGAAAATTACCTAGCTGGAACCTGCATCAATTTGATTGAACTCGGACGGATATCCGCGCTTATCATAAAATTGTGATATCTTTATCGACGACAATTTTCATGCGGGATTACAAAACTTTTGGCTTCTTTGCGCATCGCAGACAATAATCGGTTGGGCAGAATCATCGTTCAAGGCGCGTATGACAACGACCAAACCTCTGGCAGAGACGTCGCCCAGCCCAACTGAGGCTGAGCAGCTTGCTGAGTTGCGGCTGCTGCGTGCCCAGAATGTCGAGCTGCAAGCACGGCTGGTCGCCAGCGAGGGGTGGTTCGCTGGGCTGATCGAGAATATGGCCGATGGATTGCTGGTGTTTGATCACCTTGCCGAGGGCGATTACCGCATCGCCTATGCCAATCGGCAGGCTGGACTGATTTTCGGTCGCCCAGCAGAGCAATTGGCAGGCTTTGATTTCCTCGATCTCGTCCACCCGGAAGACCGTGAACGGATTGCTGGGCGCAAGCACGCGGCATCGCTTGGCGTCGATGGAGGGCAGGAAACCTATCGCGCCTTGCACGCTGACGGCCACGAAATATGGCTGACGTCGCGAAGCGGCGCGGTATCGCACACCCCAGCATCGCCCCATCGCACCCGCACTGTCACCTCGCTGCGCGATGTCACGCAGGAGCATGCGAGCGAAGCCGCATTGGCTGAAGCCCGCGCGCGGATCGATCATATTCTGCAAATCGTGCCGGGCGTTTTCTATCAGGTCGCCGTTCACCCCGATCAATCTGTCAGGGTGACGTTCGTCTCAGAAAGCGTCGTCGATATGTTTGGCGTCTCGCAGGAAGAGGCCATCCAGCCCGGCTTCTTGATCCAACGCGCGCAGATCGATCTTGCCTCCGCCCGCTGGGCCGCGCTGGAAAAGGCCGGAGACAAGGGCATGGCCAATCTGACCTACCCGGTGATCCTGCGCGGCGAACAGCGTTGGCTGCACGATACGCTGCGCTGGATGCATCGTCCCAATGGTGCGCGCGATATCGTCGGCTTCGTCACCGATGCCACGGCAGAGCACCACGCCGAGATTGAGATGCGCCGCATGAACTGGGCATTGGCAGCCTATTCCCGTTCCCTGTCGGTGATCTTGCGCTCAGGTCCGCTGGACGAGTTGATGATGCGGGTGTGCGAAAGCATCGTCGAGGAAGCCCCTTATATCCTGGCCTGCTTCGCCGTGCCCGATTCTGGCCCTGATCGGCCGATCCGCTTCATCGCCAAGGCGGGCAGCGTGACGGAGTATCTCGACAGGATCCATGTCAGTTGGTCGGCCGATGACCCGGACGGGCACGGCCCCACCGGGCGGGCGATGCGCGAGGGCGTCCCGCAGATCATGCAGGATACCTGGACCGATGCGGGCTATATGCGCTGGCGTGCCATGGGCGACCGGTATGGCATTCGTTCTTCCGTCACCGTGCCCTGCTGGAGCGACGGCCAAGTGGTCGGGGCGGTGCTGGTTTATGCCGCCGAGCCGAACGTGTTCGGCCCCAACGAAATCGCCCTTTTCCAACGATTGAGCGACGAGATTGCCTTCGCCATCGGGCTGGAGCGCGACCGCCTGCGTCTGCGGGAAGCGCATGCCGCCCGTCAGCAGGCCGAGGATACGCTCGGCGCCTCAGTGCAACTCGGCCCCGGTTTGCTCTATCAGGCCCGCGTGCGGCCGCAGCAGGTGGAGATTTTGGGGGTCTTCGGCGATCCGCTGCGCATTGCCCATGTCACCGATGGCGATACAGATGCCTCGGCCACGCTCCTGCACGTTCTGGGGCAGCCGGGCAACATCGCCGCCATCCTGGCGATGGCCGATGACAGCACCCACAGCGAAGACTGCGCCATCACCGCCGCCGATGGCGCTCTGCACTGGCTGCGCAATGCCGTGCGCATCACGGTGCGCAACGGTGATGCGGTGGATGTGGTGGGCTATGTCGCCGAGGTGACGGAAGAAAAGCAGCAGCAATTGCAGAGCCAACAAGTCACCACCCTGCTCACTTTGGGCGAGATGGCCACCGGCATGGCGCATGAACTCAATCAGCCGCTGTTCAGCATCATCCTGGCGGCCGAGAATGCCGTCACTCGGCTGGAGCGCCAGCCGCAGGCAGTGGGCGATGTATCGATCAAGCTGCAAAAGATCATCAGCGAATCGCATCGCGCCAGCAAGCTGATCGACCATATGCGGGTGTTTGCACGCAATGAACGGGGCGAGAAGCAGGCGGTCTCCTGGCATGAAGCCTTGGCGTCGGCGGTGGAAATCCTGCACGGCAAGGCGCGGGAGGTTCAGATTATCAACAATCTTCCCGCCGATCTGCCCAAGGTGCTCGGTTGGCCGATCTCGATGGAACAAATTCTGATCAACCTGATCGGAAATGCCGTGGATGCGTATGAACACATCAATCAGGGCAAATCGCCCGAAGAATGCTGGTCGCAGCCCAAGCCGGTGACAATCTCGGCAAGCGTGCTGAACGATCAGGTGGCGCTGCGGGTGCAGGATGCGGCCGGCGGCATCGCGCCGGACGTGCTGGCACGGATGTTCGAACCCTTCTTCACCACCAAGCCGGTCGGCAAGGGCACTGGCCTTGGCTTGTCCATCGCCACGGACGCCGTGCAGAGCATGGGCGGCACGATTTCAGCCAGCAACAGCGATGGCGGAGCGCTGTTCGAAGTGCGTTTGGCCATCGCCCCGCCACACATGCTGCCATGACGCTTACAGCATCGCCAACGGCACGGCACGGCGCGGCGGAGGCAAGGCTCGATCGATCTCGCTGAGGTCCGCCATCGTCAGGCTGATGGCGGCTGCCGCGGCGTTTTGACGAACATGCGCCTCCCGCGCGGCCTTCGGAATGGCGATCACATGAGGATGACGCAAAGCCCAGGCAAGTGCGATCTGTGCCGGGCTTGCGTTGTGCCGCGCTGCCACTGCCCGCATTGCCGCATTCTGCAACAAGGCACCGCCCTGCCCCACCGGCGAATAAGCCATCACCGGCAGCGCCTCGCGCTGGGCCCAGGGCAACAGATCGTATTCGATGCCGCGATATTGCGGGTTATAGAGCAGTTGATTGACCGCGCAGGCGCGACCGCCAGCCAGATCGAATAATTCGTCCATATCGTCAGAATCGAGGTTGGAGACACCCCAGCGGCGGATCTTGCCTTCTTGGATCAACGCCTCGAAGGCCTCGATTGTCTCCCCGAACGAGACCGCACCACGCCAGTGCAGCAGATACAGATCAAGATAATCGGTGCCCAACCGCTTCAAACTGGCCTCGCAGGCCAGCTTCGAACGTGCGCGGGAGGTATTTTGCGGATAGGCCTTGGAGACCAGAAACACCTCCTCGCGCCGCCCCTTGATCGCCTCGCCCACCACCTCCTCCGCCCCGCCATCGGCATACATCTCGGCGGTGTCGATCAGTGTCAGGCCAAGATCCAGGCCCAACCGCAGGGCGCGGACTTCGGCCGCACGGTCGGAATTGCGCTCGCCCATATACCAACTGCCTTGGCCGATGGCGGGAATTTTGGTGCCATCCGGCAGGCAGACGTCATGCATTGAGAATGAACCCCTTGCGTGTTAGGCCACCTTGCAACGAATGTACTCGGACGACCTCACCGGACAATGACACGTCAGCATCGCATCCCGGAAGAGACATCGGTATTTCTTGATGCCGTCCGCGTCGTGGCAGCGCTGGTGGTATTTCTATCGCATTTTGGGGCACAGCGTTACAGCGGTGGGCTGTTGTGGTTCATGTACCCGCTCGGCGCCCGCGCGGTGGACCTGTTTTTCGTGCTGTCCGGCTTCCTGATCTCACACGCAGCGGCGACCAGAGAGGGCGATCTATGGCACTACACCGTGGCAAGGCTGGCGCGGATCTATTCGGTGGCCATTCCGGCGATCTGCGTCACGCTGGTCAGCTATTGGTGGGTGTCGCATCTTGGCGAGAGCGCCAACACCTATGTCGGCCCTACCAAGCCTTCGATCCCAGCAGAGATTGCGATCAATCTGGGATTTCTGGGCAATATCTGGAACCTCAATGTGGGGTTGCTCAGCAACGGCCCGTATTGGTCGCTCGGTTTCGAGGTGCCTTACTATATCCTCTTTGGCCTCACTTTGCTCCGTGCACGCTGGAAATACGTCGCCATCGCCACCCTCGCATCGCTGTTTGGCCCGAAGATCATGCTGATGATGCTGCCCTGGCTGCTGGGTGCGGGGGTGCGTCGCATCGCCCTGTCCGATGCCGTCTCGCCGCGGGCCGGCGCCACGCTGTGCATCGCGGCGATGGCGGGATTTGCCGTGTGGTCGCTCAGTATGCCGATCTTCCACGGTGGGGCTTACGAGCCCCTCACCTTCACC
Organism: Acetobacteraceae bacterium; assembly: GCA_031291725.1. Lineage (GTDB taxonomy): Bacteria > Pseudomonadota > Alphaproteobacteria > Acetobacterales > Acetobacteraceae > CAIQQQ01. The sequence goes on from JARLIM010000003.1 coordinate 47,882, forward strand.
CTCAAGCGGCTGCGGATCTTGGGCGACAGCTACATCATGGGCAGTCTTTTCGCGATCTTCATCCTGGGAATACACGCCATCCGCCGCAGCTTGACCCAGCCGCTGCGCCGGATCGCGCGGCCGGTGCGCTGGCTGGCGGGGATGAGCTTTGCCTTCTACCTGTTCCATGTCCCCTTGATGGAGGCTATCCGCGCCACATCGCCCTGGCCGGTGACGGCATGGCCGACCCGGATGATGTATCTGACGGTCGTGCCTCTGACGGTCTGGGCATTGTCCTATGTCTCGGAACGCCGGAAAGCCGATTGGGCGCGGCTGTTCCACCGCGCCCTTCCCGGTCGCCCGCTTACGCCACCGACAACCCCATCGCCTTGATCGGCGGCTCCACCTCGGCCGGGATCGGGCAGACATAGGGCGTCTCGGCGGTGCGTTCGGCCAGATCGGCCTGCGCCTTGGCGATCAGCCCGGCATCCTGCAACGCCGCCACCCCGGTTGCCGCCATCACCTTGGAGACATAGACCATCCCCTTATGCGCCGCCGGGCTTTTGCCCTGCGCGGTCAGCTGCCAGGAATGGCCGGGGGTGCCGATCGCATACACCGCCGCATGCGCCTGCACCGTCGGCACCACCCAACTCACATCTCCCACATCGGTCGAGCCGATCATCGGCACCGGCTTGGCGTCGAGCGGCACCAGAGCGTCATGCAATGGTTGATCGCGCCGCATCGGCACACCGGCGCGGCGATAGGCGCTGCGGATATCGCCATCGGAGAGCGTCGCCTGAATCTTGCGCGCATAGTCCCGATCCGCCTCATCCCACACCGGCGGGCCGAGCCGTTCCATCGCCGCGCGCATCGCCTGTTCCAGCGGCGTGTTGGCCAGCAGGTTCGACACCGCCGACAATACCTCGATCTCAACCTCCGTCTCGGTCATCAACGCCGCCCCACGGGCGCAGTTCTTCACCCGTTCGAGCAATTCGAGCATGCCCGGCAGATCGGTCGCGCGCACCGAATAGCGCACCCGCGCCTTCGCCTGCACCACGTTGGGTGCGATGCCGCCCGCGTCGATCAGGGCGTAATGGATGCGGGCGTCAGAGGGCATGTGCTCGCGCATATAGTTCACGCCGACATTCATCAGCTCGACGGCGTCCAGCGCCGAACGACCGAGATGCGGCGAGGCGGCGGCGTGCGAGGCGCGGCCGTGGAAGGTGAAATCGATGCGGGTATTGGCCAGCGAAATCGCCTCGGCCACCTCGTTGAACGCATTCGGATGCCATGTGATCGCCACGTCCACATCATCGAACGCGCCGGAGCGCACCATGAACGCCTTCGCCGCCCCGCCCTCTTCCGCCGGACAGCCATAATAGCGCACCCGTCCCGGCGTGCCGGTCTCTTCCAGCCAATCCTTCACCGCCGTTGCCGCCAGCAGGGCCGCCGAGCCGAGCAGATTATGGCCGCAGCCATGGCCGTTGCCATTGCCCGGCAGCGGCTTGGGCTCGGCAATGCCGGCTTCCTGGCTCAATCCGGGCAACGCGTCATATTCGCCGAGGAAGGCAATCACCGGCCCGCCCGAACCCGCTTCGCCGATGATCGCGGTGGGGATGTCGGCGACATTTTCGGTGATCCGGAAGCCTTGCTCGCGCAACTCCGCCACATGCTCCGCCACCGAGCGCGTCTCGGTGTAGCAGGTCTCCGGCATGCCCCAGACCCGGTCGGCAAGCGCAATGAACCGCTCCCGCTTGGCCTCCACATTCTGCCAGATCGCCTCACTGTTCTGCATGTCGCACTCCCCCAAAACCGGAAAGCCACATCATCACCCCAGAATGGGCGGAGCCGCAATCGCAGTTGACGGCCCGCCCCGGCTCGGCCACGCCTTGGCTTCGATCGACCTGCAAGCGAGACAGACATGGTGCAGATTCGCCCCATCACCGATGCCGACATACCCGACGTGATCGCGTTGTGGCACGAATCGGGCATCAGCCGTCCGTGGAACAACCCAGAACACGACATCGCCTTCGCCCGACGCGGCCCGCATTCCACCATTCTGGTCGCCGAACGCGCAGGCCGCCTGCTCGCCACCACCATGGTGGGCGAAGACGGGCATCGCGGCTGGCTCTATTACGTCGCCGTCGATCCGGACTTGCAGGGCCAGGGCTTCGGCCGACAGCTCATCCAGGCCGCCGAGGCATGGCTGGCCGCACGCGGCGTGTGGAAGGTGCAGTTATTGGTGCGCTCGGGCAACAAGGCCGCCGAGTCCTTCTACGACCGGCTGGGCTATCACGACACCAACGCGCGCTGTTTGCAGAAGGTGCTGCGGGTGATCGCATAATCCCCAGCACCGCGCCTTACGTGTTGAAGTTCAGCTCCACCACGATCCCGCTCGGGTCTTCCACGAAGATCTGCGCCAGATTGAGTGCCGGCACCTGACGTTCCTTGAACTCCGCCCCGGTGGAGACGATGCGGGCGCGAATGGCGTTGATGTCGTCGGCATAGAACGCCACATGATCCACCATGCCAGAGCCCTTGCCGCCCTGCTCCCGCCCGCCGAGATACTCCATCAGGCCGGAGCTGTCATTGGGATCGATGCCGATCACGTGCACCACCGGCAGCCCGTTATTATAAAGCCAGATGCCGGGGAACGGGAACACCGGGCGCGGACCAACCTCGAAACCCAACACCTCCGTGTAGAATTTGCGCGTCGATTCCAGATCGGTGGTGCGGATCGAATAATGGTCCAGGCGGGTAATCGCCATTGGTCAGCTCCCCATATGGGTTCATTGTCCCGCCCTGCTTGACGTGGGCCGGTTTTGACCAAATTTTAGCTTGATAAATAAGCAGGAGGGAAGCGGGTGAAAGCGCCGGCGTTCGAATATCTTCGCCCAACGAGCGTCACCGAGGCCATTGCCCTGCTCGGGCAGCACCCGGAGGCGAAATTGATCGCGGGTGGGCAAAGCCTGCTCGCCTCCCTCAATCTGCGCCTCTCCCAACCCTCGCATCTGATCGATATCGGACGCCTGCCCGAATTGCGCGGCATCGCGGTCAAGAACGGTGTGCTGCGCATCGGTGCCCTCACCCGCCATGCCGAGACGATGGCCGCGCCGGAGATCGCCACCCACGCGCCCTTGCTCAAGGCCGCCATTCACCACGTCGCCCACGCCGCCATCCGCACGCGGGGCACCATCGGGGGCAGTCTTGCCAATGCCGACCCTGCCGCCGAACTGCCCGCCTGCATCCTTGCACTCGATGCCACGCTGATCATCGCCGGACCGCACGGCGAGCGGCGCGAGGCGGCTGCCGATTTCTTCACCGGCTTGTTCGGCACCACGCTGGCCCCGGACGAAATCCTCGCCGCCATCGAAGTGCCACTCGCCGCCGCCAATGCCGTGCATGGTTTTCAGGAACTCACCCGCCGCAGCGGCGACTATGCCATCGTGGGGCTCGCTGCCCAGGGATTGCGTGGCGCGAACGGCTTGAGCGCCCTGCGCCTTGCCTGGTTCTCCATCGGCAGCAAAGCCACCCTCACCCCGCATGCCGCCGCAGCGCTGCTCGGCCCTGCCCCCAGCCTGGAGCGTGCCGCCGCCGCTTTGGCCGAGGAGTTGGAGCCGCATGACGATCTGCAAGCCAATGTCGCCACCCGCCTGACACTGGCCCGCGTGCTGCTGCGCCGCGTGGCTGGCCCGTTGCTCACCCCATCCGGAATCGCCGCATGATCGAAATTTCCCTGACCGTGAATGGTGAGCCCGTCTCGGCCAGCGTGCTGCCACGCACCCATCTGGTGGATTTCCTGCGCGAGGAACTCGGCCTCACCGGCGCGCATCTCGGCTGCGAACACGGCGTCTGCGGCGCCTGCACCGTGCGGCTGGACGGCGAGATCGTGCGCGGCTGTCTCGTGCTTGCCGTCCAGGCCGATGGCGGGAGCGTGGAGACCATCGAAGGCATGTCCGACACCGGGGAGATCGCCGATCTGCAACAGGCCTTCATCGACCGCAACGCGCTGCAATGCGGCTTCTGCACCCCCGGCATGCTGATCGCCGCCCAAGACCTGCTGCGTCATGGCGGCGTGCCGAGCCGCGAGGACATCCGCGAGCATCTGTCGGGCAATTACTGCCGCTGCACCGGCTATCACGCCATCGTCGATGCGGTGGAGACCACCGCCAAACAGCGGGAGGCCGCACAATGAGTCTCTCTCCGGTCGATCTGCCCAACTCCTACATTGGCCGCGCCATGCCGCGCCCCAATTTGGCACGGCTGACGCAGGGGCGTGGCGAATACGTCTCCGACCTCAGCCTGCCGCGCATGCTGCATGTCGTCTTCCTGCGCAGCCCCTACGCGCATGCCGAGATCGCAAGCATCGACAGCAGCGAGGCGGCCAAGATGCCCGGCGTGGCACGCATCGTCACCGGGCGGGAATTGGCGGAAATCTGCTCGCCCTGGGTCGGCGTGCTCAGCCATCTCAAGGGTCTGAAATCCGCACCGCAACACGCCCTCGCCGTCGATCGCGCCCGCTGGCAGGGCGAACCCGTGGTGGCCATCCTCGCTCGCAGCCGCGCTGAGGCGGAAGACGCTGCCGAGCGCATCTATGTCGACTACACCGAACTCCCCCCGGCGGTGGACGCCTTCGCCGCCGCGACACCGGGGGCGGTGCCGATCCATGCCGATCTCGGCGACAACATCGCCTTCGAACGCACGCTCGATGCGGGTGACGTCGAAGCGGCGGCTGCGGCCAGCGATCACGTCATCGCGCAACGCTTCGTCTTCGGCCGCCACACCGGCGTCACCCTCGAAGCCCGCTCCATCGTCGCCGACTGGAACCGCGCAGCGCAGCGGCTGACCGTGCATGTCGGCAGCCAGGCGCCGCATATGATGCAGAACATCATCGCCAAGCACCTCGCCATCGAGGAGCATCAGGTGCGCGTGCTCACCCATGATGTCGGCGGCAGCTTCGGCATCAAGGTGCATGTCTATGCCGAGGACATGGCCGTCTCCGCGCTGGCGAAGCTGATGGGCCGTCCGGTGAAGTTCTTCGCCGACCGGCTGGAAAGCTTCGTCTCCGACATCCACGCCCGCGATCACGTGGTCGATGGCCGAATCGGCGTGACCCGTGACGGCCGGATCACCTTTTTCGAGATCGACGACATCACCGGCATCGGCCCTTACTCGGTCTATCCGCGCACCTCGGCGGTGGAGGCCAATCAGGTGGTCAATCTCGTCGGCGGCAATTACGCAGTACCAAACTATCGCGCCCGTGCCCGCGTGGTGTTCCAGAACAAAACCCCCACTTCGCAATACCGCGCCGTCGGCCACCCGATTGCCTGTTCCGTCACCGAAGGTCTGGTTGATCTGGCGGCGAAGGCCATCGGCATGGACCCGGTTGAATTCCGTCGCCGCAACCTCTACGCCGACGATGCCTATCCCTGCACCGCCGCCTCCGGCATCAGGTTCGAGGGCCTGTCCCATCATGCCTCGCTCGATAAGCTGCTGGCGATGATGGACCTGCCCAAGCTGCGTGCCGATCAGGCGGCGGCCCGCGTGCGCGGCGTTCATCGCGGCATCGGTTTGGCCAGCTTTATCGAAATCACCAACCCCGGCCCCGCCTTCTATGGCGTCGGCGGTGCGCGGATCTCCTCGCAGGACGGGGCGGCGGTGAAGCTGGACGCCACTGGCTGCGTCACCGTGCAATCCTCCATCACCGAACAGGGCCAAGGCAGTGCCGCCATCATCGCGCAGGTGACGGCCTCGGCCATCGGCGTGCCGATCGAGCGCGTGCGCGTCATTCTGGGCGACACCGACAACACCCCCTATGGCGGCGGCACCTGGGCCTCGCGCGGGGCGGGCATCGGTGGTGAGGCGGCGTTCCAGGCCGGGCGGGCCTTGCGAGACAACCTGCTCACCGTCGCTGCCGCCATTCTGCAATCCACCCCCGAACACCTCGACATCCGGCAGGGCGTGGTGGTCGATGCCGCCGATGGGCGCGCGCGGCTCGAATTGTCCGAACTCGCCCGCATCGCCTATTTCCGGCCCGACACCCTGCCGCGCGACATGCAAACCGAATTGATGGCCACCCGCCATTACGTGCCGCGCGATTACGCCTTCGCCTTCACCAACGGCATTCAGGCCAGCTATCTGGAAGTGGACACCGAAACCGGCTTCATCCGACTGCTCAATCATTGGGTGGTGGAGGATTGCGGCCAGCCGATCAATCCGTTGCTGGTGGACGAACAGGTGCGCGGCGGGGTGGTGCAGGGTCTGGGCGCGGCGTTGTTCGAGCAATGTCGCTATGACGATCAGGGCCAGATGATCAACGCCAACATGGCCGATTATCTGGTGCCGATGGCGGGCGAGATGCCGGATATCGCAGTCGGCCACGTCATCACCCCCACCGCCGAAAGTGCCATCGGTGCCAAGGGTGCCGGTGAGGCAGGAACGGCGGGGGCGGCGGCCTGTGTCGCCAATGCGGTCAACGACGCGCTCTCGCCATTCGGCGTGGTGATCACCGAAATTCCGCTCACGCCGGAAGTGGTCTTGCAGGCCTTGGGGCGAGTGTAGCCCCTCCCCCCCCCAACCCGTCATTGTGGCGCGTAGCGCCGCAATCCACCGCAGGGCTTGGCTGCATCGCGATGGATGGCTGCGCTCCGCGCGCCATGACGGGGGGTGACGGGGGGGGGAAGTTGGTTCAATCCAAAATCGCCTGCGCCGCGCGGCCTGCCAGAGCGCGTTGATACCCCCTTCTAGCGCTCGACGAAAAATTCCTGTCTGATCCTGGTTGCGCGTGGCTGCAAACTTGCTATCAATTGATAACCAAAAACCCACGCAGAGGGGATAAAAATGGAAATGACGAAGAAAGCAGCAGTCAGCCGCCGCAGCCTGCTCGCCGCCAGCGCCTTGCTGGCCATGCCGAGCATTGTGCGCGCGCAAACCGCAGACACCATCAAGATCGGCTTCCCCGTCCCGCTCACCGGGCCATATGGCACCGAGGCGAAGGATCAGGTGGCCTGCGCGCAGATCGCCATCTCCGAATTCAACGAAGCCGGTGGGCTGAACGGCAAAAAAGCCGAGCTGCTGGTGCGCGACGACAAGCTCGACCCCGGCGAAGCGGCCACCCGCACCATCGAGTTGATCGAGAAGGACGGCGCCAATTTCATCTGCGGCTCGCTCTCCGCCGCCGTGCAATTGGCCGTCAACAACGTCGCCAAGCAGCGCGGCGTGATTTACAATTCGATTTCGCAATCCGACCAGATCGCCGCCCTGCCCGATTGGTCCAAGACCACCTTCCACGAAGGCATGACCCCGCATCTGACCGCCGGTGCCGTCGGCCGCTATGCGTTCGGCAAGTTCGGCAAAAAGGTCGTCTTCCTGCAAGCCGACTATGCCTATGGGCACGAAATGGTCGCCGGCTTCAAAGCCGTTGGCGAGAAGATGGGCATCGAAGTGCTCGCCGATCTGCGTCATCCGCTGGGGGCGACGGATTACTCGACCCTGCTGCCACGCATTCAGTCGCTCAAGCCGGACATTCTGGTGTTGGTCAATTTTGGCCGCGATCAGCAGATCTCGCTCAAGCAGGCCACCGATTTCGGCCTGAAGAAGACCACCAAGATCGTCGCCCCCGTGCTGCTCTACACCGCCCGTCAGGCGGCTGGTGAGAAGGCGTTTGAAGGTGTCATCGGCGGCACCTCGTACTATTGGGGCATCGAGAGCACGGTGCCGACGGCGAAAGCGTTCAACGATCGCTACCGGAAAGCCAATGAGGGCCGTGTGCCGTCCGATTACGGCGCACTCGGCTATGCCGGGGTGCGGGCACTTCTCGAAGGGGCGCGTCGGGCCGGTGGCACCGACACGGCGAAGGTGATCGCCGCCCTCGAAGGCCTGAAATACGATTTCTACAAAGGCCCGCAGGAAATCCGCGCCTGCGATCATCAGGCGGTGCAGCCGGTGTTCATCATCGAGAGCAAGGCGGCGGGCGCCAACCCGAACGACGTCTTCAACGTCATCTCCACCGACGCGGCCAATGCCGACAATCTGGTGAGCTGCAAGGATGAAGGGCACGTTTAAGCCCTCAGCCAATTCTCGTCATTGCGAGGAGGCTTACCGACGAAGCAATCCATCCAATCCCAAGCCATGCGTATGGCTAGAGGGATTGCTTCGTCGTTTTACGCCTCGCAATGACGACCTAATTTTTTGAGGATCGCACTCTTGGACGGCATCACCCCCGACCTGCTCGCCTTGCAGCTCTTCACTGGCCTGGCCCTCGGCGCGATCTATGTGCTGCTGGCGCTGGGTATGTCGTTGCTGTTCGGCATGCTGACCGTGGTGAATTTCGCCCATGGCGCGTTCTACATGCTGGGGGCCTATGCCGGGGTGTTGCTGCTGAGCATCGGCGTCAATTTCTGGTTCTGCCTGTTGTTGGCGCCCTTGCTGGTCGGCAGTCTCGGGCTGCTCTGCGAACGTTTCCTGATCCGCCATCTCTACGGACGCGGCATCGATTATCCGCTGCTGCTCACCTTTGGGCTGTCCTATATCATGGTGGAAATGGTGCGCATTCTGTTCGGCACCCAAGGCCTGCCATTCGACACACCGGATGCGTTACAGGGTGCGTCCGATATCATGATCGGCTATTTCCCCACCTACCGGCTATTCGTCATCGGCGTGGCGATTGTGGTGGTGGTGGCGTTGTGGCTGTTCCTGGAACGCACGCCCTATGGCCTGATCATCCGTGCCGGTGCCCGTGATCCGCAGATCGTCCGCATCCTCGGCATCGACGTCGCCCGCGTCTGGTTGGTGGTATTCGGCATCGGCACCGGGCTTGCGGCGCTGGCCGGCCTGCTGGCGGCGCCGTTGCAGGGAGCCAGCCCTGAAATGGGCAGTTCGATCTTGGCCGAAGCCTTCGTTGTCACCGTCGTCGGCGGCATGGGCTCGCTGGTGGGGGCGGTGGTGGCGGGTTTGCTGGTGGGGGTGGTGGTGGCGATGACGTCTCTCGTCGCCCCCGAATTCGCACAGGTGGCGATCTTTGCGCTGATGGCCATTGTGCTGCTGATCCGGCCGCAAGGCTTCTTCGGACGCGCGGGGTTGATGAGCTGATGTTGAACCCGCTTCTGGTCGCGCGCTGCAAACAGCATCGCGTCGTCCTCGCCATCGCGTTTCTGATCATCTTCCCGCTGTTGATGCCGTTCAAGGCAATCGCGGTGAACATCCTGATCTATGGGCTGTTCGCGCTCGGCTTCAACATGCTGTTCGGCACTCTCGGCCTGCTCAGTTTCGGCCATGCGGCACTCTTTGGCGGTGGGGCCTATGCCTGCGGCTTGGTGATGCTCAAGCTCGGCCTGCCCTGGTATGTCGGCATTCTTGGCTCAGTGCTGGCGGGGATGCTGATTGCAGCCACCATCGGCGCCTTCGCCATCCGCACCCGCGGCATCTATTTCGCGATGGTCACGCTGGCGCTGGCGCAATGCCTGTATTTCCTCGCCGATCAGGCCACCGACCTCACCGGCGGTGAGAACGGCTTGCGCGGCGTGGACCTCAAGACGATCCAATTGCCGGGCATGACCCTCAATTTCGTCGATCCGCTGACGCGCTACTACGTGGTGGCGTTCTTTGTGGCGGTGGCGCTGTTCGTGCTCTCGCGCATCCTCGCCTCGCCCTTCGGCGCGGTGTTGGAAGCGGTGCGTGAGAATGAGGCACGCGCACGCGCCTGCGGCTATCATGTGCGGATGGTGCGCTATCTCGCCTTCATCCTCTCCGGCGGCTTCTGCGGATTGGCGGGGGCGTTGCAGGCGCTGCACCTGTCCATCGTGCCGCTGGAGACGCTGGCGATTTCCAATTCCGGCCTGGTGGTGATGATGTCCCTCCTCGGCGGCATGGGCACATTCTTCGGGCCGTTTGTGGGGGCGGGCATATTTCTGTTGCTGGAAAATCTCGTCTCGCTGTGGACGGTGCATTGGCAGATTTTCGTCGGTGCCGCCTTTGTCGCCTGCGTGCTGTTCTTCCCGCGCGGCATCTGGGGCACGATTTTGATGGGGCGCGGCCGATGAGCGACATCATCCTCTCCGCCCAGAGCGTTGGCCGAACCTTCGGCGCGTTTCGGGCGCTGTCCGGCATCAGCGTGGATTTCCAGCGCGGCAAACTCACCTCGATCATCGGGCCGAACGGGGCGGGCAAAAGCACGTTCTTCAATCTGCTCTCCGGTGCCTTCCCGCCCAGCGAGGGCCGGATTGTGTTTGAGGGGCGCGACATCACCGGCACGCCGCAACACAAATTCGCGGCCCTCGGCATCGCCAAATCCTTTCAGATCACCAATGTCTTCCCGCAATTGCCGGTGCATGAAAACGTGCGCGTGGCGTTGCAGGCGCTGGTGTCGCGATACCAAATCTGGCAGCCGCGCAGCTCCCTGCCGGAATTGGCCGACAAAGCCGACGCCCTGCTGGCAACCGTCGGCCTGACCGATCGCCGTCTCCGCGCGGCGGGCACGATGGCGCATGGCGAACAGCGGGCGCTCGAAATCGCGATGGCGCTCGCCGCCAATCCGCGCCTGTTGCTGCTCGACGAGCCGACAGCCGGGATGTCGCCGGAGGAGACCAAGGCGATGATGGATCTGATCGTCAAACTCGCCAGCGAGCGCACCGTGGTGTTGGTGGAGCATAAGATGAAGCTGGTGATGGGCATTTCCGACCGGCTGCTGGTGCTGCATCACGGCGAATTGCTCGCCGAGGGCACGCCGGACGACATTCGCCACAACGACACCGTCAAGCGCGTCTATCTCGGCCAACGGGAGCATTGACGGATGCTGAAGGTTGAAAAGCTCCAAGCCTGGTATGGCCGCAGCCATATTCTGCAAGGCATCGATCTGGAGGTACGCCGGGGCGAACTCGTCTGCCTGATCGGCCGCAACGGCGCCGGCAAAACCACCACCTTGCGCGCCATCATGGGGCTGACCGGGCGCGCCGAGGGGCGGGTGATCTTCGACGGTCAGGACGTGCTGAAACTGCCCACCCATAAACGCAACGGGCTGGGCTTGGGCTACGTGCCGGAGGAGCGGCGCATCGTGCCGGGGATGTCGGTGCGCGACAATCTCCGCCTCGGCCTGCTTGCTGCCCATCATGCGGCCTCAGAGGCGCATGTCATCGCCGAGATTGCCGAAACCTTCCCGCGTCTGGCCGAGCGACTCGATCAGGACGCGATCACCATGTCCGGCGGTGAGCAGCAAATGCTCGCCATTGCCCGCGCCCTGGTCTCGCACCCCAAATTGCTGATGCTCGACGAGCCGTCGGAAGGCATCATGCCGGTGCTGGTCGATGAGATGTTCGAACTGTTCGCCAAACTGCGCGACCGGGGCACCACGATCCTGTTGGTCGAGCAAAATGTCGAATTGGCACTGGGCATTGCCGATCGTGCCTACATCATGGACCAGGGCGAGATCGTGCATGTCGACTCCGCGCGTGCTCTTTTGGCCAATGAAGAGATCAAGGAACGCTACTGCGCGGTGTGATACCGTGCGGGAGATTTCACCCCACCCTCTTCGCCTCACGCCGCGCTGTGCTATAGACGCGGCTCCAACCAGCGATTGGTGACCGACGTGCTTCTTTCCCGCCTTGCGGCCCCGCTTCTGATCGTCTTTGCCTTGACCGGCTGTTCGCTGTTCGAGGACCAGGAAAAAGCTCCTGACCCATCGACGATCCCGGTGGACACGCTGTATTCAACTGGCGTTGACCAGATGAATAACAAAAATTACACCAGCGCTGGCAAGACCTTCAAGGATCTTGAACAGGCTTATCCTTATTCGTCTTACGCCACGAACGCCCAGTTGATGCAGGCGTATTCAGCGTATATGCGCAATGAGTATGCCGAAGCCCTCCCAATTCTGGACCGCTTCATTCAGTTGCACCCGGTGAACCGCGACATCGCTTATGTCTATTATCTGCGCGCTCTGTGCTATTACGAGCAGATCGCCGATATCGAGCGCGATCAGAAGACCACACAGGATGCGATGAATGCATTGCAGGATGTGGTCAACCGTTTTCCGGACAGCCCCTATGCCCGCGACTCGAAGCTGAAGATCGACCTCGCCCGCGACCATCTCGCCGGCAAGGAGATGGAGATCGGTCGATATTACGAGAACCAGAAGCTCTACACTGCCGCCATTGGTCGCTTTCAGCGTGTGGTGGACGATTACCAGACCACCAATCACGTGCCGGAAGCCCTGCAACGTCTGACGGAAATCTACCTGCTGCTCGGCCTGCCGGAAGAGGCCCGCAAGACGGCAGCCGTGCTCGGCCACAATTATCCGGGCAGCGAGTGGTATAAGGACAGCTACGACCAACTTGTCGCCGCCGGTCAGGCCTCGGCTGTCGATGCGACGGGCAAGCGAGTTGAGCAGCCGGGCTGGTTCAGCCGCAACGTCCTTTCGATCTTCTGAACGGCCCGTGCTGGCAGCACTCTCGATCCGCGATGTGGTGCTGATCGAACGACTCGATCTCAGCCTCGCTGGCGGTCTCACTGTGCTCACCGGTGAGACCGGGGCGGGGAAATCGATCTTGCTCGACTCCCTCGGCCTCGCTTTGGGGGCGCGCAGCGAGCAGGGGCTGGTGCGCGCCGGGGCCGAACAGGCGAGCGTGACCGCGATTTTCCAACCGCCCGCCGGTCATCCCGCCTTCGTGCTGCTCGCCGAGCAGGACATTCCCGCCGAGGATGATATCGTGCTCCGCCGCGTGGTCGGGCGCGATGGTCGCTCGCGCGCCTTCGTCAACGATCAACCGATCAGCGCGGCCCTGCTCAAGCGCCTCGGCGCATTGCTGGTCGAGGTGCAGGGCCAGGGCGACCAGATGGGCCTCGCCGATCCGGCTGGGCACACCGCCCTTCTCGATGCCACCGGCGTCAATCCCGATTTGCGCACCCAAGTTGCCGCCGATTTCAAGGCATGGCGCACGGCACAGGCCGCCCTGATAGCTGCCGAGGCCGCCATCGAGGCCGCCCAGCGCGATGAGGAATGGCTGCGTCACGCCACCGACGAACTTGCCACCCTCGCACCGATCCCTGGCGAGGAGGAAGCCCTCGCCGAGCAACGCCAACGCCTGCAACAGGGCGAAAGGCGGGCGGAGGCGGTGGCGTCGGCCTTGTCTGAACTCACCCCGCGTGACCGCCGCGCCGCAGGCCCGGCCGCCGCCTTGCGCGCCGCCAGCCGGGCGTTGCAGCGTCTCGGCTCCGGCGAAGCGAGTGAGGCCGCCCCGGCCCAGGCCGCGCTCGAACGGGCGGAGGAGGCATTGGCCGAGGCCGAAAATCTGCTCGCCCGTCTGGCCGCCGATATCGAGGCCGATCCGCGACTGCTCGAACTGGCCGAAGAACGGCTCTTCGCGCTGCGGGCTTCGGCGCGCAAACACAATGTGCAGGTGGGCGATCTGCCGGCCCTGCTCGACAGTTTCCGCCATCGCCTCACCACGCTGGAGTCCGGCACGGCGCATGTGGCCGCCCTCATCCGTGCCGCCGAGGCCGCGCGCGCCACCTATCTGTCCAGCAGCGCCACCCTCTCCGCCGCCCGCACCGAGGCCGCGCACCGTCTTGAACGGGCGATTGCCGCCGAATTGCCGCCGCTGAAGCTGGAACGCGCCCGCTTTGTCGTCGCCGTCGATCCGGTGGCCGAATCGGGTTGGTCCGCCAGCGGGGCCGATAATGTGCGCTTCCTGATCGCCACCAACCCCGGCCAGACGCCCGGCCCGCTCGGCAAGATTGCCTCGGGGGGCGAATTGTCGCGTCTGCTGTTGGCCCTGAAAGTGGTGCTGGCCGGTGGCTCGCCCGTCCCCTGTTTGGTCTTCGATGAAGTCGATAGCGGCATTGGCGGTGCCACGGCGGCCGCCGTCGGGGATCGGCTGGCGAAGGTGGCCGAGAGCGTCCAGGTGCTGCTCGTCACCCATTCGCCGCAGGTCGCCGCCCGGGGGGCCACGCATTGGCGGGTGGCGAAGCTCGCACATGCGGGCCACGCCGAGACCCGTGTGGACGTCTTGCACGGCGCTGAACGGCAGGAGGAGATTGCCCGCATGCTCGCAGGTGAAACCGTCACCGACGCCGCACGTGCGGCGGCTGCCAGTCTGCTGAGTGCGGTATGAGCGACGCCCTGCCGGGCACGCCGATTGAGGCTGCCGTTGAACTCGCCCGTCTGGCCACCCTGCTGGCAGAGTATGACCGCGCCTATCACGAGCAAGACGCGCCCCTCGTCACCGACGCGGCGTATGATGCGCTGCGCCGTCGCAACGCCGCCATCGAATCCGCCTTCCCCGATCTGGTGCGCCCCGATTCGCCCAGCCATCGCGTGGGTGCCGCCCCCGCCGGCGGCTTTGCCAAAATCCGCCACGCCGTGCCGATGCTCTCGCTCGACAATGCCTTCGCTGCGGAAGATTTCACCGATTTTGTCGAGCGCGCCCAGCGCTTCCTCGGCACCAGCCAGCCCTTCGCCTTTGTCGGTGAGCCGAAAATCGACGGTCTGTCGATCTCATTGACCTATATCGACGGCCAGCTTGCCTTCGCCGCCACCCGTGGCGATGGCAGCGAGGGGGAGGATGTGACGGCCAATATCCGCGCCATTCCCGCCATCCCGCAAACCCTGCGCGGCCCTGCCCCGGCCCGGATCGAAATCCGGGGCGAGGTGTTCATGGACAAGCAGGCCTTCCTGGCGCTCAACGCCGCCCAGGAAGCCGCCCATCAGAAAATCTTCGCCAACCCGCGCAACGCCGCCGCCGGATCACTGCGCCAACTCGATGCGGCGATCACGGCGCAAAGGCCGCTGCGGCTCTTCGCCTATGCGATGGGCGAGTGCAGCGCGCCGGTGGCCACCACCCATCACGGCTATCTGGAGCGCCTGCGCGGTTGGGGGTTCGACGTCAACGACCTCTCCACCCAATTGCCGAACACCGAAGCCGCCATCGCCTTTCAAAGCCGCGTCGGCACGGCACGCGCCGGGCTGGCCTATGACATCGATGGCGTCGTCTACAAGATCGACGCGCTCGATCTGCAAGCCCGCCTCGGCTTCGTCGGCCGTGCGCCGCGCTGGGCCATCGCCTGGAAATTTCCCGCCGAACGCGCCACCACCGTTCTGGAGAAAATCGACATCCAGGTCGGCCGCACCGGCGCCCTCACCCCGGTGGCATGGCTCACCCCGGTCGGCGTCGGTGGCGTGCTGGTGTCGCGCGCCACCTTGCACAACGAGGACGAAATCGCCCGGCTCGATGTGCGCGAGGGCGATGTGGTGGAATTGCAGCGCGCAGGCGACGTCATCCCGCAAATCGTCGCCCGCATCGGCGACCATCGACCGGACAGCACGCCCTTCGTGCCATTGACCACCTGCCCCGTCTGCGGCTCCCCCGCCCATCGCGCGTCGGGTGAGGTGGTGCGGCGCTGCACCGGTGGGCTGGTCTGCCCGGCACAGGCCGAGGAGCATCTGATCCATTTCGCCTCACGCGGTGCGTTCGACATCGAGGGCTTGGGCGAGAAGACCGTGCGCGAGTTCTTCGCCGACAAATTGATTGCCACCCCCGCCGATATCTTCCGCCTGCGCGAAGACCAGATTCTCGGGCGTGAGGGCTGGGGCGAGTTGTCGGCGCGCAACCTGATCGCCGCCATCGCACAACGCCGCACAATCGCGCTGGAGCGGTTTATCTACGCGCTGGGCATCCGACGTATCGGCGAGGCGAATGCCCGCCTGCTCGCCCGGCATTATGGCAGCGTGGCCCATTGGCGCGCGCAGATGGAACTCGCCGTGCAAATCGGCTCGGAGGCGCGCGAGGCGTTGGGCAACATCCTGCGCATCGGCCCCGCCATCGCCACCGAGCTTGCCGATTTCTTCGCCGTCGCCAGCAATCGCGCGCGCGTGGACGAATTGACCGGCGTGCTGACGATCAAGGATGCCGAACCCGAAGCAATCTCCGATTCGCCGCTGGCCGGTAAAACCATCGTCTTCACCGGCGGACTGGCCACGCTGGCCCGCCCGGAAGCCAAAGCCATTGCCGAGCGGCTGGGGGCCAAAGTGACCGAGAGCGTGTCGAAAAAGACCGATCTGGTCATCCTCGGCACCGATGCGGGCTCGAAGGCCAAGAAAGCGGCGGAGCTTGGCATCGCCACCGTCGATGAATCGGGTTTTCGCATCATGGCGGGGCTGGAAGTGAATTCGGGTGCTTGACACCTTATTCCTCCCGGCCTATCACGCCGCTCCCTAAGATGGGCGCGTAGCTCAGCGGTAGAGCACTCGCTTCACACGCGAGTGGTCACAGGTTCAATCCCTGTCGCGCCCACCATCTTAGGCTTTCAGCACAATCCCATACCGGCAATCTCGCCTTACAGGGCAGGCTATAGTATTGCACTGCAACGAGTTCGCAATCGTGGCAGATGGGGTGCGGGATGTCGGTGGGAATGGAGCACGCACAGGAAGGTCTGGAACACGCGCATCACGCGGCACATGCAGCGCACGCGGCACATGAATCCGGCGAGCATGGCCACGGCCACGGCTCCGTCCACCCCGAGCGCCACCCCCGCCAAATGGCCGTCGTCATCGCCGCCTTGGCCGCCTGTCTGGCGCTTGCGGAAATGGGCGAGAAGGCAGCCTCCAGCGCCTACATCACTGGCCACGTCACCGTCTCTGACACCTATGCCTTTCTGCAAGCCCGCAACATCCGCGCAGGCGTGCTGATCGCCGCCGCCGACACCATCGACAGCACTCCCGGCATCGACGCCGCTGCCCATGAGCGCGTGGCCAAATTGCGCGCCGAAGCCGATCGTCTGCTCGATGATCCGACAGGCGGCGAGGGCCGCAAGCAATTGCTCGAACGCGCCAAGGAGGAAACCGAGCTGCGCGACCATGCCAGGCATCGGGATCATCAATACGAGGCGGCCACCGGCGCGCTGCAAATCGCCATCGTGCTCGCCTCGGTCTCCATCGTCACCCGCAGCCGCTTCCTCAGCTACACAGGCGGTGCCCTTGGCGTGATGGCCTCACTGTTCGCCATTGGGGTGCATTTCGGGCTGGTGTAACCCCGTCATCGCCCGCAACGTCGCAATGACGGGGTGAGGTGATCAAGGATTCATCTCACATACCCACACCAAATCCGTCATGGCGCGCGCAGCGCAGCCATCCATCGCGATGCAGCCAAACCCCGCGATGGCGTGCGGTGGTCAAGTTTCAACCCTCGATCATCATACTCTAAAACCGCACCCCATGCTCCCGCGCCCAGGCCGCAATCGGCTCGCGCAGGCTGGCGGAGCCGCCGGAGGTGCGGCGCAGCGAGGAGAGATAGGGGCGGAATTTGGTCAAATCCAAATCCGACAGCATCGCCTTGATCGGCAATATGCTGGAAGCGGGCATCGACAGGCAGGTATAGCCCAATCCCGCAAACGCAATCGCCTCCAACGGGCGCGAGGCCGCCTCGCCACAGATCGACACATCCACCCCAGCCGCACTCGCCTGCTCATGCAATTGCCCAAGCAGATCGAGCACCGCCGGGGAAATCACGTCATAGCGGTTGGCCAATTGCGGGGTGCCACGGTCGGCGGCGAAGAGGAATTGCATCAGATCGTTGGTGCCGACGGAGATGAAATCCGCCTCTTTCAACAGGCTCGGCAATTGCCACATCAGCGACGGGATTTCGAGCATCGTGCCCACCCGCAACACGCTCGGGGCCGGGCGCACACGGGCGGCCTCGGCCAGCAACAGCCCCTTGGCGGCGCGGAATTCGGCAACCGTTGCCACCATCGGGAACATCACCGAGAGCGGCCTGCCCGCCGCCGCCAACAGCAGCGCACGCAGCTGACGCCGCAACAGCGCCGGGCGATCTAGGCCGATGCGCAGCGACCGCCACCCCATCGCCGGATTTTCCTCCTCCGGCGTCGGGCTGCCCGGCAGCAACTTGTCGCCCCCCAGATCCAGCGTGCGGAACGTGACCGGCTTTTCACCGGCATCGTCGAACACGCGGGTATAGACCGCCGATTGCTCGGGTGTGTCGACCACCGCGCCGCGCGCCAGCATGGCAATTTCGGTGCGGAACAGGCCGATGCCATCCGCCCCGGTTGTGGCAAGCTGGCCCAACTCCATCGCGAGGCCGATATTGAGCATCAGCTGAATGCGCGTGCCATCGCCTGTCATCGCGGGCTTGTCGCGCAGCGAGGCCCAACCTGCTTGACGGGCGCTGCGGGCGGCGATGGCGGAGATGTAGCCTTGCTTCAACTCCAGCGCCGGACGCAGGAAGATCTGCCCCTCATCGGCATCGATCACCGCCTCATCGCCAGGATTGGCGTATTCCAACACACCGCGCGCGCTGCCGATCGCCGCAATGCCAAGGGCGCGGGCGAGGATGGCGGCGTGACCGCTGGCACTGCCCTCCTCAATCGCCACACCGCCAATGCCGCGGGCATGCCAATCCAGCAATTCGGCCGGACCGAGGCGGCGCACGAGCAGGATCGACCCGGCTACAACCACCTCCTGCGGTGCCCCGCCACTGAGATGGTCGAGCAGCCGCCCGGCCATGTCTTCCAAATCGGCCAGCCGTTCCCGCAAATAAGGGTCGGTGATGCGCCGCATCCGATCGCGCAATTCGCCCGCCACGCGCGAGACAGCCGCCTCCGCCGACAAACCGCTGCGAATCGCCTCATTGACCCGTTTCAGCCAGCCCGCATCGCCCGCCACCAGGCGATAGGCGTCCAGAATCTCGCGCGAAGCCGCAGCGTCAGCGGCCTTTTTGCCCTGTGTGGCCGGCAGCTGATCGCTGATCAATTGATCGATGCCGCGCTGCATCTGCTCCCATGCCTGCTCCACACGCTGCAATTCACGGTCCGGATCGTCGGCGAGCAGACGCTGCGGCACCCGGCCGGTGCTGGGCAAGATCACCGGGCCGATGGCAATGCCGGGGGCGAGGGATGAGGCGGCAAAGCGGCGCGACAGCGCGGCGGCGAGGCCGGAATCGTTGCGCTCGGGCTGCGTGGCGGCAAGCAATTCCGCCAGCAGCATCGCCACCGTCTCGACGACATCAACCTCCTCGGCATCATAGCGGCGTGGCGCACGGTTCTGCACCACCAGCACGCCCAGCAACCGCCCAGCCCGCCGCACCGGCACGGCCAGCAGCGAGGCAAAGGAATCCTCGCCGGTTTCAGGGCGATAGGCAAAGGCCGGATGGTTCTGCGCATCGGGCAGGTTCAGCGTCTCACCAGACGCCGCCGCCAAGCCCACCAGCCCCTCACCGACTCGCAAGCGGGTTCGCCCGACCGATTCGGGCCGCAGCCCCTCAGTGGCCGCCAACTCCAACGAATCGCCACCACGCAAAACATAGACCGAGCACACCTCGCTCACCAGTTCGGCAGCCACCAGCCGCGCCAAGGCCAGCAGATCGCCTGCCCCGGATTGGGCATCGCGATGCGCCATCAGGTTGCGCAGCCGGGCGAGCAAGCGGCGAGGTGTTGACATAAGCTCTCATGTTGCAGGCGGTCACGGCAAAACTATGGCCTCAACGGAGTCGCCGCCAGTCAATCGACATTTCCAAACATTTCCAATTTTCGAAACCCCGCAGAAGCACCCAAATCCGCACATGATGTGATGCC
This sequence comes from Acetobacteraceae bacterium, assembly GCA_031291725.1. Lineage (GTDB taxonomy): Bacteria > Pseudomonadota > Alphaproteobacteria > Acetobacterales > Acetobacteraceae > CAIQQQ01. The sequence goes on from JARLIM010000003.1 coordinate 67,436, forward strand.
ATATCCGCCAGCGCCATGTCGGCATATGTGCGGGAATACCTCCTCACTTCGCCGGTCACAGCATAGAATGTCAGCATGAGCAGCCTGACCTTCTATGCCGCCGCCGCCTTGGCCGAAATCGCCGGATGCTTCGCCTTCTGGGCTTGGCTGCGGCTGGGGCGGGCTGTGTGGTGGATTTTGCCGGGAATGGCATCGCTGGTGCTGTTTGCCGTCTTGCTCACCCGTGTGGAGCAGAACTTCGCCGGGCGGGCTTATGCGGCTTATGGCGGCATCTACATCGCAACCTCCCTGCTCTGGTTCTGGCTGGTGGAGGGTCAAAGGCCGGATCGCTGGGATCTGGGCGGTGCCGCTTTATGCGTCATCGGCGCGGCCGTGGTGCTGTTCGGCCGCAACACCTAAGCCGGTCCTACAATTTTCCTATAAAGACCGGCCGCCGCACCAATCGAATTCCTATGCCCGGCAGCGCACACTCCCGCCTCTGATTCTGGGGGAGGTATTCAGATGCTCAACCGCCGCTCCGACGGTCTGCCGTTCTGGCTGTCCTGGCCCACATTGATCGTGGTGATCTGGCTGGGGGTGCAGATTGTGCGCAACGTCACCGATACGCTGAGCACCTTGGCCGCTCGCCTGCCGGACATCACCGCGCAACAGGCAACGCGCTGATCAGGCGGCGCGGGCAGCCAACGCCGCCTCGGCCTGGCCGACGATCTCGGCGATCACCTCGGCCACACTCTGCTCGCGTGTGACCATGCCGACCGATTGGCCGGCCATCACCGAGCCATTCTCCACATCGCCCTCAATCACCGAGCGCCGCAGCGCGCCGGCCCAGAAATGTTCGATCTGAAGCTGGGCCTCTTCCTTGCTGCGCTCGCCCTTGGCCACGCTGGCGATCATCTCGACCTGATAGGCCAGGAACCGCTTGGTGCCTTCGTTGACCAGTCCGCGCACCGGAATCACCGGGAAATTCTCGTCCACCTGCACGGAAGGCTGCGCGTTGCGCGCATTGGCGGAGATGAAGGCCTTCTTGAAGTTCGGATGCGCGATGCTTTCCTTGGTCGCCGCGAACCGCGTGCCAAGCTGTGCGCCGGACGCCCCCATTTCCAGATAGGACAGGATCGCCTCGCCGCGGCCGAGGCCACCAGCGACGAAGACCGGGATTTCCTTGATGAAGGGCAGAATTTCCTGCGCCAACACCGTCAGCGACACCGGGCCGATATGCCCACCGGCTTCCGAGCCTTCGATCACCAGCGCGTCCACGCCCGTGCGCACAAAGCGCTTGGCCAGCACCAGGGCGGGGGCGAAACAGATCAGTTTCGCGCCGCCATCCTTGATCGCCTTCACGGCAGGGCCGGGCGGAATGCCGCCGGCCAGCACGATATGCGTCACCTGATGCGCATGACAGACCGCGATCAGCTCCAGCAATTGCGGGTGCATGGTGATCAGATTGACGCCAAACGGCTTGTTCGTCAGCGCCTTGGTGGCGGCAATCTCGGCATCGAGCAACGCGGGCGGCATGGAGCCGCACGCGATCACGCCAAAGCCGCCCGCATTGGAGATGGCGGCCACGAGATTGCGCTCACTCACCCAACTCATCGCGCCACCGAGAATGGCGTATTCGGTGCCGAGAAACGCGGTACCGCGCGACCAGAGGGAGTCGAGGCGCTGGCGAGGGGTCATATCAGGCTGCGTCCAATCCATAGGCGGTGTGCAAGGCGCGCACCGCGAGTTCGGTATATTCAGCGCCGATCAGCACCGAGACCTTGATCTCCGAGGTGGAGATCACTTCGATGTTGATCCCCTTGGCGGCCAACGTCTTGAACATCGTCGCGGCAACACCGGCATGGCTGCGCATGCCCACGCCGACGACAGAGATCTTGGCAACATTGGAGTCCGTCAGAATCTCGGTGTAGCCGAGCTTCTCTTTGTTCTCTTCCATCACCACCTGCGCACGCGGCAGATCGGTGCGGCTGAGGGTGAAGGTCATGTCGGTGGTGCCGTCGGCAGAGGTGTTCTGCACGATCATGTCCACGTTCACCCCGGCATCGGATAACGGCCCGAAAATGCTCGCCGCAATGCCCGGACGATCCGGCACCCGGCGGATGGTCACTTTCGCTTCGTCGCGCGAATAGGCGATGCCCGCCACGATTTCCTTTTCCACGATCTCGTCCTCATCCACCACCAGACTGCCCGGCAAATCGCCGCCATCTGCTTCTGCAAAACTGGAAAGCACCTGAACCCGCACGCGCTCCTTCATGGCAAGTTCCACCGAACGTGTCTGGAGAACTTTGGCACCGACCGAGGCGAGTTCGAGCATTTCTTCATAAGCAATGCGCGGCAATTTGCGCGCACGCGGCACGATGCGCGGGTCAGTCGTGTAGACGCCATCGACATCGGTATAGATGTCGCAACGATCCGCCTTCACGGCCGCCGCCAGTGCCACCGCCGAGGTATCCGAGCCCCCACGTCCGAGGGTGGCAATCCGGTTATCCGGGCCGATGCCCTGGAAGCCAGCCACCACCGAGACCTCACCGGCCTGCATACGCTCGATCAGCAGATTGCCATCCACACCTTCGATGCGGGCCTTGCCGAAGGCGTCATCCGTGCGCAGCGGAATTTGCCAGCCCTGCCAGGAGCGCGCCTTGACGCCCAATTCCTGCAGCGCGATCGCGAGCAGGCCGGAGGTGACGTTCTCACCCGTGGCCACCACCGCGTCATATTCACGCGGATCATGCAGCTTAGAGAGCGAGTCGACGTAACCAACCAATTGGTTGGTGACGCCAGACATGGCGGAGACGACGACAGCCACCTCGTTGCCAGCGTCAACCTCACGCTTGACTCGGCGTGCAACGTTGCGGATACGGTCCAGATCGGCGACCGATGTGCCACCGAACTTCATCACGATGCGAGACATGGAAACCCTTGGGAAACTTTTGGCGGGAAATCGGCGCGCCACGCCGGAGCAAAGTGCCGCTGCATAACGCCGCCAGAGGCCGCAGGCAAGCGGCGGGGCCGTTGCGAGGGCAACAATGACTTGATCAACGACCCGGTATCGCTTCGAAAGTTTTCAGTGCAAGATACATATACCCAGTTGCCCGCAATCTGTGGAGACCGATGACATGACTGCCTTCCATCCTACGCGCCGCGCCTTCGGCCGCAGCGCCGCCTTTCTTGTGGCTGCTGGCATGATGACCAGTCGTTCAGCACTGGCGGCTTTACCCAAACCCGGCGACAAACCGATTCTGACGATTTCCGGCAAAATTTCGATCACCAATGTCGGCGATACCGCAGTGTTTGACCGTGATATGCTCGAAGGTCTGGGCATGCAAAAATTTACCACCCACACCAAGTGGGACAACGATGCCGTCACCTTTGAAGGGCCGTTGATGAGCGCTTTGATGGCCGCTGTCGGGGCTTCGGGCGATACCGCACAGGCCATCGCCCTGAATGACTACCACACCGATATTCCGATTGCCGATTTTGCACAGTACAAGCCAATTCTCGCTCTGAAGCGGAACGGCAATTACATGAGCATCCGCGAAAAAGGTCCGCTATTTGTGGTTTATAACTACGACAGCGACCCAGAACTGAAGCAGCAAAAATATTATGGTCGGTCAGCATGGCAGGTGGCGCAGTTCGTCATCAAATAAAGGGTGAGACGGCGGCGATGAACCGTCCTCTCATCCCTCTGGACGTAGACTCCGCTCCGTCACAGGTTCCCTGGTGGCAGGCGCGTGCCTTCTCGGTTTTCCTGGGGCTGGCCATTGCCGTGATCGTCGCGGCGAGCGTCTATTTGGCCGTGCTGATTCGCGATCGCCAATACGAATTCGGCGTCATCTCGCGCTACAACACCACCTGGGTGACAAGCCAGGCGGCCCTTGAGGTGGCCAAACTCGAGTCCGCCCTGGCCGAACTCGCCGCCGCCGGACCGAACGCCGACCCGAGTCAGGCGCAGATCCGCTATGATATCGTCGCCAGCCGCATGACCGTGCTCGCCAATGGTGAAGCAGGTGAGCTGATCGCCAGCGACCCAGAACTCGCCTCGATTTTAGCCAAGCTGCGCGCCACGATGCAGGCAGGCGACAAACTGATCGATCACGCCGGCGAACCTGGCGTCGCGCTCAAACTGGCGCGCATGTTCAGTGACCTCGCCTCGCCGATGTCGGAATTGGCGGGGGCGGCACACGATGCCGGAGGCGATATGGCCGCCCGCGACGTGGAGCAGCTGCGCCGGCTGCAATATTTGTTCTCCAGCTTGCAGGTCGCCCTGTTGGTGGCGTGTCTGGTGCTGATCGTCGTGCTGGCGTTGAACAATCGCATGCTCAGCCGCGCGCATCAAAATATGGGCTCACTCGTCACCGATTTGCGCCGCACGGGCATTGAGCTTGGCATCGCCAACCACGAAACCCGACGGGCAGCCGAGGAAATCCAACAGCAAAACCGCGCCATGCAGGCGCGCGACCGCGAATTGGCACAGCAAAACACCCGCTTCGACGCCGCCTTGAACAACATGTCGCAGGCATTGTGCATGGTCGGTGCCGATGGTCGGCTGATCGTCTGCAACCAACAATTCCGCACGCTGTTCGGCATCCCGATGCCGCAGACCGGCATGCCGTATGACGAATTATTCGGCGACATCGCCCGCAATGGCGGCTGCGATGCCGATCTGGTGCAGCGCCTGTATGTGGGCCAACGCAATCTGATCCAGGAACACCGCCCCGGCGGCTTCTTCGTCGAAGGCTCGATGGCCGAAGCCAAACGCGAAGGCGCAATCTGGGCACTTGCCGTATCGCACCAACCCATGCCGGATGGCGGCTGGGTGGCGACGTATTCGGATGTCGGCGAGCGCCGTTTGGCCGAAATGCAGTTGGTGCATGCCCAGAAAATGGAAGCCATCGGCAATCTCACCGGCGGCATGGCGCATGATTTCAACAATCTTCTCGCGGTGATTTCGCTCAATCTGGAATATCTGCTCGGCCGCACCGCCGATGAGGATCAGGTTCGCGACCATGCCTCCCGCGCTTTGCAGGCGTCATTGCGCGGCGCCAATCTGATCTCGCAACTGCTCGCTTTCGCCCGACGTCAAACGCTGGCACCGCAACAGATCAACGTGAACACCTGGATTCGCTCCATCGCCGACCTGCTCGACCACATGCTGGGCGAGCGCGTGACGGTGGCCCTCGAACTCGGCGAAGATATCTGGCCAGTCAACACCGATGCAACGCGGTTGGAGACGGCCATTGCCAACCTGGCCACCAACGCACGCGACGCCATGCCCTTGGGCGGCAAGGTGGCGATCATCACCCGCAATGTTCATGTCAGCCACAGCGAGGTGCGCGCGCGTCCGGATGTGGTGCCGGGCGATTACGTCATGATCGAGGTGGCCGATACCGGCACCGGCATGCCGCCAGATGTGGTCAATCGGATATTTGAACCTTTCTTCACCACCAAAAAAGAGGGCCACGGCACCGGGCTTGGTCTGTCGATGGTGTTCGGCTTTATCCGTCAATCCGGCGGATTTATCGCAGTGGACAGCAAGCTCGGCGCAGGCACCGTCTTCCGCCTGCATCTGCCGCGCGGCGAGGGGCAGGTGGAGGCGGAACCGGTCTGGACGGTGCCGGCGGAAATCGTTGGCGGGCCGGAGAGCATTCTCGTCGTCGAAGACAACGAGGCGGTGCGCTACATCACCACTGACCTGCTGGTCCAACTTGGCTATGACGTGCTTGAAGCGCGTGAACCGCTGGAGGCGCTGGAAATATTGGCCAGCGACCGCAAAATAGACTTGATGTTCAGTGACGTGGTCATGCCCGGTGGGATAGATGGCTTCGGCTTGGCACAGGAAGCCAAGCGCCTGCGTCCGGGGCTGAAATTGCTGCTCACCTCGGGCTTTGCCGAATTTGCCGACCGCCCGCATGCCGGGATTGGGCAAGTTCGGATGCTGGGCAAGCCATACCGGCAAAGTGAATTGGCCAATGCCCTGCGTGAGGCGTTGGATTCGGAGGGGCAGACGTGAGCAATTCTGTGGTGGCCGATGAAGTCGCCCGATTCGGGGCATTGGCAGCCCAATGGTGGGACCCGCGCGGGCCGATGGCACCGCTGCATGCGATGAATCCGCTGCGCTGCGATTGGGCGGATCGTCAGATCCGCGCGGTGTTGCCGGGATCGGTGCGGCTGCTCGATGTCGGCTGTGGCGCGGGGCTGGTCTCAGAGGCGATGGCCAAACGCGGCCATACAGTCACCGGCCTCGACGCCTCCGCCGACGGCATCGCAGCGGCTGAGGCGCACGCTGAAGGGCAGGAATTGCCGCTCGCCTATCGCGTTGGCAGCACCGAGACGCTGATCGCCGAAGGGGTGCGTTTTCAGGCGATTACGGCGCTGGAAGTGATCGAACATGTCGCCGATGCGGCCGCATTCGTGGTCATGCTGGCCGATTTGCTGGAGCCGGGCGGGGTGCTGGTGATGTCCACCCTCAACCGCACGCGCCGCTCCTATCTGACCGCGAAGCTGGGGGCGGAATATGTGCTGCGAATGCTGCCGGTGGGTACGCATGATTGGCAGAAATTCATCCCGCCCGAGGAATTGGCGCAGCTGATGCGGCAGGCCGGTCTGCGCCCGGTGGCAACCGCCGGGATGAGCTTCAATCCGCTGCGCAACTCGTGGTTTGAAAGCCGGGATTTGTCGGTGAACTACCTCGCCGCGGCGCGGAAAGATTAGCCTCAGCCATCTGCCGGTGCCACCCACGGGATCATCGTAATCGGCACGCCCTCATCCTGCAACTCTTCGGCCTGCGCCTCGGTGGTCTGGCCATAGATGGCACGGTGTGCGCTCTCGCCGCGATGCATTCGCCGCGCCTCATCGGCAAACGCATTGCCGACGTCTTCGCAATTGCGCTCAACCTCGGCACGCAGCTTTTGCAACGCGGCGCGGAGTTGATCTGGCATTTGCGCGCCCGCCATCGCCACATTCGGCGCAGGCGGCTCCACCACCGCCGGCGTTTCGGCGGGCTCGCAGACCGGGACGGCGACAGGATCGGGGCGGGCGTTGGATTTGGCCGGAATCGCCGGTGCCATCAGCCCGCGCGAGACTGATTTGTCGCCGCAGACCGGACATTCCACCAGCCCACGCGCCGCTTGTGCATCGAAGCCGGCGGAACTGGGAAACCAGCCGTCGAATTCATGCGCATGGCTGCAAACGAGGGTGTAGTGGATCATCCTTCCGGCCCGGTCTTCATGGTTCTGTCACAGTGATAGAGCCTGCACGCCCATGCCTGCAACGCACAAGCGCGATCACGCGGTCGCCAGCAGCGCATCCAGCTTGCCAGACCGCTCCAGCGCCACCAGATCGTCGCAGCCGCCGATATGCCGGCCAGCGATGAAAATCTGCGGCACCGAGGTGCGGCCTGTGCGCTTGAACGAGTCCTCACGCGCAGCCGTGCCCGACGGCGCGTCGATTTCCTCGAACGCCACGCCTTTTTTCGTCAGCAACTGCTTGGCACGCACGCAATACGGGCACCAATCCTGCGTGTAGATAACAACCTGCGGCATACCGCCCCCGATGCAAAACAATCTGGAGAGGAAATCGGATCGTCTGGTGCAAAGCGCAAGCCCCCACACCGCCCTGCCGCCTCAACGCAGACGCGGATCTGGCACTCGTGCGGCCACCAGAAGATCGACCTGCGCGGCACCTGCGGCCTGCAAGGCGAGGCAACATTCGGTGGCCGTTGCACCGGATGTCAGTACGTCATCGATCAACACCACATTCTGCCCAGCCAGACGCATGCCGGCACCCCGCCTGGGGGCAAAGAGGTGCGCCACAGCCTCCGCCCGCGCCACCGCCCCCAACTCACCCAGCGGCGCTGTGGCGCGCAGGCGGACGAGGGCATCGGGGAACAGCTCCACATGGGTGCGCCGCGCAATCTGCCGTGCCAGCAACACCGCCTGATTGTAGCGCCGCGCCCGCAGGCGGGAGGGATGCAACGGCACCGGCACCAGCAGATCGGCCCCCGCCAGCACATCCGCCCCGGCGCGCACCATCATCGCGGCCAACGGACCCGCCAGGTCGGTGCGATCGGCGTGTTTGAACGGCAGGATCAGCCGCTTGGACTGCGCATCATAGCGCAGCGCCGCCCGCGCCTGTCGCCACACCGGCGGTGCGGTCGCACAACGCGGGCAAACACCGTGGATCGCCTGATTGGCATAGGCCAGTGGCACCGCGCAGCGCGGACAAAACGGCGCGCTGACAAAACTGACCTCACAGAAACACTCCACGCAGAACTGGCCCGGTGCTTCGACCACCTGCTCACAGAGCAGGCATTGCGGCGGCAGCAGCACATCGAGCACCGCTCGGCCCAGCGATTTTACCCATTTGGTACGCATCCGCCATATTGGAACAGACAGGGGCTTGGCACAAAGCCAATACCGCGTCACATCGGCGTAAATGAGCGCCATGATCTTCGACCGCCCCGCCCTCCGCCGCCACCGCAACCGCGCGGCCCCTCATGTTGATCGGGTCGCCCCGGTGCTGCAGGAGGTGGCCGAACGTCTGCTCGACCGGCTGGAAGACACCACACACCAATTCACCCACGCCCTCGATGTCGGCGGACGCGGCGTTGTCGCCCCGCTGCTGCGGGCGCGCGGGATTGAGACGATCAGTTGCGACCTCTCCCCCGCCATGGCCGCACGCAATGGCGGGCTGGCGGTGGCGGCCGACGAGGAATTCCTTCCCTTTGCCTCGGGCAGTTTCGATCTGGTGGTGGCCAATCTGTCGCTGCACGCTGTCAACGATCTGCCGGGCGCGTTGATCCAATTGCGCATGGCGCTGAAGCCTGACGGCCTGTTCCTCGCCTCGCTGCCGGTGCTCGACACGCTTGGCCGCCTGCGCGCAGCGCTGACCGAGGCGGAAGCCGAACTCTCCGGCGGCGCTTCCCCGCGCGTCGCCCCCTTCCCCGAACTGCGCGATGGTGCGGCCTTGCTGCAACGTGCCGGGTTCACACTGCCAGTGGCCGATGGCGACGATATCGCCCTGCGCTACGCCACCCCGTTCAATCTGCTGCGCGATTTGCAAGCGGCAGGTGAGAGCAACGCCATTGCCGTGCGCAGCCGCCATGTGCCACCGCGCGTGCTGTTTCCGATGGCCCTCAGCCGGATGGTTGACGACGCGGGCGGCCTGGATATGAATCTTCGGGTGGCGATGCTGACCGGCTGGGCACCCGGCTAAAGTTCAAGCTTCCAAAACTGCCCAACCAGATCATGCCCGAAGGAGTGATGCCGCTCCTGCGCCTCCAGCACAAAGCCGCGCGCGAGATAAATCCGCCGCGCTGTTGTCAAAATATCATTGGTCCACAGCACCAGCCGCCGATAGCCAATCTCACGGGCACGGGCGATACAGGCATCGACCAGTTGAGCACCGATCCCGAGCCCGCGCGCGCTTGGCTCCACGTAGAGCAGGCGCAGCTTGCCGATATCCGGTGCATCGCCTTGCACCAGAAACACCGAACCCACGATGGCACCATCCAACTCCGCCACCCAGGCGGCTTCTCGCTGCGGCTCGAATTCCGCAACGAACTTGCCGAGGATGTCCGCCGCCAGCCCCTCGAAACGCCAATCCCAGCCATATTCCTGATGATACAGTGCTGCCTGCCGATGCAAAATCCAGCCAAGATCGCCCGGCTTGGGGGGGCGCAGAACAAGGGCCATCGGTCAGGGCATACCTTCCAGGGTTTCGATGCCGCCCACCACCTTCAACCGGCTGGCCTGCAACGCACCGGCGCGTTCCAGAACAGGATAGGCCACCGAACAGATATGGGAATGGATGCGCTTCAGATCGCGCAACACATCCAAATGCAGCGAACTCGATTCCACACTCTCCGGCCGCCCATCGCGCAACCGCGCCAAATGCCGTTCGGCGGCGTGTAACTCGGCGGTGCGCAATTGCGCCTTCTCGGCGATCAACTTGCGCGCGATCACCACGTCACCGGACATGAACACCCCGAAGGCCAACGACAGATTGTCCACCACCTCCTGATGAAACGCCTCCAACTCCGCCGCCCCCTCGCGTGAGAACGATAGCCGACGTTTGATCTTCTTGGCGGCCAATTCCATCAGGTTCTTGTCGATAATATCGCCGATATGCTCCAGATTGATCGAGAATGAGACAATCTCCATCGCCCGATGGCCATCCCGCTCGCCCATGCTCTCCCGCGTCAGCCGCGTCACATAGAGCTTCACGGCCTCATCCAGCCGATCCACCGCATTGTCCATCCGGCCAATCTCGCCGACCAGCCGCCGATCATCGGTGGACAGCGCGATGATGGATTTGCGCAGCATGCTCTCCACGATATCGCCCATATGCAGCACCTCCCGCGCCGCACAGGCCAGCGCCACCGTGGGCGTCTCCAGCGAGGCTTCGTCGAGATACAGCGGGGCGGACGGATCATTGGCCGTCACCTTCTCCGGCAGATGACGGATCAGCCACGTCGCCAGCGGGCGCAACGGCAGCATGAACAGCAGCGCCATGGCGAGGTTGAACGCAGTGTGAAAATCCGCCGCCAGACGCGACCGATTCGGCTCATAGTGCTGCAACAGGGCGGCAATCGGCCCCAGGAACGGCAGCACCAGCGCACAACCCACCAACCGGTTGAGCAGATTTCCCAACGGCAGACGACGGCTGGCCGGATTGCCCGCATGGCTCGCCTCGACCAGCGGGTTGAGCGCACTGCCCAGATTCGCTCCCAGCACCAGCGCCAACGTCGCCTCCGGTGTCACGAAGCCGGAATAGGCCAGCGACATCACCAACAACACCACCGTCACACTTGAATGCGCGGCCCATGTCAGCGCTGCGGCGATCAGCACGCACAGGATCGAATCCCCCGTCACCGCCGAGAGCAGCATCCGCACGGCAGGGGCCTGTTCGGCAGGGGCCAGCGTGTCGAGCAAAATATGCAGCGCCAGCAGCATAAGCCCGATGCCGATCGCCACCCGCCCCAAATCGCGCGTGCGCGTCTGCCCACCGCGCTTGAAGGCCACCACGCCAATCAGAAACAGCAGCGGCGCCACCGCCGAGACATTGAACGACAGCACCTGCACAATCAGCGTGGTGCCCACATTGGCCCCCAGCATGATCGCCAATGCCGGCACCAACTCCACCGAGCCGCCGGTGACGAACGACGCTGTCATCAACCCGGTGGCCGTGCTGCTCTGTAAAATGGCGGTGACGACAATGCCGGCGAGAAACGCCGCGAACCTGTTGCGCAGGGCATAGGCCAGAAAGCGCCTAAGGTCCGCGCCGAATGCTCGCACAATACCGCTATGGACCATGTGCAGGCCCCATAGCAGCAGCGCCACCCCGCCCATCAGGTCGAGAAGAGCAAGGCTCCCCATTCCGTCCTCCCCCGCAGAAGGAGGCAGCTTGCACCTATAAATTTCAGGATACCAGAGGCGTGCGAAAGGGACGGATCAGCCGCCGGTCACGCTCATATGACGCGGCACCACCGGCGCTCCGCTGGTGCGGTCGATGATGAAATCATGGCCTTTCGGCTTGCGTGAAATCGCCTCGCGGATTGCCGCCTCAAGCTCCTCCTCGCTCGCCCCATCGCGCAGGATGGCGCGGAATTCGGCGGCGTCGTTCTGGCCGAGGCACATATAGAGCGTGCCGGTACAGGTCAGGCGCACGCGATTGCAACTCTCACAGAAATTATGCGTCATCGGTGTGATGAAGCCCACCCGCTGGCCGGTTTCCGCCACGTCGTAATACCGCGCCGGGCCGCCGGTGGCATAATCGGTCTGCGTCAGCGTCCAGCTTTTGCGCAATCGGGCGCGCACCATCGACAGCGGCAGATACTGATCCGCCCGCTGCGCCTCAATCTCGCCCATCGGCATCGTCTCGATCAGGCAGAGATCAAAACCATGCTCACCGCACCATGCGACCAGTTGATCGATCTCACCCTCATTGACGTGCTTCATCGCCACCGCGTTGATCTTCACGGCCAGCCCGGCATCCTGGGCGGCGAAAATCCCGTCCAGCGTCTTGTCTAACCGACCCCAGCGGGTGATTTCGGCGAATTTGGCGGGGTCGAGCGTGTCCAGGCTTACATTCACCCGCCGCACGCCTGCTTGTGCGAGGTCATGGGCGAAGCGGGTAAGCTGCGAACCATTGGTGGTCAGCGTCAATTCGCGCAGACCCTGGCCCAGACGCGCGCCGAGTCCTTGGAACAGCGTCATCACCCCGCGTCGCACCAGCGGCTCGCCACCGGTGATGCGGATCTTGTCCGTGCCAAGGCGGATGAACGCGCCGCACAGACGCTCCATTTCCTCAAGCGTCAGCAGATCCGGCTTCGGCAGAAATGTCATGTCCTCTGCCATGCAATAGACACAGCGAAGGTCGCACCGGTCTGTAACCGAGACGCGCAGATAGGTGACAGGGCGACCGAAGGGATCAATCATGGCGTTGTGATGCTTCCTTGCCCTCATGTTGCGCGCCAAGGCGGACAGCGCAAGGGGGGAGATCAACCGACAATCTGAAGATTGACCACCAGCGCATTAATCAGAACTTTACCCGCATGCTCGAAATTGACGGTGATGCGGCTGCCGATCACCGATTGCACCTGCCCATCGCCCCAATCCGGTTGGGTTGGGTGGCGTACAAACTGGCCCGGCTCCACTCCAGAGACGAATGGGCGATTGGCTTGGCCGAAGCCTGCGGAGGCTTTGTCGTTGTCCGGCATGTGGATGTTCCCATTCGGCAGCGCACGCGGGGCGTGGCACGATGAAGATGCAACTGTACTGCCAAGTCGGCAGGCTGTCAGAGGATATGCTGCCCGTGACTGACGACCACAACCAGATTCCACCGTCTGGACCAGACTACGCCGTGCGTCTGGCGCATATGCTGGCCGCTCGGCTCTGCCATGATCTGGCCGGCGCTGTCGGCAGCCTCGGCGGTGCATTGGAATTGGCGGCGCAAGACCCCGATTCGACGCAGGAAGCACTGGGGGTGGCACAAGAAGCCTCGCAGGCGCTGCATGACCGTCTGCGCCTGCTGCGCGTGGCTTTCGGTCCGGCGGAACAGGCCGTCACACGTGCTGAGTTGCACCCATTGCTGGCCGCCCTGCCCCGCCCACGCCGCGTGCAGATCGATCTCGTCCTTCCGGCAGACAATGTCGCCCTGCCCGGTCCGGTCAGTTCACTGTTGCTCTGCCTGGGTATGCTCGGCGTGGAGTGTCTGGCCGGTGAGGGCACGATGGCGCTCCAACAATCCGGCGAGAAAGAGTTCGTGCTGCACCTCGCAGGCCCTCGCGCCGCATGGCCCGCCGGCTTCGCGGCGCATCTGGCCACACCCGTCAGCGCCCTCGAAAACGCCGCCGACCAGGGGCCGCGTGGCGTACTCGGCCCGCTTGTTGTTCTCATGGCGCACAGTTCGGGCATGAAGCTGCGCCTGCTACTCGGCCCGCAAGCGGATTTTATACCGCCGCTGCTGATCTCTTTCGACTGAATCTCAGCCAATCTTAACAATTTATTCGTCTCCTCACGCCAAGCTGCGCCCATCGTGTTCTCCCCGCCATTGGCGGACAAACAAGGTATGGACGAAGTGATGGACGATCTGCTGACGGATTTCCTGACCGAGACGAACGAAAGCCTGGCGGAGGCAGACCTCGCTTTGGTCCGCCTGGAGCAGGAGCCGGGGGACGCCGCCACCCTTGGCCTGATCTTCCGGCTTGTGCACACCATCAAAGGCACTTGCGGCTTTCTTGGCCTCGTCCGCCTGGAGAAAGTGGCGCACGCGGCCGAAAACGTGCTCGGCAAGGTGCGCGATGGCGCATTGAACGTCACACCGGACCTGATCACCCCGGTCCTGGCAGCCCTCGATCGCATCAAACTGATCGTCCTAGGGCTGGAGACCACCGCCGCCGAGCCGGAGGGCGACGATAGCGCCCTGATCGCCGAGTTGGACGCCATCTACGAAGGCCGCACGCCGCCGCCACAGGAAACCGTCGGCGCCAACACTGCCCGCACGCGCAAACCAGAGCAGTACACCACAACCGAACTGCTGCACCCCGAGCCCGAGCCCGAACCTGCTCCCCTGCCACAGGTCGAGGCAGCACCTTCCGATCAGGTCGCAGCTGAATCCTCTCTCGCCGGGCAGACGATCCGGGTGGGGGTGGATGTGCTGGAAAATCTGATGACGCTGGTCAGCGAGTTGGTGCTCACCCGCAACCAGTTGCTCCAACTCTCCCGCAGTCAGGAAAACGCTGGCTTCACCGGCCCACTGCAGCGCCTGTCGCATCTGGTCTCCGATCTGCAGGAAGGCGTGATGAAAACGCGCATGCAGCCAATCGGGATCGCCTGGAACAAGCTGCCCCGCATTGTGCGCGATTTATCGCACGAACTCGGAAAACGAATCGACCTGGTCATGCGCGGTGCCGAGACCGAGCTGGATCGGCAGGTGCTGGAACTGATCAAAGACCCGCTCACCCATATGGTGCGCAACAGCGGCGATCACGGCCTGGAAACGCCCGCCGAGCGCCGCGCCGCCGGCAAGCCGGAGAACGGGCGGATTACCCTGAACGCCTTTCACGAAGGCGGCCACATCGTCGTTGAGATCAACGATGACGGGCGCGGCCTGCCCGTGGACAAAATCCGGGCGAAAGCGCTGTCGAAGGGCCTCGCCAGCGACGCCGAATTGGCCGCGATGAGCGACGATGCCATTCAGCGTTTCATCTTCCACCCAGGCTTCTCCACCGCCGCCGCCGTCACCGCCGTCTCCGGGCGTGGGGTCGGGATGGATGTGGTGAAGACCAATATTGAGAAAATCGGCGGCACTATCGAACTGAAAAGCCGCCCCGGTGCCGGCACGCTGTTCACCATCAAGATCCCGCTCACATTGGCCATTGTCGCCGCCCTGATCGTCGAAAGCCGAGGCGAACGATTTGCCATTCCGCAAATCAGCGTCGTCGAACTGGTGCGCGCACGGGCCGGATCGGACATCCTGGCCGGCGAAGCGCAATCGGAAAGCGTCATCGAACGCATCAACGACACACCGGTGCTGCGGCTGCGTGAGCGGCTGCTGCCGCTGGTTAATCTTGATCGCCTGCTCGGCCTGCAACCTGCCTCCAGCGAGACGGTCGCCACGGCCACCGACACCGCCTCCACCATCGTCGTCGCCCAAGTTGGAGCCGCACAACTTGGGTTGATCGTTGATCGGGTATTTGACACCGAGGAAATCGTCGTCAAACCGGTTGCACCAGTGCTGCGGCACATCGGCATGTTCAGCGGCAACACCATTCTAGGTGACGGCTCGGTGATCATGATCCTTGATCCCAACGGCATCGCCCGTGCCAGCGGTGTGGCCGACAGCAGCGAAGATCGCGAATCGGCCCGTCTGCCAACCATCTCCAGCGTCGCCGCCGATACCGAACGTGTGGCGATGCTGCTCTTCCGTGCGGGTGATCTTGGCCTCAAGGCCGTCCCACTCAGCCTCGTCGCCCGCCTCGAACAGCTACCGCGCACCCGGATTGAATTCGCCTCCGGCCAGCCGGTGACACAATATCGCGGCCGCCTGATGCGACTGCTGCCGATGGGCGGCGAGATCGACCCGGCACGCGAGGAGGTGCCGGTGCTGGTCTTCACCGACCATGCCACCAATGGCGGCAGCGAACGCCGCATGGGGCTGGTGGTCGATGAGATCGTCGATGTGGTTGAAGACCGACTGCACATCGAACTCGCCCATGCCCGCGACGGCATCTTGGGTACCGCCGTGGTCGCAGGTCGCGCCACCGACGTGATCGACACCTCCGTCTGGCTCACCCGCGCCGAGCCAGGTTGGTTCGACCAGGCCGCGACCACTCTACAAGATGAAGGTCGTCGACTGCTGGTGGTGGAAGACAGTGATTTCTTCCGACAGATGCTTGTGCCGGTGCTGCAAAGTGCTGGCTACACCGTCACCGCTGTGCCTGACGCCGCCCGTGCACTGGCGCTGCGAGAAGGCGGTCGGATGTTTGACGCCATCATATCCGACATCGAAATGCCGGATATGGACGGGCTGGCCTTCGTGCGCGCCATCCGCGCGGACAATGCTTGGGCTTCGCTGCCAGTGATCGCGCTGACGAGTAAGCTCAGCGAACGCGATGTGGAGATCGGCCGCGATGCGGGCTTCACCGATTACGTCGGCAAAGCCAGTCGAGAGGCACTGCTCGCCAGCCTGCGCCAATGCCTGAGCCACCACACCGACCAAACCCCCGAAACGCTGCGGCTGGTCGCCTGATCGGGAAGGAGAGTTTCATGACCACACAGACCCTGGCCCCTCCCGCGGTGGGAGATATCGCCGACCTCGCTCTGTCGGAGCACGAGGATATGTTCGTCTCGCTCACCGTGGCCGAGCAACTTTGCGGCATCCCCGTGCTCGCGGTGCGCGACATCCTAGGGCCGCAGGTGATCACCCGAATCCCTCTCGCCCCGCCCGAAGTCTCAGGCAGTCTCAATCTGCGCGGCCGCATCGTGACCACGATAGACCTTCGCCGCCGCCTCACTTTGCCGCCGCCGCCGGCGGGCATGCGGCAAATGTCGGTTGTCGCCGAGCAAAGCGGAGAACTCTACGCACTCCTCGTTGATCAGGTATCCGAAGTGATGAGCCTGCCGCGCAGTCAGTTTGAGCGAAATCCGCCGACGATGAAACCCGAATGGGCCCGCTTCAGCTCCGGCATTTACCGTCTGCAGGATCGCCTGTTGGCGGTGCTGGACGTGGCGCGCCTGCTCGATCTGTCCACAGCAATCAAATGAGGATTCCCCAATGACCAACGCAGGCAAAACCTGTCTCGTCGTCGATGACAGCCGGGTGGTGCGCAAAGTGGCGCGCCGCATCCTGGAAACCCAGGGCTTCACCGTTCGTGAAGCCGAAGACGGCCAGCAAGCCCTGCTTTCCTGCCGGGAGGCAATGCCGGATTCGGTGCTGCTCGACTGGAACATGCCGGTGATGAACGGTCTGGATTTCCTCAAGGCCCTGCGCCACGAATTCGGCCCAGGCCAGCCCCCGGTCATGTTTTGCACCACCGAGAACGACATTTCCTTCATCGAACAGGCCATTGAGAACGGCGCACAGGAATTTATCATGAAGCCCTTCGATGAAGAGATCCTGCTCGGCAAATTTTCCCAGGTGGGCTTGCTGTGACCAGAGCGTTGGCCCCCCCGCTCTCTCCTCGTCCCAGTGCCATGGCGGAGCCAATCCGCGTGATGCTCTGCGACGACAGTTTGGTCATCCGCAACGCCCTGTCACGCATGCTGGCCTCCGATCCAGGCATTCGCATCACCGCTCGTGTGGCCAATGGCGAACTCGCCTTGGCCGAACTCCGCCGTCAACCTGCCGATGTGGTGGTGCTCGACATTGAAATGCCGGTGATGGATGGGCTGACGGTGCTGCCGCTTCTGCTGCGTGCCGATCCAGGCCTGCGCGTGATCATGGCCAGCACACTCACCACGCGCGGTGCGGATGTGGCGATGCGAGCGTTGCAACTTGGGGCTGCCGATTATATCCCCAAACCGACAGCCAACGCGATTGACGATGACCGCTTTCGGCAGGAATTGCTCACCAAGATCCACGGCCAAGGCAGGCTGCGGCGCCGTAGCAGCCTGCCGCAACGCACTGCACCCCCGGCCAACGCCCAGGCGCCGCTCACGCTGCGTCCGGCTGGCCGCAACCGCCCTGTCTTGCTCGCCATCGGCAGTTCAACCGGAGGGCCGCAGGCGCTGTTCACCCTGATCAAGGGCCTAGGCGACGGCGTGCCGGTGCCAGTGGTGCTCACCCAACATATGCCCCGCACCTTCACCCCGATTTTGGCCGAGCACATCAGCCGGATCGGTCAACTGCGCTGCACCGAAGCGAAAGATGGCGAGATATTGCAACCCAGTGCAATCTACCTCGCCCCCGGCGACCGGCATTTTTGCATTGACGCGACAAGCAGCGGCTTTCGGGCACGCCTGACCGATGGCCCGCCCGAAAATTTTTGTCGCCCCTCGGTCGATCCAATGCTGCACAGCGCCAATCAGGCCGCCAATGGCCGCATTCTGATCGCCATGCTCACCGGCATGGGGCATGACGGTCTGGCAGGCACCCGCGCGGTGATTGAGTCAGGAGGCACTGCCCTGGCGCAGGATGAGGCAACCAGCGTCGTCTGGGGCATGCCTGGCGCCATTGCGCAGGCGGGGCTGTGTCACGCTGTGCTGCCGCTCGACCACATCGCACCGAAAATTCGCGACCTGCTGCATATGAGGCACGCATGACTCCGAAAAGCTTCGAGACCATCGCCAGCCTGTTGCATACCGGCTCTGGCCTCGCGATCGGCCCAGATAAAACCTACCTGCTGGAAAACCGCCTCGCACCCGTGCTGCGCAAACACGGCCTCGATTCCCTCGATGCCCTCGCCCAGCGCATCCGCCCGCTCGCCACAGCCGGCACGCCGGGCACGTTGGAGCAGGATGTCATCGAGGCGATGACCACCAATGAAAGTTTCTTTTTCCGGGACGATAAGCCCTTCACCCATTTTCGCACCCGCGCGTTGCCGCAATTACTGGCCAACCGCCCACCGGGCGCGCGCCTGCGCATCTGGTCCGCCGCCGCCAGCACCGGGCAGGAGGCCTATTCGCTGGCGATGATCCTGCAGGACAGTCAGGCGCTCCTCGGCGGGCGCAGTTGCGAGATCATCGGCACTGACATCTCCCGCGAGGCGCTCACCCGCGCGCAGGAGGGGCTCTATAGCCAGTTCGAAGTGCAGCGCGGCCTGCCGATGCAATATCTGGTGAAACATTTCCGCAAAGACGGCACGCAATGGCGCATCTCGGACACGCTGCGCCAAATGGTGCAATTCCGCAGTCTGAACCTGCTCGGCGATCTGCGTGGTTTGGGGCAGTTTGACGCTGTTTTTTGCCGCAATGTGCTGATCTATTTTGACCAACCGACCAAATCCCGCGTCCTCGCCGCCGTTGCCCGACAGATGCCGCAAGACGGTGTGCTCTATCTGGGCGGGGCCGAAACCGTGCTCGGCATCACCGATGCATTCGCCGCCCAGACCGGTGAGCGTGGTGTCTATGAGCGCACGACGCCGCAAGCTGTCAGCGGTCTCAGCCGTCCAACATTGGCGGAGGCGCGATGAGCAGCACACACGCCCTGCTCTGCTCAATGCCCTCCTCAAAGCTAACCGTAACTGGATGCCAAAAATGGCTTGATCATCACGGATACTCTAGCAGGCTGCTGAAAAACTGTTCGCGGAGGGGCGGCGAGTCATTTTTCGTGCCAGAAAGGCCAAGGCGAAGACACGATGTGTGTGCATCGTGGCAAGCCTTGAACGGCTCTGGCGCGGAAAAGGGCCGCCGCGCCGACC
>JARLIM010000029.1 GCA_031291725.1 Acetobacteraceae bacterium
GTCTCGACTGTTGCGTTTCTGCCTGGGTCATTCGATGCCGGCGCAGAGGCGCGCGGGCGGCACGACGGAAATCCGGCCGTGTCGCGGAGCGTCGCAACACACGACGAGCGTCGCGTGTTGTGCACCAAGAGATGCCGTCCCTCGGCGTTGACCTTCGAAGCCGCTGCCGCGCTACGCGTCAGTGTAGATCAAGCGGCAGACAGGTTCTTTGTGACGGGTGGGGCGGCGGGCCGGGTGGCGCTGACGCTTGACTTTGACAAAAACCCGCTATGCTGCAGGTAGGAGAAGTCTGCGTGAACCACTCGAAAAACGCCCCGTTGCGGGGCGCCTGATTGCGGCCATCGTCGCAATCGCGGTCTCGACTGTTGCGTTTCTGCCTGGGTCATTCGATGCCGGCGCAGAGGCGCGCGGGCGGCACGACGGAAATCCGGCCGTGTCGCGGAGCGTCGCAACACACGACGAGCGTCGCGTGTTGTGCACCAAGAGATGCCGAACACGTGAGGGGCGGGATTGCGCGGCACAATGATCGATCCCACCCAGCAAAAAGCAGACGAATTCCTCTGGCGGGAGACCACGAGCCTGAGGGCGTTGATGCGCGCTTGGCACGATGTGAAGGGGCGCGTCATCCATTCCAACGATCCCCGGACGCGCAGCGACGCTGAGCAGTTTGCGGCTGATCCAGAGCGCAACATTCGCCAACTGCAGAAGTCGCTCCGGTCTGGGAAGTTCCAGTTCGCAGCACAGCGCGGCATTCTGAAGATCAAGCGCAGCGCGCCCGGCGAAGCCCGAAAGCCACCCCGCCCGATTGTCGCTTCGCCTCTTCCGAACCGCGTCGTCCAGCGGGCGATCCTGAACACTTGCCAATCCGATGATCCAAAGATCAGGCGGCGCCTTGGCAAATTGCCCGAAGTGATCGCGACGCCAACCAGCGTTGGCGGACTGCCGGGGCGCGGTGTGCCGGAAGCGATGGCAATGATCCGCCAGACCATCGCCAGCGGCACCACATGGTTTGTGCGGTCGGACCTGAAGGCATTCTTTCAGCACATTCCCAAGCCGCGGGTTGAAGAATTTCTCCGCGCAAACTTGGCCGGGCCATCTTTTGTCGACTGGTTCATGAAGACGCTCGCCACCGAACTGGAGAATGAAGACGAAGTTCGGGCGTGGCTGGATCTCTTTCCGCTCGGAGAAGAGGGCGTCCCCCAGGGGTCTGCCCTTTCGGCTCTCTGCGCGAACATCGTGCTGCAGACGCTCGATGCAGAACTGAATTGCCGCGGTTTGACGACGCTGCGCTACCTCGATGACTTCCTGATTCTCGGCCGCAGTCGTCGGGCAGTTGAGCTGGGCTTCCAGCGCGCCCAAGCAATCCTGGCGGAGCTTGGCATGGAATGTCACGACCCCGGTCCCGGGTCGAAGAAGGCTGCAAAGGGGCATGTGACGGAAGGCTTTGAGTTCTTGTCGTTCCACATCGACCAGAACGACATCTACCCGTCCACCGCTGCCCAGACGGCATTCCTTGAGAATTTTCGAGTCGCGGTGCGGCATGCCAAAGCGGAGCTGGCCAGCGTCGAGAATCAGCCACGCCGCGCCGAACCACGCTTCATCCAATGCCTCGCGCAACTTGACCGGAAGGTTCGTGGGTGGGGAGACGCCTTCGCCCCGACGACGAAACGCATCGTCTTCGCGCAACTCGACAGCGAAATCGGCGAGATTCTCGACGACTTTCAGCGATGGTTCCGCCGGCGATATTCACCTGCCAACACGATCCGGAGACGCCGCCTTCTCGGTGTCGCATTGCTCGGCGACACCGAGCACATCAGGCCTCCTCCGGCTTGAAATCGCGGCGTTGGGGGCAGGTCATCAGGACAATGCCGCCGACTTGGATTGAGGGAACGGCCCCGAGCCTCACATCTCCAGTCCCACCGCCATCATCGCCGCGCAGGCGAGATTCGCGACGACGGCCGGCCAGCCGAAGGCACAGTAGGCGCCGAAGCCCTGCCAGTAGGACGGCGGAAGGGCGGCGTGCTCACCGAGCGCCAGCTCCGCCATGCCGCGCAGCCTGAACTGAAGCCAGACCACCGGCGCCCAGCACGCCGAACCCAGAACCCAGAGAAGCCACGCCGACGCGAGCAAAGGCATGCCGGCGGACACGCCCTCGGCGCCGGCCAGACCGAACCCCGCGAGCGGCTGGACGATCATCCCCAGCGTCAGAAATCGCCAATCCGAGAGCACGAAGTCGCACGCCGCCGCCCAACGCAGCCCACAGCAGGCGTCGCTCTTCGCGGCCTTCAGCACCGCAGCAAGCGCCACGCCGGACATCGCGGCAATCGTTGCAACGTGCATGACCTGCCAGACCAGAATTTCCACGCTCGCCTCCATTGTCGGCATCACCCCGGCGGTGGCCTCAATTCGCTGTTCTTCGCCGGCGGCACACCGACGGTGCCGAAGATGGCGCCACCAAGCCGGCCAGAACGGAAGCCGTCAAAAATGAGAAGGCGGGCGTGGTCCGCCGACCACGCCCGCCCCAATCTCGCGTCACCCTGTCTCGCGCCGAACCCGCCCTGCGGCTCTCCTTGGTCTTGCCCAGGGCCTACTTGTTGTCGCTCTTCTCCTTGAAGATCTGCCTGATGATCGGTGTGTCGATGCCGTGCTCCTGGACGGTCTCGCGCAAGAAGAACCGCCCTCCGTTGCCCCGGCGCGCATACGAGTTCTTGATGTCATCGACCCTGAAGACGTCACGCTCGTCGCCCGAAGTGAGTTTGAAGCCGGCACATTCATCCTTCGTCATTTCCGACACGCCGCGCGCCGAGCGGGCCGCGGCGCCGAGCGCCCCGGCGCCACGGATCAACGGCAGCGTGGTGCGCGGCTCCTTGGCCTTGACGGAGTGGTGCACGACCAGCACCGCGCAGCCGCTGGAGCGCGCCATCTCGCGCAGGGCGGAGACGAAGAACAACATCTCGCCGTTGTCGTTCTCGTTCCCCCCGTTGAATTCGGTCATCGGGTCGAACACCGCCATGCCGGCCCCGAACAGCTTGATCTGCTTGAAGAACTCGCTCGCCAAGGTGGTCAGGGCGAGGCCCCTACCGGCGTCGCGCTGCACCAGGAACAGGTCCTCGGTGCGGTTCACGAATATCACATTCTCGCGGATCAGATCCAGATCGCCACCGATGGCCCTGGCCGCCGCATAGATGCGGCGCAGCGTCTCGGCGTGGCCATCCTCTGCGGCCCAGACGACAACCTTGTGGGGGCGGTCCACCGCATCGCCGGCGAACGCTTTGCCGGTGGCCACCGCCGCGATGACGTTCGCCGCGTAGATGCTTTTGCCACACCCCGGCGGACCGGCCAGGATGCCGACGTTGCCGCTGGTGAGGAAGTCTCCAAAGATGGGCCGACGGGTGTTGATGCCGATGGTCGCTTCGACGTCGCGCGCCGAAATGAACAGGCGCGGAAGTTGCACCGCATCGGGATCACCCTTGGCGAGCGGAGCGTTCGCGGCGGCCGAGGCGGAGGCGGCGGCGGTGTCCTGATCCGCCCGGTCGGATTCCGCCGAGACGACGTGCACTTCAGCCAGCGGCCCTTCCTCGGGTCCGGCCAGCACGGCGTGCTCGTCATTGGCGGCCGCGGCAGTCGCGCCGGTCGCAGCCATCGCATGTTCGGCAGGTTCAGTCACGGCATTCGGCAACTCGGTGTGAACCGGCACCGCGCCGGTTGCCGGTCCGTTCGCGGCATCGCGGCCACTGGCGCCGCCATCCAGCGGCTCAACCGGCAGCTGATCGATGGCCGAGCCGGCGCCGGCAGACCGGCGCTTCCTCCACGCAAGGACGTGGCTGTGGTCGGGGCGCGGCGGGCGGTCGATGGGCGAGTCGACGCGGAGCGGAGCGTCGGCCGAGCCGGCATTGGCCGACCGGCTCGGCGCAACCGGGATGGCGTTCTCCCGCAGCATGCCGAGGCGGGCCGCGCCACGGACGTCCTCGCTCGGCCTCGCTGACGCCCTGGAGGCCTGCAGCTTGGCCCGAAACGCCAGGAAGTCGCTGTGGCCGGGGCCGGTGCGAGCCGGGCGGTCGTCCTTCATGTCATTTGTCATTCTCAGATTTCCAATTCACGCTTCTGTGGATTCGTCGCTCGGACACGGCGCTGACGTGCTGAACTGTCCAAGCAA
Source organism: Acetobacteraceae bacterium (assembly GCA_031291725.1). Classification (GTDB taxonomy): domain Bacteria; phylum Pseudomonadota; class Alphaproteobacteria; order Acetobacterales; family Acetobacteraceae; genus CAIQQQ01. Next base: position 4,157 of record JARLIM010000029.1, read on the forward strand.
CTCCCCTTCTATGGCAAATCAATAGCAAATGAAAGCAGCGAAAAAAGGTGAAGAGAGGCATGGTTTCATAAATAAAAGAGAAGATATCAATTACTTCATGTTGTATCGAAGTATCAAAGACGAAAAACGGCAGGCCGTTTCGTCCAGGCACGCCTTGTCGGGAAAATTTTTCGCGCCTCCTGCGTGAGCGTTTTGCGGGTGGCGCGTTCGAAAGTAGAGAAAATATTTTCGCCGGACTTGTTACTTCGGCCGCAAATCAAAATCGGCCTCAACTGGGGGCAATCTCCCTCCCGTCGCCCCGATCAGGAACAGCGCCGGGGCTAGAACGCCCTCGCCTGAGGCGTTTTGCCCCCTTCTCTCCCAGTCAAGAACTTCGGTCTTTTTACTTCAATCGGCGTCGCAGGCTGGATTTCGGGTCAAACCGGGCTGGAACCGTGGGCGGCGAGATCGCGCCCGGGAAACCCCTTTAGGGGGGTTTCCCGGGCGCGATTCTGCTGGACGCTCTCAGACCCGGCGGCGACGGTGGCCCTTCGACCGCTTTTCGGACTTTTCGGGAAAAATCATCTCGCTTGGCCGGAACAGATCATCAGACCTCACCCGGAGACCGCGCCGTGCCCGAGCCTGCCCAGCAATTTTCCGCGCCGCCGCCGGCCCAGCCTGCTGCGCCGCCCGACCGTGCCGCTTCGGCCTTGCCGGGTCAGTTTGGCGCTGTTGGCGGCCGTCTGCGCCAGAACAACCCGGTAGCGCGACGCTCAGCCGCCGTCGTGCCCTCTCGTCCACCGTCGATGGAGATCGCCATGTCACTGCAGCACATTCCCAGCCGCCACACCCAGCCAGCCCGCGCTGCCGCCCCGCCGCCGCGCCCCAAGCCGCCGACAACGCCGGCGGCGGGCGCAGTCGACCCCGTGGCCGCGCCCGGTGCCGATCGCGCCGAGGCTGACCAGCGTCCCGCCGATGGCGCCCAGCCGCCCCACGGCGGCGACATGCACGCAGGTGGTGCAGCATCCGACCTGCTGACCACCCGCGAGGCGGCCGTCGTGCTGCGCGTCAACCACAAGCGCCTTGAGCGTTGGCGCATGACCGGCGACGGGCCGGCCTACGTCCGCATGACCTCGAAGTCGATCGCATACCGACGTTGCGACATCGACGCGTTCGTCAACGCCCGCCTGCGCGCCAGCACCGCCGCCTGAGATCGTCGGTGCAAAAGGCAGCCGACCCGATCGAACGGATGCACTGAATCGGCTCGGAGACGAGCAAATCTGCAACTCAACAAGGCGTCGCCCCCGAGGCGGCGCCTTGTGCATTTGGATCCATCCCCATGCCCATCGACGCCCCCGCCCCGACCGCTCTGCGCTCCCTGGCGGCCTTGCTGCAGCCCTTCCGCTTCGACCCACGCGCGGTGCCGCGCCTCACGTTTGAGGACGCCCTCGTCCGCGATGATTTCCCCTACAATGCTCTCTCCTGCCTCAGAGGCCTTGGCCACAGCATCGACAGCTTCGACGATCTGCTCTCACTGGGTGCGATACCCGAAAACCAGAACGACATCCGCTGCACTCCCGTGTCCGAAGGCGTGGCGATCTCCGTGTGGTTCGGGTTGATGTGGCTTCTGATCGAACGTTGAGCCATGGCCGAACGACCGCAGCCTGACGCCGCAACAGCCCAAGCCTCCAGACCGATGTCATGGGTGAGCTCGGAGACGAGCACATCCGCAACTCGACCAGACCCCGCCCCTCAAAGGCGGGGTTTGTCGCATCTGGAGGCTGTCATGCCGACAACAACACCCGACTCACCCACCCCGGCCGCGCCGGAAACCCTGGCCGATCTGCTCCGCCGCTTCGGCGACAGCCGGCTCAAGGTGGCGCGCATCAAGTTCGACGTCGCCCTGGCGCGGGGTGACGACCCGTTCAACATGATTCCCTATCTGACCCGCCTCGGTCACCGCATCGGCTGCCTCGACGACCTGCTGGTGATCAACGACGACCCGGAGGAGGAAGAGCTGCACTGCTTCCCGGTGCAGGAAGGCATCGCGGTGTCGATGCAGTCTGACCGCATGTGGCTGCTGTTCGAGCGCGGCGGAGAGTCGACATGATCGATCTCGACGACCGCGACATCCTGCTCACCCGGCGCGATGCGGCCGGCAGGTTCGTCGTCTTCACCACCACCGACGTGCAGCCGTCCTGGCCGGTGCGCTGGTGGGTGGCGGTGCTCGACACCGGCGGCGACGGCATCGGCGTTCCGGTGCGGATCGACCGCACCGCCGCCCCCGATGGCTGGACCGCGCTCCAGCTGATCGAGGTGGCGATGGCGCGGGCGGAGGCGGAGGTCGCCGCCGGCGGCGCGCGCGACATGTGCGACATGCGCGGCATGCGCGCCGTCGCCGCGCTGATGATCCACCTCGCCGCGGCCTTGCGGGCGGCGCGCCAGTCCCCGGTCGGCGCGGCGGCGGCCGAGCCGGTCGCCTTCGAGACCGGGTCGGACTCCTCGCGGTTCGGCTGGACGGTGGCGCGTTGCGGCGAGCACGCGCTGCCATTCTGCCCGGATGCGGGAGGGGTTGGGGTGGGCGTCACGCTGGCGCAGGTGCTGATCGTGCTGGACCAGCTCTTCCAGGACGGCGTCGTCGGCCGGTCGCTCGAAGCCTGGCTTTGGCGGGCCAAGCGGCACGTCGCCCTGGCGCTGGCGGCGTTGTCGGGTTCGCCCGGCAAAGCGGACTGAGCGGTCCAGACACTCACCCGGCGGCACAAGCAATCGAAGCAACGCCAAGCCGGCCGGGATTCGTTCCGCCGGTTTGGCGTCGTTCACCCTCACCCAACCACCAAGGAGGCAATCATGGCCAAGGCCACGATCACCCGCGCCCTGCTGCGCGATCTGCCGCCGCTGCAGGACGGCGTCACCAAGACCCGCATCTTCGACGACCGCCTGACCGGCTTCATCGCCGAGCAGCGCGCCAGCGGCATCACCTTCTACATGCGCTACTCCGACGCCCGCCGGCGCGACCGGGAGATCAAGCTCGGCAGGCTCGGCGACGTCACTGTCGATCAGGCCCGCAAACGGGCCGAACAGCTCAAGGCGTCGGTCAGCCTCGGTTCCGATCCGCTCGCGGAACTGGACAGAAAGCGGGCGGTGCCGATCTTCGCCGACTTCGTGCGCGAGCGGTATCTGCCGCACGTGCAGGAACGCCTGCGCTCGGCGGGCAACATCGAGGCCTACCTGCGAAAGCGCATCGTGCCCGCGCTGGGGCGGAAGGCGCTCGACGAGATCGGCCAGGATGACGTCGCGACGCTGCGGCGCAATCTGATCGATGAGGGCCTGTCGCCCTCCTCGGTCAACCGACACCTCGCCACTCTCCGCAGCATGTTCAACCTCGCCCTGCGCTGGCAGTTGTTCGAGGGCCGCAACCCGGCGGCTTCGCCGGGCATGCTGCGCGAGCGTCATCGCGACGCCTACCTCGACGCGGCGCAGACCCAGGCCTTGGTGCGGGCGCTGGACGCCGATCGCTGCCAGGATTCTGCCGCCGCCCTCGCCCTGCTCGCGGTGACGGGCGCGCGCAAGAACGAGGTGTTGCACGCCACGTGGGATCTGGTGGACCTGGGCCGCGGCGTGTTGACCGTTCCACGTTCGAAGAACGGCAAGCCGCGCTACATCCCGCTGTCGCCCTACGCGGCGGCGATCCTGGATCGTCAGCTGGCGCGCCGCGTGGCCGGCAATCCGTTCGTGTTCCCAAGCCGCATTCACCCCGAGCGCGGCCTTGAAGACGTGCGGCGGGCCTGGGTGCGGGCGAAGCGGCTGGCGGGGTTGCCGGGCGAGCTGCGCATCCACGATCTGCGGCACAGCTTCGCCTCGGCTCTGGCCAACTCGGGCATCCCGCTCAACGAGATCGGCACGGTGCTGGGACACAGCCAATTGTCCACCACCGCGCGCTACGCCCATCACGCGCCCCAGCGCCTGGTGGAAACGGCGGCGACGGCTCAGCGGGCGTGGAATCTGCCGTTCGCCAATTTGCGCCACGGCGGCGCAATCCCGGCCGAAATCACCTGAGCAATCGATAGCGGGACGGCATCGGCCCCGCCCGAACTTCAACACAACGACAACGAGAGGCGCATGGGCTGGCTGGCCCATGCGCATCCTCAATCAACGACACCAACCAACGGAGAAGAGAGATGAGATGCCCCAAATGCGGCGAGCAGAGCGTTCTGCCGCACAAGGACGGAACGAAGATCGGCGGCGCCATCGGCGGGGCCGCCGGCGCCGCGGCGGGCGGGTTCGGCCTGCTCGAAGGTGCTGCGGCCGGAGCGTTGGCGGGCACGGCCATCCTGCCGGTGGTCGGCACCGCGCTCGGCGCGGCAGGTGGCGCGGTGGTCGGCGTGATCGGCGGATGGCTGCTGGGCTCCAAGCTCGGTGAGAGCGTCGGCGCGCAGTTCGACGGCTTCAAATGTCATTCCTGCGGCTATACGTGGTCGTAGGCCTTGGGCGGACGATCCGGAAAAGAAGGGCACGCGGCCCTTCTTTTTTGACGTCAACGCAGATCAAAAGGCGCGGCGCTCTGAACGCGTTCCCGCGATGAGACAAAAATGGACAAAATTGACAATTTCGATGCGGGTGTGGCATACCTCGGTGCAACAGGGCAAGGAGGGCTTCATGCTGGCCGATCTCGATGGGTTCATCCGTTCGCGACGTGTCACGGGGCAGGCATTGCTGCTGCTGGAGGCATTGGCCAATCAGTTGCGCCAGTCAGGCGGCAACGAGGCGTCTGCCGAAGCGCTGCGGACAGCGATGGGTCAGCGCAAAGGCAGACCGGTCACCGAGGCCGCATTCGCAAAGCTGATCACCCGCATCCAGCCCCAACTTGCCGCCGCCGGTGCGCGCTTTTCACTCGAACGCCGCCTCGGTCAGGTCGCGCTGGTGCGCAACGCACGTGCCGATATCGACCGCGACAACGACAAGCTCGCGCATGGGCTGCTTCCAGCGGTCGACGACGTCGTCGAGCCTCGCGCGGAGGAGGTGCCGGCGGAACTGGTGGTGCTGTTCTCATACGCCTGGCTGAACCAGGGTGGTGAATTGGAGAATCAGCTCCACCAAGTGCAAGTCGAGTTCTTCAACAGCCTCAGCGAGCGCCTCAGCCATCCCCCGCGCAATCGTCGGCCGATCCGCCTGTGGCGGGATGACAACCACATGGATCGGACACTTGAGGGCGATCCTCAGCTCATCGAGATCTGCAGGAAGGCCTTCCTTGCACTCATCATGATGAGCCACCGCTACCCGCACCGGCCGCGCTGTATGCAGGAAGCCGACTGCTTTCTCGATGCCGAGGGAAACAGCCTGCCGAGCAAGAAATGCTTGGTTGTGCCTGTCGATGTCGCACCGGACAACGTGCCGGCCCGGTTTTCCAACGCCCTGCGCATTTGGCGCACTGGCCCCAAAGGACAGCGGCTTCTCGACGTGTGGGTGCGAGGCGATCTGGTCGAAAAGAACGACTTCGTTGCCGCGGTCGCCAATGACATCTTCAAGGCTGCGGAGGGATATTCCGTCGCATCTCCGCCGGACGCGCCTGGGCGGACCAGAGACCACGCCGATACCCCGCGCCGACTGCTGGGCGGCAAGCTGTCGGTGACAACGGATGTCAAGGTCGACGGCCTGGCCGCCGAGGTCCGTTCCGTCGCCGAAATCAGTGTCCAGCCCGAGCGGGCTGAGCCCGAGGGCGTGCAGATCGTTCCCGAACTCGCCGCTTGGGCCACCGGACACCAGCTTCCGCGGCTGGTTGCATTGCTCGGCGAGTTCGGCGCCGGCAAGTCCGTCACCTGTCTCAAGCTCGCCCGCCACCTGCTCGACGCCCGTATGAGCGACCCCAGCCTGCCGCTCGCCTACTATTTCGATCTGCGCGATGTCACCAGGCAGGCGGTGGAGCAGACCGGCGTGCTGGAGCGCGCGCTGGCCGATCTGCTCCATCGGGCCGACGACAGGCGCGATCCGCAGGAACTGATCGCCCAGATCCGCGCAAGCAACGATCTGGTGATTTTCGACGGAATCGACGAGGTCACCAACAAGCTCGACCGCGACCAGGCCGTCCGTTTCTATCGCGAACTGCTCAGCCTAGTGCCGGCTGCGCAATGGCAGGCTGACATCACGACCTCTGTCGCCCGGCGTCGCGGCAAAGATGTGGCATGGAGCGGTGGGCCGCGCATCCTGGTCTCCTGCCGCAGCCACTACTTCCGCAACTTCGAAACCCAGCGCGGCTTTCTCGCCGGGCAGGACCGCGAGAGCGTGACGGCGAGCGACAGCAAGCTCTGGGTGATGCTGCCCTGGAACGAGGCGCAGATCCGCGACTACCTCGCCCACCATCTCGGCCCGGCCGACGCCGCAAATGCGTGGAACGTGATCGAGGAGGTCTACAATCTGCGCGAGATGGCCAGCCGGCCGATCCTGCTGCGCTACATCCGCGAAGTGCTCGACCAGTTGGCCGAAGAGCGTCGCCAGGGCCGGGTGATCAATCTCAGCCGACTCTATGAACTCTTCATCCGTCAGGCTTTCCAGCGCGACGATCAAAAGCACGTGCTGCCGGTGGCAGAGAAACTCTTCCTGCTCGGCGAATTGGCGCTGTGGATGCAGCGCGAGGGGCTGGACGGGATCGGGACCGATGAATTGGACAGCTGGTTCATCGAAATCGCGCCAAAACGGCCGCGTCTTGCTTTGGCGCTGGCAGGGATCGAAGGGCTGCGTGCTTCCGAGGTCTTCCTGCAGGATCTGCGCAACGCGAGCTTTCTGGTCCGCCCTGGCTGCGACGAGTTTCGTTTCGCCCACACCTCGGTGCGCGAGTATTTCGTCGCCGAGGCGATTGTCGACGGCGTCGCGGCTGGGCGCGGGGCGGCGGAGCTGGATGTGCCGATGCCGTCACGCGAGAGCCTGGATTTCGTGGGGCATCGGCTGGCGATCGCCGATGACCGAAAACGTCAGGCGTTCGAGGCGAAGTTTCCGGCGCTGCTGGAGCCCGGCGCCAGCCAACACCTGCGCGCCAACGCTTTTGCGCTGTGGCGGCAATCCGGCTGGACATTGCCGCGACCGCCAGTGCTCGACCTCTCCGGCCTCGACTTCCGCCACCAAAGCCTCGCTGCAGAAGCCGGCCGCTTGGTGCCGCTGGCGGACAGCAAATGGCTGGGGGCATTGCTGGAAGAGACCAGTTTCGAACGCGCCGATCTCAGCCGCGCCAATTTCTCCGCCACGATCGCTCACCGGGCGCAATTCGTTGACTGCACACTGGCGGGGGCGAACTTCACGCGCGCCGATCTGCGCGGCTCGATCTGGCGCGGCTGCGACCTTTCGCGAGCGGCGTGGCAGGGCAGCCGGCTGGAATGGGCGGAAGCGGTGGCATGCCGCCCAACCACCGACAGCCCGCAACAAGCCGCCCCGACTTGGCCCGCCGCGTTACCCATCATTCGACGCCCTGTGAGCGGTTCACGCCCGGTGGCAGTCGGCGAAATCGATGGCCGCCCGGTGATCGTCTCCGGCGATGTGGACAACATGATCAGGATCTGGGACGCCGCCAGCGGCGCCGAACGAGCGTGCCTGCGCGGGCATCAGGGCCAGGTGATGGCCGTTGCCTGGGTCATGCTGGACGGCAGAGCGGAGATCGTCTCCGGCGTCACTGACAGCACAGTCAGGGTCTGGGATGCCGCCAGCGGCGCTGAACGCGCCTGCCTGCGCGGGCATCAGGTCTGGGTGACGGCCGTCGCCTCGGTAATGTTGGACGGCAGAGCGGCGATCGTCTCCGGTGGCAATGACCGCACCGTCCGGGTCTGGGACGCCGCCAGCGGGGCCGAACGCGCCTGCCTGCGCGGGCATCAGGGCTGGGTGATGGCCGTCGCCTCGGTGATGTTGGACGGCAGAACGGCGATCGTCTCCGGTGGCGAGGACCGCACCGTCAGGGTCTGGGACGCCGCCAGCGGCGCCGAACGCGCCTGCCTGCGCGGGCATGAGAAGGGGGTGATGGCCGTCGCCGGAGTCACACTGGACGGCGGGCCGGCGATCGTCTCCGGCAGTGAGGACGGCACCGTCCGGGTCTGGGACGCCGCCAGCGGCGCCGAACGCGCTTGCCTGCGCGGGCATCAGAGCATGGTGACGGCCGTCGCCAGCCTCATGCTCGACACGGCGATCGTCTCCGGCGGTCAGGACGGCACCGTCCGGGTCTGGGATGCCGCCAGCGGCGCCGAACGCGCCTGCCTGCGCGGGCACCAGAGCATGGTGACGGCGGTCGCCGGAGTCACACTGGACGGCGGGCCGGCGATCGTCTCCGGCGGCGAGGATGCCATCCGGGTCTGGGACGCCGCCAGCGGCGCCGAACGCGCTTGCCTGCGCGGGCACCAGGGCATGGTGACGGCCGTCGCCGGAGTCACACTGGACGGCGGGCCGGCGATCGTCTCCGGCGAATGGGACGGCGCCATCCGGGTCTGGGACGCCGCCAGCGGCGCCGAACGCGCCTGCCTGCGCGGGCACCAGAGCATGGTGACGGCGGTCGCCGGAGTCACACTGGACGGCGGGCCGGCGATCGTCTCCGGCGGTGAGGACGGCGCCATCCGGGTCTGGGACGCCGCCAGCGGCGCCGAACGCGCTTGCCTGCGCGGGCACCAGAGCATGGTGACGGCCGTCGCCGGCCTCATGCTCGACGGCGGGCCGGCGATCGTCTCCGGCGGTGAGGACAACACCGTCCGGGTCTGGGATGCGGCCGGCGGCGCCGAACGCGCCTGCCTGCGCGGGCATGAGAACAGGGTGACTGCCGTCGCGGGCCTCATGCTTGATGGCAGACGTGCGATCGTCTCTGGCGGTTGGGACAACACCGTCCGGGTTTGGGACGCGGCCAGCGGCGAGGTGCTGAAGCTGTTGCGCGGCTTCGAAGCGGGCGTCACCGCAATGGCAGCCGGCGCGGTCGGCGGGCGAAGCGTTCTCGTCACTGGCGAGGAATATGGCACAATCCGCCTGCGCAACCTGAAAACCGGCCGCATAATCGCGCGCCGCGAGCTCGACTTCGGCGTGAGCAACATCGACCTGCGGGATGGCGTCATCGCGGTGTCCGGCACCGACGGGTTCCACCTCACCCAACTCAGCCTCGACGCCGCCACCCTCACCCCGCGCCGCATCCGCCACCTCGTCCTCGGCCAGGACGCCGTGCTCGACTGCCTGCCCCTGCCCGACGGCAACGAAGCGCTGATCTCCGCCTCCGCCAACGCCTGGCGCTTCTGGCGCGCCCAGGGCCTCGTCGACGGCAACCTGGTCACCAGCCAGATCGACCACCTCCCCCGCGCCACGGCGGCGCAAATGGCGCTGGCGACGGCAGGGTGATCTGGCAGACCGAATGCGCAAATCCCACGGGGCGAAAATCGGCAGGTTGGGGCATTTCAGGGGAATAGGGTGGGAAGCACCAAACGCCGCCCCGCCGGCCCCGCCCTGCGCCAGGGTCAAAAGCGTTGCCAGTCAACGAATATGGGGTATGTCCCCGGCGGGATTCGAACCCACGGCCCCCAGATTAGGAATCTGGTGCTCTATCCGGCTGAGCTACGGAGACAGCCGCAATCTCTATAGCCGAACGACCCGTCACCTCTCAACGCCTGTTGTCAGATCCGGCGCACGCGCTCTGGCGGTGGGGTGTTGGCTTCGATCAGGGTGCAGAGCACTTCCAAAATCGCCGCCGGCGTCGGCGGACAGCCGCGGACGAAGGCGTCAACCGGAACCGCGGCGTCAATGCCGCCGATGATCGCCGTGCTGCCTTTGAATACGCCACCGTCAATCGCGCAATCACCAACGGCGACGACGAATTTTGGATCAGGCGTGGCAGCCCAGCTGCGCAGCAAGGCGTCGTGCATGTTGCGGGTGACAGGGCCGGTGACAAGCAAGACATCCGCATGGCGGGGGCTCGCCACGAAGCGCAAACCCAGGCGTTCCAGATCATAGACGATGCTGCCGAGCATGTGGATTTCCAGCTCGCAGCCATTGCAGCTGCCGCTATCCACCTGCCGGATCGCCAAACCCCGCCCCAAGCGTCGCTGCGCCGCCGCATGCAATCGAGCGGCAAGGGATTCGGCGAGCAGCGGGTCGGCGGCAGGTGCCGGTTCGGTGGCCGGGCCGTCACGCAATGCGCGCCACATCGTCCGCCAGGCCATCAGAGATCGACCCCCGAATAGGAACAGTTGAAGCTCTTATTGCAGAGCGGGAAGTCCGCCACGATGTTGCCCTCCACCGCCACTTCCAGCAACGGCCATTGCCGCCAACTCGGATCGGCCATGAAGGCGGCAGCAATCTGGCCACCCTCCACACGCACCCAATGCCAAATATCGCCGCGGAACCCCTCAGCCCAACCAAGGCCTTCGCCGGAGACGGCATCAAGACGTTCAAGCAGTGCCCCCTCGGGCAGGCGCGGCAGAATATGGCGCAGCAGGCGGGCGGATTCGACCACTTCCGCCATGCGGATGCGCACGCGGGCATCGACATCGCCTGCGGTGAGCACCGGCATCTCGACGTCGATATCGCGGTAATGGCCATAGCCGGGCACACGCCGCAGATCGGCGGCCTGACCGCTCGCGCGGCCGATAAAGCCGCCTGGGGCGAAGCTGGCGGCGAGGCTGGCGGAGAGCGTGCCGGTGCTGACCACGCGGTCAGCCAGACTGGCGGAGTTGTCGTAGGTGGCGAGCAGCGCGTCCCACTCGGCGGCAAGGGTATCCAACGCCTGGATGATTGTGTCCTCGCCGCCCGGCGCCAGATCGACGGACACACCACCGGGCACGACGGCATCCATCATCAGGCGGTGGCCGAAGGCAGTCTCGGTGGCACGTAGAAGGTGTTCGCGATGCCAGACAAAGCGAGCCTGCATCAGGGCGAAGGCGGCGTCGTTGATGATGCCGCCGATATCGCCCAGATGATTGGCGATGCGTTCGATTTCGGCGAACACGCAGCGCAATGCCTCGGCACGCGGTGGCGGCAGCACATGCGCGGCGGCTTCGGCGGCACGAGCGAAGGCGATGGCGTGGGCAACGGTGCTGTCACCGGATAGGCGGGCGGCGAAGCGGGCGGCGACGCGCGGGGATTTGCCCTGCATAAGGCCCAACGTGCCCTTGTGCAGATATCCCAGCCGCGCCTCCAGCCGCACGATGATCTCACCCTGCGCGGTGAAGCGGAAATGGCCGGGTTCGATGATGCCGGCATGCACGGGGCCGACTGGGATACGGTGCAGCCCCTCACCTTCAGCGGGCAGGAACTCCTTCGGCTCCGGCGCGGTGAGATTTGGCAGCGGACGGATGGCCAGCGGCGGTGTGGCAGTCCAATTGCCGTGATCAAGGAAGGGCCGCATATCCAGCCCGTCGGCAGCGGTGTGGCCCCACAGATCGTGGATCATCCGCTCATATAGGACGGCTGAAGGGCGGGCTGGAGACAGTGCCTGATAGAGGCCCAACTCCACCGACACGGAGGCGAATATCACCGTGCCGTCCTCCGGTGCCAGGAAGATGGTGTAGACGCTCACCCCGTCGGCCCACATCGCGCGCAGTTCGAGTGACGAATCCTGCGTCAGCGCGGTGACGAAGGCCGCCCACTGGCTGCCGGTCAAATGGCGACGCGGCACCGGGGCGCATGCTTCGGCGGTGGCGGTGAGCAGCAAGGTGCGGGCGTTCACAGCGCACCTCCCGGAATGGAGCGGGCGGCGGCGATCAGCCAATCGGCCACAGCGGATGGCATGGCAAAGCCGAGTACGGCGATGATTGCCAAATGCACCCAGGTGGGCAGCAATGCCACCCAGTTCACCGCCGGGCCCACCGCCGCGGTGGGTGGGCCGAGGCACAGCGAGATCAGGCGAGCCAGCAGCTTCCAGCCACCCACCAACAGACCGAGCATCAGCAGCGGCGTCAGGAACGGCGTGTGGCGAACGGATTCACTCAGCACCAACACCTCGGAGGCAAACAGGCCGAAGGGTGGCAGACCGGCCACGGCAATAACGGCGGCGGCGAGGGTCAGGCCGAGCGCGCGGTCAGAAGCGATCAAGCCGGTGATGTCTTTGAATGTCTGCCCGCCTTTGCGCTGAGCGGCACGCCCCACCGCCTGATAGACAGCGGCTTTGGCCAGTGTATGGACGGTCATGTGCAGCAAGGCGGCAAAGATGCCGCCCAAACCGCCCAAACCGATGGCGAAGGCGGCCAGGCCGGATTGCTCGATGCTGGAAAATGCGAAGAACCGCTTCGCATCCCGCCTGCCCCACAGGCTGAACGCGCCAAGCAGCACCGAAAACAGGCCCAGCGCCATCAGCGGCGGACCGGGGTCGATCGATTGGCCATTGGCCGCCATCACCCCGCGCAGCCGCATGATCAGCAACAGCGCCACGTTCAGCACGGAGCCGGCGAGCACGGCGGAAATCGGCGTTGGACCCTCGGCATGCGCGTCCGGCATCCAGGAATGCAACGGCACCAACCCGGCCTTCGTCCCATAGCCGACGAGCAGGAAGACGAAAGCGAGGTTGAGCAGCGTGGGGCGAATTTGTGGGGCGGCTTGCGCCAACTCCGTCCAGGTCATCGCGCCATAGCCCGGCCCGAGAGCGGGCATGGCGGCGAGGTAGAGCACCACGGTGCCGAACAGCGCCAGCGCAATGCCCACCCCGCAGATGAGGAAGAATTTCCAACTCGCCTCAATCGATTCCGCCGTGCGCGGCAATCCCACGCCCAATACGGCTGAGATCGTGGCCGCTTCCAGCGCCACCCAGGCGATGCCGAGATTGTTCGACAGCAGGGCCAGCAGCATGAAACCGAGAAAGCACAGCAGCACGATGTGATAACGCTGCACCCGCGTTTCATCCAGCCGCCCGGTTTCCAACTCACGCGCGATGTAGCGGCGGCTGTAGATTGCCGTTGTCAGGCCGACGAAGGCGGTCAGCATCGCCAGATGCGCCGAGACTGGATCGACCAGCAGGAACAGCGACGATCCGATTTCGTGCGGCAGCAGACAGGCGGCAGCGAAGCCTCCGGCGGCAGCGGCAATGGCAACGTACGCGCCAAAACGGGAGTCGCGCACGAGGGCGGCCAGCAGCGCACCGACGAGCGGCAGGGCGGGAACCAGGGCGACGGGGCTGAGAAAATCCGACATCATCGCTGCGCGCTCCCAACGCGGTCGAGATGCGCGGTGTCGAGCGAGTGGAAATGCACCCGCATCCGGCGCAAGAACACGCCGAACACCACGAAGCCGACCAGCACCAGCACGGCCACCGACAATTCCACCACCAACGGCATGCCCGCCACGCCAACGGCTGCCAGGATGAGGCCATTTTCGAGAGACATGAAGCCGATCACCTGGGTGAAGGCGGTGCGCCTGGTGATCATCATCAGCAATCCGAGCAGTACCACCGACAGTGCCAACGCCAGATCTTCACGGGTGAGGGCTCCGGCCTGCATCGTCGTCGGCAGCACCACCATGATCGACAACGCCACCAACGCCACACCGAGAGCCATCGCGGTGAAGATGCTCAACGCCTCCTCGCGGGCGTCGTGCAGCTTGAGTCTTCTGACCGATCGCTTGAGCATGAGCGGAATCACCACCGCCTTCGCCCCGAAGGCAATCGCCCCGGTGAGATAGAGTGAGGGTTCGTTCTGCACCCAACCCTGCCAGCACGCGGCAATCGCCAACGTCACCGCCTGGATTGCATAAGTGTCGATGGTGGAGGTGATGCGGCGTTGCGAAAGAAGGGCGAAGGAGAGCAGCAGCATCGTGCCGCCGAGCAGATGGGCGACATCGTAGGACATTGCGCCGTAGCCGATATGGCCCATCAGCCAAGCCCTCCGGAGATCGGAAGTTCAGCGGCAAACCCCTGGCTGACGAACAGCAGGATGGCGGCCAGGAAGCCGAGCAGCAGGGCCGCACCGAGCAATTCCGGCACGCGGAACACCCGCAATTTGGCGCGCGTGGTTTCAAAGGCGGCCAGGATCAGGCCGAGCACCGTCACTTTTGCCCCCCAGGCGAGCAGACCGCGCACCCAGAGCAATGCAATCCACGCCCCTCCTTCCGCCGGACGTGGGGCGATGCCGAAGGGCGCGAAAATGACCAGGATCAGCGAGGTCCACACCAGCAGACGCAGCGCGGCGGTGAGTTCGATCAGCGCGAGGTGGCGGCCGGAATATTCCAGCACCATCGCCTCATGCACCATCGTCAGTTCCAGATGCGTCGCCGGATTATCCACCGGCACACGTCCGCATTCGGCAATCGCCACCAGACAGGCGGCCACCAGCGCCATCGCCATCGAAATGCGCAGGCCGAGCACGCCGGAGGCGATCAGGTTGACGATGGAATCCAGGTTCGTCGTCCCGGCCAGCAGCGCCAGTGTGTAGATCACCAGCAGCAGCGCAGGCTCAGCCACCACGGCAAATGTCATTTCTCGACTGGCCCCGATGCCACCGAACGACGTGCCGGTGTCCATCCCCGCCAGCGCAAGTGCTGCCCGGCCGAGGGCAAGCAAGCCCGCCAGCACCAGCAGATCGGAGGCATCGCCGCTCAACATGCCAAGCGCGAAACTCGGCACCAGGGCAGCGGCGGCCAGAGTGGCGGCGAGGCTGACGGTGGGGGCGGCACGGAACAGCCAGCTTGTGCTGTCTGCCACCACGGGCTGTTTGCGCAGCAGACGGGCGATGTCGCGCCAGGGCTGCACAATCGGCGGCCCCTCGCGCCCCACCATGCGGGCTTTGGCCTTACGCGCCAGACCGATCAGCAGCGGTGCCGTGGCAAGCATCAGCGCCATGTGCAGCAACAGGGCAAGCAATCCGGCCAAAGTGCTCATAGCTGCTCCACCGCCGCAATGAACATCAACAGGCCAACCAGAAGGAGCACCATCATCGTCAATGCCTGACGGACAGTGATGAAATGCAGCCGGTCGGTCAGACGCGAAATGAATTGGCGGGCGCGCGCCAAGGGCGCCAGCAGCCAGGCATCGACCGGATCGGCCATGTGGACGATGATGGTGGCCGGTCTCGTGTCGCCTGGGCGCGGCATATCCACCACGTCGCTGGCCCCAAGCAATGTGGTGCCGAGCACGCGGCGCAAAGGTTGGGCGAAGCTGGTGGCCGAGTATTGTGCCAGCGTGTCGCCATAAGGCTGCCAGGGCGGCGGTGCCCCAAAGCCGCAATCCCACAGCGGCGCGGCCCGATGCCCTGGCACCGCCCATTTCCGCAGCACCGACCAAATCGCCACGACGGCCAGGGCCAACACCAGCAGAATAAAGAGCGGCGCGTAGCCGGGGGCGTCAGTGGTGGTGGCAAAGCCGAGATAGCCGATGCGGTCGAGCATCGTGCCATGCACAATCACCGCCATCGCAGGCCCGGCAAACCAGAGCATCACACCGGGAAACAGACCCACCAGCACCACGCCCAACGCGCTCAACAGCATTGCCCAGCGCAATGGCGGGCCAGCCTCATGCGCCTCGGCCGCCCCCTGGCTGCGCGGACGCCCCAGCAGGGCCACGCCGATCAATCGCACCGCGGCAGCGGCGGCCAAAGCGGTGGCCAAAGCGAGGGTGGCGGCGAGCACCACCGAAATCACCTGCAACGCCAAGCCGCCCAGTCGCACCGCGCCCAGGACGGATTGGAACAGCATCCATTCACTGGCGAAACCCGGCGTCGGCGGCAAACCGGCAAGCGAGGCCCCAGCCAGCAACATGACGCCTGCGGTGATCGGCATCCGCTTGATCAACCCGCCCAATGCGTTGAACGCACGTGAGCCTGCGCCGTATTGGATCGCCCCGGAGGCAAGGAACAACAGTGTCTTGAAGCCGCCATGCGCCATCGTGTGCAGCAATGCCGCCCCTGCCGCCAAGCTCGACAATGCCGCCAAATCCGCCCCGCGCGCAGCGAGTGCGATGCCCAGGCCGATGGCGACGAGGCCGACATTCTCAATCGTGGAGCAGGCGAGCACGGTTTTGATGTCGCCTTCCATGTTCGCGCGCAACGCACCCAACAAGGCTGAGGCGATGCCGAGGCCGATCAGTGGCAAGCCCCACCACATCGCATGCCCAGGACCAACGAGGTCGAACACCAGACGGATCAGCACATAGAGCGCCACCTTGGTCATCGCCCCCGACATCAGGGCCGAGACCGGAGCCGGCGCGGCGGCATGCGCGGGAGGTAGCCAGACATGCAGCGGCACCAGACCGGCCTTCGAACCCGGCCCCAGCAGCGCCAACACCAACACCACCCAGCCCACCATCCGCGACGGCGGTGCAGCCCGCATGGCGGCAAAGCTGGCGCCATGTGGGGCCAGCAGGGCGACGGCGGCGATCAGGCACAGGCCAGACCACACCGCCATCCCGATATACAATCGCCCCGCCGCCCGCACATGAGGGTCACGGTGCTGGGAGATGACGAGGACGAAGGACGACACCGACATCGCCTCGAAGCCCACCACCAGCGCGAAGGCATCGGCGGCGAGCAGGCAGAGCATCATGGCACCGATGAACACCGGCACAGCGGGGGCAGTTGGGATCGGATGGCCGTGATCATCCAGCAAGGCGAGGCTGGCCGCCGATCCGGCGAGCATGACCAGCAGCATGAACAAGCCGGATAACCCGTCAATCGACAGCACCGTTGCCTGCCCGGCCAGCCCGAACGGCACGACGAGTTCGGCATGCGGGGCGCCGATGAACAGGTAAATCAACTGGATGATCGCGCCGGTGGCACAGGCGAAGAAACTGGCCAGAAAACCCCAGCGCGGCATGCGCACGGCCACGATGGGCGCCGCGACAAGCTGCAGCGTCATCACCAATACGAGGCCCTGGAGCAAAGTTGCGCTCATGGCCGCAATCTTCTGTCATCGCACACACAGTGATCTAACAGCACCACAGCCCGTGCCGGAAGGGCTGTGGAACGATTTTTCATCGTTTTTAGTTAACGTTACGGTTTGAATTGTCGCCTGATCACGAGACGCGAAGGCGGATACCTTGTATTCCGCCAAAGACGGGCAATCTGAAATAAATGCTCTTTCGCCTCGCCCGTTTCGCCTCCTTGCTCGCCGCCTCCGCCATTGTGCCGTCTTGTGCGCCGGTGGATGCGTTGAATGCGAGCATCGACCTTAGCGGTCTGAGCATCAGCCGCGACATTGCCTATGCGCCGGGTCCGATGGGAATGATGGATGTCTATCGCCCCAGCGCACCACGTGCGGCCAAACTGCCCTTGTTGGTGTTTGTCCATGGCGGCGCATGGAAAAGTGGCAATCGGGGTGAATACCAATTCGTCGGTGCCCCGCTCGCCCGCCTGGGAATGGTGGTGGCGATTCCAGATTACCGGAAAAGCCCGCAGGCCGGTTTCCCCACCTTTCTGGAAGATAACGCCCGCGCCATCGCCTTTGCCCGCAATCGCGCCACGGCATGGGGCGCCGATCCGCAGCGCATTTTTCTGATCGGCCACTCGGCGGGCGGCTACAATGTGCTGATGTTGGCGCTCGATCCGCGCTATCTCAATGCCGTCGGCATGCGGCCCACCGATCTGGCGGGGGTCGTCGGCATGTCGGCGCCGACGGATTTCATCCCCTCCACCGACCCGGACGTGGCTGCGGCTTTCGGCCCGTCGCCCAGGCCGGAGGAGATGCAGCCGATCAACTTCGCCCGTAAGGATGCCCCGCCGATTCTGCTGCTGCATGGCGGCAAGGATGATATTGTCAGCCCGCACAACACCGCCTCATTGCGGCGTCACATGATGGCGGTGGGGGGAGAGGTGCGCGTGCAGACCTTCCCCGATCTGGGGCATATCGGTCTGGTGGTGGCCGTGGCGCCGATTTCGGCGTGGCGGGCGCCTGTGCGAAACGCGATTATCGAGTTTATCCGCGCACCGGCCTGAAGGCGGGCTTTGGCGAACTCCACGAAACGGCTATACCGCCCGCAGGTCTTGCGGGAGCTGTGGGTTGGCCGGTGATCTGATTCTGGTGACAGGCGCAACGGGCTTCGTCGGCTCAGCGGTGGCGCGGGCGGCCTTGGCGCGCGGCATGCGCGTGCGCGTGCTGCTGCGCAAAACCTCCGACCGCAGCAATCTGGCTGGTTTGGACGTGGAAGAGTGCGTCGGCGACCTCACCGACCCCGCCTCGCTTGTCCGCGCCGTGGATGGCTGCGATCTGGTGGCGCATGTGGCGGCGGATTACCGCATCTGGGTGCCCAATCCGGAGAGCATGCTGCGCGCCAATGTGGAAGGCACCCGCATGCTGATGCTGGCCGCCCAGGATGCAGGCGTGCGGCGAATTGTCTATTGCAGCTCGGTTGCCGCCCTCGGCCTGACGCCAGACGGCTCGCCCGCCACCGAAGAGACACCGGTCTCCGAGGACAAGATTGTCGGCATCTACAAGAAATCGAAATACCGCGCCGAGCAGGCCGTGCTGCGGCTGGTGCGTGAACGCGGGCTGCACGCCACCATCGTCAACCCGGCCGCCCCCATCGGGCCGCGCGACATCAAGCCCACCCCCACCGGGCGGATGATCGCCGATGCCGCCGCCGGGAAAATGCCCGCCTATGTGGAAACCGGGCTGAATGTGGTGCATGTGGACGATGTGGCGGAGGGCCATTTCCTCGCCCTCGACCACGGCAAGCCGGGCGAACGCTACATTCTGGGCAGCGAAAACCTGCAATTGTTCGAATTGCTGCGCTTGGTGGACAGCGTGACCGGCCGCAGACAACGCCGGGTTCCGTTGCCGCGTGCATCCCTTTATCCGGTGGCGCTGGTGTGCGAGGGTCTGGCCCGCTTCGGCATTGAGCCGGTGGTGACGCGCGATCATCTGCGCATGGCGGCCAAGACGATGTTCTTCAGCCACGACAAAGCCGCGCGAGAGCTTGGCTTCTCGCCCCGCCCGGCGCGCGAGGCGGTGGCCGATGCGGTGGCGTGGTTCCGTGCGCATGGGATGGCCTGAGCGATGATTGCCGCCCTGGCTCTGCTCGCCTGGATCTACCTCGCCTTCCTGCACGGCCGGTTCTGGCGAAAAGGCCCGATCCTGCCCCCTGCCCGCCCGATCATCCTGCCCTCGGTTGCCATCGTGGTGCCGGCGCGGGATGAGGCGGAGAGCATCGCGGCGGTGATCGCCTCGCTGCTGGCGCAGGAATATGAAGGCCAGTTCCGCGTGGTGCTGGTCGATGACAATTCCACCGACGGCACCGGCGACATCGCCCGTCGCCTGCCGCATGCCGAACGGCTGCGCGTGATCACCGGGGCGGCACGTCCCCCCGGTTGGGCGGGCAAGCTTTGGGCGGTCAGTCAGGGAGTGGCGGCGTCAGATGAGGAATTGGTGCTGCTCACCGATGCCGATATCACCCACGACCCGCGCCATCTGGCGACGCTGGTGACGAAGCTGACGACGTCCAAGCTCGATATGGTCAGCGAGATGGTGGAATTGCGCTGCGTCGATCTTGCCGAGCGCGCGCTGATCCCGGCCTTCGTCTATTTCTTCGCCATGCTCTACCCCTTCGCGCAGGTGAACGACCCGACGAGCGCCGTGGCAGGTGCTGCCGGTGGCACCGTGTTGATCCGCCGCACCGCCCTGGCGCGGATCGGTGGGATTGCGGCGATCAAGGGCGCGTTGATCGACGATTGCGCGCTGGCCGGGCAGGTGAAGAAGGGCGGGCGGATTTGGCTCGGGCATTCGATGCTCGCCCGATCCATCCGGCCATATCCGCATTGGCGGGATGTGTGGAAGATGATCGCGCGTTCGGCCTATGTGCAGCTGAAGCTCTCGCCCTGGTTGCTGGCGGCCTCCACCCTGGGCATGGCGCTGGTCTTTCTGGTGCCGCCCATTGCGGCATTGCGCGGAGATGTGGCGGGAATGCTGGCCTGGGCGATCATGACAGCAACGTTTCTGCCCAGTTTGCGGCGTTTTGGCCTGTCCCCCGCATGGGCGCCCCTGTTGCCGGTGATCGCACTGTTCTACATGGCAGCAACAATCGGCTCGGCCATCGACCACCATCGCGGTCGCGGTGTGGTATGGAAGAGCCGGGCCTATACGGAGAGCGCATCGTGAGTGCCACGCTGACCGATGTCGAGGAATGGTCCGGCAAGGACCGTGGGGATGAGAATTTCCCGGTGGGCGTTATCGTCTCCGCGCGGCTGCGCAAGCACGTGCACGCCTTCTACGCCTTCGCCCGCAACGCCGACGACATCGCCGACAGCGCCACGTTGGAGCCGGATGACAAGATCTTCCGCCTGAACGTGATGGAGGATGTGCTGCTCGGACGACGCAGCACCGGCTCCCCCAGCGGCACCGGCTTGCGTGACAGCCTCGCCGAAACCGGGGTGACGGCCGATCACGCCCGCGAATTGCTGATCGCCTTCCGTCAGGATGCCACCAAGAACCGCTACGAAAGCTGGGACGAGCTCTACGAATATTGCCGCTATTCGGCGATGCCGGTGGGTCGCCACGTGCTCGACCTGCACGGCGAGAGCCGCGACACCTGGGAGCCGTCAGACGCGCTGTGCGCCAGCCTGCAGGTGCTCAACCATGTGCAGGACTGCGCCAAAGACCTCAAGGCGCTCAATCGCTGCTATCTGCCGCGCGAACTGACCAACAAATATCGCACCGCCATCACCGATGTGGCCAGCCAGATGACCAGTCTGGCGATGCGCGAGGTGTTCAACGACCTGCTCGACCATTGCGACCGCCTCAACACCCTGGGCAGCGCATTGCCGCGCCGGGTGAAGGACCGCAAATTACGGCTGGAGACGGCGATCATCGTCGGCCTTGCCAAGCGGTTGGCCAAACGGCTGCGCGCGCAAGACCCGCTGGCGATGCGGGTGAAACTCACGCCGTTGGACGTCGCCGGTGCGGTGATCGCGGCATTGCGGTTCTTCTGATGAGCTCGACCATCACCGCCCTTGGGGCAGACAAAGCCGATATGGAAGCCGTTGAGCGCATCGTGCGCGACGCGGGCACCAGCTTCTATCGTGGCATGCGCATCCTGCCGCAGGATCGTCGGATGGCGATGTATGCGATCTATGCCTTCTGCCGTCTGGTGGATGACATCGCCGACGATCCGGCACCGTTCGACACCATTCTGCCCCGGCTGAACCAATGGCGCGAGCGCATCGCAGCACTTTACATCGGCAACGCCGAAACCCCGGTTGAGCGCGTGCTGCTGCGCGCCATCCTGGCCTATGATCTGCAACAGGCCGATTTCGCCGCCGTGATCGATGGCATGCAGATGGACGCCGAGACGGTGATCGTCGCGCCCGATCTGGCGACGCTCGATCTGTATTGCGACCGTGTGGCGGCAGCGGTGGGGCGGCTGTCGGTGCGGGCATTTGGCGATGCGTCTCGCCGGGCGGATGTGGTGGCGTGGTCTCTCGGTCGGGCTTTGCAATTGACCAATATTCTGCGCGACGTGGCCGAGGATGCCGAGCGTGGGCGGCTGTATCTGCCGCATGAGTATCTGGCGGCGGAAGGCGTGCCGTTAGAGGTTCCCGCCGCCCTCGATCATCCGAACATGCCGCACGTCTGTGCGCGGGTGGCGAAAGACGCGCACGCCCATTTCGCCAATGCCTGGGCGGCGATGGAAGTCTGCGATCCGCAGGCGATGCGCCCGGCGCGGGTGATGGGCAAAAGTTACGCCGCCATTCTCACCGCGCTGGAAACACGCGGCTGGGAGCTGTTCCGTGCGCCGGTGAAGGTGGCGAAGTGGCGCAAGATCTGGATCGCGATCCGCTACGCATGGTTCTGAGGCACGTCCACATCATCGGCGCGGGCATGGCCGGGCTGTCGGCGGCTGTCAGCCTCGCCCAATCCGGCATTCGCGCCACGCTCTATGAGGCGGGACCGGCGGCGGGTGGGCGGTGCCGATCGTATTTCGACAAGGCACTCGGCGTGCGGCTGGATAACGGCAATCATCTGCTGCTCTCCGGCAATGACGCGGTGATGCAGTATCTGACCACCATCGGCGCACGCCACACGCTGCGCGGACCGGGGCGGGCGGTGTTTCCCTTCATCGATGTCGGCAGCGGCGAGCGCTGGACTGTCGCCCCCGGCCCAGGCCGCATCCCCTGGTGGATTTTGACGGGCCGCGTGCCGGGCACCAAACTGTCCGACTATCTCGCCCTCGCCCGGCTGAAGAAAGCCGCCCAAGGTGCCAGCGTGCAGAGCGTGCTGGCGGGCACGGAACTCTATCGCAAATTGCTCGAACCGCTGGCGATCTCGGCGCTCAACACCATGCCGGAGGAGGCGTTGGCCTCGCTGCTCTGGGCGGTGGTGGAAGGCTCGCTGCTGCGCGGTGGGCGGGCGTGTGAGCCGTTGATTCCGCGGGAGGGATTGTCTGAATCCCTGGTCGATCCCGCCATTGCCTATCTCGCCCGACACGGCAGCGTGCTGCACACCGCCACCCGCGTCTCGGCGATCCGCCAGAGCGAGGGCCGCATCACCGGCTTCACCACGCCCGCAGGCGAGATTGCGGTGGGCGTGGACGAGGCGGTGATTTTGGCCACGCCGCCTTGGGTGGCAGGCGATCTGCTGCCGTCGCTGCCGCGCCCGGAGCAGTTCGAGGCGATTGTGAATCTGCATTACCGCGTGGGTGACGCCAACATCGCCCCCGATCTCGGCCCGGCTGGCTTCGCGGGCGTGGTGGGCGGCACGGCGGAATGGGTGTTTGCCAAGCCCGGCATTCTCTCGGTGACGATTTCGGCCGCCAATCGCTATGCCGACATCTCCAACGAGACACTCGCCGAACGCTCCTGGGCCGATATCTGCACACTCATCGGCAGCACCGCGCCGATGCCGCAATACCGCGCCGTGCGTGAAAAACGGGCGACTTTTACCGCAAATGCCGCCAGCGAGGCCCGCCGTCCGCATCCAGACGTCGGAATTGCGCATTTCGCAGTTGCGGGAGACTGGACGCACACCTTATTGCCTTCGACCATCGAAGGCGCCATCCGCTCCGGACGCGCCGCCGCCCACAGCCTGCTGTCACCCGCCTGACGCACCTGAACGGATCGTTGCATGAACGCCATTCCGCAGCCTCTGCGGCTTGAAACCGCCATCGACAATGCCGCCACGGCCCTCAAGCGCCGGCAGGCGGGCGATGGCCATTGGGTGTTCGAGCTGGAGGCAGACGCCACCATTCCGGCTGAATTCGTGCTGTTGCAGCACTTCCTCGACCGGCTCGACCCGGAACTGGAACGCAAGATCGCCGTCTATCTGCGCGAAACCCAGTGCAAGGATGGCGGCTGGCCGTTGTTCCATGATGGTGCGTTTGAGCTTTCATGCTCGGTGAAGGCGTATTTCGCGCTGAAGATCATCGGGGAGGACATCAACGCACCGCACATGGTCCGTGCCCGCGAGCGCATCCTGGCTGCCGGTGGGGCGGAGCGTGCCAACGTGTTCACCCGCATTCAGTTGGCGCTGTTCGGCGAAATCCCGTGGCGGGGCGTGCCGGTGATGCCGGTGGAAATCATGCTGCTGCCGCGCTGGTTCCCGTTCCATCTGGACAAGGTGAGTTACTGGAGCCGCACCGTCACCACGCCATTGCTGGTGCTGATGTCGTTGAAGCCGCAGGCGCGCAATCCGCGCAATGTGCATGTGCAGGAGCTGTTCCGCACCCCACCCGCGCAGATCACCGACTGGATTCGTGGCCCGTTCCGCTCGGTCTGGGGCCATATGTTCAAGACCATCGACCGCGTGCTGTTCCGGCTGGAAAAATCATTCCCGGCCAGCCTGCGCGAAAAGTCGATCAAGCGGGCGGTGGCGTTCATCACCGAGCGGCTGAACGGCGAAGACGGTCTGGGCGCGATTTATCCGGCGATGGCCAACAGCGTGATGATGTTCGACACGCTCGGCTATGCCCCCGATCATCCCGACGCCGCGATTGCCTGGAAAAGCCTGCACAAGCTGCTGGTGATCGAGGAAGACCGCGCCTATTGCCAGCCTTGCCTCTCCCCGGTGTGGGACACCGGCCTTGCCGGGCATGCGATCGCCGAAGCGGAAGGCGCTGCGGCGCCATCCGTGGTGGAGGCCAATGATTGGCTGCGCGGCAAGCAGATTTTGGACGTGGTGGGCGATTGGGCGCGGCAGCGGCCGGATATCGCGCCCGGCGGGTGGGCGTTCCAATATGAAAACCCGCATTACCCGGATGTGGACGACACTGCTGTCGTCGCCATGCTGCTGCACCGGGAAGACAAGGTGCGCCATGCAGAGGCGATCAAGCGCGCCGAGGATTGGATTATCGGCATGCAGAGCCGCGATGGCGGCTGGGGTGCGTTCGATGCCGAGAACAACAAATCCTATCTCAACCACATCCCGTTTGCCGATCACGGGGCGCTGCTCGACCCCTCCACGGCCGATGTGACGGCGCGCTGTGTCAGCTTCCTGGCGCAGATTGGCCATAAGGCCAGTGAGCCGGTGATGGCGCGGGCGATTGAGTGGCTGCGGCGCGATCAGATCACTGACGGCTCCTGGTTCGGGCGCTGGGGCACCAATTACATTTACGGCACATGGTCGGTGCTCTGCGCGCTGAACGCCGCCGGGCTGTCGCATCAAGACCCGTTGATCAAGCGCGGGGCCGGGTTCCTGCTGGAGACGCAGCGGGCGGATGGCGGCTGGGGTGAGGACAACGAATCCTATGCCCATGCCCCGCGCGGCCAATATCATACCTCCAACCCGTCACAGACCGCCTGGGCCCTGCTCGGGCTGATGGCCGCCGGCGAGGGCAATCATCCGGCGGTGGCGCGCGGGGTGGCGTATTTGCAGACCACGCAGAAGCCGGATGGCGAGTGGGACGAAGCGCCCTACACGGCGGTTGGTTTCCCGCGCGTGTTCTATCTGCGCTATCACGGCTACAAGCTGTTCTTCCCGCTGCTGGCGATGGCACGCTATCGCAACTTGCGGGCGAGCAACGATATGCGGGTGGCGGTGGGGTTTTAGGACGATACAACCCCGTTCTTGCCGTGCTGCGCTTGCAAGGACGGGTCAAGGGGTCTCCATGCTCGGCATCATCACCGGCCTGACCGCTGAAGCGAAAATTGCCCAACGGCTGGGCGTGGCCGTCCGCGCAGGCGGTGGCATGCCCGAGGGCGCAGAAGCCGCCGCCGAAGCCTTGGTGGCGGAGGGGGCCACCGCCCTGCTCAGCTTCGGCCTCGCCGGTGGCCTCGTGGGCGATCTGCATCCGGGCGACATCATCATCCCCGATGCCGTCGTGGAGGATGGCCGCATCCGCCCGACCAATGCCACCCTCTCCGCCCGGCTTGGCGAAGGCACGCATGGCATGTTGCTCGCCCATCACGAGATCGTCGCCAGCGCCGCCGAGAAGGCCGCACTTGCGGCGACGTCGCTGTGTCGGGCGGTCGATCTGGAATCCGGGGCGGTTGCCCGTGTGGCGGCCAAGTACGAGCTGCCGTTCGCGGTGCTGCGGGCGATTTGTGACGATGCGGAGCGTGATCTGCCGCCCGCCGCGCTGGCAGCGCTGAACGAAAAAGGGGCCATCGCGATCACCCGCGTGGCCCTCTCCATTCTCAGCCATCCGCTGCAAATCCCGGCCCTGATCGCGTTGGGACGCGATGCGGGCCGGGCGCGTGCGGCGTTAGTCGGCCGCGTCAACCAACTCGGCGTCGGCAGTCTTGGGAGCGTGTTTTAGCTTTTCCATCGCCGTCTGCACATGGGCGGAGAAGACGTATTCCGCCGGGCGTTGATTGGCCAAGGACAGCTCCGGCGCGAACGCCCCCTTGGTCTTGATGCCGAACATGCCAAGCTTGGCCATCTTCCACGGCTTGGTCACGGCTTCCGTCACGGCGGTGGCTTCATAGCCGCAATGGACCATGCAATCGGCGCATTTTTCATATTTGCCGGTGCCGTACTTGTCCCATTCGGTGGTCTCCATCAGCTCCTTGAACGAGCCGACGAAGGATTCACCGAGCAGATAGCAGGGCTTCTGCCAGCCGAAGTAATTGCGCGTCGGGTTGCCCCAGGGCGTGCATTCATAGGTTTGGTTGCCAGCCAGGAAATCCAGGAACAGGCTGGACTGGTTGAATTCCCACTTCTTCTTGCCCGGCTTGGCGCGCGAGAAGATGGAGCGGAACAATTCCTTGGTGGCGTTGCGGTTGAGGAAGTGCTGCTGATCGGGCGCGCGCTCATAGGCATAGCCGGGCGAGACCGAAATGCCATCCACACCCATCTCCATCACGTCATCAAAGAAGCGGGCCTGACGCTCCGGATCGGCGTTGTTGAACAAGGTGGAGTTGATGATGGTGCGGAAGCCGCGCTTCTTGGATTCCTTGATCGCGGCCACCGCACGGTCATACACGCCGTCCTGACACACCGAGCGATCATGGTCGCCCTTGTCGCCATCCAGATGCACCGACCAGGAGAAGTATTTGTTCGGCTTGAACAAATCCATCTTCTTTTCAAGCAGCAGCGCGTTCGTGCAGACGATGACGAATTTCTTGCGCGCGATGATGCCCTGGACGACCTGATCGATCTCCTTGTGCAGCAGCGGCTCGCCACCGGCGATCACCACCACCGGCGCGCCGCATTCATCCACCGCTTCGAGGCACTGGGCCACCGACAGGCGTTGGTTGAGGATTTCGGCCGGATAATCGATCTTCCCACATCCCGCGCAGGCCAGGTTGCAGCGAAACAACGGCTCCAACATCAGCACCAGCGGATAGCGCTTGCGGCCGATCAGATGCTGCTTGACCACATAGGCGCCCACGCGCAGCGCCTGGTGCAAAGGAACAGCCATTTTCGTCTTCCTCGGAAGTGGCATACCGCAATGCGGCATGCGAATGCGAATTCGTGTTCGCGTATTGGCAGGCGCGATCTGGCGTGTCAATAAGGGGCGATGAGCGGCACAACCACCACACGCAGAGCGCCCTTGCAGGAGCGCAGTCAGGAAACCGTCGCCCGTGTGCTGGCGGCGACGACGGCCCTGCTTGCGCGCGGCGTGGCGCTGGAGAGTTTGACGACCGCACAGATCGCGCACGAAGCGGGCTTGTCCGTCGGCGGGCTGTATCGATTTTTCCCCGACAAACAAGCCATCGTTGACGCCATCGCGCTGCGCCATATGGAGGCGTTTCAGGAGCGGATGGGCGCGGCGCTGATGGCCGACTTCCCGGAAACGCCGCGCGATTTTCTGCATCACGTGGTGGATGAATTCGTGGCGTATTTGGGCGAGAATCCCGATTTCCGCACCATCGCCTTCGGGGCCCAAGGCAGCGGCCGCCTGATCAGCCGCCCGACGCGCGACGATTATGCGGGCCACCAAGTGCTGGAGATGGTGATGGAATTCCTCTCCGGCGCGTTCGAGATTGAACCCACCCCGGATTTCGCCTTCCGCCTGCGTCTGGCCACCGAAATCGGCGATCGGCTGTTGGGTTTCTCATTCGAGCAAGCGGATGAGGATAACCGCCTGCGCGTGGTGGATGAGATGAAGGGCGTGTTGGCGGGGTATTTGTTTCCGTAACGGGACCAAGGCCTGTCTGTTTTCGGCTCATGAGCTATTGCCCAACACCCCCGTCATGGCGCGCGGAGCGCAGCCATCCATTGCGATGCAGCCTAGCCCCGCGATGGATTGCGGCACTGCGTGCCACAATGACGGATTGAGGTGGGCAGGATTGCACCATCACCCCACCCGTCATGGCGCGCGCAGCGCAGCGCAGCCATCAATTGCGATGCAGCCAAGCCCTGCGGTGGATTGCGGCACTGCGTGCCACAATGACGGATTGAGGTGGGCAGGATTGAACCCACATCCCCCCGTCATGGCGCGCGCA
>JARLIM010000030.1 GCA_031291725.1 Acetobacteraceae bacterium
AAGAACAACCTAAATTCAACTTGCCGTCTTCTTGCGAAGAAAACCAGTCAACGTCGGGAGGCGGCTTTTACGTCCACATACTCACCCATGTCAAACAGAAAATGGCAAAGTGAGGAAAGTTTTTGCAGGGAAATTGGAAAAGCCAGAGATTTTGCGGGTTTCAGCGTAGGTGATTTTACGCAGAGACAGAGAGCAACACTTCCTGGCCGTCCAGCACGCTGCCGCTGAGGATCAGCTCAGCCAGCTTGTTCTGCAGGCTGCGCCCTGGCTTGGTGCGCGGGTGAAGATGAAGTCAGCCTCGCCATTGCCGGTTGCTTGACTTATGTTCCTTTTTTGTTCTCATGTGTGGCCTCGTATATCGAGGCATCCCCATGCGCCGCCCCACCCAAATCGAACGGCTTTATCTCGACTTTGACGGCTTCTTTGCCTCGGTCGAACAGCAGGCCCGCCCGCGCCTGCGGGGCCGCCCGGTGGGTGTGGTGCCGTTCGAGGGGGCAGAGCATACCTGCGTGATCGCCTGCTCGCGGGAAGCCAAGCTGCGGGGCGTGCGCAACGTCATGAGCATCGCCGATGCCCGCCATCTCTGCCCTGACATCGTGCTGGTGGCGATCCAGCGTCATTGACGAGTGGATCGCGACGCGCACCACAAAGGCGGTTGGAGGTGCGACATGATTGGCACTTACCGGTTTCGTCCGGGGTGGAGTACGACTATGCCGCCCATGTCGACAGTTCAATTGAAGCGCTGTTGATCTTCAACCGAACCAGTGGACTGCCGTTGTACCCCCATCGATTAGGAAGTCGCTGCCCGTGATGAACGCTCCGTCGGTGCCCATCATCAAAGCCGCAAGGTTGGCGATCTCGTCCGGGGTGGCGGCGCGACCAGCGATCGAGCTCTCGATCATCTTGCGATAGCCCGCTCCGCGAGGCCCGTTGAGTTCATCGTTGGCTAGCGGCGTGATGACGATCCCCGGGCTGATGGCGTTGATGCGAGCCCCGCGCCGTCCCCACTTCACCGCTTCGGCTTGCACCCTCAGCCCATTGCCGCGTTTGGAAAGCTGATAGGCATGAAGCGTGTCCGTCACCGCGCCGGGCTGAAGGAATGGCAAATCAAGCAGTTCCTCTATCGGCGTCGTCGCCAATTGACGGTTCTGCTCAACCGTCAGCGACCCCATGCGATGACCCGATTGCGACGAGATGACCACGCCAGCCCCACCTTTGCCGATGATGGCACCGAAAGCCTCAAGCAAAAGCGCGGTGCCATAGAGGTCAACCTTGAGGATGGATTCGATCGGTGCCTGTGATGGCGAGACGCCGGCAGCTTGAATCAGCCCGGTCACGTTGCCCAATTGCGAGGCCGTGTGAACCAGCGCCTCAACCGATGGCCGCGAAGACACATCGACCTTGGTGGTGCGCGCATCGTAGCCAGCGTTGGCGAGCACTTTGGCAGCAGCCTCGGCCGCCTCGATGCGCAGATCGGCGAGCAGGACGATTTTGCCGACGCTGACTCTGCGGGCGATGGCCTGGCCGATGGATCCGGCTCCCACCACAACAACCACGTCCTTCATCGTCATCACTCCTTCTCTGGTGCTTCGACGCCGGCCATCGCCATGTTGGCAGGGGCATAGCGATCACCTGCCGCACGCAGACCGGCGAGCGCGGTCTGGATCTCGGCCAGGTCGTCGTGGCTCAGATCGACATCAGCGGCGGCGATGTTCTCTTCGAGTCGATGCAGCTTGGTGGTGCCGGGGATGGGCACGATATAAGGTCGCTGCGCCAGCAACCAGGCCAGCGCGATTTGCGCAGGCGTGGCGCCCTTGCGCACAGCGATGCGCTTAAGCAAATCGACGAAGGCCGCGTTCACCGTCAGCGCCTCGGGCTGGAAGCGCGGGACGGCGGCGCGAAAATCGCCCTGTTCAAGCTTGGTGTCGGCGCTCATCGCGCCGGTCAGGAAGCCCTTGCCCAGCGGACTATAGGGCACGAAGCCAATGCCGAGTTCGTCGCAAGCGGCAAGGATGCCGTTGGTTTCCGGCGCGCGCCACCACAGCGAATACTCGTTCTGCACCGCGGACACAGGCTGAACCGCGTGGGCGCGGCGTAATGTGTTCAGACCCGGCTCCGACAGGCCAAAGGCTTTGGCCTTGCCCTCGGCAATCAGGTCGCGGACGGCGCCGGCCACATCTTCGATGGGAACGCTCGGGTCCACACGATGCTGGTAGATGAGGTCGACCGTTTCAATGCCCAGACGCTTGAGCGACCTCTCGACATGGCCGCGGATGGCCTCGGGCCGGCTCGACACACCACGATTGGCCCCGCTGGCCGGATCAATGTCGAAGCCGAACTTGGTGGCGATCACGACTTGATCGCGAACCGGGCGCAAGGCCTCGCCGACCATGTCCTCATTGGTGAAAGGACCATAGACTTCGGCGGTGTCGAAGAAGGTGACACCGCGATCAACTGCCTGCCGGATCAGCGTGATGCCCTTTTCGCGGCTGAGCTTGTGGGCATAGCTGAAATCCAGCCCCATGCAGCCGAAGCCGAGGGCGGAAACGGAAAGGCCGCTTTGGCCGAGTTGACGCATTTTCATAAGATGGGTCTCTCTCATATCAGCGGTAGGAAAATTGAAGAACGGCAGCAGGCAGGCGATCGCCCTGGATGTTTATCGCGGCGATGGCCGTTTCGATCTCGGTCATGTCCTTGGCCGTCAGCGTGATCTGTGCCGCACCGAGGTTCTCCTCGACCCGGTCGAGGCGGCGCGTGCCGAATACCGGCACGATGAAAGGCGCCCGGGCGAGCAGCCAGGCGAGCGCGATTTGGGCTGGGGTTGCGTGCTTGTCGGCCGCGATGCGGATTAGCAGATCGACCAGCGCCTGATTCGCCGCCCGCGCCTCGGGGGTAAAACGCGGCGATCCGGCGCGGAAGTCATTGCTTTCGATCGCGGTAGTGACATCGATCGTGCCGGTCAAATAGCCCGCGCCAAGCGGGCTCCACGGCACAAAACCGATGCCAAGTTCCGCGCACAAAGGCAGCACTTCGGGTTCCGGATCGCGTGTCCACAGCGAGTATTCGCTCTGGATCGCGGTCACCGGCTGCACCGCATGGGCACGGCGGATGGTGGCGGCGGCCGCTTCGGACAGCCCGAAATGGCGGACCTTGCCCTCGGCAGTCAGGTCTTTGACCACGCCCGCGACATCCTCGATCGGCACCGCCGGATCGACGCGGTGCTGATAGAGCAGGTCGATTGTCTCCACGCCAAGGCGCTGGAGGCTGGCATCGACCACCTGTCGCACGTGTTCGGGCCGGCTGTTGAGCCCGGAACGGCGTTGGCCGGTGGCGGAATCGATATCGAAGCCGAACTTGGTGGCGATCACCACCTGATCGCGGATCGGGCGCAGGGCTTCGCCCACCAGTTCCTCGTTGGTCCAGGGGCCATAGGCCTCGGCAGTATCGAAGAAGGTGACGCCCAGGTCGTGCGCCCCACGAATGACGCGGATCGCTTCGGCGCGATCGGGCGAGGCGCCATAGACCGACGCGAAACTCATGGTGCCGAAACCGATCTCGCTGACGGCAAGGCTGCCCAACAGGCGTTGTTTCATGGGGATTGTCCTTGTTCGAGTGTGGACGGATGGGGCGAGCATCAACCTGGTGTCGGCAATTTGCCCGCGCGCATCGCGGCAATCACGCCGCCGTCGATCAGCAGATCGCTGCCGGTGATGAAGCCGGCGTCCGGGCCAAGCAGAAAGCTTGCGGCAATGGCGACTTCTTCTGGAGGTGCCATCCGCCGCGAGGGCGAAGCTTCGACCATCGCGCGGTAGATGCCGCCGATCTCGGAATTAAGTTCATGCGCGGCCAGGGGCGTGACGATGATGCCCGGACTGATCGCGTTCACCCGCGCGCCACGCTCACCCCAACGCATCGCCTCGGCTTGCATGCGCAGGATATTGGCACGCTTGGCCACCATATAGGCCACTAGCGTGTTGGGGATCGCATCGGCCTGAAGGCTTGGCAGCGCCAGAAGTTCATCGGCGGGAGCATGCGCCAGTTGCCTTTCATCGGCCTCTGGCAACGGCCGCATCATGTGGCCCGCCATGCTGGAAATGATCAGGCCCGCGCCGCCCGGCGCAATGACCTTGCCGAATTCCTCGAACACCACCGCCGAGCCGTAAAGGTCGACCTCGAGCACTTTCTCGACCGGCGCCATATTGGGCGACAGGCCAGCGGTATTGATGACCTGCATCACCGGGCCAAGCGCCTCTGCTCGTTCGGCTAGCGCACGCACCGCACCGCGCGAGGTGACATCGACCTGCTGGGCCACCACAGCATAGCCGACCGAACCCAGGTCGGCCGCAGCCTTGGCCAGCGTATCATCGTTCCAATCCGCGAGCAGGATCGTCTTGCCGAAGCCCTGCCGGCGGGCAATCGCCTGGCCAATTCCGCCGGCGCCGATCACCACGATTACGTCGCGCGTCATGTGTCTGTCTCCATGCCGGACGCTGCATCGTGAAGAGCACCGCGCCTCTCGTGGAGGTTTTGTAGGCTATAGCGGATTGAGCTATTAGACGCTAAGTTGAGAATGATCTTATATCTGAAAATTATCAATGAAGCGCGAGGAACTGAGCGACCTGGCCGTGTTTCTGGCGGTGGCCGAGGCCCGCAGCTTCACGCGTGCCGCCGCAACGTTGGGCACGTCGCAGTCGGCCATCAGCCAAATCGTGCGTCGGCTTGAGGCGGCCATGGGCGTCAAGTTGCTGACCCGCAACACACGCAATGTCGCGCCGACGGAAGCCGGCGAGCAATTGGTCGCGACTTTGCGCCCGGCGTTTGACGATATCGACGCTCGAATGGCCGCTTTGAGCGCACTACGCGAGCGCCCGGCCGGAAATCTGCGAATCACCACCAGTCGCCATGCCGCCGAAACGATCCTGTGGCCGGCGATCCGCACACTGTTGAAAGACAACCCCGACGTGTCGGTCGAAATCTCGATCGACAGCCATCTGACCGACATCATTGCCGATCGCTTTGACGCGGGGGTGCGTTTGGGTGAACAGGTTGCCAAGGATATGATCGCGGTCCGCATCGGGCCGGAACTGCGCATGGCCGTGGTGGGCGCACCCAGCTACTTTGCCGCGCATGGTCGGCCCCAAACGCCGCATGATCTGACGGCCCACGCCTGCATCAACATCCGCATGCAGACCAAGGGTGGCCTCTACGTGTGGGAATTTGGCAAGGATGGGCGCGATCTCAACGTGCGGGTGGAAGGCCCGCTGGTGCTCAACGACATTCCTATGATCCTGAACGCAGCTGCCGAAGGTATTGGTCTTGCCTGCGTCATGGAAGACCAGGCGGCAGACCTTCTCAACACCGGCAAGCTTGAGCGTGTACTGGAGGATTGGTGCCCCGTATTTTCCGGTTACCACCTCTATTACCCCGACCGTCGCCAGATGCCGCTGGCGTTCAGGCTCCTGGTCGACGCCCTGCGATACAAGGCGTAAAACCCATCTGCATCGTTGCTTGGGCGGCTAAGCGTGGCGCATTATTCGGCCAATTTCAGCACTAGTAAACGAACGGCACATCGACCTCAGTGTGCGATCCAAGCAGAATAGCCAGATCAATCGCGATGGTGTCCCATCCAGGCTGTCCCAGCCACCTTTCGGCGAACGGGCTGGCTCACCCGTTCAGGCGTGGTGCTGCCCGGTTATGACGAACGCACCAGCCTCACAACCAGAGGCTCAAATCGCTGGCATGGGCGCTCAATCCCACGCCATTTCACCCCGTTTCGCACCGTGTATGCCGTATATTTGCCGTATGAGGGCATTGGCCGAAGCGGTAGAATGAAAATTGTGCTGGAAAATCGCTGGCATCCCGTACCGGATTCGAACCGGTGTTAGCGCCGTGAGAGGGCGCCGTCCTAGGCCTCTAGACGAACGGGACATTCGCGAGAGGGCGCTTCTAGGACAAAGCTTGGTGGACATCAAGCGGCTAACTGCGCTTGTCAAACCAAAATCGCCGCAATCTCAATGGGCCAGCCCTGCGCGGGTGATCACCTGGCCGTTGCGGACATCGACAATCACCACACGATCCGGACCACCGCCATGCAGCAACAGCGACAGACGATCGCCGGCGGCGGAAATCTGGGCGATGCTGGTGCCCGCAGGCTCGTCCAACGCAGCAGGGCCAGTGGCGGCGGGCGCGTTGAGGCGGCTGACGAGGGTGACGCCGAGCACCACCACACCGGCGACAATCATCACGCCCATCACAACAGTCAGAATCGTCAGCGCCCGCATGAACCCAGCCCTTTCGGCAAACCCCTGCCGGATCGTCACTAATCCAGCTATGCAGGCAGGATGTCGCCCCAATCCAACGCTCAGGCAAGCCCCGAGTTGAACCACGCCCCCGCACCGCAACGCGCCCTTGCCACCGCCGAGCAGGCAGGCGAGCGAGTGGATCGCTTTCTGGCCGAGCAATTCCCGGAACATTCGCGCTCGCGCGTGAAGCAATTCATCGAGGAAGGCCGCGTCACCCGCGATGGCGCCCCCCTCACCCAACCTGCCGAGGCGGTGCGCGGGGGGGCGGAATATGTGATCGCCCTGCCCGCCCCGGTGGCCGCCCGACCGGTGGCGCAGGATATCCCGTTCCCGATTCTGTATGAGGATCGCGACCTGATCGTGCTCGACAAGCCGGCCGGGCTGGTGGTGCACCCTGCCCCCGGCAATGAGGATGGCACGCTGGTCAACGCCCTGCTCGCCCATTGCGGCAATGATCTGCCGGGAATCGGCGGCGAGAAGCGGCCGGGGATTGTGCATCGGCTGGACAAGGACACCTCGGGCACGATGGTGGTGGCGAAATCCGAATTGGCGCTGAAGGCGTTGCAGGAGATGTTCGTCGCCCGCGATCTGGAACGCTCGTATCTGGCTTTGTGCTGGGGCATTCTCAACCCGCTCTCCGGTGAGTTCGATGGCGCAATCGGGCGCGACAAGAAAGACCGCAAGCGGATGGCGGTGGTCGATCGCGGCGGCAAACAGGCGCTGACGCGGTATAAGACCTTGGCGACCTATGAGGGCGCGGTCAGCCTGATCGAATGCCGATTGGCCACCGGGCGGACGCATCAGATTCGGGTGCATCTGTCGCAGGCCGGACACCCGATCATCGGCGACCCGGTGTATCTGCGCCGCATCCCCGCTGCCGCGCGTGCGCTGCCGGTGGCATTGCGCGAGCAGTTGCTCGACTTCCCGCGCCAAGCGCTGCACGCCGCCCGCCTGGGGTTTCGGCATCCGCGCAGCGGCGCGGAATTGCTGTTCGAAACCCCTCCCCCGGCTGACATGGCGACGCTGCTGGCCGCCTTGAACATGGCGCAAAGTTAATCCCGACTTAATCAGTCCTGATTATTGACGTAAGCGGCATTCTTTGTTACAAACTGTGAAAGCAGGAGGGGAATGGGTGCGGTCCTGCGACGATGCCGCGTCGGCGCTGCCTGATGGGGCCCGGCTCGGGAAGAACATCGGTAAACGCATTCGATCTCTGGATGTGTACCAGACAGCTTCCACACGATGCCGTGCCAGAATGGGCGGCAATCACGGAAGCGGCGAAAGGAACCACAATGGTCTCTGCCGTCATCAACATTGCGCCTGAAGGCAACCTGACCCGGTACCTGCAGGAGATCCGCAAATTTCCGATGCTCACAGCCGATGAAGAGCTGGAGCTGTCGCGTCGCTGGCGCGATCACGAAGACATGCCGGCAGCACACCGTCTCGTCACCTCGCATCTGCGTCTGGTTGCCAAGATTGCCATGGGCTATCGCGGCTATGGCCTGCCGGTGGGCGAGCTGATTTCCGAAGGCAATGTGGGCATGATGCAGGCGGTGAAGCGGTTCGACCCGGACCGTGGCTTCCGCTTGGCCACCTATGCGATGTGGTGGATCAGAGCCGCCATTCAGGAATACATCCTGCATTCGTGGTCGCTGGTGAAGATGGGCACCACGGCGGCGCAGAAAAAGCTGTTCTTCAACCTGCGCCGGCTGAAGGGCCAGATGCAGGCGATTGACGATGGCGATTTGCGGCCCGAACAGGTGGCCAAGATCGCCCATGCGCTCGACGTGCCGGAAGTGGACGTGGTGAACATGAACCGCCGCCTCTCCCACCCCGACCACAGCCTGAATGCCCCGTTGCGGGCCGACAGCGAGGGGGAATGGCAGGATTGGCTGGTCGATGACGCCGACAGCCAGGAAGAGGTTCTGGCCGAGCGTGAGGAACTGACGGGCCGTAAGGCGCTGCTGCAAGGCGCGCTGTCGTCATTGAATGACCGGGAGCGTCATATTCTGATCGAGCGTCGCTTGAAGGATAATCCGACGACGCTGGAAGACCTCTCTCAGCAATACAACATCTCCCGCGAGCGCGTGCGCCAGATTGAGGTGCGGGCCTTCGAGAAGCTGCAAAAGGCGATGCACACCCAGGTGGTGGAACAGCGCAAGGCGGCCAGCGCTGCGGCTTGACGGGCTGAGATTGGCGGAAGCGGGCGGGATGACATTGGTCGTCCCGCCCTTTTTTGTGGCGGAGGCGTGACAGGCGTCCAGGGGGACGTGTCGGGCCGTTTGAGCTGCCGCATGAGCCTTGGATTACCGCTGGATAGCCGATTTCATTGCTGCTTTACTCATCGGGTCCAGCAAGCGGGGAAGGTCGGGGCATGAGCCAATCTGCAGGGAGTGAGCAGAAACGGGAAATCCGGTGTCCGCAATGCCAGGCGAAGTATCGGATTCCTGTCGTTGCCAAGACTCTGCGGGTCACGTGCAACGCCTGTAAGAATGTGTGGGACGAAAGCCCGCTGGAGAGCACACTGGAGAGTCCACGGGCGCATTTGCGTCCCGAGTTTAAACGATACCAAGCTCCACCGCCGCCACCATCGTCTGCTGAACCTCCGCGAGGGCCCGTGGGCCCGCCCCCTTCTTCTCGAACACCGAACCCCAATGAACTCTCCGACGCCGACAAAGCGCGCATTGAGGCAGAAGAAAGACATCGCGCTAAAATCAGGGCGCAATTATCGCCAAAATATGTACCGCCACCTCCCCCCAATTATATTCACCCCATGAGCTTCACATCGAGACTACGCGAGGGAATTGATAATTTTTGGTGGTGGGTTGGAACAATTTTCTTTACGATTGTTATGTGTTTTATGTTGTATTTCTTTTATATTGCTTACAATTTGAGGTAAATTTGAATCCTGACCACTCCAGCCCGTCATTGCGGCGTTGGCGGCATCGCGGTGGATGGCTGCGCTGCGCGCGCCATGACGGGGGGATGGGGCGTGGCCCGTGTTCACCTCCAACCGTCATTGCGGCACGCAGTGCCGCAATCCATCGCGGGGTTGGCGGCGTCGCGGTGGATGGCTGCGCTGCGCGCG
>JARLIM010000031.1 GCA_031291725.1 Acetobacteraceae bacterium
GATCGTTCTGTCGCGTGAGAAGGCCCGCCGCGAAGAAGCCTGGACCAGCCTGGAGAAGGCCTTCGAAGCGCAGCAGCGCGTCAACGGCACCATCTATGGCCGCGTCAAGGGCGGCTTCACCGTCGATCTCGGCGGCGCGGTCGCGTTCCTTCCGGGCAGCCAGGTCGATATCCGCCCCGTGCGCGACGTCGGCCCGCTGATGGGCACCCCGCAGCCGTTCCAGATTCTGAAGATGGACCGGGCGCGCGGCAACATCGTCGTCTCCCGCCGTGCCGTTCTCGAAGAGACCCGTGCGGAGCAGCGCAGTGAGCTGATCCAGGGCCTCAAGGAAGGCATGATCCTGGACGGCGTGGTGAAGAACATCACCGACTACGGCGCGTTCGTGGACCTCGGCGGCGTCGATGGCCTGCTGCACGTCACCGACATCGCGTGGCGCCGCATCAACCACCCGTCCGAAGCCCTGACCATCGGTCAGCAGGTGAAGGTCCAGGTGATCCGCTTCAACTCCGACACCCAGCGCATCAGCCTGGGCATGAAGCAGCTTGAAGCCGATCCGTGGGAAGGTGTGGCCGCGAAGTATCCGCCGAACGGCAAGTTCTCCGGTCGCGTCACCAACATCACCGATTACGGCGCCTTCGTGGAGCTGGAACCGGGCGTGGAAGGCCTCGTGCACGTCAGCGAGATGTCCTGGACGAAGAAGAACGTTCATCCGGGCAAGATCGTCTCGACGAGCCAGGAAGTGGACGTGCTGGTGCTGGACGTGGACAGCTCCAAGCGTCGCATCTCGCTCGGCCTCAAGCAGGTTCAGCGCAACCCGTGGGAAGAGTTCCTGGAACTCCATCCGGTTGGCACCGAAGTGGAAGGCGAGATCCGCAACATCACCGAGTTCGGTCTGTTCATCGGGATCGGCCCGGACATCGACGGCATGGTTCACATGTCCGACCTGTCTTGGGACGAAGCCGGCGAGCTGGCGATGGCCAAGTACGAAAAAGGCCAGATTGTGCGCGCCAAGGTTCTCGACGTTGACGTTGAGAAGGAGCGCATCAGCCTGGGCGTGAAGCAGCTGGCGATCGATCCGGCCGCTTCCGTGCTGGAGAAGGTGCACAAGGGCGACATCGTCACCTGCGTCGTGACCGCGGTTCAGAGCAACGGCATCGAAGTGAAGGTGGACGACGTTCTCACCGGCTTCATCCGTCGCGCCGAACTGTCGCGCGACAAGGCCGAGCAGCGCCCGGATCGCTTCAATGTGGGCGACAAGGTTGACGCCCGCGTCGTGGCCGTCGACCGCGCTGCCCGTAAGCTGTCCTTGACCATCAAGGGCAAGGAAATCGAGGAAGACAAGGCAGCGATCGCCGAATTCGGCACGTCTGACTCGGGCGCCTCGCTCGGTGACATCCTGGGTGCCGCGATCCGTCGCCGCAACCAGCAATCCGAGTAAGCCTTTCGCAAGATTGGCGTTTCTGAAAGCAGGCGGCATCTTCGGGTGCCGCCTGTTTTTTGTGCGGCAACTGGGCGATATGAGATCGGTTGCATAAAACTTTGCCACCTATGAAAAACATATTTCAATCAAAGACTTGCCATTGACGCTCTGCCTTTGATCTGGCAGTCTCGTCAGGGTGAAACAATCCGGGGGCGTTGCGTGACCAAATCGGAACTGATCGCCGAATTGTCGGCTGCAAATCCGCATCTTCTGGCGCGCGACGTTGAGACGATTGTCGCCACCATTTTCGATGAGATTTCAGCGGCGTTGACGCGCGGCGAGCGGGTGGAACTGCGTGGCTTCGGCGCCTTCACCATCAAAAAGCGTGATGCCCGCACCGGCCGCAATCCACGCACCGGAGCGCAGGTGGATGTGGACGAGAAAGTCGTCCCGTTCTTCAAGGCGGGCAAGGAACTGCGTGAGCGCGTCAATGGCGGCATGCCTGCCAGCGAGGACTAACGCTCGCGCTGACGGCCTGATTCCGTAATCCTGGCTGAACACGGATTGATCGGGGAATCAGAAATGATCCGCGCGCTGTTTTTCGCGCCAGTGCTGTTTCTGCTCGTGTTGTTCGCTTTGTCGAACCCGCAGAGCGTTCATCTGGGACTCTGGCCGACCGATCTTGGCACCGATATGCCAGTGTCGATTGCGCTGATGGTCTGCTTTGCGGTGGCGTTTCTGCTCGGCGCATTGCTGGTGTGGTTTGCGCTCATCGCGGCACGGCTGCGCGCACGGCGCGCGGAGCATGCCGTAAAAATGCTCCAATCCCACGTCGATGATCTCAAGGCGCAGCTTGAAGCAGCTGCCCCAAAACAACCCGCCGAGATCCAAGCGCCATCACGTGCAGCCCCGTCGCTTTCGGCGCTGACCACCAACTGACCCAGGCCAGAGCATGCCCACCGGATTGATCGCCGCCCTCGACACCACCGACGCGGCACAGGCCCAGCGCTGGGCCAATGCGGTCGCCCCACATTGCGGATTACTGAAACTCGGCCTGGAATTTTTCTTGGCGCATGGCGCCGAAGGGCTGCGCGGCATCACGCAGCGTCCGATCTTCCTTGATCTGAAACTGCACGACATTCCCAACACCGCCGCCGGTGGCGTGCGCGCCGTTCTGCCGTTGCGTCCGGCAATGCTGACCCTGCATGCCTCCGGCGGTGCAGCAATGATCGGCGCCGCCCGCAAGGAGGCTGAGAAAGCCGGAGCTGAGCGACCGATTCTGCTCGCCGTGACCGTGCTGACCAGTATGGACACCGAGGCGCTGCATTCCATCGGTGTGGCCGGTGGCCCCCGTCAGCAAGTGCTGCGTCTGGCGCGGCTGGCGCTGGATGCCGGAGCCGATGGGCTGGTGTGTTCGGCGCAGGAAGTGGCGATGCTGCGCGATGCGCTGGGCGACGGCCCCACGCTGGTCGTGCCCGGCATTCGCCCCGCCGGTGCCGATATCGGCGATCAGTCCCGCGTGATGACACCCACCGACGCCGCCCGTGCCGGGGCGAGTTGGATTGTCGTCGGCCGCCCGATCACCCAGGCCAGCAACCCCGCCCAGGCCGCCGCCGCCATTGCCGCCGAGTTGGGGGCCGCCGCGTGACGCGGGTGAAAATCTGCGGCATCAACGATGCTGACGGATTTGACTCGGCTGTTGCCGCCGGCGCGGATTATGCCGGTTTTGTGTTTTTCCCGCCCTCCCCGCGCCACGTGACCGCCGAACAGGCAGCGACACTTTCATCGCGCCACCAGGGCGGCCCGCTGCGGGTGGCACTGTTCGTCAAACCCTCCGATGACGACATCGCCCGCGTGCTCGCCATATTCCGCCCCGATATTCTGCAGATCTACGCCGATGCCCCTCGTGCTGCTGCCATCCGCGCCCGCTTCGGCCTGCCGGTGTGGCGGGCGGTGGGGGTTTCCAGCGTGG
Organism: Acetobacteraceae bacterium; assembly: GCA_031291725.1. Classification (GTDB taxonomy): domain Bacteria; phylum Pseudomonadota; class Alphaproteobacteria; order Acetobacterales; family Acetobacteraceae; genus CAIQQQ01. The sequence continues at coordinate 3,393 of JARLIM010000031.1, forward strand.
ACGATTTGCCGCGTTCCACCGATGGCGTTGATGGCTTGGTGATCGAAGCCAAGCCGCCGCAAGACGCCACGCGGCCCGGCGGCAATGCGGTCCGTTTCGATTGGAGCATCCTGGCCGATTGGAGTCCTGGCTATGACTGGGTGCTGGCCGGTGGGCTCAACCCGGACAACGTGGCCGAGGCGGTGCGGCGCACACATCCGCCGGTGGTGGATGTCTCCTCGGGCGTCGAATCCGCTCCCGGCGTGAAAGACCCTGCCCGCATCCGCGCCTTTGTCGCCCACGCCCGTGCGGCCGCTTGCGCATGAGCACGCTCACCCGACAAAGACTGATGTTCGGCTTTGTCTGTCTGGTGTGGGGCTCCACCTGGATTGCCATGAAAAACGGCGCCACCCATGTGCCGCCCGCCCTGTTCGCCGGGCTGCGTTGGACCATCGCCGGGATAATGCAGCTGTTCTACGTCTATTGGGACACTGGCCGCCTGCGCCTGCCCTGGAACGCCATGCGCGCGATTCTCATCGTGGCGGTGCTGGTGAACACGCTTAATCAATTGTTCATGCTCTACGGCCTGCGCTACGTCGCCTCCGGCATTGGTGCGGTGATCAATTCCGGACTCACCCCGCTTTCCCTGCTCGCCTTCGCGATGATCGGCGGACATGAGCGATTGACCAAACGGGTGGCATTGGCGATGGGATTGGGGGTGCTGGGCATCGTGGTGCTGTTCGGCCCCTCTGCCGCCTCGGGCACGCTGGATGGGGTGACGATGCTGGGCGCGTTTCTGGTGATGATGGGCACGCTGGTGTATTCCGCCGGCTCCGTCCTCGCCCGCCCGATCACTCAGGCACATTCGCCCACGCTGATCGCGGGCTTGGTCAGCCTGATCGGCGGGCTGACATTGCTGCCGATCTCCTTCCTCTTCGAGCCCGGCACGTTGCTCGCCCTGCGGTTCGATTGGGGATGGGGGCCGTGGATATCGTTCCTGTTCCTGCTCTTCCCGGCCTCGCTGGGGGCGACGACGATCTTCATGATCCTGGTGCGTGACTGGGGCCCCAGCCGCGCCGGCAGCTTCGCCTTCATCTCACCGATTTTGGCGGTGTTTGAAGGCATGCTGCTCAACGGCGAGGCGATGACACCGATTGAAGGCATCGGCATGGCGTTGATGCTGGGCGGCGCGTGGTTTGCGCTGCGGAAGGGGTGACCTTGCGCCGCTCCTCCGCTATGAGAGCCATCTGATCGGAGAGATGACGTGAATCAAACCTTGCTGCCCAATTCCCTGCGCACCGGCCCGGACAGCCGTGGCCGTTTCGGTGATTTCGGTGGACGCTTCGTGGCCGAAACGCTGATGCCGCTCGTGCTGGCGGTGGAGCAGGCCTACAAGGCCGCCAAAGCTGATCCGTCCTTCCAGAAGGAGCTGGATTACTACCTCAAGGATTATGTCGGCCGTCCCAGCCCGCTGTGGTTCGCCGAGCGTCTGACGAAAGCCCTCGGCGGGGCGAAGGTCTATTTCAAGCGCGACGAGCTGAACCATACCGGCGCCCATAAGATCAATTCCTGCATGGGCCAGATTCTGCTCGCCCGCCGCATGGGCAAAACCCGCATCATCGCCGAGACCGGCGCCGGTCAGCATGGCGTGGCGACAGCGACCGTCTGCGCGCTGTTTGGCCTGCCCTGCACGGTGTATATGGGGGCGACCGACGTTGCCCGGCAGTCGCCCAACGTGTTCCGCATGAAGCTGCTCGGCGCGGAAGTGGTGCCCGTCACCTCCGGCGCTGGCACGCTGAAGGATGCGATGAACGATGCGATGCGCGATTGGGTGGCCAATGTGGAGAGCACCTATTACCTCATCGGCACCGTGGCAGGCCCGCATCCCTACCCGATGATGGTGCGCGATTTCCAATCGGTGATCGGTGAGGAAAGCAAGGTGCAGATGCGCGAGGCCGAGGGCCGACTGCCGGATGTGGCGGTGGCCTGCATCGGCGGTGGCTCGAACGCGATGGGGCTGTTCCACCCCTATCTGGACGACACCAGCGTGCGTCTGATCGGCGTGGAAGCGGGCGGGCATGGGGTGGACACCGACCAGCACGCCGCCAGCCTGACCGGCGGGCGTCCGGGCGTGCTGCATGGCAACCGCACCTATCTGCTGCAAAACGACGACGGCCAGATTCAGGAAGCGCATTCGATCTCGGCCGGGCTGGATTATCCCGGCATCGGGCCAGAGCATTCCTGGCTGCATGACATCAAGCGCGTTGAATATGTCTCGGCGACGGACACCGAGGCGCTGGAGGCGTTCAAGCTGTGCACGCGCACCGAGGGCATCATCCCCGCCCTCGAACCGGCGCATGCGCTGGCCTATGTGGCCAAGCTGGCGCCGACGCTGGACCCTGAGCAAATCATTCTGATGAATCTGTGTGGCCGTGGCGACAAGGATATCTTCACCGTCGCCGAAGCCCTGGGAGTGACGCTGTGAGCCGGATTGCCGCCCGTTTTGCCCAGCTGCGCGCCGAAGGGCGTGGGGCTCTGATCCCGTTCCTGGAAGCGTGGGACCCGGATTCGGCCACCTCGATGGATATTCTGCGCGGCATGCCCGGCGCGGGTGCCGATCTGATCGAGATCGGCTGCCCGTTCACCGACCCGATGGCCGATGGCCCGACGGTGCAGTTCGCTTCCATCCGCGCGCTCAAGGCCGGTGCGGCGATGACGCACACGCTGGCGATGGTGCGCGAATTCCGGCGGGACGATAACGAGACGCCGATCGTTCTGATGGGCTATCTCAACCCGATCGACTCCTATGGCGTTGAACGCTTCTGCACGGATGCGGCCGCCGCTGGCGTGGACGGTCTGATCGTGGTCGATCTGCCCAGCGAGGAAGCCGATCTGCTGCTGCCGTTTGCCCGCGAGCGCGGCTTGGACGTGATCCGTCTGGTGGCGCCGACCACCGATGAGCAGCGTCTGCCGCTGGTGCTCGATGGCTCGTCGGGCTTTGTCTATTACGTCTCGATCACTGGCGTCACCGGCACGCGCACCGCGTCTGCGGCGGATCTGGCGGCGGCCATTCCGAAAGTGCGCAAGGTGACGGACCTTCCGATCGCCATCGGCTTCGGCGTGCGCACACCCGCCCAGGCGGCGGAAGCGGTGCGGCATGGGGATGCGGCAGTGGTGGCATCGGCCCTGCTCGACACGCTCTCCGGCAGCCTGGATGAACATGGCCGGGCGACGCCGAATACCGTGCGTCTGGTGCTCGATCAGGTGCGCAGCTTGGCCGAAGCGGTGCGTTCCGCCCGCTTGACCGCGTAAGGAGCGGCTTCGATGAGTTGGATTACCGACTATGTTCGCCCGAAAATCCGCACTTTGCTCGGCCGTCGCGATGTGCCGGATAATCTGTGGATTCAGTGCCCGGTCTGCCAGCAGATGATGTTCCATGCCGAGGTGGAGCGCAGCCGCAAGGTCTGCACCGCCTGTGGCCATCACATGCGCTGCACCGCCAGCGAACGCCTGCGCTGGACATTCGATGAGGGTCAATTCACCCGCATCGACCTGCCGAAAGTGCCGGCCGATCCGTTGCGCTTCCGTGACAGCCAGAAATACGCCGACCGCATCAAAACCGCCCGCGACGCCACCCAGCTTGATGACGCGATCATCGTCGGCCATGGCAAGATTGGCGGCGAGAAGGCCGTTGTGGCCGCGATGGCGTTTGAATTCATGGCAGGCTCGATGGGGGCCGCCGTGGGTGAGGCGATTGTCTCCGCCGCCCGTCTGGCGGTGTTGCAGGATGCGCCGCTGATCGTCTTCACCGCCTCCGGTGGCGCCCGTATGCAGGAAGGTGCGGTCTCGCTGATGCAGATGCCGCGCACGGTGATCGCCTCGCGCGCCGTCAAGGAAGCGGGGCTGCCGTTCATCACCGTGCTGACGGACCCGACCACCGGCGGCGTGACGGCCAGCTTCACCATGCTGGGCGACATTCAAATCGCCGAGCCGGGCGCGTTGATCGGCTTTGCCGGGGCGCGGGTGATCGAACAGACGGTGCGGGAGAAGCTGCCCGAGGGCTTCCAGCGCGCTGAATATCTGCTCGATCATGGCATCCTTGATATGGTGGTCAAACGCGATGAGCTGCCTGCCACACTCGCACGGGTGATATCGCTGTTGCGGACGAAGCTCAAAGCAGCCGCGTGAGCGACAACCCGCCCAACAAACGGCTCCAAGGGCGGATTTCCGCCCTGGTGGAGCGTTTGCACACGCTGTATCCGCGCATGATCGATCTCGGCACCGGGCGGCTGTTGCGGCTGCTCGCCGATCTCGGCAACCCGCATATGACGCTGCCGCCGGCGGTGCATGTGGCGGGGACGAACGGCAAGGGCAGCACCTGCGCCTTTCTGCGCGCGATGGGCGAGGCGGCGGGCAAGACGGTGCATGTCTACACCTCGCCGCATCTGGTCCGCTTCAACGAGCGCATCCGCATTGCCGGTGAGTTGGTCAGCGATGCCGCGTTGGAAGCGGCGTTCGAAGAGATTGAGCGCGTCAATGCAGGCCAGGACATCACCGTTTTTGAGGTGCTCACCGCCGCCGCTCTGCTGCTGTTCTCCCGCCATCCGGCGGATTTATGCGTGCTGGAAGTGGGGCTTGGCGGCCGGTTTGACGCCACCAACGTCATCGCCCGACCTGCCGCCTCGGCGATTGCCTCGATCTCGATGGATCACAAGGATTTCCTCGGCAACACCATTGCCAAGATTGCCGGTGAAAAGGCCGGGATCATCAAGCAAGGCGTGCCCGCCGTCACCGGCTGGCAGGTACCCGAGGCGATGGCGGTGCTGCGCGAAGAAGCCGCCAGCGTGGGCGCTGCGTTGCTGGCGCGCGATGAGGCGTGGAGCATCGAGCCGAGTGGCGACGGCCTGCGCTATCAGGACAGCCAGGGCACGCTGCTGCTGCCGCTGCCGGGTCTGGCGGGCAGCTTTCAATATGACAATGCCGGTATCGCCCTCGCCGCCCTGCGTGCCAGCCGCTTGGGATACCCCGACGCAGCCTTGGCGCGCGGTGTGGGCACGGCAAGCTGGCCTGCCCGCATGCAGCGCCTGACCGGCCATCTCGCCGCCCAAGTGCCGCAGGGCTGGGAAGTCTGGCTTGATGGCGGCCATAATCCCGGCGGCGGCGAGGCTTTGGCGGCGCATGTGGCGCGTTGGACCGACAGGCCCACCCATGTCGTCGTTGGCATGAAGCGCTCCAAAGATGCCGCCGAGTTCCTCCGCCCGATCCTCCCGCACGCGGCCAGCCTGTGGGCGGTGGCGGAACCCGAACAGCATCTGGCGCTGGCGGTGGAGGACATCATCGCGGCCTCGGGCGGCGTGGCACAGCCCGGCCCGGACATTGCCGGCGCCCTGGCGCAACTGCCGCGCAGCACGTCCGCGCGCGTGCTGATCTGTGGCAGTCTCTATCTGGCCGGTGAAGCCCTCAAGCTGGACAGCGATACACCACCCGCCTGAGAAGAGAGCCTGCCAATGCTGACCATCGCCCCCTTGCTGCCATCCGATGAAGCCGCGTGGCGCGTGCTGTTTCGCGGCTATTGCGATTTCTACACATTCGACATGCCGCAGTCAGGTTATGACCGGCTCTGGCGGGAGATCCTTGCTGCGGACCGCATCCATGCGCGCGGGGCCAAGCGGGAGGGCAAGCTGCTGGGCATCGTGCACTTCCTGGCGCACGCCAACACCTGGGGCAAAGATGTCTGCTATTTGGAGGATCTGTTCACCCACCCAGATGCGCGCGGGCAAGGTGTGGCGCGGGCGTTGATCGCCGCAGTGGAAGCGTGGGCGCGGGCGCAGGATTGCGGGCGTCTGTATTGGATGACGCACGAAACCAACACCACCGCGCGGGCGCTGTACGACAAAGTGGCACAGTATCGCGGGTTTATTCGGTATCAGCTGGATGTGTGAACGCGCAGGGCGGACTCGGCGAAGCCGTCATCCGCCCTACGACATAGCTTAACCCGCGTGGGCGGCGACCCAGCTGCGCAGCACGCTCTTCGGCGCAGCGCCAACCTTTTTGTCCACCGGCTTGCCATCCTTGAACAGGATCAGCGTGGGAATGCCGGTCACGGCGAAGGAGTTTGGCGTGGCGGGGTTGTCGTCGATATTGACCTTGGCCACCGTCACCTTGCCAGCGAACTCACCGGCGATCTCTTCCAGCGCCGGGCCGATGGCCTTGCAGGGGCCGCACCATTCAGCCCAGAAATCCACCAGCACGAGGCCCTTGGAGCCCAGCACGTCGGTGGCAAAGCTGGCATCGGTGACGGCGACGGTGTTCTCGCTCATAATCGGCAATCCTTTGGGTTCAATCTTCGACGTGTGATGTGGCGTGAAGCGGGCTGCAATCAAGCAGCGATATCTGCGCCGGGAGCATGGCCGTCCAGCAACTCATCTGGCAAGAGCATCACCTGCGCCCCCACAGTCCAGATCAAGGCGCAGAAAATCTCTGAATCCGGGAAAATCTCCCGCAACAGCGCCCGATAGGCGGCCAACTGACGCAGATAGAGCACGGGAATGTGTGCAACATCCTCGGGCGGATTGCGGTTGGTTTTGTAGTCCCCCACCAGCACCCGACCCGGCAGTATCGCCAGACGGTCGATCAGGCCGCCAATCACCTGCCCGCCCACCACACCGGAGAGCGGCACTTCGGCACGCGATTGGGGGCCGAAAAGCGGGGCGAGACGCGGATGCTCCAGCACGGCCAGCACTTCGCGCACCAGCGAATCGACGGCGACCAGATCGGGCAGCGCGCCCAGCACATAAAGCCGCGCTGCCGCCGCACGCTGCGCGGGGGGCAGATCGGGCAGATGCTGCAACAGCGCATGCACCACCTGACCGCGCCGGAATCGCTGCCCGCCGGCATCGCGGGCCAACAGCGGCGAATCGGCTTCCGGCACGGTGCCGAGCGCGGCCCCCTCCGGGCGGCTGGGGGCCAAGGGCTGCGGCAAAGCGGGCTCATCCGGCAAATGATGCGGCTGCCAGAGCGGGGCAGTGCCGATCCAATCCGGCAAGGCGGGCAACGCCATGGCCTGCGACGCATCGCGCCGTTTGGGGTCGGCACTCTGCGCGGTCTGCCAGATGCGGGTCTCGGCGGGAAAGCCATCCTTGCCACCGAGATAGGGCGTCGGCTGAATGCCCAGCGTCTCGAAGCCGGTCCTGATCTGGTTGTACCAGCAATCGTTCGGTTGATTCTTGCTCTTGGCCCCACACACCAACAGCCGGTCCTCGGCACGGGTAAGGGCGACATAGAGCAGACGGTTCTTCTCCTCCGACTGCGCGGCAGCCCCCGCCCCGCGCGCTTGCGCCACCGCCGCGCAACTGACCTCCTTGTTCGGCGACCAGACCGGCAATTCAACGCCGGACGATTCATCCTTCAACCAGACAACACCGCGATCATCCTGCGTCTTGCCGGTGGTGTCGGGCAGGATGACCACCGGTGCCTGCAAGCCCTTGGCGCCGTGCACGGTCATGATCCGCACGGCATCCAATGTCTCGCCACCCGCCCCTTCCGGCTCGCGCTTGACGGACGAGGCGGTCTGGCGGAGCCAATGCACGAAGCCCTGCAACGAGGGCGGATGCGATTGGGCATAGCGCAAGGCGGCGGCGAGCAATTCGTCCAACGGCTCGGCAGCCTCATGCCCGAAGCGCCCGAGCAGACGCGCTCGCCCACCGAGCGGCCCCAACGCCTCGGCGAGCAGCGCATGCGGGGAGACATGATCGGCGCGGGCGAACAGCTTGCGCAGGAAATCGGCCGAGGCCACGCAGGCCGCCGCATCGCTCGCCTGCAATGCCTGCCAGAGCGACCGCTTGCCGCGCCCCATCGACAATTGCATCAGCCCGTCATCGTCGAGAAAGCCGAGCGGTGAGGTCAGCACGCAGGCCAGTGAGAGATCGTCTTCCGGCAGCAGCAGCGCGTCGCACAGGGCCAGCATGTCCTGCACGGCGGGCTCGGCGGTGAGCACGATGCGGTCCAACCCCGCCACCTTCACGCCGCGGGCCTTGAGCGCATTGACGAACGCATTGCCGAACGTGCCGCGCTTGCGCACCAGCACCAGGATATCGCCGGGGGTGAGCTTGCGATCCTGGCTCTCCAGCCGCTCTCCACTATCGAGCCAGCCCTTGATGGTGTGCGCCAGCGCATCGGCGAGCACCTGATTGGGGGTGCGCTGACCACGGTTTTCGCGTGGGGCGGTCCAGAGATCGGGCGGCAGAACAGCAGGGGCTTCCACCAGCGGCCATAATTCCACCCGCCCGGCAAAACCTTCGCGTTGCACCACATGCTGCAACACACCGCCCGGCGCCACCACGCCGCGCGCGGCATCGGGGTCGGCGAAGACGGCATCGACGAGTTTCAGCACCGGCGCGGTGGAGCGGAACGACACATCGAGCGGCACATCGCGCCATTCCTGGCCGCTGCGCGTCACCCGCTCGCCGGTGATCTTGCGCCAATGTTCGAAGGCGTCGGGGTCGGCACCCTGAAAGCCGTAGATCGATTGCTTGCGGTCGCCGACAGCGAAGACGGTGCGGGTGACGTCGCCGCGCGCGCCGATTCCGGCGAAGAATTCCTCGGTCAGTTGCCCGGCGATCTGCCATTGCGCGGGGGCGGTGTCCTGCACCTCGTCAAGCAGCAGATGATCCAGACCGCCATCGAGCTTGAACAACACCCAGGCCGCCCCCGGATCGCGCAGCAGCAATTCGGTGCGGGCGATCAGGTCGTCGTAATCCAGGCGGCCGTGGCGGGATTTACCCTCGCTGTAGGAGGCGATCACCGGGCGGGCGAGCAGGATGAAGGCGGTGGCGATGGGCGCGAGGCGGAAGGCGCGGTCGGCATCGAGAAGGGCTGCGATGCGCTGTTGCTCGGCCAGCATGGCGTCCTGGAAATCCGGCACGAAGGAGCGCGCAAGCTTGTTGGGAAAGTTGCCGAAGCCGCGCTCATTGCCGTTTTTGTCGAAGAATTCCCCCTCCCAGTCCGTCCAGAGGGTTGCGCGTTGCGTGGCGTCCTGGCCGAGCCAATCGAGCAGGCGGAGGGCGCGCGGTGCAACTTTCTCCGACGCGCGGTCTGCGATGACCCGCAATTGCGGCTTCAGCCGCGCGATATCCACACCCTGCGCCGCCTCCACCGGATCAAGCCGCTTCGCCCCCAGCACGCGCTGCAAGCGGGCGAGCAATTGCGGGCCACTGAGATTGCCGAGGGCCTCGACCTTGTCCGGCGCGCGGGCGAGATCCTGCACCAGCTTGCCGAAGCCATCCAGGCGCGTCCAACCGGCGACGTCGTCGAGATAGCCGCCGAGAGGGCTGGAGGCTGCCTCGGCCAGCATATTCTCGCGCGCCTCCTGCCACGCCTCATCGGTGTCGCGGTCATCGGCGAGGGTGAAGTGTGGCGAGAGATGGGCTTCGAGGGGGAACCGCCGCAGCAGCGATTGGCAGAAGGCGTGAATCGTGCCGATGCGCATGCCGCCGGGCAGGTCGAGCACATGGGCAAAAAGCTGCCGCGCGGCGCGGCGTTGATCGGCGGAGGGATCGACGCCGATGCCGCGCAGCTGGGCGTCGAGCTTGTCGTCCTCCATCGTCACCCAGCCGCCGAGCGTGCGTTGCAGACGCATCGCCATCTCCGCCGCCGCCGCCTTGGTGAAGGTAAGGCACTGAATGCGCTCGGGCTTGGCGCCGCCCAGCATCAGCCGCAGCAGACGATCGGTCAGCAGCTTGGTCTTGCCCGAGCCTGCCGAGGCGGAGACGAAGGCGGAGACGCGCGGATCGGAGGCGCGGCGCTGCGCCTCATTGGCGCGGGCGATGGGGGAGGGATGATCGGTCACTCTTCCTCCTCCCGCTTCCACTCGGCCACCCGCGCCAACTGGGCGTAATCGGGAAAGCGCGGCAGGAATTCGGGGTGTGGGTGGGCGAGATAGGCGGTGTCTGGGTCGTCGAATTCCGCGATGCGCTGCACCAGTGAGGCGAGCGCATCGGCAGCTCCCTGCTGGATGGCCGCCCGATCCCGCGCATATGGCTCGATCTCTTCGCCGGGCGTCCCCGCGCCGCCCAATTTCCAGTAGGTGAGTTCGGAGACCTCGCCCTGCCATGCCTCCCCGAACGCCCCGCGCAGGATCATCGCCGCTTCGAGCGTCAATTGCGGGGCGCGGCCTTCCTGCACGTCTTTCGGTTTGGGAGCGAGGCCGGTTTTGTAGTCGAGCAGGGCGATGGTGCCATCGGGCAGTTTTTCGATTCGATCCGCCACGCCACGCAGCACAAACCCGCGTTCGGTTTTCAGCCGGTCATGCCCCTTCGTCTCTGCCACCGCCGCCACGCGCGGCTTGGCCGCACGCCGCTTGCGCTCCATCCCGTCAATCCAATCGGCAATCAACCCGAGCCTTGGCCGCCACCATGCGATGAGGGCGGGGCGCAAGCTCGCCTCGCTCATTTCCGTCTCGAACGCCTCGCGCAGCACCGCGCCGCCATTGGCGGGCCATGTGGCACCGTGTTCGCCAATCACCCGCGCGATGCCCGCATGCACCACCGAGCCGTAATCGGCGGCGTCGGTGCCCTGTTCCAGCGGGTCGAGCTTGCGCAACTTCAAAATATGTTTGGCATAAATCGCGTAGGGATCGGCCAGCCAGGTTTCGATCTCGGTGACGCTGAGCGTGGTGGGCCGCATCTCCACCGGCGGCTTCGGGCGCGGGGCACGCACCGGCTGCGGGCCATCCTCCGGCTGGTCGATCATCCGCGCCCAATGGGCGGCCGGATGATGGGCGAGCGGCTGTTTCTGTCCCTCCAGATACGCCGCCAGCCGCACCAGCCAGCGCGCGGGCACGGCGGGGGCGTTGTCTCGACGACGTGGACAGGACAGCACGGCGATTTTCGCCACGGCCGCCAAGGTTACGAAATCATGCGCCGCCTGCCCCACCGCCTCTTCCGGACTGCGCAGACCGATATCGCGCCGCATCTGACGATTGAGCCACGGGCCGGGATCGGTCGCGGGCGGCCAGACGCCTTCCACAAGGCCGCCCAGCACCACCACATCCACCGATTGCAGCCGCGCCTCCAGCAAACCCCAGATGAAGATACGCGGATGCAGCCCGCTCTCCTCCCGCCCGCGCAACGCCCTGCGACTGCGCACGGCGATGCCTTCCAGCAAGGCGTCGAGCAATCCGGGCAGCACGGACAGGCTCTGCTCCGGCAGGCGATCCAGCACGGCGATGGCTGAGGCCAATGTCTCCGCCATCGCCTCGCCCTCTTCACCCGACCAGAGGCGGGACGGGCCGGAATACAGGTCGGTCGCGGCGAGGGCTTCGGCGGCTTCGATCAGCGCCGCCAGCATCGCATCCGCCGCACGAGTGGCGCGGGTGGCAAACAGGCGGAAAAGCGGCGCGAGGCTCTGTTCCAGGCGCAGCAGAAAAGCCAGCGCCGCCTCATCCTCAACGCCCACCACATGCCTCAGCCCCTGCATGCCGGGCTGAGGCTTCGGGCCGCGCAAAAAGCGACGTTCCAGATCACGCGCCGCCGACCGGCAATCGGCGGGCGAAATTCCGGCAGCGGCCAGCGGATGTTTGAGCAAGGCCAGCAACGCCACCGGCGACAGGTCTGACACCACCGCCTCCGCCAGCAGCCGCAGGAACACGGCGGGCGGCGTGTGCGCCAATGGCTCACCGGCACTGTCATCGGCCACCACGCCGAAGCGCAGCAACTCGGCGGCAACACGGGTGGCGAGTTGACGATCCGGGGTGATCAGCGCCGCGCGCGTGTGCGGCGTTTGCAGGGCGTCGCGCAGGATGAGGGCAATCGACAGCGCCTCATGCTGCGGCTCATCGGCCTCCAGCAGATAAAGCCCGTCCGTGCTGATCTCCGCTGGGTTGCGCCATTGCTGGTCGAGTGCGGTGGCGGGCAGCAAAGCCTGTTCGAGCAGGCGCAGACGGGAATCGGGCGCGGTCTTCCTCGCCGGCCACTCCACCACATCCGCCACCACCGCCCCCATGCCGGCGAGCAGATCGCGCAGCCCGGCCTGCGGGTGCGACTCATCGACCTCCGCCGGGCATTCCTTCGACAAGCCGGGCAGGATCACCTGACCATGCGGCAGATATGCGACGACCTTCAACAGCCCGGCCACCGCCGAGATGCCGCCGGTGGCGCCGGCGATCCAGACCGGATAATCCGGCGGCTCATCCTGCCATGCCTGCGCCTGCGCCTTGAGCAGCGCGACCACGCGGGCTTGCGGATTCATCAGACCGTGGGCGTCCAGGAAGGCGGGCCAAGCCTGGGTGACGATGTCGAGGAATTGCAGCGTCACGTTCCAATGCTCGGCCATCGCGCCATCGGCGAGGTTGCGCAAGGCCCCGTGCAGATCGGTGATCTCGGCGCGCTCGGCATCGTCCATCAGCCGCGCCAATTCGCGCGCCAATTGCCACACCTGATCCGCCCGCCCGGCACCGCCCATGGTGCGGGCGAGTTTCTCGATCATCGGACAGAGCTCCGCCAATCGCCGCATCTCATCGATGGCCGGGGGCAGGCTGAGCGCGCCGGACAACGCCAGCGGGGCTTCATCGAGCGCGCCCAGGGCGGTGATGCGCGGCAGCAGCATCGGGCGACCATGTGAGACGCGCAGAAACGCCTCCGCCAATTCGCGCGCCGCACGCCGCGTGGGCAGCAGGATCAGCCCTTCCCCCGGTGCAAACCCGGCCTCCAGCCAACGCTGCGCCACCGTGTCGAGAAAGGCGGCGTTGGCAGGCAGGGTGGCGAGGTTCATGTGGTGGTGCCGACCACTGCCGCATGCAGGGCGAATTCGGCCTCGTTGAGGTCGGCCGGGGTGGAGAGGTGGAACCACAAGCCATCATGCACGATGGCGCGCAGTCGCCCGGCGGCAAGGGCAGCGTCCCACACCCGGTTCATGCTGAAGCGCCCTGGGGTGAACCCGGCCAGGAAGGCAGGGCGGAGGATCTGCACGCCCGCATAGATATAGGGCACGATCTCCAACTCTTCCGGCCTGCGCGGCACGCCCCAGGGGTCGAGCGCGAAATCCCCCAAGCCGGTCTCGGCGATGATCTGGTGGCTGCGATGCAGCAGCAACAGCACATCGATATCCTCGCCCCACGCATGGGCCATCCGCCCGAGCGTGGGCGTTGGTCCATCGAGCCACACGGCATCGCCATTGACGACAAAGAACGGCGCTTCGCCCAGCAGCGGCAAAGCCGCGCGCACGGCACCTCCCGTTTCCAGCAGCGCATCCTCTCGGCTGAAGACGATCCGCGGCGGCACGGCGCGGTCGGTGAGGTGGGATTCGAGCAATTCGGCGCGGTAATGCGTGTTGACCACCAATTCCCGCACCCCGGCCTCAGCCAGACGGTCAATCGCATGATCGACCAATGGACGCCCGCCCAGCGGCAGCATCGGCTTGGGAATTTCGTTGGACAGTGGACGCATACGGGTGCCGAGCCCAGCTGCGAGCAGCATGGCGTGGGTGGGTATGTCGGTCATAGGCGGTCCTCCCAGCCAGTGATGGTCGCGATTCGGGCATCGCCTTCGTCAATGCGGATGGAAATATCCAGCGCCCCGCCGGGCCGCAACCGCCCCAGACGCTCCGGCCATTCGACCAGCACGATATCTTGCACCAAATCGTCCCAGCCGAGTTCCAGCACGCCCTCCTCACCCGCCAATCGCCAGAGGTCGAGGTGATGCACGGGGCCGAGGCGGGTTTGATAGGTTTGCACCAGGGTGTAGCTGGGGCTGGGCACTTCCAACGCCGGATCATCGGAAGCCGCGCGCAGAAAGGCGCGGGCGAGGGCCGATTTGCCGGCCCCCAACGGGCCATGCAGCAAAATCGCATCGCCCGGATGCGCGAGGGCGGCAAGGCGGTGGGCGAAGGCTTCGGTGGCGGCGAGGTCGGGGAAAGTGAGATCCGTCATGTGCCAATGTTGCTCTGCGGCAGAGATCCGGGCAACCGTCATCCGCGCGAGTTCGTCATTGCGAGATCCGTCAGCGCGGCTAGATTACGCGCATGAACGCTCCCGCTCCCTCTGCCACTCCGTCCCCTGGCCTCACCACCGACATTGCCATCATCGGCGCCGGTCCCGCTGGTCTGTTTGCCGCCTTCGAATGCGGCATGCTGAAAATGTCGACGCTGTTGATCGACGCTCTCGGCGAAGTGGGCGGGCAATGCAGCGCGCTTTATCCAGAAAAGCCGATCTACGACATCCCGGCGCATCCGGCGATTGAAGCGGGCGATTTGATCGCCAATCTGGAACGCCAGATCGAGCCCTTCAGCGTGCCGCGCCTGCTCGGTCGCCGGGTGGAGAGCCTCAGCGGTGAGACCGGCGCGTTTGTGCTTGGCACCGATCGGGGAGACGTCATCCATGCCCGCGCGGTGATCATCGCCGCCGGTGCCGGTGCCTTCGGACCCAATCGGCCGCCGCTGGACGGTCTGCCGGACTATGAGGCAACCGGCGCTGTGCAATATTACGTCCGCCGCCGCGAGGATTTTCGGGGCAAGCGCGTGGTGATTGCCGGCGGTGGCGATTCGGCGGTGGATTGGGCGCTCAACCTGCGCGGCATCGCGGCGAGCATTCAGGTTGTGCATCGCCGCCCGAAATTCCGCGCCGCCCCTGAGACGGCAGCCCAACTGGATGCGGCGGCGAAATCCGGTGAGGTGGAGATGGTCATCCCCTATCAGTTGCACGCCCTGCACGGTGCCAACGGCGCGCTGACCGGGGTGGAAGTGGCGGATCTGGACGGCAAGACCCGCATGCTCGACGCCGACATTCTGCTGCCGTTCTTTGGCCTGTCGATGGATTTGGGGCCGATTGCCGGATGGGGCCTGGAATTGGCCAAGCATCATCTCGCCGTGACGGCTGCCACCTGCGAGACCAGCCAGAAGGGCATCTTTGCCATCGGCGATGTGGCAACCTATCCGGGCAAGCTGAAGCTCATTCTGCAAGGCTTCTCAGAGGCCGCGATGGCCGCCCACGCCATTCACCCCATCGTGCACCCGGACACAGCACTGCATTTCGAATATTCGACATCCAAAGGCGTGCCGGTCTGACATAATCCGCTCTGACATCGCGTGCGGAGGGGCGGCGAATGACTGCGGCTGGTCGGCAGATTGCGTTCATCAACACGGCACATCTGTTCTGCCATTACTGTCTGTTGATCCTACCCACCGCCGTGCTGGTGATGGCGCGGGCGGGTGGCGCCTTCGGCCCCGATTACGGCCCAATTCTGGCGCTGGCGACAACGATGTTCGTCTTCTACGGCCTGTTCTCGCTGCCGCAGGGATGGATTGCCGCCAAGATCGGTCGCAAGCATTTGATGACGATCTATTTTATCGGCAACGGCCTGTCGATGATCGCCAGCGGCCTTGTCGGAACGCCCTTCGCGCTGGCCGTGGCCTTGGCCAGCACCGGTTTCTTTGCCGCGATCTATCACCCGATCGGCACGGCCATGCTCGTCGAAGCGGCGGGTGACACGCCGGGGCGGTCGATTGGGTTGAATGGTGTGTGCGGCAATTTCGGTGTGGCCCTGGCTCCGGTGGTCACGGCCTTCCTCTCTGCACATGGTGGCTGGCAGAGTGCCTTCATCTTCCCCGGCATTGTCTGCACAATCGTCGGACTGGTTTGGATGCGGCTGCCGGAAGCGGTGAATTTCGCACGAGGCAGCAGCCGCCCCTTCCCCAGCATTCCACCTGCTCTGGTGCGCCGGGCGGTGATCTCGCTGTTGCTGGTCGCCGCCGTCTCCGGTCTGGTGTTCAACGCCTTCACCTTGCTGCTGCCCAAGCTGATGCAGGAGCGCCTCGCCTCGTCGCCCGATTTGCTGCCGATGGTGGGCTTGGCCGCCTTCGCCGCCACATTATGCGGCGGACTGACTCAATTCACCGTGGGTCGGATGATCGACCGCACCACGCTGCGCCGCGTGTTCATGCCGCTCGGGGTGACATTGCTGCCTGCGTTGCTCGCATTGGCCTATGTTGAGGGCTGGCTGGTGCTGCCGGTGGCGGCTGTGGTGGCGGCCGTGTTGTTCGGACAGGTGACGGTGAACGAGACCATGACCGCGCGCTATATCTCGCCCGCTTTGCGCACGCGGATGTATTCGATCCGCTTCTTCGTCGGCTTTCTTGGCAGTGCTACCGCCGCCCCGTTGGTGGGGGGGTTGTATGAGATGACGGGCGCACTCTCGGCCTCTGTGCTGGTGATGGCCGCTTTTGCAGCGATCACCCTGGGCTGCGCGCTGCTCTTCCCCGACCGCCGTGAGGAATTGCATCCCGAGTTGTGGACAACGGACCCCGCCCCTGCACCAGCAGAGTAGCACACGCCTTTCAATTGCCATCGGCGAGTGCCAGATCAGAGACATGATGATTCATCGCCGCACCCTGCTCGCCACCCCACTTCTCGCCTGCCTTGCTCGGCCTGCCCAGGCATCGGCTCCGGCGGCGGCCAAGCTGTCCGCCCAGGACCAAACCGATCTGACGCGGGTGGAGGGCTATCTGAATGGGATGAAGGCCATCACCGCGCGCTTCCTGCAGGTCGCCCCAGATGGTGCGGTGTCGCAGGGCAATGCCTGGCTGCAACGGCCGGGCAATATGCGCTTCGAATATGACAAGCCGGCCCCCTATCTGATGGTGGCCGGCTTCGGCTCGTTCGTTTTCTATGATTCCGAGTTGAATCAAACCACATCAATCCCACTGCGCACCACGCCGCTATCGATCCTGCTGGCGGAGAAGGTGGAATTGAAGGGCGATGTGACCGTGACCAATATCGACCGCCAACCCGGTGTGTTGCAGGTGACGATGGTGCGCAGTTCCTCGCCGGAAGATGGCAGCCTGACGCTGGTTTTTGCCGACCAACCACTGGCATTGCGGCAATGGGTGGTCACGGACGGCCAGCACCAGGAAACCACAGTGAGCCTGTATGACATTGAGCCGGGCGGCCCGTTTCCGGCGAGGATGTTCGAATTTCACGACCCGCGCCTGCAAGACAATCGACAAAACTAAGGCAGCGGGGGAAAATCTGCCTTAATATCGTCTCGGTTTGAATCGAACATGCCGCCATGAAGCCGCTGATCGGAATTTCCTGCTGCACGAAGCTGTTTGGCACCTTTGGGATGGCCAATCACGCTGCCTCTGACACCTATATCCGCGCGACGGATACGTTGGTGGGCGGGGTGCCGGTGCTGGTGCCCGCCAATGGCAAGCGCGCTGATATCGACACGTTGGTGCGACGACTCGACGGTTTCATGTTCACCGGCAGTCGCTCCAATGTCGCCCCGGATGAGTATGACGGCCCGCCACATCCTGAAGGCACGCCCGAAGATGCCGCACGCGATGCCGTCACGTTGCGACTGATCCGGGCTGCGGTGGCGGCGAACGTGCCGGTGTTGGCAATTTGCCGTGGCTTGCAGGAATTCAACGTGGCCATGGGTGGCTCGCTGCATCAGCGTTTGCAGGACCTGCCGGGCCGGATGGACCACGCCACGCCGATGCAGCCCAATCCGCGCATCCGCCAGGGCAAGGCGCATCATGTGCGGCTGGCAGCGGGAAGTTGGCTGCATCGTCTGGCCGGATCGACGACGCTTGCGGTGAACTCGCTGCACAATCAGGGCATCGACCGCCTCGCTCCGGCGCTGGTCGCCGAGGCATGGGCACCGGACGGCACCATCGAAGCCATCCGCGCGCCGTTACAGAGCTTTGCTGTCGGCGTGCAATGGCACCCGGAATACGACCACGATACCGACGAGGTTTCACGCGGTATTTTCCGTGCCTTCGGTCAGGCCGTGCGCGCCCGGCAACGCATCCTGGCCGCTGCCGAATAGACAGCGCTTACCAGATCTGCCGATGGCCCGTGTGGTCAATGCCGTGCAGCAATAGATGCGAGACATACACCAGCAACCCCACTCCGGCGCTGATCGCCAACACGTTGCGCATGACGATGCTGAACCCGTTCTGCCACGGCAAATGCGCCTCGGCGATCTGCTGCCATGCCAACCTGATAATCGTCAGCACATACAGCGCTGCAAAAACGATATCGAGTTGCATCTGCCGATCATGGCTAAGCTTGGTCAGCAAATCCGGTCTGTCGATCATCAGTGCCACGTAAAATGACCCGGCACATCCGCACAGAAACATCAAGACAATGAACATCGTCTCACCCGCCACATGGTTCGCCGCACCCTCCAGTGCAGACGAACCATGACATGTTCAGCGGTAGTAATAAACCGGACGATAACCATGACCAGGTACAACTATACACCCACCCAATGCGATGGTTGCCAAGATAACACACACTGAACGGGCCATCCATTTCACGAACACCGCACGCTCCATCGGTTGAACTCGTATTTTATAGCATGAATATCGAGGCAATTTTGTGTCTTTCATTACAATTTGCAACGGTTACAACAGTTTAATGACGAAGATATCTGCCTGTTTCTTTTGATTTTTCTGTAATTAATCTATCGAAACAGATTGAGGGCGATGGCAGCGCCCGTCATCTGGCAGCCCCAAATCGATCATCACAAAAATCTCACAAAAATGTTACTCGCCAAAAATTCACTGATAAAAATTCGTCAACTCTGCGCTGCCGGAGGCAACTGAGGGGAGGTACGGATTGTCCGCCTCGGTGCGCGCCATATTGTCGTCAAAACCGCCCTGAATCGCCCGATACATTTTACGGGAGCGCCAGATGAACGACATGCCCCGGCTGCTGCAACCGATCCTGCAAGACCAATCCAGCGCCATTGCCGATGGCAGGGGCGAGACGATGATCCTGAATTCCGGATTGTTCGATGCCATCTGGTATCTGGCACGCCACACCGATGTGGCAAAATCTGGGCTCGATGCGCTGAGCCATTACCTCGACACTGGCTGGCGTGAGGGACGCTGGCCGAATGCGTATTTCGATGTGGAGTTCTACCTCACCCAACACCCGGACATTGCCCGCGCCGGGATCGACCCATTGCTGCATTACATCCTCGCCGGTGAGGCGGCGGGCTGGGCACCGTCGGAATTCTTCGAGCCCGCCTGGTACGCCACCGAACATCTGCTCGCCCCCGGCCAATCCCCGCTGGCGCATTTCCTCGCCCATCGCTTCACCGGCAAAGTCAGCCCGATGGCGGCGTTCGATGTGGCCTTCTACATGACGCGCAACCCCGATCTCGCACGCGCGGCTGTGGACCCGTTCGAGCATTATCGCCTCTACGGCTATCGCGAGGGCCGCGATCCTTCGGCGCAGTTCGACACCAAATACTATCTGCATCGCTATCTCGACGGCGCTTTGGACGAAAACCCGCTGCTGCATTGGCGGCGCTACCGGCATATCCTTACCCTGCGCACCCAACGCCCACGCGACGAGGCAAGCGTGTTCGAACAGGCCCGCCGCTCCTCACGCCCTGGCCCCGGATTCGAAGAATTCCAACCGCTGCCGCGCAACGCCGCGCGGCAGGCGAAGTTGCTCGCGTATTACCTGCCGCAATTCCATCAAACGGCGGAGAATGACCGTTGGTGGGGACGTGGTTTCACGGAATGGACGGCGATTGCCCGCGCCATGCCGCGTTTCGAAGGCCATTACCAGCCGCGCATCCCGCGCGACCTCGGCAGCTACGACCTGGCCAATCCCGAGACAATGCGTCGGCAGATCGCGATGGCGCAGGGGGCCGGGATTTTCGGCTTTGTGCATTATTTCTACTGGTTCAACGGCCAACGTCTGCTCGCCACCCCCACCGAGACGATGCTGGCCGATCCCAGCCTGGATTTCCCGTTTTGCCTGATGTGGGCCAATGAGAATTGGAGCCGCAGATGGGATGGCTCCGAACAGGATGTGCTGATCCGCCAAGATTACCGCGAGGAGGACGAGCCTGCCCTGATTGCTGAATTCGCCCGTCATTTTGCCGATCCGCGCTATATCCGCTTCGGCGGACGGCCGGTGCTGATGCTTTATCGCGCGGGCATCATTCCCGATTGTGCGGCGATGCTGGCACGCGTTCGGCAGGAATTCCGCGTGCGCTTCGCCGAAGATCCGATCTTTCTGATGGCGCAGAGCTTCGAGGATCGCGACCCGGCCAACTTCGGCTGTGATGGCGCCATCGAGTTCCCGCCGCACAAACTCACCAAAGCCGTCCGCTCGATCAACCAGAAAATCCGCAGTTTTGACCCGATGATGCGCGGCCAGATCTTTGCCTATGACGACGTTGTCACCGCCTCGCTGGCCGAGAAGGCACCCGATTACCCGTTGATCCGCTGCGCCCTGCCCAGTTGGGACAATGACGCACGGCGCGAGGGCGCGGGCATGGCATTGGCATGGTCGCAGCCGGAGAAATACCAGGCATGGCTGTCCGAACTCATCGCACGTACCGACACCAATCGCGTTTTTGGTGAGCGGATTGTGGCGATCAATGCGTGGAATGAATGGGCAGAGGGTGCCTATCTGGAGCCGGACGTGCATTTCGGTGCCGCCTATCTCAACGCCACCGCCCGCGCTGTCGCCAGATTGCCGGATCAAGGCGTGCGCGAACGTCTGCTGCTGGTGGGACATGACGCCTTCCCCGCCGGCGCGCAAATGCTGCTGCTCAACATCGGCCGCCAGTTGATCGAGGCGCACGGGGTGGAGGTTGAGTTTCTGCTGCTCGGCGATGGCAAGCTGAAACCCGATTACGCTGCCCTCGCCCCCACCCATATCGCCGGTGACCGTCCGGCCTTGGAGGCGTGGTTGAAGGTGGCAGCCAAGCGCGGGGTGAGCCAGGCGCTGGTCAACACATCCGTCGCCGCCCGCGTGACTGCCGCGCTCGATCAGGTGGGGATCGGCGCGATTCAGTTGGTGCATGAACTGCCCAGGGTGATCGCCGAATACGGCATGCTGCCAGGATTGCGTGCCGGCGCGCGGCTGGCACGGCGGGTCATCTTCCCGGCAGCCTGTGTGCGCGATGCCTTCCCACTGCTGGAGCAAATGAAACCGGCGCAAATCCGACTATTGCCGCAGGGCCTCTACAGCCAGATCAGGTGCGATCCCGCCGCCCGGATGCGCACGCGCGAGGCACTCGGCATTCCCGACACGGCACGACTGGTGCTCGGCGCGGGTTATGGCGATATGCGCAAGGGCATCGATCTCTTCCTGCAAGTGGCACGACAAGCCTGGAACCATGCGGCCGGGCGCGACATTCATTTCTGCTGGGTCGGCGACATGGCGCATTCATTGGCAACCTATCTCGCCCCGGAGATCGAGGCGGCGAAGGCCAGTGGGCTGGGGCATTTCCCCGGCTTTCAAGCCGATATGCAGGGCTACATGAACGCCGCCGACGCCTTCGCCCTCACTTCGCGCGAAGACCCATTCCCGTCAGTGGCGTTGGAGGCATTGGCGAGCGGGATGCAGGTGGTGGCGTTTGCCAATACCGGCGGCATTGCCGATCTGCTGCGTGACCCGGCGCTAGGGCGGGTGGTGCCGATGTCCGATTCAGCGGCGATGGCAGAGGCGGTGTGCGCGCTGGCGGTGGTTCTGCCGCCGGCGGCACGGGCCGAGCGGGCGGCGATGGCGCAGGCACGGTTCGATTTCGGCGATTATGTGCGCGAGATCCTGGCCGAACTGCGCCCGGGGGCACCCCGGATTTCGGTCGCCATTCCCAGCCACAACTACGCCCACCACCTTGCCGAACGTCTTGGCTCGGTTTTCGCACAAACACCTGCGCTGGAGGAAATTCTGCTGCTCGACGATGCCTCCACCGATGACAGCGTGGCCATTGCCTGCCAGACCGCCGGCGAATGGCGGCGCGTGCTGCGGATGGATCTGCGGGCGGAGAATTCCGGCTCGGTATTCCGGCAATGGCAGCGCGCGGCGGAATTGGCGCGCGGCGATTACCTCTGGATCGCCGAGGCTGACGATGCCGCCAGCCCCAACATGCTCGCCCGCCTCGCCGATCTACTCGCCCGCCACGACAACCTCGATCTCGTCTTCTGCGACAGCCGCGCCATCGATGCGGCGGGGGGGGAGGTGATGCCCAGTTATCAGGACTATTACCGCCAGAGCGGGATCGATTGTCTGTTGCACGATGGCCTGTTCACCGCACGGGAGTTTCTGGAAAACGCGCTGTCCATACGCAACGCCATCCTCAATGCCAGCGCGGTGATCTTCCGCACCGAGGCGTTGCGCGCTGCGATGGCGCGGTGTGCGGCTGAGTTGGATGAATGGCGGGTGGCGGGGGATTGGCGGGTGTATGTCGAGATGCTGCACCAAAGCCAGGGCCGCGTTGGCTATCTTGCCAGCCCGCTCAACCTCCATCGCCGCCATGCGGGCAGTGTGACCGCCCAACTCGCACCGGAGGAAATGCGCAGCGAAATTGCGCGGATGCACAAGGTGATCAACAGTGCATTGGGGCCGGATAAGGCGCGCGAGAAGGCGCAGAAGACGTATCTGGCATCGTTGCGCGGTGTGAAATGACGCCTATGGGAGACTGAACTCGGGTTGAACCAACATCCCCCGTCATGGCTGCACATCGTGCCACAATGACGCAGTGGAGTGGTCAAGTTTCACCCCTCCATCATAACGCCTCAACCCGCCGTGCCCCGATCAGAAATTCGTGGTTGCCTTCCGGCCCGGTGATCGGGCTTTCGGAAATGCCCACCACCTCCCAACCGGGCAGAGCTTCCCACCATGCCCGAATGCGCGCGCAAACCTCTTGATGCACCGCCGGATCGCGCACCACGCCCTTGGCCCCCACCTGCCCCGGCCCGGCCTCGAATTGCGGTTTGATCAACGCCACCGCCCAGGCACCGGGCACACACAGCGCGAGCGGATTGGGCAGCAAGGTCTGCAAGCCGATAAAGCTGGCATCGCACACCAAAGCGCCAATCGGCTCGGCGATCTGCTCTGGCGTCAGATGGCGGGCATTGGTTTTTTCCATCACCACCACGCGCGCATCCGAGCGCAATTTCCACGCAAGCTGCCCGTGGCCGACATCGACGGCATAGACTTTCGCAGCCCCGTTGGTCAGCAGCACATCGGTGAAGCCGCCGGTGGAGGCGCCAACGTCAAGGCAGATGAGACCGGCGGGGTCAAAGCCGAATGCCGCCAACCCATGCGCCAATTTCAGCCCGCCGCGCGACACCCAAGGGTGATCCTGGCCTTTGACATCCAGCGGCGCATCCTCGGCCAGCAATTGCCCGGCTTTTTCCACCCGACGGTCGCCGGTGTAGATTTTGCCTGCCAGAATCAGCGCCTGCGCCCTCGTGCGGCTTTCCACCAGGCCGCGATCGACGAGGGCCTGATCGGCGCGAATTTTCGCCACTTACCCGCGCGCCAGTTTCACCGTGGCGGCGATGTCCTTCGCCGTCAGACCGGCATCGATCCATTGCTTGGCCGGGCTGTCATGCTCCAGGAAGCGATCCGGCAGCGTCATCGGGCGGAAGCGCAGCTTGCCATCCAGCAGACCGGCCCAGGCCAGATGCTGCATCACGGCGGCACTGAAGCCGCCCATCGAGCCATCTTCCACCGAGATCAGAACCGCATGATTGCGTGCCAGATCCTCGATCAGCTTGGTGTCGATCGGCTTGGCGAAACGGGCATCGGCGATGGTGACGTCAATGCCCTCCGCCGCCAACAACTCAGCGGCAGCCTTGCATTCCGCCAAACGGGTGCCAAGGCAGAGAATGGCGGCATGCGTGCCCTCGCGCACAATTCGTCCCTTGCCGATCGGCAGCACGTCTCCGCGCATGGGCAGTTCAATCCCGAGGCCCTCACCACGCGGGAAGCGCACGGCGCTGGCGCGGTCGTTGATCTGGGCGACGGTTGCGATGGCGTGCACCAATTCGGCTTCGTCCGACGGCCCCATGATCACCAGATCGGGCAGACAGCCGAGATACGCCAGATCGAAACTGCCTGCATGCGTCGCCCCATCGGCCCCCACCGGACCGGCGCGGTCGATGGCAAAGCGGACGGGCAGCGATTGCAGCACCACGTCATGCACCAATTGGTCGTAGCCGCGTTGCAGGAAGGTGGAATAGATCGCGCAGAACGGCGCCATCCCCTCGGTGGCCATCCCGGCGGCGAAGGTGACGGCGTGCTGCTCGGCAATCGCCACGTCGAAACAGCGATTGGGATAGGCCTTGGCGAAGCGGTCAAGCCCGGTGCCGGAGGGCATGGCGGCGGTGACGGCGACGATTTTGTCGTTGCGGCTCGCCTCATCGATCAGCGCATCGGCAAACACGCGGGTATATGTCGGCGGGCCGGGCGGGGCTTTGACCTGCACGCCGGTGGCCACATCGAACTTCGCCACCGCATGCAGCTTATCCGCCGAGGCTTCGGCAGGCGCGTAGCCATGGCCTTTTTTGGTGATGCAATGCAACAGGATCGGGCCGTGATCATCCGCCTCGCGCACATTGCGCAGGATCGGCAGCAGATGCTCCAGATTATGGCCGTCCACCGGGCCGACATAATAGAAGCCCAGTTCCTCGAACAACGTGCCGCCGGTGAGCATGCCACGGGCGAATTCCTCCGCCCGGCGGGCCGTGCGCTCGATGCCGCGCGGGAATTTCTTCGCCATCTTGATGGCAATGTCACGCAAGCTGAGGAAGCTCTGCGATGACAGCAGGCGCGACAAATAGGCGCTCATCGCACCCACTGGCGGTGCGATGGACATATCGTTGTCGTTGAGAATCACCACCAGACGCGATTTCAGTGCACCGGCATTGTTCATCGCCTCATAGGCCATGCCGGCGGAAATCGAGCCATCGCCGATCACCGCGATCACGTTGCGCGGTGTGCCCAACAGATCAGACGCCACCGCCATGCCCAGACCGGCCGAGATCGAGGTGGAGGAATGGCCGGCGCCAAACGGATCGTATTCGCTCTCCGCCCGCCGCGTGAAGCCCGCCAAACCGCCGCCCTGACGGATGGTGCGAATGCGGTCACGACGTCCGGTGAGAATCTTGTGCGGATAGCATTGATGACCGACATCCCAGATCAACCGGTCATGCGGCGTGTCGAACACCGCGTGAAGGGCCACCGTCAGTTCGATCACCCCCAGCGAGGCACCAAGATGCCCGCCGGTGGTGGAGACCGCATCGATCGTTTCGGCGCGCAACTCTTCCGCCAAGGCCTGCAACTGTTCGACGGAGAAATTGCGCATATCCGCAGGATAGCGTACCCGATCGAGATGCGGCGTCACAGGGCGAGGGGCGGAGACAGGGGCGTTCATCGTTCAGCTCTTCCGGGCAACAACCAGCGCGGCCAGCGCGCGCAAATGGGCAGCCTTATCGCCAAAGCCATCCAAATGCTCAGCGGCTTGCTGTGCCAACATATCGGCCTGCAACTTGGCACGTTCCAGGCCCAAAATCGATACCAGCGTTGCCTTACCGGCGGCGGCATCCTTGCCGGTGGCTTTGCCGACGTCTTCGGCGGTGCCTTCCACGTCAAGAATATCGTCGGCAATCTGGAAGGCAGCGCCGACATCGCGGCCATAGCTGACCAACAAATGGCGCTGCATCTGGTTCGCACGCCCCAGAATGGCACCCGCTTCGGCGGAATATTGGATCAGGCGGCCGGTCTTGAGCGCTTGCAGACGACCGATTTCGTCCGCCGTGAGGGATTTGCCCTCAGAGGCGATGTCGATCATCTGACCGCCCACCATCCCATGCGCACCAGAGGCGCGGCCCAGGGCCAGCACCAATTCGCAGCGTGCATCCGGGTTGGAATGGGTGTCCGGCTCGGCGAGCACTTCGAAGGCGCGGGTCAGCAAGGCGTCACCGGCCAGAATGGCAGTGGCCTCGTCGAACGCCTTATGGGTGCTGGGCTTGCCGCGACGCATATCGTCATCATCCATCGCAGGCAGATCGTCATGCACCAGCGAATAGGCGTGCAGCATCTCAACCGAGGCGGCCACGCGGGCCGAGCAGCGGCGATCGACGCCGAACAGCGAGGCAGCTTCCATCACCATGAAGGCGCGCATCCGCTTGCCACCGCCGAGCACGGCATAGCGCATGGCTTCCACCACACGCGACTCAGCGCCTTCCGGCACCGGCAGCAGATCATTCAGCGCCCGTTCCACCTCATAGGCGGTGGCGGCCAGGGCTTCGTTGAGCGTGGTCATGCCCTCAATTCTCCGTCTTCAACGAAAGGCTGCCATCAGCGGCGGCGACAATGGCCTGCACGCGGGCATCGGCTTCGGCAAGCTTGGCTTCGCAATGCGCGCGCAGGGCGGCACCGCGCTCATAGGCCCCAATGGCATCTTCCAGCTTGAGC
This sequence comes from Acetobacteraceae bacterium, assembly GCA_031291725.1. Lineage (GTDB taxonomy): Bacteria > Pseudomonadota > Alphaproteobacteria > Acetobacterales > Acetobacteraceae > CAIQQQ01. The sequence continues at coordinate 29,602 of JARLIM010000031.1, forward strand.
TGGCCGCCTTCGAGGCCTTTGACGATCCGTTCCAACTCAGCGAGCGCATCCTCGAAGGACATCGCGGCAATGTCGGCCGGAGCCGGGTGTGTGGCAGACATGCGGAAATCCCTTCCGAACCGCGCCAGCGCGCGGGAAGCCCTGCGTCGTAGACAAATACGCGGCCCTCGCCAACCCTTTTATGTCGGAGTGTAAGCGACGGAACGAAACTGGGATGGCCTACGACATTGCGGCAATCAGCATACGAACTTGCAAAGACAGCGATATTCCGCCGAGATGGCGGCTGTTTGCGCGCAGGCGCCATGCAGGGGAGCGGCTGGATGAGCGGTGATGAATCGGTCGCCGTGGTGCTGACGCGCCACGTGCCCCTCGCCAATGTCGTGGCCTTCGAAGCCGTGCTGCACGATCTGCTGCAAATCGCCATCACAGCACCCGGCCATTTGGGCGGCGACGTGCTGCGCGGCGCGGAGACGAATGGCGCGCGCAGTTATCACGTCGTCTATCGCTTCCGCGACTCTTTAAGCTTGGCCGCCTGGGAAACTTCGTTGCCCCGCCTTACTTTGGCCACCCAGGCCAATGCACTGTCCCTGGCGGCCACGCGGCAGGAATTGACCGGGATGGAGGCGTGGTTTGACGTTCCAAATGACAACCCGCCCGCCCGCTGGAAGATGGTGATTGTCACCTGGATCGGAATCTGGCCGCTGGTTTGCGGCACCATCTGGGCGACCAACCCGCTGATCCACACACTGGGCTTCCTGACCCGCAACGCCATCGTGACGGCGCTCGTGGTGCCCTTGATGGCCTATCTCGTCATGCCGCCACTGGCAAAGCTGGCGTCAGCGTGGTTGAGGCGGAGATAGGCGGATGGAGGGAGGCATAGCCGCCCTACGCCGCCTCACTCATTCATCAACGCCCGCACATGCGCTGCTGCACATGCCGCCAGCGCCTGCAAATCGTAGCCGCCCTCCAACAGAGAGACCAGCCGGCCGCCGCAATGCTTGCGCGCCACGGTGAGCAATTCCGCCGTCAGCCAGCCGAAATCGGCGGTCTCTACCCGCAATTGCGCCAACGGATCTGCCTTGTGGGCGTCAAAACCCGCCGAGACGATGATCAGTTCAGGGGCGAAGGCATCCAAAGCTGGCAGGATTTTCCCCGCCCAGGCGGCGCGGAACTCCACCCCCGTCGCCCCCGGTGCCAGCGTGGCGTTGCAGACATTGCCGCGACCGGTCTCGTGCACGTCGCCAGTGCCGGGATAGCAGGGAAATTGGTGGGACGAGCCGTAGAACACGCTGTCATCGCACTCGAAAATATCCTGCGATCCATTGCCGTGATGCACGTCGAAATCGACGATGGCCACGCGCTTACGGCCCCAATGCGCCTGCGCATGGCGGGCGGCGATGGCGGCGTTGGCAAAAAAGCAGAAACCCATCGCCTTGGCACGCTCGGCATGATGTCCCGGCGGGCGGGTGGCGGAGAAGGCGGAGCGTGCCCAGCCCTCCATCACCGCATCCACCGCCATCACAGCACCGCCAGCCGAGCGCAAGGCGGCCTCGGCAGAGCCGCTGCTCATCACCGTATCGCCGTCGATTTCATGGATTTCGCCCTCGGCAGGGTGAATCGACAGAATATGGTCGATATGCGCCTTGGGGTGCACGCGATGCAGTTGCTCGAACGTCGCCTGCGGTGCCTGTTCGCGCAGCAGCGGGTGGAATTCCTCGGTTTCCAGCGCGCGCAACACATAGCGCAACCGGTCGGGACATTCAGGGTGCCACATGCCGGTGTCATGGGTGAGACAGGCGGGATGGGTGATCAAGGCAACGCTCATGCAGACTCCGCTTTCTTGCGAATGACGAAGCTGAACACTCCGGCCTCCTCGCTGAAGGCGAGCAATGCATGCCCGGATTCACGACAATAGGCCTGCATATCGGCGACGGCAGCACGATCTGTTGCCAGCACGCGCAGGCGCGCACCGGGCTCCAGGCTGCGCAACACCTTGTTGGTGCGCAGCACGGGCAGTGGACAGGTCATCCCCTTCACATCCAGAACCGTATCAGCCATCGCTCACTTCGTCGTTTGCCCCCCGGCTCGATAGTTTGGCCGCCGGATGGCGGTTGAGCAAGCCAGCGCGGCACGTCAAAGTGTTGCAATCAGCGGGGTAGCCATGAACCACTATGATTTCCGCATCGGCATCGATCTCGGCGGCACCAAGATCGAATGCATCGCCCTCGACCGCACCGGCCAGGAAGCCATGCGCCAACGCATCGCCACGCCGAAAGGCTATCGCGCCACATTGGACTCCATCGCCGCTTTGGTGGGCGAGGCCGAGCAGAAATGGGGCGGACGGGCCTCGGTTGGCATCGGCATTCCAGGGGTGATCTCGCCAGTGACGGGATTGGTGAAGAACGCCAATTCCATCGCGCTGAATGGCAACCGCTTTGACGTCGATCTGGGCGAGAAGCTCGGCCGCACGGTGCGGGTGGCCAATGATGCGAATTGCTTCGCGCTCTCAGAGGCCTCCGACGGTGCGGGGGCGGGCAATCATGTGGTCTTCGGCGTGATCGTGGGCACTGGCTGCGGCGGCGGCATTGTCGTCGATGGCCGCATCCTTGCGGGCCGCAACGCGGTGGCGGGCGAATGGGGGCACACACCGCTGCCCTGGCCGAATGCCAGCGAAACACCTGGCACCCAATGTTGGTGCGGTCATCGCAACTGCCTGGAAACCTGGATCGCCGGACCTTCCCTGGCACGGGATTGCGATGGCGTGGGCGCCACCGACGCCTCGCGGCTGCCCGCCCGCGCGGCGGCTGGCGACGTGGTGGCGCAGGCGGCATTGGATCGGCACGCAGACCGGATGGCGCGCGGCCTGGCGGTGATCGTCAATGTGCTCGACCCGGATGTGATCGTGCTGGGCGGCGGATTGTCGAATATGGAGCATCTCTATAAAGAGCTGCCCAAGCGACTGAAATCCTATGTATTTTCCGATTTTGTCGACACACCGATCGTGCGCAATCTGCACGGCGATTCCTCGGGCGTGCGCGGGGCGGCGTGGCTGTGGCCGTCACCGACATAATCCCCGGCCTCTGTCGCGATTGCGGCGAACGCGCCGGGGCCGGTCCGGTCTGCACCGCCTGTGGTTCGCGTCGCTTGGTGCGACATCCGCGCATCTTCGACCTCGCCATCGCCCATGTGGATTGCGACGCCTTCTTCGCCAGTTGCGAGAAACGCGACCGCCCGGAATTGGCGGCAAGCCCGGTGGCGGTGGGCGGCGGGCATCGCGGCGTGGTGGCGGCGGCCTGTTACGTGGCGCGGATGTATGGCGTGCGCAGTGCGATGCCGATGTTCAAGGCGCGCGCCGCCTGCCCCGATCTGGTGGTGATCAAGCCGGATTTCGCCAAATACACCCAAGCCTCCCGCCAGATTCGTGCGTTGATGCAAGACCTCACGCCATTGGTGCAGCCGCTCTCCATCGACGAGGCTGTGCTCGATCTGCGCGGCACCGAGGCGCTGCACGGGGCACCCCCCGCCGTGATGCTCGCCCGCTTCGCGCGCCGGGTCGAGGCGGAGGTGGGGGTGACGATTTCCATCGGCCTCGCCCAGAATCGCCTGATGGCCAAGATTGCCGCCGGGCGCGACAAACCGCGCGGCTTCTGCGTGATCGGGGACGAGGCGGCGGAGATTCTCGCGCCCGAATCGGTGCGTCGCCTGCCCGGTATCGGCCCGGCGCAGGAGAAGAAACTCGCCAATCTCGGCATCACCCGGCTCGGCCAATTGCAGGGGCTGAGTGAGCGTGAGGCGCGGCAGATGTTGGGCGAGGATGGCTGGGAGATGTGCCAACGCGCGCGCGGCATCGACCATCGCCGTGTCGATCCCACCCGTGAGACGAAATCGATCAGTGCCGAGACGACGTTCGACACCGACATCGCCACCCTGCCCGAGTTGGAGCGCAAGCTGTGGGCATTGTGCGAAAAATTGGGGCGGCGACTGCGCGAGGCTGGATTTGCGGCGGGCGGTGTGTCGCTGAAACTCAAAACCGCCAGCTTCGCCAGCCGCACCCGCGCGCAACGCCTGCCCTCACCCACCATCTTGCCCGACCGCCTGTTCGCCGCCGCCCGCACCCTGTTGGCGCGCGAGATCGACGGCACGGCCTTTCGCCTGATCGGCATCGGCTCCGCCCCCTTGATGCCGGGCGAGAGTGCCGATCTGCCCAACCTTGCCGACCCGGACAGTCAGAAAGCGGTGGCCGCCCAGAAGGCGATTGATGTGTTGCGGGCGAAATTTGGCGCGGGAAGTGTGGTGAAGGGGCGCGGGTTGTAGGGCGAGCTGCCTGCTAAGCCACCTCCTGCCGCAATTTCTGCCGCATCGCCTGAGCGAATTCTGTGTAATTTGCACACACCAGCGCGAATGCCCCCTCGCCGCCGACCACCTCGCGCTCATAGCTGTCGAGCAGGTCCGCCTCCTCGTGCAACACACACAGCCCGTTGATCACCACGCCCGCATCAACCAACCGATCCCGCACCGGCGCCGACTCTGGCCCGGCATTGTTGCGGCCATCGCCTGCGACGTCGATCATTTGGCGGCTGGATTTTGCCGGCGCATCGGACAGCAGCTTTTCACACATCAACAGCGCCGCCCCGATGGCGGTGCTGCCCGCCGGGACAATGCGCGGCACATTCTCGACCTGATCGGCAAAATCAGCCAACGCGCGGGGGCTGTCGATGCGCGTCCAATCGGTGAGCACTTCCCGATCGCCCGGCCCGGACCAAAGCAGCAAACACAGCAAGGCAGCCCCATGCTGACCGCCGAGCAGACCGTTGCTGACCACCTCATCACGCAATCCGGCCGCCGTGCCGCTGGCGATCAGGCCAAAACTTTCATAGGTGACGGACGCCGAGCCGTCGAACGCCAGGATCAACGCCAAGTCCACGGGTGCAAGAAGATCAGCCATGCCACATAATAGCCTGTTTGCAGTGCGACATGCATCCGATCTACAAGCCTTGCACCCTATTCGCTCAACAGGCTGAACATGCACCTTGCCCGAAGCCACGCCTTGATGGCGGCTGGCGTGTTGCTGGTCCTTTCCGGCTGCTCGCCCGATATCTCGCCCGACAAATACGCCACCGCCGCCACCCAGAAGGCCAACAAGGTCGATCAGGGGGTGATTGTCGGTGTGCGTCAGGTCACGGTGACGCTTGATGGCAACACCGGAGCGGTTGCGGGTGCGGCGGCCGGCGGCGTGGTTGGCAGTCAGATGCCAGGCAGCCAAACCGCCTCCGCCCTGGGCGCTGTTGGTGGCGGCGTGCTGGGCGGATTGCTGGGTTCCTCGGTGGAAAAAGCCACCGGCGACACCATCGCTTACGAATATATCGTCAGCAAAGCCAATGGCGAATTGGTCAGCGTCACCCAAGCGGACCCGACGCCTTTGGCCATTGGGCAAAACGTGCTGGTGATCAATGGCGCTCAGGCCCGCGTGGTACCGGATTACACAGTCAAACTGCCGTCCAAAACGCCGGAGAAAGTGGTCGAAAAGCCAAAGGACAAGCCGAAAGACGCTGATGCCAAACCGGCTGGAGACAAGCCATCGGATGATAAACCGTCGGATGACAAACCGTCGGATGACAAGCCGGTGGACAACGTGGTGGTGAACGCTCCGCTCGTGCTGCCCAGCGCGCTTCCGGCGACATCGGAAAAGCCGAAACTGCCGCAAGAAACCTATCCGCCGCCGGTCTCCGCCGTCGCCCCCTCGCCCAGCCCATCCCCGCCATCACTGCTGGGAATATCCGGCGCGACCACCACTCCCGCCAAGCCCGCCGATTCAACAGATAATTGATCTACCCAACCACCGGGCACCGTCGCCGCTTGCGCGCCGCCACGGCGTAGCCGCCCAAAGCGCGTTCTGGGTCTCGGTTGGGAAGGGCAATTGTGCGGCGATAGCCTTCCCACTCTGCTGAGCCGAATTCCGCGAGGCTGCATCCGTTCTCCGCCGTATCGAGCACATCGTCGGTGTAGAGCAGGCGTGGCAGCGGTTGCACCTGCAACAGCGGCAGGCGGGTGGAGATATGCACCGGCACATGGGTGCGCGTGAGACGGAAATTGCTGAACAGCGGACCGAACCAGCGATCCGTCTCCACAATCCCCTCATAGGCCACCATCCCACCCGGCATTGGCATGTTGGCGACATTGCGCACCAGCAGGCTCCAGTCCGACGCGGTCTGCGCGATCAACCCGCTGCCGATCTGAACAACGCCCGGCTCTGGCATTCTGGTCAGAAAGGGCGGAGCAGAGCCTGCCAGATCGGCGGGGGCGGCGCGATCAAAGGCATCAGACAAGCCCGGATACGGCTCCAACTCCACCAGTCGCCAGTCCGGCCGTGCCGCATGCGACCAGAAAATATCGTCGCCATCCCACATCAGGCTGAAATCCAGTGGCGGGAAGACGTAATAGCCAAATGACGATGCCATCACGGCAGCATCACAAAAACGGGCCGCGCGGGTGGGAATCGTGCCACCAGCGGCACGATCGGCGCGCTGCGGTGGGCGGGCAGTGTCGATCAGACGATGAAAGCGCACCAGCGGTGTGCCGTCCGGCGGCAAAATGAGCGAGGCGGTCATGATCAGCGGCCTTGCGGAAAGAGGAACCAAAGCCAGCAGTCGGCCCCATACGGGACCGGCTGCTGCAATTTGCTGCGATCAATCCGCCTGCACTGCTTTTTCCGCCGCCTTCCGGCCGAGCTTGGCACGCGGAATGCGGAACATCGAGCCGCCGGTGTGAACCTCCGGCTGAGCCAGCGTGACAGCGATCACGTTCGATTCCGTGTTGATCATGGAAATTGACCCTTTCTTTACTGTTAACAGGAAGATTGATGAATTTTTCACGCTTGGCGTGATGAAGGGATAACGCAGAAACGCGAAATGAATCGCCAAACTGCCCTTCGCCGTGAACACCCCATGCGGGGGAGGTCACGCCTTAAGATTTGCCATCAGCTGGCCAGAGTCAAGAAATTGTTCCTAGAATCTATGCCAATTTTCCTATTTTTATCCGCCCAAGCTGTGTGGTGAAGGGAGCGGTAGCGCAATGTCGATCTCTCTGCATGGACTTCGCGGATTTCGGGAAATCTCGTCTTTCGACAACAGTCTCAGCGTCAGACCCGACGGAACCATGTTGGAGGAAAGCGGCGCACGGCTGCGGTTGGGATTGTTCGGACAGATGAGCGCCACACTCAGAGGCCGCCCCGTCCCCTTGCCGAAAGTGCGCAAAACCCGTGCATTGCTGGCCATTCTGGCACTGGCCGGTGGACGTCCGGTGCTGCGAGAGCGGATTGCTAACCTGTTGTGGAGCAAGCGAGAGCGCGAGCAGGCGCGGGCATCACTGCGGCAATGCGTGCATGAATTACAAGAATTTCTCAGCCAATGTGGGCTGTCCAAACTGCGCACCGGCCGACAGCACATGCTGCTCGACCTCGACCATTTCTGGATCGACGCTGTGGCGCTTGCTGCCGTCAATGCCGGGCGAGCCGAATTGGTGGACCTTACCCGCAGCAGCTTTCTGGAGGATTTGGCTGGCCTGGATGAGGCGTTCGACAATTGGATCGCCTGCGAGGAGAAGCGGTTGCGTGAGGATGCCATCGCGATGGCCGGGCTGCTGCTGGACCGGCAAAGCGAGCCGAATGCAATCATCCGCGCCGCCCATCGCCTGCTGGATGTATCACCAGCCAGCGAGAACGGTTGGGCCAGACTGATTCAGGCACATCTGGACAATGGCGAACGCAGCGCCGCCGAGGACAGTTTCGCCCGCTGTACCCACGCCCTGGTCGAGCATGCCGGACGCCTGCCGGCGGCCGAAACGGCTGCCCTGCTGCACACGCCCTCGGCACCGCCGCCCGCCGCTCTAGCGGTTGCAAGCCCCGCACTGCGTCCGCACAGCCGCAATCGCAGCCCCGGCCTATGGCTCGGCGTCGCGCGATTGCGAACGGGTGAGGATGCATTTGGCAGCATGCTGGCGGCCGACATCGCCGAAGCCGTTGCCGCCAACCTGGCCTCATTTCGTTGGCTTAACATCATCCCGCCCGCCAACATCGATGAAAATAGCGATGCAAGCTTTGCCGCTGAGGCCGACCTGATGCTCGACGGCGCGCTGCAATGCCGACACACCCCCGGTAGCGCGCCGGATATCCGCATCTCGCTGCGCCTGCTCGATCTGCGCGCCGGGGGCGAGATGGTCTGGTCACGACGATTCGAATGCAAAGCAGACGGGGCATCGTTCTGGCAGGACGATCTGGCCTGCGAAATCGCCGCCCAGGTTGAGCCGGAATTGCTGCAACACGAAGCCCGCCGCGCCGCCCGCCGTCCGGTGCTGGACGCCAGCCCGCGCGAGTTGATGCTGCGCGCAGTGCCGGCGATCTTTCGCTTGGTGGAGCCTGATTACTCCGAAGCCGGCCTGCTGCTCGCCCGTGCAGCAGCGCAGGCTCCAGACGATGCGGCGATATTGGGATGGTGGGCGAAGTGGCATTTGTTTCTGGTTGGACAAAGCTTCGCCCACGATCCGCACGGCGCCTGCCTGCGCGCGGGCGAGTTGGCCGAGCGGGCGGTGGCGCTTGATCCTGGCTGTGCGCGCGCCTTGTCGATTGCCGCGCACGTGCGAAGCTTCTTGTTGCATAAGGACATCAACGAGACCATCAGCCTGCACGAACGTGCATTGGCACTGAACCCCAGCTTACCCTTCGCCTGGGCGGTCTCCTGTCTGGCGCTTTCCTATGCCGGTCACCACACGGATGCCCTCAAACATGGTCAGCGCGCCCGCAGCCTGTCCCCCTTTGATCCACACAGCTTCTTCTTTGATGCTGCTTTGCTGGTGCCGCATTTCGCCATGCGGCAATTCGAGCAAGTGGTCACGGTCGGGCGGCGGGCGATGGCGATCAATCCGGCGATGATCGGGCCACAAAAGGGCCTGCTGTCAGCCCTCGGCCATCTCGGCCGCCGCGAGGAAGCGGCCGAATTGCTCGCCAAGATGCGACGTCAGGCCCCCAATCTGAATTTGGAACTTGCCATGCTGCGCTCCCCCCTCAGCCGGCAGGAGGACCGTGACCTCTATGAAAGCGGATTGCGTCTGGCCGGGATGGAGTAACAGGCTGCTGAAAAACTGTTCGCGGAGGGGCGGTGCGCCATTTTTCGTGCCAGAAAGGCCAAGGCGCCGACACGATGTATATGCATCGTGGCAAGCCTTGAACGAATTTGGAACGGAAAAGCGCCGCCGGGCCGACCGACAGAGTTTTTCAGCAGCCTGTTATGGCGTAGGGGTGGACGCTGGGTTGTCGGCAGCCTCCACTGGCTTGTCCTCCAACGCTTCCGGTGCAGGAAACAACGCCGAGGATTGGCCGCGCAGGCGATAAACCGCCAAACCGATCCATTCATGTGCGGCTAAGTGCAGCAGATGCAGCCGGTCGATCAGGTTGTATTGATGTGTCACCGGCCCGTGGAAGGATTTGAAGCCCACCGGATATGGCAGCAGATCCAGCCCCGCCGCACGAAAAGTGCCGACAGCGCGCGGCATGTGCATCGCCGATGTCATCAGCAGCCATGTCTCACCCGCCACCGGGTGGATCATCCGATGGGTGAAGGCCGCATTTTCGAAGGTGGTGCGGCTCTGCGCTTCATATTGCAGCCTCGCCGGGTCTATCCCCAAAGCCGGGAACAGATCTTGCGCCACATCCGCCTCCCGCGCCCCCGCCGGGGCCGAAGGCAATGGCCCACCGGTATAGACCAGTTTTGCATCGGGATATGTGTGCGCCAGAACAGCGAATTGCAGCAATCGGTCCGCCGCGTCATTGGTCTGTGCCTGCCCGCGATCCACCGACAAAGCCGCCTCGATGGCGCCGCCCAACACCACAATGCCATCCACCTTCGCTGGGTTGGGCTGTGCCGGAAAGCGTTCTTCCAGCGGTCGTACCACCCATTCCTCCACCGGCAGCACCGCCACCAGAGCGAAGCACAGCACGGCAATTGAGATCAGGCTGCGCCCAAGCCGCAAGCGGCCAGCCCAGAGCAGCAGCACGCCCAGAACGCACAGGGCCAGCAGCCATTCACCGGGCGAGTCGATCATGACGGCGTCATCAGTTCATGCGACTCACTCAAAATCGTCATTCCTTGCGTGAACCTCTGGCAGCGATGACGGGCCCCGCCACCGCCCGGCAGAGGATAGCCGCTTCATGCCATCAATGACAGCAGCGACGCGCCGCCCGAACTGCTGGAAGCGGTGGAAAACAGCGACAGGATCGGGTCGGAACTGTTGGACGTGCTGGCGGGCAGCATCGCCGATAGAATATTATCAGCCGAGCCCGACCCACTCAAAATCGCCAGCGCTCCAGTGGTGTCCGTCGGGGTGGTGTTGTTCTCCTCGTTGATGGCCAGATATTTCGTTACAAACTGCGCCACAAAGCTGGGCTTCTGAAAATCGGCCACATTGATCTGTGCTGACAGCATGCTGACCTGTGTGTTGAAATCCAGCGTGCCAAACTGGCTGGGCATGTTGGTGGCCACTTGCGCCACCTGAAGCAGTTTTGGATCAGACATCAACTGATCAATCGACGTGATTGAACTGATACTGCGGGTGAAATACAGCGCGCCCGCGATGCCAGGGCTGAGGCTGTCCTGCTGAGATTCAAAATTATTCGTCGCTTCCGCGTTGACAAGCGCTGCCTGATTGCTGGCCGAAGCGAAGGGGGGCGTGGCGAATTGCCCCATTGCGACGGCAAAGCGGGTCAACGCCGGATTATTGATCTGATAGGCGGTCGAGGTGGTGTCATTCGGATTTTGTGTCATCACCTGCCGCAACAGGGCGGTGTCCTGTGCGTAGGAGCTGATGCCAAACGCCTTCAGGACAATTGTCAGCGCACGATAATTATTCAGCAGCGCATCAGGCGTGGTCAGGCTGGCCGCATTCTCCAGAAAATAAGTGGCGTCCGCCTTGGTTTGCGGGTCTGTGCTCGCAAAGGCGTCCACGTATTTACCCTCATTGGCGGAAATCCGGGTGTAGGCGGGGATCGGTGGCAGAATAGTCGTGCCGGACATCGGCAGCTCCACAAAATATCGCTGAGCTGAAAATAATCGATATCGATAAACACTTGCTTAACGCTTTGCGGGGAAACTGACCTTGCCCAAGCGGAAAATCCTTTGGGCGCAGATCGCGTGACCAGGCCCGAGGTGGGCACCTGCGCACGCAGCGGTTTCGAAAAAGGAGTTTTCCGCATGTTCTCCGTCAACACCAATCTCGGCGCTATGGCAGCGTTGCAGTCACTCAACAACACCCAGCAGGCCTTGCAAAGCACGCAGAATCAGATTTCCACCGGCAAGTCGGTTTCGCAGGCATCGGACAATCCTGCCGTTTACTCGATTGCCCAAACCATGCAGGCCGATGTCTCCGGTCTGACAGCGGTGCAGTCCAGCTTGAATTTCGGCTCATCTGTCCTGGGCGTGGCCTCTTCTGCGCAGTCCCAGATCTCAACGGTTCTGCAAAGCCTGCTCAACACCGTCACAGCAGGCCAGCAAACCGGTATGGACCCGGCGACGATCAACAATTCGATCACCCAGATGCTGGCCAACATCAATCAATTTGCCCAAAGCGCCACCTTCAATGGCGTGAATTTGATTGCGACAACGGGCACAGGCGTGGGGGCGACGAACTCTTCGGTGTCGGTGGTCAGCAACGTGGCGGGCTCCACGATCACCGCCTCGAATAACGATCCCAATAACGGGGCCACCGTCACTGCATCAGACACCACGGGTCTCGGCTTGAACGGGCTAACGGTCTCCGCTGCCGCCGTGGGGCTGACTTTCACCAATGCCACTGCTCCAGCGGCCAATGACACGATCACCTTGGGCAATGGCACCACGTCTTGGACATTCATGCTCTCGGACGGCAGCACTGCTCCGGCGGCGTTTGCCAATCCCTCCAGCTCCACGCAGATCAACTCATTCATCAATATCTCGGCCACTGATTCCAACGGTGCGGTGATGGCCAAGATCGCCACCGCGCTGCAGAGCCAGGGCTTCGGCGCCACGTTGGATAACACCGGCCAGTTGGTGATCACCGGCAACGGTGTCAGCACCGGCAGTTCGTCTGTTTCGATCAGCGGCACCGGTGCGGCGCTGAATGCCGTATCCGGCTCTACGGCGGCCATCGACACCGTTCAGGCGGCGATCCAGCAATTGAACGTCAACTCGTCCTATATCGGTTCAAAAAGCAATCAGATCACCGGCATGGTCAGCTTCGCCTCGTCGCTGAGCAATGCACTCACGGCCGGTATCGGTGCGTTGACCGACGCCAACATGGCGGCCGAGAGCGCTCAGCTACAATCGTTGCAGACCAAGCAATCGTTGGCGATTCAGTCACTGTCGATTGCCAACCAGCAACCGCAATCGATCATGCAGCTGTTCCGCTGATCCATATGCCGGGGTCCAATAGCCCGGTTGGGTGATGGGATCTGCAATTCCGCCAGTCGCGTGTGGCTGGCGGGAATTGCAGATCGTCTTCCACCGCCTTTGCGATGCGCCGAATGCCCGCGCGCCTCGCGATGCCCAATTGTGAAAGAGGGACCATGCAACCGCAGAACATTTATTTGCGCACCACCGATCTTGGCGGCGCATCAGCTCGGGAAGCCGAAATCCTGGCCTTTAGTCTGTGCAACGCCCGCATGCACAACGCCGCTGACACCCCCTCGCGGATCGCCGCCTTGCATCAGAATCATCAATTATGGTCCGCCCTGGTGCGCGACCTATCGGGCGATGCCAATCAATTGCCGTTGGAAATAAAACAGCAATTGATTGCTCTCGGCTTATGGTCGATGCGCTACGGCACCTTGGCGACGGCCCAGGATCTGCCGCTGACACCGCTGATAGCGGTCAATCGCAACATTGCCGACGGATTGAAGGGGCAGGCCACTGCGGAGGCGAAGCTGCATGCCAATACATCCCCTCTGAGCACAACGGCACCGCCTACCGCCAACACGCGCTTGGTGGCCAGTGCCTGACGATCAAAATTGTTGCCTATCAAAACAATACAACAGCCTTCTTTGAGCCCCCCAGCAACGCTTGCAGACGCCCCCCCCCCGCCCCGGCACGGCGACAGCCAGATTTAAGCGGTTTCATCTGATAATTTTTTGTAAAATATCAGATGATCCGCATCCCCCCCTGGCGCTGCCTGACATGCCGGGTTAGCGTTATCAAAACGGGGAAACGACGCTTGGATTACACTTTCCATTTTGTCGATGTCTGGACAGCGCGCGATGAGTTGCTTGACGGCGCGTGGCTGACAATCAGGCTTTCGGCGGTCTCGATGATATTGAGCCTGTTGGTGGCGGTTGTGGGGGCTTTTGGGCGGACATCCGGGCCAAAATGGGTGCAGCGCCTGGTTGCTGCCTATGTGGAGTTCATCCGCAACACGCCGTTTCTGGTCCAGGTGTTCGTCATTTTCTTTGGCCTGCCCGGCATCGGCATTCGACTTGAGGCCAATACCGGTGCGTTGATTGCGATGGTGCTCAACGGCAGCGCCTACACGATTGAAATCGTGCGCGCTGGCATTGAGGCGATCTCGCACGGTCAGGTTGAAGCCGCCATCGCCCTGGGCCTGCATCGGGTGCAGGTGTTTCGCAAAGTGGTGCTGCCGCAAGCGTTACGGGCGGTTTTCGCGCCGTTGGGCAGTCAGTTCATCCTGCTGATGCTGAACTCCTCCATCGTTTCGGTGATCTCGGCCGACGAACTCACCGCCGCCGCTCAAGACATCCAGTCGCGCACCTTCCGCAGCTTTGAGGTCTATATCGTCACGATCGGGATTTATCTGGTGCTGTCGCTGAGCTTCTCCGGCGTGTTTGCGTTGCTCAACCGGGCATTCTTCCCTCGGCTGGAAGCCCGCTGATGCGCGCGATCAATGCAGGAGACTTCCTCTATCTGCTGCTGGCGATGCGCTGGACGATCATGCTGTCGGTGATCGCCTTCTTGGGCGGTGGCATCGTGGGCGTGGCGATTGCGCTGATGCGGGTGTCGCAACGCCGTTGGCTGCGCTGGGGCGCCGTGGGATATATCCAAATCTTCCAGGGTACGCCGTTGCTGCTGCAATTATTCCTGGTGTTTTTCGGCTCTGACATGCTGGGCATGCCACTGCCGCCCTGGTTTGCCGCGTCGCTTGGCCTGTCGCTGAACGCCGGAGCCTTTCTGGGTGAAATTTGGCGCGGCTCGATCCAGGCGGTACCGCGCTCGCAGCGTGAGGCGGCCACAGCGCTTGGGCTGCATTATTTCACCACAATGCGCAAAATCATCGTGCCGCAGGCGATGCGCATCGCAACTGCACCCACTGTGGGCTTCCTGGTTAATCTGGTGAAGGCGACCTCGCTTGCCGCCATCATCGGCTTCATCGAACTGACCCGTGCCGGGCAGTTGATCAACAACGCCACTTTCCACCCCTTCACCATCTTCAGCACTGTGGCCGTGCTGTATTTCCTGCTGTGCTGGCCGTTGACGATTGCCAGTCGCAAGCTCGAACACCGAATGGCGGTTGCCTATAACCGCTGAACAAACAACACGACATCAGGGAGAGACAACATGCGCCTTCTTAAATTCATCGCCGCGGCGGCCATTGCCTTCGGGCTGGCCCGCCCGGTCGCCGCGCAGACGATTGATGAGATTCTGACCAAGGGCCAGATCAATATCGGCGTTCTGATCGACGTGCCGCCTTACGGCACCGTCAATGCCAATCAGGAGCCGGACGGCTATGATGCCGATGTGGCCAAATTGATGGGTAAATATCTTGGCGTGAAGGTCAATCTGATCCCACTCACCGGCCCGAACCGCATTCCCTATCTCGTCACTGGCAAGGTTGACCTGCTGATCGCCACCTTCGGCATCACCCCTGAACGCGCCAAGCAAGTGATGTTCTCGATTCCGTATTCGGCCATCGAAAACTCTGTTTTTGCCCGCACGGATTCCGGCATCAAGAGCACGGCGGATCTGAAGGGCAAGAAAGTTGGCGTGCCGCGTGGCTCGGTGCAGGATGTGCTGCTGACCAACGCTCTCGGCACATCGGCGAAGATTCAACGATTTGACGATGACGCCAGCACCTATCAAGCGCTTGCCTCCGGTCAGGTGGACGCCATTGCCGAGACCGGTTTCACCGGCCGTGAGCTCTATGCCAAAAGCCCGGATCTGAAGATCGGCGAGGCCTTTATCCTGCTGCGTCAGCCCAACGGCATTACCATGCGCAAGGATCAGTATAATCTGCTGCGTTGGGTGAACACCTTCGTCTACTACACCAAGAACAATGGCGAACTCGCCGCGATCTGGACAAAGTGGTTCAAGACCGACTTCCCGACCCTGCCGACATTCTAATCCACACGCCTGGCTAAAATCGCTTGATCCCCCGGCGCGATCCATCACACTGGCAACGGTAAATTGGTTTCGCACCGGGGGATTTTTATGGATACGATCACGATTGCAGCTGGCCCGTTCCGCTTCACCGCGCGCTTCGAAGACGAACTGGCCCCCAAGACCTGCGAAAAATTCCGCTCTTTGCTGCCGTATAAGGAGCGCATCATTCATGTGCGCTGGAGTGGCGAATCCTGCTGGATTCCGCTGGGTGAATACGATTTCGGCCTGGGCTATGAAAATCACACCAGCCACCCGGCACCGGGACAGATTCTGCTTTATCCGGGCGGCATCAGCGAGACTGAGATTTTGCTGCCCTACGGCAGTTGCTGCTTCGCCAGCAAGGTCGGCCAGTTGGCTGGCAACCATTTCCTGACGGTGATCGATAATCTGCAGGATCTGCCCAAGCTGGGCAAAATGACGCTGTGGGAAGGTGCAAAAGACATCGTCTTCGGTGCGTAATCGCTATTTCCAACTTGCCTGATAGAAGCGGGGCAGCTCGTCGGCGCTGGGCTTGAAGTTCAGCGTGCGCGAGAAGGCATAATTGGCAACATAGGTGTGCAGGGGCAGCCACAGCGCCTGCTCGCCTATCTGCTTGATCGCAGCGCGATAATATTGTCGCCGTTGATCCGGGCTGGTGGTGCCGCCGCCCTGCTCGATCAGGGCCTGCAGGTTCGGGTCGCGCGCATAGTCGTTATCGCCGCCGTCGAAGAAATACGGCAGGATCGCCGAGACATCATTGATTGAATAGCTGCCCCAACTGCCCAAAAACAACGGCGCGGTGCCATCTGAGGCACGTGCGATCGCCTCGACCAACGGCAATTGCGTGATCTTGGCGTGAATGCCGATCGCATCCAGTTCGGACGCCACCGCCTCAGCATATTGCGGCAAGACGTATGAGACGATTTCCGTGCTGAAACCGTCTGGATACCCCGCCTGGGCGAGCAAGGCCTTGGCGTGGGCGCGGTCAACGACGAAGCGAGGAAAGGCGGTTTGATCGCAGCCGAATTGAGTGGGAAAACACGGCGCATCCGGCACCCGTCCGCCCAGAGCCAACAGCCCGCGAGAGAGTATGTTGCGGTCGATGGTGGCGAAAATCGCCTGCCGCACCAGCACATTGGTCAACGGATTACCAGGAGCGCTGCGCCCTGCGGCATCGAGTTGCAGATAGCCGATGCGCATGCTCTCTGCGTGTGCCTCCTGCAAAGCTGGATCGGCGTTGATCTCCTCGGATTTTTCAGGCGAATACGACCAGATCCAGTCGGCTGCCCCGGTGAGCAGATCCTGCAACTCCGTCTCCGCATCGGCCACTTGCCGAATGGCGATATGTGCAATCGCCGGACGGCCTTTTGGGCTGGTGGCCGGGTAATCCGCGAAGCGATCGAGCAGAATACGGTCCTGTGTCGCCTCGGTGATGCGATAGGGGCCAGAGCCGATGGGGTGACGGCTGAATTCGGCGGGCCCCACCCGCGTGCGGTAATCGGCGGGCAAAATCGGCAGCACGAGGGCGATGTATTCGAGTGCGGCCGGAAAGACGCGCTTGAGGTGAATGCGCACATGCGTCGCGTCGATCGCATCCGCCCCCGCCAGCCAGGCGAAATTGGACGGCACCGCCACCGCCGGGTCGTTCAACGCCACCCCCACCGTATAGACCACATCGGCGGCGGTGACGCGATCGCCATTCTGGAACACCGCATCGGGGCGAAGTTCGAATTCCAGCGTGGTGTCGTCGATGTATTTCCACGACGACGCCAGCAGCGGTTTGAGGGTGAAGGTGTCCGGATCGCGCCAGATCAGCCCGTCCCATGCCTGATGCGCCAGAACGAGGCCGTTGCGCGCCGGGTTGTGATAGGGGTCGGCGTCGTTGATGCGATCACGCCAGGTGATGCGCAGCGTGTCGGCGGATTTCTGCGCCCAGGCGGCTTGGGCCGAGAGGGCGAGCAGCATCAACGCGGCTGAAAATGCTGCCCGCCATCGCATGGCTTAGCCCATCGTCGAGTTGAACGCGCCACCATCGAGCAGCAGGTTTTGACCGACGACAAAGCCGGAGGACGCGCTGCACAGAAACACACAGGCAGCACCAAACTCCGCCGGATCGCCCACGCGACCAGCCGGTGTGGCCTTGGCGCGTTGTTGCAGCATGGTATCCACATCCACCCCGGCGGCTTCAGCGGCTGCCTTGGTGTTGCTGCGCAGACGGTCGGTCAGGAACGGGCCGGGCAGCAGATTGTTGATCGTCACATTGTCCCGCGCCACCTGACGCGAGAGCCCTGCCACGAAGCCGGTCAGGCCCGCGCGCGCGCCGTTGCTCATGCCAATCGCCGGAATGGGCGACTTCACCGAACCCGAGGTGATGTTGACGATACGGCCGAATTTACGACCGATCATGCCGTCGATCACCGCTTTGATCAGAAAGATCGGGGTGAGCATGTTGGCATCCAGGGCCGCGATCCAGGTGTCACGGTCCCAATTGCGGAAATCGCCCGGCGGCGGGCCACCGGCGTTGTTGATCAAAATATCCGGCGACGGGCAGGCGGCCAAAGCTGCCGCACGGCCGGCCTCGGTGGTGATATCACCGGCCACGGCCGTGACTTTCACGCCGGTGGCGCGGCGGATTGCCTCGGCGGTTTCCTCCAACGTGGCGGCGGTGCGGGCGGTGATGGTGACATCCACACCTTCCTGCGCCAACGCCATCGCACAGGCACGGCCAAGCCCCTTGCTTGCCGCACAGACCAGAGCCGTTTTGCCCTTCAGACCGGTATCCATAACATCCTCCTCACATGATCGCTTCAAAGGCCGCACGTTGTGCCGCCGGGATGGGGGTGGGCTTCATCGTGGCTTTCTGCACATAGACATGCACAAAAAAGCCCTCTGCACTGGCAATCTCCTCCTCGGCGCGGAACACCGCCGCGACGTAACGGACGGAGGAGGTGCCGAGTTTATCGACGCGGATGCCGACGGTGATCGGGTCGGGATAGGCGATTTCGCGCAGATATCGCAGATTGGTCTCTGCAACCACGCCCACAATCTCGCTGCCGCCGAGTTCCAGAATGCCGTTATCGATCAGGAACACGTTCACGGCGGTGTCGATCCAGGAATAATACACCACGTTGTTGACATGGCCGAACATGTCGTTGTCCTGCCAGCGCGTGGTGATGGTCTGGAAATAGCGATAATCGGCACGGGTGGTGGGCAGCGGGCGAGACATCAGGCAGCGTTTCCTCGGCTTTGCCTGCACTACACAAGGAATGCGCCGCTGCGTCCACCTCGCTTGCCTGCATTGGTGCATGGCGGTTGGACAAGATCAAAGCCGGGCGCTATGCCGCTGGCGTGGGCTGTGCTGCAGATGCGAAGAGGCAAAATGCAAAAAATCTCCAGGCGGACTCTGGCGATCTCGGTTGGTGTGGCGATGCTGCTGCCCCTGACACGCAAGGCCGAAGCGCATGCAATCCTGCTTGAAAGCACGCCGGCGATAGACGGCAGCGTGCCGGTTGGGCCGAACACGGTGCATCTGCGCTATAACAGCCGCATCGACCGCGCCCGCTCGCGCCTGATTCTCACCCGCCCGGACAAAAGCACCGAAATCTTGCCGATCGCCATAGCGGGCGGCGATGACGTGCTGACCAGCCAGATCGACCTCGCCGCCGGGCGTTACAACATTCGCTGGCAGGTGTTGGCGGTGGATGGCCACATCACGCGCGGCGATATTCCCTTCACGGTGGAGGGGCGCTGAGATGGATCTGAATCTGCTCGTCGATCTGTTCGGCTATCTCTCCATCATCGTGCATGGCTGCACCATCGTCGCGCAGTCGATGACGATCGGTGGTGCGCTGTTCCTGTTCATTCTCGCCCTGCCGATGGCGTCCAAGATCGGCCCGCAAGTGGCGATCACCACGGCGCGCATGGCGGCATGGGCGGCGTTTGCGTTGGTGATCTGCGAGGCAGCGACGGTGGCGCTGCAGGCCTCCGTGCTGATGGCCACCGTCGATTTGTCACTGTTCGACGCCCTTGGAGCGACTTCAGCAGAAGCGGGCTTGGCGAAAATTGGCGCGGGTCTTGTGCTGTCCGCCCTGCTGTTTGCCTACGGCACCGCTGCCCCGCGTGTACCGGTGCTGGTGCTGGCGCTGGTGGAGTTGGTGGCAGCGACGATGACAACGCATGCAGCCGCACGGCTTGATGATCAGGCAGTGCTGCTGGCGGCCTCCTTCCTGCATCAATTGGGCGCGGCGATCTGGATTGGCGGCATTCCGGCTTTCGTCTCGGCCCTGGGCACGGTGCATGACCGCAGCGGCTGGCTGGCGGTGGGGGCACGGTTCTCGCGGATGTCGATGGTGGGCGTTGCCTGCATCGTGGTCTCGGCGGCAGCGTTCACATTCTATTATATCGCCGCCCCCGATGCGCTCTACGGCACCGCCTATGGCGTGATGGCGCTGGCCAAAGCGGTGATGTTCGCCATGCTGCTCGCCCTCGGCTACGGCAATTTCCGCACGGTGGCGAAGCTCAAGGCGGGCTCAGACATGGCGGTGCCGCGCATGAAGCGGTTTGCCGAGATTGAAATCGGCATCGGCTTTTCCATCTTCTTCGCCGCTGCCTCACTGACCTCGGTGCCGCCCTCGGTGGATCTGACCAGCGATCGCGTGACGTGGCATGAAGTGGTGGAACGCAACGCGCCGGTCTGGCCGCGTCTGGTCTCACCACAACATGACGCGCTGGCGCTGCCCGCGTTGCAGGCCAAGCTCGATGCCGAGGCCGCCGCCCAGCATGCCGCCCATGCAGACCATGCTTTCGTGCCGGGAGCGGGGTTCCTGCCGGAGCGCAATGCGGCCGATATTGCGTGGTCGGAATTCAATCACCATTGGGCGGGCGTGTTCGTGACGTTGATCGGCCTGTTGGCGCTGCTCAATCAGGCTGGCGTGCGCTGGGCACGGCATTGGCCGTTGGTGTTCATGGGCTTGGCGGTGTTTCTGTTCCTGCGCTCAGACCCCGAAGTGTGGCCAATGGGCGATGAGGGCTTTTTCGAGAGCCTGCGCGACATCGAGGTGTTGCAACATCGCTTCTTCGTCTTCCTCACCGTGGCGTTCAGCCTGTTCGAATGGCGGGTGCGGCTGGGCGGTTGGAAAAGCACCTGGGCGCCGAAAGTGTTCCCGCTGCTGACAGCGGTCGGCGGAGCGGCGCTGCTGACGCACAGCCATCAGATTGCCAACGTCAAAGACGCGCTGCTGATTGAGTTGACGCACACACCATTGGCGCTCTGTGCCATCGCCGCCGGCTGGGCGCGCTGGCTGGAGATCCGCAGCGACGGCAAGCTCAGCCGGGTGGCAGGCTGGTTGTGGCCGGTGCTGTTTGTGGTGATCGGTTTGATTTTGCTGGATTATCGCGAAGCGTAATCGCCGCACGCAGTTCGGATAGCACGACAGGCAAATCCGCCTCGGTGGTGCGATGATTGACAAAGGCGGCCCGCAACACCGTGCGGCCTTCAATCGTTGTGGTCGAGAGCACCGTCTGCCCCGCCAATTGCAATCGGGCGGCCAGATCAACATGCCCCGCATCGTCCAGCCCCGCCACTCGGAAGCAGACGATGTTCAGCGGCACCGGGGCTGCGCGTTCGACATCGCCCGCGGTGTCGATCAAGGCGGCGAAGCGTTCAGCCAGAGCCACGCAATGCGACGTCACCGCGCCCAGCCGATCAGCGCCATAGGTTGAGAGGGTCATCCAGACCTTCAGCGCCCGGAAACCGCGCGACAGTTCCGGCCCGAAATCCACCGGCCACGCCGTCCCACCTGCCAACCCAAGCGGGGCACGGGCAAGATAATCCGCCTGCCGGGCAAAACTGGCACGATGGGCGGCGGGGTCACGCACCACCAGACAGCCGGATTCGTAGGGCACCTGTGTCCATTTGTGGAAATCGAACGCCACCGAATCCGCGCGTTCTATTCCGGCCAAACGCGGTCGCAGCGTGGGAGAGAGCATGGCAATCGCCCCAAAGGCCGCATCGACATGCAGCCATAGCCCTTCCTGGGCCGCGAGGTCGGCAAGCCCGGTCAGATCGTCAATCGCGCCGATATCCACGCTGCCCGCCGTGCCGACAAGCAGAAACGGCTGCCGGCCGTGTGCGCGATCCTCGGCCAAGCGCTCGCGCAGCACATCCGGCCGCATCCGGCCCATCGCATCCACCGGTATCAGCCGCAAGGCGTCAGCACCCAGCCCGGCCATATCGAAGCCGCGCGCGACGCACAGATGCGCGCCCTGCGCCGCATAGCCCACCAAGCCAGCCCCGCCCACGCCGCCCCTGCGCACATCGGTGCCAAGACGCCCGGTGCGGGCGATCAGGATGGCGCAGAAATTGGCCATCGACGTGCCGCTGAGCAGCACGCCGGACGCATCTTCTGGGAAACCTAACATCGCAGCCGCCCACCGGATGACCTGGGCTTCCACGGCAATCGGCGCATGATCACGCCCGCCGCAATTGGCGTTCAGGAACCCCGCCAACATCTCTGCCAGCCCACCAATCGGCGTGCCCGCACCATGCACCCAGCCGAGGAAACGCGGATGCCGATTGCCCACCGCATAGGGCGCGATCAAGTGCCGATACCGCGCATACACATCTTCCGGCGCGGAATCGCCCTGTGGCAGCTCGGCCTTCCAGGCGGCACGCACCGCATCGGGCATTTCCTGCCACACTGGCCCCTCCCGCACGCCCTCCAGCGCATCGAACGCATCATCGAGCATCCGATGCCCGAGGGCACGCAGGCTGGCCCAGTTTTCCGGGTCCAAAGAAGGGTCTCGCAATGCCATGAGGTTCCGGTTCCGGTCGCGCAGTTTCCTGCCCTCCTGTTATACGAAGAGCAGGATGCGGCTTCTCATGCTCAGAAAGCGTTAACGGATCAACCGATTTCCGCTTCACCGTCCATCGTCAACCAGCCCTGATGATCGCGCCCCCAGAGCTTCACCCGCCCACCTTCCTCAAGCCGCGCCTGCACCGAGAACGGATTGATGTCGAAAGTCGGCCGGATCGCCCGGAAGTGGAAGCGCTTCACAATTGCGTCAGGCGCGTTCTGACGGATCAACTCCAACAGCAGCGTTGCCAGCAGCGGGCCGTGCACGATCAGGCCAGGATAGCCCTCCACACCCGTCACGTAAGGGCGGTCATAATGGATGCGATGGCCGTTGAAGGTCAGCGCAGAGTAGCGGAACAGGAAGACATCATCCGCCTTATAGTCCCGCCGCCACGTCTCGCCCGAGGGGGCCGCCACCGGAGCCGCAACCGGGTCATTCGCCGAGGCTGCCGGGCGGTAGACGATATCGTGGAACTCACGCAACGCCACCGCAGCACTGCCCTCCACCCGGTATTCATGGCGCACCTTGACGAAGACAAGCTGCCCCGAGCGGCCGTTCTTCTCGGTGACATCCTCAATGGTCGAACTGCGCACCATGCGGCTGCCGACGGTGATCGGGGCCAGGAATTCCAACTGACTGCCCGCCCACATCCGGCGCGGTAATTCCACTGGCGGCAGAAATCCACCACGACGGGGATGACCGTCCGGCCCGATTTCGGATTGCGGCGCGGTGGCGAGGAAATACAGCCAATGCCACAACGGCGGCAAAGCCGTGCCCGGAGCGGGGCGCGGCATCGGCGCATCCAACGTGGCCGCCATCGCCTGAACCGGATAGGCGGTGATGTCGTCGGCGAGGCTTTCGCTGCGGCCGATCCAGTCCTTCAGGGTCAAGGCAGATTCTCCCGCGCTTTCAACTCCGTCCCGGCCAGCAACTCGCTCAGACGGGCAAACTCGGTGTGGTCCCGCCCATGCCCCAGTTGTGCCACGGCAGCAGCGGCGAGTTCACGGGTGTGGCTGGACAGCGGCACCGCCGTTTCGGTCTGGCGCGCGAGATCGACGGCAATGCCGAGATCTTTCAGCATCAGATCAAGCCCGAATCCCGAATCGAACCGGCGCGAGAGCACGAATTGCTTGAACTTCTTCTGACTGGAATTGGTCATGCCGGTGGAGGCATTGAGCACATCGACCATGCGCGCCGGATCGAGCCCGAAGCGCTGACCGATCAGCAGAGCCTCGATCCCGGCCAGGAAGCCGGCCGCTGAGACCATGTTGTTGAGCGCCTTCATCGCCTGCCCGGCCCCAAGGCCGCCCACACGATGAATGGTGGTGCTCATCGCCTGCAGAATGGGGGTGGCGCGGTCCAGATCCTGATCCTCGCCACCGGCCATGATCGCCAAGGTGCCATCCTTGGCGCGCGAGACACCGCCGGAGACCGGGGCATCGATCATCGCCACCCCTCGCGGTGAGACCAGCGTGCCCAGATGGCGCGTGGTGGCAGGCGCACCGGAGCTCATTTCCAGCAGCAATTGCCCATCTTGGAAGGCATGCAACGACTGCTCGATGACTTGCGCCACCTCTTTCGAACTTGGCAGCATGGTGATGATGGCGTCTGCCGCCGCGATGGCGTCGGCAGGTGTTGCCACCGCCTCGGCCCCGGTGCGCACGGCAAAGGCGGCTGCGCGGCCAGGAACGGCATCCTGGCCAGTGACGTGATAGCCGGCGCGCAACAGGCACTCGGCCATTGGCTCACCCATTCGGCCCAGGCCGATAAAGGCGATGCGGGGACGTTCCCCGCTCATTCCGCCTTCGCCTTGGCCGGAATGGCACCTTCCTTGAGCAGCACTTCATGGGCGGCCTTGAACGCATCCAGCCCCGCCGGAATACCGCAATAGGCGGTGGCGTGCAGCAGGGTCGCTTTGATTTCCTCAACCGTGAGACCGTTGTTGAGCGCGCCCTTCACATGCAGCTTGATTTCATGCGTGCGACCTGTGGCGGTCAACATGGCGAGGTTGAGCAGGCTGCGCGTCTTGCGGTTCAACGTCTCATCGCCCCAGGCCCAGCCCCAGGCCCAGGCGGTGGTGGCACGCTGGAAGGACATCATGAATTCATCGGCATTGGCGATGGAGGCATCGACATATTCCGCCCCGAGCACTTCGCGACGGATCGGCATGCCTTTGTCGAACAGGGCTTGGTCTTCATTGGACATTTTGTTTTTCCCTTGTGTTGCTTGACGTTAACTGAATTCGCGGCGGATTGCCTCGGAATGTTCTCCGATGGACGGCACCCTGCCGAGATGTGGCGCCGCACCATCGCGAATCACAGCGGGGGCGATGATGGAGGCGCTGCCCATCTCAGTCTGCAACGACACGCGGCGCAAGGCCGGATGCCGGGCGAGGCCGGGCAGATCGTTCACCAGACCATAGGCGGTGCCGGTGCGACGCAGGCAGGCGGTGGCTTCATCGCGCGTCATCTGTGCAAACCGTCTGGCAACATGAGCATCCACCACCGCACGCTGCGCACAGCGGGCGACGTTGCTTTCATAGCCGGGTTGCTTGGGCAGATCGGGCTCTGCCATGAACCCCGCGCAGAAATTGGCAAATTCGCGCTCATTCTGAATCGAGATCAGCACCAACGCGCCATCGCTGGTGGCAAAGGCGCCATAGGGGCAGATGGAGGGATGCGCAAGGCCGACACGCTCGGGGGCTTTGCCGGTGCCTTCCCAATAGAGCAGCGGCACATTCATCCAATCGGCCAAAGCGCCGAACAGCGAGACTTCGAGGCCCGCACCCTTGCCGGTGATGCCGCGCTGGATCAACGCCTCCAACACGCCGGCATGGGCGTTCATCCCGCAGGCAATGTCACACACTGAGACACCCACGCGACCGGGCCCGGCAGGATGGCCGGTGATCTGGGCAAGGCCCGATTCGGCCTGCACCAGCAGGTCGTAGGCCTTCATATCCGCGTAATCGCCCGCTTCGCCATAGCCACTGATATCGACGGTGATCAGCTTCGGATTGCGCGCCCGCAATTCCGCCGCACCAAACCCCGCGCGGGCGGCGGCGCCGGGGGCGAGGTTCTGGATGAACACATCCGCCTGATCGATCAGCTTGTGCAGCAGCGCCGCATCATCCGGCTTCTTGATGTCGGCGACCAGCGATTGCTTGCCGCGATTGAGCCAGACGAAATAAGAGGCCAGACCGCCGACGGATGTATCGTAACCACGCGCGAAATCCCCCTCCGCCCGCTCGATCTTGATCACCCGCGCCCCAGCATCGGCCAGACGTGAGGAGCAATACGGGGCGGCGACGGCTTGTTCGAGAGCGACGACGAGCAGGCCGTCCAATGCACCCATCTCAATAGCTCCGTGGCAGGCCAAGCACGTGCTCGGCAAGGAAGGAGAGGATGAGGTTGGTGCTGATCGGGGCCACTTGATAGAGGCGGGTTTCGCGGAATTTGCGCTCCACATCATATTCCTCGGCAAAGCCGAAGCCACCATGCGTCTGCACACACATTTCAGCCGCCGCCCAACTGGCCTCGGAGGCGAGCATTTTGGCCATGTTGGCCTGCTCGCCACAGGGCTCGCCACGCTCGAACCGCGCCAGACCGTCCTGCACCATCAATTCGGCGGCGCGCATTTTGGCATAGGCATTGGCAATCGGGAATTGAACGCCCTGGTTCTGGCCAATCGGGCGACCGAACACCACACGGGTCTTGGCGTATTCGGTGGCCTTCTTGATGAACCATTTCGCATCGCCGATGCACTCGGCAGCGATCAGCAGGCGCTCGGCGTTCATGCCGTCGAGAATGTAGCGAAAGCCGCGCCCCTCGGTGCCCACCAGCGTGTCGGCGGGGATACGCATGTCGTCGAAGAACACTTCGCAGGAATTGTGGTTCATCATCGAGCGAATCGGCCGCAACGTCAGGCCATGTCCCTTGGTGGCCTGCATATCGACGAGGAAGGTGGACAGCCCCTCGGTGCGCTTGGTCACTTGGTCGCGCGGGGTGGTGCGGGCGAGCAGCAGCATCAGATCGGAATGCTCGGCGCGCGAGGTCCAGACCTTCTGGCCGTTGACGACATATTCATCGCCTTCGCGCCGCGCGGTGGTGCGCAGGGCGGTGGTGTCGGTGCCGGAGGTGGGTTCAGTCACGCCGAACGCCTGGAGGCGTAACTCCCCGGTGGCGATCTTGGGCAGATAGAACTGTTTCTGCGCCTCCGAGCCGTGCCGCAGAACGGTGCCCATGGTGTACATCTGCGCGTGACAGGCACCACCATTGCCGCCGCTTTCGTGAATCGTCTCCAGAATGGCAGCGGCTGCGGAGAGGCCGAGGCCGGAGCCGCCATATTCCTCAGGAATCAGCACAGCCAGATAGCCCGCCTCGGTCAGTGCAGTGACGAATTCGGTGGGATAACCGCGCCGCGCATCCAATTCACGCCAATAGTCGCCGGGAAATTTCGCACAGAGCTTGGCCACTTCCTCGCGAATTTCGCTATGTGCCTCAACCGCCGCCATCTTATCCCCCAGCAAATTGCTTCGGTGCCAAGGTTTCACACCCCCCGCACAGCGTCCAGCGCACGCAGCGCCCAGCCGGGTTGCAGGATGTGCGACAGCGATGCGATGCGGACTGGACAATAAAAAAACGCTGATGTTTTCACATCAGCGTTTTTCCATCGCAGAGCGATATCAGCGAAATTTAGCTGCGGCGACGGCGAGCGGCACCGAGACCCAACAGGCTCATGGCCATCAGCGACAGGCTGACCGGCTCCGGCACGGGAGCGGGTCCATTCGCGGTTACAGAAACATCCGCGAACAACACGGAGGTGTCACCCGGCTGACCAGCAGTGTCACCGTTGAAGAACAGGCCTTCCGAGGTGCTGGAGGCGGTGAACGTGGTGGTGAACAATTGGAATGCAGCGTCATAGACATAGGTTGCATCCACCGAAGGCAACAGCCGGCTGGCGAGGATCACCGGGTTGTTGATGCCAACGTCATTGCCCAGCGTAACATCAAAGCTCGACGTCGAACCCGGCGTCGCCAAGTTACGACCATTGGCATAGAACGACAGTGTGTACGTGCCACCGATCGTCAGCCCCGTCAGCGTCGTCGTCAGAAAGCCAGTGCCCTGCACAAAACCAACGGTTCCGGTAATGCCTTGACCGGGAACATAACCGTTATCCCAGAACGCTGCACCAGAGCCACCGACGAATGTCGAAACACCGGCACCGGCGCCAGACCAACCCGAGGCCGTTGTTGAACCAGAAAAAGACCCCGGCGCGGCGTAGGTGGAGGCGGTGAAATTGGGATTGGTTACGAGATTGGTGGTGGCCGATGCCGCAAACGGCATCATCGCCAGCGCCGCCAAAACTGCGAGAACACGCAACTTCATGATTAAA
Source organism: Acetobacteraceae bacterium (assembly GCA_031291725.1). GTDB lineage: Bacteria > Pseudomonadota > Alphaproteobacteria > Acetobacterales > Acetobacteraceae > CAIQQQ01. Next base: position 57,237 of record JARLIM010000031.1, read on the forward strand.
AATTCCTCAACCGCACGGCACAGGCCGGATCACTTGACGGTATCGTAATTTTTCGTCAGCGGCACGTCAAGTGATTAGCGACTGACGAACGACATTAACGAGCTGGCGCATTCAGTAAGGCAACCCTACATAATTCTCAGCAACAGATGTCGAAGCCGCGACCGAACTCGCGACGTAATCCAATTCCGCCAATTGCATACGCTGTTCAAACGGCGATTGGCTCGGAAAGCGGTGCAACATACTGGTCATCCACCACGAGAATCGTTCCGCCTTCCAGATTCGACTCAGTGCTTTGTGTGAATAACCGTCAATACCGGCATTGGATTTTTCAGTGTAATGTTCACGCAGTGCGTCGAACAAATAACGGATATCGGAAGCTGCCAAATTCAACCCCTTCGCCCCGGTAGGCGGCACAATATGGCTGGCGTCCCCGGCCAGGAACAGGCGGCCAAACCGCATCGGTTCCGCCACGAAGCTGCGCAAAGGTGCTATGCTCTTCTCAATCGATGGTCCGGTGACGACAGCATCGGCGACGTCTTGCGGCAATCTGCGCCGCAGTTCGTCATAGAATCGGTCGTCACTCCAATCCTCCACCCGCTCGTCCAACGAAACTTGCACATAGTAACGACTGCGTGTGCTGGAGCGCATCGAGCACAGAGCAAAGCCACGCTGATCGTTGGCATAGACCAGTTCATGCGCAGCCGGCGGCACATCGGCCAGTACGCCGAGCCAGCCGAACGGATAGACGCGCTCGAATTCGGTGATCGAATTTTGCGGCACGGATTGGCGGCAAATGCCGTGAAAACCATCGCAGCCCGCGATGAAATCACAGTCGAGCGTCTGCGCGATGCCGTTCTGGACGAAGGTCACTTTGGGGTGATCGCCATCGAATCCTTCGACGCGCACGTCATCGGCCTCATAGATCGTCACTGCCCCGGCATCTGCACGCGCATCCATCAGATCGCGTGTCACTTCAGTCTGGCCATACACGGTGACGGTTTTGCCGCCGGTCAGGCCGTGCAGATCGATGCGGTGACGGCGGCCGTTGAAGGCAAGCGCGAAGCCGTCATGCACGAGTCCTTCCGCCTTCAGCCGCTCCGACACACCGGCCTCGACCATCATGTCCACCATGCCCTGTTCGAGCACACCGGCACGGATGCGGCCGAGCACGTAATCGCCGGATTTGCGTTCAAGAATGATGTTGTCGATGCCTGCACGGGTCAAAAGCTGACCGAGCAGCAAGCCGGACGGGCCGGCGCCGATGATGGCCACCTGGGTACGCATGATAAAACTCCTCCCTCGCAGTGGTGATCCAGCACGGAACGGGCCGGAGCAGAATGGACGGATCGGGGAAGAACTTGCACTTTTCCTTCATCGTCATTGCGCTGTCTTCCGTCATTGCGAGGAGCCGCAGGCGAGGAAGCAATCCATCGAAATGCCGTCTTGGGTCTCGATGGTTGCTTCGTCGCTGCGCCCCTCGCAATGACGGGTGAGGGGAGGTGACGACTAGGTGCGCCCCGTCACCCGATCCGTCATCTCCGCCGCCAATCCCAGATAGCCCGCCGGATCGCATTTCGCCCGCGCCGCATCCTCGCCACCAAGTGCCGCCACCAGATCGGCATTTTCCAGCACCACATCAGCCAGCGCGCGCTTCTGCTCGATCCCCTTGCGACAGGCGTCATAGACCAGATCATGCGCATGCTGGCGGCCCAGTCTGGGGGCGGCGGCCATCATCACCGCCTCGGCGACGATCAGCCCGCCGGTGAGGTTAAGGTTCTCGCGCATCCGGGCGGTGTCCACCACCAGACCGGCGAGCATGAATTTCGCCTGACCGAGCGAGGCCCCGGTGAGCAGGAAGCTCTCCGGCAGCGACACCCATTCCAGATGCCACGGACCGGTGGCGCGTTCGAAATCATGGATCATGCCATCGAGCATCACAGCCACGTGCTGACGCACCGCCTTGGCGGCGGCCAACATCAATTCGGACGAAATCGGGTTGCGCTTCTGCGGCATGGTGGAGGAAGCGCCGCGCCCATGCACGAACGGCTCGGCCACCTCGCCGAATTCGGTGGCGCACATCAGCATCACATCGGTGGCGATCTTGCCAAGCGTGCCGGTGATCAGCCCCAGCAGACCGACCGCCTCGGCCAGACCGTCCCGCGCCACGTGCCAGGTGATGGCAGGCTGATGCAGGCCGAGTTCGGCACAGAACAGCGCCTGCATCTCCAGCCCCTGCTCCCCCACCGAGGCGAGGGTTCCCGCCGCGCCGGAGAAACTGCCGAGCAGCACGCGCGGGCGCGCCTGTTCGAGACGTTCGATGTGGCGATCGATGGCAGACAGCCAGATCGCCGCCTTGTAGCCGAAGGTGATCGGCAGCGCGTGTTGCAGATGCGTCCGCCCCGCCATCGGCGTGGCACGATGACGGCGGGCAAGGTCTGCGAGAATGACCCGCAATTCCCGCAAATCCCGCTCCACCACATCCAACGCCGCGCGGATTTGCAGCACGGTGGCGGTGTCCATGATGTCCTGCGTGGTGGCCCCCCAATGGACATAGCCACCGGCATCGCCCGCGGCCTCGGCCAATTGATGCACCAGCGGCAGAATCGGGTAGCCGACGATTTCCGTCTCGCGCCGCATCCGCTCCATGTCGATCACCAGCGAGGAAGCCGCCCCGGTGATGCGTGCGGCAGCCTCCGCCGGCACCACGCCGAGCTTGGCCTGTGCGCGGGCGAGGGCTGCCTCCACCTCGGCATAGCGGCCGATGAGGGCGGTGTCGGCGAAGATGGCGCGCATCTCCGCCGTGCCGAACATATCGCGGAACAGACCCGAATCGAAAACCGTGCTGCCCATGATCAGCCAAGCCCCTGCGTGTTGACATAGAGCGCATAGAGCGATCGGCTTGCGGCCATGAACAGCCGGTTGCGATGCCGCCCGCCGAAGGTGACGTTGGCACAGCGCTCCGGCAGCTTGATGTGGCCGATGGCATCGCCCGAGGGCGTGAAGACGCGCACGCCGTCCAGCTCCTCGGTGCCCATGCCCCAGCCGCACCAGAGATTGCCGTCGATATCGACGCGGAACCCATCCGGCGTGCCGCCCGGCCCGGCATTGATCAGCGTGCGGCGATTGGCGATTTTGGTGCCGCCCGCCACCACGTCATACGCCCAGATCTCACGCGGATTGGCGCGCGAGGCGACGATGTAGAGAATGCTTTCATCGGGCGAGAACGCCAGACCGTTGGGGCCAGGAATGTCATCGGCCACCACGTCCAACCGCCCGGAGGGATCGAGACGATAGACGGCCGGAGTGACTTCGGATTCGGCTTTTTCGCCTTCGTAATAGCCCAGAATGCCGAATTGCGGATCGGTGAACCAGATGGCGCCATCGCTGGCCACGATCACATCATTGGGGGAGTTCAGCCGCTTACCCTGGAAATTATCGGCCAGCACCGTGATCGCCCCGCTATGCTCGGTGCGGCTGACACGGCGGCCGCCATGTTCGCAGGTGATCAGGCGACCTTCGCGGTCGCGGTAATTGCCGTTGGCGAAATTGGAGGGCTTGCGGAATTCGGACACCGCATTGGTCTCCGCACTCCAGCGCAGAATGCGGTTATTGGGAATGTCGCTCCACAGCAGGCTGTTCTGATCGCCAAACCAGACCGGGCCTTCCGACCAACGGCACCCACCGGCCAACTTTTCAATGCCGCCAAGGACGCGAAACCGGTCGAAACTTTTGTCGAACGATATCACGTCAGCATCCGGATAGCGTGTCTGCGGTTCCCACATGGCGATTCCCCCTTTTCGGCGCGATCTTGTCGGGCAATCCTGGCAGGGGAACGAGCCGAGGAAAAGCCGATGAGCGACCGCTATCATGCCGAAGATCTGTGCCGACTTGCCACAACCCTGTTCGAACGCGCGGGGCTGGAGGCCGAAAAGGCGCGGGTGACGGCGGAAATTCTGGTCGAGGGCGACCTGCTCGGCCACACCACGCACGGGCTGGCATTGCTGCCCGGCTATCTGGACGGGGCAGCCAGCGGCAGCATGAAGGGCACCGGATTGCCGGACATCGTCTCGCGCACCAGCATTGTCGAGACCTGGGACGGCATGCGCCTGCCCGGGCCGTGGCTGGTGCAGAAGGCCATCGCAATTGCTTCACCGCGTGCGGCAGAGGCCGGAATTGCGGCGGTGGCCATCAAGCGCGCCTGTCACATCGGCTGTCTGGCGGCCTATCTGCGTCAGGTGGCCGAGCGTGGGCAGATGGTGATCATCGCCAGTTCCGACCCCTCGGTGGGCTCGGTGGCACCGTTCGGCGGCACACAGCGCATCTACACCCCCAACCCGCTGGCCGCCGGCTGGCCCTCGCCGGGGGGGCCTGTGATGATCGATGTGTCGATGTCCATCACCACCAACGGCATGACCAACCGGCTGCGCAATGAGGGCAAGCACTTCCCGCATCCGTGGCTGCTCGACGGCCACGGCGTGCCGACGACCGACCCGAACGCCTATTTCGCCGATCCGCCGGGCTCGCTGCTGCCGTTGGGCGGCACCGATTCGGGCCATAAGGGCTACGCACTCGGATTGCTGCTGGAGGCGCTGACCTCCGCACTTGCCGGATTTGGCCGCGCCGATGCGCCGAAGGAATGGGGCGCGTCGGTGTTCGTGCTGATCATCGACCCGGCCCGCTTCGGCGGCGGTGAGGCGTTCCTGCGCGAGACCGGCTGGATGGAGGACGCGGTGCATGCCAACAAGCCCGCCCCCGGCGTGGAGCGCGTGCGTCTGCCCGGTGAGCGCGGCCTGGCGCTGCGGCGCGAGGCGCTGGAGAAAGGCGTGCAATTGCATCCGTCACTGCCGGGCATGCTGAAGGCACGGGCAGAGGCGGCGGGGCTTGCGATGCCGAACGCGGTTTAATCGACCGCCATTTTCTGCTTCCCCGGTGGTCGCGACAAAATCCAGGTCGAGATCACCGGCGGCAGGCTGCCGACAATGCGCGCCAGCATCGCCACCCACCACGGGAACGCCACCCGCCGCTTCCCAGCAGCCACACCGCGCAGAATGATCTCCGCCGCAGGTCCCGCATCCATCAATCCCGGCATCGGGAAGCGATTGCCTGCCGTCAGCGGGGTGCGGACATAGCCGGGGCAGACGCTGGTCAGTTGCAGGCCCAAATTGCGGGCAAACGGGGCGGTGGCGATCGTCCAACGATCCAACGCCGCCTTTGCCGCGCAATAGGTGGCAGCTCCGGGACCGGGCACAAAGGCGGCAATCGATGCAATGGTGGCGATGGTGCCGCGCAGGCCATTGGGGGCGATTGCTTGATTTTTCAGCATCTCCATCGCGGGCAACGCGGTGTTGAGCGCGCCTTCCAGATTGATCGCCAACACCTCGCGCACCTGTGCCGCCGATTCGGGCAGACCGTCATCGCTGCCCGCCCCGATTCCGGCATTGGCGATCACCAGATCGAGCCGCCCTGCCCCCTTGATCCATGCCACCATTGCATCACGGTCTCGCACATCGATGATCCGCTCCTCCACCTCCGCCCCCAGCACCCGACACTGTGTGGCGACGGCCGCAAGACGGCTGGCGTTGCGGGCACCCAGATGCAGGGTCATCCCAGGTGCCGCACAGGCCAGCGCCAACGCCTCGCCAATGCCGGCGGAGGCACCAGTGATCAGAATACAATGCCAAGGAAATCGATGGGGGGCTGTGTTGTGCGTGCTCATATTCGCATTCTGCCACGCCATCGATAGATAGGCATCAGCAAGCGCCGGAGCCACATCATGCCCATCGCCTCAATGACCGGTTTCGCCCGTGAAGACGGCACCCTCGACGCCACCGCCTGGAGCTGGGAACTGCGCAGCGTGAACGGACGCGGCCTGGAACTGCGCTTTCGCCTGCCTTCGGGCATGGACGCGCTGGAGCCGAAACTGCGCGAACTGGCAGGCCAGAAACTCAAGCGCGGCAATGTGACGGCCAATCTGAGCGTCAAGCGGGAGGAAGCACCACGGCTGGCCGTCGATCAGGCGGCGCTGGATCAGGCGCTGCATCTGGCCCTCACCCTGGCCGCCCGTATTCCGCACAGCGCACCGCCGCGTGCCGAGGCGCTGCTGGCCCTGCCCGGCGTGATGCGCAACACCGCCGCAGCCGAGCCGGGCGAAAGCCAGAAGGCGCAGGAATCAGCCCTTGCCGAAGCCGTCAGCGCGGGATTCATCCGCGCATTGGCCGCAATGACCACTGCACGCCAGAGCGAAGGTGGCCGGATTGGGGCTGTGCTTGCCGGCCAACTTGACGAGATCGCCGCCCTGCACGCCCAGGCCAGCCTTGAAGCCGCCGACCAACCGGCCCTGCAACGTGCCCGCATGCTGGAAAGCGTGCAGGCGTTGTTGCGCGAGGGGGTCAGCCTGCCGGAAGAGCGCATCGCCCAGGAAGTTGCCCTGTTGGCCGCCAAATCCGATATTCGCGAGGAGTTGGACCGCCTTGGCTCCCATATCGAAGCCGCCCGCGCTTTGATGGCGGAGGGGGTGAATATTGGGCGGCGGTTCGATTTTCTGGTGCAGGAATTCAACCGCGAGGCCAATACTCTGTGCAGCAAATCCGCCTCCGTGGCCTTGACCGCGACCGGTCTGCGGTTGAAAGCCTGCATCGAACAATTGCGCGAACAGGTGCAAAACATTGAGTAGCGATCCGGCCGAACCGGCCAAGATTCCCCGTCGTGGACTGTGTCTGGTGCTGGCCGCCCCTTCCGGCACCGGCAAATCGGCGATCACCCGCGCTTTGCTCGACTCCGACCCCAATCTGGCGCTGTCCATCAGCGTGACCACCCGCGCGCCACGCCCTTATGAACAGGAAGGCGTGCATTATTATTTCCGCGATCAGCGCGAATTCGACGCCATGGTGGCCTCGGGCGACATGCTGGAATGGGCGGGCGTGTTCGGTCGTTCCTATGGCAGCCCGCGCGCGCCGGTGGAGGCCGCATTGTCGGCGGGGCGCGATGTGCTGTTCGACATCGATTGGCAAGGCTACCGTCAAGTGCGCGCGGCGCTGCCAGGCGACGTGGTGGGGCTGTATATCATGCCACCCTCGCTGGCCGAGTTGGAACGCCGACTGCGCGCGCGTGCCAGTGACAGCGAGGCGGAAATTCTGCGCCGAATGGCAACGGCCGCCTCAGAGATCAGCCATGTGCACGAGTTCGACTATGTGCTCGTCAACAACACCCTCGACATCGCCGTGGGCGAGGCCCGTGCGGTGCTCACCGCATCACGCCTGGCATTGGGTCGTCTCACCGGATTGGACGACTTTACCGGGCATTTGCTGTCCAACCCGGCCTGATCGTCAGGCAGCCACCATGCCAGTGATTGCCGCTGGCTGACTGCGGCGAGGCGAGCGGCGCACCGGCACCGGGCGCGCTGCTTCCTGTAACAGATCACGTAACGCCGTGACATAATCCCGGCCGACATCTGTCGGCACCACCAGCACACTGCGACGATCACGCGGGTCGGGATCGCGTGCGGCCAGACCGAGTTCGCACAACCTGTCGAGCGAGCGGGAAATGGCAGGCTTGGAAATATTCAACGCCGCCGCCAAGCCACGGACCGTGTGCAGGCCCGACTCAAGCGTGATCGCCAACAGAATCGCCATCTGTCGCGCCGACAAATCATGCGCGTCCGACCGCACCGAGGCGCAGATGGTTCCGTGCAGAATAGCCAGCAGCCGATCCGGGTCGATACGCATGACGTTTTCCTTATTCATTCGCCGAGGGCTCCACCGCATGCATCGCCCCGCCCTCCGGAAACAATGCCGCACTCAACAGCAAACATCGCGTCACCCAACGATGATCGCGTTAGGTGACAATTCGTATCCGGCTTTATGTAGAGTCGTGTTAACGAGAGCGTGAGTAACAAAAAAAGTGAACAGCCCCACACAATGGGGTTGCGAAATGACGACCTCGAAATGGTGTCAAACCGACTGGTCAACCATCCAGCGATGGAGTGCCAATGAGGTGGTTGAATCAACCACAATGGGCGTGATCCCGAAATTGGCATTCGGGTCATTGCGCCAGAGCCGACTGCCAACGGCACCCAGTTCCGGATGGGCGGCATCCTGTTGTTGTGGCATGCTAATATCGCCACAGGCCTCACGCCACCACGCCACCGAGCCGGGCGGCGTCAGCCAGGGCAGCAACAAAGCCATCTCTAGCCGCGCTGCCGCCGCAGTCGCATGCCAGCCGATGAGCAAGGCCTTTGGTATCAAGCGACCAGAGTGTGACTCGAGCAATTCCGGCAAGGTGCTCACGCCAGGCAGAAACGGATCGCGCAGCAGATTATTGTTCTGATCAGGACTGCCAAAGGTGAACATCGGCACCAATCCGCGCGCCTGCGCCATGCGCGCCGCAGTGCGGGGGCCGCGCACATAAGCCAGATCGGCATCGCCGCGCTGCACGGCAGCCACTGCATCCTCCACCGGCACCAGCCGTACCGCCTCCAACCCAAGCAGATACAAGCCCAGTTGCGCGGGCAGTGCGAGCGTCGGGTCGCCTTCCACGGCAAGGCGCAGCCTATCACCAGCCACCGGCATCGAGCGTGCCAGCACCAGACAGGAGACCAGAGCGGTTGCCACCGGCAGCCAATGTCCGACATCGAATTGCGCACGCGGATCGCCGCGCAGCCACGCCATCGCAGCAGCCCCGGACACCAGCAGCACCGTCCGCCCATCGGGCAAGGCACTGGCTTCGAATTGATTGGCAGCGGTCACACCGTCAGAACCGCCAGATTGCCTGACATGGACCGGCTGCGTGGGTGGCAATTGCTGATTAAGGCCGGAGACCAAGGCGGCGGCATATGGCGCCAGCGGGCCGTCTTCGGCCCCAGCGACCAACAATTCCGGGCGTTCCTGGAAGGGAGGCGGCACGCTGGCCTGAAAGCTGCTGGACAGCAGATTGGCGCTCTGAGCGTGGCGCGGTAGGACAATGGCGGCCAACAATGAACACCGCAGAGCGCTGCGGCGCGTCAATCGGTTCATTGTGGTTGGCGACACCAGCCCGTGCTGCATCCATACCCTCCCGCCTGACGCCCGGCACGCATCTGCGCTACCGACGCTCAAGCCTAGTCATCATACGACACAAGCGCCTCGAAGGGTAAATCGAGCCGCTGACGGCCGCCGAGAAAATTCAACTCGATGATCGCCGCCGCCGCCGGCACATCGGCACCAACCTGTCGCAACAGCTCAATCCCGGCCTTCATCGTGCCGCCGGTGGCGAGCAGATCGTCCACGATCACCACGCGCTGGCCGGGGGTGACGGCGTCTTCCTGAATTTCGATGCGATCCGTGCCGTATTCCAGCGCGTAATCATGGCCGATGGTCTTGCCAGGCAGCTTGCCACGCTTGCGCAGCATGATGAAGCCGCAGCCCAGCTTCAGCGCCAACGGGGCGGCCAGCAGGAAGCCGCGCGACTCGATGCCAGCGATCAGATCGGGCTGATAGGCGCGCACCAACTTGGCCATGCGCCCCATCGCCACCTGCCAGGCATCGGCGTGCCGCAACAGGGTGGAGATGTCGTAGAACAGGATTCCGGGCTTCGGAAAATCCGGCACGCCGCGAATATGCTGTTTCAGATCCATCGAGCCATTCCTGTTCGCACAAATTTTATAGGCTCCGTCTATCGCCCGCGTGCCTCGGGTTCAAGCTTTGCCCCAACCCGCAGGCTCTGGCGTGGCAGCAGCCGCGCCCCTACATTGATCGGCATGACACGCACACCCATCGCCGTGATCGGCGGACTCATCGGATTTTTCTTCTACGTCGCCGCCGTGCTGGCTGTGTCAGACAGCGTGGTGAAGCTGCACTGGATCATCCAGGCGGTCTTCTTTGTTGTCACCGGCTTTGTCTGGGTGTTCCCGGTGCGCTGGCTGATGCTCTGGGCCGCCGGAAAACGCTGAAGCCGCGCGGTTTGCACCGTGCGTGGAAGGCTTCAGCTGAGAGCGGATATTGGTCGGGACGAGAGGATTCGAACCTCCGGCCTCCTGCTCCCGAAGCAGGCGCACTACCAGGCTGTGCTACGTCCCGACCGAGGAGGGGGGTATTAATGGCGCAGGAGCGGGATGGCAAGCGCCTAGTTTCAATTTGAGCCCAGGCGTTCAAGCAAGGCAGCCACGCCCGAGACGACTTCAAAAAGATTCATCACCTCTGGCTTGGCAAATCCCATCGCAATCGTCGCCTCGATGGCGGCGATCAGCGGTTGCGCCGAGCCTTCGACATCGCAGAGCAGAATCGGCTTGTTATGCAGATTCAACTGCTTCCAGGTGAGAATCTCGATGGTTTCATCCAGCGTGCCGAGGCCACCGGGAATCGAGACGAACACATCGGCCAGATCGGACATGCGCAGCTTGCGCGCATGCATGCTGTCCGTAACCTCCAGCGTCACCAATTCAGGGTGAGCGACCTCACGGCGGCGCAAAAAGTCAGGAATGATGCCGATAGCGTCACCACCGGCCTGAATGACCGCGGTGGCCACCACGCCCATCAGCCCAATTCCACCACCACCATACACCAGGCGCTTCCCCTGCCGCGCCAAGCCCTGCCCGAGTTCGACGGCAGCGCTATGGAAGGCGGGGTTGTGGCCCATGCTGGCACCACAAAAAACGGCAACCGACTTGATCGAAGCCACGTGATTCATCCTGCTATTGTTCGGGTGAGTACTGGGTTCTCACCAGTTGTGATCAAAGCGTCCATCGACAAAATGCATGGCAGCCCCTAGCAATCCCCGCGCCGTTCATCACATAAACAGACGAACGCAGGAGAAAATTCCATGAAGCCAATGTCCATGCTGTTTGCCGCTGTTGCCTTGATGGGCACTGCCTTGATTGCACTGCCGGCCTCCAGCGCCACGCCGGATGAGATCATCGCCGCCCGTCGCGCCAATCAGAAGCGGGTGGGCGAGTTGGTCAAAGTGGTCGACGCCGCTGTGAAGGCCAATGCGGCTGCAACCTCGGTGCTGGATCAGGTCAAGGAAATCGACGACCGCACGCATCTGATCAAAGGCTATTTCCCGGCTGGTACCGAAACCGGCGACACCAAGGCCCGCCCGGAAATCTGGTCCAACCGCGCCGGTTTTGACGCCGCTGCCGACCGCTATGTCGCCGAGTTCGACAAGCTGCTCGTCATCGCCAAGGCGGGCGACACCGCAGCCTTCGGTGCGCAATGGGCCACCGCCACCAGCACCTGCGGTGCCTGCCATCGCGATTTCAGGAACAAGTAGTACCAACGACCACAACGCTCGATCTGTAGAGCGGGCGCACCCCGCCGCCACACGCCACGACGTTGGCGGGGTGCAGTCCGCCCTACCCCAGGCGCGACACCGCAAACGCCACGGCGGCGGCCACGGCGGCAACAAGCCAAGCCAACAGCGGATGTGCCAGTCGCGGCGCGCGGGTGGCGGCGGGCAGGCGCTTCTTGCCGGTGATCATCGGCGGCAGCAGACGATGCCCCTTCAGCCTTGCGTAGGCGATAATCGCCAACACATGCAGCGTTGCGGCCGCGATCAGCAGATTGATGTTAAAATCGTGAATGCGTGACAGCGAGTCACTGGTGTTTTGCGAGACGAAGGCGGCCAACGGTCCCTGCGTGCTGCCATCATCGTTGGAGAACAGGCCGGTGCCGACCTGCGCGGCGAGCAGCAGCAACAGCACGACCACCATCCAACCGCCCGCCGCGTTGTGCCCGATCTGGTCGTCCGGCTCCTTCTGGCGCAGCCTGGCGAGGTGATGCAGCGCCGATGAGGGGCTGCGCAGAAAATTGGCAAAACGTGCCGTCTCACTTCCCAGAACGCCCCAGATCAGGCGAAAGACCAGCAACCCAAGAGCCGCCTCACCGCTGGCCAGATGCACATTCATCCAGAACCGCGAATTCACCCCATCGGCGAGTTGCACGCTGACATAGCTTGTCACCAGAACCGCCACCAGCAGCCAATGGAACAGGCGTGTCGGCAGATCCCACACCTTCATCGGCAATCTGATACCGGAGGATGCAGCACTTGATATTTTGCCGGTGGCCGGCTTCCCAGAGGAAGGTGTTGCCTGACGCGCCATGAAGACCCCCGTTTGAATACCGCACCGCGTATTACCGCGCAGCGTCACTCTGGCAAAGTCAGCATGTCGCGCCGACTTCAATGCAGCGCCGTCGCCGAGGGCAGCAATCCGACCGAGTCCAGCGCATCCAGATACGGGTCGAGCGTCAACAGGAACTGGGTGAGTTCGCTCACCAGCGAGATCAGGCTCACCGGCAGGGCGATGGGAACGCAGGTGTCGATCTGCACCACATGGTCCGCCAACAGTCGAAAGGCCCAATCCTCAGGCCCTTGCCGCGGCAGGCTGGCAGCCATCGCCAGGGCTTGCAGACGCAATTCGGCATCCGGCCCGGCCGAGCTTGGCACCCGCCCCAATTGCACCTGCATCTCCAGCACCCCATGCGCCGCATCCTGCTCCGACCGCCGGCTCATGCGCACGGCCAACCTGCGATTGCGCCACCGAACGCCGAAGGTGGGAAAGCTCTCCGGCGTGGAGGGGCTGAGCAGGCCCGAACGATCGACATTGAACGGGCCCAGAGTCCATTCCGTCGGTAAGGTCATTGTACCCTCTATGGCTGACAGTGCTGCACTCTCTCTTGCTCCAGAAAGATGAAGCCTTCATAAACTCGCACCCTTGAAAGCCTGGGTTGAGTTGGGAATTACCATGTCGCTTGCCGCCTCCATCCGCGTTGTCGTTGCCCCGCCGCATCGGGCAGGCTGGCCGTTCATCGGGATCGGGGCGGCCGTGGCCGTCATCGGCCTGTTTCTCAGCCCGGTCCTGGTCGGGTTTGGCGTGGCATTTGCCGCGTTCTGCCTGTATTTTTTCCGCGATCCCGAGCGCATCACCCCCACCCGCCCCGGCCTGCTGGTAGCCCCGGCCGATGGCCATGTAACGATGATCGACATGGCAGTGCCGCCCACCGAACTTGGCCTGGACGGCACGCCGCGCTGGCGTGTGGCGATCTTTTTGTCGGTGCTGGACGTGCACATCAACCGCGCCCCCTGCGACGGCGTGGTCACGCGCATTGCCTATCGCCACGGCAAATTCCTCAATGCAAGCCTGGACAAGGCCAGCACGGACAATGAGCGCAATGCGCTGGCCATGCAGCTGCCCGGCGGGCAGGACATTGCGGTGGTGCAGATTGCTGGCCTGATCGCCCGTCGCATCCTGTGCTTCGCCAGCCAAGGCGAGACGCTGAGGGCGGGCGAGCGCTTCGGCCTGATCCGCTTCGGCAGCCGCACCGATCTGTATCTGCCGCACGGCGTCGAACCGCTGGTCTCGCTTGGGCAGACGATGATCGGTGGCGAGACGGTGATTGCCAGTTTCGCCGAGGCGGCCATCGCAGCGGCATGAGCACCATTCAAAAATTCCGCGTCCGCCGCCGCCCGCGCTTCAACGGGCCGTCATTCAACCGGATGATCCCCAATCTGCTGACGATGATCGGCCTATGCTCGGGCCTGACCTCGATCCGCTTTGCCTTCGAGGGCCGCTTTGGGGCGGCGGCGATTGCCATTGCCGTCTCGGCGGTGATCGATGGGCTGGATGGCCGCATCGCCCGTCTGCTCAAGGCGACGTCCCGTTTCGGGGCGGAATTCGATTCCCTGGCCGATTTCCTCTGCTTCGGCGTGGCCCCCAGCTTCGTGTTGTATTTCTGGACGCTGCAATCGGCACATGGTTACGGCTTCGTGCCCTGTCTGATGTTTGCCGTCTGCATGGCGCTGCGACTGGCACGGTTCAACGCGTCCATCGATGCCGGTCCGAAGCCTGCCTATCAGTATAATTTCTTCACCGGCGTGCCGGCACCTGCGGGCGCATGCCTTGCCTTGTTCCCGCTTTTCGCCGGGCTGGAAGCCAAATCGATGGGGTGGGACCGCCTGGAGGCGCTGCTGCGCCATCCGATGATCAGCGCCGTGGTGCTGATTGCCACCGGTTTCTTGCTGGTCTCCACCCTGCCGGTATGGAGCTTCAAGAACTTCAAGGTGAAATCGACCTACGTGCTGCCGACGCTGTTGGGGGTGGGTCTGTATGCGGCGTTGCTGGTGGCCGATCCCTGGGCCGCGTTCGCTGCGGCCGGCCTGCTCTATGCCGGATTGCTGCCGTTCAGCGTGCGCAGCTATCACCGTTTGCGCGAAGCCGCCGAGGATCCAGATCAGGCCGAATAAAGCCCGGCCAGGGCGTCGTGATCGGTGATGTGGACGAAATCCTGCCGCCCCTTGAGCAGCCGCAACGCCTGCCGAAACGCCAGCGCGCCATATGGGCGGCCATAGACATGGGCATGCACCGTCACATCCAAACAGGCAGCCCGGGTCCCGAGTGTGGGCCAGCCATCGAGAATATTGGACAGAATACCCGGATAATCTGACGGATCGTTGCCGTAGCGCACGGCATGCGGCATGTCGTTCACCTCCATGGTGAAGGGGACGCCGACAATATCCCCCTTCGCCGTGGTGACGATGCGCGGCAAATCCTCGTCGAAATACTCGCAATGCCACCGCATGCCCGCTTCGGCAAGCAATTCGGCGGTGTGGGCAGACGGTGTGCAACGCGGGCTGAGCCAGCCGCGCGGGCGTTGGCCGGAACTGGCTTCCAAGGTCCGAATGCAGCGCGTCAAATCCGCGCGCTCCTCGTCCTCGGTCTGCGTGGCCGGGATGATCTCCTGGCCCCAGCCATGGGCTGCGACCACATGCCCGGCGGCGACGATCTCCCGCATCAGGTCGGGATTGCGTTCGGCCAGGATGCCGGAGACGTAGAATACCGCGCGCGTCTCGGCTGCCGCCAACACATCCAACAACCGCCACGCGCCCTCTTTGGCCCCGTATTCGGCCCAGGAGCGCCCTTGCAGATCGAGCACGCCGGGCTTGAGCACATTGCCCATCGGACCCACGCCAGGGGCTGCCTTGTCGGTCCAGCCTTCGAGCATCACGCTGACGGACACCGCCAGCGTGCGCCCTTCCGGCCAGCCTGCCGGAAGGATTTGTGCAGACCGCATCAGATCGGCTCTGCTTCAATCGGCGTGGTCAGCGCACCGAGGCCGGTGATGGTGCAGGTGACGACATTGCCCGCTGCCAGATAACGCGGCGGGTCCATCGCATAGCCGACGCCCGAGGGGGTGCCGGTGGCGATGATGTCGCCGGGTACCAGGGTGAAGCCTGCCGAAAGCTGCGCCAGGATTTCCGGCACAGGGAAGATCAACTGCCCAAGATTGCTGTGCTGGCGCTGCTCGCCATCGACGG
This sequence comes from Acetobacteraceae bacterium, assembly GCA_031291725.1. GTDB lineage: Bacteria > Pseudomonadota > Alphaproteobacteria > Acetobacterales > Acetobacteraceae > CAIQQQ01. Next base: position 72,522 of record JARLIM010000031.1, read on the forward strand.
TGATCGACAATTCAATCGCGTCGAAATCCGCCACCGCACTCATATGCAGAATATACGGCCCCATCGGGCAGGAGCGATCGAGGCTTTTGCCCTTGAACCACTGATCATGACGGCGTTGCAGGTCGCGTCCGGTGACGTCGTTGAGAATGGTGATGCCGAACACATGCTTCCAGGCATCTTCACGGCTGATATTCTTGCCGCCCGGCCCGATGATCAGTGCCAGTTCCACCTCATAATCCAGGCGCTTGGTCACGTTCGGGTCATGATAAAACGGCTCATTCGGGCCGATCACCGTCTGCGGTGCCTTGGTGAAGAATTGCGGGGCGATCGGATATTGGGTTTCCTTGCCCGCCGCACGATAGCCCTCTGCCACATGCTCGCGATAGTTCCGCCCGACGCAGAATACGTTGCGGCCCGGGCGCGGGATCGGGGCGGTCAGCCGCAGCGACGCAGCCGGGCGCAGGGCGGCGGCGGGGCGAACCACCTCGGTCTTGCGCGCGGAGACCATCGCAGGCTCACCGGCGGCGATGAAACCTGCCAGATCGACGGGCAAGGCCGGATCGGCTGCGTGGAGGTCGAGGATGTCGCCATTGTCTTGCAACAGCCCATAGCCCGCCTGTCCATTGGCGATGTAAGAGGCGAATTTCATGACGTCCCTCGTTTTGATTTTTATCAGATTATCAACATGGCAATCGATGGCAAGCGTGCAGCGCCTAAGGAATTTCCGCGGGCGGGGTCTGGCATACATCCACCCACGCGGCTCCGGTGATCTCGGCCATCCGCTCCGGCGAAATCTTCACCGCCGTGGTGATCGATCCTGCTGCCGGCACCACGATATCGAAATCGCGCAGGCTGACGTCACAATAAACGTCCAGCTTCTGCACGAGTCCGAACGGGCAGACGCCGCCGACCGGATGGCCGGTGATCGCTTCAACCTCAGACAGGTCGATCATCTTGACCTTGCCGCCGAACGTCTCGCGCGCCTTGCGGTTGTCCAGCCGCGCATCGCCGCGCGTGACGACCAAGAACACCCGCTCCCCCATGCGCAGACCAAGCGTCTTGGCGATCTCAGCGGGCAGCACTCCGAACGCCGCCGCCGCCAATGCCACGGTGGCCGAGGAGGTGGGACTTTCGAGAATGTCTATCTCTGGCGCGTTTTCCGCCAGAAAGGCACGAACCGATTCCAGACTCATCGCCGCTCAGCCCTCGCCCCGCGCCTGCAAGATTCCATGCACTTTGCGGAAATTCTCCACCAATGCGTCGGGGGGCATCGCGCCGGAAAACAGGAAGTAATTTTGCATCAGAAAGCTTGGCACGCCGGAAATCCCGGCCTGCCGCGCGGCATTGTCCTGCTCGATCACCTCGGCAAACCCCGTATCACCGGCGAGCAAGGCGACATCGACGCCATGCGCCGCAGCGATATCGGCCAGCACGTCAGGAGCTTCGATGTCGCGGCCTTCGAGGAAATAGGCGCGCATCAGCGCCTCCTTCACCGCAGGCTGCGCACCGACATCGGCGGCCAGCCGGATCAGCCGATGGGCGGCCAGCGTGTTCGGCGTGCGGGTGATGCGGTCGAAATGGAAATCGATCCCCGCCGCCTTGCCCGCCGAAGTCACCCGCGCATCGAGTTCGGCGGATTTCTCCGCACTGCCGAACTTTGCCAGCCGATACTCCGCCCGCGGCACGCCACCGCGCGGCATGTCCGGGTTGAGTTGGAATGGGCGGAAGCCGAGTTCGAACACCAGCCCTTCTCGCGCCAGTTCGGCAAGGGCTACGTCAAGGTTGCGCTTGCCGATGAAGCACCAAGGGCAAATGACGTCTGAGACGACTTCGATCTTCATGCCGGGTCCACCAGTTCGGGCACATCGCGCCCGGCCAACACGGCGCGGCAGCGGTCGATGTCCAGCGTGCCCTCCCACCAAGCAACGAAGATGGTGGCCACCGAGTTGCCGAACAGATTGGTGATCGCGCGCGCCTCGCTCATGAAGCGGTCGATGGCGAACACCAGCACAATCGCCGCCACCGGAATTTTGCCGTTCAACGTGGCAAGCGTCGCCGCCAACGTGATGAAGCCACCGCCGGTGATGGCGGCCGCCCCCTTGGAGGTCAGCAGCAGAATGACCAGGATGAACGCCCAATCGCCCCAGGACAGCGGAATGTTGAGCGCCTGCGAGATGAAGGCAATCGCCATGGTGAAATAGATCGACGTGCCGTCAAGGTTGAACGCATAGCCGAGCGGCACCACCAAGCCGGTGAGCGACTTGCCGCACCCCAAATTCTCCAACTTCTGCATCAATGTCGGCAGGGCGGCTTCCGAGGAGGAGGTGCCGAGCACGATGAAGAATTCGGTGGAGAGGTAGCGCAGCAACGGCCACAGGCGCAGCCCCATGATGCGCATCACGATTTCCAGCACCACCAGGATGAACACCGCGCAGGTGATGTAGAACGCCCCCATCAGCCATGCGAGGGAGAACAGCGTTTTAATGCCGTAAGCGCCAATCACGAACGCCATCGCACCAAACGCGCCGAGTGGGGCCACTTTCATGACCAGACCGACCACGCGGAAGAAAGCGTGCGAGGCTTCATCGAGCACATGCACCAGCGACTTTCCGCGATCCCCCAACTGCGCCAACGCAATACCGAACAGCACCGCGAAGAACAGCACGGGCAGAATGTCGCCCTTGGCAAACGCCCCCACGATGGTGTCGGGGATGATATTGAGGATGAAATCCACCGCCGAGATATGCGGGGAGGCGATGTAGCTCGCCACCGCATGGGTATCGAGCTTGGTCGGATCGGCGTTCACCCCGGCCCCCGGCTGCACCACGTTGCCGACGGTCAAGCCAATGATCAGCGCAAAAGTGGTCAGCACCTCGAAATAGACGATCGCCTTCAAGCCGATGCGCCCGACCGAAGCCGAGTCGGACAGCTTACCGATGCCCACCACCACGGTGAGGAAAATGATCGGTGCGATCAGCATGCGCACCAGCTTCACGAAGCCATCGCCGAGCGGTTTGGCGTCTTTCGCCAAATCCGGCGCGAAATGGCCAAGCAGCACGCCTGCCACCACGGCGACGAGCACTTGAAGATAAAGGTTTTTGGATTGCCGGGCGGTGGTCACGGTGCTGCTCCTGTCGGCTTCATGCGGCAACCGGTATGGCAGGCAGACCGGATTCTGGCGACGCGAAAATCGCCGCCGTCTATGCCGTGGCTGCGCATGCGCCTATACGGAATCGCCGTATTTCGGGGGAAAGGACTGACAATGTCGAATTTCGTGATCGCACCGCCTGCACAGGCAAGCATTCCGGTGGCCGGTGGCGGGGAATTCCCGGTGCGCCGCGTCTATTGCGTCGGCCGCAACTACGCCGCCCACGCACGCGAAATGGGCCATGACCCAGACCGCGAAGAGCCGTTCTTCTTCTGCAAGCCCGCCGATTCGCTGGTAACGGGCGATGCAGACATGCCCTATCCGCCGAAGACGAAGGATTTGCATCACGAGATGGAACTCGTCGTCGCCCTGAAAAGCGGTGGCGCGAACATTCCGGTGGACACGGCGATGAGCCATGTCTGGGGTTACGCTGCCGGCCTCGACATGACCCGCCGCGATCTGCAGAACGAGGCCAAGAAGGCCGGGCGTCCGTGGGACATGGGCAAGGGTTTCGACCATTCCGGCCCGATCGGCCTGCTGGTGCCGGCCTCCGCGTTGCCGGACGCCAACAAGGGCAAGATCGAGCTGAAGGTCAACGGACAGGTGCGTCAGACCTCTGATCTGTCGAACCTGATCTGGTCGGTGGCCGAGACGATTTCCTACCTGTCCGGGCTGGTGACGCTCGAAGCGGGCGACCTGATCTTCACCGGCACGCCCGAAGGTGTGGCGGCCTGTGTGAAGGGCGATGTGCTGGAAGGCTTCGTTGAGGGCGTCGGCACGGTGAAGACGACCATCGTGTGATTTTTTGATCGTCATTGCGAGGAGCCGTAGGCTCGGACGCAACCCATCGAAACCTGATGCGGAATTTCGATGGGTTGCCTCGTCACTGCGTTCCTCGCAATGACGGTTAAAAATCACCCACCAAGGTAAGCCGCCGCCACGCTCGGATTTTCCGCCACATCCGAGGCCTGGCCGCTCAACACGATGCGGCCATTTTCCAGCACATAGGCGTCGTCTGACACCTCCAACGCAGCGGAGGCATTCTGCTCGACCAGCAAGATCGTCGTGCCCTCGCGTTTGAGATCCGACACGATGGCGAAAATCTCATCCACGAAGAGCGGGGCGAGGCCCATGCTCGGCTCATCGAGCAACAGCACTTTCGGCCCGCCCATCAGTGCCCGGCCGAGGGCGAGCATCTGCTGCTCCCCCCCCGACAGCGACCCCGCCGCCTGCCCCAGACGCTCGCGCAGACGCGGAAAGCGGGCGAGAACGGATTCCAATCGCCGCGCCTGCTCCGCCGCATCGCGCACCAGATAGGCCCCCAGCGCGAGGTTGTCGGCAATCGACAATTCGGCAAACACCTGCCGCCCTTCCGGCACCTGCAACAGGCCAAGGGCTGCAATCTGGTGCGGCTTCATGCCCACAATATCCGCACCGTCGAGCAATATCCGCCCTGCACGCGGACGTTTGAGGCCGGAGATTGCCCGCATCGTGCTGGTCTTGCCCGCGCCATTGGCGCCGATCAAACACACCACGCGCCCGGCCGGCACGTCGATATCAATGCCGCGCACGGCGTCCGTGCGGCCATAGGCGACTTCAAGGCCGCTGATCTTGAGGCTACTGGCCATGTGTCGTCCCCGCATGCGCGTGCAGTTTCGCCGCCAATCGCGCGCCCAAATAGGCCTCGACCACCTTCGGTTCGCTGCGCACTTCCCTGGGCGAGCCGGCAAAGATCAGTCGTCCGAAATTCAGCACCGAAATCGTCTCGGACAGTTCCATGACGAAATGCATGTCATGCTCGACCAACAGCACCGTGGTGCCATCCGCGGCGATGCGGCGGATCAACTCGCCCAAGCCCTGCGTCTCCGCCGGGTTCATCCCCGCCGCCGGTTCATCGAGCAGCAGCAGGCGCGGGGCGGCCACCAAAGCGCGCGCAATTTCCAGGCGGCGTTGATCGCCATAGGACAGCGCATCGGCGGGCGCATCGGCCAGGGCCTGCAACCCCACCATTTCCAACGCCGCGCGCGCACTGGCCACCGCGTCACGTTCCTCAGCCCGAAAACGCGGCAGCCGCAACATGGTGGCCAGCAAGCCGGTGGGCAGACGCGGATGCAGGCCGGTCAGCACGTTTTCCAGCACGCTCATGCCGGAAAACAGCCGAATGTTCTGAAAGGTGCGTGCAATGCCAAGGGCAGCCCGGCGATGCGCAGGCAGGCTGCCAATCTCCTGCCCGTCGAAGACTATCCCGCCCTCACTCGGCGGCACAATGCCGGTGAGCAGATTGAACAGCGTGGTCTTGCCCGCACCGTTCGGCCCGATCACCGCATGAATACCGCCCTCCGGGATGGCGAGATCAACACCATCGACGGCGACAAGGCCGGAATAGCGGCGGGTGAGGCCATGGGTGGTGAGCAGCATCATGCAGCCCTCCGCTTCATCCGCCAGCCAAATAAGCCGCGCGGCAGGAACAGCACGGCGAGCACGATGATCGCACCATTCAGGGCGAGCCGGATTTCCGGCAGATCGCGCATCATCTCCGGCAGCAGCGTCAGGAACCAGGCCCCCGCCACTGGGGCCGCCGGATTGCCGATGCCGCCGAGCAGCGCGAAGGAGAGGATCGTCACCGCAGGCTCGAAGCCATATTCGCCTGGCGAGATGAAATCCGCCTCATGCGCGCCCAGCGAACCCGCCAAACCCGCCAGTATGGCCGATGTCACCAGCGCCATCAGATGATAGCGCCGCACATTGATCCCCATCGCCGCCGCTGCCGTCGCATCCTCACGCATCGCTTCCATCGCACGACCGAACCGGCTGCGACCGACCAGAAACAGTGCGAGCAAGGCCACACCGAGCAGCGAGAAGATCATCCAGGTCTCGGCGCGCTCCGGAATGCCGTTCAGGCCGAGCGCACCGCCGACATAATCCCAATTGATGTAGACAGAGCGCAGCACCTCGCCCAGGCCGATGGTGGCGATGGCCAGATACACGCCCGACAGCCGCAGCGTCGGCACGCCGATGGCGAGTGCGAACAGCACCGGGGCGACGCAACTTGCCGGCAGCACCAGCGCGAACGGCCAGTGCAGCTTCATGCTCAGCAGCGCACCGGAATACGCCCCCAACCCCATGAATGCCGCCTGCCCCAGCGAGAGTTGCCCCACCGCCAGCACCACATACATCGCCAGGGCCAGCAGACCGTTGATCCCCAGATCGTGGATCAGCGTCTGATAGGTCCAGAGAAAATCGTCCAACCAACCCGGAATTGTCATGCGCGTTGCCCCACGGCGCGGCCGAACAGACCTTGCGGACGTGTCCAGAGCACGACCACCAGAATGGCAAACGCCACCGTCTCCTTCAGACCGGAATCGATATAGCCCGCCGTCAGCACCTCAATGATGCCCAGCGCCAGGCCCGCCACCAAGGCACCCCGGCTGTCGCCCATGCCGCCGACGATGATCACCACGAAGCCGCGCAGCATCATGCTCTCGCCCATATAAGGCTGGATGGCGTTGAAATTCAGCCCGATCAGAATGCCGCCTGCCCCCGCCAATGCGCCGGACAGGAACGAGACGATGCGCGATGTCGCGGGCACGTTGATGCCCATCAATCCGGCCGCATCCGGCTTTTCCGCCAGCGCGCGAATGGCAAGGCCGAGCCGGGTGAATTTCATCAGCGCCATCAGGGCCGCCACCAGCACGAAGCTGGCCAGCAGAATCAATCCTTCCGCCGCCGTCAGCCGCACGCCCAGGATTTCAAGTGCGTCGGCGGAGATGGTGCCGGGGGGAAAGCGGCGAATATCCGGCCCAAGCCAGGCGGTCATGATCGAATACAGCGCCAGCACCGCCCCCAATGTGACCATCAACGAGTCGAGTTCCGCCGTGCGGCGATGGCGCAGGCGGGGCAGCAACAGGCTGTCCATCGCCACCGCCACCAATCCGGCGGCTATCGTGCCCAATGGCAGTGCGAGCACGATGTTCAGCCCCAAGACCCGCGTGAGGTAGAGGGCGATGAAGGCACCGGCGGAGAAATAGAATCCGTAGGTCAGGTTGATCACGCGCAGCACGCCGAAGATCAGCGTGAAGCCGAGCGCGAACAGGGCATAGGTGGCGCCCAACAGGACGCCGTTGACCATCTGCTGGGCGAGCATGGAACGGAACCGCACCAAAAAAACGATAGCCCGCGCGAGACAATCCCGCGCGGGCTGCGTGTTCTAGACCATCCGAGACAGGCCGGAAAGTCTACATCAAAGCCTCACTTCAGAATGACGAACTTGCCATCCTTCATGGTCAGCACCACCACACCGGCCGCTGTTGCCGGATCGCGGTGGTCGGTGAACTGGAACGGCCCCATCACGCCTTTGAAATCGGTCTTGGCCAGAGCGGCCGTGACCTTTTCGGAATCCACCGCCCCCGCCTTGTCGATGGCGATCGCCATGATCTTCATCGCGTCATAGGCCTGGGCTGCGAACTGGTCCGGGTCTTTGTTGTAGCGCGCCTTGAAGGCTGCCACGAAAGCCGGGTTGCCGTCGGTTTCCTTGCCGATGAACCACGGCGAGCCGACGATCAGCCCATCCGCCGCAGCGCCTGCAATCGCGCCAAGTTTGGGCGAGTTGGCGCCGTTGCCGCCGATGAACAGCGTCTCCTGGCCGAAGCCAAGCTGGCGCGCCTGCAACAGCACGCCAGATGTCGGCTCCACCAGGGCGGAGATGCCGACAGCATCCGGCTTGAGGCTCTTGATCTTGGTCAGTTGGGCGGAGAAATCCGAATCTTTCTGGCCGAAGCTTTCAATGTCGATGATCTTCAGTCCCGCCTTCTCGGCGGCAGCCTTCATCACATCGAAACCCGACTTCGAGAAGGCGTCGTCATTGGCATACATCAGCGCGATCGTCTTCACGCCGCGCGCCATCGCCGCCTTGAGCGTGACCGGGATCACGTCGCTCTCCGGCAGCGAGGTGCGGAAGATATACGGCCCGATATCGGTGATGCCGTTGGCGGTGGTGGAGGTGCCCAGCGTTGGAACCTTGCGCTCATTCGTCACCGGCCCGACGCGGAACATCTCGCCCGAGATGGTCGGCCCGATGATGGCGACAACCTTGTCACGCCCGATCAGCTTGCGCGCGGCGTTGACCGCCTGATCGGGGCTGCCGGCGCTGTCTTCCACCGTCAGCGCAATCTTACGACCGCCGAGCACACCTTTGACGTTCACTTCATCCAAAGCCAGTTCCAAACCGGCCTTGATGGCGATGCCATAGGCAGCGTTCGGCCCCGACAAAATCTCAATCGCACCGACCGGCACGGATTGTGCCTGGGCGAGAACAGGGGTGGCAAACAGGGCGGCGGCCAGCAGGCCGAGCGTGCGGCGTTTCATGACGTTTTCTCCCGTGGGACGGTGGCGGGCAGGCTAATGGAACGCCGGGCGACGTCAAGTTGAACACCCGCTGCCTGTTACGGAAAATAACAGACGATATCGGCCAGATCGTTCGCTTTGGGTTGACGTTGCGATGAAAAAATATTAGCGAACCAACCGCCCTCGGAGACATGAAAGCTTTACCTAAATCAAAAACACGTGATCAGTTCTATTTATTTTATGATTTATTGTTGTTTTTGACGAATTTATAATTCGTCATTACGACAAAAACATCATAATCTGTGTAAAATGGCTTGTCGGAAAGCTTCTCAAACTATCTCCGCGTGCGAGAACTGTCATATAGGAATATCAAAGATGAAAAATGCGTTTTTATTCGCCACCTGCGTCATCCTTGCAATGTCCACATCGCAGATTGCGAAGGCAAACGACGCTGATTTCAAGCTTGTCAACAAAACCGGCGCTCAGGTGGATGAAGTCTACGTCTCCAAACATTCCAGCGACAACTGGGGCAAAGATGTGATGGGGCACGATGCACTGGCCGATGGCGAGAGCGTGGATATTACCTTCCCGCATGGCGGCTCGGCCTGCCATTTCGACATCAAGGTCAAGTATCATGATGGCGACACCGCCGAATGGAATGATGTTGATCTCTGCCAGTATGAAAAAATCACCATCGTCTGGGACGGCAAAACCACCAGCGCATATGGTGAGTGATCTGACATTTTGCCGCGCTGCCAATCTCTCTTGATCCACGCCGGTGCATACAGAGGGCATGGCGGCGCGCAAGATACATGAGTTAAACGCCGCGCCGAGCCAAATACAGCTCATCCACATAGAGCTCATCGGGTGGGATTCCGACAGGAATCCCACCATCCCGAGGGTGGTTTCTGCCCCCCTTGCCAATTCGGCCCATTCCCGCGCAGCTTTGCGCGATGAGCACTCTTCGCATCGTCACCTGGAACATCAACTCACTCCGTCTGCGCCTGAAGCTGCTGCCCGGCTTGATCGCGGCGTTGCGGCCAGACGTAATCTGTCTGCAGGAGACCAAAGTTCCCGACTACCTTTTCCCGATGGCCGACGTGCAGGCGCTTGGTTTTCCGCATGTGCTGCATTGGGGGATGAAGGGCTATAACGGGGTGGCCATCCTCTCCCGCCTGCCGTTGCGTCGCCTGGATGCGCCAGATTGGTGCGGCAAGAGCGATTGTCGCCATCTGGCCGCCGAGATCGCGGGTGGCGTGTCGATCCATAATTTCTATGTGCCGGCGGGTGGCGACGTGGCGGACCGCACGGTGAACGAGAAATTCGGCCATAAGCTGGATTTCATCGCCGAGGCCCACGCACATTTCGCAGCACACCGCCCCAGCCGCTCGGTGCTGGTCGGCGATCTGAACATCGCGCCGTTGGAGCACGATGTGTGGAGCCACAAGCAATTGCTCGATGTGGTCAGCCACACGCCGGTTGAGACCGAGGGGCTGCTCGCCTGGCAAGCCGAAGGCTGGCACGACGCGCTGCGCCAATTCGTGCCGCCGCAGGAGAAGCTCTACACCTGGTGGAGCTACCGCAACCGCGACTGGCGCGCCTCCAACCGCGGCCGCCGCCTCGATCATGTCTGGACCACCCCAGACCTGACAGCGCTCTCCCACGACATCCTGGTGGATGCGCGCGATTGGGAACAGACATCGGACCATGTGCCGGTCTGCGTTGAGGTGCAGGTTTAGGGCCGCACCGGATACACCACCACCGCCGCACAGTTCTGGTGATATTTCGAAAGCACGCTTCCGGTGATTGATTCTGCATTGAGCGCACGATCTTTTTACTGTGAGCATTAACTTCGTCATCTGACGGGTTGCTCGCCTTCACCTCAGGGAGGTGCTTCGTCGCTGCGCCCTGTGCAAGGACAGATTATGGAAGAGTGAAGGGCTAAAATTTCTGAAGGTTGCATCTTGTGCCATGAGGACATTTTGGATTCATATCGATTCAATTATGCTTCAACGCTTATTGAGACCTGAGGAACTGCCAGATGTTGAGAATACTGCGTTCAATCGCAATTGTCGTCACTTTGGCAGGATGCGGCCAACATAGCCAACTTGGCGGAACCGGCGTTTACTTCAACGCCAAAGCAGAAGGCCAGCCGTTGCGGCCTCCAGCGAAAATCCTGTTGATCAGCAGCGTAGACAACCCTGCGTCCAACCACAATTTCAAGGACAACAGCGAGCGTCTGGCCTTCGCCCTTACAACTATGCCGGAGGGATACGCCAGGGAATTCCATCAAGAGCTTTCCAAAGACTTGATGCTGTGCGGTATCTCGCTTTCGGTCCAGCCAGTGCCCGTCTATTATCAGCTGCGCACGGGATTTTTTGAGTTCCGCGACACGGAAACAGATAGCGAGCGGGCTGCTGCCGTTCGAAAATCAAAATCGTCCGTGGCGCAGGAAGTTGCCGCTTGGAAGCCCGACCTTGTGCTGTCCGTTCTGGAAAAGAGCAAAATGTTGAGAAGCGGCGTTATCAACAGCATGACGTATGACGTCGGGCTGTTTGACGTGGCGCGTCGGCAGAATCTGTGGTCCGGCACTGCCATTGTGAGCCGAGGCAACACTCTGATCAGTGGTGAAAAGGCTGACGACAATGGACGGTATTTTGCCGATATGTTGTTGGTCGAACTGGCGGACAAAGGGTTGCTGACGCAGTGCCGACCGGCAGCGAAATAGCCGGCGTCGGATGACCGGCATGTGGAGGCGCATGTCCGGCAGGTCGAGGGCTTCCATGACTGGAGGAAGGCGATGAACTGGCGTCGCGGATTGTTCAGGGTATGGTTCGTTCTGGCGGCTCTGTGGGTTGTCGTCGCTGCCTTGGCATGCGCCACCAACTTGAATGATGTCCTTGCTACCGCTGATGGCGTGCCGCGCGTGTTCTCCCAGGGCGATGGCGATTCCCTCCCTTTCGGCTCCGGCGTCATAGACTCGGAAGGCAAACATCGAACGAAATCTTGGCGCGCGGGATCGGAAAGGGCCCCGGCCTAAGTGCCTCGGCAAAGCCATTGAGCGAGGCCGGGCTGCCAGTGCAGGATCGAATCGCCCAGCATATCGCTCCATCAGCATCGCGTCGTTTCGCTTTGCCTAGCCCGACCGCACGCCAACCGACTTGGGCCGAATGTTCGCCAGCGTGCGTATCAAGCGTCGAGTTTTAGATGGAACAGTAGAGGGGCAACACTATAAATGCCCTGAACATCCACAGAAAACCAAGGAAAATGGCGGAGGATGTGTCCGTAGTATCGCCATTCGCAAGCGTTCATAAATGGCCGTTTTCTGAGGTTTTTTGAGCATCGAATCTCTTGCGCGTCCCCTGCATAATTCGCTATCGTCCCCTCTAGTTCGCCCCTAGCCGCCAAATCTGGCGGGGA
>JARLIM010000032.1 GCA_031291725.1 Acetobacteraceae bacterium
CGGCTTGGTGTCGCCGAAGGCGGTGATGCTGATGGCAGACTTGGCAACGCCCAGGCGAACCAGCTCGGCGGCCACGTTGTTGGCGCGGGCGAGCGAGAGGGTCTGGTTGTAGGCGGCGGTGCCGGTCTTGTCGGCGTGGCCTGCGACGTCGATGCGGGTGGTGGCAACGCGGGTGGCGTTCTTGGCCGCTTCAGCGATGATCTGCTGCGCACGGGCGGTCAGGTCAGCCTTGTCCCAGTCGAAGAACACCAGGTAGGAGCGGGCCGGCGCCGGGGCCGGGGCCACCATCGCGGCCGGAGCCGGGGCCGGGGCCATCACCGGCGCCGGAGCCGCACCGAACGCATAGCGCAGGCCGAGGTTCAGCGAATGATCGAGCGAGTTGCCAACGCGCGTCTCGACGCCAGCCGAAGAACCGAAATTGCGGGACTGCAGCTTGTCGATCAGGCGATAGTCAACCGTCAGCGCCAGCTGCGGCGCCACCGGCACGGCCACGCCGACGATGCCCTGGGCCGCGAACGAGCCGAGCGCACCGCTCTTTAAGCCAGAGTTGAGCTGCTGGCCGAGATAGCCAACGCCTGCGCCGACATACGGGGAGAAGCCCGAGAAGCCGGAGAAATCATACAGGCCGTTGAACATCAGGCCATAAGCGTAGGTCTGAGCGCCGCTGGACCCGGCAACGTTGTTCAACTTGGCTTTCAGGCTGCCCTCAAGGCCGAACAGCTCGGCTTCAGCGCGCACGCCATTGGCATAGCCGTAGCCAATCGAGGCGAAGCCATCAATGCCCGCATGTGGGGTGGATGCGGTGCCAGTGGTGCCACCGATCTTCACATCGGTGCTGCTGACCATGTTGGCGCCGATGCCACCCGAGATATACAGGCCATCGATCGGCTGAGCCGAAGCGGCGACCGGGAGGGCCAGCACTGTGGCGGCCAAGAGAGCTTTACGAAGCGTCATCAGTCGAATTCCTTTCGTGTCTGCTGCGTCTGGGACAGCAGAATCCTCCGCAGCGCCAAAAGAGGCCGCATGCGATCCACTGCTATATGATCCTCGATTTGATGCGAAGCCAGAGCACGAAATCGGGAGTGGGCCGCATAGTATAATTCTGATTGGCGCTGTGGCGAAAAAGCCACAACCTGTGGCCGGTCGGTTACGCCGCCCTGTCAGGAAGGTGACAGGTTTGTAAAGCATCCCCTGCTTCTGGTGATGCGCAGGGGATGTGCTGCAAGAGTGTGGTTGAGATTACTTCAACACGATTTCAACGCGTCGATTCTGCGGCTCACGCACGTCAGCTGCGGTGGCCACCAGCGGTCTGGTATCGCCGAAGGCCGTGATGCTGATGGTCGATTGCGCCACACCAAGACGGACCAATTCGGCGGCGACCGCGTTGGCGCGGGCGCGTGAGAGCGTTTGGTTATACGGTGCCGCACCGGTTTTGTCGGCATGGCCCGCCACATCGATGCGGGTGGTGGTCACGCGGGTGGCGTTGCGCGCCGCCTCGGCGATGATCTGCTGCGCTCGGGCACTCAAATCCGCCTTATCCCAATCGAAGAACACCAGATAGGAGCGCGCCGGAGCAGGAGCCGCCGCGGGCGCCGCCGCCGGTGCTGGAGCTGGTGCCGCGGCCGAGGCGGGCATGGGTGGTGGGGTGACGTTGAAGGCGTACCGCAAGCCGAGCATGGCCGAATGCGTATGATCGTCGCGCACCCGGAAGCCTGCGGGCACTGTCGTGCCGCCGGAGGTGGAGGTTCCGGTATAATCCTGCGTGCCGTTGACGACCATGAAGCGGTAATCCGCTGTCACCGACAAGCCGACAGCGCCAGGGATGGGAAAGCTCAACCCGCCGATGGCCTGCTCCGCCATCGCTGCGTGGCTGCTGTTGACCGCATAATCGGTGCCGGCGATGTTTTTAGACACCGTGCGGGCGATGCTTTGATAGCCCGCGCCAGCGCCGAGATAGGGAAAGACATAGGGCGAGCCGATATCGAGATCGAACAGCGCGTTGAACATCGCGCCGGTCTTTGTCTCACGCGCGGATTGGCTGATCGTCAGCGACGAATTGCCTTCGGTGCCGCGCTTGTTGTCGATCAGGTTGCCCTCGATCTCAACCCGCACGCCGTTGCCGAAGGCGTAACCGACATTGAGCGCGCCCTGATAGCCGGTTTGGAAATTGGTCGAGACCGCAGGATGCAGGACACGCGTCGCACTGCCGTTGGACTCGCTCAGCACGCGCTGATTTTCCAACAATGACAGCCCACCAGCAGCACCCACATACAGCCCCTCAATGGGCTGGGCCCAAGCTGCGGCGGGGATCAGCGTGGCGGCGAGCAAGGCGAGCGTGAGTGCGCGCATCGGTAACTCCTTATCGGTTCCGGTCGGATCGGGTCAGACGCGGGGCCATCAAACGATATGGCCGTCGAAGGGCGGCAGGCCATCCGGGCTTTCGAATTCCAGCACCCACAAATCCGGGTCATAGCGGCGTTGCTTTGCAACATAGGCATCCACTGCCTCCTGGTCCACCGGGGCCTTGCCGGTGGCGCGCATCCAGGCGGCGCCGCCCTCGGCGGTGCGAATCTGCGACAGCACCCAATTGCCTTCGCGTCCGCGCAGAACCACCAGAACGCCGCCCGAATCGTTGTCGCCCCGATGCAGCACCGTGCCGTAACGGCCCTGGTTGTTGCCCAGGCGCAGGGCCATATCCACCCATAGCCGCGCCTTGACCCTTGCTTCCGCCATAGCTGCCTCTCTTTGCTGAGCCGAAGCTCCCGGAGGGTCTTGAAGCATAACCGCACCGCTGTCACACAAGGGGCACGATGTGTGTCGAGTGAAGAAGTGATATGGCGAAAGAACTGACTGAAGGCCAACGCGCCTACGAATCCAAGCGGGCCGCCAAGGCCGGCATGAGCCTGGACAAATGGCTGGCCATGAAGGAGCGCGAGCGCACACAGGAAGCCGAAGCGGCGGCGAAGGCAAAGGCTGCCGCGGTGCAGGCGGCTAAACCGAAAAAGCCCGGCCTGTTCTCGCGCCTGCTCGCCAAGGCTGAAAAGCCGCTGTGATCGTCCGATGCTCCAGCCCGGCCTTGCTGTGCATGCCGATTGGAGCATCGATCCTCGCAAACGTTGGATGACCTGCGCCATTGCGCGTGGTGCCGGCTGGGCTGTCTCCGCCGCGCAACCCGTGGGCGATCTGGCGGGGCTGAGCAATCGTCTGCGTGCCGAGTGCGGTGGAGCGGCGATTGCCGTCGGCGTCGATTTTCCACTCGGCCTGCCGCGCCGCTATGCCGAGTGCCATGTGCGGGCGGCGGATTTTCCGGCATTTTTGCGTGGCATGGCGCAACGTCCCGCGTTTTTCTCCGTCTGTGCGACGCTGGCTGACATTCACGCCGATCGTCCTTTCTATCCCGCACGCGGCGTGGCCGGAATGACGCGGGCCTCACATGCGCGCGCACTCGGCCTCGGTGCGGCCGATGATCTCTGCCGCGCCTGTGATCGCGCCACGGCACTGCGTCCGGCCGGTGCGCCGCTGTTCTGGACCTTGGGTGCCAATCAATCCGGCAAGGCAGCTATCGGCGCGTGGCGCGATTGGCTGCTGCCGTCCTGGGCGGCGGGGGACGATCTGCGACTTTGGCCGTTTGAGGGCAGCTTGGCGGAATTGCTCCAACCCGGTGCCATCGCGGTCGCCGAGACCTATCCCGCCGAGGCGATGCGCCAGCGGGGGCTGAAGCTGTCTGGAAGCAAACGCCGGCAATCCGACCGCGCGGCCTTGGCACAGGCATTGTTTGCCGAACTCGATCAGCGCCACGCCACGCCGGATGCCGCGTTGGCGTCCGCCATCGCCGATGGATTCGGCAGCGATGCGACGGGGGAGGACCGGTTTGACTCGCTGCTGGGTCTGCTGGGGCTGCTGGCTGTGCTTGATGGTGCTCAGCCGGATTTTGTGCCGGACGATCCGTGGATCAGACAATGGGAAGGCTGGGTGCTGGGGCAGACGCATCTGCCCCGCACATGATCAGCCGTACAATCTGGCCGTTTTTGCGCGGATCACATCCAATGCCAGGATCAGATCCAACATCGGCGTTGCCACCCCTGCCAGTCGCGCCAGGGCAAGAGTGGCCTCGAACATCGTGATGATCTCCATCCGCCGCCCGAGTTCCAGATCCTGCAACATGCTCGGCTTATGCGTCAGCTTCTTGCCCGCGGCGATCCAGGCCTCCACATCCAGTGAGACAGGGCTGCCGAGCTTTTGCGCAATCTCGGCGGCCTCGGCGTAGATCGCGCGGGTGGCCTGTTCGATGGGCCGTTCCGCCATGCTGACATTGATCGGCGCGCCGGTCAGCACTGCCACCGGGGCGCTGCCCAGATTGACCAGCAGCTTCGTCCAGACATCGGCGCGGATATCGGTGGAGACTTTCTCCTCAATCCCGCTCGCCTTGAGCAGGGCCGCGATCTGCTCGGCGCGCGGGGTCATGCGATTGTCGATCTCGCCGACGATCACCCGGTTATGCGGGCTGGTGATGCGCACCACGCCGGGCGTGGGCACCGAACAGGCGGCATAGACCACGCCGCCCAATGTGCGGGCGGTGCCCACTTTGTCGTGCAGCACGCCTGTCGGATCGAGCATGTCGAGCCTGGTGCCGGCATGGGGGCCGCTCAAGCCGTCGCAATACCACCAGGGCACGCCGTTGATGATGAACACCACCGGCGTATCCGGCCCCAACAGTGGCGCGATGCCTAAGGCAACGTCTGGCAGGGCCGGGGTTTTGGTGGTGACGAGCACCACATCCTGCACGCCCAAATCCGCCGGATCGGCACTCGCCCGCACCCGCGCCGTGAGAGTTTCCTTCGGGGTCTCGACCACCAGCCCATTGGCCCGAATCGCCGCCAGATTGGCCCCACGGGCGACAACCGAGACATCCGCCCCGGAACCGGCGATTTTGGCCGCCAGATTGCCGCCAATCGCACCCGCACCGTAGATGCAGACCCGCATCACGCCAGAATTTCCACAGCCGCCCGCGCCAAGGCCTGCACGCCCAATCCGATGCAGGCTTCATCAGGGGCATATCCCGAATTGTGCAACCGATCCGCCCGCCCCGGAGCGCCCGAGCCGATTCCGAGTTGGAAGGCGGGCACCATTTGGGACATCAGCGCGAAATCCTCGGCACCCATGCTTGGCTCCCGACGATGAATGACATCGCCAAGCTGTTTGCGCACCGCTTCCACCACCGGCTCCAACACGCGGTCATCGTTGAGCATGGCGGGAACGCCGCGTTCATAGGTCAGGGTGCAGCGCGTGCGCATCGCAATCTCGGCCCCGTCACACATCCGCTGAATGGCACGTTCGGCGATATCCTGCGCCTCCTTGTGCAAGGTGCGCACGGTGCCTTTGATCACCACGGAGTCAGGAATGATGTTGTGCGCGATGCCGCCATTGATTGCCCCCACCGTGACCACCGCCGGATGCAGCGGCCGCATCTCGCGGGAGACCACGGTTTGCAACTGCGTGATCAGCGTGGCTGCGGCAACGATAGGGTCGATGGCCGCATAGGGATGCGCCGCGTGGCCGGATTTGCCGTGTACTTCAATGGTGAACATATCCGCAGCCGCCAGCGCCGGGCCGGGGCAGAAGCTGAATTCACCGACCGGAATGTGCGGATAATTGTGAAAGCCGATGGCCATATCCACCTTGGGGCCTTCCAACACGCCCGCCTCGATCATCTGCTCCGCACCGCCGATCGCCTCTTCTGCGGGCTGGAAGATCAGCTTCACGGTGCCCGCCAGCGAGGGCGCGATTTTATGCAGCACGTCGGCCACGCCGAGCAGCGT
Organism: Acetobacteraceae bacterium; assembly: GCA_031291725.1. Taxonomy (GTDB): domain Bacteria; phylum Pseudomonadota; class Alphaproteobacteria; order Acetobacterales; family Acetobacteraceae; genus CAIQQQ01. The sequence goes on from JARLIM010000032.1 coordinate 5,820, forward strand.
GGTGGTGTGAATGTCATGCCCGCAGGCATGCATCAGGCCGGGCTTGGTGCTCGCCCAGGGCAAATCCGTGCGTTCCTGAATCGGCAGCGCGTCCATATCGGCGCGAATGGCCAGCACCGGGCCGGGCCTGCCGCCATTGATGATACCGACCACGCCGGTTTGGGCGATGCCGGTCTCATGCGCAATGCCCATGCGGGTCAACTCGTTGGCCACCACGCCCGCGGTGCGTACTTCCTCGAACGCCAATTCCGGATGCGCGTGCAGATCGCGGCGCACGGCGATCAAGTGCTGTTCGATCTCCCCGGTGATCCGGGCGATTGTGGCCTGGACGTCATTGGGCAGAACTGTGATCGGCGTATCCATCGCTAGACCCTCTCCTTCGCGCGAAGCGGCATCATGCGGCGAGACGCCGCAGGGGAGCAAGGCGGCTGGACAGTGCGGGTGGAGTTTGCGATAGGCCGCTGGTTGGGTTGGGAGTTTCTGAGATGCCTGCATTTGAACCACATGCCGCTTCAACTGCCACTCCGATGATCGTCCCGGTGATTCTCTCCGGTGGCACCGGAACCCGGCTTTGGCCGCTGTCGCGCGAGAGCTTTCCGAAGCAATTCTGGCCGCTGGTGTCAGAGCGCACGCTGATTCAAGACACTGCCCTGCGCGCCCTCGGTGCCGGGATTTCGGCCCCCCTGGTGGTCTGCAACGACGCGCATCGCTTCGTGGTCGCCGAGCAATTGCGGCAGGTGGGCATTGAAGGCAGCCGGGTGGTGTTGGAACCGGTGGGGCGCAACTCCGCCCCGGCCATCGCTGCCGCTGCCCTGATTGTCGCTGAAACCCACCCCGATGCCGTGCTCTGGTTGATGGCCGCCGACGCTGCGATTTCTGACACAACGGCGTTGGGTGCGGCACTCGGCCGCGCTCTGGCCGCAGCGCGGGCGGGCTATGTCGTCACTTTCGGCATGCAGCCCACCGCCGCGGAGACCGGCTATGGCTACATCAAATCCGGCGCTGTCGTCAGTGGCCTGGAAGGCGTGCATGCCATTGCCCAATTCGTCGAAAAACCGGATGCCGCGACGGCCAAATCCATGGTGGCCGATGGTGGGCATTTGTGGAATTCCGGCATGTTCGTCTTCACTGCCGCCACGCTGATCGCCGAGTTGGAACGCCATGCCCCCGACGTGCTGGCCGCCGTGCGTCTGGCGGTGGCGGCGCGTCGGACGGATCTGGATTTCATCCGCCTTGGCGAGGCGGAATTCGCCGCCTGCCCGAATATCAGCATCGACTATGCACTCGCCGAACGCACCGACCGCGCCGTGGTCGTGCCCGCGTCGCTCGGCTGGTCCGATGTCGGCTCCTGGTCGGCCTTGTGGGAGCTTGGCGAGAAAGACGCGGCGGGCAATGTGGTGTTCGGCGATGTGATGCTGGAAGGGGCGAAGAATTGCTACGCCCGCACCGACTCGCTGCTCACCGCCGTGGTTGGGCTGCAGGATGTCGTGCTGGTTGTCACCGAAGATGCCGTGCTGGCGATGCATCGCGACCATGCGCAGGACGTCAAGAAGATCGTCGAACGCCTCAAAGCCGCCAAACGATCCGAGGCGTCGGCGCATCGCCGGATGTATCGTCCCTGGGGATTCTATGAGGGCATCACCAAGGGCGAACGTTTCCAGGTCAAACGCATCGTGGTCTCGGCCGGTGCCAAATTGTCGCTGCAAAAGCACTTCCACCGCGCCGAGCATTGGGTGGTGGTGGAGGGCACGGCCATCGTCACGCGCGACGACGAGACGCTGATGGTGCGTGAGAATGAGAGCATCTATCTGCCACTCGGCTGCGTGCACCGGCTGGAAAACCCCGGCAAGATTCCGCTCACGCTGATCGAGGTGCAGTCCGGCCCCTATCTGGGCGAAGACGATATCGTGCGTATCGAGGACACCTACGGGCGGGAGTGATCCCGCCACGCAGGCGTTGTTGTGCGGTCAGGGCACGCGCTCGCCCGCCCGGCTGCGCGGTGCGCCGAACAGATCGACGCGGCCTTTGCCGGTGCGTTTGATGTCGTAGAGCACCGAATCGGCATGGGCGAGCACGCGCTCGAAGCCTTCCATCAGCCCCACATCGCGCTCAGTTGCCGACAAATGATCGGGCCAGCAGGCGCCGCCCAGGCTGCACCCCACCTTCACCACAGAGCCGCCAACCTGATAGGGTGCCATCACCGCCGCCTGCGCCCGCTGCGCCACCGCCACGGCGGCCATATCCTGCGAACCCGCCGGAGCCGGCAAGGCGAGCACGAACTCGTCGCCACCCAGCCGCGCCACCAGATCGCCCCGCCGCACCATCTGCTTCAGCCGGGCGGCGACCAGACAGAGCAGTTGATCGCCGGTCTGATGGCCCATGGTGTCGTTGACCGCCTTGAAGCCGTCCAGATCGCCCACAAACAGCATCACCGAACTGCCGGTGGCCTTGGCCTGGCTCAGCATCGCATCCAGATGCAACCGCAGCCCGTGGCGGTTGAGCAGGCGGGTGAGGGGGTCGTGCAGGGCGAGCTCCTCCATCTCGTCCAGCGCCTCCTGTTTGCGCGTCAGCGTGGCCACCAGCGCGCGCAGCGAGGTGGAGAGGCTGTCGATTTCCGTCGCCCCCCGGATGCGTGGAATTTCGATGTCATCGCCCTGACGCAGACGCTCGGCGGCCACCGCAATGCGGGCGAGCGGGGACGTGACCATGCCGGCCAGCATCCAGCCCGCCAATGCGAACACCGCCGCCACCAGCAGGCCCACGCCCCAGATTGTCTCACGCAGCACCGTCGCCGGGGCGAAGGCCTGTTCCTCCGCCTCACGCACCAGCACGCTCCAGCGCAATCCCTGCACGCCGACATTGGCGCCAGGGCCATCACCGACGGCAAAGGCCGCGCCGGTGAGGTAGGAGCGCGGACCCATACGCGGGTTCAGACTCGGCCAGGGTTCCACCTGCCAGCCCGTCAAGCCAGCGCGAGCGCGCGCAACCGAGGGGGCGTTTAACAGCAAACCTGCCGTCCCCGGCGGGCCAAGCACCACGTTGTCGCGTGCGCCGACCAGAAAAGTCTCGCGGCGGAGCACCCCGTCATCATCGGCGGTGATCGTGGCTGTCTCAATGCCGCGCACCCAACTCCAGGGCAGTTGCGCTGCGATGGAGCCGATCACGCTGCCATCGGCGTCGCGGATCGGCTGCAACAGATCGATCATTCGCACATCTTCCGGCAACGCCTGCGCGCCAGGCAGCGGCAATGGGCCGCGCATGCCGTCGCGATTGGCGCCACGGGCGGAAATCAGCGTGCCGACACTGGCCGCATCGGTGGCGATGATCACCCGACCCGCCGGGGTGGCAACGCCGATCCAGGCATAGGCTGGATAGGAGCGCTTGAGTTCGTCCAGCAATGCCTGGGTTTGTGCGGTCGCCACCGACAACGCCCCGCTGCCCGCAATCGAAGGCGCGATCGAGATGGTGGAGACCACCGTGCGCAGCGATTCCATGCGTGACAACAACGTCAATTCGCGGGCGCGCGTGGCCAATTCGGTTGTCAGGCGCTCGGCGAGGCGCTGGGCATCAATGGCCAGGGATTGGCCGATGCGGTTGCGCGCCTGCAATTCGGATGCCTTGCCGATGAGCCCGCCCAGCAGGATGGCAACGAGAAAGACGAGCAAGGCCAAACCAAAGCCGATCCGCTCACGCAAAGAGCGCCGGGAAAGCCAAGCCGTGGGGGTGCGTCGAGGGGCTGCCATGTCTCGCCTTTATTGCTTGTTCTCCATATGACGCGGGTTTCACTGCCGCGCCACCGTCCTGTTGGGGCAACGACACTATTTTTCCTGACATGGTGTGGTTCTTCAATCGCCGCGCCGCGTTACTCACTGCGGAGAGAGACAATGGTTCGCTTTGCAAACAGATATTTTGCCAGTGCAGCACTGCGCGGCTTCGGTGCGTTCAGCCTTGCGGCCGCCTTGCTCGCCGGTTCGGCGTTGGCTCCGGTGCCCGCCCGTGCGGCTGAACCGCTTGTGGCGGCGAGTGCGCATGTTCCTGATTTTGCCGACTTGGTCGATAAGGTGCGCCCGGCCGTGGTGTCGATCACGTCCAAACTGACCGTTGAGGCGGCCTCGGATGAACAGGGGCCGATGCTGCCCTTCGGCCAGCGCCCACGCGGTCATGCCAGCGGTGGGGAGGCGCGTGGGGCGGGATTTATCATTGATGCCGACGGCACGCTTGTCACCAATAACCACGTCGTGCGCAATGCGCAGTCGATCAGTGTCACACTGTCTGACGGCACCGAACTGCCCGCCAAGCTGATCGGCACCGATGCGCGCACCGATATCGCCGTTCTGAAGATCAAGACCGACAAGACACTGCCCTTCGTCGCCCTTGGCGATTCTGGCAGTGTGCGACCGGGCGAGTGGGTGGTGGCGATGGGCAATCCATTCGGCCTCGGCGGCACCGTCACGGCGGGCATCGTCTCAGCTCTTGGGCGGGATATCGGCTCCGGGCCGTATGACGATTACATTCAGGTGGATGCGCCGATTAATCAGGGCAATTCCGGTGGGCCACTCTTCACGCAGACGGGGCAGGTTATTGGCATCAATACCGCCATTCTCTCCCCCAGCGGCGGCAGTGTCGGCATTGGATTCGCCATTCCGTCCGCGATGGTGCGCGACGTGGTGGCGCAGTTGAAAGAGAACGGCACCGTCACGCGCGGGTATCTGGGGGTTGAATCGCAGAAGCTCGATGCCTCGATGGCGAGCGCGATGCATCTGTCTGGTGATGCCGCACATGGTGCACTGGTCGCAAGCGTTGAGGCAGACAGTCCAGCGTCGAAAGCGGGGCTGGAGCCGGGCGATGTGATCGTCGCCGTCAATGGCGCTGCGGTGAAAGCACCGCGCGATCTGGCGGTGGCTGTTGCTGATCTCAAGCCAGGGGCCAGCGCCACCGTTACCCTTCTGCGCGACGGCGCCAAGCGCGAACTGCCGGTTACGCTTGCCACTTTGAAAGACGACAAGCCGCAAAAGGGCGATATTGGCAGCGAGGGCAGTGCGCAGGGGCTTGGTCTGGCGTTGGCGCCGATCACGCCCGATATGCGCGAGCAGCTTGATCTGCCCAAGGATGTCAAAGGCGCGGTGATCTCCGGCATTCGTGACGGCTCAGCCGCCGAGCAGGCCGGGCTGCGGCCGGGTGACGTGGTGCTGGGCGTGGGTGGCCGTCGGGTTGCCTCGGCCGAGGAGGCGGCAAAGGCGATTCGCGAGGCAATGGGCGGCAGGGATCATCACGGCCCGGTGGCGTTGCGCGTTCTGCGCGACGGCCAGAGCGGCTTCGTGGCGATTGATCCGAGCAATAGCGGCGAAGGGTAAACGCGTCGGGCGGAAGGGTATTGATCTTCCGCCCGATAGTCTCGCAGGTCAGAAGCTCGCACGGGCCTGCAGGGTGGCGGCAAGGTCGCTGCGGCCATTGCCCTGATCGGCAGCCAATGCGGCGTTGATCGTCATCCAGCTGGCGGTTTTGACATCCAGCGTCGCGGCTATCCGGGCAAAGTCACGCGCCTGGCCGCCAATCGTCGTCAGCACCGTGGTGGAAGGCTGAGCGATGTTGATGGTCGAGACGATGCGCGACGATGGTGCCGTCTCGATATTCCAACTGGCCTGCAGGCCCGGCACCAGCGTGGTGCCGCCGATGGTCAGGGCGTAGTTGGCTTGTGCGCCGAACTGCCACTGCGTCGAGCGGATATGCTGGGCACCGACCATCTGGTTCATGCCCACCGCACCAACCTCCGATTCGCCATCGATGCTGGCATAGATGTTCTGGAAGCCGATCACCGGTCCCAGCACCACGCCGCCGACGTTGAACACCGGCCCGGCCTTCACATACAGCGCCTGCGTTTTAACCCCGGCGGTGGCGGCGGCGATCTGATTGGCGACGAAGGTGTTGCGGTTGAGCTGATTGAAATTATCAAACCCATACGCAGCGCCACCCGAGGCAAACCAATGATCACCCCATGCCGTGGTGTAGAGGCCGATATTGGAAGTGTTCAGCGCATCGCTGCCCATGCCGCCCGACAAGGTGGCTTTGGTCTGGCCGATATCGCCGATCATCCCCATCACCACATGCGGCAGCAGCTTCACATCGGCACCGAAGACCACTTTGCTGTTGGTGTAATGAAAGCCGGTGGCGTTGAATTCGCTCGCCCGTGAGCCCTGGCCGCCATTGACGGCCACATACAGGCCAAGCTTCTGATCCGGCCCCATCGTGGCCGTGTTGGCGCCCAGATCGGCATCCGGGAACAGCGACTGCAGACGCAGTTGGTCCGAACGCGTGGACATGCTGTCAATTGCGCTTTGCGTGGCAATTTGCACGATCTGCCCCTGGGCCGCCACCGTTGTCGGCCCCTGGAGAATGGCCGTCATGTATTGACCGAAATCCAGCGAACCGCCGCTGGTCGGGTGCACGGTGTCCCAGAACAGGTAGGAATTCGGGTTGGCGCAGGCGGTGGCCCCCGTGGGGATGTAGCCTGCCGATCCGGTCGGCAGACACTCGGCCGTCACATTGCTCAACCCATATTTGCTCGGGTTGGCCACCATGTCGGAGATCAGTGCGTTTGTGTCGACAATGGTGATGTTGATCCCGAGCTGGCGGCTCAACGTTGCCATCGCCACCGCGACCGCCTGATTGATGCCGTTGCTCAGGCTGGTGGCGGCAGCGGCGTTGGCGGGGTTGCTGTTGAATGCCGGCGTGAGGCCAAGGGCAGGCAGGTTTGGCACCACGATGTTTTTCACGCCCATCGCGGCCAGCGTGGCAACTTCGGTGCTGATATTGGTGGCAACCGTGGTGGCGGTGGTGGTGAAGGCGGCGGTGATTTGTGGCAATGTCAGGCTTGGCTGGGCTGCCACCGCCCCCAATGCCGCGAAGGCGTCATTGGCACCGCCATAGACCACGGCCAGATCGCGAGACCCGAACGAGGTTCCGGCCAAGCTCTGCACCTGTCCCATGATCGATGGCAGATAGGCCGACAATGTTGCGCTTAAATTGGTGCCGGTAATGGTGGCCGCGCCGATGGTCAGCGGCGATGCGACTGTGTAGGTCCCGGAAAACGCGCCGCCCACGGCCAGATCCGTCGTGGTGCCGGAAGCCTGCAGCATTGTGCCCAATTGGTTGGCATAGATCGGGCCGTTGGAGAATTGGTAGTTGTAATAGGGTGATTGTAGGAAGCCGGTATTGTAGCCGACCGGGCCCGGAAGAGCGGCCAAAGTGGTGGGGCCAAGCGTTTTGGCAATGTTGCCCGTGTCGGACAAGCTGTCACCGACGATGATGATATTATTGAATTGTGCCTGCGCGTGCGCCTGTCCGGCCAGGGCTGTCGTGCCGAGCAGAATCGCGGCGAGGGCGTTGGTCCAACGCGTATTCATGGCGCATTTTCCTCCGTTTCGTTGGCGACGCGAACTCTACGGCCCGCATTACGACGGAGTATAACCATTTCGACGGAAGGGTAACAAGAGTGACGTAATGGGGAATTGGCACCCTACGCCCGTCCGGCCACGTAAGGCATTTCCTCTCCGCCGCCGCCGACGCGCACCACCGCCGCCAACAGCCGCAGAGCCTCCGGGCCGCCACGGTCGTCGATTGTGCCGAATTCGATTTCCCGCGCGAGCAATTCCGCCTGTTCGGCGATGGTCTCGGCGGCGCGGCGCATCGCCTGTTGGCTCAGGGCCAGTTGCGCATCATCGGAAAGTACATGCCACTCACGGAGCATCGGGGCGTATCCCGCTGGCGCCGTTCTGGCGAAGTTCTGCCGCGGAATTCGCGCGGGCCTCGCCGGAACACTAGCGTCAGGGGGTTAACGCCGGGTTAGCCGATCCGCGACAATTCGTAGAGTGCCACGGTTGCCGCCGCCGAGACGTTGAGGCTGTCGATGGCCGATCCGCCGCCGGGCATCGGGATTCCCGCCAACTCATCGCATGTCTCGCGCGTCAATCTGCGCATGCCATCGCCTTCACTGCCCAGCACCAGCGCCACACGGCGGCCCGCCAGCGCCTTGCCGGACAGCGGTTGACCGGCAGCATCCAGCCCCACCGTCCAGCAGCCGGCGGCCTTGAGGGCGACCAGCGTGCGGGCGATGTTGACCGCGCGCAGCAGCGGGATGCGTTCCAGCGCCCCGGCGGCGGCCTTGGCCAGTGCTCCGGTTTCGTCCGGCGAATTGCGGTCCTGGGTGATCACACAGCACGCCCCCATCGCCTGTGCTGACCGCATGATGGCGCCCACATTGCGCGGGTCGCTCACCTGATCGAGCACCAGCACCGGGCCGGGACGTTCGAGCGCCTGTTGCAGCGAGGGCGAGGCGAGCGGGTCGGCGAGCAGGGCCGCGCCCTGGGCCACCGCGTCACGGCCGAGCAATTGGTCGAGTCGCGCCCGGTCCACCGTTTCACTCGAAATCGGCCAGGGCTTGGGCACCATCGCCGTCAATGCGGTTTCAGCATCGGGCGTCAGCAGCAGGCGGCGCAGTCTGCGTTGCGGATTGCGCAGGGCTGCTGCCACCGGATGCAGGCCGTACAGCCACAATGTGCCGCGCGGCTGGTCCGGATCGGGGCGCGGGGCGTCGTTGCGCGCAGGGCGGATGGCCTGGAACGAACGACGCTTGCCGTGCGGTGCCACCCCCTCTGGACGTTCTGCAGCCGCCTGCGGACGCTCGCTTTGGCGTTGGGCGAGGCTGAGAACCGGACGCTCCGGCGTGCGGGGCGTCCGGGCGTCCGGGCGGCTATCCGCGCGGCTTTCTGGGCGGGTTTCTGGGCGGGTTTCGGCCATGGCCGCCTTGTCTTCGCGCGGCTTGCCGTCACGCCGGTCATCGCGTCCGCGCGGACGCTTATCCTCGGGCGGGCGGGGTGTGGCCGGGCGGGGGCCGCCAGGACGATAGGGTTTCTTGCCGCCGGAACGGCCGCCAGGAGGGGGGGATGAAGATCGCATCCCCGGTCTATAGCCGTCTCACTGCTTTGCGACAAATATTGTTAAAATCGTCGCGGCCTTCGTTGACAGCGCCCCCTGGATAAGGCTAATCCGCCGCCCTCACGGAAGGGTGCCCGAGTGGCTAAAGGGGGCGGACTGTAAATCCGCTGGCGCACGCCTACGTTGGTTCGAATCCAACCCCTTCCACCATCCCCCTGTGCAAATCTGACGATCCCAGGTTAGTATCGCGCGGATGACCACGCCCGAGCGGGTGTAGCTCAATGGTAGAGTCCCAGCCTTCCAAGCTGGCTGTGCGGGTTCGATTCCCGTCACCCGCTCCAGTGGCATGATTTTCACACGCATTTCTGACATACGGGCGATTTGTTGAACTCGGCCCTTGACTTCCGGCCCCGCTCATTCTTTTTAGCGCGCCTTGGCTGTTCGCCAGCACGCCCCGGTTTGCACCGGGACAGCGTGAGGACGGATAGGGGCGTAGCTCAATTGGCTAGAGCGCCGGTCTCCAAAACCGGAGGTTGCGGGTTCGAGACCCTCCGCCCCTGCCATCCTCAATTGCCCCCGATGCGGGCGATTGAGATGGCGCAGCATGGCCTTGCGGCTCATGATCGTCTCTGCAAAATCGCTCGTCTCTGACACATCGGCTTTTGAAAGGCTTGTAACCAAATGAGTGGCGCTCTGACGGCTCCGGCGAAATTCTTCCGCGAAGTGCGGGCCGAAGTGGCGAAGGTGACATGGCCGTCCCGCAAGGAGACGCTTGTCACCACGGGCCTCGTTCTTGGAATGGCCGTTCTGGCCGCCATTTTCTTTTTTGTGGCAGATCAGGTGTTCGGCATCGGCGTGCGCGCCCTGTTCGGCATTGGCCGGTAAGGAGCAACTCAGATGGCAAAACGTTGGTATGTGGTCCACGTCTATTCCGGCTTCGAGAAGAAGATCGCCCAGCAGATCAAGGAGCAGGCCGCCCAGAAAGGCCTTGCCGACCAGATCGATGAAGTGCTGGTGCCGTCGGAGGAGGTGGTTGAACTGCGGCGTGGCCAGAAGGTGAATGCCGAGCGCAAATTCTTCCCCGGTTACGTGCTGGTGAAGATGGAGCTGACAGACGACGCCTGGCACTTGGTCAAAGACACCCCCAAGGTGACAGGCTTCCTCGGCACCAAAACCCGCCCCACACCGATCTCTGAGGCCGAGGCACTGCGCATTCAGCAGCAGACCGCCGAGGGTGTGGAACGTCCGCGTCCGGCGATCCTGTTCGAAATCGGCGAACAGGTGCGCGTGGCCGATGGCCCGTTCACCAGCTTCAACGGCACCGTCGAGGAAGTGGACGAGGAGAAGGGCCGCGTGAAGGTCAGCGTCTCCATCTTCGGCCGCTCGACGCCGGTCGAGCTCGAATACGGTCAGGTCGAAAAGGTCTGATCAACGGTGGTGGGATGGCGTGCCATCCCACCTGACGGTCCTCTGATCGAATCGGTGGGCGGAAGCGGCGCTGCCATCCTCTGCCAGCACATCGTCATCCTTTACAGCGCCGCCACGCGCCCGCCCCAGGTTGGCAACAACTCTGCCCCCGGATGGTTCGGCTCGGCCACCAGCAGGTCAGGCCGCAGCGCGTAGAGGAACTCCGCCGGGTTCGAACTGTCCACCAGCACCACCAGATCAACCGTCTCCAGGCAGGCCAGCTGTGCCGCGCGCACCGCTTCCGGCGTGCCGGGATGGGCGGAGCTGTCGCGTTCAAGACCAACCACCAGTCGATCCGATTCGGCACGCGCCCGTTCCAGACGGCGCAATTGCTCCGGGCCGAGCGTATCGAAACGGCCCAGTGTCACGGCAGTCTGTCTGCCCTCACGCCGCCATGCCTCCAACCGGCTGGCGGCGGTCTCCAGGGGGACGATCTTGCGCAGCGCACTGCCCTGCGGCGTGACGGCAGCCAGCAGATCACCCTCGCGGGCCACGGCGATGCCGTGACGGCTGAGAGCGACGAAGCTGGCGATGCTGGCAACCTTCGCCGCCAGTGACAACTCCATGCCCGCGGCCAAACCAGCCGCCAATGCGGCCACGGACGTATCGCTCGCGCCCGAAGAATCGCCATCTTCCGGACGCTCAATCGGCAGATGCATCGCGCCAGCCTTATCGACCAGCGTCATACCGTCTTCGGCACGATTGATCAGCACAGCGCCAAAATTATACTTCTGACGCAGCGTCTCGGCGGCACTCGCGATGGCATCATCTGTTACCAACCGCAGCCCAACAAATCGCTCAAGCTCATCGGTGGTCGGCGTGACGATATCTGCGCCTGCGAATCGGGCAAAGTCACCTCGCGTGTCGGCGATCACCACGCGGCCGCTGCTGCGGGCGATATTGATGATATGTGAAGGCAAATCCCCCGCCAGCACCCCCTTGCCGTAATCGGACAGGATGGTCACGGTGGTGGCCAGCATGGCGTCGCGCAGAATGCGCAGCATGCGTTCGGCCAGTTTGGGATGGATCGGGCTGGAATCCTCGCGGTCGGTCCGCAGAACCTGCTGCCCTTGCGCCATGTAGCGTGTCTTACGGGTGGTCGCCCGGCTGCCTTGCACCAGCAGCCACGGCTCCACGCCCGGCTGACTGCCGATCAATCCGGTCAGATCCGAACCCGCCTGATCATCGCCGACGACGGAGACGAAGGCCACCGCGGCGCCGAGTGCCCCCAGATTGCGCACCACATTGCCCGCGCCGCCCGGCACGGCCACCTCGCGATCGACATTGAGCACCGGAACCGGCGCTTCTCGGCTGACGCGCTCGACGGTGCCGTAAATGTAACGGTCGAGCATGGCATCGCCCACGACCAGCACCGAACTGCGCGCAAGGCGACGAATCGCCACGGCGATTTCGGCGTTACTCGCCTCGCGATAGGTGGAATGCGGCGGCGGATTCAACGCATCCGCAGTGTCGCGAAATTGAAACTCATCCATGCCTATTCGCTAGCGCCGCCGCGCGCCGCGCGCAAGCGAACGCTGCACGTATTGCAAACAAACCTTATTTTAATCTTTTGCCGCGATGCTGTCTTCAAGTCGGCATGGGGCTGGCGGGGGCGGCCCGAAAACCGGGGCGGAGAGATGATGGTCGAATTTGCCAGCAATACTGGCCAACTGACCGAGTGGCCGGGGCGTGCGCTGCATGGCACCCCCGATGCGGCAGCCATGGCGTTGCTGGGGGAGTTGTCCCGTCTGTTGGCCCGCCCGTTGGAGAGCCAGGAGAGGGATTATCGGGTGGCAATCATCTTGCGCCTTTCCCGTCTGATGCCACCCGCACCGCGCCCGCATCACCGTCGCGTCGCCCGTGCGTTGATGCAAGACACCGCATCCTGGCATGGCGGTCAGGTATTTTCATTGGTGGATGGCGATCTTGTGTTGCTCTGTCAGCCGCGCCGTGCCGCGGGTGGGGCGGCCATATCGGCTTCCACCCGCGCGGTCGAGCCGGAGGCGTTGCCAGACATGCTGCGGCAGTTGCTGCGGGTGGACACACCACCGGGTTTCGATCCGGTCACGGTCTGGCCACTGGCGACGCATGGACAGGCTTTGCACGATGATATCCGGGCCCGTGTGGTGCAACAGGAAGGGCGGCGCGTCATGGAAGAGGAATATGCCGGGCAGACCGAGGTTATGGATGTGCTGGGCAGTTTCATCAGTTCAGCCGCCATCGCCGATCTTCTGCAGCGGCAAACCGCGGTGCTGCTGCGCGGCGGTGGAGAGGGCAGGGGCGGTCTGCTGCCGATCTATCAGGAAATCACCTTCTCGATAGCTGCGTTGGAGGGGAGGGTGGCCAGTGCGGCCTCGGCGTCCACTGACCCGTTCCTGTTCCGCCACCTCGCCACCCGCCTTGATCTGCGCATCCTGGACATTCTCACCCAAGCCGCTGGCATGGGCGGGCCATTGGATGTCACACGGCAGGATGTTCCGGCGCTGCATATCAATTTGACGGTTCAAGGTATCCTCACCGCCGATTTTGCCCGTCTGGCCGCCGTGGCGGGCGCGCAGCCGGGGCGTGCTGCGCCGCGTGTGGCGGTGGAAGTCAATTTGCTCGACGCGGTGGCCGATTTTTCGGCGTTCGAGCGTGCCCGTGCCGTGCTGGCGGAGAGCGGCTTTGCCTTCGTGCTGGAAAATGTGTCGCATCTCAGCCTGATGTTAACCCGGCCCGGCGTGTTCGATGCAGCGTTGGTCAAACTCGATTGGTCGCCGCGTCTGGCCGAATTTTCCGGTGCCGAGCGGGCAACGCTGCACGCCGCATTGCGGGAGATTGGGCTGGAGCGGGTCGTGCTGCACCGGGCGGAGACGGAAGCGGCGCTGCGTTGGGGGGTGGCGAGCGGCATTCGCCGGTTTCAGGGGCGACATGTGGATGCCATGCTGGGGGCGGCCCGCATCGTCGGCTGTGGATTTGCCAAAGGCTGCACCCTGCGGCACTGCATTGAGCGCGCCGGCGCCACCAATGCACTCGGGCGCGCGGATTGCCTGAACCTTGCTTTGCTCGATGCCGCCGTGCCGCAGGGATCGGCATTGTCGACGTCTGTGCGGTCGGAGGCGATTCTATGAGCCAGGTGGGACGTCATCGCGTGGCGGAAAGCCCGGCTGTCGGTGGAGCCAAGCAGGACGCGCTGCAACTGGCCACCTTGGTGCGCGATTGTGCTGTCGCCGATATCGCGCGCAACGTGGCGGTGGTTCGTCTATCGCGCCTGGAGCCGGACCGCCAGCGCCCGCACCATGTGCGCCCACATCATGTCAGGCTGGCGCGGGCGGCGTTGGAGCCATTGGCGCAGGCCGAACGCGCCCGGCTCTTTATGCTGCCCTCGCGCGATATCGTCGCTATCTGGCGCGGTGAGGCCGAGGTGGCGCGCAGCACCGCGAAAGCTGCCATCGAGCATATGTTCGCCGACGATGAAAGTCTGCCGATCAGCCCCCAACGGCTGTGGGAGGAATACACCCTGCCGGGAGATGCCGAGGCGGTCTTGGCCATTGTGCGTGGACCGGACGGTCAGCCTGCAACGCAGGCGGAACGGGTGAAGCTTATTCCGCTCGACTTGGCGTCGCTGGCAGCGTTCGAGCAGCAATTGGCGCATGCCGACATGGCCCGTTTCGTCCGCCGCCTGCCGATCGCCATGCCGCGCGCAAAAGGAGGGCTGACGCTGGCTTGGGAATCGCGCCGATTTGACATCAACGAACTCGCCGCCTGCCTGTCGCCGCGTCATGATCTTCAGGCCGAGCCCTGGCTGTTCCGTCGCCTCACCCGTACGCTCGACCGTCGGATGCTTGCGCTGCTCGGCGCGCATGGGGAACTGGCCGAGGCCGGGCCGCTCGCCTTCCAGATCAACATCGCCTCGCTGCTCAGCCCGGAATTTCTGCGGTTTGACGACATGCTGCCCGTTGGCCTGCGCGGCCACGTCACGCTCGATCTGACACCGGAGGATGTGCTCTCCAACCCCTCGGCCTTCCTGTTTGCGCGGGATTTCGCCCGTGCGCGCGGCTATAGGCTGGCGCTATCCGGCATCGCCGCCGCTTTGCTGCCGATCTTGCCGGTGCGGCGATTGGGGCTCGATCTGGTGCATCTGCACTGGTCTGAGGCCCTCCGACCCGCCGATCTGGCCGCCTTGCAGACGGAGCCGGAGCGGATCGTGCTCGCTGGGGTGGAGAGTGAAGCGGTGCTGCTGTGGGGCATGTCGCACGGCATTGGTTTGTTCAGCGGCGCGCGGGTGAGCGATGCTCTGCGTATGCATCCCCGGATCGGGACGGGGGCGGAGATGCCGATATCGAGGCGCTTGGCGTGATCTGGTTGCGATCTGCACCGGGCGCTGGGCAACATGGAGGGATCGCCGCTTGGCGGAAGCCGTGGCTGCCCCTAATCCACACGCATGGATGCGATCACCGTCAGCCACCTCTCCAAACGCTACGACGAGACGCTTGCCGTCGATGACGTCAGCTTTTCCGTCGCGCGTGGTTCGACGCTCGGGCTGCTCGGCGGCAATGGCGCGGGCAAGACCACCACGATTGCCATGTTGCTCGGCTTACTGGTGCCGAGTTCGGGCAGCATCCGTGTGCTGGGCCATGACATGGCGCGACACCGATTTGCGGCCCTGGCGCGGATGAATTTCTCCTCGCCTTATGTTTCGCTGCCCAGCCGGATCAGTGTGCGTGAGAATTTGCAGGTCTATGCGCATCTCTATGGCGTGCGCCACACTGCCCAACGCATCGCCGAACTCGCCCGTGAACTCGATCTCACCGGGCTGCTGGATCGTTTGGCGGGTGAACTCTCGGCGGGGCAGAAAACCCGCGTCGCCTTGGCAAAATCGCTGATCAACCGGCCTGATGTGCTGTTGCTGGATGAACCCACCGCAAGCCTTGACCCAGATACTGGCGATCTGGTGCGCAGTTGGCTGGAACGCTACCGCGCCGAGAGCGGCTGCACCATCCTGCTCGCCAGCCACAACATGGCCGAGGTGGAGCGGCTGTGCAGCGATGTGGTGATGCTGAAAAAAGGCCGCATCGTCGATCACGGCACGCCGCAGGATTTGCTCGACCGCTATGGGCGTGAGGATTTGGAAGACGTCTTTCTCGACATCGCCCGCGGCCGCACCAGCCTGGAGGCGCACACATGAGCCTGTCACTGCGCCGCATCTGGGGACTGATGTTCCGCCACATCGCGCTGTATCGCCGCTCCTGGCCGCGTCTGGTCGAATTGGCCTATTGGCCGATCCTGCAAATGTCGATCTGGGGCTTCACAGCGAACTTCCTGATGCAGCGCGGCGGCAGCAATGCGGCGATGATCGGGGGTGCGGTGATGGGCGGCGTGTTGCTGTGGGAGGTGGCGCTGCGCAGCCAGATGGGCATGTCGATCTCCTTTCTGGAAGAAATCTGGTCGCGCAATCTTGGTCATGTCTTCGTCAGCCCGCTGCGGCCGTGGGAATTGGTGGCAGCCCTGATCGGCATGTCGATGCTGCGTATGCTGGCCGGCGTTATACCGGCGATAGCACTGGCTTGGGTGCTGTATGCGTTCAATTTGCTCTCCACCGGCCCGGTGCTGGTGCTGTTCTTTGCCAATCTGATGGTGATGGGCTGGGCGGTGGCGCTGGGCGTGATCAGCCTGATCCTGCGCCACGGCGCGGGTGCGGAGGCCTTGGCGTGGTCGGTGTTGTTCGGCATCACGCCGTTCAGCGCGGTCTTCTATCCGGTGTCGGTGCTGCCACATGTGGCGCGTGAGATCGCGTTTCTGGTGCCGGCAAGCCACGTGTTTGAAGGCATGCGCGCGGTGATGCTGGACGGCCATATCGCGTGGGACGAACTCGCTTTGGCGATGGTGCTCAATCTTGTTTGGCTGGCCGCCGCGATATTGATTTTTCGCCGCCAGTTCCAGGTTGCCCGCATACGCGGTGCGCTGATTTCCATCGGAGAATGAAATGACCCGCTTCTGGCTGATCCGCCACGCTTTGGTGGAAGAGAATGCCCGCGCCAAGCTGTATGGCATTATGGATGTTGAGCTTTGCCCTCACACATTGGAGGCGCAGAAGCCCGATTACGCAGCCCTCGCCCGCACGCTGCCGCAGGGGGCGGTGTGGTATGTCACGCCGCTGTCGCGCACCCGCCGCACCGCCGAGGCGATCCTTGAAGCAGGTTACGGCCCGGCCACGCTGGACGTCTCGCCAGGGCTGATTGAGCAGAATCTCGGCAGCTATCAGGGTCTGCCGCATGCCGAACTGCCGGCGCAGCTCGCCCAACCGCCACATCCGTTCTGGCCGCTCTCCGGCTGCGAACGTCCGCCGGGCGGCGAATCGATGCAGGATGTGATCGCGCGCGTCGGTGCCGAGATGGAGCAACTCGCCGCCCGGCATGATGGGCACGATGTTGTGATCGTCAGTCATGGCGGTGCCATCCGCGGCGCTGTGGCGCATGCGCTGCACATCGATGCCGACAATGTGCTACATCTTTCCGTGCAAAATATCTCGCTCACCCGCATGGAACGCTTGCCGGAAGGGTGGCGGGTCGTGACTGTAAACACACACCCGGCCTGACTTGCACGCTAGAACGCTTGCCTGATCACGCCGCAAAGTGCCACATCTGCGCCAAATACGTGGTGCAGAGTGGGATGCATGACGTCACCCAATCAGGAGAGAGTGCATGAAGCGCATGCTGATGGCCGCTCTGTTTGCTTTGTGTCTGCCGCTTGCGGCACACGCACAGACTGAGCAACAGACCCTTGTAGACCGCGCCACGCTCACCGTGCAGGAAATGCTCGGCGACAAGAACGCCTCCGAAGCGCGCAATCTGATGCGCAAATCGAAGGGCGTTCTGGTCTGTCCGCGCATCTTCAAGGCCGGTTTCATTCTCGGCGGCCAGGGCGGCGGCTGCGTGATGGCGGGGCGGACGCAGAATGGCTGGTCCAACCCAGCCTTTTATGGCCTGGGCAGCGGCAGCATTGGCTTTCAGATCGGTGTACAAGATGCACAGATCATTTTCATCGTGCTGACGGAGAAGGGGCTGCAGGCACTGCTCGACAGTCAATTCAAGGTCGGTGCAGACGCCTCGGTAGCCGTGGCGACGATTGGTGGTGGTGTGTCCGGCTCGACGACGGCGGCATTGAATGCCGACATCGTGGCCTTTGCCGCCACGCGCGGGCTGTTTGCGGGCGTGTCAATCGATGGCAGCCTGATCTCCTCGCGCAGCGACTGGAACCAGGAATATTATGGTCATCCAATGGCGGCACAGCAGATTGTGTTGTCTGGCGAAGGCAATAATCCGGGGGCCGATCCGCTGCGTGAAATCCTGTCGCGCTTTTCCGGCGGCTGATCGCCGGAGGAGAGGATGACGGACAAGCCGTTCTGGCAGACCAAGTCGCTCGACGAGATGTCGCGGGCGGAATGGGAGAGTCTGTGCGACGGCTGTGGCCGCTGCTGCCTGCACAAGCTGCGCGATGAAGACACGGGCGCGCTGGAATTCACCAACGTCGCCTGTCGTCTGCTCGATCTGAACAGCTGCCGTTGCAAGAAATACGCAACACGTAAAAAATTTGTGCCTGATTGCGTCTCGCTCACCCGTGAGGCGCTGATGGATATCGATTGGCTGCCACCGTCTTGCGCCTATGTGCGGTTGGCCAATGGGCAGGATTTGGCGTGGTGGCATCCGCTGGTCTCCGGCGACCCGGACAGCGTGCATCTGGCCAGGGTGTCGGTGGCAGGGCGCGCGGTGGATGAACGTTATGCCGGGCCGCTTGAACATCATGTCGTCGATTGGCCAGCGAAGGTTCCGCGCGCCAAACGGCCCACCTCACCGGTCAACAAGCCTCAAGGCGTGTGATCGATGCCCTTGGCAGCGGACTTGCCGGTCATCACAATATCGCCAACGGGTTGTATGTTCGCCCGCCGCACACAAAGATGAGCGCAGAAGCGGAACACGCCCTGTTCCGCGCCTTGGCCGCTCAGCGGGTGACGCGCGCGGCGATGGTATGACGGGGAGATATAAGATGCGCCTTTTCCTTTTGCTGGCGATGCTGAGCGCGCCGTTGCTGCTCAGTGCCTGCCACACCGCCGAAGGGGTGGGGCAGGATCTGGGCTCCGCTGGTCGCACGATCAGCAACACCGCGTCCGATGTTCAGAAGAAACTGTAACCCTCACTGCATGGCGGCGACGAATTGGGTGGTGTTGTGCTTCAGCATCGCCAAATACGTCGCCGCCGGGCCGTCCGGTGCGGACAGGGCATCGGAATAAATCACCGGCCCGAGCACGGCGCCAGAATCGCGGGCGACGGTTTCGGCAAAGCGTTTGTCCGTCATGTTTTCCACAAACACCGCACGGATCTTCTCGCGCTTGATCTGCCCGATCAAGGTGGCAATATCGGCGGCTGACGGCTCGCTTTCGGTGCTGATGCCCTGCACGGCGAGCAACTCAATGCCATAGCGCGCGCCGTAATAGCCAAAGGCGTCATGGCTGGTCAGCACGCGGCGCCGTGCGGCAGGAATGGCGGCGAATTGTGCGGTGATCCAACGGTCGAGCGCTGCAATTTCGGCGATGTAGGCGTCGGCACGTGCGGTGATCTCGGCGGCCATTTCTGGCAGCGCATGGGCAAGACCGGCGGCAATCGCACGGACATAGAGCACGCCGTTGCGCGGGTCTTGCCAGGCATGCGGATCGACAATCTGGCGCCCGTCTTCTTCCATATGGCGCGGTTGCACGTTTTGGGCGGCCATGATGCGCACACCGTGAAAGCCCGCAGCCTGGGGCAATCGGGTCATCCAGCCTTCCAGACCCAACCCGTTTTCCACCAGCACAACGGCATCGCGCACATGGCGCAGATCGTCAGGCGTGGGTTGGTATTCATGTGCATCGCCATCAACCGGCACCAGCGAGCGCACAGCAATGGCAGCACCGCCAACGCGTTGTGTCATATCCGACAGGACGGAGAACGTCGCTACCACTGGCGCCGACGCAGCCGCGCGGGCGGGGAGGGTGAACAGAGCGGGAAGAGCAAGGAGGAGATGGCGGCGCTGCATGGGAGCCTCGATATGTTATACTATAACACTATCAAGAACATTGAAGTCATGCAAACGGTGGATTGCTGAACGGGATGTGTGTCGTCATTCTGAGAGCAATGGACAACGATTCCTTTGAATTGGTGACGCTGCCGGGCGGACCGGCTCCGGTCAGATGGCGACGCAGCAAGCGGGCGCGGCGGGTATCATTGCGCATAGATCCGAAAGGCGGATCGGTGATCGTCACCCTGCCGCAGCGGACAGCGCGTGCGACGGGCATGGCGTTGCTTGTCAATCATGCGCAATGGGTGGCCGATAGGCTATTGGCTTTGCCGCAGCGTGTGACGTTCGAAGACGGCGTCACTGTCTCACTCTGCGGTGTGCCGCATCCCATTCGCCATGTGGCGCAAGGGCGGGCGGGTGTGCAGGTGGAGCAGGGTGAAATCTGCGTCTCCGGCGATGCCGATTTTATCCCACGCCGTGTTTCGGATTTCCTGCGCGCCGAAGCCAAGCGGGTGCTGGTTCCGCAGGCCATCGCCAAGGCGGCGCTGATCGGCGCGCGTCCGACGCGGGTGTCGTTGAAGGACACGTCAAGCCGCTGGGGCAGTTGCACGGCCAGCGGCAATCTCGCCTTTTCCTGGCGGCTGGTGATGGCACCATCCTGTGTGCAGGATTACGTCGTCGCCCACGAAGTGGCGCATCTGGCGCATATGAATCACAGCGACCGGTTCTGGTCGCTGGTCGATGACCTCACGCCGCACACCAAACCGGCGATGGCTTGGCTGCGGAGCGAGGGATTGCAGTTGTTGCGGGTCGGTTAGGCCGCCTCTCCCAAATCCCACCACAGCCCGACATAGCCGAGCAGCCCTTCACGGGCGGAGGTGGCGAGCACGTGCTCGTTCGGGCCGTGCTGTTTGCAGCCATTATAGCTGAGCGGAATCCACACCAACGGCGTGTGCAGATGGTCGATGAACACATCGCCGGGCAGGCCGCCACCGCCATTGGGCACGATTTGCACGTTCTTGCCCAAGGTGCGCTCCAGGCTCGCCTTGGCCCGCTTGATCCAGGGATTGTCCGGCGAGGTCCGGCTGGCGGCCATCCGCATATGGCCTTCCTCGATGGCGATGTTCTGATAGCCGTTCGCGTCGAGGAAGCGCCGCAGACCGGGAATGAATTGCGTCAGGTCGGCATCGACGGTGTAGCGCAGCTGGCACCAGGCCTGCGCGTTGGGGGCCACCGCATTCACCGGCGCATCCGGTTTGCCGGAGAGCATGGCGAGCACGATAAAGCTCGTCCAACCATAGACCTTCTCGGCATCGGTCAGGCCCGGTTCGCCCCAATTCGGGTTGATCGTCGCGCTTTCCTCATTCTGCATCTCGCAGCCAACCAATGCCTCACGCACCGAGGCAGGCATGCCACCCACCGGCAGCCATTCCGGCACCATGATGCGGCCATTGCGGTCGGTGATGGTGGCGATGGCATGGGCGAGCACGATGGCGGGGTCTGTGGTCATGCCACCCCAATTGCCGGAATGCACGCCGCCGGGGCGCTCATTCATGGTCAGTTTGAAGTTGAACACCCCGCGTGAGCCGGTGGTGATCGTGGGCACATCGGGGCGCATCTTCGGGCCGTCGGAGGCGATCAGCGCATCGGCGGCGAGTTCCTCAGCATGGGCGGCCACGAATTCGCGCAGGCCCACCGAGCCCATCTCCTCGCTCATCTCCAGCACCAGCTTCACATTGAAGCCGAGCTCGCCGCGCGCCTTCAGCACCGTCTCCAACGCCGCGATGACGGTGGCATGCTGTCCTTTATTATCCGCCGTGCCGCGGCCGTACCACAGATTGCCACGTTTGGTCAGCGTCCAGGGGGACAAGCCTTCATCCCATTGCTCTGCCAGCCCGCGCACGGTGTCGCCATGACCATAGGTGAGGATGGTGGGCAGTTTTGGGTCTTCGATGCGAAAGCCGGTCAGGATGGGGCCGAAGCCTTCGATCGGATTGGGATGAATCTCCACGCGAAAGCCCAGCCGCTTCAGCCAAGGCTGAATCGTCGCCCCCAGATAGCGGTCCACATCCGCCCGATGCGCGGGCTCCTGCGAGGTGGAGGGAATGGCGACCAGATCGCTGAGCAGTTTCTCAAAGCCGCCTTGATCGAAATAGGCGGCGGCATCGGCGAGGGCTGCATCACGGCTCATGGCGGGCTCCTGTGGAATGCGGGGTGACAGTGTGTCGCATCGCTCCCAGTTCGGAAAGCGCCTCGGCGGCTTTGCCTGACTGGATGTAGCGATGCGCCAATGCGTGATAGATGCCTTCGGCACAGACGAGACGGGAGACGCTGTGGCCGATCAGGGACGTCAGCATCACTGGCATCACCAAAGCGTGGTCGTTTGTCATCTCGATGACGATGACGAACGCGGTGATCGGTGCCTGCACGACGCCGGCGAAATAGGCGACCATCCCGAGCACAACCATCGCCGGCAGCGGGGCGGCTGCAAAGATCTCATAGAGATTGCGACCCAGCCCCGCGCCGACCGCCAGAGATGGCGAGAAGATGCCGCCGGGAATGCCGCTGATGGCCGAGAGCAAAGTGGCCAGCCATTTCAGCGCCCCGAACAGCACAGGCGGTGGTGTGACATTATCGAGCAGATGCAGCACATGCACATAGCCCGTGCCGTAGATGGTGCCATGGGAAGCCAGGCCGCACAGCGCCACGCCCAGGCCGCACAAGGCGGCGAACAACGCCGATTTCGGCTTCAGCCAGCGTCCGGCCCAGCCCGGCCACGCGCCGCTGGCGGCGATGACGAGGCGGCTGAACAAACCGCCCGCCAGTCCGCACACCACGCCACAGAGCGGCACGGCCACCCAGACCGAGGCTCCGTGCAGGGCGATGGTGTTCATCCCGAAGTAGTTATAATCGCCCAGCCACGCCAGTGAGACCATGCCGCCGCAGACCACGGTGCCGATCACCAAACCGCTGGTGCGCGTCTCGAACGAGCGGCTCATTTCCTCGATGCCGAAGACAATCCCGGCCAAAGGTGTGTTGAACGCAGCCGCCACACCCGCCGCAGCCCCAGCCAGCACCAGCCCGCGTTGGCGCCTGGGCGAGATGTTGCCGACGAAATACATCACCGAAGCGCCCACCTGCACCGTCGGCCCCTCGCGTCCGATGGAGCCACCACAGAGCAAGCCCAGCCCGGTGAGCAGCATCTTGCCGATGGCGATGCGCAACGACACCAGCTTGTGGCGCTCGCTCTCGTCGGTCAGCGCGCGGGCGGCGATGGCCTGCGGGATGCCGCTGCCCTGGCTGTTGGGGAAATAGCGGCGGGCGGCGACGTTCGACATCGCAAAGCCTGCCGGCGTTATCAGCAGCGCCAGCCATGGAGATTGCGCGATGAGCCAATCGAAGCCGCTGCTGGACAATTCGGCAAATTTGGCAAACGCCACCGCACAGACGCCCACCACCAGCCCACCGATGATGAACAGCGCTCGCAGCTGCGCATGTTGGGATAATGCGAGAATGCGGCGGCGATGCCGTGGGATGGTGCCTACCACGGTGGATTTCAACTCATCGCTCACACTTCAACTCCTGCGCACCTGCAACACCGCTTGGGTGATCAGTCCGAATACCAGTCCCCAGAACGGAGCGCCAAGGCCTAGTAGGCTCATACCAGACGCCGTGCACAAAAACGTCACCATCGCCGCATCGCGGGATTTCGGCTCCGCGAACGAAGCTTGCAACCCGCCCAGGATCGCCCCCATCAAAGCGAGGCCTGCTATGGCTGCGATCAATTCGCGCGGCAGGGCACCGAACAGCCCGGCAAGAGTGCCGCCGAACATGGCCAATGTCAGATACATCCCCCCCATCGCCACACCCGCACGCCACCGCTCCTTGGGGTTGTCATGCCCTTCAGGCCCGGCAATCAAAGCGGCGGTGATGGCCGCCGTCGTCACGCCGTGACAGCCAAACGGCGCGAGCAGGGTCGACAGCCCTGAAATGCTGCTGACCACCAGCCGCTCATTGACCGCATATCCCGCCCCGCGCATCACCGCGAGGCCCGGCAGGTATTGGCCGGTGATCGCCACCAGTGTCAGCGGAAAGGCGATGTTGATGGCGGCGGCGAGCGAGAATTGCGGCGTCGTCCAGACCGGCTCCGTCAGAGCCAGCGAGACGTCGCCGAAATGCGTCTGTCCGCGCCATGCGGCAAAGATCACGCCGCATGCCAGCACCAGCGAGATGGCAAAGCGTGGCACGAAGCGTTTGCCGAGCAGCCATGCCAGCAGCATCACGCCGATCAACGCCGGTTGCTGGCCGAGCGACGTCCAGGTGGCGGCGCCAAATCGGAACAGAATCCCGGCCAGCATGGCGGCCGCGATGGCGGGGGGCACGTGGCGCATCACCTTGTCGAACGCCCCGGTGAGGGCGAGCAGAACGATGGCCAAACTCGCCAGCACAAACGCCCCCACCGCCTCGGGCCAAGGCACGCCCGGCAATGAGAGCACGAGCAAGGCCGCTCCCGGCGTTGACCACGCAACCGAGACCGGAATTCTCGTATAGGCGCTCAGCCACAGCGTGGACACGCCGCAGCACAGCGAGATCGCCCACACCCAGGAGGAGGTCAGCGCATCCGGCAGATGCGCCGCCTGTGCCGCCTGGAAGACGATGACGATCGAGCTGGAATATCCCGCCAGAATCGCCACCAAAGCGGCCACGATGGGCTGGAGCGTCCAGCCCCGCGTGGCGGTTGAGGTCAACGGTTGAGCGAGGCGAAATTCTGCCCCGTGGCCACCAGTTGTTCGAGCAACGGCGCAGGCTCCAGACCCGGACCGCTCTCGGCATACATGTCGCGCACGGCGGCCAATATCGTCTCCAGCCCCACCGCGTCGGCGGCATGCATCGGCCCGCCGCGCCATGCCGGGAAGCCATAGCCATGCACCAGCGTGACATCGATATCCGACGGACGCGAGGCGATGCCTTCGCCCAAGATCTTCGCGCCCTCATTGGCCATCGCCGCCAGTACGCGCAGCTGAATCCGTTCGGCCGATACCGGCTTGCGGGTGATGCCACGCGCGGCGGAGGCTTTCTCGACCAGGGCCGTCACCACCGGATCGATCTCGCGCTTGCCATCCTTGTGCAGATACCAGCCGGCCCCGGTCTTTTGACCATAGCGGCCAAGTTCGCAGATCCAGTCGGCAATCGGCACATAGCGCGCTGCCGGGTTGCGGGTGGGGGCGAGGCGTTTGCGGTTGGACCAGCCGATATCGAGGCCAGACAAATCGCCCACCGCGAACGGCCCCATCGCCAAACCCCAGGCTTCCAGTGCGGCATCGACCTCGTGCGGCAATGCGCCGTCTTCCAGTGCGAAATCGGTCTGCAAGCGCCAATGCGCGAAAAGCCGGTTGCCGATGAAGCCATCGCACACGCCCGCGATCACCGGCTGCTTGCGAATACGTTTTGCCAATGCCAAGGCCGTCGCCAGGCCAGCAGCGGCGAGGCGTTTCGGGCGGACGATTTCCAGCAGCCTCATCACATGGGCGGGCGAGAAGAAATGCAGGCCCAGCACGCGCTCGGGGTTATCGACCACATCGGCGAGCAACTCGATGTTCAGATAGGATGTGTTGGATGCCAACACCGCATCGCGCCGCACCACGGCGGACAGGCGGCGGAACAGATCCTGTTTGGCCTCCAGATTCTCGATAATCGCCTCAATCACCAGATCCGCATCGGCCAGCGCCTTCACATCGGTGGCAAAATCGATGCGTGAGAGGCGATGCGCGTGTTCGGCCTCACTCAGTCGGCCCTGCTTCAACTGGCGGTCATAGACGGCTGCGATGCGCCCGCGTGCGCCTTCGACCGCGGCGTCGGAGACTTCGACGAGTGTGACTGGCAGCCCGGAATCGGCGATACAAATCGCAATACCCGCCCCCATCGTGCCGCCGCCGATCACGCCGGTGGAGCGGATCGTCCAGGGTTGCGTGTCGGCTGCAATGCCCGGCGGCAGCTTTCCAGCCGCGCGCTCGGCCATGAAGATGTGACGCAACGCCTTGGATTGCGGGCCCGTGCGCAAGGCATGAAAAGCAGCCGATTCAGCGAGGATGGCGTCATCGAAAGGCACATCCAGCGCCCTGGCCACCGAAGCCGCCGCCTCACCCGGTGCAACGGCCCCGCGTGCCTTCTTGCGAATGGCGTCGGCTGCCTTGTCGAATGCGGCCCGATCCATTTCCGGCACCGCCAGATCGCGCACGCGCGGCATCTCTCCTGTCTGCGCCATCGCCCGTGCGCGGTTGATGGCAAGGCCGCGATGGTCGGTGCCGATTTCATCGACAATGCCAAGCTTGAGCGCCTCGGCGGCAGGCACGTGGCGGCCGGAGGTGATGATGTCCAGGGCATGAAGCGCCCCAATCAGGCGCGGCAGACGTTGCGTGCCGCCGGCTCCCGGCAACAGGCCGATCTTGACCTCTGGTAATCCCACCGCACCGTCGGGCGAGATCACGCGGGCATGACAGGCAAGGGCAATCTCCAACCCGCCCCCCAGCGCCGTGCCGAACAACGCGGCGACGACCGGCTTCGGACTTTGATCGAGCGCGCGACACACATCGTTGGTGGTCTTGGCACCAGGGGGCGGGTTGTCGAATTCGCGGATATCAGCGCCGGCGACGAACGTGCGGGTGGCGCAGGTAAGCACGCCCGCCTTGAGCGTCAGATCATTGGCCAATGTCTCCAGCGCATCGATCACCCCCTGGCGCACCGCCGAAGACAGCGCGTTGACCGGCGGGTGGTCGATCACGATCACCCCGATATCTTCATTGCGTTCGAGACGGACAAGATCGGTCATTGGCATTCTCCCAGGCTTTGGCGCAGTGAACTCCGACACGGGCATTTCGGCAATCCTTGCAGTGTTCAGATGCGACTTTTCCCCGTGGGACGTGCAATCCCCGGGTGAGGATTGCATCCTAAGTCCCATGACGGGCGATGGTGATCAATTGCCTGCAATTAATCGGGCGTTCGGGTTGTTTGGGAAGGTGACGCCCGTTAAAGCTTTCACAACGTGATCGCTATCGAATGAGGGGTGTCGGGATGTCCCGTCTGTTGGTACGCCTGTTCGTGGCTATCCTGGCATTGCTGGCATTATATATGCTGCTCTCGCGCCTGGGCATCATTCCCAGCCTTGGTGTTGCGCAGAAGGCGGTGCCGGAAGATCAACGGCATTTCGGCTTCAAGATCAGCCGCAATGAATTTGGCGATCGCGTGTTGCTGCAAACCCGCGTGCGCGTGACATATACCCCGCAAGCAACGGCGCCGGATCTGATCGAGGTGCTGCCGAAAAAGGGCATGTATGACGGCAATTTCACCTGGACGCTGATCCCCGATCAGGGTGGGGAACGTCGGTTGCTGGGTGAGTATTTCACCGGAGGCCGTACGTATAAGGTTTGCGAATATTTGCTCCGCGTTAAAGGTGGCGCGGGCGAGCATGCGGAACGGTATTCGCCGATCAACAATGACGGCGACCGCTTTCGCATTCCCGAACAACTTGACCCGCAGCGGATGAAGGCGCTCTACGATGCCATCTTGGCCGAAGTGCCGCGACTGGACAAAGAGCCCAAGGGCAGCACCGATCCGGTGGATATTTCGACCAATTTGATGAATTTGGCCAGCGACACCGTGTTCTACTGCCTCGGCAATCCGGTGCCCGTCCTGAAATGAGACAAGCCCGAACCGGCTGATGTCATGCGGGGGGCTGATCTGCGTCGCCCGGAGAGCGGATTTTCTTGACCCTGGCCGGGCGATCCGTCATGTGAGGCCCAGGTGCGCGGCCGTTGTCGCGTGCCAAATTCCGCCCATCCGCATCTGCCGGCACTTGCCCGAGTGGATGCAGGCCAGCCAGCGATCTCGTCGCCTATCACGGCGCGCGCTGTCGCTACCAGAAAGAGATTGATGTCATTCCAGGATCTCGGGCTCAACCCGAAACTGCTCAAGGCGCTTGACGCCGAGGGCTACACGACTCCCACGCCGATCCAGTCGCAGGCGATTCCGTTGGCACTCGCCGGTCGGGATGTGCAGGGCATTGCCCAGACCGGCACCGGCAAGACGGCTGCATTCGCGTTGCCGATTTTGCATCGCCTGGCCGCCAACCCGAAGCGTCCGGCCCCTGGCTGTTGCCGCGTGCTGGTGCTCTCGCCCACACGCGAACTGGCCAGCCAGATTGCCGACAGCTTCCGCGCCTATGGCAAATTCATGGATCTGCGCAGCACTGTGATGTTCGGCGGCGTGCCGAAAGGCAAGCAGGCCCGCGCGATGCAGATGGGTGTGGATGTGCTTGTGGCAACGCCTGGCCGCCTGATCGACCATTTGCAGGATCGCGCGGTCAATCTCAGCCAGGTCGAAATCCTGGTGTTGGATGAAGCCGATCACATGTTGGATCTGGGATTTATCGTGCCGATTCGTCAGATCGTCAAAATGATCCCGACCGAACGTCAGACGATGTTCTTCTCGGCCACGATGCCCAAGGAAATCGGCAATCTGGCCAGCCAGATGTTGAAGAACCCGGCCCATGTCGCTGTCACCCCGGTGGCGACGACGGCCGAGCGTATCAGCCAGCATGTCATTCTGCTCGACACCTCGCATAAGCGTTCGGTGCTGTGCGAATTGCTCTCCTCGGTGGTCTCCGGCCGCACGCTGGTCTTCACCCGCACCAAGCATGGCGCGGATCGTGTGGTGAAGCAGTTGGGCGAATCCGGTTTGGCGGCGGTGGCCATTCATGGCAACAAAAGCCAGGGCCAGCGCGAGCGTGCCTTGGCTGAGTTCAAAACCGGCCGTTGCCGGGTGTTGGTTGCCACCGACATCGCAGCCCGTGGCATCGACGTTGATGGCGTGTCTCACGTGATCAATTTCGACCTGCCCAACGTGCCAGAAACCTATGTTCACCGTATTGGCCGCACCGCGCGCGCTGGCGCGGATGGGGCCGCCATCAGCCTGTGTGATGGTGAGGAGCGGGCTTTCCTGCGCGATATCGAGAAAGTGATTCGCATGAAAATCCCGCAATTGCCGGCACCTACCGCCCGCGTGGCGCGTCCGCGCGCGGCGTGATGAATTGACGCGGCGCGGGGATTCTCGCATCCAACTGGCTTTCACAGCCGGATAGGTCCATGCCCGAACTCTCGCGCCGCGCCCTTCTCGCAAGTTCCATTGCGGCCGCCAGCCTGCCGGCTTGGGCCGATCAGCCCTCGCAGCCGGGCCTGCATGCGCATGCGCGTATCAAGGGAATGTTCTTTGGTACGGCGGTGGCCAGTGAGCCGCTGACGAAAGATCCGGCGTTGATGGACCGCGTATTCGCCGAATGCGGCATCGTGGTCAGCGAGAACGCCTTTAAGTGGTTCGATATCCATCCCGAAAAAGAAAAATACGATTTCACCGGGGCTGATGCTCTGATGAATTGGGCCACCGCCCGTAAAATAGCGGTGCGCGGCCACACGCTGGTGTGGCACGAAGCCAACCCCGATTGGCTTGAGCCGGCCCTGACCAAGGCCACGGCTGAGAAAATCCTGCGCGACCACATCAAGACCGTCGTTGGCCGTTATGCTGGGCGGATGGTGCATTGGGACGTGGTCAACGAGCCGCTTCACGAGGAAGACAAGAAGCCGTTGGCGCTGCGCGATTCAGTGTGGCTGCGCGCTCTTGGTCCCGCCTATCTCGACATCGCCTTCCACGCCACCGAAGCCGCCGATCCGCATGCGCTGCGGGTGATGAATGAATTCAACGTCGATTATGAAATCGACTGGCAATTGCGCAAGCGCGACCAGCTTTTAGCTCTCTGTGCCGACCTGCTGCATCGCAAGGTGCCGTTGCAGGCGGTGGGGTTGCAGGCGCATTTGGACGCTGGCGAAATCGCCATCGACCAGAAAGGTCTCTCGCAATTCGTCGCAGATATCGCGTCGATGGGCTTGAAGGTGATCGTCACCGAGTTGGATGTGCGCGATCAGCGTCTGCCCGCCTCGGTGTCGGCGCGCGATACGGCAGTTGCAGCCCATGCCCGTGCCTGGCTCGATGCCGTGCTGCCCAATCCGGCCGTGCTCGGTGTGTTGAGTTGGGGGTTGTCGGACCGCGCCTCGTGGTTGAATGACAAATTCGCCCGCCCCGATGGCCTGAAACAGCGCGGTTTGCCGCTCGATGAGGATCTGGGCCGCAAGAAGCTCTGGACGGCTCTTGCCAACAGCATCGATTCCACCGCGCCGCGTCCGGCTCCGAAGGGCTAAGCGGCCTCGATCTGCGCCAGTCGCACCGCTGTGTGGCCACGGCTGGCGCGCAGGCTGGGCATCACCAACAGACAATTATCGTAGGGCGTACGGATTTCGGACGTGCCGTCGAGTGCAATCAATGTGTTGCGACGGGGGATAATCTCGCCGCCATGATAGGGTGCCACGAAGGCGAACTGCCCGGTGGCGGCGGCGATGGTGTGGGTGACAGTGGTGATCTGGCGCGGGGTGACACTCACGCGCGGCGCGGTGCTGGACGCTATCATCCCGGTTTGTTCAAGCAGCGCCCGCACCACCTGCGCTGCCAGCGTCACCGTCTCGGGCTGCCAATGCTGGCCTGCTTCGAGCAGATTGGCGCGTGCGGTGCCGCCCGGCTCAACAAAGCGTGGGTGATCGATCAGCCGTCGCCCTTCGGCATGGCCGTGATCGGCCACCACCAAAGCCGGCACAGGCAAAGCGCGCGCCATCTGCATGCCGCGTTCCGACGGACCCGCCAAAATCAGCGGCTCGGAGGGCCAGAGCATGGAATGCAGATCGAGCAGCACATCGACCGTCTCGAATAACGGCATCAGCTGTCGCGCCCGGATCAGTTCCAGGCTCGTCCGGCGGCTGTTGAGTGTCTCGTTATCCCAGAGCCGATTGAGATCTTCATCCACAAAGCGGCTGCTGGTGGGGGTGTTGGGGTCGAAACTGTCAAAGGCGGGCAGATTGACGAATCCCAAGGTCAGCGTGCCGCAGAGAGGTTCGATTCCGGCACGTAGCAGGGCGTCGAGCACGATGGCACCGGAGAATTCGTTGCCGTGCATCAGCGACAAAATCGCCACATGCGGGCCTGGCCGCATCGAGCGACGCTGGATGAAGCCCGGCAGGCCGATATTGCCCGAACGCCATGGGGTTAGGTCGGGTGGGGCGATGCGGACAGCGAATTCGCTGAACGGGCGCGGACGCGACAGGTAATCCGGGCTCGCCCCCTGTGTCATGTTGCGTAACGGGCCACGAGGCTGCGGATGAACGCATCGCAGGCGTCGAGTTGGGCGATCTCTATCCATTCATCCGGCTTGTGTGCCTGCTGAATGGAGCCGGGACCGCAGACGATGGACGGAATGCCCGCCGCCTCATAGACGCCGCCCTCAGTGCCGTAGCTGACCTTGCCGGTGCTGTTCGAGCCTGTGGTCTGTTTGACGAGTGCGGCCAGGGCATGATCCTCGGGCAGCCCCATGCCGGGCAGGAAGCCGACGACCTCGTAACTGAAGCCGGTATCGGGATCGACGTCATGCATCCAGGGGAGGATTGTCTGTTCGACATAGGCGCGGAACTTCGCGAATTCGGCATCAGCGTCATGGCCGGGGACGAATCGCCATTCCATCACGAACTCAGCCGATTCTGGGATGATATTCAAAATGGTGCCTCCCGCCAACGTACCGACATGGGCGGTGGTGTAGGGTGGATCGAAGCCATCGACGAATGGGCCGTCTCGGGCGATGCGTCGTGCTTCGGCAGCCATATAGGCCACGGCCTCGGCTGCGGCATGCACGGCATTCACCCCGCGTCCTGGCTCCGAAGAATGGCCGGGCGAACCGCGCACCGTCACCTTGACGGCGATCCGGCCCTTATGGGCGAGAATCGGCTGCATCAAGCTCGGCTCACCCACCAGACAGATATCCGGCCGCAAGCCGCTTTCGGCGATATCGTCCATCAATCGCCGCGCGCCTGCCATCGTTGTCTCTTCATCGTAGGTGATGAACAGATGCACCGGGCGGGACAGCGGCATTGCCGCGATATCGGGCGCGGCGGCGAGGCAGGCGGCGACGAAGCCCTTCATGTCGCACGTGCCGCGTCCATACAGCCTGCCGTCTGTCTGACGCAGCACGAACGGATCGGACGTCCACGCCTGACCATCCACCGGCACGGTGTCCACGTGGCCCGACAGCGCCAAGCCGCCCTGGATCTGCGGACCGATGATGGCGTGCAGATTGGCTTTTGCGCCATCGGGGCTGAAGCAGCGCCGTGTGAAAATACGATTCCGCCTGAGCCATGCTTCAGCGAAGTCGATCAGCGCGAGGTTGGAGTTTCGACTGGTCGTGTCGAATGAAACCAGATGCCGCAGCATCTCGGTCGTGGTCGGGTGATCAGACAGGGGGGGCAGTTCGGATATCATCTTCCACAGTCTATACGCCTGCGCGTCGCCCGCAACCTGGGGCGCACGAATCCCGTACTGCGCCTGATGCAGATAGCAGGCGGCAGACGTGGCGAACACGCCGTTGTTATTGCTCTTTCGTCGTATAGTTGTCAGTAAGCATCGAGCAGGTTGCCGGATTGCTGGATTTTTATGGCGTCCGACGGGGCAGGGTATTGCTGCGACGTGAGCGGGCGGGGTTATGCTGTCTCGGACGCGTCGCGCATCACGTGGCCAAGTGGAGAGTATGAGGGTTGGCCGAAATCAGTCCCGAGGATCTGGAGCGCCTGGCCAATCGTTTGGCGCAGCTGACAGGCTATGATCAGGATGCCGACAATGCAGGTCGCGCCATCGGTGGGCTGGCGCGCCGTATGGGCGTCAGTGGCGACGATTTGCGCAACTGGCTGCTCGCCGGTGCTCTCAGCCGCATGCCGCAGGATATTCGCGCCCATGGTGCGCCGGATGGCCTGCGTATGGAGCGCGCTTTGGCCAATTCCGAGCATAGTCTGCGCGTGGCCGAAGCACAGCTTCGGCAGGCACATAGCGAACGCGATGCATTGAAGGAAGAGAACAACCTGCTGATCGAGTCCCTGGATCGAGCGCGTTCAGGCGAACAAGTGCGTCGCTATGTTGGCATGTCGGTTATCGCTGCCGCCATTTTGGGTGGCGCTGTGCTTGCCGTAGGGCCGGCGTTGCGTCCGGTGCCGCAAATTGAAACGCAGCGACCGTTCGGATCACCCTTTTTGCGCAGTGGCGTGGTGCGGGGTGCGGGCGGTACCGTCTACAAATTGCCGCAGACCACCAGTGTGGTCGTGACCAAATTGGTCAGCGGTTCTCGCGTTGAGGTGCGTCAGACGGTAGAGCGTGACCAGCAGCATTGGGTTGAGGTTGAGGTGGGGGGCGTCGTCGGCTACATGGTCTCCACCGATCTGGACGTGGCCGATCCGGGGTTGCGTTGAAGGGTGTTTTGAACGCCCTGCACAATCGCGCATGGCCCCTCTTCGATTATTCGCTGGACAGGGTGGTCGAATTCCTCTAGTGCCACCCGCTCATTTGGAACGCGGGAGATCTCGGGCCACGCATCCTGCGTGGGAGGTCGGTTGCACCGCGGTCCCTGGAAAGAGCCTGGGATCATGGCAAAGAAAATTGTCGGTTACATCAAGCTGCAGGTGCCTGCGGGCAAAGCCAACCCGTCGCCGCCAATTGGCCCGGCCTTGGGTCAGCGCGGCCTGAACATCATGCAGTTCGTGAAGGAATTCAACGCAGCGACGGCTCAGATGGAGCCGGGCATGCCGATTCCGGTGGTCATCACCGCTTTCGGTGATCGCACGTTCAACTTCATCATGAAGACCCCGCCGAACACCTACTTCCTCAAGAAGGCCGCCGGCATCACCAAGGGCACGACCACCCCGGGTAAGGGCGCCGCTGTTGGTCGCGTGACGGTTTCGCAGCTGCAGGAAATCGCCGCCACCAAGATGAAAGATATGAACGCCAACGACGTTGCGGGTGCCGTGAGCATGCTCAAAGGCTCTGCCCGTTCGATGGGTCTGACCGTGGTGGAGGGCTGATATCATGGCACACAACAAGCGCATTGAAGCGGCTCGCGCCACCGTCGACCGCAGCAAGGCCTATTCGCTGGCTGATGCCGTGGCTTTGGCCAAGGCGAACGCGAAGGCGAAGTTTGACGAGACCATCGAAATCTCGATGAATCTCGGCATCGACCCGCGTCATGCCGACCAGATGGTTCGTGGCACCGTCGGCATGCCGAACGGCACCGGCAAGACCCTGCGCGTCGGCGTGTTCGCCCGTGGTGCGAAGGCTGACGAAGCCCGCGCCGCCGGTGCGGATGTGGTGGGCGCCGAAGATCTCGCCGAGTTGGTGCAGGCGGGTGACATCCAGTTCGACCGCTGCATTGCCACGCCGGACATGATGGGTCTGGTTGGTCGTCTCGGTAAGATCCTGGGCCCGCGCAACCTGATGCCGAACCCGCGTCTCGGCACCGTGACGATGGACGTCAAGGGGGCGGTTTCCGCTGCCAAGGCTGGCCAGGTTGAGTTCCGCGCCGAAAAGGCCGGTATTGTTCATGCCGGCATCGGCAAGGCGAGCTTCCCGGCTGAAAAGCTGCTGGAAAATGCCCGTGCGTTCGCCGATGCCATCGTGAAGGCCAAGCCGACCGGCGCCAAGGGAACCTATGTGCAAAAGGTTGCCGTCAGCTCCTCGATGGGGCCTGGCGTGCGTGTGGATATCAGCAGCCTCGCTGTCTGATCCGCATTTGTGAAATTCGCCCCGGAGCAATCCGGGGCGGGCAGGGGGCGGGAGCCCCCGATCCTGTCCGAGACCATACGTATCACCTTCGGTGATTTAAGGCCCAGTTAGGGGCGCGCATGGGAGACGGGGATGCCCGAGAATGCTGGCGTAATGCCATGTATTTTCTGGCGGTTCCGGTTGGTCCTTCGCTCAGACGCGGGGGGTATGGACAGGCGAACCGGGTCATCCGGGCGCTTGTGGAGGGGGAACTCTCCAGTGTCAGGAATGGCCCATTTGGGCAACCGGCCCGTCGTGCTTCGGCACTGCGGGTCACCGACGGAGACGAGAATTGGACCGTACGGAAAAGCGGGCATTCGTCGCCCAGCTCGCCCAGGTGTTCGCAGAGACGTCGATGGTGGTCGTCACCCAGAATAAGGGTATGACCGTCGCCGAAGTCACCAAACTGCGACGCGCCATGCGGGCTGCTGGTTGCGAATACAAGGTCGCAAAAAACCGGCTGGCCACTCTTGCCTTGGACGGAACCAAATTCGACGGGATCGCCCCGCTGCTGAAGGGCCCGACCGCGCTTGCGTGGTCGCGTGATGCAGTTGCGGTTGCGAAAGCTGCTGTCGAGTTCGCCAAAACGACTGATAAGTTCGTCGTTCTCGGTGGTGCCCTTGGCGCCCAGACACTGAATGTGGATGGGATCAAGGCGCTGTCGGAACTGCCGAGCCTCGATACGCTGCGTGCTGGCCTGCTGGGTATGATTCAGACCCCGGCAACCCGCATCGCTGGCGTCGTCCAGGCCCCGGCCGGGCAGATCGCGCGCGTTTTGGCTGCGTTCGCCGACAAGGACAAGGCTGGCGAAGCCGCCTGACCAAACACACCTCAGCCGCAAGGCAGCAATGCCTTGTATGAACCGAACTAGAGAATACTTCTAAAGGACGATGAAAATGGCCGACCTGGCTAATCTTGTTGAACAGCTCTCCGCGCTGACCGTTCTTGAGGCTGCTAGCCTCTCGAAGATGCTGGAAGAAGCTTGGGGCGTTTCCGCCGCCGCTCCGGTGGCTGCTGCCGCCGCTGCTCCGGCTGCCGCCGCTGCTGCCGCTCCGGTTGAAGAGCAGACCGAATTCACCGTGATCCTGGCCGCCGCTGGCGACAAGAAGATCAACGTGATCAAGGAAGTCCGCGCCATCACCGGTCTGGGCCTGAAGGAAGCGAAGGACCTCGTTGAGGGCGCTCCGAAGACCCTGAAGGAATCGGCCACGAAGGACGAAGCTGCCAAGATCAAGAAGCTGCTTGAAGAAAACGGTGCGACCGTCGAAGTCAAGTAAGCTGCGCCACGCTTCGGCGTGGCATTGAGAGCGTAAGGGACGGAAATCCGTGTGATTTCCGTCCTCTTCCGCGTTTTGGGCGAAGGTCGCCCAGCGCGGCGATGATGTTGTTGAGTTGATTTGGCTTTCGAACCACGGGGATCAGGACAGGCATGAACGCGATCACGAGGTCCTTCACCGGCCAGAAGCGCATCCGCAAGAGCTTTGGGCGTATTGCCGAAGTCGCGACGATGCCCAATCTGATCGATGTGCAGCGGTCGAGCTACGAAGCGTTTCTGCAAATGCACACTCCTCCTGATAGCCGGACGAACACCGGCCTGCAGGAAGTGTTCAAATCGGTCTTCCCGATTGACGATTTCGCTGGCCGTGGTCGGCTTGAGTTCGTCTATTACGAGCTGGAAGAGCCGAAATATGACGTTGAGGAATGCATTCAGCGCGGCCTGAACTTCGCCGCTCCGCTGAAGGTGATTCTCCGTCTCATTGTGTGGGACATCGACGAGGACACTGGCTCCCGCTCGATCCGCGACATCAAGGAACAGCCGGTTTACATGGGCGATATGCCGCTCATGACCGATAACGGCACCTTCATCATCAACGGCACCGAGCGCGTGATCGTCTCGCAGATGCACCGCTCGCCCGGTGTGTTCTTCGATCACGACAAGGGCAAGACGCATAGCAGCGGCAAATATCTCTTCGCCGCCCGCGTGATCCCATATCGCGGCTCGTGGCTGGATTTCGAGTTCGACTCGAAGGATCTTGTCTATGTGCGCATCGACCGTAAGCGCAAGCTGCCGGTGACGACGCTGCTGTATGCGCTGGAATCGGAGAACACCGTCGCCCTGCGCGCTGCGCGCGAAGCGAAGGGTGAGACGGTCGATATCAATGAAATCCGTGGCATGGACCCTGAGGAAATTCTCTCGGTGTTCTATGGTCAGGTGGTGTTCACCCGCACCGCCAAGGGCTGGGCGCGTCCGTTCGATCCTGAGGCATTCCGTGGCGTGAAGCTGCTCGAAGCCCTGGTAGACGCTCAAACCGGCGAAGTGGTGGCCGAAGCCGAGGCGAAATTGTCCTCGCGCGCTGCCAAGAGAATCGCGGAGAAGACCCGCGAAGTGCTCGTCGGGCGCACCGATCTGCTCGGTCGTTTCATTGCCGTCGATCTGGTCAACGAGCACAGCGGCGAAATCTACGGTGAAGCTGGCGAAGAGCTGGCCGAAGCCCGTCTGACCGCGCTGGAAGATGCCGGCATCACCGTGTTGCCGACGCTGGCGGTGGATCAGTCCACTGGCCCGTGGATTCGCAACACGCTGGCGGTGGATAAGAACAACAACCGTGACGACGCGCTGATCGACATCTACCGCGTCATGCGTCCGGGTGAACCGCCGACCCCGGAAACCGCCGAGGCTTTGTTCCGTGGCCTGTTCTTCGACGGAGACCGTTACGATCTGTCGGCGGTTGGTCGCGTGAAGATGAATATGCGCCTGGGCATCAACGCCGAGGACACCGTGCGCGTGCTGCGCAAGGAAGACATCCTCAAGACCGTCAAGATGATGTGCGACCTCAAGGACGGCCGCGGTTCGATCGACGACATCGACAATCTCGGCAATCGCCGCGTGCGTTCGGTGGGCGAGCTGATGGAAAATCAGTATCGCCTGGGTCTGTTGCGGATGGAGCGCGCGATCCGTGAGCGCATGGGCTCGGTCGATATCGACACCGTGATGCCGCACGATCTGATCAACGCCAAGCCTGCCGCAGCGGCCGTGCGTGAATTCTTCGGCTCCTCGCAGCTGTCGCAGTTCATGGACCAGACCAACCCGCTGTCGGAAGTGACGCATAAGCGTCGCCTCTCAGCGCTTGGCCCTGGCGGTCTGACGCGTGAGCGCGCCGGTTTCGAAGTGCGCGACGTGCATCCGACGCATTATGGCCGTATCTGCCCGATCGAGACGCCGGAAGGCCCGAACATCGGTCTGATCAACTCGCTGGCCACCTTCGCCAAGGTGAACAAATACGGTTTCATCGAAACCCCGTACATGCTCGTCCGCGACGGTCAGGTTCAGAAAGAGCCGCGCTACCTCTCCGCCATGGAAGAGGAAAAGCTGGTCGTCGCCCAGGCTGACGCCAAGATGGACGAAGATGGCAACCTGACCGCCGATCTGGTCTCGGTGCGCAAGCAGGGCGATTTCCGTCTGGTCAAGCCGGAAGAAGTCACTGCCATCGACGTCTCGCCGAAGCAGTTGGTGTCTGTCGCCGCAGCGCTGATCCCGTTCCTTGAGAACGATGACGCGAACCGCGCGTTGATGGGCTCGAACATGATGCGTCAGGCGGTGCCGCTGGTGCGTGCCGATGCGCCGCTCGTGGGCACCGGCATGGAAGCAGCCGTCGCCCGTGACTCGGGTGCGACGATTGTGGCCAAGCGTGAAGGCATCATCGACCAGATCGACGGTGCCCGCATCGTGGTGCGTGCCACCGCTGAGGATGGCACGACGAAGGGTGTGGACATTTATCGTCTGCGCAAGTTCATGCGCTCCAACCAGTCCACCTGCATCAACCAGCGTCCGCTGGTGCGCGTGGGCGATCGCGTGTCTGAAGGCGACATCATCGCTGACGGCCCGTCGACGGAACTGGGTGAATTGGCGCTGGGCCGCAACGCCCTCGTGGCCTTCATGCCGTGGAATGGCTACAACTTCGAAGACAGCATCCTGATCTCCGAGCGCATCGCCCGCGATGACGTGTTCACCTCCATCCACATCGAAGAATTCGAAGTGATGGCGCGCGACACCAAGCTGGGTCAGGAAGAAATCACCCGCGACATTCCAAATGTGGGTGAAGAGGCGCTGAAGAACCTCGACGAGGCTGGCATCGTCTATATCGGCGCGGAAGTGAATCCGGGCGATATTTTGGTCGGCAAGGTCACGCCGAAGGGTGAAAGCCCGATGACGCCGGAAGAGAAGCTGCTGCGCGCCATCTTTGGTGAAAAGGCGTCCGACGTTCGTGACACCTCTCTGAAGCTGCCGCCCGGCACCACTGGCACCATCGTGGACGTTCGCGTCTTCTCCCGCCGTGGCGTGGACAAGGACGAACGCGCCATGGCGATCGAGCGTTCGGAAATCGAACGTCTGGCCAAGGATCGTGACGACGAAAAGGCGATCCAGGAGCGTTCCTTCCTCGCCCGTATGCGCGAAAAGCTGCTCAACCAGGTGGCTGCCGGCGGCTTCAAGGGCTTGAAGACCGGCACCGTGATCACTGAGGAAGTCCTCGCTGAGTTCCCACGCGGTGCGTGGCGCCACATTGGCGTGCAGGACGATGCGGTGATGGCCGAGATCGAGCTGCTCAAGCGCGAATACGACGCCGCCGTTGGCAAGCTGCAGGCACGCTTCGAGCAGAAGGTCGAAAAGCTCCAGCGCGGTGACGAATTGCCGCCGGGCGTGATGAAGATGGTCAAGGTGTTCGTGGCGGTGAAGCGCAAGCTGCAACCGGGCGACAAGATGGCCGGTCGTCACGGCAACAAGGGTGTGGTTTCGCGCATCAACCCGATCGAAGACATGCCCTTCCTTGAGGATGGCACGCCGGTCGATCTGGTGCTGAACCCGTTGGGCGTGCCGTCGCGCATGAACGTGGGTCAGATTCTCGAAACCCATCTCGGTTGGGCCTGCCGCAACCTCGGCAAGCAGATCGGTGAGTTGGTCGAAGAATATCGCCGTGGCGGTCAGATGCGTCAGGAACTGCTGGACGCGCTGAAGAACTCCTATGGCGAGAAGATCTTCAACGAGCAGATCCTGCCGATGGACGACGACGAACTCGTCGAGCTGTGCCGCAATGTCACCAAGGGCATTCCGATCGCCACCCCGGTGTTCGACGGTGCCCGCATGGACGATATCGAAGGCATGCTCGGCAAGGCCGGCCTGCCGCGCTCGGGTCAGATGACCCTGGTCGATGGCCGCACCGGTGAGCCGTTCGAACGCAAAGTGACTGTGGGCATCATCTACATGCTCAAGCTGCATCACTTGGTTGACGACAAGATTCATGCACGCTCGATTGGTCCGTACTCGCTGGTCACGCAGCAGCCGCTGGGTGGTAAGGCGCAGTTCGGTGGTCAGCGCTTCGGTGAAATGGAAGTCTGGGCTCTGGAAGCCTACGGCGCCGCTTACACCTTGCAGGAAATGCTGACGGTCAAGTCGGACGACGTGTCCGGCCGCACCAAGGTCTACGAGGCGATCGTGCGTGAGCAGGACAACTTCGAAGCCGGCATTCCGGAGAGCTTCAACGTTCTGGTGAAAGAACTGAAGTCGCTCGGCCTGAATGTCGATCTCGATATGCGGCCGGCTTGAGCACCGCTTTCTGACCACGCCGCTTTTTTCCAAGTCCCGCCGGGGTAATGCCCCGGCGGATTCGGGGGTTTCAGCATGAACGAGCTGATGAAGATTCTGGGCCAGACTGGCCAGTCGCTGAATTTCGATCAGATCCGCATCCAGATGGCGTCACCGGAGCAAATCCGCTCCTGGTCCTACGGCGAGATCAAAAAGCCGGAAACCATCAACTACCGCACCTTCAAGCCGGAACGCGACGGCCTGTTCTGTGCGCGCATTTTTGGCCCGATCAAGGACTATGAGTGCCTGTGCGGCAAGTACAAGCGCATGAAGTTCCGCGGCATCATCTGCGAGAAGTGCGGTGTTGAAGTCACCCTCGCCAAGGTGCGCCGCGAACGGATGGGGCATATCGAACTGGCTTCGCCGGTGGCCCATATCTGGTTCCTGAAGTCGCTGCCGAGCCGCATCGGCCTGATGGTCGATCTCACGCTGAAAGAGCTTGAGAAGGTTCTGTATTTCGAGAACTACGTTGTGCTGGAACCCGGCACGACCGACATGAAGATGCATCAGCTGCTGACCGAAGATCAGCTGCTCGACAAGCAGGACGAATTCGGCGAAGACGCCTTCACGGCGGCCATCGGCGCTGAAGCGATCAAGCACATCCTCACCCGCATCGACAGCGATGCCGAGAAGGTTGAGCTGCGCCAGGATCTGAAGGAGACCACGTCGGAGGCCAAGCGCAAAAAGATCGTCAAGCGCCTGAAGCTGATCGAGGCGTTCGCCGAATCCGGTGCAAAGCCGGAGTGGATGATCCTGGACGTGATCCCGGTCATTCCGCCCGAACTGCGTCCGCTGGTGCCGCTGGATGGTGGCCGGTTTGCAACGTCGGATCTAAACGATCTGTATCGCCGCGTGATCAACCGCAACAACCGCCTCAAGCGCCTGATCGAACTGCGCGCGCCGGACATCATCGTGCGCAACGAGAAGCGCATGTTGCAGGAAGCCGTTGACGCCCTGTTCGACAATGGTCGTCGCGGCCGTGCGATCACCGGCGCCAACAAGCGCCCGCTGAAGTCGCTCTCCGACATGCTCAAGGGCAAGCAGGGGCGGTTCCGCCAGAACCTGCTGGGCAAGCGCGTGGACTACTCGGGCCGCTCGGTCATCGTGGTCGGCCCCCAGCTCAAGCTCCACCAGTGCGGCCTGCCCAAGATGATGGCCCTGGAGCTCTTCAAGCCCTTTGTCATGAAGCGCCTGATCGAGACGCAGGTCGCCCAGAACATCAAGTCGGCCAAGCGCATGGTCGAGCGCCGTAAGACGGTCGTGTGGGACGTCCTCGAAGAGGTCATCCGCGAGCACCCCGTGCTGCTCAACCGCGCGCCGACCCTGCACCGCCTGGGCATCCAGGCCTTCGAGCCGGTGCTGGTCGACGGCAAGGCGATCCAGGTCCACCCGCTAGTGTGCGCGGCGTTCAACGCCGACTTCGACGGCGACCAAATGGCCGTGCACGTGCCCC
>JARLIM010000033.1 GCA_031291725.1 Acetobacteraceae bacterium
CCCCCGTCATGGCGCGCGCAGCGCAGCGCAGCCATCAATTGCGATGCAGCCAAGCCCTGCGGTGGATTGCGGCACTGCGTGCCACAATGACGGATTGAGGTGGGCAGGATTGAACCCACATCCCCCCGTCATGGCGCGCGGAGCGCAGCCATCCATTGCGATGCAGCCAAGCCCCGCGGTGGATTGCGGCACTGCGTGCCACAATGACGGGTTAGGGTGGGCAGGATTGAACCCACATCCCCCCGTCATGGCGCGCGGAGCGCAGCCATCCATTGCGATGCAGCCAAGCCCTGCGGTGGATTGCGGCACTGCGTGCCACAATGACGGGTTAGGGTGGGCAGGATTGCGGCTCTACGTGCCGCAATGACGCAGGGGGGTGGTCAAGTTTCGAACCAACATCATCTGCCCCAAGACCACAAAGGCGGGTCGTGAAGCCGCCCTACAGCTCCGATCTGCGTGCAATCCGGCGCAGCACCGCTGTCAGCCGAGAGAATTCCAGCCAAAATTCGTTATGTCCGGGGGCCATATCCGCACGGTTGGGTCGTCCATCCAACTGCGGTTCGGCCCGACGCAACACGCCCAGCCGTGCATCGAACCGACCCCGCATGTTTTCCAAAAATGCGTCCGTCTGCGCGAGATATTGTTCGAGCATCTCATAGGCCAGCCGAATTTCGGCCAACCCCTCACCATTATTGCCGAATTTCTTCAGCGCACTGGATTGCACGGCGAGAGCCACGTGAAATTTCTGGAATTCCGCCAATTGGCGCACCATGCGCAAGCGCGCATCACTCAGCGTATCACCCCCGCCATCCATCGCCGAATACCCCTGCCATTGCAGGCAGTATCCGGTGAATGGGTTAAGGAAGGCTTATCAGGCATCCGCCAATTCGGGTGGAAAGCGGAATTTCACGTCTTCTGCCACTCCCTCCATCAGGGTGACGTCCACCTCCCCGAACGCCCGCAGCCCGTCGATGACGCCCTGCACCAGCAATTCCGGGGCCGACGCACCGGCGGTGACGCCCACCGTGGCGATGCCGTCGAACCATTCACGCTGCAACAGGCTGGCGTCGTCGATCAGATAAGCAGGCTTGCCCAACTCTTCGCCGATCTCGCGCAGACGGTTGGAGTTCGAGCTGTTCTTGGAACCGACAACCAGGATCACATCCACCGCATTGGCCAGATCGCGCACCGCCTGCTGACGGTTCTGCGTGGCGTAACAGATGTCGCGCACATCAGGGCCGGCGATGGAGGGGAATTTCTCCT
Source organism: Acetobacteraceae bacterium (assembly GCA_031291725.1). Taxonomy (GTDB): domain Bacteria; phylum Pseudomonadota; class Alphaproteobacteria; order Acetobacterales; family Acetobacteraceae; genus CAIQQQ01. Next base: position 1,264 of record JARLIM010000033.1, read on the forward strand.
TCAAGGCGGTGATGATGCCGCGCGTGTCGTCCACCGACAGCGTGGTCTGGGTGATGTAGGCCAGCGCCTCCGGGTGATCCGGGGTGAGGGTCGCCACATCGGCCACCGTCTGCACCAGATGCACGCGGCTGGGCATCTGGCCGATAGTGCCTTCCACTTCGGCATGACCGGCATGGCCAACCAGGATCAACTCCTTGCCGGCAGCCGCATAACGACGACCTTCATTATGGACCTTGGTGACAAGCGGGCACGTGGCATCGATCACCGGCAGGCCGCGCTCCTTGGCGACTTCCTCAACACGCTTGGCCACACCATGCGCGGAAAACACCGTCATCGCACCGGGCGGAATCTGGTCCAGCTCATCGACGAACACCGCACCGCGCGCACGCAGGCTTTCCACCACGTGGCGATTGTGGACAATTTCATGCCGCACATAAATCGGCGGGCCGAATTTCTTCAGCGCCCGCTCCACAATCTCAATCGCGCGCTCAACACCCGCACAAAAGCCGCGCGGCTGGGCCAGAACCACTTTCAGCATCCACACTCTCCCGAAGCTTTCCCGCCACATAGGGACGAACCTACAAATTGTCGCCCCCGCCCCGCGCAAGCCCGGCTTGCGACATCGCGTGCGTGACTGTATGCCACGAATGGAGCGTGACGAGTAGTGTTTGCACTGCGTCATGCCGTTCCGGTTTCTCTCCGGTAAGCCTGACGGAGCAGTCCATCCACCATGTTGACCGCCTGCACCGCTTTTCGGCCTCGGATAAACCCGCCACTGATCGGATACATTTCGTCACAGGCGGCAAGCTGCGAAGGCCGTCTGCCATGAAACGACGCGCGTTGATCGCGGCCCTATGCGCCGTGCCGTGCCTGATTTGGGCCGTGACTTCTCAGGCTGAGGATGCCGACCCGGCCACGCAGCCAATTATTGCGCTGAATGCCGCCATTCTCGACGCGATGCACGCCGGCCACGGCAAGCCGTTCGCCGAACGCGCCGCCGCTTTGCGCCCCGTGGTGGAGAAGGTGTTCGATCTGCCGCTGCTGCTGCGCAATTCGGTGGGCAATGTGCGCTGGCCGACGATACCAGACGAGCAGAAAGCCTCACTGCTGGAGGTGTTCACCCAATTCACCGTCGCCAGCTACGTGGCGAATTTCGACGCCTTTAACGGCGAAAAATTCATCATCGACCACGACAACCGCAAGGTTGAGAACGATGTGGTGGTGCCCAGCCGCATCGTGGCCACCAATGGCGATATCACCAAGCTCGACTATGTGATGCGCGAGACTGACGGCGTGTGGCACGTGGTGGATATTCTGCTCGATGGTTCCATCAGCCGCGTGGCCGTCACGCGCTCGGATTTCCGGGCGCTGTTGGGTGCGGGCGATGCGAGCAAGTTGATCGACAGCCTGCGCAGCAAGGTGGCCAATCTGGCCGCCGGCACCGCCTCCTGAACCGGCGGGTCCGATGATGATCGCCCTGGCGGCGCTGTTTGGTTTGCTGACGCTGGCCGGCATCGGGCAGGCGCTGATGGGCTGGCAACAGGCGCAGAGATTCGCGGCCACCAAACCAACCGCCACCGGCGACCTCCCGCCGCTGACGCTGCTCAAGCCGCTGCATGGCGACGAGCCGCTGCTCGAAGCCGCCCTCGCCAGCGTTTGCGCGCAGGATTATCCGTGCTTTCAGGTGATCTTCGGCGTTCAGCGCGCGGATGATCCGGCGATTGCCGTGGTGGAGCGCCTCAAGGCGCGCTTCCCTGAGCATGAGATCGATCTGGTCATCGATCCCACACCGCACGGCACCAACCGCAAGGTTGCCAATCTGATCAACATGTATCGTGTGGCGAAATACGATCACATCGTTATTGCCGACAGCGATTTGCATTGCGCGCCGGATTATCTGCGCCGGGTGGCGGTGGAATTCGGTGCGCCGAATGTGGGCCTTGTCACCACGCTCTATGCCGGTCTGGCTGCGAATCAGGGGATGCCTGCGGTGCTTGGCGCATCGACGATCAATCACTCATTCCTGCCGGGCGCGCTGATGTCGCGCGCACTCGGGCGCGAGGATTGTCTGGGTGCCACGATGGCGCTGCACCGCGACACCCTCACCCGGATTGGCGGTTTGCAGGCGCTGGCGGGCCATCTGGCAGATGACAATGTGCTCGGCCAATTGGTGCGCGGGCTTGGCCTGAACATCCGCATGGCCACCACCGTGCCGTCCACAACAGTGCCGGAGACCAGCTTCCGCGCCTTGTTCAGCCATGAGCTGCGCTGGTCGCGCACCATCCTGTCGCTGGTGCCGCTCGAATTCGCAGCCTCGGCCATTCAATACCCGCTGGTCTGGGCGATTCCCGCCTGGGCGTTCGCGTCGGCGGGCGGATATTTCCTCTATGGCGAGGAATTGTTCCTCTTCGCCTGGTTCGGCCGCATCCTGGCCGCCACCGGCATCGATGGTGCCCTGGGGCTGGTGGCGGCGGGCCGGGCGACGAAGGCACCAATCTGGCTGTTGCCACTGCGCGACCTCTTGTCGATGGCGGTCTTCCTCGCCAGTTATGCGAGCGACACAGTGGAATGGCGGGGCAATATCATGCATACCCACGCCACAGACAAAAAATCCGACTGACCCAGAAGATGTGCCTCTCTCGGCACCTGAAGGACAAGTACTGCCATGATGAAGACGCTCTTTCTGCAACCGCCTTCCTTTGACGGCTTCGATGGCGGCGCCGGTTCTCGCTATCAGGCACGCCGCGAGATCAAGAGCTTCTGGTTCCCGACCTGGTTGGCACAGCCCGCCGCGCTGATCCCAGGCTCCACCCTGATCGACGCCCCTCCGGCCAAGATCGGCATGGACCGCGTGCTGGAAGCGGCCAAGCAGAACGAATTGTGCATCATCCACACCTCCACCCCGTCCTTTTCCAAGGATGTGAAGGTGGCGGCGATGCTGAAAGAGGCCAATCCGGCCATCAAGATCGGCTTCATCGGCGCGAAAGTGGCCGTGGAAGCGCAAAAAAGCCTGGAACAGGGCCTGCCGGTCGATTTCGTCGCCCGCAATGAGTTCGATTTCACCATCCTCGACGTCGCCTCCGGCAAGCCGTGGGCGGAGATCGATGGAATTTCGTATCGCGATGACGCCGGCAACATTGTCCACAACAAGGATCGCGAGATCCTGGAAAACATGGACAGCCTGCCTTGGGTGTCGGACGTGTATTCCAAGCATCTGCGCATCGAGGATTACTTCATCGGCTATCTGAAGCATCCCTACGTGTCGATCTACACCGGTCGTGGCTGCAAAAGCCGTTGCACGTTCTGCCTGTGGCCGCAGACCGTCGGGGGTCACAACTACCGCGTCCGCTCGCCGGAGAACGTGATCGCCGAGGTGAAGTCGATCATGGCCAACCATCCGAACGTGAAGGAAATCTTCTTCGACGACGACACCTTCACCGATAATCTGCCCCGCGCCGAAGAGATCGCGAAGGGTCTGGGCAAGTTGGGGGTGACGTGGTCGTGCAATGCCAAGGCGAATGTGCCGCGCAAGACGCTTGAAGTGCTCAAGGCCAACGGCCTGCGCCTGCTGCTGGTGGGCTATGAGAGCGGCAATCAGCAGATTCTGCACAACATCAAGAAGGGCTTGCTGATCGAGACGGCGAAGAAGTTCACCAAGGATTGCCACGAGCTGGGCATCAAAATCCACGGCACCTTCATCCTCGGCCTGCCGGGCGAGACGCGCGAGACGATTCAGCAGACCATCGAATATGCCAAGGAGATCAACCCGCACACGTTGCAGGTCTCGCTGGCCGCCCCCTATCCGGGCACGTTCCTGTATCAACAGGCGGTGGAAAACGGCTGGTTCGATGCCGAGCACGCCGAGATGATCGACGAGAACGGCGTGCAGATTGCGCCGCTGCACTATCCGCATCTGACGCACACCGAGATTTTCGAGAACGTGGAGACCTTCTATAAGAAGTTCTATTTCCGCCCGTCGAAAATCGGCGCGATCGTCGGCGAGATGATCACCAGCCCGGACATGATGAAGCGCCGTCTGCGCGAGGGGGTGGAATTCTTCCAGTTCCTGCGCGAACGGAATGCCGCCTGATCGGGCTGTGTCGCGTCGGGTGATCTTCACGGCCGATGATTTCGGCCTGTCGGAAGCCGTCAATGAAGGCATTGAGCGCGCCCATCGCGAGGGTGTGCTCAATGCCGCAAGCCTGATGGTGGGCGCTCCCGCCGCCGCTGATGCGGTGGAGCGGGCCAAGCGCCTGCCCAATCTGCGGGTGGGACTGCATCTGGTGGTCATCGAAGGGCCGGCGGTGCTGCCCTATGAGGCCATTCCGGATCTGGTGGATGAGAGCGGGCAATTTCCGTCGGACCAATTGCGGTTGGGGTTGCGCTATTTTTTCTCATCCACGGTGCATGCCCAATTGCGCGCCGAAATCCGCGCGCAATTCGCAGCCTTTGCGGCAACCGGCCTCACGCTCGCCCATGCCGATGCACATAAGCACATGCATCTGCACCCAACCGTCGCCGATCTGATGATCGATGCCGGCTGGCAATATCGCCTGCCCGGCCTGCGTATTCCCAGCGAGCCCGGCGATGTGATGCGCCGTTGCGGCGAAAATCCGGGTTTCGGTGCCTGGGCGATGCGCCAATGGACGCGCGTTCTGCGCCACAAGGCCCGCGCGGCGGGGCTTGCCACCAATGATTCGGTGTTTGGCCTCGCCTGGACCGGGGCGATGACCGAGGACAAGCTTTTGCGCCTGGCCCCTGCTTTGCCGGAGGGATTGAGCGAGATCTATTTCCATCCCGCCAGCCAACGCGATGCAACCATTGACCGGCTGATGCCGAGCTATCTGCATGAGGCCGAGTTGGCGGCGTTGTGCAGCCCGAAGGTGCGCGCGGCATTCGCTGAGATCGCATAGGGCGGCTTCTCGCAATGACGGCAAAGATTGCCTATGTTGGCGATCATGGATAACGCACCTGCCTTTCTCGACCAAAGCCGTCCCGCCGTGCCTGACATTGCCGTGCCGCGTGGGGTCAATCCGTTCTATCTGCCGCTGCGCCCGGTGCGCGGTCGGCTGATCAAGCTCGGCCCGCTCGCCGCAGCCCTGCTGGATCGCCATAACTACCCGCCTTGCGTCACCCCGCTGGCCGGGCAGGCCCTGGTTGCGGTGGCGGCGTTGGCGACGGCGCTGAAATTCACCGGCTCCTTCTCGCTGCAAATCAAGGGCGATGGTCCGGTGCGCATGCTGCTCGCCGATTGCACCGATGGCGGCGCGCTGCGGGGCTATGCCAGCGTGGACGACGACAAGCTCAACGCCTTGCTCGCCGAACACCCGCACCCCACCCCCAAGCAATTGCTGGGCGAGGGCTATCTGGCCTTCACCGTCGATCAGGGGCCGGATATGGAGCGGCATCAGGGCATCGTGGCGCTGGAGGGCGAGACGCTGGAGGAGATGGCGCTGCATTACTTCCACGCTTCCGAACAGACCGCCTGCTTCCTCCGCCTTGCTTGCGCCGAAACCGAACATGGCTGGCGCGCCTCGGCCCTGGTGTTGGAACGCATTGCCGGGGCCGGTGGCGTTGATCCCGAGATGGACATGCTGGCGCAGGACGACAGCTGGGCAACGGCCCTGGTGCTGGCCACCACCGTCAAAGACAGCGAATTGCTCGACGATGCGCTGCCGGCCGAGCATCTGCTGTGGCGGCTGTTCGGCAACGAGGGTGTGGCGGCGGATCGGCCGCGCAAACTGAATTACGGCTGCCGCTGCTCGCGCGCCCGCCTGTCGGAAGTGCTGGCCACTTTCGGCACCGATGACCTCGATCACATGCAGCAGGAGGGTGCGATCACCATGACCTGCGAATTCTGCAACATGGAATTCCGCTTCGACCGCACCGAGGTCGGCCCCGCCATTCCCACGCATAACGCCTCACCGGAGACGCACTGAACATGAACATCCATGCCTGGACGCGCCGCGCCGCCGTGTGCGCCTGCCTTGTCACACCGCTGATACTTGCCGCCTGTTCGAGCGACGAGGCGGCCCGGAATTATCCGAAGCCGAATTACAGCTATCTGACCAAGCTGCATCTCAACGTTGCCAATATCGAGATCGATGACCGTACGCCCCCCGCGCGTGACAACCGCGATATGGCCATCCTCGCCCCGAACAAACCCGCCGACGTCTTGCGCACCATGGCGCGCGATCGGCTGCTTGGCGACGGCTCGTCTGGTCAGGCGGTGTTCAAGGTGGATGAGGCGTCCATCGTGCCGGATCATGACAAGCTGAAGGGCTCGTTGGCGGTGCAGTTGGAAGTGGCGACCTCCGATGGCAGCAAAACCGGCTATGCCGAGGCCCGCGTGTCGCGCACCATCGATTATGACAATGACGCCCCGAACGCCACGCGTGCAACGTTGGATCAGTTGGTCAATCAGATGATGACCGATATGAATGTGGAGTTTGAGTTCCAGGTGCGCAAATCGCTGCACGCCTATATGCAAACCACTCCGACCTCCGCCGCCCCCGCGCCTGTGGTGGCGCAGCCAGTGCAGAGCGAGACGCTCGCCCCGTTCCTGACACCGACGCCGATTCCGCCAAAGCCGTAAGGTTTGGATTTTAGAACGTGATGATTGAGGGCTGAACCATCATCCCGCGTCATCACGCGCGAAGTGCTGCCATCCATCGAGATGCAGGCAAACGCGGCGATGGATTGCGGCACTGCGTGCCACAATGACGGGTTGGGGTGGGGCAGGGTTGAACTCCCATCCCCCGTCATGGCGCGCGCAGCGCAGCCATCCATCGCGATGCAGCCAAACACAGCGGTGGATTGCGGCACTTCGTGCCACAATGACGGGTTAGGGTGGGCAGGGTTAAACTCCCATCCCCTCGTCATGACGCGCGAAGTGCTGCCATCCATCGAGATGCAGGCAAACACAGCGGTGGATTGCGGCACTTCGTGCCACAATGACGGGTTGGGGTGGGGGCAGCCAAACACAGCGGTGGAGTGCGGCACTGCGTGCCACAATGACGGGTGCGAGTGGTCAAGTTGCGACCCGCAATCATCACGCTCTACCCCTTCGCCTTCGCCAGATTGTCCTGCATGCGCATCAGCGCCAGCCGCAGGAAGCCGATCTCGCCTTCGGTGAAGCCTTCCATCGCGATGCGGTTCACCCCCTCGGCATAGGCGAGCAACTCGGTTTCCACCGAACGGCCGAGCTCGGTGAGGTGGAAATGCACCTTGCGGCGATCCTCCTCGCTGGCACGACGGGACAGCAGGCCACGCTTTTCCATATTGCGCAGCTGTTCCACCGCCGTGGGCGCGGTGGCACCGACGCGCTCGCTGATCTCGCGCTGGGTCAGGCCGTCCTCCTCCCACAAGGCGCGGAGGAAATACCACATGCCGAGCGGGATTTCCTGCGGTGCGAGGGCTGCTTGCAGCGCCTGGGCGAACAGGCGATGCGTGCGACGGACCTGCGAGCCAATGCTCTGCTCCATCGGAAAAGGGGCCGCGCGGGAAGTCTTGCTCATGTATCTCGTGCCGGGACGTTTCTCCGGGTTGTCATATCACGCCCGACAAAGACCGGCTATTCGCGCGCCAAGACGTAATCGTTGAGAAAATTCGACAGGCCGTGCGAGCGGAACGAGGCGCGTAGGGCGACTTCATCATATTCGGTCGCCACCCACTCCAGAAACGGAATCCGGCCCTCGGCGGTCTCGGCGTAGAGGCGGAAAAAGGCGTCCAGAATGCCGGTGTTGGAGCGGCTGAAATGGCCGAAACGCCAGGAGAGTTGCGTCATCGCCTGCGCAGCCGTGCCGCCCTCGAACAAAATCGCCAAGCCTGAAGCCAAACCCGCGCGATCCGCGCCGGATTTGCAATGCAACAGCGCAGGCGTTTGCAGGGTGCGATAGATCTCGGCAAAGCGCAGAATGCGGTCGCGATGCGGGGCACCACGGCTTTCGAACGCCATGTCGATGTGAATGAGCCCCAAACGCTGCGCCGCGTCGCGCGACAAGGCATCCGCCCCACATTGGCGATGACCGCGCACATTGATCAGGGTTTTCAGGCCGAGACGTCGCGTCAATCGGGCCAACCGCCCCGGTGTGGGGTGGTTGACGCGGTAGAGCTTGCCCGGAATCACCGTGCCGAAATTGCTCCACAGCAGGCGAAACACGGCATGATCGACAAAAAGCGCATCGATCCAAGCGGCAAGGCGGCCCCCAGGCTCTGCCAGGGAGCCGCGAAATGCCATTAGCCCTGACGCTCCGCCAGCTTGGACTTGATCTCGCCGATCGCCTTGGCGGGATTGAGACCCTTCGGGCAGGTCTGCGTGCAGTTCATGATGGTGTGGCAGCGATAGAGCTTGAAGGGATCTTCCAGCGCATCCAGACGCTCACCCGTGCGCTCGTCGCGGCTATCGGCGATCCAGCGATAGGCGGCCATCAGCGTGGCCGGGCCGAGATAGCGGTCGCCGTTCCACCAATAGCTGGGGCAGGAGGTGGTGCAGCAGAAGCACAGAATGCATTCCCACATGCCGTCGAGCAGCGCGCGTTCCTCCTTGGATTGCAGGCGCTCCCCATCCGGCGGCGGCGGGGTTTCGGACTGCAACCAGGGCTCAACCGAGCGATACTGCGCATAAGCCTGCGACAGATCAGGAACCAGATCCTTGATCACCGGCATATGCGGCAGCGGGTTGATGTTCACATCGCCCTTCACATCCGCAATCGGCTTGAGGCAGGCGAGCGTGTTGGTGCCGTCGATGTTCATCGCGCACGAGCCGCAAATGCCTTCACGGCAGGAGCGACGGAAGGTGAGCGTGGTGTCCACCTCGTTCTTGATCTTGATCAGCGCGTCCAAAACCATCGGGCCGCATTTGTCGAGATCGATCTCGTAGGAATCGGTGCGCGGGTTGGCACCATCATCCGGCGTCCAGCGATAGATCTTGAACGTTTTGGCGTTCTTCGCGTCCTTTGCCGGAAAAGACTTGCCCTTATGAACCTTTGAGTTCGCTGGGAGATTGAATTCAACCATCTGGGTCGCTCCTCAGTAGACGCGCTTCTTGGGCGGGAACACAGACACTTCGTTGGTCAGCGTCTGCATCTTCACCGGGCGATAATCCAGCGTCACCTCACCTTGGTCGTTCACCCAGGAGAGTGTGTGCTTCATCCAGTTCACGTCGTCACGATCCGGGAAATCGTCATGCGCCTGCGCCCCACGGCTTTCGTGGCGGGCCTCGGCGGAGACCATCGTCGCCGTCGCATTGCCCATCAGATTGTCGAGTTCGAGGGCTTCAACCAGATCGCTGTTCCAGATCAGCGAGCGGTCAGACACCGAGATGTCGGCCAGGCCGGTCCAGAGATTGGCCACCTTCTCCACACCCTGAGTCAGCGAGGCGGAGTTGCGGAACACGGCGGCGTGCGCCTGCATGGTGCGCTGCAGCTGGTCACGCAGAGCGGCAACCGTGGTGCCGCCCTTGGCGTGACGCTTGGCGTCCAGACGGGCGAGCGCGTTGTCACCGGCACCGGCCGGCAGCGGTGCCTGTGTGGCACCCGGCTTGATGATCTCGGCAGCCCGCAGCGCGGCGGCACGGCCGAACACCACGAGGTCGAGCAGCGAGTTGGTGCCGAGGCGGTTGGCACCGTGCACGGACACGCAGGCCGCTTCGCCGACAGCCATCAGGCCGGGGACGATGGCGTCTGGATTGTCCTTGGTCGGGCGCAGCACTTCGGTGCGGAAATTGGTGGGAATACCGCCCATGTTGTAATGCACGGTCGGCAGCACCGGGATCGGCTCTTTCGTCACATCCACACCGGCGAAGACCTTGGCGGTCTCGGAAATGCCGGGCAGGCGTTCGTTGAGCAGCTCGGCCCCCAGATGTTCGAGGTGCAGCATGATGTGATCCTTGTGCGGACCCACGCCACGGCCTTCGTTGATTTCCATCGTCATCGAACGCGACACCACGTCACGCGAGGCGAGGTCTTTCGCGGTCGGCGCATAACGCTCCATGAAGCGCTCGCCTTCGGAGTTGGTCAGATAGCCACCTTCGCCGCGGGCACCCTCGGTGATCAGACAGCCGGCCGGGAAGATGCCGGTGGGGTGGAACTGCACGAATTCCATGTCCTGCGTCGGCAGCCCCGCCCGCAGCACCATGCCGCCACCGTCGCCGGTGCAGGTATGGGCCGAGGTGCAGGAGAGATAGGCGCGGCCATAACCGCCGGTGGCGAGCACCACCTGCTGGGCGCGGAAGCGATGCATGGTGCCGTCTTCGAGGTTCCACGCCATCACGCCACGGCAGGTGCCTTCGTCGTCCATGATCAGATCAAGGGCGAAATACTCGACGAAGAACTCGCAATCATGCTTCAGGCTCTGCTGATAGAGCGTGTGCAGAATGGCGTGGCCGGTGCGGTCGGCGGCGGCGCAGGCGCGCATGGCGGGCGTCTTGCCGTAATCCTGCATGTGGCCGCCGAACGGGCGCTGATAGATTTTGCCGTCTTCGGTGCGCGAGAACGGCACGCCGTAATGTTCCAGCTCATAAATCGCCGGAACCGCCTCACGGCACATATATTCGATGGCGTCCTGATCGCCGAGCCAGTCCGACCCCTTCACGGTGTCGTACATGTGCCAGCGCCAATCATCCTCACCCATGTTGCCCAGCGCGGCACCGATGCCGCCCTGGGCTGCCACAGTGTGCGAGCGGGTGGGGAAGACCTTGGTGATGCAGGCGGTCTTGAGGCCGGCGGCCCCCATGCCGAAGGTTGCCCGCAAACCGGCGCCACCGGCACCGACAACAACCACATCGTAGGTGTGGTCAACAATCTTATAGGCGCCCAGAGAGGGCTTGCTGATCGCATTCATGACGATAATCCGCTTTCTGGTTCAGCCGACGAGTGCGAGCTTGATGATGGCCAGGGTGGCCGCGAGGCCGAACAGACCCACAACCGCCTTCATCAACAGCACCGACACCAAGCGCCGCTTCTCGCTATGGATGTAGTCTTCCATCACCACCTGCAAACCCATCGACATGTGATGAAACATGATCAGCACCAAGGCGAGCAGCAGGGTGGCATTCACCGTATGACCGCCCCAGGCGACGACCGCGGCGCGCGGCGCGCCGAGCAAAGACAGCACCGAATAGATGAACCACAAGGTCAGCGGCACAAGTGCAAGGCCGGTGGCGCGCTCGGCGAACCAATGGGCGGCACCGGTCTTGGCCGAACCGAGGCCGCGCGCACGACCGAGGCCCGAACGCATGATGGTCTGGGTGGGGGATTTGGACATGTTCGTATTCCTCAGAGCGCCAGCAGGCCTGCGAACCAGGTGACAAGCGTCAACACCGCGGTCGCGATGAGCACGAAGCGCGCCGAGGCCTGCACCTGCGGCAGTTCGAAGCCATGGCCGACATCCCAGAACAGATGACGGATGCCCGTGCTGAAGTGAAACCAGAGTGCCGCGGTCCAGCCGAGCAGGGCCAGCTTGCCGATCCAGCTGTGCAGCAGCATCGAGACGGTGTCGAACGCCGCGTCCGAAGAGGCCGCCGCCACCAGCCAGCTGGCCAGGATCAGCGCGCCCACCGCCAGTGCGACACCGGTGATGCGATGCATAATCGACAAGGCCATCGTCATCTGCGGCTTGTAGATTTGCAAATGCGGGGACAACGGGCGTCGCACCGTTCGTCCATCCGTGGTTCGCGCAATGAACAGCGCCTCACGAACATCGGTCATCGGTCCGTACTCCTCATGACAAAATCGACATGTGCATAGACCCAACCCCTTGAAAGCGTCAACGCGCATGCAGCATGCGCGTAGGGCGCATCAGAGGTGGGCATAGTGCTGCGCGTATTTAGTTGGTCAGTCAGGTGATTTGTGCCCTGCCTGAAATTGATGCCCAGACAGCGCCCAGGCCCGTAAAGCCGCAGGGTCCGCAGGCAGATCGACGGCGATGCCCTGATGGAATTCCGCCCAATCGGCGACATGAATATCGCGCACCGCCGTCAACACCGGCACGCCACGCAGCAGCGCCTCCGACAGTACCGAACGCAATCCACTGCCCCCGGTCTCGGCCTTACCGAAGCGATTGAGCACCATCAGATCGGGCGATTGATCCAATGCCGCTTCCAATTGCGCCGCCACCCGCACCAAACCGCTTGGGTCGAGTCGGCAGGCGGTGGCATGTTTGCCGCGATTTTCGGTGATCGGCGTCAATTGACCGCTCATCACATCACGCAGCGCGAACATGTCGCAGCAATCCGGGTCTGCCGGATCGGCCTGCTGCACCACACCGGCCACCCGCAGCCCCTCCGCCTGGAGCGCCACAACGGCGCCATCCAGCAGCGCATCGATCGCGCAGCCTTTCGGATAGATCACGGCGGCAAGCTTCGGCAGCATGCAATGGCCTTCATACGATGGGGTAAAGGCAGCCTAACACGCGCAAGAGCGAGGCCCAAATCTCGCCGGGCGCGTCCACCAAATGATGAAATTTTAGGCTATTTAATATTTATGTGTAAATTTTGTGCAATAAAAATTTCCAATTGCATAAATTTCCATCAAATTCTGGGGTCTGCACATGGTACAGCCCTTGCAAATCCCTCACCCTAAGCGGCGCTGCGTGCCGCGCGCGGGTTGCCTGGCAATGAGGTCGGGCCTGGTTCGGTGCATGCGCCGACACCCCGTTTTTCCCTTCCCTGGCCTGTCAATGACGGCGGCCATCTCCTGCAAGCTGGAGTGGTCCGATGTTCGAATGGCAAGTGAACGCGGCGCGTGAAAAATTGGTGGTGGTGGGCAACGGCATGGCCGGGATGCGCACGGTGGCGGAATTGCTCAAGCTCGATCCCACCCGCTACGACATCACCATTTTCGGTGCCGAGCCCTACGTGAATTACGACCGCATCATGCTCTCCTCGGTGCTCGCCGGTGAGAAGAGCGTGGATGAGATCGAGATCAATTCCCGCGAATGGTATGAGGCGCACGACATCACCCTGCATGCGGGCGATGCGGTGGTGGAGATCGACGCGCAAGCCCGCAGCGTCACCTCGGCCGCCGGCGTGGTCGCTCGCTATGACCGTCTGCTGCTCGCCACCGGCTCCCGCCCGCTGGTGCCGCCGATTCCGGGGCTGAACCTGCCCGGCGTGTGCACGTTCCGCGATATCAAGGATGTCGATACCATGATCGCCGCCGCCGCCACCCAGCGGCGTGCCGTGGTGATCGGTGGCGGGTTGCTCGGGCTGGAAGCGGCCTGGGGGTTGAAGCGGCGCGGCATGGAGGTGGCGGTCGTGCATCTGATGCCGACGCTGATGGAACGCCAGCTCGACGTGCCCGCCGGCCGCCTGTTGCAGCGGGATTTGACCGAGCGCGGCCTGAATTTCTTCACCGACGGCCAAACCGAGATCGTCACCGGCACCGATCGCGTCACCGGCGTGAAGCTGGCCGATGGGCGCGAGGTGCCCGCCGATCTGGTGGTGGTGGCCATCGGCATTCGCCCCGATGTGGCGCTCGCCAAAGCCGCAGGCGTAGAGGTCAATCGCGGGATCATGGTGGGCGATAACATGTCCACCTCGGATGCCAACATCTTTGCCGTCGGTGAATGCGTGGAGCATCGCGGCCAGTGCTTCGGACTGGTCGCCCCGCTGTGGGATCAGGCGAAGGTGGCCGCCCACCATCTGGCCGGTGGCGACGCGCTGATCTTCGCCCCGCAGGCCAGTGCGACGAAGCTGAAGATCACCGGCATCGATCTGTATTCGGCGGGCCTGCTCAATGCGGGTGAGGATGAAGAGGAGATCGTGCTCAACGACGCCCGCCGTGGGGCCTATCGCAAATTGGTGCTGCGCGGCGGCAAGCTCGTCGGCATCGTGCTCTATGGCGATGTGGCCGATGGCCCGTGGTATTACGAGAAACTGCGCAAAGGTGAGGATGTCTCGGAGATTGCCGACCGGATGATCCTGGGCGAAGCCGCAGCACTGGGCGGCGGCAAACCGGCATTGCCTGATTTCTCCAAAATGCCTGACGACACCCAGATCTGCGGCTGCAACGGCGTCTGCAAGGGCGATATCGTCGCCGCGATCACTGAAAAAAGCCTGACAAGCTATGACGAGGTGAAGGCGCACACCAAGGCCTCGGCCTCATGTGGCAGCTGTGCCGGGCAGGTGAAGCAACTCCTCGCCGCCACGCTGGGCACCGAGCTTGCCGCCGAAGCGGCCCCGCGCCTGTGCAAATGCACCTCCGCCACCCATGAGGAGGTGCGCACAGGCATTGCAAGCCAGGGGTTGAAGACGCAACAGGCGGTGCGCGAGGCCTTCGGCTGGAGCAGCGCGGATGGCTGTGCCGCCTGCCGTCCGGCGCTGAATTTCTATCTGCTGTGCGCGTGGCCGGGTGAATATCAGGATGACAGCCGTTCGCGCTTCATCAATGAGCGCGTGCACGCCAATATTCAGAAGGACGGCAGCTATTCCGTCATTCCGCGCATGTGGGGCGGCACCACCACGCCGCAGGAATTGCTCGCCATCGCCGAAGTGGCGCGGAAATACGACATCAAGGAGGTGAAAGTCACCGGCGGCCAGCGCCTTGCCCTGTACGGCATCAAAAAGCAGGATCTGCCCGCCGTCTGGGGTGAATTGACCAAGGCGGGCATGGTCTCCGGCCACGCCTATGCCAAGGGTCTGCGCACGGTGAAAACCTGCGTGGGGCTGGAATGGTGCCGCTTCGGCACGCAGGACAGCACGTCGCTCGGCAAGAAACTGGAGCACCTGACCTGGGGCAGTTGGACGCCGCATAAATTCAAAATGGCGGTCTCCGGTTGCCCCCGGAACTGCGCGGAGATCTCAATTAAGGATTTCGGTGTGCTCTGCGTCGAGTCGGGCTTCGAACTGCATGTCGGCGGCAATGGCGGCATCGATCTGCGCGGCACCGACACGCTGTGCCACGTCACCACCGAGGACGAGGTTGTCGAATATTGCGGTGCCTTCATGCAGATCTATCGTGAGGAGGCCCGCTATCTGGAGCGCACCGCGCCGTGGGTGGAGCGCGTCGGTATGGAGTATGTGAAGGCCCGCGTGGTGGAGGATGCCGAGGGCCGCCGCGCCGCCCATCAACGCTTCCTGTTCAGCCAGCGTTTCGCCCAGCACGACCCGTGGGCGGAGCGGGCGGCCAATGGGGTGGACGCATTGGAATTCAAGCCCTTGGCGGTGGAGGCCTGAGATGGACACGATGACGATCATCGGCTGGCGCCGCATCTGCATGCTCGACGCAATCCCCCGCCTCGGCGCCCGCACCCTGCCCGCGCCGAAGGGGGAGATCGCGATCTTCCGCTGCTCGGATGACAGCGTGTTCGCCCTGCGCAACCGTTGCCCGCACAAGCACGGCCCGCTCTCGGAGGGCATCGTGCATGGCCATCGCGTCACCTGCCCGCTGCATTCCTGGGTGATCGATCTGGAAGGCGGCGAAGCGGTTGCGCCCGATGTGGGTTGTGCGCCAAAAATCCCCACCCGCATCATCGACGGTGCGGTATGGCTGGCGCTTGAGGCACATGACTGATCTGGCGGATCCGGGCGCAATGCCCGCGCGCGTGGACACCGACACCCATGATTTCGCACCCTTTGTGCGCATTCTGGGTCGCGGCCCCGGCAAATCGCGCTCCTTCACCCGCGATGAAGCCAAGATGGCACTTGGGATGGTGTTGCGGGGTGAGGCGACGCGCGAGCAGATCGGGGCAATGCTGATGCTGCTGCGCTATCGCGGTGAGGCGGCTGACGAAATGGCCGGGTTGGTAGAGGCCGCCCGCTTGCATGCAGGCCTGCCCTGGCGCTTCGCCCGCCGCGTCGATCTCGATTGGCCGAGCTATGCCGATGGCCGCACGCGCGGTCTGCCCTGGTATCTGCTCTCGGCGTTGCTGCTCGCCGGTGCCGGGCTGCACGTGCTGATGCACGGCCCGCTGACTGGACCGGGACGGCAGGCACTGGTGCAGTCGATGCAGGCGCTGGGCCTGTCTCCGCAACGCACGCCCGAACAGATTGAATGCGCGCTGACCAGCCGTGGCTTTGCCTTCGTATCGCTGGAAACCTTGAACCCCGAACTGGCGGATTTGCTGGCCCTGCGCGGTGTGCTCGGCCTGCGCTCGCCGCTCAACACCGCCTGCCGCCTGCTGGACCCCGCCGGGGCCTGCGCCTCGGTGGATGGCGTTTTCCACCCGGCCTATATCGAACTGCATCTCGGGGCAGGCACGCTGCTCGGTCGCCGGGTGAGTGTGCTGAAAGGCGGCGGCGGCGAGGCGGAATGGAGCGGATTGAAGGCGCTGACCGTCTCGACGACAGAGGGCGAGACGGTGTGGCAGCCGCTGGCGAGCGGCGTGAAGGTGGCAAGCCAAAATGTGGCCGATCTGGTCGCCGTCTGGCGTGGCGAAAATGTTGATCCGGGGGCCGAAGCGGCGATCATCGGCACGGCGGCGATTGCATTGCGGGCGCGCGATGCCGGGCTGTCCGTCACGGCCGCGTTGGCTGAGGCCAGGCGGATGTGGGCGAAACGTTAAACGCCCAATCGTCACGGCGCTTGCAATGACAAAATTGCATAATTTATGTGCAATTGCCCGATATTTTTAAAATACGCACAAACATTGATCATACACGCATCGAAATTCGCCTAAAATAAGTGCATATCTTGGTACGCGCCTTGCAAATGAGCATTCGCCCCGGTGCTCAACGATGAGCAAGGCCGGGTCAATTCTCGGCTGCGATGCAATGGCGCGTTCGTAGGCTGGTCGGAACAAGGGTGTTCCGCAAACAGATCTCCTCGGAGGTCGGTTTGTTGGACGCAAATCTGGTTCGCAGCTTGGAGTGCACATGTTCGACGCAGCCCCCCTCTCTCAATCCCGCGAGACTCTGCTCGCCACCACATGCCCTTATTGCGGCGTGGGGTGTGGGGTGAAGGCGGGCGCTGCGGCGGCCACGACAGGCGTGACCGGCGATACCGACCATCCCGCCAATCTTGGCCGCCTGTGCGTCAAGGGCACCGCCCTGGGCGAGACGCTGTCTCTCGAAGGCCGATTGCTGCATCCGATGATGGATGGAGCGCGCACGGACTGGGACAGCGCGCTCGACCGCGTCGCCACTGAATTTGGCCGCGTCATCGCAGCGCACGGGCCGGAGTCGGTGGCCTTCTATGTCTCCGGCCAACTGCTGACCGAGGATTACTACGTCGCCAACAAGCTGATGAAAGGCTTCATCGGGGCGGCGAATATCGACACCAACAGCCGGCTGTGCATGTCGTCCTCGGTCGCGGGGCACATCCGGGCCTTTGGCGCGGACACGGTGCCGGGCTGTTACGAGGATCTGGAGCTTGCCGATTTGGTGGTGCTCGTCGGCTCCAACACCGCGTGGTGCCATCCGGTGCTGTTCCAACGCATCCTCGCCGCCCGCAAGCGGCGCCCGGCGATGCGGATTGTCGTCGTCGATCCGCGCCGGACCACCACCGCCGAGGCCGCCGACCTGCATCTGGCGATCCGGCCGGGCAGCGATGTGGCGTTGTTCAACGGCCTGCTCGCCCATCTGGCCGAGGCCGGATGTGCCGATCCCATCTTCATCGACACCCACACAGACGGGCTGGATGCCGCCCTGTCCGCCGCCCGCGCCACCCAGGATGTGGCGGGGCAATGCGATGTCGATCCCGCCGATCTGATCCGCTTCTATGATTGGTTCGCCGCCACCGCCAAGACGGTGACGGTCTATTCTCAAGGGGTGAACCAATCGAGTGCCGGCACCGACAAGGTGAACGCCATCATCAATTGTCACCTGTATACCGGGCGGATCGGCTGGCCCGGCATGGGGCCGTTCTCGTTCACCGGCCAGCCCAACGCGATGGGCGGGCGGGAAGTGGGCGGGTTGGCGAACATGCTCGCCGCCCATATGGGCTTTGACGCGATCTGCATCGACCGCGTGCGTCGCTTCTGGAACGCCCCCGCGATGGCACACAAGCCGGGACTGAAGGCGGTGGATCTGTTTCAGGCGGTGCATGACGGGCGGATCAAGGCGCTGTGGATCATCGCCACCAACCCCGCCGCCAGCCTGACGGACACCAATCTCGTGCGCGAGGCATTGGCCAGATGCCCGTTCGTGGTGGTCTCCGAAGCGGTGGAAGCGACCGACTCCACGCTGTCTGCCCATGTGAAGCTGCCAGCATTGGCTTGGGGGGAGAAGGATGGCAGCGTCACCAATTCCGAACGCCGCATCTCCCGCCAGCGCGCGTTTCTGCCGCCGCCGGGCGAGGCGCGGGCGGATTGGGCGATCGTCTGCGATGTCGCCGCCCGCATGGGCTTTGCCGAAACCTTCGCCTATCGCAACGCCGCCGACATCTTTGCCGAGCATTGCCGCCTGTCGGCCTTCGAGAATGATGGCAGCCGGGATTTCGACCTCGGCGGGCTGATCGGCTGCGATTACGACCGCCTCGCCCCGGTGCAATGGCCGGTGCGCACGCTTCATGAAGGCACCGCGCGGCTGTTCGGCCATGGGCGGTTCTATCACCCGGATGCCCGCGCGCGCTTTATCGCAACCGTCGCCCGTCCGCCGCGCAGTGCGACCTCGGCGGCATTTCCGCTGATCCTCAACACCGGCCGCAGCCGCGACCAGTGGCACACGATGACGCGCACCGGAAAATCCCCGCGCCTGTCCGCCCACCGCGCCGAGCCCTGGCTTGCGATGCATCCCGCCGACGCCGAGGCGGCCGGATTGCAGGAGGGCGATCTGGTCCGCGTCGCCTCGGCCCATGGTGCTGCGATGCTCAAGCTCACCCACGATGCCAGCCAGCGCCGGGGCGAGGTGTTCGCGCCGATGCATTGGAACGACCAGTTCGCCGCCAATGCGAATGTCGGTCGCCTGATCGCGCCGCACACCGATCCGATCTCCGGCCAGCCCGAGCTGAAATTCACCCCGGTCTGCGTCGCTCCCGTGCCCACGCATTGGCAGGCTATGTTGCTCACCCGCAGCGCACCGAAGCTGGACGGCATGGCGGTGAACTGGGTGCGGGCGGCAGGGGTGGAGCATAGCGTGATGCGGCTGTCCGGCCTCGCGCCGGTGGCGGATTGGCGGCAGATGTTGGGCGCGATGCTCGGCGATGCGCCGGATTGGGTCACATTCTCCGACAGCCGCCGTGGCCTGTTCCGCGCCGCAAGGCTGATCGACGGCAAGCTCGACGCAGTGCTGTTCGCCGCCCCGACCTCAGACGAATCGGCGCTTTCCTGGCTCGGCAGCTTGTTCAGCCAGGACGAGATCCCGACCCCGGACCGCATCGCCGTGCTGGCCGGCATGCCCGCCGGAGAGGCCGCAGCGGCGTGCGGGCCGATGATCTGCGCCTGCCATCAGGTGGGCCGCGCGACCATCATGCACGCCATCGCCACCCAAGGCCTGACCAGCGTGGACGCCATCGGCGCCGCTGTGAAGGCAGGCACCAATTGCGGCTCCTGCATCCCGGAACTGCGCCAGATTTTGGCGCACATCCCGGAAGTGGCCGCCGCATGACTTCCCGCCCCATCGCAGAAGGAGACACACCGTGAATTGGAAAGACTTCAAAAAGTCCGGCCATTGGCCGACTTTGCTCGCAGCGTTCCTGTATTTCGATTTCAGCTTCATGACCTGGGTCACGCTCGGGCCGCTGGTCGTCTACATCACCCGCGAGCTGAACATTCCGGTGGGCGAGAAATTCACCCTCATCGCCATTCCGATTCTGGCCGGTGCCATTCTGCGCGTGCCGTTGGGCATTCTGTGCGACCATGTCGGCGCCAAGATCACCGGCAGCATCGCGCAGATCATTGTCATCGCGGGCATCGCCTATGCCGCGTTCGTGGGTCTGCACTCTTATGTGGAAGTGGAGTTGCTCGGCGTCATTCTCGGCCTGGCCGGTGCGTCCTTCGCGGTGGCGTTGCCGCAGGCGAGCAAATGGTATCCGCCGCACTATCAGGGCATCGTGATGGGCATCGCGGGCGCGGGCAATGTCGGCACCGCGCTGGATGCGCTGCTGATCCCGTCGATTGCCGAGCATTATGGCTGGCAGATCGCCATCGGCACGCTGCTGATCCCGCTGATTCCCACGCTGATCTTCTACATGCTGGTGGCCAGGGAAGCCCCGGTGCCCCGCAAGCCAGTCACCTGGGCGAAATACAAGGCGATCATGACCGACGTGGACAGCCTGTGGTTCATGTTCTTCTATTTCATCACCTTCGGCGGTTTCGTCGGGCTGGCCAATTCACTGCCGCTGTATTTCACCATCCAGTATCATGTCTCCGGCGTGGCGGCTGGTTTGATGGTGGCCATCGTGGTCACGTTCGGCTCATTCTTCCGCCCGATCGGTGGCGCATTGTCTGACCGGATCGGCGGTATTCGCACCTTGCAGGTGCTGTTCGGCATCGTCGCTTGCGCCTATTTCGCCGCCTCGTTCCTGCCGTCGGGTCCGGCGCCGGTGAATGCGGGGGGGGCGGTGGTGGCCGGTTGGGCGTTCAGCGACCTGCCGACGCAGGCCATCCGTGGCTTGATCCTGTTCTCGGTTGGCGTGCTGTGCCTCGGCATGGGCAATGGGGCGGTGTTCCAGTTGATTCCGCAACGCTTCAAGGGCGAAATCGGCATCATGACCGGCCTTGTCGGCTGCTTCGGCGGCATTGGTGGATTCTTCCTGGCCAAGGCGCTCGGCACGTCGAAGGAAATGACCGGCGATTTCTCGGCGGGCTTCCTGTTCTTCGCGGCGCTGGTGCTGGTGGGGCTGGTTTCGCTTATCCTGGTCAAGAAGCGTTGGCGGACCACATGGGGTGCGGCTTCGGGGGCGCGCATCTGAGTTGGGAGGATCTGAGATGCGGGTGCGGGGAGAGACGCTGAAGCTCGGCATCGGCGTCGCTTCACACACCGGGCAGCGGGCGCGGAATGAAGATTTCGCCGCCGCCGCCCGCCCCGGCGCACACGACGCCAACCGCGCGGGCTATGCGATGGCCCTGGCAGACGGAATCGGCGGCAATCCTGGCGGGCGTGAAGCCGCCGAGATTGCCGTGCGTGGCTTTCTGGACGGCTATTACGAGCGCCCGGAAAGCTGGGGCGTGCGCCGCTGCGCCGCCTCGGTGCTCGATGGTCTGAATCGTTGGATTCACAGCATCGGCCGCACCGATTCCACGCTGTCCAACATGGGCTGCACCTTCACCGGCCTGATTATGCGCGGTCGTACGGCGCATGTTCTGCACGTTGGCGATTCCCGGCTTTACCGCTTCAGCGGCGGACGCTTGACGCAGCTGACCCAAGACCACGCCCTTCCCCAGCCGGGTATGCAACACGTGCTCTACCGCGCCCTCGGGTTAGAGCCCGGCCTGCGGCTCGATTACGCCCACCACCCATTGGCCTTGCATGACCGCTTCCTGCTGTGCAGCGACGGTGTGCATGGCAGCCTCGCCGAACGCGACATCGCCGCCGCCTTGGCAGGTGCATGCGGGCCGGAGGAGACGGCACAGGCGCTGGTCAAGGCGGCGCTCGACCGTGGCAGCCAGGACAACGCCACCGCCCTGGTCGCCGACGTGCTCGCGCTCCCCCCCGCCGACCGTGCCGGGTTAAGTCTGGCGCTGGAAGGATTGCCAATTCCGCCGCTGCCGAAAATCGGTGACACGGTGGATGGGTTTCAGCTCGTCAAACAGATCAGCGCCGGCCGCCACGCCGCCTTGTTCCTGGCCGAGGACCGGCAGGAAGGTGGCCGGGTGGTGCTGAAATTCCCGCGCCCACGGGCTGCTGCCGATGACGTGTTCCGGGCGACGTTCCTGCGCGAAATCTGGGTCTCGGCGCAAATCCGCAGCCCGTTCATCGGCCAGACCATCGAAATGCCGCCGGGCCGCCAGAGCCGCCTGTATGGCGTGATGCCGTATTATGAAGGTGAGACGCTGGAGCGCCGCCTCAACCGCCGGCCACCGCTCAGCCTGGAGGAAGGCCGCCTCATCGGCATCCGCCTCTGCCGTGCGCTCACCTCACTGCACCGCGCGGGCATCATTCATCGCGACATCAAGCCGGATAACATCATCCTCGGTCCTGAGGGACGTGTGCATCTGATCGATCTGGGCGTGGTGCGCGTGCCAGGGCTGGACGATCTCACCGGCGCGGACATTCCCGGCACTCCCAGCTTCATGGCGCCCGAGTTGTTCGCCGGTCAGCCAGGCGATGAGCGGTCAGACATCTACGCGCTGGGGGCGACGCTGTTTCGCGCCTTCAGCGGGCATTATCCGCATGGCGAGATTGAACCCTTCACCCGCCCGCGCTTGGACAAACCGCGCCCCTTGCTGCGCGACCGCCCCGACCTGCCCGCCTGGATGGACCACACGCTGGCACAGGCGATGGCGAGCAAGCCGGAAGATCGCTTCGGCGACATCACCGAGATGCTGATCGCCCTCGAAGCCGGGCCAGAGGGACGCGCGCAGGATTTCATGCGACCGCGTCCATTCTATGAACGCCACCCGCTCGCATTCTGGCAAATCCTCAGCGCCGCGCTGGCAGCCGGGTTCTTGTTCAGCGTTTATAAGCACTGAAGAGTCTAACAAATCCATTTAATTGGTATTTATTAGAATATCCTCCACATTATTGGGGATATTTTTAAGTTTGGTATTTTTTACATGTTTTTTGAGACAAACCGCTTTGTTAAGTTTTGGTGGTTGAAGGAATACCACCGTGTCAGAATACTCCGAACGTTCTTCCTCAGTGCAGACAACCATCACCGGACCGCTCTCGCGTGCCAGCGTCGTGGAGTTCCGACAGGCGCGGGTGGATGCGCGGCGCTGGCTGTCGCTGGCAGAACGGATTGGTCAGATGATCGATCTGGATGCCACCGCCCTGGCCGCCGGCGCCCTGCAACGCAGACGCGGCGTGCCAAGCGCAGTGCATCTGCTTGCCCTCGCGTTGATGCATGGTCCGGGCTGCCTGACGCTGCGGCAATTGAGCGAGCACGCCCAGGCCTTCGGCATCGCCAAGCTGAGCGAACCCGCTTTGTTGCGCCGCTTGCTGCACGCAGCCAGCTGGCTTGATGACATCGCCGAGCGGTTGACCATCGAACAATTGCTGACCCTGAACCAACCAGAAACACCCGACACCACAGCGCCTGCCGTTCTCACTCTGCGCCCTTATGCCGAATGGCAGCACGAGGCCCGCACCGCACGGCAGTTCGTTGAAGATCTGATGCCCTGGCCGACGGATGCCTTCAACGAGGCGCAGGCGCATTGGCTGATGTGCGTGCGCTGGAACTTCGTCGCCGCCTCGCTGCGCAGCGGACGTCTGGAGAGCACCGATCTGTCAGACATTGCGCCCTCGATGCAGCGCGTGCGTCGCCTGGCTTATCTGATTGTCGCGCTGCTGCCTGACATTTCTGCCTGACACCGCCTTCTCTCTGCCGACAGACACCCTGCGCGGGCCCTCACCAGGCCCGCGCATCTGTTTTGGGCGTGTCTCATCGCTCATATTCGTCCCAAAAATCACCAAAAATTCGGGACGAGATTGTTGGAAAATCGCGGAATTCCGCAGTCTCAAAATTGTCTCAAAATACAAAACATCTCATTATTCATTATCATAAAAGAAAAATATATTTGGACTTCATTTTTGTCTTGATGAGCTACAAAAGTTTAAGAATACTTATATTCACAAACCGATGGAGCTTAAAATGGCACCGTTCGACGCAGGATTTATTCAGGACGAAACCCTTCAGGCCCAGATCGGCCAGCAGCTGATCGGCCTGGACCAAGGCAAGCTTGCGGTGGCTTCGGCCCATAACCGGTTTGATGCGATGGCATATGGCATGCAGGCAGATGCGGCCGAACTGGACGAAATGCTGACCGCGCCTGCGATGCGCAAACTGCCGACATTCGAGGCCATTCTGCAGAACCTCGATGCGCACGGCACACTGACCACGCTGGTCTTTGTCGGGGTCTATCTGCTCCTGATGCACGCCACCTGATCCGCCGACGACCGCCACACTGGTTTCACCCGCCGACACCGAGGCCGCCATGATCATCGGATACGCCAAGCTCGAAGCCCCGCAGACCGCCACCACCCTGAACGAGATGCGCGACACGCTGCGCGCCGCCGGGGCCGAGAAGGTGTTCATCGATTGCGACATGGCTTGGAACAATGAGCGTCCCGAAGCCGGGCTGGACACGGCGCTGGCCGCCTGCAAACAGGGCGACACGCTGATCACCCCCTCCCCGGCACAGCTGACCCATTCCCTCGCCGGTCTCGTCACCGTCGCATCCCGCCTGGGCAATCAGGGTGCCAGCCTGCGCGTGCTGGAAATTGTCGGCGGGCAGGTGCTCGACACCGCCACCCCGGCCGGCGCGATGATGCTCGGTGCCCTTGGCCTGATGGCCGCTTTCGAAAAGCCGCAGGCCGAGCGCGTCAGCGCCGAGATCGTGCCGATGCCGCGCCGCCCGCGTGGCCGCCCACCGACCGCTTCGACCAAAGCCAGCGAAATCGCCCGCCTGCGCGCGGCCGGCATGAGCGCGGTGGACATCGCCGCCCGTCTGAACATCTGCCGCGCCTCGGTCTATCGCGTGCTCACCTTGGGCGGCATGGAGCAGGATGAGCAGCCAGCACGCGCCAACACCGTCCCGGCCTCATTGGCCGCCCGCGCGGTTTTCCCGCCGGTGCGCGGCTATCAGCTCGCCGCGTGCTGAACATGGCAGGTTTCAGCGGCCGCTGAACGGATCAAACCGACCATTGGTGGCGGCGGCGATCGACACGCCACGGCTGGCACTGCGCGCATCGCCGGTGGATGCCGGTGCGGCGTCGGCCCCACCCTGGCTGAGAATGCGATAGACCGAAGCGCGACCAATGCCGAGCGTGGCCGCGATATCCACCGCACGCAGCCCCTGATCGTGCAGTCGCGTCACCTCATGCGCCTGATTGCCCGCCGTTGCCGGACGCCCTCGGCTGCGCGCCTTCAGCGCGGCATCGCTCTCAACCGGAGCGGCTGGCAATGTCGCACGGGCGGAGGATGTTGCCGATGGGCCAGACATGCCGACCATCAGCGCCAGCGCACCCAGAATGGCGCGGCCTTCAGCGGCGCCGGTGTCGAGCGACAAGCCGCCGGGCATCTGCAACACCCGCAGCGACGCACCGCGCGCCTCGACTTGCGCATGCACCCGCAACAGACCGTCAACCGTGCGCGCAAGCGTGTGCACCGACAAGCCGATCAGCGCATCGCCACGCTGCAACTCCGCCAAAGCCAGCTCAAGCTGGGGCACGGCCGCATTGCCGGTGTCTATGTCGATGAACAGACGCGCCGCACCCGATGCCAATAAGGCATTTTGCGGCGCAGACACACCACCCGCCAAATCTTGTATCGGCAGATTGAGATAGCCAATCAGCACCGAATTTACCTTCCCCGCCCCAGAGTTAACCCACCGGTTTTCCGGCAAGCACCCCCGTTCTCACTGCATTTCCCGACGATTGCAGCACGAAGCTGAACACTCTACAAGAAATAACAATTGCGCCTTCGTGTCGCCAAGCGCGCCATGGAAATTCAAATTCTATCTATGTCAATGGGTTGTGGGGTGATTTTGCTTTTGAAAATCAATTAAAAAATCTGTGTGAAATTAACTGAATTTTTGGATTGATTCTTCTACATTGCTTTTGCGTGCCTGGGGGGTGTTTAGTGCGCCCGAACGGTAAAACTGGTGTTGTCAGCTTCGCAGTTTCGAAACAAAAGTCAAAATTGTTCCGGCTTTGTCGCCGGTTTGGTCACGGGTCATCATGGACGGACGTTTTCCCGCAGCAACACCTGATATCCAGGCCGAGGAACATACTCCGGCGCTGGAAGGCCTTGCGCGGAGCGTTCGCGGAGCGGCGCAGCTGCTCGCCTGCGTGTCTCAATCGCCCGGCATGCCCGCAACGGCACGTCCTGGTTTGGAATTGCTGGTGCAGTCTCTCAAACAAACGGCCGATCAGGCTGAGCGGTTGATGGAAGATGTGCATATCGACATTTCAAACAATCTTGGCATCACCACCACCGACCTTGCCAATATGCGCTTTGCGCCGGTTCAGCCCCCCTATCACCGCCACCCCGAGACGCTGCCCCAGTGGAAGAAGGCCTCCGAGCTGGAATTCAGCCTGTGGGGCGAGGTTGAGAGCATTCTTGCCGAGGATGATGTCGGTTTGGAACAACGCTTCCTGACCGCGCCTGACGATCATCTGGCGCTGGTGGAATTGTTGGAGCATCAGCGTGAGCGTTGGTTGAGCGACATGAAATTGCTCGAAGCCACCCTGTTGCGCTTGGCCGTGGCCGTCGCCCGCTGGGAACAGAGCGAAGGCAGCTGAATCATCCGTTCAGCCGTGACGTAGAGCGTGAGAAACCGACCATATTCACGGCGTGTGACGGCTGGTTGAGCCCGCCCCGCGGCTTGCCTCAGCTCAGATTCATCGCCGTCGCCACCAGGGTCTCACCGGCGATTATGTGATTGGCGAGCATGCCGATCGTCACCGAACCGCCCGCGGCAATCGTGCTGTCATAGTCGGCGCTGCCGATGACCGTGTTGGTCGCCGTCTGTGACAGGATGGTGCCGTTCCAGATATCGTAGAGCTGCTCGGTGGTGTTGAGATCGATCTGCCAGCCATGGATCGCCGAGGTGCCGGTGTTGGTGATTGTCAGCGCTTCATCCACGCCTGCCCCCCAATCATTGACAATCACCAGACTCGTCGAGGCCTGCGCCGTGCCGCCCGTGGTGGGGAGCGTCGGGGTGACAACGGGGGTGGGCGTCGGGGTGGGCGTCGGGGTGACAACGGGGGTGGGCGTCGTCGCCACCGGTGTGCTGCCGGACAGCACGATCTTCATGCCGCCAGTGCCGTCATTGCTCGCCGCCAGCCCCGCGCCCGAGGCCACATCGAAGGTGGCATAAGTGGCGCCGCCGGCCGTCTCGGCCATCCAAACGCCGCTCACATCCACCAGGCTGCCATTGCTCAGCCCGCTCAGATCCACGCTGTCGCTGCTGCCGAAGCTGGAGGCCAGCGTGATGCTGGTCAGCCCCGCCATCCCGCTCAGCGTCACTTCGCCGGCATCGATGGTGACATCGTTGTAGAACCCGCTGGCCGAGACGCTGGCAGTGCCGCCCGCGATGGTGACAGTGTTGCTGAAGCCGCCCGCATCGATGGTGTTGCTGCCGGTGCCCACCGTGATGGTGTTGTTCGAACCACCGGTGGTGATGGTGTTGCGCCCGTTGCCGACCACAATCGTCGAGGAGCCGACACCGGCGCTGATGCTGTTATTGCCGTCGCCCAGGGTGACGACATCATCATAGCCGCCGAGGATCAGCGCATTGTTGCCGTTGCCCAGCGCGATGCTGTTATTGCCATCGATGGCGGTGACGCTGTTGTTGCCGTCGGTGTTGCTGACCGTGACATGTGCGCCATCCAGCCCGGCATTGACCGTGTCATTGCCGCCCCCGGCGATGATGGTGTTGTCGAAGCCATAGGCGGTGATGCTGATGTCGTTCGCCGAGCCGGCGATGGTTGCATTGCCATTCGCCGAACCGAACAGCGCCGCCCCCGCCACACCCGTTGGCTGCGCGGCCAGATTCGGGCCGGTGACGAAGTTGTTGGCACCACCCAGCGTGACAACCGTATTCGCAGGCGTGCTGGTGGGGGTTGAAGCCGGGGTGGGCGTGGCGGTCGGGGTTGTGGGCGGCGTGGTTGGGGTCGGTGTGGTTGGGGTCGGTGTGGTTGGGGTCGGCGCGTTGCCGTTCTGCACCAGCGTTGCCTGTTCGGTGCCGATCAGATTGCCGTTGGCGTCCTTGATCACCAGGAAGAAATTGTTCGACCCGGTCTCGCCCGCTGGATCGAGCAGTTGCACCCCCACCACCGCTTCGGTGTCGCCGGCGGCGATGGTGATGGTGCCGCTCAGTGCGGTGTAGTCCACACCGGCCACCGCGCTGCCGTCTTCGGTCTGGATTTCCAACACGGTGTTGGTGGTGGCGGCGGCTGAGAGGGTGATGGTGAACAGCGCGTCCACGCTCGCACCGCTGGTCGGGTGCCACAGGGCGGGCGCAATCGCCGAGACGATGGCCGGATTCGGCGTCACCCAATCGCTCTGCAACACGCCGGTCGGCTGTGAATCCGGGTTCCAATCCCAATAGGCCCAGCTCAGCGGGGTCTGCGCGACCGAAGCCCCGGTGCCCGCCGCCGCGTTGCCCGCAAGGTAATTGACGAAGGTGGACATCCATTGCTGGTCGTTGGCGGTGGTCTGGTTGGAGCCGTATTCGCCCACCAGCACCGGCGCGATGTTCTGCTGCTGCACATAGCCGAAGGTCTGGTTCCAGATCGCCGACAGATTGGCCGGATAATTCGCCGCCCAATCATAGGAATCGCCCGTCACTTCATACGGATAGGCATGCGCGGAATAAACCAGCTTATCGGCCACGTTCAGTGTCACCGGATCGGTGGCAACCCCGGTGAGGTCGGAGGCGTAGCTGGTGCCTTCCACGATCACCAACGCACCCGGATCGATCGCCTGCACGGCATCACCGGTCTGGGTGGCGGCGCGTTGCCAATCGGTTGCCGGGTTGGCGCCACCCCACGTCGCCGGGCCGCTTGGCTCGTTGGACAGATCGAAGCCGATGACGGTGGCGTTGCCCGCGAAATTCTGCGCCAGATTTTCCCAGGTCTGGGTGAACTGCGCGGCGCTGTACGTGCCGTCATACCACAGACCGCCCGGATTGGGCCCGGCCCCGGCGGTGGCGTTGTGATCGTCCAGGATCACCTTCAGACCCAATTGCCCGGCCTCTGCCACGATGGCCTTGAGCACGCCGAGCGCGTCCAGGCCCTGCAGATCGGGGTTGAGCGCATAGTTGATGTCGGTCGGCATCGCGTCCGTCACCATCGCTTGCAGGCTGAACGGGATGCGGATGGTGTTGAAGCCGAGGCTGACCATCTCCTGCATCGTGGCCTTGTAGTTCAGCACATCCAGACCCTGCGGCGCGAAACTTGTGCCCTCCATGCCATACCAGTTGACAGCATTGATCTGCACCGGCGTGCCGTTGGCATCCACGATCTGGCCGCCATCGGTGGACAGATAGCCGCTGGGCAGCAACGTGCCGGACCCGGCGGCGGCGGCCGTCACCGCCGTGCCGACATCGACGGAGATGTTGGACAGCTGCACCGTCGGGAGGATTGAAGGCGTGGCGACGGGCGTCGTCACCGGCGTGGATATGCCACCGGCAGGGGACAGCGATTGGCCATTGAAGACAACGCTCGATGCATCCGGCTGAGCGTCGCCCGTCGTCAGAAAGCCCATCTGCGCCGGGTTGCTGGCCGACACGCCGCCGTTGTACCAGACATTGCTGACCGTGTAGGTGTTGCCCACATGGCTGTCGATCACCGCCCCCCAGATGTCGGTGATGGTGGCGTCCAGCGTGAAGCTCAGCGTCCACCCGCCCGTGACCGCATTGGCCGCATTCGGATCGATGGTCAGACCGCCCTGATACCCGCTGCCCCAATCCGCGACGTCAGCAAAGGCAATAGCCAATGCGGCGTCGGAAACGGTGAAGCTGGAGGTCACGTTGCTCATGTGCGGCAGTCCTGTCCGGCCCGTTTTGGGCCCGACAGAATTGTTAAGTATCGTTATTCAATGCGACAACAAATATTAAATGTTCTAATAAACAAAGATTTATTGGACATAAATCACAAAATGGGTTGATTTCTCCGTCGGGAAATTGCTTGACGGAGATGGAAAATCGTCACCGGCAGCAGACTCAACACGGCCAGCGAGACCAGCAGACGCGGGCTGACAATGAGGTGGTCGGCGTCCAAAATGTGCAGCGCCGTGCCGGCATTCACATAGGCGGCGGTGGCGGGCAGGGTGCCGAACCACGTGGCGGCGAAAAACCGTCGCAACGGCATCGATGTCAGGCCAAACACCAGATTGACCACGGTATAGGGCACGATCGGCATCAGGCGCAGAGAGAGCAGATAGAGCCAGCCATCGCGCGCCATCCCCGCCTGAATATCCGCGATGCGGCGACCGAGATGGCGCTGCACCCAGCCACGCAGCAGGGTTCGGCTGAGCAGGCAGGACACAGTGGCGCCGCAGGACGTGCCCAGAGACACCAGCGCCCAGCCCTTCCAGAAACCGAACATCAGCCCCGCCGCCAGCGCCAATGGCACGTTCAGCGGCAAAGTGAGGCTGGTGAGCAGCACGTAGAGTGCGAACAGCCCAATCCAGGCGCCTGCCGCGTTCTGCTGCGCCAGGGCGATCAGCGCATCGCGATTTTCGCGCAGCACCGCCAACGGATGGTGCAGCAGATCGGCGATAGCGGGCAGCGCGGCGATCACGCTATGCCGTCCGGTTGGGTCGGCTGGCCAGCGCCACACCACCGGCGGCCAGCAACATGCCCGCAATCTGAAGTCCCACCAAGCGCTCGCCAAACACCGCATAGGCGATCAGGGCGGCGGTCGGCGGCACCAGATAGAACATCGACGCCACCGCCGAGACCGCGCCACGGCGGATCATCAGCAGCAACAGCGAAATCGCCCCCACCGACAACCCCAGCACCGCCCAGAGCATGCCGAGCCACACTTGCGGCACCCAATCGGTCACACCGAAATGGAAATCCGGGTGTTCCAGCAGCACCGCCATCGGCAGCGTCACGATCCCGGCGGCGATGAACTGAATGGCGGCATTGGCCCGCAGATCGGCCCCGGCGGGCAGACGCTTTTGCACAATGGTGCCGAAGGTCAGCCCGATCACCCCGCCACAGCAGACCAGCAGCGGCCAGGGCGGAATGCCGTCTGGGCGCCCCAATCCGGGCAGCAGCACCAACGCGGCCCCGACGAATCCCAACCCCACGCCCAACCACCGCCTGCGCCCCACCGCCTCGCCCAGCAAGGGGCGCGCGAGGAGTGCGGTGAGCAAAGGCTGAAATCCACCGATCAGCGCCGCCAGACCTGCCGGCAATCCGTGCCGCACCGACCAGAACACCCCGGCCAGATAGGCACCTTGCATCAACACGCCGACCAGCGCCGCATTGCCCCACGCCGCCCGCGTGCGTGGCCAAGCCGCCCCGGTGGCGAGGCAGATCAACACGAACATCGCCGCACTGAGCATGTAGCGCACCGATAGGAAGGTCAGTGGTGCGACATGCGGGGCGACCATGCGGGCGATGATGAACCCGGTGGCCCAGATCAACACGAACAGCAACGGAATGCCCTGTTCCACCCATCCCGCACTGGCAGCGACGCCGTTCTTGGTCTCAATCTTGCGGTCCGTCATTGCCTCTCCCCTACCCCGCGCCACCGTAGAGGCAGGCGCTTTCATCGGGGATGGCGCACACGACTATCAGCCTGCGAAAAAAGGGGGTTTGAAAATCCCAACACCCTGGTCTATACGCGCCGCCTGATGCCGCTTTAGCTCAGGGGTAGAGCAACCGATTCGTAATCGGTAGGTCGTAGGTTCAATTCCCACAAGCGGCACCAGTTTTCCTTCTTGTGATATCGCGCGGTGATCGCCTCCGGACATGGGCCGGGGAGGATTGCTGTGTTTGGCTATGACCATCCCAAACCGTCATTACGGCACGCAGTGCCGCAATCCATCGCTGAGCTGGCTGCATCGCGGTGGATGGCTGCGCTGCGCGCACCATGACGGAAGGGGTGGGGAATGGGGGTTTGGCCTTGACGGCCCCCAAACCGTCATTGTGGCATCTTCTGCGTCTTGAGCAATTCGGCCAGTTGCGGCACGAAATCCTGGCCGTGGCCGTTGGCCACCACCGCTTCCAGCGTGCGGCCGACAGCGTCGGCAATCGTCTGATATACGCCTGCACTGGCGGCGGTTGCGCGGTAATAGCTCAGATCCTTGGCGGCATTGCTGATGAAGAACGGCACGTCTTGCGGATTGCCGGTCAGCAGGAAGGGCGACATACGCTGCAATGCCGCCCCACCGCCGCCGCCCTGGGCCAGCACATCGACCAAGATCGCCGGATCGAGCCCCGCTTTCTCGCTATGGGCCGACACCTCGGCCAGCAAAGTCATGAAGCCGAGCGAGACGTAATTGTGCAGCAGCTTCATCCGATGCCCGGCACCGACGCCGCCGATATGGGTGATGTTCTCGCTGAAACTCTCCAGCAACGGCCGGACAGTCTCCAGCAACGCCGCCTCACCCCCGATGAGCAAATTGAGCGTGCCGGCGCGGGCGTGTTGTGGCAGGCGGGTCATGGCGGCGTCGAGGAAGTGCGCACCGGCGGCTTGCACCAAAGCCGCCATGCGCTCGGTGGAGTCAGGCAATGCCGTCGAGCAATCCACCACGATCATGCCGGGGCGCAGATTGGCCACCACGCCCTCCGCGCCGGTCAAAATCGCCTCCACCTGTGGCGAGCCGGTGACGCAGAGCACGACGATCTCGGCGGCCTTGGTCACCGCCGCGAGGCTTGGCACCACCTGCACACCCAGGGCGCGCAGATCATCGGTCGGCTGATTGCCGGGATGGTCCAGAATGGTGAGGGTGTAGCCGGAATTGACGATGTTCCACGCGATGCCGTGGCCCATCAGGCCAATGCCGATCATGCCGATTGACGGTTTCATCTTGTTGTCCTGGCTCCCAATTCTGAAAACGCGGCGCGCTCAGCCCTCCGGCGCGGTGAGCACGAAGCGCGGCGCGGGCAGGCGGATGGCGGAGAGCAAGGCGCGCACTTCCGACCGCGCGGCGACATGGCTCATGCTGAGCGAAATGCCGAGCGAGGCGTCGCGCAGATCCATCAGGGTCAGGCCTTGCAAATACAATTCGCGGAAAATCACCCGCTCGCCGAAGCCCTGCACGGTGCGGAAGCCGATGCGCTTGGCCAGCGCCTCCAGCGTGGTGCCGACATCGCGCCGGTTGCGCGCAACGGTTGCGCCGAGGCGGTTGCGCATCACGATCCAGTCGAACTTGCCGCGATCCCGCGAGAACCGCGTCTTGCGCGCCTGCCAGACCATCTCGCTGTACACGCTGGGATGGATGACATCGAGCTTGTCGGGATCGACCTTGGCCAGCATGGCGAAATCGACGAAGCTGTCGTTGATCGGGGTGATCAGCGTGTCGGCATAGGAATGGCCGAGGCGGGAGAGGAAGGTGTCCGAGCCGGGGCAGTCGATCACCACCACATCGCAATCGCGCGACAGATCGGCGATCGCGGCTTCGAAGGCCGCCCGCTCGGCGGCTTCGGCGGCCTGACGGCTGTCATCTTCCACCCGATGCACCGAGAGCACGCGCGGATGCGGCAGGCGGGTGCGGTGCGATTCCGAGAAGCGGCGGCGTGAGGCGAGATAATTCGACAGCGTTGCCTGCCGCGCGTCCAGATCGATGGCGCCAACGCTATAGCCGTCGCGCAACAAGCCGACGATAACGTGCATCGCGGCCGTGGACTTGCCAGAGCCGCCTTTTTCATTGCCCAGTACGATCACATGGGCGCGCTGTTCCTGCGATGTCATGGCCACGCCGAGAGTCTCCTCATCTTGGCGTTATGCCAACCAACCAGGGTTGCGTCCATGCACCGAACGCGTTTGCCGAAGGAACATGCCAAGGAATGACCGCGATCCTGCGTGAATGTCCGATTTGCGGGCTGTTTCAGAGGGTGGGAACCCCCACAGCCGGCACGCATGCGGCGTGCAGCCGTTGCGGCAGCGTGCTGCGCCAGCATCGCACCGACCCGGCCCGGCGCGCGCTGGCTTTGTCCATCGCGGCCGTCATGCTGTTCGCCCTCGCCGCCACCCAGCCCTTTCTGGCCATCGATCTCGGCGGCGTGCGCAGCACCACGATGATCGCTGGCCCCGAGGCGTTGGAACAGACCGGCCTTGCCCCGCTCGCTTTCGTCGTGCTGGCCACCACCATGCTCGCCCCGGCGATCCGGCTGGGGCTGACGTTGTTCGTGCTGCTCGCCGTGCATCGCCCCAGCCTGACCTTGCCCGGGCGCCGCCATCTTGCGCGGCTGTTCCGCTGGGCGGAGTGGTTGGAGCCGTGGTCGATGCTGGAGGTGTTTCTGCTCGGCGTGTTCGTTGCCTACGCCAAGCTGATCGACCTTGCCCCGGTGCATGTCGGCATCGCCGCCTATGCGTTGGGGGCGACGATGCTGATGACGGCGGCGGCCGATGCCACGTTGGATCGTGCGACAGTGTGGGAAAGCATCGCAGCCTCCGCCCCGCCGCAGCCTGCCCTGCCGGGACAAAAGCGGGTGGCGTGTGGCTGTTGTGGGTTGGTCAGCCCCGTGCAGAAGCATTGCCCGCGCTGTGGCGGCAAGCTCGCTTTGCCATCGCGCCGAGCCATCGGCCAAAGCTGGGCGCTGCTCTCGGCGGCGGCGCTGCTCTATATTCCCGCCAACACGTTGCCGATTTTGGCGGTGGTGCAACTCGGACGCGGCTCGCCGCACACCATTTTGCAAGGCGTGGTGGAATTGGCGCTCGGCGGGTTATGGCCATTGGCTGCCCTGGTGTTCACCGCCTCGATTGCCGTGCCGATGCTCAAACTGTTCGGCCTGGGCTACCTGCTGTTCACCACAGGCCGCCGCAGCCCGGCCAATCTGCGCACACGCGCGCGGCTCTATCGCATTGTCGAGGCCTCCGGGCGGTGGTCGATGATCGACGTTTTCATGATTTCCATCCTCACCGCACTGGTGCAAATGGGAGCACTGGCCACCGTCACCCCCGGCCCTGGCGCGTTGTGTTTCTGTGCGGTGGTGATCCTGACGATGCTGGCCGCCCATGAATTCGACCCGCGCCTGATGTGGGACACCGCAGCACCTTCCCCCAAGCCTGATGCCGAGAACCGCGCATGACCGAGCAGCCCGCGCCTGAACCGCACGACGATCCGCAGGCCGACACCATCCGCACGCGCCAGTTTCAACCGATCTGGCTGATCCCGATCGTCGCCGCCCTGATCGCCGCCTATCTCGCCTTCACCGCACTCTCGCAACGCGGCCCGCTCGTCACCCTCACCTTCTCCACCGCCGACGGCCTGAAAGCCGGACAGACGAAAGTGCGCCACAAGGCGGTCGATCTCGGCACCGTGGAGACCATTCGGCTGAGCGCCGATCTGGCCCATGTGGTGGTGGAAGTGCGCATGCAACGCGAGGCCACCGCCGAATTGACCGACAAGGCGCGCTTCTGGGTGGTGCGGCCGCGTCTGAATGCGGGCAATATCTCCGGCCTCGATACGTTGGTCTCAGGTGCCTATATCGAAATGGACCCCGGTCCGGCCGGGGCTGCCGACGCCAAAGTACAGAGAAATTTCAAAGGCTTGGAAGACCCACCCGCCGTGCGTTCGGATGAGCCGGGCACATCTTATATCCTGCACACCGGCCATGTGGGCGGCATCGCGTCCGGCTCGCCGGTGCTGTATCGCGATATCGCGGTGGGCGAAGTGCTGAACTGGGAGCTGGCCCCGGACGGGCAGAGTTTTGTGATCAATATATTCGTCCGCAAACCCTATGACCGCTTTGTGCATACGGCGACACATTTCTGGAACGCTTCGGGCCTGTCCATCGAACTCGGGGCCAATGGCGTGCAGGCCAAGGTGAGCAACCTGCAAGCATTGCTCTCCGGCGCCATCGCCTTCGACACCGCGGCCGAAGCCCGCAGCACCGATCCCAGTGCGGGCGGCGTGA
Source organism: Acetobacteraceae bacterium (assembly GCA_031291725.1). Taxonomy (GTDB): domain Bacteria; phylum Pseudomonadota; class Alphaproteobacteria; order Acetobacterales; family Acetobacteraceae; genus CAIQQQ01. The sequence goes on from JARLIM010000033.1 coordinate 36,844, forward strand.
CATTCCGGCTTTATGCCAACGAATCCGCCGCCAACGCCGCCAGCTACACGCAGAATCTGCCGTTCATGACGAGCTTCAACGGCTCGGTGCGCGGTTTGGCGGTGGGGGCACCGGTGGAGTTCTACGGCATTCAGATCGGTGCCGTGACCAGCATCAAGCTGGTCTTCGACCCGGCGGGCACGGAATCGCATGTCGATGTGCGCTACGATCTGCAACCGGAGCGGCTGGCCCCGTTCGCCTCATTCAATGGCGTGCCGCCGCTGGAGACTGCGCGCAATTTGGTCAAACGCGGCATGCGGGCGCAGTTGCGCACGTCGAACTACCTCACCGGCCAGCTCTTCCTTGGCCTTGACTTCCTGCCCAGCGCCCCCGCCGCCGACGCCACCCAAATTGCTGATGGCACCATCGTGCTGCCGGGCACGGTAGGTGGCTTCGACAATCTGACCGCCACCGTCACCGCACTTTCGGCAGAGGTGGCGAAGATTCCGTTCGCCCAGATCGGTGCCGATTTGCAATCCACCCTGCATGGCGTCTCCGGTCTGGTGAATGGGCCGGAACTGCAACAGAGCCTGACCGCTCTCGCCGCCACGCTGAAGGAAGCCCAGGCCGTGGTGCAACACATCGATGACGGCTCGGCCCCGATGCTGAAAAAGCTGCCCGACATTGCCGCCAATCTGCAAGCAGCCACGGCACGCAGCGCGACCTTACTCCAGTCGGTACAGGATGGTTACGGCGAACAATCGCAAACACGGCGCGACCTTGACCGGCTGATCGTGCAGGCCGCCGACACGGCGCGGTCGGTGCGTCTATTGGCCGATTACCTCACCCAGCACCCCGAGGCCCTGATCGCGGGCCGCCGCGCGAAGGCGACTGAGAAATGAGCATCCGACCTGTTCTCGCCGTGGCTGCAAGCTTGCTGCTCACCGCCTGCGCCACCTCGCCCACCCCCTCGCTCTACGTGCTGCAATCCATCCCCGGTGCGACAGAGGCAACCCGGCCGGTGAGTGTGGAGTTGCGGCGGATTGCGCTCGCCGGTTATCTCGACCGCCCCGAAATGGTGCGTGGCCCGCGCGATTTCCGGCTGGTGATCGACGATCAATCGCGCTGGGGCGAGCCGTTGGGCGCGATGCTGAACCGGGTGTTGACGGAGGATCTGGTGCAACGCCTGCCCGCCGCCTCGGTCTTCGACGAATCCGGGGCGATTTCCACCAAGCCGGACATGGTGCTGGAACTGGATGTGCAACGGCTGGACACCGAGGAAGATGGCAGCCTTATCCTGCTCGCCCAATTGGCGTTGCGTCCGCTGGACGGTACCGCCAAGGCGACCACATTGCGGTTGCGCCAGCACCTCGACGGCGAAGGCGCGGCGGCGCAGGCGCGGGCGATGAGTGCGGCGTTGGGCGGGTTGGCCGATGAGATCGCGGGGCGGGTGCGGTAGGGCGCACCCCGCCCCTCACACCGGATCGTATTTCCGGCAAAAATCCTCCGCCGACATATGGCGGAAATCCTGCATGCCCTGGCGCAGTTTATCGTGTTGCCAATCCCACCAGGAAATCCGCTCCAAGGCGGCGATGATCTCCGGCGAGAACCGATAGCGCAGCACCCGCCCCGGATTGCCGACCACGATGGCGAAGGGCGGCACGTCCTTCGTCACCACCGCCCCGGCCCCCACGGCCGCGCCATTGCCCAGCTTCACGCCGGGCAGAATGATGGCACCGTGGCCGATCCAGACATCATGGCCCATCACGCAGCGGAATGAGCGCCGCCAGTTGAAGAATTCGGCGTCATCCGGCCCCATATCGTAGCTCGACGAGCGATAGGTGAAATGGCTCAGCGCCACGCGCTGCAACGGGTGATTGCCGGGATTGATCCGCGTATGGGCGGCAATCGAGCAGAATTTGCCGATGGTGGTGTAGATGATGTCGCTGTCATTGACGACGTAGGAGTAGTCGCCAAAGCTGCACTCGGCCACTTTCGTGCGCGCGCCCACCTCGTTGTAGACGCCGAATGTGGAGGCGCGCACCGAGGCCGTGCGGTGAATGACAGGGGTTTTGCCCATGTTTTTCGTCGATGCGGGGTCGTTGGCCATCGTGCAGCACACTCTCACTCAATGCGATTTGATCCAGGCGATCATCGGGACAACCACCTGATCCTCCACCCCGAGATAGCCGTGCGGAGACAGCGCCTGACAAGGCTGGCTGCGGGAGATACCGCCAGATGTCATGATAAGTTCTTTGACCGGCGCATGCGTCAGCCGTGCCGTGCCCGCTTGCGCCATTCCGGGCGGACTTTCGCGACACCCATCGTCGCGATTATGCACCACCAGTGTCGGCACCTGCACCTGCGACAGGTCGTCGAAGGCGGCGATGCGCTGCCAGACGGTGGAGGTCAGCACCAGACCCGCCACCTTCTGCGGCCCCAACCGGCTGGCGACATTGACCGCCGACAGCGTGCCGTTGCTGGTGGAGATCAGCCAGACCGGCACATGCGCGCGGCTGTTGAGCAGGTCGATGATGGCGGCGATATCGGTTGCATGTTCGGCACTGGCGCGAAACGCATTGCTCATGCCAGAGGCGTTGTCGCTCGGCAGATCGGGCATGGCCACATTGAAGCCGGCCGCCTGCAATTGCCCGGCGATTCGAATGACGAAATTATTCGACATCCCGCGATAGCCGCCCGCAGAGCCGGTGAACAGCACCACATTGCGCACTGCACCGGGCGCCGACAACACCGTGACGGGCTCGTTCACCCCAGGACGCGGGGAGAGATCAACCTGCTCCGCCTTGGCCGGAACGGCGCAGGCAGTGAGCAGCAGCAACACAACAGACAAGAGACGACGTACAGACATGTCGCACCTCAGCGTGGATGGCTTCTAACTTCTTCTATCATGGGCTAGATCGCTGTCATGAAACAGATCATCGCTTTCCAGGGCACGCCCGGCGCCTATTCCGATCTCGCCTGCCGCAACGCCTATCCGGGCTGGAGCACGCTGCCCTGTTACAGCTTCAGCGACGCCATCGCCGCCGTTCATGCGGGCAAGGCCGATCTGGCGATGCTGGCCACCGAAAACACCCTGGCCGGACGGGTGCCCGATGTGCACTCGCTGCTGCCGGAATCCGGCCTGCATGTGGTGGGTGAGCATTTCCAGCGTGTGGAACATTGTCTGTTGGCCCCCAAAGGCACCAGGATCGAGCAGATCAAGCGCGTGCATTCGCATCCGGTCGCCCTTGGCCAAATTCGCAAGCTGCTCGTTGAACTCGGCGTGCAGCCGGTGGTGCAGAGCGATACGGCGGGCTCGGCTGAGATGATCGCCCAGATGAACAGCCCCGAAGACGCGGCGATCGCCTCCTCGCTGGCGGGCGATTTGTTCGGGCTGGAGGTTCTGCGCGCCAATGTGGAAGATGCCGCCCACAACACCACGCGCTTTTATGTGATGTCGCCGCAACCGCTGCATCTGCCCGCCACCACGCCGGGGCTGATGACCACTTTCGTCTTCCGCGTGCGCAACGTGCCTGCCGCCCTTTACAAGGCGCTGGGCGGCTTTGCCACCAACGGGGTGAACATGACCAAGCTGGAGAGCTACATGCTCGCCGGGGCGTTCACCGCCACCCAATTTCTGTGCGACGTGGAAGGCCACCCGGAGCACCCCAATCTGCGCCGCGCCTTTGAGGAACTCGGTTTCTTCTCCCGCGAGACCCGCATCATGGGCGTCTATCCGATGGCGGCCGTGCGCGGCATTGGCTCGTCTGACTGACATCGCCACAGACACATTGCGACAACTTCGCAATTACAGTCAGTTTTGTCTGAATACTGTAATTGCGAAGCATTTGCAGTAATTGCAAGTGCCTTGCGCGACAGCAAACCCATCTCTATATCCGGCCTTGACCGAGCAGGAGATGGACGATGCGCAATTTCGATGAGCTGACCGAACGCGAAGTTCTGGCGCTGGCGATTTCGTCCGAAGAAGAGGATGGCCGCATCTACGGCGATTTCTCCGAACGTCTGCGCGCCGATTACCCCGCCTCCGCCAAGGTGTTTCACGACATGGCCGCCGAAGAGGGCGAGCATCGGCGCATGTTGATCGACATCTATCGCGAGAAATTCGGCGAACACATCCCGCTCATCCGCCGTCAGGACGTGCGTGGCTTCATCACCCGCAAGCCGGTGTGGCAATCCGCGGCCCTGGGGCTGGACATTGTGCGCAAGCAGGCGGCCTCGATGGAAGCGGAAGCCACCAATTTCTACCGCGCCGCCGCCGAACGCAGCCAGGATGCCAGCATTCGCAAGCTGCTTGGCGATCTGGCCGAGGTTGAAGCGGGCCATGAGCACAAAGCCGACCAACTCATCGCCGAGAATCTCGACGCCAGCACGATGGATGCCGAGGACGAAGCCAATCGCCGGATGTTCGTCCTGCGCATCATCCAGCCTGCTTTGGCCGGATTGATGGATGGCTCGGTCTCCACCCTGGCACCCGTTTTCGCCGCCGTGTTTGCCACCGGGTTGAGCTGGGATGCCTTCCTGGTCGGCATGGCGGCGTCGATCGGTGCGGGGATTTCGATGGGCTTTGCCGAGGCGCTGTCTGACAATGGCTCTCTGACGGGGCGCGGTGCACCGTGGATTCGCGGGCTGATCTGCGGCCTTGCCACCACGCTGGGCGGCATCGGCCATACGCTGCCCTTCCTGATCCCGAATTTCCACACCGCCGTCTCCGTGGCGATTGCCGTGGTGGTGGCGGAATTGGCGGTGATCAGCTGGATTCGTTGGAAATACATGGACACCCCCCCGTTCTCCGCCGCCATGCAGGTCGGCTTCGGTGGGGCGCTGGTGTTCGCGACGGGGATTTTGATCGGCCAGGGCTAGCTGGCTGCTGACATTATCGCCCAGACACCCTTGCCGACCTCGTTCCGATTCACAATGAATTCACGTGACGTTGCCATCCGATTGGCGGATCAACGGCCGGAATTCAGATTGGAGAGGGACATATGGCTGATGTTGAGCGATATGATTCGCGCACCATCCTGCTACATTGGCTGAGTGCCACGGCGATTGTGGCGATGTGGCTGACGGCGCAGAGCATCGATTTCTTCCCGCGCCCGGAACGCATCTGGCCGATTTCGGTGCATATCGCGCTCGGCCTGCTGGTGGCCGCGCTGACCGTGGCGCGGATAGTCTGGAAAATCTCCGGCGCACGCCGACTGCCCAAGGCCGAGGCAGGACTGCTTGGCGTGGTGGCGGTGGGGGTGCATCACCTGCTCTATCTGCTGATCTTGTCGGTGCTGATGCTGGGCATCACGCTGGAATTGATCCGCGGCGACACTGTGTTCCACCTTGTCCAACTGCCCTCGATCGCGCCGGGCAACGCAGCGTTGCGGCACACCGTCAACGACCTGCACGGGCTGTTGGCCAACGGATTGCTGATCCTGGCCGGTCTGCACGGCGCTGCGGCGTTGTGGCACCATGTTGTGAAAAAGGACGGCGTGTTGGAGCGGATGCGTCCGGCGCGTTGACGCAATTCCGGTTGCGGTCCAAACGCACTATATGAACAATGTTAATGTTCGATGGAGCGGGTGATGAGTGACGCGGTGACCGGCATTTTGCGGGCTGAGGGTGCGGCGGCCCTGGTGGTCTCGGCGACTGTTTATCATGCACTCGGCGGCGGCTGGATGGTGTTCGCTGTGCTGTTCTTGGCGCCTGACCTGTCGATGATGGGGTATCTGGCCAATCCACGGCTGGGGGCTGTCTGTTACAATGCTGGCCACAGCTACCTTGGCCCGGCTTTTCTCGGTCTGATCGGCTGGCTCGCGGGTGGTGAGGTGTGGTGGAGCTTGGCGCTGATCTGGTCCGCCCATATCGGCTTTGACCGCCTTCTCGGCTACGGGCTGAAATTCCCAAGCGCCTTCGGGGCAACGCATCTCGGCTGGAAGGGGCGTCGGGCGGAGAGGTAGGGTGCGATCTCGCAGGAATCGCACCAACCACAATCGGCGGCTCCAAGGGTGGGTTCGCGCAGCGATCCCACCAAAGCGCGGCGCGACGAATATGGTGGGACCGCTATACGGACCCACCCTACGGCGTGCTGCGCGTTACAATGACGGGGTGAAGCGGGGGCGGACCAGACAAAAAAGGCGAGGCCCTGTCGGACCCCGCCCTTCTCGTTCAAGCCTTCAGCGTGCCAATCAGGCAGCCGAGGATGCCATTTCGCGCAGCACGTAATGCAGAATGCCGCCGTGCTGATAGTAGTTCACTTCGTCGGCCGTATCGATGCGGCACAGCAGCGGCACCTGATCGGTGGTGCCGTTGGCGCGGTGGATGACCAGCGTCATCGTCTTGCGCGGGGCCAGATCGTCGAGACCGATGATGTCGAACGTCTCGTCTCCCACCAGGTTCAGCGAGTGGCGCGTGGTGCCTTCCTGGAAGGTCAGCGGCAGAATGCCCATGCCCACCAGGTTCGAGCGGTGAATGCGCTCGAAGCTCTCCACGATCACCGCGCGCACGCCGAGCAGCATCGTGCCCTTCGCCGCCCAGTCACGCGAGGAGCCGGTGCCGTATTCCTTGCCACCGAAGATGATGGTGGGAACGCCGGCATCCTTGTACTTCATCGCCGCATCGTAGATCGGCATGATCTCGCCGGTCGGGATGTATTTCGTCACGCCGCCTTCGGTGCCCGGCGCCAGTTCGTTCTTGATGCGGGTGTTGGCAAACGTGCCGCGCATCATGATCTCGTGGTTGCCGCGACGCGCGCCGTAGGAGTTGAAGTCCTTCTGCAGGATCTGGCGCTCACCCAGATAGTCACCCGCAGGCGAGGCCTTCTTGATGTTGCCGGCCGGCGAGATGTGGTCGGTGGTGATGCTGTCACCGAGTTCGGCCAGGATGCGCGCGCCGAGGATGTCCGTCTTGACCGACGGCGTCATGGTGATGCCCTCGAAATACGGCGGGTTGCGCACATAGGTCGAGCTGTCCGACCAGTCATAGACGTCTGCCGATTCGGCGGTCTTGATCGCCTGCCACTGCGCCGGACCCTTGAAGACGTCGGCATAGCGCTTGAGGAACTGCTCACGGCCCAGGGCAGCGTGGATGGTGTCGGCGATTTCCTTGTTGGTCGGCCAGACGTCCTTCAGATAGACCGGCTTGCCGTCCTTCGAGGTGCCGAGCGGCTGGGTGGTGATGTCCTCGCGGATGTTGCCGAACAGCGCATAGGCGACCACCAGCGGCGGCGAGGCGAGGTAGTTGGCGCGCACATTGGCGTGCACGCGGCCTTCGAAGTTGCGGTTGCCGGAAATCACGGCGGCCGCGATCAGCTTGTTGTCCTCGATGGCGTCCACGATAGCGTCCGGCAGCGGGCCGGAATTGCCGATGCAGGTGGTGCAGCCATAGCCGACGATGTTGAAGCCGATGGCTTCCAGATCCGGCAGCAGGCCCGAGCGCGAGAGGTATTCTTCCACCACCTGCGACCCAGGTGCCAGCGAGGTCTTCACCCAGGGCTTCGGCGTCAGGCCCAGCGCACGGGCCTTGCGGGCCACCAGACCGGCGGCGACCAGCACCGACGGGTTGGAGGTGTTGGTGCAGGAGGTGATCGCGGCCAGCACCACGTCGCCATGCGTCAGCTCGTAGGTGGTGCCTTCAACGGCGACTTTGGTGCCGATGTTGTCCGGCGCCACGCCGAGCGACTTGGTCAGTTCGGTGTTGAAGGCCGAGGCGGCGTCTTTCAGCACAACGCGGTCCTGCGGGCGCTTCGGGCCGGCGAGCGAGGGAACGACGGTGGACATGTCGAGTTCGAGAATGTCGGTGAACACCGGGTCCGGCGTGGAGCTGTCACGGAACATGCCCTGCGCCTTGGCATAGGCTTCCACCAGCTTGATGCGGGCTTCGTCGCGGCCGGAGAGGTGCAGGAAGTCGAGCGTGATCTGGTCCACCGGGAAGAAGCCGCAGGTCGCACCGTATTCCGGGGCCATGTTGGCAATGGTGGCACGGTCGGCCAATTGCAGGTCATCCAGGCCCGAGCCGAAGAACTCCACGAACTTGCCGACAACGCCGCGCTTGCGCAGCATCTGCGTCACCGTCAGCACGAGGTCGGTGGCGGTGACACCTTCCGGCAGCTTGCCGGTCAGGCGGAAGCCGATCACGTCCGGGATCAGCATGGCGATCGGCTGGCCGAGCATGGCAGCCTCGGCCTCGATGCCACCCACGCCCCAGCCGAGCACGGCCATGCCGTTGACCATGGTGGTGTGGCTGTCGGTGCCATACAGGCTGTCCGGATAGGCGTAGGTGGTGCCGCCGACATCGGCGGTCCAGACGGTCTGCGACAGATATTCCAGGTTCACCTGATGGCAGATGCCGGTGCCGGGCGGAACGACGCGGAAATTGTCGAACGCGGTCTGGCCCCAGCGCAGGAAGGAGTAGCGCTCGCCATTGCGCTCGAACTCAACTTCCACGTTCTTGGCTTCCGCATCGGCGGAGCCGGAGAAATCGACCATCACCGAGTGGTCGATGACCAGATCGACGGGCACCAGCGGGTTCACTTTTTGCGGGTTGCCGCCCAGCTTGGTGATGCCGTCGCGCATGGCGGCGAGATCGACCACGCCGGGAACGCCGGTGAAGTCCTGCATCAGGATGCGGCTCGGCTTGAACGGCACTTCCTTGGTGGAGCGGCCTTCCTTCAGCCAATCGACAACCGACTGGGCGTCTGCCACGACGTAGGACTTACCGTCCTCGAAGCGCAGCACGTTTTCCAGCAGCACTTTCAACGACACCGGCAGACGGCTCGCGTCCCCCAACGCCTCCGTCGAGGCAGGAATCGAGAAGTAATCGTAGTTCTTGCCCTCAACCGTGAGTGTACGGCGGGTTTTCAGGCTGTCCTGTCCGACTGATTTCATGGGATATCTGCCTCGCGAAAAGGCCTGCATGGCGCAGGCGATCCGGGGCCGATAATGAGTCGGCGGGTTTCGTCCGCGCAGGCGGGCCGGTGGGGGGAACTGGCGCGGGCGTTTAAACACAGGCAAGACGCTTTCGTCCACAGGTACGCATAGTTTTTGGGAGCTTTTGTCTTGCTCGACGTGCAGGAAATTTCAGCAATCCGCGGTGAGCGGCGAATATTCGGTCCGCTCTCTTTCAGCGTGGACGATGGTGACGCGATGCTGCTCACCGGGCCGAATGGCGCGGGAAAATCAACGCTCTTGCGCATCCTGGCCGGGCTGGGCCGATTGGCGGCGGGGAGCATTCTCTGGAATGGCAACGACGCACTCGCCGACCGAGCCGCGCATGGTGCGCTTGTCAGTTATGTGGGGCATCTGGATGCCGTCAAACCGGGTCTGACGGCGCGGGAAAATCTCGGTCCGAATGCGCTTGAGGGATTGGAGGCGATGGCATTGTCGCATCTGGCCGATCAGCCTGCGCGATTCTTCAGCGCCGGGCAAAAACGCCGCCTCGCCCTTGCCCGTCTGGTGTGCCGGCAGGCGCCGATCTGGCTGCTGGATGAGCCGACACTGGGACTCGATGTTGCTTCTGTGGCGCGGTTCGGCGAGATGCTGGCCACACACCGGGCGCAGGGCGGGATGGTGCTCTCCGCCACCCATCTGCCGCTGCCCTTGCCGGGTGCGAAGGAGTTGCGCCTGTCATGAGCGGATTTTGGTTTATCGTGGCGCGCGATCTGCGCCTGTCGCTGCGGCATGGCGCCGACACGCTGGCGGCTTTGCTGTTCTTCGTCATCGCCTCTGCCCTTTTCCCGCTCGCCGTCGGCCCCGCGCCGGAGACCCTGGCACGGCTCGCGCCGGGCATCATCTGGGTCTGCGCCCTGCTCGCCGCCCTGCTGCCGCTGGACCGGCTGTTCGGTGCGGATTTCGAGGATGGCACGCTGGATCAATTGCTGCTCACCGGCCTGCCCGCCTCCGCCGTCGCCCTGGCCAAGGCAATCTCGCATTGGGTGACAACCGGGCTGCCATTGCTGATCGTGGCCGTGCCGGTGTCGCTGATGCTCAATCTCGACACCGCCGCCCTGCCGGTGCTGCTGCTTGGGCTGCTGCCGGGCACTGCCTTGCTCTCGCTGTTCGGCACGGCCGGTGCCGCCCTGGTGATCGGCGCGCGACGTGGCGGTGTGCTGTTGCCGCTGCTGGTGCTGCCGCTCACTGCCCCGGTGGTGATCTTCGGCGTCGCCGCTGCCGATGCCGCCGGGATGGGAATGGATGTCCGCGCCCCATTGTTGTTCCTGACCGCCTTGTTCGTCGCCGCCCTGCCGCTGTGCCCCTTGGCGGCGGGCGCTGCACTGCGCGGCGCGGTGGAGTAGCTTTGCCAACGCGGCTCAGCACCCACCTCACCACCACGCCCCCAACGCTACGCCACCCGGCGCGGCGGCGGGGGTGCTGCCTGCTGTGAGCCTGCGCCTGGCTCGCCCAGAGCCGCATGGCCATCCGGCAAGCTGGCGATGAAATGACGGACCAGGTTGCCGGTCGCGCTATCCTGCCGGAAAGCAACAGCCAGCACGCCATCTTCGCAGCGCACCACGCGCGCGCGGGCGAATGGCTGACCTTCCGCAAGGCGGATATCAATCTCATCACCCGCAGGCAGCCGCACATCGCTGTGCACCGCTGCGCCGCCGAGCGAGATATCCTTCACCGCCACCTCCCCCACGTTTCGGCTGCCAAGCCGCAACATCACACGGCGTTGGTTGGCGGGAATGCGCTCATACAGACGGCGGGAATTGCTATCGTTGCGCATACTGGTGAGGAACTGCGTCACTTCCTGCTGCAATTCCTCACACGCACTGCCAATGTTCACCGAGACCTGCTGCACTGAATCACTCGCCAGATTGGCCGCAGTAGCAGCCTCTGCCACCGCTCCCATCTCCGCCGTCGTGCCGTTGATCACCTGGGTCATGCCCTGCACCGAACGGGCAATCTCCTGCGTGGCGGCCCCTTGCTCCTCGATGGCGGCGGCGACGGCGACGGCGACGGAGCTGACCTGCTCAATGGCGCTGCACACCGAACGAATGCCACTGACCGCATCTTGGGTTGCCACCTGAATCGCCCCCACCTGCGTGCCGATCTGTTCGGTGGCACGCGCTGTCTGCGCCGCAAGGGCTTTGACCTCGGAGGCGACCACGGCAAACCCCTTACCCGCCTCACCGGCCCGCGCCGCTTCAATGGTGGCGTTCAGCGCGAGCAGATTGGTCTGAGCGGCAATGCCCGCGATCAGCTGCACCACCTCATCAATCCGCCCCACCGCCGCCGACAAACCAATGACCATCCCATCGGTTTGCGACGCGCTCGCGGCGGCCTGATGCGAGGCATCGGTGGAATGGGCCACCTGACGGGCGATCTCTGTGCCGCTGGCGGTCAGTTCATCAACCGCCACCGCAATCGCCGTCAGATCCCGCGCGGCCTGCTGCGCCCCCTGCGTGGTGGTCATCGAGCCATCCCGCGTGCGCTGCGCCGCCCTCACCATCCCGGCCGAGACATCACGCATCGATTGTGCGGTCTGCCCCAGCGTTGCCATAACGCCGGCAACCGAGATCGCGAAATCCTGGGTGTGACGTTCCATCGCTGCCTGACTGCGCGCCCGCGCCGCTTCCTGGGCCCGCGCCTGCGCCTCCATCCGACGCTTCTCCAGCCCATCCTGCCGCAGCCCATCGAGGGCACGGGAGAGCATGCCGAATTCATCCCTGCGATGGCTGCCGGCAATGTCGATGTCCAGTTCGCCCGCCGCCAGACGCCGGGTGTTCTCCGCCGCCAGCACCAAGGGTTGCATCACCCCCCGACCAAGCCACCACGCCAGCAGGCCAACGACGAGTGCCGTGGGCACCACCAGATACAACGCCTGCAGAACCAGATGCGCCTGCGCCGCCCGCACATCATCGATATAGACGCCGGAGCCGATTACCCAGCCCCACGGCTTGAAGGCAACCACCAGCGTGCGCTTCTCCACCGCAGGTGCCCCGGCGGGCTGATTCGGACGTGGCCAGAGATACGATTCGAAGCCGCGTCCCTCGCGCTGCGCCAGTCGCGCGGCTTCTTGAAAAATGGCAAAGCCTTGTGGATCTTTCACATCCGCCACGGATTTGCCTTCCAGATCCGGACGGAAGGGATGCATCACCATGTGCGCGGTCTCATCGAGAATGAAGACATATTCCTGACCGCGATACCGCATCGCCCGCAGAGCTTCCGTCGCATCATGCTGGGCCACTGCTGCTGGAACCAGGCCATCCCGCGCCAATTGCTCATAATGCGCCACGGTGGAGACCGCGCTGTCGATGGCGGTGGCCAGCAGCGCCTCCCGCTCCGCCTGCAAATGCCGGCTGCGCGCAACCACCTCAACACCTGCCACCAGCAGCAGCCCCAGCAGGGCAAGCATCGTCAGCAAATGAACGCGAACCACGATACGAAGATGCTGCACGCGCCTGCCTCTCTTGAATCGGAGACAGGATGGCGCGAACACATTGAACAATCGTTAAGGCGACGCCCGATTTAGGCCGCCACGCACCTACGCACCTATGCCGCCACGCGCCTGCGCACGCTGCCGGTGATCTCGCGGCGGCAGATCACGCTCGACACGCCCACGGTCTGGCGCAGATTGCCCTCAACCAGATGCACCATCTCCGCCGGCATCGCCGCCATGCCGATCTCCACCCGCAGCACGCCGCCACTGCGGGTGCACTCAAACCCATCCGGCGTGAGATCGCGGCGGGCGAAGGGTTGGATCAGGCGGGGCAGAAGACCCGGCTCAGCGGTCGCGGTGACAGTGAAACGGACAGACGCGAACTGACCCACCAGGGTCCAGGGTGTGGCGGCAACAACAGACATCACTGAAATCTCCGAAACGCAAACAAGACGGCGCGACAAAACCCGGCTGCTCAGGCAACCGGGCGGGTAATTCGCGCAATGAAGCGTTCGACGTTCATGCAGCGACGATATGCGAACAATCTGGTCACGTCTATGGACGCATACCAGTCATCGGCGGCATGGGAGGCAGAACCGCAATTGGAAACTGACCGGCAAACACCTGACCCTGATGCACCCGCAGCGGCAATTCCACCATCATCCGCCCATCCGCGCCGCGACGCTGCAAGAATCCGAGCACGATCTTTGCCGTGGCGGCGTTCTGCGGCGTCACCCGACCCAGGGCGACGAGATCATCCAGCAGCGCGTCTGCGCCGGCGATCGCCAGCCGCCCATCGCCCTCCGGCTGCCCCTCGGCATCGGCATGCAGCGTGCCCCCTCCGGTCAATCCGAGTTTTCCCCAATCCACGGCGATGTCACGCAGCGTCAAAACCTCGTGGCCAAGGATCGCCGTAAACGCCAGATGCGACACCGGCCCCGGCAGCGGCACCTGCTCGCCCAGCCACTCCAAACCCAGCCCGTCGACCACGCCCGTCAGCGCCAGAGTGTCCGATGTCTGCCGCAGATCGAGAGCCAGACGGGCCACCGCAAGCGGTTCAGGCAGCGTTTGCGCCGTGAGGGCCTGCGCCGCCAGATGCATCGAATGATCGACCAGCCCAGCGCGCAGCGACAGGCTGGTGGCGGTCAGAGGGGTATCGCTCATCCGTCCGATCCGACCATGCATCCGCCCTTGCGGCACGACGACAAGTTGAGTGGGCGCCAGAAAAGGCAGTTCGACCAGTAGCTTTTCCACCCCGAACGCCACGCCGCCCGGCACAAACTGTTGGGGATGCGACATCTCAAGGCCATCCACCCGCAACCGCGCCGCCCAGGGCCAGCCCTCGGCCACCGGCGCTTGGGCTGCGATCATCCAGCCCCTCGCCTGCGCCTGCGCCAGCACATCGCGCCATGAATCGCGCAGCCGATCAACGGCAAGCAGCCACATCACCGCATCCACCAGCACCAGACATGCTGCCACCGCACAGATAATCTTGCCCCACCGACGCGCCATCATTCCCCCCGCCGCAGTGAAGAATCCCCAGGCGTGACAGGAGTCACACCCATACACTCCACAGGCATAAAAACATCGTTAATTCAATAAATTACAGCACCACCTTCCACAAACTTCACAAGCTGACGCGACGTAAATACACAGACTTATCCACAGCCCTTCGTCAGTCTTCCACAGGCGAGTTCAGCGCCTCGAACAAGCTGGTGACTTCGGACATCAACGCCTCGCGGCTTGTCCCTGCCGGAATGGCCGGATGGATGTTGACGTGAATGATCCCCGGCCGCTTGGTCAGCCAGCCTTTGCGCCAGCAATGGCCGGAATCGGTGGACACCGGCACCACCGGCATGTTCGACATCCGCGCCAATGCGGTGAAGCCAACCTTCAGTTCGATCGGCTTGCCCGGCGTGGCACGGGTGCCTTCCGGGAAGATGACCACCTGCCCGCCTTCTTCCCAGGCTTGATTGGCATCGCGCAGCAAACCGCGCATCGTCTGCGCCCCCGCGCCGCGCTCCACGCCAATCTGGCCGAATTGCCGTGCAATCCAGCCGAACACCGGCAGATGGAGCAACTCGATCTTCATCACGTAGCGGCAATCGGGCAGCAAAGTGAACCACAGCAATGTCTCGAACGCCGATTGATGCTGCGCCGCGATCAACGCCGACCCGGATTTCGGCAGGTTCTCCACCCCGGTGACGACATAGCGAATGCCGCAGATCGGCAGCCCGGCATAGCAGGCACGCGACCACCAGCCGGCATAGCTCTTGAGCAGATGCGGCGCGAATGCGGCCAGCGGCAAGCCGCAGAGGACCATCACCACCGTCATCACCGAAAACCAGACGCTGAATACGAACGACCGCAAGGCTCTCATCCGGCATGCTCCGACAATCCAACCCCGAACCACTCCGCAAGGCCCTCAAGCCCCAGCGTGACGACGAGGAATTTGTTGTATTCACCCACAAGCCGACGCCACGCCACAGCGGGCGACATGTTGTGCGGCTTCGGCGGATGCACCGGATAGGCGATCAGTGCAACGTTTGGCAGATGCGCGCGCAGTTCAGCCAAGGCGCGCGGCATGTGATAATAGGCTGTCACCACGATCAATGACCTGACCCGACTCTGGGCCACCCAATCGGCGGTCTCCAGCGCATTGCCGCGCGTGGAATCGGCCACCCTTCCCAGCGTCACCTGATCCGCCGCACCGGCCAACACCGCCGGATCGATCCCGGAGGCCACCGCCAGATCACGCAGCGACACTGCGCGACCGACACCCGAGATCAGCAATCGCCCCGCGCTGCCCTGTTGCAGCAGCCGCAACCCCACCGCCACACGTTCGCCGCCACCGGTCAGCACCACAATGCCGTCTGCCTGCGGTGCCGGAGGAGCTTCCAGCGCGATTTCCATGTTATAGACGATAAATCCCACCGGCCAGACCAGCAGCACGCCAACCGCCAGCAGCGCCAGCAGACGCCTCACGGCAGTGAGCGCAGCCAGCGCCGCACGGTGGATTGTGCCGTCAGATAGCTCAGCAACGCCGTCACCACCGGCAACGCCGGCACCGCGGCCAGCAATGGCGGCACATCGGCAAGGCGATGCGGCACGGCCATCCCGCCCCCATCGAGGAACGGCGCGGACAGCACCGCCAATCCGAACAGCACCGGCAGCGCCGCCAAGGTGCCCAACAGCCCGCCGAGCCCGGCTGAGGCGGCGATGCGACGGGCAAAGCGAGCGGCGATGTAACGGTCGGGAGCACCAAGTCCATGCACGATATCGATCGTCTCCCGCCGCGCCGCCAAGCCGGACCGCGTGGCCGCCACCACCACGGCCACCGCCACCAGCGTCACCAAGGCGAGCACCGCAAACGCGCAGGCTTCCAGCGTGGAGGCCAGATTGAGCAGGCGTCCGATCCAGGCATTATGCCCCTCAACGCTCGCCCCCGGAGCCACGGCGGCAACATCCATGTTGAGCTTGCCCAGATCGACCGAATCGTTGTCCAAGCGCAGCGCGATCACGCCGGGCAGATGCAAATTGCGCGGATCGGTCGCTGCCCCCAACCAAGGACGCAACAGACGGCCGATTTCCTCCGGGCCGAGCGGGCGAACCTGGGCGAGGTGCTGATTGGGCCGCAACGCGCGCAGCACCGCATCGAAACGGGTGGTCTCCGGCCCATCTCCTTGGCGGGCGAGCGGCAAATCCGGGTTGGGCACCAGTACGGTGGCCGAGCGCGCGGCTCCGGCCTGCCAATGCCACGACACCGCCTGTGCCTCCATCGCACCGCCAATCGACAATGCCGCCAGAAACGCCATCGCCGCCACCAGCCAGGGCAGCATCTCCTGCCCGAGCAGCCGCCGCAGCCCGAGATCGTCACGGCGCTTATTCGTCATCGGACACCAGCCTGCCATCCTCAAGTCGCAATGAAGGGCCGGGAAAACGCTCGACCAGAGAGTCGTTATGCGTCGCCACCACCACCGTGGTGCCCAGCCGGTTCAGCTCACCCAACAGCCGCATCTGCCGCAGCGCCTGGGTGTCGTCCAGATTGCCGGTCGGCTCGTCGGCCAGCAGCAAACGCGGCCGCCCCACCACCGCACGGGCGATGGCCACGCGCTGCTGTTCGCCGCCGGAGAGTTCACGCGGAAAGATGTGCGCCTTACTGGTCAGTTCCACCCAGCGCAGCATTTCGGCGACGTCGTCGGCGATGATGTCCTCCGGCACATGCGCCAGACGCAGCGGGAGAGCGATGTTGTCGAAGGCTGTCAGATGCGGCAGAAGGCGGAAATCCTGATAGACCATGCCAATCTGCCGCCGTAGCGCGGGCAGGTCGTCGCGCCGCATCGCCCCCAGATCGTGATCAAGCACCACCAGCTTGCCGGCATTGGGCCGCAATTCCAGATGCAGCAGGCGCATCAGACTGGATTTTCCCGCGCCCGAGGGGCCTTGCAGCCAGCGAAATCCGCCGACGGGCAGCGTGAAGCTGATATCTTCGAGCACCAGCGGCCCCGACCCTGCGCCAGGCTGACTGGAGGTGCCGTAACGCAGCCCTACATTTTCGAGCCTGATCATCCGCCGTCCCAACGATTCGTTCACCTTTTGCCACCAATGTGGTGTGCGACGGAAGATGCAAGCACAGGGATGCATGGCACATGCAAGTTACATGTCCGACGTGTTCGGCAAGCTATGAGGTGCCGGACAGGTTGCTGAGCGCTGGCGGCCGCCGATTGCGTTGCGCGCGTTGCGCTGGGGAGTTCCGGGCGAGCCTGCCGAACCCAATGCCGATGCCACTTCCGGCCGCGCCGATTATCGTCGAAACAGCGGCAACGGGTCTGCGCGCACCGGAGCGGACGGAGCAATTGCCGGTCTCGGAAGCCGGCCCCATGCCACCACCCCAGCACCGCCTGCGCGCGACGATGCAAATCGTCATGGTGCTGTTGGCCTGGATCGCCAGTCTCGGAATGGCCGGTGCGTCGGGCTATCTGGCCATTTCACAGCGGGCGCGGGTGATGACGGCGTGGGCCCCCAGCGTGCGGGCCTATCAGGCGCTCGGGCTGGTGCAGCCTGCGCGGGCTACCAGCGGCGTTTCGGCATCAGCACAGACAACAGCGCCGGTAGCACAAGCCACGTCGCCGCCAGAGTCGCACCCAGGCTGAGCAGCAGCAGGCGCCCCATGCTCGCCGTGCCGGGATGCCCGCTCAGCGCGAGCGAACTGAAGGCGGTGGCGGTGGTCAGGGCAGAAAACAATACGGCACGCGCCGTGGCGGTGCCGAGGAAGCTCCGCATGCCCTGTCGCCAGTTCATCACGAAATAGATGTTAAAACTCACCCCCACCCCCAACAGCAGCGGAAGGGCGATGATGTTGGCGAAATTCAACGGCAGCGGCAGCAGCACCGCCATCACCACGGTGATCGCCGCCGACAGCATCAACGCACCCAGCACCAGCACCACATCGAGCACCCGCCGCAGCACGACGAACAGCAACAGCGCAATCGCCCCCACCGCCCCCAACGCCGCCTGCCGGAAGGCACCGACAATCGTGCCTGCCGTCTCCACGATCACCACCGCCGAACCCGCCGCCTGCGGGGCGATGCCGCGCACCTGGGCGACGAAATCATGCAGCCCCTGGCTGTCGCGCGCGCTGGCCTTGCTCAACACCTGCACCCGCGCCCGCCCATCCGGCAATGTCCAATCCACCGCGATATCCGGCGGAATATCGGCCGCCGTCACCGCATGGGCCGCCAAAGCGGCGCGCAGACGGCCCAGTTGCAGCGGCAGGAAGCGGGTCAGCGCGCTGTTGACCGACAGCACCGCCGCATCCGGCGCTGTGGCCAAAGCCGCCAGATCGCCCATCAATATGCGCACCGGTTCGCCTTTGACCGGGTCCGCTCGCACGCCATCCTCCAACTGCGCCAGGGCAGTGGCCGCGGCGGTGCGAATGCTGTCCGCCGTCACCGGGGCGGCCGGGCTGCGGCCCACGGCGAGGCTGGCATTCAACACGCTCGCCGCATCGTCCAGCTGATCCAGCTTCGCCGGCTGATCTTCCGGCACGAAGCTGGTCAGGGTGAGCGCGTCGGAGACCAACGGCAGTGCGCGCAGCCTCACCGCCAGCGCATCGGCGGCCTGCTGGTTGGCGGCAACGATGTCGATGGAATACGGGTTGGTGAGCGGATCATCCATCATGTCCGACAACGCGCGCATCGCCTCGGTGTCGGGATTTTTGGTGTGCAGCGGGTCGCTGTCGAACGCCAGACGCGGCAGCAGCACCACGCCCAGCACCAGCACACATCCGGCCAAGGTCAGCACGATGGCGCGTTGACGGAACAGCACGGCCTCCAATCTGGCGGCCCAGGCAAAGCCGATCTCCGCCGTCTCCGCACGCGGATGACACAGGGCAAGGGCGGCGGGCAGGAAGATGACGCTGCACAGAAAGGCGAACACCATCCCGGCCCCGGCGATCAGCCCCAGCTCGGCCACCCCGCTGAAATCGGTCGGCACGAAAGCGAGAAATCCCGCCGAGGTGGCCAACGCCGCCACCAAAATCTGCGGCCCGGCCACCCGCGCGGTGGCCTGCAACGCCGCCACCGGATCGTTCGTCAGCCGCCGCATCTCGCGCATCCGCACGCTGAACTGAATGCCGAAATCGACGGCAATGCCCACGAACAGCACCGCAAACGCCACCGAGACCAGATTGAGCTTGCCCACCGCCACAGCGGCAAAGCCGGTGGTGAACAGCAGGCCGAGCAGCAGACTGAACAGGATCGGCACAATCAGCCGCCAGGATTTCACCGCCAGCACCAGCCAGATCAACACCAGCACCAGCGAGCCGACCGTGCCCGCCGCAGCCCCTTGGGCGACGGTGGAAAATTCCTCATCCGACAGCGCCACATCGCCGGTCAGCCGCACATGCGCCAACCCGGCTTTGACGAATTCCAGTTTGGCAATCTGCGCCCGCATGGCATCCGACGCCTCACCACCCGGCTCCAGCGCGTCATAATCCAGCGTGGGATGCACCAGCACGAAGCGATATTTGCCCGCCTGCTCGGCCAACGACCCGGCCAGCAAATTTTCCCACGACAACGGCACCGGATGCCCGGACAGGGCTGCGGCGAGCGATGTGTGGAACGCGGCCAATGATGGCGCATAGCCCTCCAGATCGGCTTGCCCGTGTTCCAGCCCCTGCCCGATCAACCCCAACGCGCCGAACAGCCCACGCGCCGACGGATCGGCTGCGAGTTGGCCGAGAAAGGGTTGCGCGTCGATGGTTTGATCCAGCAAGGCGCCCAACGGCTTGGCGTCGAGGAACATCAGCCCGTTCTGCTCCAGATAGGGCGAGGCATCCGGGCGGCGCACGTCATGAAAATGCGTCGGATCCCGCGCCAGGGCGGCGCTCAGATCGGCGGCGGTCTGCTCGGCTATCTCCGGCGTCGCGCCATCCACCAGCGCGACGAGCAAATCCTTGAATTGCGGGAAATCCTTGTTGAAGGCGATGTCCTGCTGCCGCCAGGGCAAGGATTCGGCGAACAGCTTGTCGGTGTCCGTCGAGACCCCCAACCATTGATACGCCGCCCCCACGCACAGCGCGCCGAGCATCGCCCCGAGCAGCACGGTCAGGCCCGCCCTGCGGCAGGCGAGGGCGACGATGGATTCCAGCAGGCGAGGCAGGTTCATTGCGACGAACAGGTCCGGTTGCGCGGCGGGGATAGCCCTATTGCGCGCCCAGGTCCATCGCTGCGCACTCTTGCCTCTTGCCCATTCGCAGGCATATTCGGAGAAATCCTTCGGAGGAAAACCAAATGTCGCAGCCTGTCCGCACCCGCCCCCCCTTCCGCGCCGATCATGTCGGCTCGCTCCTGCGCCCGGTGGCACTGCGTGAAGCCCGCGCCAAGCGCGTGCTGGGCGAACTCAGCGCAGAGGTGCTGCGCGAGATTGAGAACGCCTGCATCGTCGACGCCATCAAGAAGCAGGAAAGCATCGGCCTGCGCGCCTCCACCGATGGCGAATATCGCCGCGCCTATTGGCATTATGATTTCATCAGCAAGCTCGATGGCGTGGAGTTGGTCACGCCCAAGCAGGACGTGCATTTCTCCGGCGGCACGCTGCTGCCCAAGAGCCTGGAAGTGCATGGCAAGGTTGGCTATTCGCACCCGATCATGGTGGACGATTTCAAATTCGTCGCCTCCCACGTCACCACATCGGTGGCCAAGCAAACCATCCCGTCGCCCTCCGTGCTGCATTTCCGGGGCGGCCGTCAGGCGATCGACCGCGCGATCTACCCGGAGCTGGACGGGTTTTTCACCGATCTCGGCAATGCCTATAAGGGCGCTGTGTCCTCCTTCGCCGATGCCGGGTGCCGCTATTTGCAGCTGGATGAGGTCAACATCGCCTATCTGTGCGACCCCGCGCAGATCGAGGGCCTGAAGGCGCGCGGCGAACATGTGGACGGCCTGTTGCAGGAATATGGCCGGATGATCAACACCGCCATCGATGGTCGCCCGGAAGACATGGCGATCTCGATGCATCTCTGCCGTGGCAACTTCAAATCCACCTGGTTTGCCGCCGGTGGCTATGAGCCGGTGGCCGATGTGCTGTTCAACCAGATCAATGTCGATGCGTATTTCATGGAATACGACACCGACCGCGCCGGTGGCTTCGAGCCGCTGCGCCTGCTGCCGAAGGGCCACAAGGTGGTGGTGCTCGGCATCATGACCTCCAAGACCGGCGAGCTGGAAACGGCGGATTTCCTCAAGCGCCGCATCGAGGAAGCCGCCAAATACGCGCCGCTGGAACAGCTGGCCATCAGCCCGCAATGCGGCTTCGCCTCCACCGAGGAAGGCAACACCCTCAGTGAAGACCAGCAGTGGAAGAAGCTGGAATTGCTGGTCAAAGTGGCCGAAGACGTGTGGGGTTCGGTTTAAGTTCGACAGGGGGAAGACGATGCCCAGCGCCTACACCATCATCGACCACACCTATGACGTCGTGGTTGTCGGCGCGGGTGGCGCGGGCATGCGCGCCACCCTCGGCATGGGGGCGGCGGGGCTGAAGACCGCCTGCATCACCAAGGTCTTCCCCACCCGCTCCCACACCGTGGCAGCGCAAGGTGGCATTTCGGCGGCCTTGGGCAATTGCGGCCCGGATGATTGGCGCTGGCATATGTACGACACCGTCAAAGGTGCGGACTGGCTCGGCGATCAGGACAGCATCGAATATATGTGCCGGGAGGCCATCCCGGCCATTCTGGAACTTGAACATATGGGCGTGCCGTTCTCCCGCACCGAGGACGGCAAGATCTATCAACGCCCGTTTGGCGGCCACACGCAGAATTACGGCAAAGACCCCGCCTTTCGCGGCTGCTCCGCCGCCGACCGATCCGGTCACGCCATTTTGCACACGCTGTATCAACAAAGTCTGAAGCACGAGGTGGAATTCTTCGTTGAATACTTCGCGCTCGACCTGATCATGGATGCCGAGGGGGCCTGTCGCGGTGTGATGGCGTGGTGCCTGGAAGACGGCACCATCCACCGCTTCCGGGCGCAGAAAACCGTGCTCGCCACCGGCGGCTATGGCCGCGCCTATCTGTCCTGCACCTCGGCCCATACCTGCACCGGCGATGGCGGCGGCATGGCGATGCGGGCCGGCATTCCAACACAGGACATGGAGTTCGTGCAATTCCACCCCACCGGCATCTTCCCGGCCGGCTGCCTGATCACCGAAGGCGTGCGCGGCGAAGGCGGCTATCTGACCAATTCGGAAGGCGAGCGGTTCATGGAACGCTATGCGCCGACCGCCAAGGACCTCGCCTCGCGCGATGTGGTCTCCCGCTCGATGACGATGGAGATCAATGAAGGCCGCGGCGTGGGGCCAAACAAGGACCACATCCTGCTGCACATCGAGCATCTGGGCGAGGATCTGCTCAATGAGCGCCTGCCCGGCATCCGCGAAACCGCCAAGGTGTTCGCCGGCATCGATGTGACCAAACAACCGATCCCGGTGTTGCCCACCGTGCATTACAACATGGGTGGCGTGCCGACGAACACCCAGACCGAGGTTCTACGCCCCAGCGCCGCCCATCCGCAGGCCATCGTGCCCGGCCTGATGGCGGTCGGCGAGGCGGCCTGCGTGTCGGTGCATGGCGCGAACCGGCTGGGCACCAATTCGCTGCTCGACCTGGTGGTGTTCGGCCGCGCCGCCGCGCAACACGCCGCCGCCACACTCAAGCCCGGCGCCGCGCAAGCCCCACTGCCTGCCGATGCCGGCACCGCCTCGCTCGACCGGCTCGATCGCAAGCGCCACGCCACCGGCGGCACGCGGGTGGCCGAGTTGCGCGACCGCATGCAGCGCACCATGCAAAGCCATGCCGCCGTCTTCCGCAGTTCCGCCTCCCTGATCGAAGGGGTGGCGAAGATGCAGCAGATCTGGGGCGGGCAGAGCGATATCGGCCTGTCTGACCGCTCCATGGTGTGGAATTCCGACCTCACCGACGCGCTCGAACTCGACAATCTGCTCGCCAACGCGATGGTGACGATGGCCAGTGCCGAGAACCGGAAGGAAAGCCGGGGTGCGCACGCGCATGACGATTTCCCCGAGCGCGACGATGCGGAGTGGATGAAACACACCATCTCGCTCGTCGCCGAGAACGGTGTGGTCGCACTGAGCGACGCGCCGGTGCGCAATTTCACCATGACCAACGACGTGCAGCCATTCCCGCCGAAAAAGCGGGTGTATTAGCGCCATTAAATAATGCTTCCCTGATCGATGAATTTCTCGTTAAGTTTTTGGTGAGACCAACACCACGCCACAAGCTAAGGAGAATGCCATGCGTTTCCTGTCGCTGATCGCAGCCCTTCTGGTCGCCGCCACTCTCCCGGCTCTGGCCGCGCCTCCGCCGGTTCCCGAGCCGGTGAGCATGTCGCTTCTTGCCGTCGGCATCGGTGGGGCTGCCGTTGTGCGCGCGCTGCGCAATAAACGCCGGAAGTAACGCGCGGCCATTCGAACACCTGCGTCTGCATTTTCAGAACCGCTGGTCCTCACCGGGCCAGCGGTTCTTTGTCTTTACGGCCCTTCGCTGACGTCGCAGGCTGACGGCCAATGTGACACTCGGGAGAGATTGATATGGCGCGTTTCACGGATCAGGTGGCCGTCGTCACCGGCGGCGCCTCCGGCATCGGGGCGGCGATTGTCGCAAGGCTGCGCTCCGAGGGCGCGAAAGTGTCGATCTGGGATCTCACCCTGGCCAGCGATGGCGATCATGCCGTGGCCGTTGACCTCACCGACCCCACAGCCGCCGAGCGCGCCACCGCCGCCACGCTGGCGGCTTTCGGCCGCATCGATATTCTCGTCGCCTGCGCCGGCATCACCGGGCCGAACGGCGCGACGTGGGAATATGCCGTTTCCGATTGGCTGCGGGTGATCGACATCAACCTCAACGCGGTCTTCTACACCTGCCGCGCGGTGGTGCCGGTGATGAAGGCGGCCAATTACGGCCGAATCGTCAACATCGCCTCGATCGCCGGCAAGGAGGGCAATCCGAATGGTGCGGCCTATTCGGCATCGAAGGCGGGCGTGATCGCGCTGACCAAATCACTCGGCAAGGAACTCGCCACCACCAAAATCTGCGTCAACGCCGTCGCCCCCGCCGCCGTGCAATCGCCGCTGTTTGCGCAGATGACGCCGGAATTCCTCGATTATATCCTGTCGAAAATCCCGATGGGCCGCTTTGGCGAGGTGGAGGAAGTGGCGAGCCTGGTGTGTTGGCTGGCCTCTCAGGAAGCCTCGTTCAGCACCGGCGCAACCTTCGACTGCTCGGGTGGCCGGGCAACATTCTGAGGCAGGAGGGACCGCAGATGGACGGCATTCACGGCTGGCACGCACATATCTATTACGACCCCGCCACCACACGGAGCGCGGCGGAGCGATTGCGCGCGCAAATCGGTGCGCGGTTCAGCGTGGTATTGGGCCGCTGGCACGACGTAAATGTGGGGCCGCATCCACAGGCAATGTATCAGGTTGCGTTCGGAAATGAAGTATTTTCTGAACTCGTTGCGTTTCTGGCTCTCAATCGAGCTGGCCTAGCGATACTTATTCACCCTGAAACCGGAGATGAATTGGCCGATCATCGGGATCATTCCATGTGGATGGGAGACGTTTTGAAACTTAATCTTTCAGTTTTTCAAAAATCCCAATGACGTGATGCATGGAAACTCTATCAATGCATGAATTCCTATTTTTTCATGAATTGTCATGCTGTGCATGATTTGTCACTTCACGGCGCTGTGTCTTCCAATTCAGGGTCTAAAAGGCGTTAACTGTTAACTGAAAATAAAGGTTGCAGTTCAGGAGTTGAGTTATGTCCCACCAAGCATCCACTGGCCGCGTTGAGGGCCTCCTCGCGCGTGAACTCGGAGGGGTCCCGCTGGTGCTCATCATCTGCGCTGTGGCCGCCGTTGTGCTCGGGTTTGGCGTGGCGATGACATCCTCGCTCACCTGACATCGACCTCATGCGAACACGTGGCGGCCGGGTCATGCGTGACCCGGCCGTTGTTGTTTTCAGCCCCGGCTTTTAGGCCCAGCGCGGCAGAAATGTCTGAGCGTTACCACGTTCGATCATCGCCATCGTCTTGGCATCGAAGATTTTTTGCAGATTGGCGATTTGATCCGCCGAAGTGCGATACGGGTAATCGCTGCCGAAGACGATCTGCGTGCTGGCCACCATCTGACGCAGGGCGGCCATCGTCACCGGGTTCGCGGCCTGGGCGGTGTCGTAATAGAAGCGGCCGATCTGCGCCATCACGCGGTTATAGTTCAAATCCTTCCATTTCGGCCCGTAATGCGGCAGTTGGGTGGTGAAGCGCTCGATGAACGAGGTGATCGAGCCCCCGGCATGCGAGAACAGGAACTTGATATCCGGCATTTTCTCCGCCGCGCCGCTCATCACCAGACTGCCGATGGTGCGCGTGGTGTCGGTGCCGTATTCAATGGCGACATCCGCCAGACCGCCAAGGTTGACGCAGCAGGACGGGCCAAGCGGGTGAACATACACCGTGGCCTTGCGCCGGTTCAGCTCGGCAAATACCGGCGCAAAATCAGGGTCGCCGAGATATTTTTCACCGTAGCTGGTCATAAAGCCGATGCCATCCGCCTTCAGCACATCGAGTGCGTAGGCGATTTCCTTCAGCGTTTCATCCACATAAGGCATTGGCACAACAGCAAACAGGCCGAAACGGCCCGGATATTTCCGCGCCAGACCGGCCGCATAGTCATTGCTCTCCCGCGCCAATGCCGCAGCCCCCGCCGCCGGCAGGAACGACACCGCGGGCTGTGTCACCGATAGGATCGAGGTGGCGGTGCCAGCGCGCTCCATATCTTCCAGCGTGTGCTCGGGCGTCCAATTGTTGATCGGCGGTGCGTCCATCTTCGCCTTTTTGAGGGCGGCCACCCAAGTGGGCGGACAAACATGATGGTGGGTATCGATCCGGTGCGGCTTATCCTGCGCCATGCCCGGCCCGGCCACGGCGGTGGCGGCCAAGGCGGTGGCGGCTCCCAGAAATCCACGACGGCCAAGCTGTGGCGACGCGCAGTCACAGCCTGCAAAGAAGCGCGAACGCTGCATGAGTTTTCCCTCCCTGTTTTTGGGATCTTTCGATCCTGAACCAGTAGCCTGCTCAAACCCTGCGCGATGGTCAATCGCTGCCAGACAGGGTTAGGATCACCCGGCCAAAGGGGGAGATGATCGACATGCCCGTCAACAACCGCATTGCCGCCAATGCCGCCGAATTCACCGCATGGCGGCGCGATCTGCACACGCATCCCGAATTGGGCTTCGAGGAGCATCGCACGTCAGATATTGTGGCGAGCAAGCTGGCCAGTTGGGGGATCGAGGTGACGCGGGGGATCGCGGGCACCGGCGTGGTGGGCACGCTGAAACTTGGCAATTCGCCGCGTGCGCTCGGCATTCGCGCCGATATGGATGCGTTGGCGATGACGGAAGCCAATGATTTTGAACACCAAAGCCAAAATCCGGGTCGAATGCATGCCTGCGGCCACGATGGGCACACCGCCATCTTGCTCGCAGCCGCCCGCCATCTGTCCGAGACGCGCAATTTCGATGGCACCGTGCATTTCATCTTCCAGCCCGCCGAAGAGGGCGGCGGCGGGGGCCGGGTGATGGTGGAGGAAGGGCTGTTCGAACGCTTCCCCTGCGATTTCGTCTTCGGCCTGCACAACGACACCGCCTTGCCCATCGGCACCATGCTGGTCGCCCCCGGCCCGCGCAGTGCGGCGTCGGACCGCATTGAGATCAACATCACCGGGCGCGGCGGCCACGCGGCGCGGCCACAGCAGACCATCGATCCGCTGCTGGTGGGCTGCCACATCGTGCTCGCTTTGCAATCGCTTGTGGCGCGCCGCACCGATCCGCTGGATTCGGCGGTGGTGTCGGTGACGCAGTTCCATGCCGGCTCGGCCGGCAACGTGATCCCGCAGACCGCCTGGCTGCACGGCACGGTGCGCACGCTGCTGCCGGAGACGCGCGACATGATCGAGCATGAGATGACCCGCATCGTCGAAGCCACCGCCGCGGCCCACGGCGCGGAGGCGAAGCTGGATTATCAGCGCGGCTATCCGCAGGTGATCAACAACGACGACGCCACCGACCGTGCCGCCATGGCGGCGGCGAAGGTGGTGGGGGCGGAGAATGTGATCCGCGCGGCGGTGCCACGCATGGGCGGCGAGGATTTCAGCTATATGGCGCAGAAGGTGCCGGGCTGCTTTGTGCGCGTGGGCCAGGGCCGACCGGGGCAGGAGAATGTGCCGGTGCATCATCCGCGCTACGACTTCAACGACGACATCCTGCCCATCGGTGCCTCATTATGGGCAGCGCTGGTGGAGCAGGAATTGCCGCGCGCGTGACGGGGGCTGTTGTGGCTGATTGGACGGCACTGGTGCCTGGCCTGGAGCGCCTTGACGCACCGAGCCGGAAGCGGTTGCGCGATCTCAGCCGCGCGATGGCGGCCCCGGTGGGGACACGCATGTTCGGCGAAAGCTCGCCGTGCCAGGCGTTTCTGATCGTGATGGAGGGTCAGGTGCGGGTGCAGAAAGTGGGCGAAAACGGGCGGGAGATCGCTCTCTATCGCGTCGGCCCCGGCGAGACCTGCGTGGTGACGACGGTGTGCTTGATGAGCGGCACCGATTACGACGCTGAGGGCATCGCCGAGACCGATATCCGCGCACAGATGCTGCCGCTCTCGGGCTTCCGCGCCTTGCTGGCCGACAGCGAAGGATTTCGGGATTTCGTCTTTCGCGCCTACAGCACCCGGATTTCCGATTTGCTGCTGCTGCTGGAGGAGGTCAGTTTCGGACGCATTGATCAGCGCCTGGCCAGTTGCCTGCTGGAGCGGGCGGATGCTGCGGGAGAGATGGCGATGACGCATCAGGAACTTGCCGCCGAACTTGGCACCGCACGCGAAGTGGTGAGCCGCCAATTGAAGGAGTTCGAGCGCCAGGGCTGGCTGACCCTGGGGCGGGGGCGCGTGGCATTGCGCGACCGGACGGCACTGCTCGCACTGTCGCGGAAATAAGTGTCGTCTATGTGACTTGATCACAGACCGTCGCTGTGCCGGAACGTATGGATACTCCGGTCGCAAGAAGTGTGGCATATGGCAACGGAGATTGGTGTGATGAAGTGCAATGTCGGTGGAATCGACCGGACCCTGCGGATCGTGGTGGGCGCTGCCCTCGTGGCGGCGACCGCACTCGGCTATCTGCCGGTCTGGGGCTATATCGGCGTGGTGCCGCTCGCCACGGGGCTTATCGGCTGGTGCCCGGCCTATCTGCCGTTTGGCGTTAAAACCTGCAAATCCATCTGATGCGGTATGGCTGGGCAGTGGGGATGGCAGATTCACGCCGTCACCCTGGCCCGGTCGGCGGCACGCGATGAGCCGTGGCGTGACGTCGGCAGGTAGCGCATGAGCGCCGTCGCCGCTTTTTTGCTCGCCTTCCCGGCGCTGTTCTCCATCGTCAACCCGCCGGGTGGTGCATTTATTTTCCACGAAGTCACCGCCGACCTTGAACGCGCCGCCCGCACACGGCTGGCGCGGCGGGTGGGGATGTATTCGCTGCTCGTGATGCTCGTCGCGCTCTGGGGTGGCGCGTATGTGCTGAATTTCTTTGGCATCTCGCTGGGCGCGTTGCGCATTGCCGGTGGCGCCGTGGTGGCGCTGCGGGCTTGGGATTTGCTGATGTCGCCCGAGCGGCAGGAGCAGCGCAAAAGCGAGCAGGCGGGATCGGCGGTAGAGGTGGAAGACGGCATTGCCTTCTTTCCGCTCACCATGCCGTTGACCACCGGGCCAGGTACGATTTCCGTGGCGATTGCCCTGGGGGCCGAACGGCCATCGAGCGGCGAAGGGCTGCTGGAATTCCTGCTCGGCGTGTCCACGGCCGCACTGGCGATAGCGCTGCTGGTCTGGCTGTCATACCGCTCGGCGGACCGGGTGGCGGACGTGCTGGGAGCCGCCGCGCGGCGGACGATTTCACGCATGTCCGCCTTCCTGTTGCTGTGCATTGGCGTACAGGTGATGCTGACGGGCGCTGAGGATGAAATCCATCGTATCGCAAGCCTACTCATCCATAGCTGATCTTACGCCGCCTTCACCTGGGCGGTGAAACGGTCGATCTGCCGGATCATCGAGCCGGCCTGTGCTGACACGTCTTGTGAGACCCCCAGCATCTGTCGTGCGGCTTCCCCGGTGCGGGTGGCGGCGCTGCGGACATCACCGATCAGGTGAGAAACATTGCGGGTGCCCAGCGCAGCATGTTCCACACTGCGTGAAATCGTCTCCGTCGCCGCCCCCTGTTCGGTAATGGCAGAGGCAATCGCGCTACCGATCTGGCTCATTTCAGCGACGATATTGGTGATTTGACCGATTTCTTTCACTGCCTGATGCGTGGCTGATTGAATGGCGGCGATCTGGGTGCCGATCTCCTCCGTGGCGCGCGCGGTCTGGTTGGCGAGCGCCTTGACCTCGGAGGCGACGACGGCAAAACCCTTCCCCGCCTCACCGGCGCGCGCGGCCTCGATGGTGGCATTGAGGGCCAGCAGATTGGTTTGCCGGGCAATCGCGTTGATCAATTGCACCACCTCTCCGATTTTGTGTGCGCCCTCGGCCAACAACTGCACGGTGAGATCGGTCTTGCGCGCGCCGGCCAAAGCTTGTTGGGCAACGCTGGCGGATTGCGTGACCTGACGGCTGATCTCCTGGATTGAGGCGGCAAGTTGCTCGGTGGAACCGGCCACATTCTGCACCGAGGCCGATGTCTGCTCCACCGCCCCTGCCACGCCCACCGATTGGCCGGTGGCCTGTTCGGCGGTGGCGGCGAGATCGTGCGAGGTGGCCTCCATCGCGGTGGCCGCTTCGTTCAGCCGTCGGGTCGCCTGGGCAACGTCTTTGTCGAAATCGGCGATCAATGCCTCCAGGGCGGCACTGCGTTGAAGCTTGGCCTGCTGCTGGTCTCGCTCGGCCAAGGCCAGTTCTTCCGCACGCAGGGCATTGTCGCGAAAGCCTTGCAGCGCCCGCGCCATGTCGCCGATTTCGTCACGGCGGTCGAGATGGCCGATCTTGACTGCCAAATCACCCTCGGCCAGTTGCAACATGGTCTGCGAGCTGGCGGCAAGCGGGGTGATCAGCCTGCGCACCGTCACCGAGGCCAGCACCACACCGATCAACAGGCACAGCCCCGCGACACCGGCACTGGTCAGAACACCTTGATGGCTGGAGCGAATGGCGCTGTCGCTGTCGGCGGCAAAGCGGGCGCTGAACTCGCTGTCGAGTTGGCGCAAATCGGTCTGGATCGCTTCAAGGCCGGGACGCAGCTCGGTACTATAGGCACGGTCTGACCCCAGGGCAGTGGCCGCCCAACCGTGAAAGAGCGCGATGTATTGGTGCACCTTGTCACGCAGGGGCGGTAATTCCTGCCCGATATCGCCCAGCGAAGGCTGCGCGATATCGAGGATTTTCTCCACCGCCGCCGCCGCATCATCGAATGGCTTGAGCTGTTCCGCCTTGCGCTCCAACCGCAGCTTGGTGCTGTTCAGCCGCAGCAGAAACACCCGACGGTCGATCAGATGCACCGCAAATGCCTGATCGGTTGGGGCATCCTGATCGACCATGGCGACAAGCTCATTGACCGCCGTGCTCATGCGGCCACCCACATCGCCAAGTTGCGCGCTCGCCGTATCCGTTTCATGAGTCAGCCGCTTCAGGCCAGCCAATTGCGTGGCATGCGCTTCCACCCTGCGGCGCAATTCATCCAGCCGGGCGCTGCCAATCTCCTCCCGGAAACGGCCCAATCCCGCCAATGCCGAGGTGGCGGCGGACATGGTGGCCTCCAGCTCCTGCTCGTGCGGATGGGTGTCTGACAAGCGGAAGTTCAACTCGGCAATCGCCAACCGGTCCAACGCCTGGCTGGCCTGGGTGATGCCGTCCTTCATCTGGGAGAGCGTGATGAAGGCCTGAATCTGCCGTTCGCCCCCACGCTCTCGCAAGACCGACAGCCCGCCCACCAGCAGGCTTAACCCCACCAAGGCCGCATAGCCCAACCGCATGCGCGTGGCCAGCGACAGGGCGGGGACGTTGAACAATGTGCCTGAGATGGAGCGCGATGCGGACACGAGGCCTGACCTTCCTTGACGTAAGGAAGGCCAGCTTGCCCGCGAGATCTCAAAATCAGGTTAACGCGCGTGCCTTTTCAGTTCGGCACCGCCACGCCCAACGAGTCCGCCACCGCGCGCAGGGCGTTCCAGGTGCCAAGCTGCAACGGCACGCCGTTCGCCAGCCGATCCGCCCGCGTGCGCGCTTCCGGCTCGCCCGGCACCAACACCTCGCCGCCCGCCACTTCGGGCCGCGACGCCTTCACATAGAGCGCGTATTCCGCCGCTTTTGCCGCGAAATCCGCAGCACCGAAATGCGCCGGATCGATGTAGATCGAGAACATCCCGTTGCTGATCCGCCCACGCTTGCCGCCCGGAATCGGCCCCGATGTGGCCCCACCCGTCAGCACGCCGGCCAGAATTTCGCACATGAAGGCCAACCCCGAGCCCTTATGTTCGCCAAAGGCCCGCAACGCGCCGTCCCCCTTGGCGGCATCGCGCGGGGTGAGCGGGCCGAGCGGGCCGTAGAGCACTTCGGGGGCGGTGGAGCGCACGCCGTCCGGGCTGATCAGCGCGCCTTCCGGCAGTGGCTTGCCGCCATTGGAGGCCACCAGCACCTTGCCCTCGGCCACCAGCGAGGTCGCCATGTCGAGCAGCAGCATCGGCGCATCGCCCTGCGCCGGCACGCCGATGCAGACCGGGTTGGTGGAGAAGCGGCGATCGACACCGCCGAACGGTGCCACAAGCTCGCCTTCGGCCACGTTGACGAAATGGATCGACAGCAGGCCTTGGGCCGCCGCCCGCTCCGCCCAATCGCCGATGCGACCGATATGACCGGAGCAACGCAGCGCAATCGCCGCCATGCCGACGGATTTCGCCTTGGCGATGCCGAGATCGACCGCCAGCGGCCCGATGGTCTGGCCGAAACCGAAATTGCCATCCACCACAGCATGGGTCGGCGATTCGTTGACGATGGTCAGCCGCTGGCCGGGCAGCACCTTGCCCTCCTGCAGCCACTGCACATAGCGCGGCGTGCGGATGACGCCGTGGCTGTCATGGCCGGTGAGGTTGGCCCCCATCAGATGATGGGAAATCTGCGCCGCCTCCGCGCGCTCACACCCGGCGGCGGCGAAAATATCGGCAATAAAGCGTTCCAGCGTCGGCGCCGGGACGACATGGGTTGCAAGCTCGGCCATGTCGGCCTCCCATCTGTTGTTGTGCGTTACCAGCCGACCCTACAGAATTCCTTGCATCATGCAAGCCGACAGCGTAGGTTACTTGCATGATACAACGCACTAGTTTTCGCGAGATGGAATGCCCGATCGCACGCAGCCTGGAAGAGGTTGGCGAGTGGTGGAGCATCTTGATTTTGCGCGATGCGTTCCACGGTTTGCGCCGGTTTGAGGAATTCCAGTCCAGCCTGGGCGTTGCCACCAACACCCTCACCCGCCGCCTGTCGGATCTGGTGGAGCATGGCCTGTTGGCGCGGCGGCGCTATTGCGCGCATCCGCCGCGCGACGAATATGTGCTCACCGAAAAGGGCCGTGATTTTCATCCGGTTCTGCTGGCGATGCTCGCCTGGGGCAATCGCCATCTCGCCGACGCGGTGGGGCCGGCGGTGCTTGCCACGGATGCTGCCAGCGGCGCGGTGATTGACCCGATCATGGTGGATCGCACAACGCTCAAGCCACTCAGCCCGCGCGATATCCGGCTGGTGGAGGGTCCGGGGGCGGGGCCGGAAATTCGGGCGCGGATTGCCCGTTCGGATGCCGCCCGCGCTGCCCGTGAAAAACAAACCGCCGCCAACCAGGGGACAACATGAGCCAAACCCTCACCCGCGACGATCTTGCCAGCATGACTGGGCTGGAGACGTTGCAAGCGATGATGCAGGGCCGCCTGCCACCGCCGCCCTTCGCTGTCACCACGCGGATGCACATCGCCGAGGCGGAGTATGGCCGTGTGGTGTTCGAGGGGGCGGCGGTGGCCGATTTTCTCAATCCGCTCGGCACCGTGCATGGCGGTTGGATTGCCACCTTGATCGACAGCGCGATGGCCTGCGCGGTGCATTCCACCCTGGCTGCCGGGCAGGGCTACACCACGGTGGAGATGAAGGTGCACTATGTCCGCGCCGTCACCCTCAAGACGCCGCGTGTGCGCTGTGAGGGCAAGATCGTCCATGTCGGCGGGCGGATGGCCACATCCGAAGGCCGGGTGTTCGACGCCGATACCGGTGCCCTGCTCGCGCACGGCACCGAGACCTGCATGATTTTCACACCCGATCAAAAATAACGAACCGCGTGCTGCGACAGCCGCCGCGCGTCGCCGGATCAGACCTTCAGGAAGCCCACAATCCGCTCCGCCTCATCGACAATCGGATCGGCGATGGCCGCCGCACGGCGGGCACCGTCGCGCAGGACGCTGTCGACATAGCCGGGATCGGCAAGCAGGCGGCGGGTTTCGCTGGCGATGGGCGAGAGCTTGGCCACCAGCAGATCGGCCAGCGCCGTCTTGAAGCTGCCAAAGCCCTGACCGCCGAAATCGCGCAGCACGGCGGCGTGATCGGTGTCGGTCAGCGCCGCATAGATGCCCACCAGATTGCGCGCCTCCGGGCGGCCTTCCAGCCCCTCCACATCACCCGGCAACGGCTCGGGATCGGTTTTGGCGCGCTTGATCTTCTGCGCGATGGTGTCGGCATCGTCGGTGAGGTTGATGCGGCTTTGGTCCGAGGTGTCGGATTTGCTCATCTTCTTCGCGCCATCGCGCAGGCTCATCACGCGCGCCGCCGGGCCGAGGATCAGCGGTTCGATGTTGGGGAAGAAATCGCGTTCGAAATCGTGGTTGAATTTCGCCGCGATGTCGTTGGCCAGCTCCAGATGCTGCTTCTGATCATCGCCCACCGGCACGCGGGTGGCGTGATAGGCGTGGATGTCGGCGGCCATCAGATTGGGATAGGTGAACAGGCCGGTTGAGACGTTCTCGCGATCCTTGCCCGCCTTGTCCTTGAACTGCGTCATCCGGTTCAGCCAGCCCATGCGGGCGACACAGCTGAAAATCCAGGCGAGGCGGACATGGGCATGCACGGCGGATTGGTGGAACAGGATGTGCTTTTGCGTGTCCAACCCGCAGGCCATCAGCGCGGCGGCGAGATCGCGGGTTTGGGCGGCCAGGGTGCGATGATCGTGGTCGGCGGTGATGGCGTGCAGATCGACGACGCAGTAGACGCATTCATGATCGTTCTGCAACGCCACCCAGTTGCGCACCGCCCCGAGGTAATTGCCAAGATGGGGAACGCCGGTGGGCTGAATGCCGGAAAAGATGCGCTGCATGGACCGTCTGCTTTTAGGAACGTGGGGGCGGAGTTGTCCGGCGGATGAGGGCGGAGGTCAAGACGGGGCGTCGTCGATGCCGGGGACGTGCGAGGAACGGGCCGGCTGGTCGCGATCGATGTCGCCCTTGCAGCCATGCAAGCAAATCCATAAAATGCCTTCACCGCTTGCATTTTTGAAAGTTGCTGTCATGGCCGTGCTCACCGTCCGCAACCTTCCCGATGACGTTCACCGCGCCTTGCGGGTGCGCGCGGCACAGCATGGGCGCAGCACCGAGGCCGAGATCCGCGACATTCTGACACATGCCGTCAAGCCTGAATCCCGCCTGCACATGGGCGACGCCCTGGCCGATGTGAGCCGCGGGATCGGCCTGACCAACGCGGATTTCGAGGACATCGCGCAGATGCGCGACACGACGCCCGCCGAGCCGCTGCGCTTCGAATGATCGTGCTCGACACCAATGTGGTCTCCGAGGCGATGAAGCCCGCGCCGCATCCGGCCGTGCTGGCGTGGCTGAACGCGCAAGCCGCCGAAACCCTCTATATCTCCAGCGTGACGCTGGCCGAGCTTTTGTTCGGCATCAGGGCGCTTCCCTCCGGCAAACGCCAGGACATGTTGATGCAGGCGCTGGACGGCGTGATTCGGCTGTTCCGGGATCGCGTTCTGCCCTTCGACGCCGATGCCGCCCGGCATTACGCCGAACTGGCCGTGACCGCCCGCGCCGCCGGGAGGGGATTTCCCACCCCCGACGGCTACATCGCCGCCACCGCCGCCGCGCGCGGGTTCATCGTGGCCTCTCGCGACACAGCGCCCTTTACGGCGGCGGGCGTTCCGGTCATCGATCCGTGGAATGCGTGAAGCGGTTGCTGAGCACGCAAAGAACTGACGAGGAATTGAACCGTCCATCACCTAGCTAGGCTCAGTTCGCCGATTTTGCTGAGTTGAGACCCAATAACCATCCATATCCTTAAATAGCGCCTTTACAACAAAAACCGCCAACCCAATAACTTGCGCTAAATTTTGAACTAACAACGCAGGCAGAAGCCACGTGTATTTCTCAAAAGACCATATATTGGCACCCACCATGCCCAGTAAAATACATTGAAATAATATCATGACTGCCATTAATGCAATCAAAAACCACGACCAATTTCCTTTGTGTCTATAGTGATCCTCAAGACCTCGAAGGTGAATATACCTTTGCTCCGAATCTGCCGACCAATTTTCATAATATTCTGGCGAAATTGCGGAGGGTGCAACCTCCTGCATATCTATTTTTAGCTCGTCGACATTCGGCAATGCCTGAGATGACGCGCTATTTTTAGGAGTATCAGACATTCTTGAGTCGGATTTCCATCATCTGGCGCGATACGCCAAAGATCGAAGCAAGCTGCACTGCACCCGCATGCTTCACGGGCTCAAGAAGTTTCCGGGGCACCAACAGCTCAGCAGCAAAGGCATTTGCCTCCTGCTCAAGTGAATTAACCTTGCCTACCTGATGGCGGGGTAGCACCGCATATTTCTGAGGGTCTTCTTCAAAAAGCCTGCGATGCAGAACCCAATGGCCTAGCTCATGTGCAGCCGTAAACATCTTGCGAGGCCAAATATCATCGTTGTTGACGTAGATTTTGGCATTTTCGAAGTCACAAAATCCAGCTACCACCGATGAATGCTGGCCGAAGTCTGCAAATATGATACTTGCACCCTGCTCTGCGGCGATTTCAAAGAGTGGGATGGGCGGAGTGGAATACGGCTCAGACAATTCTGCCGCAGTTCGCTTAGCAGTCAGCAACCCAGAGCTAGGGCGAAAGGCGGACACGATAGCATTCATCTTTTACCCTCCTCATTCTGACGATACCGATGCACGCCCAGCAGGCCTATACTGAGCAGACCACGCTCTCTCACTAGGCGGTGAAAGTTAACAACTCGCAAAGCCGATGACTGGCGACATCTCCCAACCACCAGATGTTCCCCCAGCCCGTCTCGAATGTCTTCAGGGGAAGCCAGTGTGCGCCGCTGTCTGGCGTCTTGTCACGTCCTCTTCATTCTACCAGATCATGCTTCGTTGTGGCTGTGTCAAGTGACATACGCTTGAAGTGTAAGATTTCTGCCGAGTCGCGTGGCGAAATGACAGCCCGTGGGGCGAGCCTACCCCACCTTCCTCGGCCGCCCGCCCTTCGCGCCATTCGTCCGCGCTGCCGCAGCCTTGGCCAGCGAGGTCGCCTGCCCGGCACGGCGTGCCGGTTCATCCTGGCATCGCGGGATACAGCGCCCTTTGCGGCGGCGGGCGTTTCGGTCATCGATCCGTGGACCGCGTGAAGCTGACGGCTGGCTTTACCCACCCGTCATTGCGAGGAGCGCAGCGACGAAGCAACCCATTGGCATGAAGATCTGCGCCTGCCGTTCAATGGATTGCTGCGCTCTTCCGCCTTACGAAGCCGCCCGCCTCCGCCGCAACCGCCCTGCCAATTCCCGCAGGCGGAAGGCGCCGAACATCTCGCCGGCCAGCCCGTAGGCCAGCCCGCCGCCCACCACGATGACCAACAGGCCAAGATAGCGCATCACCCCGACGCTGCCATCATATGCCAGTTTTTGCAGGCCGATCAGCGCCGCCACCATCGCCGCTGCCGCCAGCGCCATGCGCGGCACTCTGCGCAACAGCCCGGCATCGGGCACGAAATAACCGCGCCGATACAGCACCACCGCCAGCGCCGCCACGTTGAACCATGCCGCACAGGACGCCGCCAGCGCCGGGCCGCGATGTTGGAATGGGTGCATGAACAGGATGTTCAGCCCGATGTTCAACGCCACGCTCGCCAAGCCCCAGCGCATCGGCGTGGTGGTGTCGCCGCGCGCGAACAGGCCGGGCACCAGCACCTTGATCAGCACGAAGGCGGGCAGCCCCAGCGCGTAGGCCATCAGCGTCTGACTGGAGACGATGGCGGCGTGGTGATCGAACGCGCCACGCTCGAACAGCACCGACATGATCGGCAACGGCACCGCCCCCAGCGCCAGGGCGGCGGGCAGGGTGAGCACGAGGGCGTATTCCACCGCGCGGTTGAGCGTGGTGCGGCTCTCCTCCACCATGCCGGACGCCACCTGACGCGACAGGCTGGGCAGCATCGCCGTGCCGACCGCCACGCCGATGATGCCGAGCGGCAATTGGTTCAGCCGGTTGGCGTAATACAGCGCCGATTGCGTGCCGGCGGGCAGGAAGCCTGCGATCACCACGTCGAGCGACAAATTCAGCTGCGTCACGCCCGCCGCCAGCAATCCCGGTGCCATCCGCCTGAGCAGCGTGCGGATTTCCGGCGATAGCTGCGGCTTGACCAGATGCAGCGCCATGCCGGCCTGCCACGTTGCCCACATCACCAACGCCAACTGAAACACGCCCGATGCACTCACACCCCAGGCGAGCGCATGGCCGGTGGTGGGCACCAGACCGGTCAGGCCGACCATGAAGGCCATCGAGGTCAGGTTGTAGACCACCGGGGCGGCGGCGGCGGCGGCGAATTTGTCGAGGCCGTTCAACACGCCCGAGAGCAGGGCGGTGAGGCAGATCAGCGGCATATAGGGGAAGGTGATCCGCGCCAGATCGACGACGAGGCGCAGATGCGCGGTGTCATGCGCGGCACCGATCAGCAGCAGCCCCATGATCTGCGGCATCAGCACTTCCGCCAGCAAGGTGAGGGCGACCAGCCAGAATGTCATCACGCCGAAGGTCTGCTCGGCAAAACGGCGGGCGGCATCGGCGCCGCGTGCGGTGAGGATGGCGGAGAATTCCGGCACGAAGGCGGCGTTGAAGGCACCCTCGCCGAACAGCGAGCGGAACATGTTCGGCAGCCGGTTCGCCACCACGAAGGCATCGCCCAACGGTCCGGCCCCCACCAGGGCGGCCATCAGCATGTCACGCAGGAAGCCGAGCACGCGGCTGCCCATCGTCCAGCCGCCGATTGTCAGGATGCCACGCAGCATGAATGCCCCTACTCGTCCCGCATCGGGCGCGACAGCAGGGCGACCATCTCATGGGCCACGCTCGCCTCACCGCTCACCAGACGGGCAACGGAGTGGCAGATTGGCAGCGAAACGCCAAGAGACTCTGCCAGTTGCACCATCGCAGGCGCGGTCGGCACCCCCTCGGCCACGCCGGAAATCGACGCCAAGGCTTCGGCAAATGGCTTGCCCTCACCGAGCGCGAAGCCGACGCGGAAATTGCGGCTGCCGGGGCCGGTGCAGGTGAGCAGCAAATCGCCCAGGCCTGACAATCCCGCCACCGTCGCCGCCTGCCCGCCCATCGCCACCGCCAGTCGGGTGATTTCGGCAAGGCCACGGGTGACCAGCGCCGCGCGGGCATTCTCGCCCATGCCTGCGCCGATGGCAGCACCGGCCGCAATCGCCACCACATTCTTCGCCGCCCCGCCCAATTGCGCGCCGACGGGATCGTCATTGCCGTAAAGCCGGAATTCCGGCGTGGCGAGAGCCGCCATCACCGTTTTGCGCACCGACTCGTCCCGCGCGGCCACCACGGCGGCGGCAGGCAGGCTGCGGGCGATTTCATGCGCGAAATTCGGCCCCGTCAGCACGGCATGCGCCGCCCAGGGCGCCTCCTCGACCAGAATGTCGAGCGGCAGAGCAAGGTTGCCCGCCTCCACCCCCTTGGCGCAATCGACCAGCACCGCGCAGCGTGGCATCCGGCGCAGCGTCTGGCGCAGGTTCTGCAACGGCACGGCAAGCAAGGCGATCTCGGCCAGCGGCAGCGTGTCGGTGACGGTGATGTCCGGCGGCAGCACAATGCCGGGCAGGCGCGGATTGATCCGGGTGGCGGCAATCTCAGCCGCCCGCGCCGGATCGCGCGCCCACAGCGTGACCTGATTGCCCGCCCGCACCGCCACCAGCGCCAATGCGGTGCCCCAGGCCCCCGCACCGATGATTGAGACTTTATTCACCGGCAATCCGCTCCACCACAGCCCCCGCCCCGTCCTCGCCATCGCTCAACCGGCCGAGCAGGGCGGCCAGGATGCCATCGGCGGCGATGTCGAAACCATAGGGCGGATTGACCACCAAAAGCCCGCATCCGTTCAGCCGCGCGGCGTCGAGCGGGGCGCGCAGCAGCAATTCGGCGGTGACGACATCGCGCACGCCAGCATCCTTCAACGCCTGATGAAATTGGCGCGGCGGCGCGCGGTGCTTGATCGGATACCAGGCGGCGATCACCGCATTGGGCATCCGCGACAGCGCCAGTTTGATGCCGCGTGCCAATTGGGCGAATTCGTCGGTGGCCTCGAAAGGCGGATCGATCAGCACCAGGGCGCGCTTTTCGGTCTTGGGCGGCAGCAGCCCGCCCAGCGCCTCCCACGCATCGCGCAGATGCACCGCCACCTTGTCGTCGCGCCCGAACAGACGACGCAGCACGGCATGATCCTCGGGATGCAACTCGCAACACGCCATCCGGTCCTGATCGCGCAGCCGGGCGCGCAGCAGCCAGGGCGAGCCGGGATACAGGCCGAGTTCGTCCACCAGCCCGACATACTCGGCCAGCTCCAACGGTGGGCTGGCGAGGCGGGCGATGCCGCGTTGCCATTCGCCGGTGCGGCTGGCTTCCGGGCCGGAGAGGTCGTAGCGGCCAAGACCTGCATGGGTGTCGAGCACGAACACCCCGCCCGGCTTTTTCTGCATCGCCGAGAGCAGCCAGAGCACGAGGGCGTGTTTCATGCAGTCGGCGAAATTGCCGGCATGGAAGGCGTGGCGATAATTCATGGCGTCAACTCCGCCAACGGCCAGCGTGGGCGCGGGGCGATATCCAAATCCGCCCCCGACGCCCCGGCGCGCAGACGCTCCAACCCGGCCCAGGCGACCATGGTGGCGTTGTCGGTGCAGTATTTCAGCGGCGGGGCGGCGAAGCGGAAGCGGGCTTTGTCGCAGGCGGCCAGCAAGGCGGCGCGCAGGGTGGCGTTGGCGGCCACACCGCCGGCGACGACCAGCAGATCGCCGGTCGGATGCAGTTCACGGAACATCGCCATCGCATGCGCCGCACGGTCGGCGATGGTGTCGGCAACCGCCTGCTGAAAGCTCGCGGCGATGTCGGCGGCGGCCCCATGTGGCAAGGCGCCGGGGGGGAAGGCGGCGATCACGGTGGCAACGGCGGTCTTCAGCCCGGAGAAGCTGAAATCGCAGCCAACACGCCCGGCCAGCGGACGCGGGAAGCGATAGGCCGTCGGGTTGCCCTGTGCCGCCAACGCCTCCAGCGCCGGACCGCCGGGCCAGCCCAGCCCGAGCAACTTGGCCACCTTGTCGAACGCCTCCCCCGCCGCATCGTCGATGGTGCCGCCGAGCCGGGTATGTTGGCCCACCCCCTCAACCGCGATGCACTGGCAATGCCCGCCGGAGACCAGCAGCAGCAGATAGGGAAATTCAGCCCCGAGCCCGAGGGATGGCAGCCGCGCAGTCAATGCATGCGCTTCGAGGTGATTGATCGCCAGGAATGGTTTGCCATACGCAATCGCCACCCCCTTGCCGTAACCGCTGCCCACGATCAGCCCGCCGATCAATCCCGGCCCGGTGGTGGCGGCGATGGCGCCGAGATCGCTGAAATTCAGCCCGGCTTCGGCCATCGTGCGGGCGACAAGTGCCGGTAACACCGCAAGATGCGCGCGCGCGGCAATCTCCGGCACCACGCCGCCGAACGCATCGTGATCGGCCTGTCGCGCCACGGATTCGGCAATGATCCGCCCATCGGGGCCGAGCAGCGCGGCCGCCGTGTCGTCGCAGGAGCTTTCAATCCCGAGGATTGGACCGCAGAGGGAAGATACAAGCGCCACAGGCGTGAAATCCTAGCTACTTTTCATTGTCGCAAGCAGGTTTTACGACAGAGCCATGGAGATCGCCCACACCCCGAACACACGCCAGCCCAGCGCGCATGCGCACCGGCCCGCACTCCCCCTGCGCATCGGCACCCGCGCCTCGCCGCTGGCGCTGGTCCAAACGCGCGACTTCATGGCGATGATCGGGCATTTCTGCCCGGTGCTGCGCGGCATGGACGTGTTCGAGGAACACCATATCCGCACCACCGGCGATGCGGTGCAGGATCGCCCATTGTCTGAGATTGGCGGCAAGGGGCTGTTCGCCAAGGAAATTCACGAGGCGCTGGCCGATGGTCGGGTGGATTTTGCCGTCCACAGCCTGAAGGATTTGGAAACCAAGATGCCGCCCGGCATCGTGCTGGCCTGCACCCTGCGCCGCGAAGACCATCGCG
Organism: Acetobacteraceae bacterium; assembly: GCA_031291725.1. Taxonomy (GTDB): domain Bacteria; phylum Pseudomonadota; class Alphaproteobacteria; order Acetobacterales; family Acetobacteraceae; genus CAIQQQ01. The sequence continues at coordinate 78,425 of JARLIM010000033.1, forward strand.
ACGCCATCATCCTCGGCCCGCGCGCCGGCAAGCCGGATGTGGAAGACCCGTTCGCCTGTCTGCCGCAGGGGGCGGTGGTCGGCTCGTCTTCCGTGCGGCGTCAGGCGCAGATGCTGCATCGCCGCCCGGATCTGAACTTCCAGTTGCTGCGCGGCAATGTGCAGCGTCGTCTCGACCGCACCCGTGCGGGTGATTTCGACGCCACACTGCTCGCCCATGCCGGTCTGCGCCGCCTGGGTCTGGGCGGTGAGGTGGATGTGTTGGTCAATCCGGAGCACATGCTGCCCGCCGCCTGTCAGGGCATTGTGGGCATCACCGTGCGGGACTCCGACACCGAATTGCTCGCGCTGCTGCGGGGCATCGAGGACCAGGAATCGCGCGCCGTGTCGCTGGCCGAGCGGGCGCTGCTCGACGAACTCGACGGCTCCTGCCGCACGCCGATTGGCGGGCTGGCGCGGATGTTGCCGAACCGGATGCTGCATCTGGAGGGCCTCGTCGCCCGCGTCGACGGCAGCTTCCTGCTGCGGCGCGCCATCGAGGGCGCACCGGAGGATGCCGAGCGGATGGGCCGCGAATTGGGGGCCAGCCTGCGGGCGGATTCCCCGGCGGATGTGTTTGTCTGACCCACAGACCGCGCCACCGCCGCGTGGCGTGCTGATCACCCGCCCCGAACCGGCGGCCAGCGCCACGGCGGCGCTGCTGTCGGCGCGGGGCTATCAGGTGCATCTCGCCCCGATGCTGGCCATCGCCCCGGTGCCGGGGCTTGCGGTGCGCAAGGTGCAGGCGATTTTGGTGACGAGCGCCAACGCGCTGGCGGCGCTGGCGGCCTATGACCGCGCCACCCGACTGCTCACCGTGGGCGACGCCACCGCCGCACAGGCGCAGGCAATGGGGTTTGACGATGTCCGCTCCGCTGGACGCGACGCGGTGGCATTGGCGCGGATGGCGGGCGCACAGCTTGATCCGACAGGCGGCACAGTGCTGCTGGTCAGTGGCAACGGTCAGGGATTGCCGCTGATGCAGGAGCTGCGCGCGCAGGGATTTCGCGTCATCCGCCGCATCGCCTATCGCCGCGTTGCCGCCCACACTTTGCCGGTTGCGGCGCTGGCGGCCTTGCAGGCGGGGCGGATCGGCACCGCGTTGTTCTATTCCGCCGACACCGCGCGCGCCTTCCTCCGCTGTGCGGCGGATCACAAAGCAGCGCTTGCGGACATCGAAGCTCTGGCGATCTCGCCGCAAACCGCGCAAGCTCTGCGCAGCGTGGCGTGGCGCGGTCTTCGTGTTGCGGCACATCCGAATCAGGACGAGCTGGTGGCCCTACTCCCATGACCGACGACACCCAAGCCCCGCCGCCCCCACCTGTCGAGACCGCGCCTGTCGAGACCGTGCCGGTTCCGACCGCCGCCCCCAAGCCGCGCGGTGGCACGCCGCTCTGGCTGACGCTGCTGCTGGTGGCGGGCGTGGCGGTTGAACCATTCGCGCTGCACCGCTTCCTGCCCGTCCCCGCAGCTCCGCCCGCCCCTGCCATCGACATGACGCGGGTGGATGCGCTGGAGACGCGGCTGGCCGCAGCCCTGCATCGGCTCGATGCCCTTGAGCACGCCGCCCCCGCAACCGTCCAAGCGCCCGCCCCAGGCGATGCCGGGCAATTGCAGGCGCTCGAATCCCGCCTCGCCGCCCTGGAGAGCCGTCCGGCGCAGGCGATGCCGGATGTGGAGGGGCAGGTGAACGCCGCCAATGCCGCACTCAATGCCCGCATTGCCGATCTCGACACCGCCATTCAGAAAGACGTTGCGCAATCCACCGCGCGCGCGGCCTTCGCCAACCGTCTGCGCGCGGCCGCCTGGGCGCTGGAGGCGGGCAAGCCATTGGGTGATATCCCCGACGCCCCCGCCGCCCTGAGCCGCTTCGCCGACACCGCACCGCCGACCGAGCCGGGCCTGCGCCTGACCTTCCCGCGCTATGAGGAAGCCGCCCGTGCGGCAAGCCAGCCGGGGGCGGAGATCACCAATCCGGTCGATCGGGCGTGGGAGCGGGTGAAATCGCTCGTCACCATTCGCCAGGGTGACAAGGTGATCGTCGGCAGCCACAGCGCCGCCCTGCTGGAAGACGCGCGCGGCCATCTGGATGCGGGCGATCTGGCGGGGGCGATGGCCAGCCTCGCAGAGCTTGACGCGCAAGCCGCCGCCGCGATGGCGCCGTGGAAGGCACAGGCGCAATCGCTGCTCGACGCCCGCGCGGCCCTGCTCGCCCTGGCGGCGAAATCCTGATGCGCGGCGTGCTGCTCTTCCTGCTCTTCGCCGCCATTGTGGTCAGCGGCGCGTGGTGGCTGTCCGGCCTGTCCGGGCAGGTGAGTGCCACGCTCTCCGGCTACACCATCGAGATGGCGACCCCGCTGGCCTTGCTGGCGGTGGCGCTGCTGGTGATCGGCCTGGCTTTGCTGCTGCGCCTGTTCTTCGGCCTGCTCAACCTGCGCCGTCGCTTTGCCGCATGGCGGGCGATGCGGCGGCGGCGGGCGGGGCGGCTGGCGACGACACGGGCCTTGGTGGCGATCGCGGCGGGCGATGCGCCCAAGGCGCTGCGGCAGACCGCCCGTGCGCGCAAAATGCTCGGCGACACCGTGCAAACCCTGCTCCATGCCGCCGAGGCCGCCCGTCTGGCCGGGCGCGAGGACGAGGCGACGGAGATTTTCCGCAAGCTCTCCACCCTGGACGAGGCGAGCTTCCTCGGCCTGCGCGGCCTGTTCCGACAGGCTTGGGGCCGGCAGGATTGGGAGGAAGCGGCGCGATTGGCGCGGCAGGCTGAACGGCTGCATCCGGGTCCGTCCTGGTTGCGGGCGGAGCGCAGCGAGGTGGCGGTGCGCACCGGCAATTGGCAACAGGCGATGGCGCTGGCCGCCCCTGGCGCACCGACCTCCGCCTTTGCGGTGGCGGCGATTGCGGCGGAACCCGATGCCGGTCGCGCGCTGAAACTGGCCAAACGCGCGCTGAAAGACAGCCCGGATTTCATCCCGGCGGCGTTGGCCTATGCCAAGCGGCTGCGCGAGGGCGGCAGTGAGCGCAAGGCGCAGACGGTGTTGCGCGAGACCTGGGCGCGCAATCCGCACCCGGATTTGGCCGCCTTCGCCCTGGCCTTGCACACCGCGCCAGCCAGCACATTCAGCGAGGCGAAGACGCTGACAGCCGGGGCACCGCAGCACCCCGAAAGCCTGTTCCTGCTCGCCGGTCTGGCGCTGGCGGTGGGCACATCGGACTCGGTGATCGAGGCGCGACATTACGCCGAGGCGGCACGCGCGGCGGGGTTGAACCAGCAACGTCTCTATCGCCTGCTCGCCGATATCGACGCGGCGGATCTGACCGGCATCACCCTGATGAAACCCCGCGAAGCCCTGCGCGCCGCCAGTGCCGCCGATCCCGATCCGGGTTGGCGCTGCGATGCCTGTGGCACGGCACAGACGCAGTGGTCCGCCATTTGCCCCCATTGCCGCGCGGCGGGGCGGATTGGGTGGGGCAATGTGGTGCGGCCGACATTGCTCGGGCGGGACGTTTCGGGGGAATAGCCCGCCACCCAACCGTCATTGTGGCACGACGGGCCGCACTCCATCGCGGGGTTTGGCTGCATCGCGGTGGATGGCTGCGCTGCGCGCGCCATGACGGGTTGAGGATGGGGGATAGGGGGGTTTGGCCTTGACGGCCCCCAAACCGTCATTGTGGCACGCAGTGCCGCAATCCATCGCTGAGTTGGCTGCATCGCGGTGGATGGCTGCGCTGCGCGCGCCATGACGGGGGGGAGGATGGGACATTTACCCCTCCCGCGACCAGAAGAACGTCAGCTCGTGCTTGTTGTGGAACAGATGCATCACCCGTCCGCCATCCAGCGCCGCGAAGGCGTTCGCCGCGTCGTGATCCGTCTCGCCCTGGAATTTGATCGTGCACACCACGCGGCCCACCAGACCGGAGCCGATCCAATTCTGCACCAGGGTCAGCAGCCGGTCCGGGTAAGCGATGATGTCGCTGAACAGCCAGTCCACCGGCTCCGGCTCCAGCGCAAACGCGCTGCCCTGGCGCAAAGTCACGTTCGGCATCGCGGCCACGTTCGGGGCGAGTGGCGCCTTGTCGATGGCGGTGACGGTGGCGCCCAGTTGCGCAATCGCCCAGGTCCAGCCGCCGGGAGACGCACCGAGGTCAAGACAGATCTCGCCCGGTTGCGGCCAGACGCCCAGCCGCGTGCAGGCTTCCCATAGTTTCAGATAGGCCCGGCTCGGCGGCCCCACGCGGTCTTCGACAAAGCGCGGCGCACCGTTGACGAACGGGCTGCTCTTGGTCGCGCTGGCCAGCATGCGTTCGGGGGTGAGCAACGTCCAGGCACCGAGCGGGGCGGTGGGCATCGGTTCGGGGAACACCAGCGGACGCGCCTTCACCGGCGGCAGGTTTTCGGCGATCAAGGCCGAGCGACGATGAAAATCGATCGGCAGATGCGACCAGTTGCGCTGAATCGCCCGCAGTCCGGCGGCGGCCTGCTTGATGGAGACGAACGGCATATCACGCGGGGCGTCCCAGATATCGAGCGCCCAGACACTGGCAAAAGGTGGCTCGGGCGACAGCGCCAGCGGGCCGTGCCAGGCGAGCACCGAGCGGCCAGCCCGTTGCAATTCCTCGGCGAGGGCGATTTCCAGGCCCTCGGGGGCGAGATAGGCGGCCTTGATGGCGCCTACGGGGATGTCGGCGAGGCTCATGCGCGCAACGCCGAGATCAGCAGGAACAGCCAGCCCAGCATCAGCGTGCTGCCGCCAATCGGGGCGAGCGGGCCGACATGCAGCGTCGCCAAGGCCGGAATGCCGCCCGCATAGACGGTGCCGCAAAAGGCGATCACACCAAAAGTGAAGGCCAGCCCTGCAAGACGCGCCAACAGCCCTCCGCGCTCGGCCCAAAGACCGACGAACAGCAAGGCGACCGCGTGCAGCCCTTGCATCAGAAGGGCACTTGCGAATCCGTTACGAATATTCTCCGCCGCTCCGGCCAGCCCGTGCGCCTGATAGGCGGCCATCGCCACCGTTGTCAGGCCGAAAGCCGCACCGATTGCGACCCAAATGCGTTGCATCACTCTTCTCCTCCACCCAGGGCCGCGTGTAGATACATGCATGCCCCGTGGTGATCTCTTTCCCGATATCGGACCTTACGAAACCGGCCAACTGCCGCTGTCGTCCAACCATGTCATGTATTGGGAGCAGGTGGGCAACCCCAATGGTCCGGCCGTGCTGTTTCTGCACGGCGGACCCGGAGCCGGGGCGGGCGCGGTGCATCGGCGATTCTTCGACCCGCATTACTGGCGTCTGGTGATCTATGACCAGCGCGGCGCGGGCAGGTCTCGTCCGCTTGGCGGGCTGGAGGCCAACACCACGCCCGATCTGGTCGCCGATATCGAGCGGCTGCGGCGGCATTTGGGGATCGATCGCTGGCTGCTGTTCGGCGGCTCCTGGGGCAGCACGCTGGCGCTGGCCTATGCGCAGGCCAATCGCGACCATGTGGCGGGCCTTGTGCTGCGCGGAATTTTCCTGGGGCGCAGACAGGAGGTGGAGTGGTTCCTGCACGGCATGGGGACGATTTTCCCTGAGGCGCATGCGAATTTCCTGGGCTTCCTGCCGGAGAGCGAGCGCGCCGATCTGCTCGGCAATTATCTCCGCCGCCTCTGCCACCCCGACCCGTCGATCCACATGCCCGCCGCACGGGCGTGGTCCACCTATGAAGGCTCGTGCTCCACGCTGATGCCAAGCCCGGAGACGGTGCATCATTTCGCGCAGGACCGCACCTCGCTCGGCCTTGCCAGGATCGAGGCGCATTATTTCGCGCATGATCTGTTCCTGCCGAAAGGCGGGCTGCTGGCGCATATGGACCGCATCGCGCATGTCCCGGCGGAGATCGTGCAGGGCCGCTATGACATGATCTGCCCGCCGATCACCGCCTTCGATCTGGTGGCCAGCTGGCCGATGGCGCGGATGACGATCGTGCCCGATGCCGGGCATTCGGCGCTGGAGCCGGGCGTTCGGCGCGCCTTGATCGCAGCCGTCGAGCGGTTCCGGGGCACGTTTTAGAGCACGATCTTTCGACCAGATGATTCCATAAGAACGCCGTCGTCACCCAGTCGATTGATTTCGGCACGTTCGGTGTGGCCGCGGCCATTCCGAGTGCGCGCTGACTGAATGCCCAGCCGCATCCCGTGGAGATGACACACTCGTGAGAAGCGATTAGAGGGTAATATGAAGAATTTGCAGTGGTGGGTGATGCTGCCGTGCGGAAACTGGGATATTGAACTAGTATCGGTCCCGATCACGTTGCTTCGAGAAGGTATGCCATGAGCAGCTATGTTTCTCCCCGCCGTGCGCCACATGGCGAATGGGCGTATCTGTCGCGCAAAGAGCGCGATTTGGCTTACAACAACACCGCTGCCGTGCAGAACGCGGCCCAAATTCAGGCAGCCCGCTCAGCCGCGTCGGCCCAGTTCCGCGCCACCCGCCCCGGCAAGCTCGACCTGCCTTATGGCAGCAGCGAGCGGCAGAAATGGGATCTCTTCCCGGCGGCCGAACCCACCTCGCCCTGTCTGGTGTTCATCCATGGCGGCTATTGGCAGCGTGGCGCCCGCGATATGGTCAGCGTGCTGGCCGAGGGCGTGCGCCCGCTCGGCTGGTCGGCGGCCTTCATCGGCTATGACCTGACCCCGAACGTGACGCTGGCGGAGTTGGTGGCGCAGATTCATGCGGGTCTGGACTGGCTGGGTCAGAACGGCCCGGATTTCGGCATCGCAGGGCCGATCATCGTCGCCGGTCACTCGGCGGGCGGTCATCTGGCGGCGTTGTCGCTGTCCAACCCGCATGTTGCGGCCGGTCTGGCAATCTCCGGCGTCTTCGAACTCGGTCCGTTGCGCGACACCCCGTTGAATGACGCGCTGCGCCTGACGGATGAGGAAGTGGAGACGCTTTCGCCGCTGCGTCTGCCGGTGGTCAACAAGCCGCTGGGCATCGCCTATGGCACCGTGGAACTGCCGGCCCTGCTGGAAGACAGCCGCCGCCTGCACGCCCGCCGCGCCAACGCACATGCGCCGGGGCCGCTGATCCCGGTGGTGGGGGCGGACCATTTCACCATTCTGGACGAGTTGCAGAAACCCGACGGCCTGCTGACGCGCGCCGTGCTGGATTTGCAGCGCTACATGTAACGCAGCAACGCAAACCCGGCGACGATGGCCATCGCGGCGAGGCTGGTGACGAGCATCAGCCTCTTCTCGATAAAGACGCGCACCGGCTCGCCGAAATGGCGCAGCAATCCGGCTTCCAGAAAGAACCGCCCGCCCCGCGTGGCGATGCAGGCCCCGACGAAGGCCGGGAAGCTCATCTGCGCCACACCGGCGGCGATGGTGATGATCTTGAACGGGATCGGCAGCAGCCCCTTGAGCAGAATGATCGCCACGCCGTTCTCGGCAAATCGCTGACGGAACACCTCGAATTGCGCGGTGTAGTGGTAGAAATCCAGCAAGGGCCGCGCGGCCTGCTCATAGAGCATGGCCCCCAGCAGATAGCCGAACATCCCCCCCACCACGCTGGCCGCCGTGCAGATCGCCGCATAGCGCCATGCACGCTGCGGACGGGCGAGCGCCATCGGGATCAGCAGCGTGTCGGGCGGGATCGGAAAGAAGCTGCTCTCGGCAAACGCAATCGCCGCCAGCCACCATTCGGCGCGCTCAGAGGCGGCCAGGGTGAGGATGCGATCATACAGGCGGCGGAGCATGCGGAAATTCCTGCAAGTGTGGCCTGCTCTGTGCCCGATTGTGGCGACTTGTCCAAGCCCGCCGCGCGTGCAAGATGAGGTCAATTGATAAACACGGAGGCAATCCCATGCGCATCGCCCTGATTCACGCCCTGATGCATTCCATCGCGCCGATCAACGAGGCATTCGAGCGGATGTGGCCGGAGGCGACGGTGATGAACCTCGTCGATGACAGCCTCTCCGCCGATCTGGCGCGCGGGGCGAGCCTGGAGAGCATGACGCCGCGCTTCCTCACCTTGGCCCGCTATGCGCGCGACACCGGGGCAGACGGCATTCTGTTCACCTGCTCCGCCTTCGGCCCGTGCATTGAGGCCTGTGCGGCGGCGTTGGCGCCGATGCCGGTGCTGAAGCCGAACGAGGCGATGATTGAGGAAGCGGCCGATTACGATCGCGTCGCCGTGCTCGCCACCTTCGCCCCCACGCTGGTCAGCCTGCCGCCGGAATTTGGCCGCCCGGTGGCGACCAAGCTGATCGAGGGCGGGATGGCGGCACTCGATGCCGGTGACGCCGAGACGCATGACCTGCTGGCGGCCAAGACCGCCAAGACGCTGGCCGAGTGCGACGTGATCACCCTGGCGCAATTCAGCCTCGCCCGCGCGGCGGAGGCAGTGGCGGTGGCCACCGGCAAGAAGGTGCTGACCACACCGGATTCGGCGGTACGGAAGTTGAAGCGTTTGTTGGGGTGAGCGCGACGGGTTGGTTGACCGCCGTCATAGGTGAGAGACTTACGCCTTCGGCCACGCCGAGGTGTAAATCTCCACCGCCGCTTCGATCACCTGGCGTTTTTCCTGGTGCACGGCCGTGCCGTAGACGTATTTGCGCACGCCGTAATAGAAAATGCCGCCTTGCAGGCTCCAGGCCAGCTCCAGCAGCCGCGCTTCATTCTCCGGCGTGACGACGGTGCCGTGTTCGGCGGCCATTTCCAGCATCACCGGACGGATGATGCGTTCCTCCACACGGGCGATATACAGCCCGGTGATCTCCACCCCGCGCAGACCGGCGAACAGATACAGCCGCATCCATTCGGGCTGCATGATCACGTTGGTGTATTGATCGTAGAATTCCACCAGCCGCTCACGCAGCGGGCGGGCGCGGTCGGTGAGCATGCCGTCCCATTCGCGCTTCCAGGCCCCGACGAAGATGCTCTGATAGATCTCCTCCACCAGCGCGTTCTTGCTGGGGAAATAGCGATACATCAGCGGCTGGGTGGTGCCGAGCCAGCTGGCCAGATCGCGCGTGGTGGCGTCGAAGCCGAATTGCGCGAAGAAACTCGCCGCCTTGCGCACGATCTCGGCCCGGCGCACCTCGAACGGTTTGCGGGCGGCGCGGGTGCGGGGCAGAACGTTCGGGTTCATCCTCTATCCTATGGTCCAGCCGCCATCGAGCATCATCGAAGCCCCGGTCATCAGCGCCGATGCCTCGGACGCCAGGAAGACCACCGGCCCCATCAAATCCTCGACCTGCCCCAGGCGACCAAGCTTGATCTTGCCCAGCACGTAGTCGGAGAACGCCTTGTCAGCAAGGAACGGCTTGGTCATCGGGGTTTCAATGAAGGTGGGGCAAATCGTGTTCACGCGGATTCCAGTTCCCGCAAGGTCTATCGCCATTGCGCGGGTGAAACCCTCCATACCCCATTTGCTGGCGCAATACAGAGTCCGTTTCGGCCCACCCACATGTCCCATCTGCGAGGACATGTTGATGATCGAGCCCGGCCGCCCGGCCGCCAGCAATCGCTTGATCACCGCCTGCGCCGCGAAATAGGCCGCGCGCAGATTGAGTTCCATCACCGCATCGTAATCGTCTTCCGTCACATCCTGCACCGGCTTGGGGCGGTTGGTGCCGGCGTTGTTGAGAAAGATGTCGAAGGGATCGGCCGCTTCGATGGCGGCGGCGAAGGCTTTGGTGTCGGTGACGTCACAGACCAGCGTGCTCGCCACCCCGCCCGCCGCACGGATGGCGGCGGCGGCGGCGTCCAATTCCGCAGCGGAGCGGGCGCAGAGCGTGACATCCGCGCCTTATTCCGCCAGGGCAGCCGAGGCTGCCAGCCCGATGCCGCGCCCTGCCCCAGTGACCAACGCCCGTTTGCCGTCCAGGCGAAAGGCGGGCGTGCGCGGCAGGGTGATGGTCATTCGGCGGCTTCCCCATATGGAATATTGCGCCCACCGTAGCGGCGTACGCGGATATTGGCCTGTTCGGCGTGTCCGACAAAGCCCTCCAGCATGCACAGACGCGAACAATATTCACCGATCATCGCCGAGGCCTCGTCGGTCAGCACGCGCTGATAGGTGCAGGTCTTGAGGAACTTGCCGACCCACAGCCCGCCGGTGTAGCGCGCCGATTTCAGCGTGGGCAGCGTGTGGTTGGTGCCGATCACCTTGTCGCCGAAGGAGACATTGGTGCGCGGCCCCAGGAACAGCGCGCCGTAATTGGTCATGTTGGCCAGGAAGTAATCCGGGTCATGCGTCATCACCTGCACATGCTCGGAGGCGATGCGATCGGCCTCGCGCACCATTTCCGCGTCATCGGCGCAGACGATCACCTCGCCATATTCCTCCCACGCCTTGGCCGCGATCGCCGCCGTGGGCAGGATTTTCAGCAGGCGCGCAATCTCGGCCATCGTCTCGCGCGCCAGTTTTTCGCTGGTGGTGAGCAGGATGGCGGGCGAGTTCGGGCCGTGCTCGGCCTGGCCCAACAGATCGGTGGCGCACATCTCGCCATCGACGCTCTCATCGGCAATCACCAGCGTCTCGGTGGGACCGGCGAACAGATCGATGCCGACGCGGCCGAACAGCTGACGCTTGGCTTCGGCGACGAAGGCATTGCCGGGGCCGACGAGCATATCGACGCCGGCGATGCTGCCGGTGCCGAGCGCCATCGCCCCCACCGCCTGAATGCCGCCGAGCGAATAGATTTCATCGGCACCGGCCAGATGCTGGGCGGCGATGATGGCCGAGGGCAGCTTGCCCTGAAATGGCGGCGCGGCGGTGATGATGCGCGGCACCCCCGCCACCTTGGCCGTCACGACGGACATATGCGCCGAGGCCAGCAGCGGATATTTCCCGCCCGGCACGTAGCAGCCCACCGCGTTGACCGGGATGTTCTTATGGCCGAGCACGATGCCGGGCAGCGTCTCCACCTCGATATCGCGCAGGGCGTCTTTCTGATGCTGCGCGAAATTGCGCACCTGTTCCTGGGCGAATTTGATGTCCGAGATGTTGCGCGCGGACAGCTCGCCCATGGCGGCGCGAATTTCCGCGTCCGTCAGGCGGTAATCCGTGCGGTCCCAATTGTCGAACTTGATCGACAATTCGCGCACGGCGTCATCGCCCCGCTCGGCGATGTCGGCCAGGATGGCTTCGACGGTTGCGCGAATTTTCGCCTGATCCTCGGCGCGGTCTGCGGCGCTGCGGCTGGTTTTCAGATGAATGGCCATGTCGCCCTCCTCACTTGATCGCCTGCGGATTGATCGGCGAGCCGGCACCGCCCGGCAGATGCAGCGGTGGCGCGTTGAAGAAGAACTCATAGACGTGATCTTCGGCGCAATCGGCGGCGAGTTCCTTGACGTAGAAAATCTCGCCCATCGACAGGCCCATCGCTGGGATCACGATCCAGTGCCAGGGCTGATTGGCCACATCGGTCTCGTTCGGGCGCACTTCGCAGCCCCAGGTATCCAGGCAGATGGCGGCGAGCTGCTTTTCGTGAATCCAATACGCGGTCTCGAACGCCAAACCCGGCGCATCGCCCCCGGCATAGCCGGACCAATCCTTGCTCTCCAGGCAGCGTTCCTGATGCCCGGTGCGCACGATGACGAAATCGGCGCGACCCACCGTGACGCCCTGGGCGGCGGCGCAGCCATCGAGATCGTCGCTGGTGATGGCATAGCCGTCCGGCAGGCAATCCACACCCTTCCAGCGGGCGATATCGAGCAGCACACCGCGACCGGCCATCTTGTCGCGCACATTCTCAATGCCGAGCTTCTTCGCCCCGCGCGCATCGACGAGCCCGGCATCGAAGCCGTTATACATCTTGTCGCCGTAGAAGATGTGGCAGAGCGCATCCCATTGGGTGCTGGCCTGGCAGGGCATGTTGATGGCGTCATCGGCGTAGCGCAGATAGGGGAATGGCACATCCTGATTGCCATTGGCGGCATCGGTGCCGGTGGCGAGCATGGTGTGGATCGGATTCCACCGCCCACCGAACAGGCCGGACTGGATCGGCTCCTTCAGCGACAGCCCGAGCGCGAACACCTTGCCTTTGCGGATCAACTTGCCGGCGGCGACGATATCTGCCGGTGTGACGAAATTCAGCGTGCCGATCTGATCATCGGCCCCCCAACGGCCCCAGTTCGACAGATCCTTGGCGGCCTTCTCGATGGTCTCGATGCCGAACCCCTTGGCAATCTTCATCACGCGCCTCTCCCGGAGGTTATTATTTATCGTGCGATAAAGCTAGGGGAGGTCGCGATATTCGTCAAATCTCTCCCGTGCATGCGTTTGCACATGTCTGCGCATGTTGACACGCCGTGACGGGGGGGATGGGGGTTTGGCCCTGACGGCCTCCAATCCGTCATTGTGGCACGCAGTGCCGCAATCCATCGCTGAGTTGGCTGCATCGCGGTGGATGGCTGCGCTGCGCGCGCCATGACGGGTGGGGGATGGGGAATGGGGGATGGGGGTTTGGCCTTGACGGCCTCCAAACCGTCATTGTGGCACGCAGTGCCGCAATCCATCGCTGAGTTGGCTGCATCGCGGTGGATGGCTGCGTTGCGCGCGCCATGACGGGTGGGGAATGGGGGATGGGGGATGGGGGTTCGGCCTTGACGCCCTCCAATCCGTCATTGTGGCACGCAGTGCCGCAATCCATCGCTGAGCTGGCTGCATCGCGGTGGATGGCTGCGCTGCGCGCGCCATGACGGGAGAGGGATGGGGGATGGGGAATGGGGGCAGGGTAAAACTAGGAAAAATTTCTCTTGAAAACCACCCCCACCTTGCGGTTTAAACTGGCGGATGGACCAAGACCTTGCACAACCGGACCCTGACGCGATCACCGAACGCCTGCGGTGGATTTTGCGCGGGCTGCGTTCGGTGTTGGGCATGTGGGGGTTGGACAACGCGGTGGCAGGGCTGGCCTATCGCCGCTGCGGTGAGATTTTCGGCCGGATCGAGCGGATGTTGGCGCGGTTTCGCGCAGGCACATTGCGCCTCGGGACGCAGCGTTCGCCACGCCAGACCCCCTATGCGCACAGGGCGGCACGGGCGGCTGGCCTGCCGCGCAGATTTGGCTGGCTGGTGCTGGCCGGCAAGCATCAGGCGGCGGGCTATGGCAGCCAATTGCAACATCTTTTGGCCGAACCGGACATGGCGGCGATGCTGGAGGTGGCGCCACAGGCGCGGCGCGTGTTGCGGCCATTGCTGCGGGCGCTGGCAGTGGAGTTGCCTTGGACTGTCACGTCTCCGCCCCCACCCCGGCCGCGCAAACCGCGCCCGCCGCGCCAGACGCCAGAGCCTTTCAGAATTCCGCTGCCCCGTGGCGTGATCACCTGGGCAAGACAGGAGATGGCTTTGGAAAATGCCAGGCAGAGACTGCGCGCAATCGCCTCTTAATCATTCCGATTTGTGTTCGATAAATAACTGTTTTATCACGGAAAGCCTGCCTTACACGCTGCTGCCCGCCACAAACCCGCTCGCCCACGCCCATTGGAAATTATAGCCGCCCAGCCAGCCTGTCACATCCACCGCCTCACCAATGGCGAACAGGCCGGGGACGTCGTTGGACATCATGGTTTGCGATGACAGCCCGTGGGTGTCGATGCCGCCAGCGGTGACTTCGGCTTTGGCATAGCCCTCGGTGCCGTTGGGTTTGAGGCGCCAGGCCGAGAGTTGCGCGGCCAGGGTGTCGATGCGTTTGTTGGGCAGTTCGCCGATCTTGCCCTGATCGGGGGCCAATGCCTCGGCCAGACGACGCGGGACGAGTTCGCCCAGCACGGTGCGCAATTCGGCGCGCGGGCGGTTGGTTTTGCCGAACATCAGCTGGCCGCGCGCATCCTTGCCCGGCAGAAGATCGAGCACGATCTCGCCACCCGGCGGGCAATAGGAGGAGATTTGCAGAATGGCGGGGCCAGACAGACCGCGATGGGTGAACAGCATCGCCTCGTCGAACCCGATCTTGCCGGTCTTCGCCCGAATTGGCAGCGAGACGCCGGAGAGCGATTCCATCAGCGCCAATTCGGCGCCGCCAAAGGTCAGCGGCACCAGCGCCGGACGGGTTTCGGTGAGCTTGAGGCCGAATTTCTTGGCGATGGAGTAGGACAGCCCGGAGGCACCCATCTTGGGAATCGACAACCCGCCGGTGGCCAGGATCAGCGACGGCGCGGTGAACACGCCACGATCGGTGCCGACGCTGAACGCCTCGCCGCGCGAGACGTCGGTGATGGTGTGGCCCAACCGCAGATCGACGGCACCGGCCCGGCATTCATCGAGCAGCATCTGCACGATCTGCCGCGCCGAGATGTCGCAGAACAACTGGCCGAGGGTTTTTTCGTGCCAGGCGATGCGGTGTTTTTCGACCAGAGCGAGGAAGTCGCGCGGGGTGTAGCGGGCGAGCGCCGAGCGGGCGTAGTGGCGGTTCTGCGAGATGAAGCGGTCTGCCACCGTGCCCAGATTGGTGAAATTGCAGCGCCCGCCGCCGGAGATCAGGATCTTCTTCCCGGCCTCGTCGGCATGGTCGAGCAGCAGCACGCGGCGGCCGCGTTGGCCTGCGGTGAGAGCGGCCATCAGGCCGGCAGCGCCTGCGCCGAGGATGATGGCGTCGTAGCGATTGCCCGTCATTGCGAGGAGCCGCAGACGACGTGGCAATCCATGGCGGGCGTAGAGCTGCGATCTCGATGGAGTGTCATGTCGCCACGCTCCTCGCAAAGACGGGTAAGGTTGGTCAATTTCCCAACAACCCGCGTGCAAAATCCATCGGATAGAACGGTTTCAAATCCGCCGCCTGCTCGCCCACGCCCACCGCATGCACCGGCAGGCCGAACTGCTCGGCCAGTGCGACCACAATGCCGCCGCGTGCCGAGCCGTCGAGTTTGGTGACGATGAGGCCGGTGATGTCCACCATGTCGCGGAAGACGCTGACTTGCGTGATCGCGTTCTGGCCGGTGGTGGCGTCCAGCACCAGAATGGTGGAGTGCGGGGCGGTGGGGTCTTGTTTGCGGATGACGCGGATGATCTTTTGCAGCTCTTCCATCAGCGCCGATTTGTTGTGCAGACGCCCAGCGGTGTCGATCAGCAACACGTCGCGGCCTTCCGCCTTGGCGCGGGCCAGCGCGTCGAAAGCCAGACCGGCGGGGTCGGAATTGGCGGGGGCGGTGACGACAGGTGCCCCGGTGCGTTCGCCCCAGACCTGCAACTGCTCCACGGCGGCGGCGCGGAAGGTGTCGCCCGCCGCCAGGATCGGCTTCAGCCCCTGCTCGCGATATTGCAGCGCCAGCTTGCCGATGGTGGTGGTTTTGCCGTTGCCGTTCACGCCCACCACCAGCACCACATGCGGCGCACGCTCGGGCGAGATGGTCAGCGGGCGGGCGACGGGGGCGAGGATTTCGGCGATCTCGGTGGCCAGCGCCTCTTTGATCTCGGATTCCGTCACTTCCTTGCCGAAGCGGCTTTTGCGGAAATTGGCCACGATGCGCTTGGTGACCTCGGTGCCGAGATCGGCGGCGATCAGCGCATCTTCCAGCTCGCTCAGCGCCTCTTCATCCAGCCGGCGCTTGGTGAACACCGCCCCCAGCCCCTCGCCGAGCTTACCGGCCGAGCGCGCAAGGCCCTTCGTCAGACGCGACAGAAATCCACTCATGTTCAGGCAGCCTCGGCGATGACGCCGTCATTATCCGCCGAAACCACCCGCGCCGCCACCAGCGTGCCGGCGGGGGCGATCAATCGGGCGGGGGCGAAATGCTCGGTGTGACCAATCGTGCCGGTTTCCGACAGAATCGCCACGCGCTGGCCGATCAGCCCGCGATAGAACGACGATGCCGCCACCGCCGACGCCTCACGCAGCATCTGCGCACGTTCCTTGCGGATCTGCTTCGGCACGGACGGCATCCGGGCGGCGGGGGTGCCGGGGCGTTCGCTGTAGGGGAAGACATGCAGAAATGGAATCGCCGTCTCCCGCACCATGGCCAGCGTCTCGGCGAAGAGGTCGTCTGTCTCCGTCGGGAAGCCCGCGATCAGATCCGCGCCGATGCCGATGCCGGGGCGCAGCGCGCGGGCGCGGGCGATGACGTCGATGCCAAGCTGGCGATCATGCCGCCGCTTCATCCGCTTGAGGATCATGTCCGACCCCGCCTGCAACGACAGATGCAGATGCGGCATCAGGCGCGGCTCTTCGGCGATCAGGCGCCACAGATCTTCGTCGATGGCGGCCGGATCGATGGAGGACAGCCGCAGCCGCTCCAGCTCCGGCACCAACGCGAGCAGGCGGCGAATGGCTTGGCCCAGCGTGGGCGAACCCGGCAGGTCGGGGCCGTAGGAGGCGATGTCGACGCCGGTCAACACCACCTCGCGATAGCCGGAGGCGACCAGGGCGCGCACCTGATCGACGATCAACCCCAGCGGCACCGAGCGGTTCGGCCCGCGACCGAACGGGATGATGCAGAAGGTGCAGCGATGGTCGCAGCCCTGTTGCACCTGCACGAAGGCCCGCGCCCGGCCCATGAATTCCGTGACAAGCTGCGGCGCGGTTTCTTTCGCCACCATGATGTCCGTCACCGCCGAGGGGGCGTCGAGCGTCCAGCTTTCCGGCTTGAGCTTGTCCTCATTGCCGAGCACCCGCACCACGCCAGGCAATGCCGCCCAGGCATCCGGCTTGATCTGCACAGCACAGCCGGTGACGACGATGCGCTTATCCGGATTCTCCCGATGCGCTCGCCGGATCGCCTGCCGCGCCTGCCGCTCCGCCTCGGCGGTGACGGCGCAGGTGTTGATGACGATGGTGTCGGTGAGCGCCTCGGCATGACCGCGCATCACCTCACCCTCATAGGTGTTCAGGCGGCAGCCGAAATTGAGAACCTCAACGCTCATGCCGGCAACGCCGCAAGGTCGATTTCGCCCCGAAAGGCAATGGCGGTGGGGCCGGTCATCAGCACATGGCCATCCTCACGCCACGCCAGTTCGAGCACGCCGCCATCCACCTCGATGGTCGCCCGCCGCCCGGTCAGACCGCGACGGGCCGCGTTGACGATGGTGGCGCAGGCACCCGAGCCACAGGCCAGCGTCAGTCCCGCCCCGCGTTCCCACACCCGCAGACGGATGCGCTCGGGGGAGAGGATTTGTGCAAAACCGATATTGGCGCGGGCGGGGAAAATCGGGTCATGCTCCAGCGCCGGGCCGATGGCGGCAATATCGACGGCATCGAGCGCATCGACGAAGAACGTTGCGTGCGGGTTGCCCATCGAGACCGCCGCCGGATCGGACACACCCGGTGCCGAGAGCGGCAGATGCAACGTGTCGATGTCGGCACTGAGCGGGATCTGCGACCACGCCATCCGCGCCGGCCCCATATCCACCTCCACCCGCCCATCATCCAGCACGCGCGAAGGCAACAGGCCGGAGATGGTCTGCACGGTGAACACCTGCCGACCGCTCTCGCGCGCCAGCAGATCCACCACACAGCGCGTGGCATTGCCGCAGGCGCCGGATTCCGAACCATCCGGATTGTAGATGCGCATGAACGCATCCACCCCATGGGTCGAGGCGGCTTCGAGCACGATGAACTGATCGCAACCCACGCCGAGATGCCGATCCGCAATGGCTGCGGCGCGGGCGGGGGTAAGGCCGAGCGGAGCGGCGCGTTCGTCCATGATGACGAAATCGTTCCCGCAGCCATGCATCTTGAGGAATGGAGCGAACATCGGATCGTTATATGGGGCGCATGCGGTGCGACCAAGCAGATTACCGGCATGTCTGGGACGAGCAGGGCGAATTTGTGACCCCGAGCCCTGCCAGCAATGCAACCCTTCTGTCCGCTGGAACAGATTGCTCAGGCAAAAACACCTCCTAAACTTTTCGTAAGACAACAGTTGAATGCATATGAAACATATCATTCGCAAAATCTTACGATTTGGATACGACCTGCTATGGAAATACTGGCCGGTTATGATTCTGCCAGTGATTTTGAGGTTTCGGAAAGGACACGGTCGGTGGCCCAATTTGTTAAACCCGACCACATTCAACGATAAAATCACTTGGCGTCTTTTATTTGACCGTCGCGGCATCTACGCGCGGGTGTCGGGCAAGTTCGAAACCCGTGACTTTGTGCGCGAACGGCTGGGATCGGAGGCGCTGCTGGTGCCGCTGGTGGGCATGATCACTCACCCGTCAGACGTGCGACGGATGGTCTTCCCGGCGGCCTTCATCCTGAAGATCAATGACGGCAGCCAGATGCGGCGAATCTACACGCGCGGCGATCCGGTCGATCTGGATGAGATGGAAGACCTCATCCGCACCTGGCTGCGCCACAATTACGGCAAATACGCGCATGAATGGGCCTATACACAGGTGCAGCATGCGGTGATCGTCGAGGAATTCATCGGCTCCGATGCCGGTATACCGCCCGACGATGTCAAGCTGAACTGCTTTGATGGCAAAGTGGACACCATCGTTCTGGTGCAGCGCGGCGGTCCCATTCCGGTGGCTGGCCATTATGACCGAGATTGGAACTATCTGGATGTCGGCGTCGGCGCCACCATCAAGGGCACCCCGGTACCGCCCCCTCCGGCACTCACCAAGGCCATCGCGGTGGCCGAGCGGTTATCGGCCGGGTTGGACTATGTGCGCATCGACCTCTTCATTGTCGGTGACGATGTGCGCGTGGGCGAATTCACCATGCTGCACACCTCCGGCATGTGCCAGTTCGACCCGCCGGAATTCGACGAAATCTTCGGCAGACCTTGGGTATTGCCCCAAGGCGTCGGACCAGTCAGCGCGCTGTTCGGTGGGCAGCCTATCCTGTGACGATGCCAGCCCTGCCCCGAGCGCACCCCCGCCCTGGCCATACATCTGCTTGCATCCCCGAAATCCCGCCCCTATAAGCCGCCCTTCGTCTGCGCGCCGGGCCTGTAGGGCATGCCTGGCCGCGATGTTGGCCCATTGAGATGGGTTTTCGTTCAATAGGAGTCTGAAATGCCCAAGATGAAGACGAAGTCTTCTGTCAAGAAGCGCTTCAAGATCACTGCCACTGGCAAGGTTCTGGCCGGTCCTGGCAACAAGCGCCACGGCCTGATCAACCGTTCTCAGAAAATGAAGCGTAGCAACCGCGGCTCACAGACGCTGACCGAAATGGACGGCAAGACTGTGAAGCAGTGGGCCCCCTACGGTCTGGTCTGAGGAGAATAGAAAATGGCACGTGTTAAACGCGGCGTTACCACGCACGCTCGTCACAAGAAGGTCATTGATGCCTCCAAGGGCTTCTTTGGTCGGTCTTCCACCAATTACCGCATCGCTCTGGAACGCCTCGAAAAGTCGCTCCAATATGCGTATCGCGACCGTCGCGTTAAGAAGCGCGAATTCCGCGCTTTGTGGATTCAGCGCATCAACGCGGCCACCCGCGCTGAAGGCCTGACCTATTCGCGCTTCATGGCGGGCCTCAAGCAGACCGGCATCGAGATGGACCGCAAGGTTCTCGCCGCCATCGCGTTTGACGACCCGGCCTCGTTCACCGAGATCGTCAATGCCGTCAAGGCAGTGATCGAAGCGGAAGCTCCGGCGGCCGAATAATCTGGCCTCGGGCACACTCTGACGAAAAAGCCGCCCGGCGATGTTGGGCGGCTTTTTTTGTTGGGCGGGGTTGTGGCGTTTCGGTGAGTGCGGGCCGCCCAGACATCGCAATCCCTCTCCCAGGGAAACGCGCGAGCTATCATGAACTCTCGATTTTGTCTTAGGAAGTTTCAAGACATGTGCCGATAACGTAATCTCCCGTAGGGTGGGTCCCGCAGGGTCCCACCTTGGTTGGGCGTGACGCCGATGGTGGGACCCTGCGGGACCCACCCTACGCTTGCTGAAATCACAAAATGGCAAATTATGACAAAATTTGTTACGTATCACGCAATCATTGACAAATGATTATTTTTGCGATATTAAATTTATGTAACATAACGGAGTTGTGGCATGCGGGCGATTGGAGTTTCGACGGTTATTTGCCTGTCGCTGGCCAGTGCGTCGGCGCTCGCACAGACTGTGTATTTCGAGTTCAGCAACGTCACCGGCAACATCTCGGGCGTAGTTGACGGCGAGATTTTCGGATTGTCGGCCACGGGCGCAAATCAGGCCGCAACGAGCATCGAAATTCTTTCGGCTCCGGCAGACCTGATGGCCACGATGAATGAAACCACGCCATTCACACTTTCGACCTTCGCTGCCGCCATCAACCAAACTGTCACACATAATTCCTTCACCCTGAGCAACGGAACCGTCACGGCCGCGACGGTGCAGATCAGCGGCGGGTATTTCGATATCGATATAAACTCGAATGGCACCTACTACAATCAGCTTGTTGATCCGTCGCGAAATGACCGTGTGCAGAATTTGAACGGTTTCCTCGGCGTGACGTTCTCGTCAACGCCGTTCGGCAGCCCACCGCCCCCGCCGCCCCCGCCGCCGCCGTCGCCCCCCGTACCGCCACCGGTTCCCGAGCCGCGATCGCTGTTCCTGCTCGGATCCGGCGTCGCCGCACTCTTGGCCGCACGCCGCCGCATGGCTGGCTGATCGCGGGACGCATCGGCGGGATTCTCCCGCTCTAGCAGCCTGCTACGACCCCTCCACCGCGACGCAGCCCAGCACTCCATCGCTGTGCTTGGCTGCGTCGCGGTGGTGTGCTGCACTTCGTTTGCAATGACGGGATGATGCGGCGTCAGCCTGTAGGGTGCGGTCGCGCAGCAACCGCACCACGGCTTGGCAAGCGATGCGATTCCTTCGGGATCGCATCCTACGCTTGCGCTGCAATCCCACCCACGCATACGACCCCACCCGGCCCCGACATTGGCCCCCGCCGCAATCCGCGCTAAACGACCGGCCCGGCCGCTATCTCGAATTGCAGGACATCATGAGCAACGATCTGGAAGCGCTCAAAAGCGCAACCCTGGACTCCCTGGCCCAAGCCGCCGATCTGCGCGCCTGGGACGCGATCCGTGTCGGCGTGCTCGGCAAGTCCGGCGCGCTGACCAATCTGCTCAAGGAACTTGGCAAAACCGCCCCCGAAGAGCGCAAGGCCCGCGGTGCTGCGCTCAACGTGCTCAAGGGCGAACTGCAAGCCGCCATCGATGCGCGTCAGGTGGAACTCGACACCGCCGCCCTCGAAGCCCGCCTCGCCGCTGAAAAGCTCGACGTCTCCCTCCCCCCACAACCGCGTGCGCAAGGGCTGATCCACCCGATCTCCCGCACGATGGAGGAAATGGCCGCCATCTTCGGCGCGATGGGCTTCGAAGTGGCGGAAGGCCCGGATATCGAAGACGATTGGCGCAATTTCGGCGCGCTCAACATCCCCGCCCACCACTCCGCCCGCGAGGATATGGACACCTTCTACGTCCCCAACCCGGAGGGCGAGGGCCGTCGCCGCGTGCTGCGCACCCATACCTCGCCGGTGCAGGTCCGCACCATGCTCACCCGTCGCCCGCCCTTCCGCGTCATCGTTCCCGGCCGCACCTATCGCGCCGACCATGACGCCACGCATTCGCCGATGTTCCATCAATGCGAAGGTCTGGTGATCGGCCGCAACATCACCTTGGGCCACCTCAAGGGCTGCCTGATCGATTTCCTGCGCATTTTCTTCGGCGTGTCCGATCTGCCGGTGCGGTTCCGCTCGTCCTATTTCCCGTTCACCGAACCGTCGATGGAGGTCGATATCGGCTGGTCGCGCAAAACCGGCGAGATTGGCGGCGGCACGGATTGGTTGGAAATTCTCGGCTCGGGCATGGTGCAGCCGAAAGTGCTCGCCAATTGCGGCATCGATCCGCGTGAATTCCAGGGGTTTGCGTTCGGCATGGGCATCGAACGCGTGACGATGCTCAAGCACGGCATTCCCGATCTGCGTCCATTCTACGAAAGCGATCTGCGCTGGTTGCGCCATTACGGCTTCAATCCGCTGTCGCCCGCGATGCTGCATGAAGGGGTTTGAGCCATGAAATTCACCCTCTCCTGGCTGCGCACGCATCTGGACACCAGTGCCTCGCTCACCGAGATCACCGACACGCTGACCAATATCGGCCTCGAACTCGAAGGTGTTGCAAACCCCGCCGAGGCGTTCCAGGGCTTCCAGACCGCCTATGTGGTCGAAGCCGCCCAACACCCGAATGCCGACCGGCTGCGCGCCTGCAAGGTCGATACCGGGTCGGGCATCATCTCCGTCGTCTGCGGTGCGCCCAATGCCCGCACCGGGCTGAAGGTGGTGCTCGGCACGCCGGGCGCGGTGGTGCCGGCCAACGGCATGGTGCTGAAAATCGGCGAGATTCGCGGCGTGAAATCCGAGGGCATGATGTGCTCCACGCGCGAACTGGGCCTTGGCGAGGATCATGAGGGCATCATCGAACTGCCCGAGGATGCGCCGATCGGCATGGCCTTCGCCGAATATGCCGGCAAGAACGACCCGGTGATCGAAATCGCCGTCACGCCGAATCGTGGTGACGCGCTCTCGGTGCGCGGGGTTGCGCGCGATCTGGCCGCCGCCGGGATCGGCACGCTCAAGCCGCTGCCGTCGCCCAGCTTCCAGGCCGGCTTCCCCAGCCCGCTCGGCTGGAACACCGAACACCCCACCTGCCAATGGGTGCTTGGCCGTGTGGTGCGCGGTGTCAAGAACGGCCCCAGCCCGCAATGGTTGCAGGACCGGCTGACCTCCATCGGCCTGCGCCCGATCAACGCGCTGGTGGATATGACGAACTTCTTCACCATCGATCTCGGCCGCCCGCTGCATGTGTTCGACGCCGACAAGGTGCAGGGCGGCGTGCTGACCTTCCGCCCCGGAAATGGCGAGACCTTCGCCGGTCTGAACGGGAAGGACATCACCGTCCGCGCCGAGGATTGCGCGATTGCGGATAGCTCCGGCGTCGTCTCGCTCGCCGGTGTGGTCGGTGGCGAGAGCACCGGCTGCGACGAGACCACCACCAGCGTGTTCATCGAATGCGCCTGGTTCAACCCGGTCGCCGTGGCGCTGTCCGGCCGCTATCACGGTGTCGCGTCCGACGCCCGCGCCCGCTTCGAGCGGGGAATCGACCCGGCGCTGATGCCCGCCGCGCTGGATATGGCGACGCAATGCGTCATCGATCTCTGCGGCGGTGAAGCCTCCGAGGTTGCCGCTGCCGGGGCTGAACCGGCATGGCAGCGCACCGCCACGCTGCGCTTTGCGCGTCTGGCGTCCTTCGGTGGCCTCGATGTGCCTGCCGATGACGCCGTGGCCGCGCTGGAACGTCTCGGCTTCACGGTGGCCGCACGAGATGCCGCCTCCGTCACCGTCAACGTGCCGTCCTGGCGCAATGACGTCGCCGGTGGCACGCCGCTGGAGCCGTTCCCCGGCCTGTCGCCGGAGCAGCTCGCCTCGGTCGCCGCCGGAGCCGCCGAGATGGAGCCGGAAGCTGATCTGATCGAGGAAGTGCTGCGCCTCTGTCCCGGCGGATTGCAGGCCGTGCCCGCCATGTCGCTGCCGGTGGATGGCGCGGTGCCCACCGCAACCCTCTCCCCCGCCCAGCTCCGTCGCGGCCTCGCCCGGCGTGTGCTGGCGGCGGCGGGCATGGCGGAATGCGTGACGTTCAGCTTCATGCCGCGCGACGTCGCCGCCCTGTTTGGCGATGCGCCGGAGTTGCTGCATCTGGCCAATCCGATTGCCGCCGATCTCGACCAGATGCGCCCCACCGCCATCGCAACCCTCGCACTCGCCGCCGCCCGCAATCAGGCGCGTGGCATTGAGAGTGCGGCGCTGTTCGAAATCGGCCCGGTCTTCCACTCCAGCCATGAAGACGGCCAACCCTTGCGCGCCGCCGGCCTGCGCGTGGGCCAGCCTGCCCGTCATTGGCAGGGCGCTGCGGCCCCCACGGCGCTCGACGCCAAGGCCGATGTTCTGGCCGTGCTGGCAGCGCTCGGCGTGCCGATGGAGGCGCTGAGCATCACCACCGATGCGCCGGGCTTCTATCATCCCGGCCAATCCGGCTGTGTGCGCCAGGGTCCGAAAAACGTGCTCGCCAGCTTCGGCGCGCTGCATCCGCGTGTGGCGGCGAAACTCGATCTGTCCGGCCCCGCGGTGGCGTTCGAAATCCATCTCGACGCGATCCCCGAGCCGAAGCGGAAGAAGAAAAGCCAACCCGACCTCGCCGCCTTCCAACCCGTCCGCCGCGACTACGCCTTCGTGGTCGATGCCGGTGTGCAGGCCGACGCGGTGCTGCGCGCCGCCCGTGGGGCCGAGCGGGCGCTGATCGCCGGCGTGGCGCTGTTCGACGTCTATCAGGGCGACAAGCTCGACGCGGGCAAGAAGTCGCTGGCCATCGAAGTGGTGCTGCAACCGCGCGAGAAGACGCTGACCGATGCGGAGATCGAAGCGGTCTCCGCCAAAATCGTCGCCGCCGTGGCGAAGGCTTGTGGCGGTGTGCTACGGTGATTACCTGAGGAGCGGGCATTCCCGTTTGGTGTTAGGAGAGAGCCATGTCGCTTACTCTTGGTCGAAACAGCCGCGCAAGCGGCGTGGATACTTTGGCGGACGTCAGCATTGCAAATGTCAATGTGGCGAAACACTTGCTTGAGCTGGCCATCAAAATCACCAACGAAGAGGTGCGGAAAGAGTTGCTCGTCAATGCTGAGAAGCTTCTCGACAATTCCGACGCCATTACTTCAACGATTAAACGTTTCAAGATTTTACCGAGGTAAATGTGTCGGAGTCTTCAGACCCATTTTTTCGTCCAGCTTCGTCTGGCGTTAATCCGGATTATCTGACTCTTGAAGAACTTAACGCGTTGATACAGCAGGCCGAAGTGAGGGCCGAAAAAGCTGAGGACAATGTCGAAAAGGCACGGAAATCTGTGCATGAGCTGGATGCCGAAAGCCGCCGCTGGATCGCCAAGTTAATCATTACTGGGTTCCTGGCCGCAATTGGTGGCGTAATATTGCTTTTGGCGTTGCTCGCTTCTCTTGGCATCCCCGACGCCCGCTGGAACACATTTGCCGATAAGACGCTCGAAATCCTCAAGAACGTCCTCCTCCCCGTCGTCACCCTCATCCTCGGCTATTATTTCGGCCAATCCAGCAAATCCGGCGACTGACCCGCATGAGCATCACCACCCTCGCCGAGCTCGAAGCCATCTACGGCGCCCTCTCCGATGTGGGAGAGGCCAGCACCGCCAAGGTGGTCGATCATCTCATCCCGCCTTACCGCGCCTATGTCGAAGCCTCGCCCTTCGTGGCGCTTGCCACCATTGGCCCTGAAGGCCTCGACTGCTCGCCGCGCGGCGACCGGGGGCAGGTGGCGTCGATCCACGATGAGCGCACGCTGCTGCTGCCAGACCGGCGCGGCAATAACCGCATCGATTCCCTGCGCAACATCGTGCGGGACCCGCGCGTGGCGCTGATGTTCCTCATTCCAGGCTCCGGCACCACTTTCCGGGTGAATGGAAACGCGCATATCTCCACCGACCCCGCTCTGCTCGCCACCCTCGCCACCGAGGGCAAGGCGCCGCGCAGCGTCATCGTGGTGGCGATCGTGGAATGCTATTTCCAATGCGCTCGCGCCATCGTGCGTTCGGAATTGTGGAATCCCGCGCATTTCCTGCACCCGCGTGACCTGCCCACGCCGGGCGAGGTGCTGGCGATGATGAGCCAGGGCCGGGTGGGCGGCGACGCTTATGACCAAGCTTGGCCCGCCCGCGCCGCCGCCTCACTCTGGTAGGCGTTACTCGGCCGCTGTCGGTGCCGCCGCTGCCGCCGCCGCCTTGCCGTGCACGCGCTTATGCATCCACGATGTCAGGATCGGCGTCAGCACCGCCGTCACGATCACCGAGGCCGCCACCTGCACGGTGGCAATCGGCGCAATGGCGGCATAACTCGGATCAGCGGCCGCGATGGCCTTTGGCACCGCTGCCGAATTGCCGGCCGTGGACGAGGCCGCAGCGCCGGCAATGCCCGAGCCGCCCAGCGCCTTGTCGGCGAAAATGCAGGCAACGCCGGTGATCGCACACACCGCCACCCCCAGCAAAATGCCCGAAATACCGCCCTGCACCACGTTGGACAGGTTGATGTTCTGCCCCAGTGTGAACGCCATGAACGGCACAATCACCGGCTCATGCTTGCCGAAAAAGTCGCGCAGTTCAGAGTCGAGATTGCCCAGGAAGGCACCGACGAAAATCGGCGCAACCACCGAGACCATCGCAATCCAAGGAATATTGGCCAGACCGGCACCGACCAGGAAGATCATCGTGATGAAGGGGCCGGTTTCGATGCTCTGCGGCACATAGGTGCCAGCGTCTTCCTCGGTGCCCATCACGGAGGTCAGCGCCATGAACATGCCGCCATTGGTGTCGGAAAAAGCCACCATCAAAGCAAGGGTGGAGAAGCCGAACAGGCTGCCCCCGGCCAACCGCGCCACACCCAGCGCGATCACCATCGCAATCACCAGCTTGACCGCCATAATGCCGAAGCCGCGCTTGAGCATGCGTGGCGCGGCCTTGAGCGTCATCTTCGTGCCGACGGTGAACAGATACATGCCCAGCACGGTGTTATAGCCAACACTCGACAAGCCTTCGGTGAAACCGCCGATCTTGAGCAGATTGGGCGTGAAGGTGTTGATCAGCATGCCGATGAACAACGGCACCACCATCAAGCCACCCGGCACCTTATTGATAGCCGCCATGATACGCATGGATGTGTTCCCCCTATGCTTGTGACCCCCAGCTTGTTGACGCCAGGTTGACGCGATCGGCGTTTCGATATCGTCCGATAACGAGATTGGAGGACGCAACGAACGAAACGTCAAGAGCTGCGCGGTTTTGGGTCAGCACGGTTGACGGCAAACCGTTCGCAACCTTATCGATGACAAGCCGGTGCGGCAGAACGCGCGTGCGTCTGCTGTCGGCCGGGTGGGAAAGTTCTGGTTCGTGCACGCTGATTTTTCGTTCTATGCGATCGCAATTCCAGCGGTGATCCTGCTCGGACTGTCCAAGGGCGGATTGGCCGGCGTCGGCATGGCGGCCACCCCGATGCTGGCAACCGTGGTGCCCCCGTTGCAGGCGGCGGCGATCATCTTCCCCATCCTGCTCGTGCAGGATGCCATCACGGTCTATGCCTATCGCTACAGCTGGGACCGCCGCAACCTCATCCTGCTGCTGCCCGGAGCGGCGGTGGGCGTGGCGGCGGCGTATCTGACGGCCTCGATGGTGTCCGACACCGCGATCATGCTGATCATCGGCCTTGTCACCGTCGCCTTCTCGCTGTTGCAATTCCTCCGCCGCGTGCCGGAGGAGGTGACGGTGCACCCCGGCCATCTGACCGGATTTCTCTGCGGCGCGGCCTCTGGCTTCACCAGCATGATCGCCAATGCCGGCTCACCGCCGTTCCAGATGTATGTGATGCCGCAACGCCTGCCGCCGACATTGTTCGTGGGCACCAGCGCGGTGTTTTTCGGCGTGACGAACTATTTCAAGCTGATCCCGTTCATCCTGCTCGGCCAGTTCGACCGCACCACCCTGCTGACCACCGCCCTGCTGATGCCGCTGGCCATTGTCTCAACCTATGCCGGCGTCTGGCTGATCCGCCGCATGTCCTCGGCGCGGTTCTATCCGTTGATCAACGGGCTGCTGTTCGCAGTCGGCCTGCGTCTTGTATGGTCGGGTCTGCGTGGATATGGGGTGTTTTGAGATTGCCCCCCGGAGAATGCCAAATGATCGGATTCGCCGCAGTCTTCGACGCACAGGATGACGCAGGGCGCTACGGCAACGCCAGCGAAGCGCTGCGCTGCGCGCGCAATGACGCGGTGATATTGGTTCAACTCAACCTCACCGGGTCGAGCACGTAGAAGGCCCGCAGCCTACCCCCAACGCAGAGCGCATCGGCACAGGGGCATACTGACAAACCGCCCGCATTCCCTTATGTGATGCCGCATGACGAAGACCGATCTCAGCCACATCCGCAACTTCTCCATCATCGCCCATATCGACCACGGGAAATCCACCCTGGCCGACAGGTTGATTCAGTTCACGGGTGCCCTCACCGCCCGCGAAATGACCGAGCAGGTGCTCGACAATATGGATCTGGAGAAGGAGCGCGGCATCACCATCAAGGCCCAGACCGTGCGTCTGACCTACAAAGCCCACAATGGTGAGACCTACACGCTCAACCTGATGGACACGCCAGGGCATGTGGACTTCGCCTATGAAGTCTCCCGCAGCCTCGCCGCCTGTGAAGGCTCCTTGTTGATCGTCGATGCGTCGCAGGGCGTGGAAGCGCAGACGCTGGCCAATGTCTATCAGGCGCTCGATGCCCACCACGAAATCGTGCCGGTGCTCAACAAGATCGACCTGCCCGCCGCCGAGCCGGATCGGGTGAAGCAGCAGATTGAAGACGTCATCGGGCTGGATGCCTCCGATGCGGTGATGATCTCGGCCAAGACCGGCATCAACATCGAAGGCGTGCTGGAAGCCCTCGTGCATCGCCTGCCGCCGCCAACCGGCGATTCCGAGGCACCGCTGAAGGCGCTGCTGGTCGATAGCTGGTACGATGCCTATCTCGGCGTGGTCATTCTGGTGCGCGTCAAGGATGGCCGCCTGAAGCGCGGGCAGAAGATCCGCATGATGTCCAAGGGCTCCACCCACACCGTCGAACAGGTCGGCGTCTTCTCGCCGCGCATGACGCCGGTGGACGAGCTTGGGCCGGGCGAGTTGGGCTACATCACGGCGGCCATCAAAACCGTCGCCGATTGCAACGTGGGCGACACCATCACCGACGACCGCGCCCCGGCGGCCGAGGCGCTGCCCGGCTTCAAGCCGTCGATTCCGGTGGTCTGGTGCGGCCTGTTCCCGATCGACGCCGACGATTTCGAAAAGCTGCGCGAATCCCTCGGCAAGCTGCGGCTGAACGATGCCAGCTTCCATTACGAGGCGGAATCCTCGGCCGCGTTGGGCTTCGGCTATCGCTGCGGCTTCCTGGGCATGCTGCATCTGGAAATCATCCAGGAACGCCTGTCGCGTGAGTTCGATCTCGATCTGATCGCCACCGCCCCCAGCGTGGTCTACAAGCTGCGCAAGACAGACGGCACCGAGGAAGACCTGCACAACCCGGCCGATATGCCCGATCCCTCGGTGATCGACGTGATCTCGGAGCCGTGGATCAAGGCCAACATCATGGTGCCGGACGATTATCTCGGCTCCATCCTCACCTTGTGCAACGAGCGGCGCGGCCAGCAGGTCGATCTCACCTATGTCGGCACCCGCGCCATGGCGGTCTATCGTCTGCCGCTCAACGAGGTGGTGTTCGACTTCTACGACCGCCTGAAATCGGTCAGCCGCGGCTATGCCAGCTTCGACTACACCATGGACGGCTATGAGGAGGGCGATCTGGTGCGCATCTCCATCCTGGTCAATGGCGACCCGGTGGATGCACTCAGCTTCATCGCCCACAAATCCCAGGCGGATCGCCGTGGGCGCTCGATTTGCGAAAAGCTGAAGGATCTCATCCCCAAGCAGCTGTTCAAGATCGCCATTCAGGCCGCCATCGGGGGCCGGGTGATTGCCCGCGAAACCATCGGCGCGCTGTCCAAGGACGTCACCGCGAAATGCTATGGCGGCGATATCAGCCGCAAGCGCAAGCTGTTGGAGAAGCAGAAAGAGGGCAAGTAGCGCATGCGGCAATTCGGCAAGGTCGAAATCCCGCAATCCGCCTTCCTCGCCGCCCTGAAGATGGATAGCTGATCCGTCTGCGGGCCTCGATGCGGCACCCCGTCACCGCGCAGCACGCGATGACGGGGCAGGCTGGATCAATACATGTGCTGACCGCCGTTGATCGACAGCGTGGAGCCGGTGATGAAATCGCCTTCATCGGCCGTCAGGAACGCCACGCCACGGGCGATGTCGTCGGCATGGCCAAGGCGGCCCATCGGGATCTTGGCGATGATCTTCTGCAACACATCCGGCGGCACCGCGCGCACCATGTCGGTATCGACATAGCCCGGCGCGATCGCGTTCACGGTGATGCCGAAGCGGGCACCTTCCTGCGCGAGCGCCTTGGTGAAGCCGTGAATGCCGGATTTGGCGGCGGCGTAGTTCACCTGACCATACTGACCGGCCTGACCGTTGATCGAGCCGATATTGACGATACGGCCGAACTTGGCGGCGCGCATGTCTTCAAAGGTCAGCTTGCACAGGTTGAAGCAGGAGCCAAGATTGGTGTCGATCACCGCATCCCACCACTCGCGCGTCATCTTCGCCAGCGTGCCGTCACGGGTGATGCCCGCGTTGTTGACCAGAATCTCAATCGGGCCAACTTCGGCGTGAATCTCCGCCACCGCCGTTTTGCAGGCTTCGAAATCGCCGGCGTCGAATTTCTTGACGAGAATGCCCGTCTCCTCGGCAAACGCCTTTGCGGCTTCGTCGTTACCGGCATAGCTTGCCACCACGATGCGGCCGGCAGCCTTCAGGTGACGGCTGATCTCTGCACCGATGCCACGTGTACCACCAGTGACCAGGGCTACTCTGCTCATTTTATTTCACTCCAAGCGTTTGTAAACGCAACTTAACACCAAAACACAGCCACGCCAGGGACAGAATTGCCTTTTTTGCGAAATTCCGTTGCCGTTGCCGCGTCGTCCCACGCGCCGATTGCAGGAAGAACAACATTCTGGTTCAACCGTGAAGATGAAATCGAGGAGCCAATTGGTGTCAGCACCGCAGAAATCTGCGCCAACGAAGGCCGCGCCTCCGTCTCCGCCACCATGCCCGTGGGAGATATTCGAAGCCGACTGGTACGCCGCAACCTATATGCGCCGCCTCAATCCTGGCGATCCATCTGATCCGTTTACGCATTACACCCGCTTGGGCACGCGGCGCGGGGCGTCACCGAATCGTTACTTCGATGAGTCATGGTATCTCTCGCGCTATCCCGAGGTGCGGGCGGCCGTTCAGCGCAGCGAATTTTCCAGCGGCTTTGCGCATTACTGCGCCGCCGGGTTCCTGACGCATAATCCGCATTGGCTGTTCAACGAGGCGCTCTACCGTACCCGCCACCCGGACGCGCATGACGCGCGGCTGACCGAATTGCAGATGCGCAACGCCTATCAGCATTATCTGTTGATCGGCCAAAATCAGACGGTCAGCGGCTCGTATTTTTTCGATCCGCAGCTGTTGGTCGATGCCACCAACATCGCCGAACAGCCCTTCTCCGCCCTGCTCGGCTCGCCCTGGCTCGGCAATTTGCGGCTGTCGCCCTATTTCGATCCCGATTGGTATCTCGCCGCCCATCCGCATGTGGAGGACGAGATTGCCGAGGGTTGGTATGGCAGCGCGCTGCATCACTACCTGACCAATCCCAACCCTGCGAATTTCCCCGGCAGTGCGGATTTCGACGAGGCGTTCTATGCCGCCCGCTACCCCGATATCGGCGAGGCCATCGCCATCGGGGAGATGCGCAGCGGGTTGCAACATTACATCTTCCACGGCCGCTTTGAGGACCGCCAGCCCTCGCCCTGGTTCGATCCGCTGTTCTATCGCCGCAACCATGCCGTCTCCTCGGCGCTGATGAACACGCCAGGGCTGACGGCGTTCGATCATTATCTGCAATTCGGCAAAAAGCTTGGCCTGCCCACCATCCGCTCGCCCTACGCCACCCCGATTGCCGAGCGGCCGGGCCAGGAAGTGGCGGGCAAGGACATCTTCACCCGCTTTGCGCATCTGTGGTCGATGACCGCCATCGGCGCGCCGCTCCAACTCGCCCAGCCGGAAGCGCCGGATGTGAGCGTGATTATCTGCGCCTATAATCAGTTCGACCTGACGATGCAGACCCTGCTCTCCCTGTCCGGCAACACCGGGGTGAGCTTTGAGACCATCCTGATCGACAACGCCTCCATCGATGACACCCGCGCCATCGAACGGCGGGTGAACGGGCTGCGGCTGCTGCGCAACGAGACCAATCTGGGCTTCCTGCACGCCAGCAACCAGGGCATCGGCGCAGCCCGCGGTCGCTATGTGCTGCTGCTCAACAACGATGTCGTCCTGCCGCCCAACGCGCTCGCCAATGCCGTGCGTCGGATGGATGACGATGCCAGCATCGGTGCCCTGGGCGGCAAGGTGGTGCGCACGCATGGGCTGTTGCAGGAAGCCGGTTGCGTGCTGTTCAGCGATGGCAGCTCGGCCGGCTATGGGCGGGACCGCGATCCGTTCGAGCCGGAATTCAGCTTCCCGCGCGATGTCGATTACGTCTCCGGCCTGTTCCTGATGCTGCCGCGCCCGTTCATGCTCGAATTGGGCGCGCTCGATACCCGTTTTGCGCCCGCCTATTACGAAGACACCGATCTGTGCGTGCGGGTCTGGAAAGCCGGTCGCCGCGTGGTCTACGATCCCAATGTGGTCATCGTGCATCTGGAATACGGCTCGGCGCGCAATCCGAATGGGCCGGTGACGTTGATGCGGCGCAATCAGGATATTTTCCTGTCCAAACACCGCGACTTCCTGCTCGCCAAACAGCCGCCCAACGCCGCCCGCGCTATTCTTGGCCGCTCCACCACCCGCCGTCGCCGCGTGTTGGTGATCGAGGACACCATCCCTTACCGCAACATCGGCTCGGGCTTCGTGCGTGCCAACGATGTGGTGGCAAGCCTGGTCTCGCTCGGCTGCGAGGTGACGGTGTTCCCGATGAACCCGGTGCAATTGCCGCCAAATCCGCGCGACGGCTTCGATGAAAGCGTCGAATTGCTCTGGGATCGCTGCATTGAGGATGTCGCCGCCTTCCTGTTGGAGCGGGCCGAGTATTACGACGCCGTATGGGTCTGCCGGGCGCATAACCTGGACCGGATTTCCGGCGTGGTGGGGCCGAATGGCTGGGGGCCGATTGGCCGCGTGCGCACCATTCTGGATACCGAGGCACTGGCCTGCAATCGCGAGGCGGTGCAATGCGAATTGGAAGGCCGCCGCTTCGATCTCAGCCGGGCGCTGAAGCGCGAGATGAAATTCGCGCATCTGGTGCAGGATATCGTCAGCGTCAGCGCGCGCGAACAGGCACAGCTGAAAAAGATCGGCCTGCCGCGCGTGCATGTGCTCGGCCACGCCATGCAGGCCGCGCCGCTCGACACCCCGTTCGACGACCGCCGCGACCTGCTCGCTCTGGGCGCGCTCTATGGGCCTGACACGCCGAATGTGGACGGGCTGCGCTGGTTCATCGCCGAGGTGTGGCCGCTGGTGCGCAAGACGCTCAAACACCTGCGTCTGCACATTGCCGGCTTCATTGCCACCGGCTTCGAGCCCGGCACGATGTTCGACGCACCGGGGGTGATCTTCCATGGCCCGGTGGACGACCCGACCGCGCTCTACGCCAAAAGCCGGCTCTTCCTTGCCCCCACCCGCTTCGCCGCAGGCATCCCGTTCAAGGTGCATGAGGCGGCGGCACGTGGGTTGCCGGTGATGGCAACCACGCTGATCGCCGAACAGCTCGGTTGGACGCCGGGCGTGGAACTCGCCGCCGCCCCCGCCGATGCCGCAGCCTTCGCCGCTGCGCTGATCGCCGCCTACACCGATGACGCCGGATGGCACACAATCCGTGACGCCGCCCTGGCGCGACTGGCCGCCGAATGCAGCCCGGCTGCCTTCACCGCGACCGTTGAAGCCGTGCTGACCGGGCGCCCCGTGTGAGCGAGGCCGTGGCCGAGCTGCCGCCGGATATCGACTTCACCACGGTGGTGGAGCCGACCGAGGCGGAGCTTGCCATCAATCGCTGGCACGGCCTTATTCCGGTGCGCCCCGGCGAGGCGGCAGCGCCGGGCGGCGCGGTGAAGCTGATCAATGCCGGCGAATCCGAGCCCTGGTACCGCCATGTTCATGGCCTGACCGCCGACATTCCGCCCCTCGGCGTGGCGGTTCTGGACAATGTGACGCTCTCCGGACCCGGCTATCTGTTCCGCGATGGCGCGATGCTCACCGATGGCAGCGAACCCTTTCAGGTTGCCCGCCGCTTCGCCGAAGCCGAACAACTGCCCACCGAGACGCTGATGCGGCGAGAGCGGCAGGTGGTGGTGATCGACCCGGTGCTGCTGATCTGCGGTCCCGGTCATGCGATGTGGGGGCATTGGCTGTTGGATTTCCTGCCCCGGCTTGCCGTGGCGCAGGCCGTGTTGGGGGAGATGTTCACCCGCTGCGTCATCCCGGTGCCCACCGACACGCCGCCATGGGTGGATGCACTGCTCGCCCAGGCATTCGGCCTCAAGCGGGAGCGGCTGCTGCGCTATGACCGCAGGCGGGAGACGCTGCTGTGTCGACGCGCCTGTGTGCCGAGCCATGCACATCACAACTACTTCCTGCACGGCTTCATGGCGGATTTCTATCGTCGCATGGCACCGCCTGCGGCCGACATGCCACGCAGGCTGTTCGTCACCCGCCGCCCGTTCACCGAAGCCACCCCCAGCGCCGCGCATCGCTGTGTGCAGGACGCGGATTTCGAGGCACTGGCCGTGGCGCGCGGTTTCACGGTGGTGGCCCCGGAGACACTGGATTTCGCCACACAATGGGCCATGTTCTCCCAGGCGGAAGCGATTATCGGGATCTGCGGTTCGGGCATGCACAACGCCCTCTTCGCCCCGCCCGGTGCGATGGTGGGGCAAGTGGGCATGCCGAACGCTCACCAGTCCCGCATCGCCGCGGTTTGCGGGCAGTCAGTGGCTTATGTATTTCCAGACACCGCCGAACCGGACGGGCATGGCGCGTTGGGGATGCAGGTGGCAAGCGCGGCGCTGGAGCAGCTTTTCGATGCTCTGGCGGCTGGTCCGGCGGGCTGGTAAGGGTTTTGCAAGGTGACGACATCGCTTCGCCTGGCACCGGGTCCAGGCAGACGATCGAGGAGGCAGTGTGTCGGCAGATGTGAAGCAGACGATCAACGACATCAACGCGGCATCCCCGCGTGATCGCGCGCGACTGATCGATTCGGCGGCCAACCAAACGGCAGCGCGGCATTTCGACCTGCTGCGCGGCTCACCAGACTGGCAACCACAACCGCCACAGACCATCCCGGCACTGGCCAATGCGGCGATCTGCATGATGGTCAAGGATGAGGGCGACATCATCGTCCAGAGCCTGACCCATCATTACAATCTCGGCTTTCGGCGCTTTTTCATTCTCGACAATAACAGCACCGACGCCACCCCCGCCCTGATCGCCGATTTTCGCACGCGCTATCAGGATGCCGGTGTCTTCTGTGCCTCGGATTACATCGTGGGGCACTATCAGGCGGTGAAGATGAACGCCCTGGCGCGGTTCGTGGAAACCTACCTGCAATATGAGGAACAGAAGCTGGAATGGCTGTTCTTCATCGACACGGATGAATTGATCACCTGCGCCGGTCCTGATCCGGTGGCCAGCGCCGCCCAACTGGGCGCGATGTTGAGCAATCCGACGTTCAATCTGATCTATTTTCACTGGGCCCAATGCGCCAGCCGCACCCTGCTGCGCTCGCTGCAAGGTCAGCAGGATCTGTTCGAGGCCTTCCCGGTGGTCTGGCCCAAGATGAAGGTGACGGTGCCGAAAGTGGCCATCCGCGCCGGCTCGGCCTTGCAGGTGATCCAGGGCAATCACGGCGTCGAGTCATTCCCCTACCCCGCCCAAACCGCGGCCTTGGCCGCCGCCGCCGGATTTTACATGTTCCACTTTCCCAACCGCTCCGTGGAACAACTGCGCCGCAAGCTGGTCAACGGCAATCTGGCCCTGAAATCCAGCGCCCAGGATGCCGGCATCCAAAACACGGCCGGGCATTGGCGCACCTATCACGAATGGTATCTCAAGCACGGCGATGCGGCGCTGGAGGGCATTCTGCGTGAGCACATCACCGGTTGTCTGGAGCCGGTGGGAGGCTGACCATGGCTGACTACAGCCTCACATTGACAGAGGCTGCGGCCGAACTGCCGGGGTTTTCCGCAACCCGCCTCGGTGCCGAAAATCGAACACCACGCCCGGCACCGAATTTCATCTACGGCAATCCGGACGAACGCTCGCTGCGTTTTTTCCAAGGCGACACCTACGAATTGGCGACCTCCGTCTATGTCGGGCGGGAGGTTCAGGTGGATGGGCCGTGGTTCGACATCGGCGCGCTGCTCTCGCATGATGGCGTGCAGATGATCTGCCCCGAACTGGCACTCGACCCACGCCGCGACGTTGCACTGGCGCAGCAGGAGGCGACGCGGCTGTCCCTGGCCACCGCCGCGCGACGGTTGCGGCGCGTGCCTGGGCAAGCCTTGCTGTTTGCCACCAACGGCCATCTGGGCTTCGGCCATTGGCTGGTCGATTTCCTGCCGAAACTGTATTTATGCGATCAGGCAGGCATCGATCTGTCGAAAATCAAAGTGCTGCTGCCCAGCAACATGGGCGATTTCGGCCTGCAATTCCTGCGCATCTTCGGCTTCAGCGAGTGGCAAATCCTGCGCTACAATCCAGACAGCGAGGTTCTGGTGGTGCAGGAACTGGTCATCCCCACGCTGATGCGTTGGGGCGGGCGCACCGCTCCGGGATTTTTCGATGCCGTCCAGTTCCTGCACGGCCTGATCGACCGCCACAACCAACTGCCCGACATGCCCGGATTGGACCGCGTGTTTGTCAAACGTGTCCAGCCACCCGGCTATAAGCCGGTCCATAACCGCGATGCGGTGGAACAGATTGTTCTCCAGGCCGGCCTGAAGCCGTTTCTGCCGGAACGTCATTCGGTGCTGGAGCAGATCGCCGTCTTCCGCCGGGCGCGTTACATGTTCGGCGAATATGGCTCCACCTTGCACACCGCCATGTTCAGCCGTCCCGGTGCCGTGGTTGGCTGCATCCATCAGCCGCTGCCCGTCACGTTCGACGCCCTGCAATCCGGCATCAGCGAGCGAATGCACCTCATCACCGGCTACATCTTCGCCCAGGCCGATGACACTGGCGATATCGTTGTCGATCCGGCGGAGGTGACGCGGTGTCTGGCAACCTTCTTCACGGTTTAACCAGCTTGGCTGGAGACCATCATGAAACGCACTCAGGGCTTTGCGGTCACATTCGACCACAGGGGTGAAGAATCGCGGATGTTCGTCGTTGATCCGCACGACATCATCCAGGGCCATCACTGGAATGGCGACCTGGACGAAACCGAGGAATTGGCCATCATCGCCGAGACATTCCAACGCTACGCCCACACCACCAACCACCTCGTGGTGCCGGTCGAACGCGGATAGACGCGCAACGGATGTCGGGTTGCACCAACCTCCCCCCGTCATTGCGGCATGTCGTGCCGCAGGGACGGAGGGAGGTCGTCAGGTTTCAGCCCTCAATCATAACGCTCTCAGGACGCATCCGTCTCAGCGTTCCAGGCACATGGCAACGCCCATGCCGCCGCCGATGCACAAGGTGGCAAGGCCCTTCTTGGCGTCGCGCTTGCCCATTTCATGCAGCAACGTCACCAGAATACGCGCGCCCGAAGCGCCGATCGGATGGCCGATGGCAATCGCACCGCCATTGACGTTGACCTTCGACGTATCCCATTCCAACGTCTTGTTCACCGCACAGGCCTGTGCTGCGAAGGCTTCGTTGGCTTCCACCAGATCGAGCTGATCGGCCTTCCACCCAGCCCGCTCCAGCGCGCGGCGGCTGGACGGGATCGGGCCGGTGCCCATCACCGAGGGGTCCACACCGGCAGTGGCGAAGGAGGCGATGCGGGCGAGCGGCACCAGACCGCGACGCGCGGCTTCGGCCGCCGACATCACCACCAGGGCCGCCG
The DNA here is from genome assembly GCA_031291725.1 of Acetobacteraceae bacterium. GTDB lineage: Bacteria > Pseudomonadota > Alphaproteobacteria > Acetobacterales > Acetobacteraceae > CAIQQQ01. The sequence goes on from JARLIM010000033.1 coordinate 116,184, forward strand.
CACCATCGTTCAGGCCGGAGGCGTTGCCCGCCGTCACCGAGCCATCCTTGCTGAAGGCCGGGCGCAGCTTGGCCATGCCTTCGATGGAGGAATCGTGGCGGATGTATTCGTCCTGATCGACGACCACATCGCCCTTGCGACCCTTCACCGTCACCGCACAGATCTCGTCGGCAAAGCGGCCGGCCTTCTGGGCAGCCGAGGCTTTCTGCTGTGAGGCGAGCGCGAACAGATCCTGTTGCTCGCGGCTGATCTCATACGCCTTGGCCACGTTCTCGGCCGTGGTGCCCATGTGATAGCCGAAGAAGGCATCCCACAGACCGTCACGGATCATCGTGTCGATGAAATTCAGATCGCCCATCTTCTGCCCGGCGCGCAGATAGGCGGCGTGCATCGACATCGACATGCTTTCCTGGCCACCGGCGATGACGATATTGGCCTCGCCGCCCTTGATCTGCAGCGCCGCCAGACCCACCGCACGCAGGCCGGAGCCGCAGACCTGGTTGATGGTCAGCGCCGAGGCGGCGTCCGGAATGCCGGCATTGCGGGCAGATTGGCGGGCCGGGTTCTGGCCTTGGCCTGCGGTGAGCACCTGGCCGAACATCACTTCGTCCACCTCACCGGCCTCGATCTTGGCGCGGCTGATGGCGGCCTGGATGGCGGTGGTGCCAAGCACCGTGGCCGAGACGGAGCCGAACGCCCCGTTAAAGCTGCCGACTGGCGTACGCGCAGCCGAAACGATCACAACATCCGTCATACTGGCTTCTCCTTGCGGGTTCCCCTCCGCTGAGGGGGCACCTTAGTTGCTTGTTGGGTCTTCGAAAAGCGGCGACGCTGCGGCACGGCCAACGCCCATTCGGCCAGCTTGCGCCAAAGCTGCCGTTCCGCCTGCGAACCCGCGATCATGCCCACATGCCCGGCTTCCGGCTTGAGCAGCACGCAGCTCGGCAGCCGGGCCGCCAGCGGCAAGCCTGAGGCAATCGGCACAATCCGATCCCGCATCGCCAAGGCGGCCAGCGTCGGCACCGCGATCTTGCCGGGGGATATCACCTCGCCCTCCACGCGCCATTCTCCGGCCATCGTGTTGTTCTGCCCGAACCAGCCGCCCAGCGTCTGCCGCGCGATCGGGGCGGCGAGGGGCACGCCGTCATTGAGCCAATCCTCGAACGCCACGAATTGCGCCGCGCGCTCGGTGGTCTGATCGGCCGCGCCGAAATCGCGGTATTTGTCGCCCACCGCATGCGGATCGGCGATGTTGAACAGCGCCTGCAACGCATCCACCGGCAGCGTGCCGGTGATCTTCATCACCGGTTCCAGCGATTCCAGATGCTTGGCCATGCTGGACTGATCGCGATCGGTGCCGACATGGAAATCCCACGGCGTGGCCAACAGGGCGAGGGCCGCCACGTTCTCGGGCTGGCGTTGGGCGGCGGCAAGGGCGAGCAGGCCGCCCATGCAATAGCCGATCAGGCTCACCCGCCCGACATGCTTGATCGCCCGCGCCATCCGCCCGGCGATGATGGCATCGAGATCGAATGTGCGCGCTTCGGCATCCGGCCATCCCCAATCCAGCAGCAACACCCGCAACCCGCGCTGCGCCAGCGCGCGGGCGAGCGAGCGGCCTTCGGAGAGGTCGAGAATGGTCGAGCGATTGACCAGGCTGGGCACCAGCATCACCGGCGGCGCCTTGGCCACCGGCACGCCGTCCGGGATCGGAAATGCGCGCAGCTCCGTCTCACCCTCCTGCCAGATGGCGGGCGGGTCGATCAGGGTGCGGCGATACGGGTGGCGGCGATAGGCGGCGATGCCGTGGATCAGCGCCGGATCAGGAAGCAATGGCGGCGGCGGACTTCCCGGCAGGCTTGCGGCGAGCACGCTTTGCTGGAGCTGGACGATCAAGCTCTGCCAGTCGGCGTTCGAGCTCGGCCACGCGAAGCCGGAGGCGTTCTGCTTCGCCAGACTCAGCGCCAGATGCAGCAGCAGCGGGCGCGGCCCCCGGCGTGGGGGCGACGGGGTTGGGGTGGGGTTGGTGTGCATGCGCCGCCTCGCTCATCATCTTGCCCAATGCCTGCCAAAGATGCGCGGAGGCGGCAAGCATCTCGGTTGCCTCCCGGTCGCTTGCCAGCCCGGCAAGTTCGGTTTGCCAGATCGTCTGCCAATCCCGCGCCAGCGCCTGGGCGGTGTCTGAGGGGGAGGAAGCGGCCATGATGCATTTCTCCAAGCAGGCGCTGCACTGCACCATTGTGAGACCGGCGCAACGTGCTATGCTTAAAGCATATAAGGGACGAGGGCGCGATGTCTGAAGAGGCAAAATCCCAGGCGGGGGACGCCACCATGACTCCGGTTGTGGTGAAGAAATATGCCAATCGCAGGCTCTACAACACGGAAAGTTCAACCTACATCACACTCGACTCCCTGGCGGAGATGGTGCGCGAAGGTCGGGATTTTGTGGTGTACGATGCCAAATCTGGCGAAGACATTACACGCTCGGTGCTCACGCAGATCATTGTGGAAGAAGAAGGCAAGGGCAGTGCAATGCTGCCGACCGGCTTCTTGCGGCAACTGATCGGTTTCTATGGCAATTCATTGCAGGGCTTGGTTCCGGGTTATTTGGAACAGGCGATGCAAAGCTTCGCTGGCCAGCAGGAACAGATGCGCACGGCCATGCAGAGCACGATGGGCAATTTCTTCCCGTTCAATGTGGAAGACGTCAGCCGTCAGAATCTGGCGATGATGGAAACGGCGATGAGCATGTTCAAGCCGTTCATGCCCAACATTCCCGGCCAGCCGACCCACGCCCCGGAGACGGACGAAATGTCCAAGCTGCGCGCCGAACTGGCCGCCGCCAAGGCCGAGTTGGCGTCGAAGAAGAAGTGAGCGCGTCGGGCTGTTGAATCATCACGCTCTCAACGCCGCCTTCAGCAGCGCCTGTGTGTAAGGGTGCTGCGGCGTTGAGAAGATCGTCTCGGCCTCTCCCGCCTCCACGGCCTCGCCATGGCGCATCACCAGCACGCGATGCGCCAGCGCGCGCACCACGGCCAGATCGTGGCTGATGAACAGATAGGCAATGCCGCGCGATTGTTGCAGCCCGCGCAACAGCTCCACAATCTGCGCCTGCACCGAGCGATCCAGCGCGCTGGTCGGCTCATCGAGCACGATCATTTTCGGCGCCAACACCAACGCCCGCGCAATGGCGATGCGCTGGCGTTGGCCGCCGGAGAATTCATGCGGATAGCGATGCGCGCTCTCCGGCTCCAGCCCGACATCCTCCAACGCCTGCGCCACCTTGGCGTGGCGTTCGGCATCGCTCAGGCCCGGCGCATGCACACGCAGCCCCTCGGCGATGATCTCGCCCACATCCATCCGGGGCGACAGGCTGCCGAACGGGTCTTGAAACACTATCTGCGCGCGTGCCCGCAAGGCTCTGCGGGCGGATTTGGACAGGGTGGCGATGTCCTCGCCCATGAACACCACCCGCCCCTCGGCAGGCTCCAGCGCCAGCAAGGCCAGCGCGAGGGTGGATTTGCCGGAGCCGCTTTCGCCCACCACGCCCAGCGTCTCGCCCGCGCGCAGTGACAGGCTGACCCCATCGACCGCGCGCACCTCGCCCGTCTTGCGGCGCATCATGCCCGAGCGCACGGCGAAGACGACGCGCATATTCTCTGCGTGCAGCAGCGTCTGCGCCCCCTCCGGCACCGGCGCAGGGCGGCCCGAGGGTTCGGAGGCGATCAGCATGCGGGTGTATGCGTGTTGCGGATGCGCGAAGACCTCCGCCACGCGGCCATGTTCGACAATCTCGCCATGCCGCATCACGCAGACGCGGTCGGCATGGTGGCGGACGATGTTGAGATCGTGCGAGATCAACAGCATCGCCAAGCCGCGCGCCTGTTTCTGTTCGGCGAGCAGATCCAGAATCTGCGCCTGGATCGTCACATCCAGCGCCGTGGTCGGTTCGTCGGCGATCAGCAGCGCCGGATCATTGGCCAGGGCCATGGCGATCATCACACGCTGGCGCTGCCCGCCGGAGAGTTGATGCGGATAGGACTGCGCCCGGCTGGCGGCATCGGCAAAGCCGCATTGTTCCAGCACACCCACCGCCCGCGCGGTCAGATCGCCCGACGCGCCATGCAGCCGCATCGCCTCCTCAACCTGTGCGCCCACCCGCATCAGCGGGTTCAGGCTGGTCATCGGCTCCTGGAACACCATCCCCGCCACCCCGCCGCGCAGGCTGCGCAGCGTGGCGTCCGAGGCGGTGAGCACGTCCTGCCCATCCAACGACACCCGCCCGGTCATCGCCGCCCCCTGCGGCAGCAGACGGAGCAATGAGAGGGCGGTGAGCGACTTGCCCGAGCCGCTTTCGCCCACCAGCGCCAGCGTCTCGCCGCGATTGAGCTGCAAGCCGACATCGCGCACCACGCAGCGATCGCCGATGCGGATGGTCAGCGCGTCGAGTTCAACCAGACTCACGACACGCCCTTCCGTGGGTCGAACGCATCGCGCACCGCCTCCCCCACAAAGATCAGCAATGTCAGCGTCAGCCCCAGCACCACGAAGGCGGTGATGGCCAGCCACGGCGCTTGCAGATTGTCCTTCCCCTGCGCCACCAACTCGCCCAGCGAGGGCGAGCCGGGCGGCAGGCCGAAGCCGAGGAAATCCAGGCTCGCCAGGATCGTCACCGAGCCGGAGAGGGTGAAGGGCAGGAAGGTGAGCGTCGCCACCATCGCGTTGGGCAGAATATGCCGCCACATGATCGACGCGTCCGACACCCCCAACGCCCGCGCCGCGCGGACATATTCCAGATTGCGCCCGCGCAGAAACTCCGCCCGCACCACGCCGGTCAGCGCCATCCAACTGAACAGCAGCAGGAACAGCAGCAACACCCAAAAGCCGGGCGCGATCACGCTGGACAGGATGATCAGCATGTAAAGCTGCGGCATGCCGGACCAGATTTCGATGAATCGTTGGAACAGCAAATCCACCCAACCGCCATAAAATCCCTGCACCGCCCCGGCCGCGATGCCGATGGCGGACGCGATGATGGTGAGTGTGAAGCCGAACAGCACCGAAATCCGAAAGCCATAAATCGTGCGCGCCAACACATCGCGCGCCTGATCATCCGTGCCGAGCGGGTTGCGCCAGGAGGGCGGTGCCGGGGCTGGCACGGGCAGGTCTTTGACCACCGTCTGATACGAATAGGCCAGCGGCGGCCAGATCGCCCAGCCATCCTTGTCGATCACCCCCATCAGATCGGGATCGGTGTAATCGGCGTCGGTCGGCAAGGCGTCCGGGTCGAAATCGCTGCCGGCGTAATCATGCAGCACCGGGGTGTAGAGATGGCCGTGAAACCAGATCGCCAGCGGGCGGTCATTGGCGAGGAATTCGGCGAACAGGCTGAGGCAGAACAGGGCGGCGAAAAGCAGGGCGGAGTAATAGCCGCGCCGATTGGCCCGGAATGCGCCAAGCCTGCGCCGTGTGATGGGGGAGAGTGTCATCAGCCCTCCCGCGTGCCGAAATCGATGCGCGGATCGACCAGCGTATACATGAAATCGCCGATGATCTGCAGCACCAGACCGAGCAGAGTGAACATATACAGCGTGCCGAACATCACCGGATAATCGCGCTGAATCGCACTCTCGAAGCCCAGCAAGCCCAGCCCATCGAGCGAGAAGACAATCTCCACCAGCAGCGAGGAGGAGAACAAAATCCCGATCAACGCCGCCGGAAACCCGGCCACGATCAACAGCATCGCGTTGCGGAACACATGGCCATACAGCACCCGCGCCTCACTCGCCCCCTTGGCGCGGGCGGTGGTGACGTAGTGCTTGCGGATTTCCTCCAGAAAGCAGTTCTTCGTCAGCATGGTCAGCGACGCAAACCCGCCCACCACCAAGGCGAGCGTCGGCAGCACCATGTGCCAGGCGTAGTCGGCAATCCGGGCGGGCCAGCTCCATGTCTCCGCGCCGGAGGAGGTCAACCCGCGCAACGGGAACCAGGACAGGAACGAGCCCCCGGCGAACACCACCACCAGCATGATGGCGAACAGAAAGCCCGGAATCGCATAGCCGATCAGAATCACCGCCGAGGACGCCACATCGAAGCGCGAGCCGTCGCGCACCGCCTTGAGGATGCCCAGCGGGATCGAGACGAAATAGATCAGCAGCGTGGACCACAGCCCGATGGAGATACTCACCGGCATCTTCTGCGCGATCAGCTGCAACACCGTCTGATCGCGGAAGAAGGAGCGGCCGAAATCGAAGCGGACATAGCCGGACACCATCTCCTCAAACCGCTCCAGCGGCGGCTTGTCGAAGCCGAACATCTTCTTGATGTCGGCCACCACATGCGGGTCCAGCCCCCGCGCACCGCGATAGTCACCGCCGCCATTGGAACTCTCACTGCCGCTGCCATTCAGCCGCGCCATGGTATCGCCATGGCCTTTCATCTCGGCAATCATCTGCTCCACCGGCCCGCCGGGGGCGAACTGGATGACGGCGAAATTGATCGCCAGGATGCCGAACAGCGTGGGCACCACCAGCAGCAGGCGGCGGAGGAGGTAGTTCAGCATCAGGGCGCTTTACCACCCCGCGCCGCATCCACCACGGCGGCTTTGGCCGGGTCGATCCACCAGGAATTCACATCCGTCCCCACCCGCACCTTCTTGTCCGGAATGCCGAAACGGTCCCAGGCGGCGATGTCGAGATGTTCGTAATGCCATTGCGGCACCACGTAATTGCCCCAGAGCAGCACGCGGTCCAGCGCGCGCACGGCGGTGATCAGCTGCGGGCGGTCCTTGGCCGCCACCACGGCGTCGATCAGCCCCTCCACCGCCGGATCGCACACCCCCATCGCATTCACGCTGCCCTCGGCCTTGGCGGCCTTACAGCTCCAATAATCGCGCTGCTCATTGCCAGGGCTGTCAGACTGCCCAATGGCGACAACGGCCATGTCGTAATCGAAGCTGTCCATCAGCCGCTCATATTGCGCCGGATCGACGGTGCGCACCGACACCTTCATGCCGAGCTTTTCCAAATTCTGCACATAGGGCAGCGCCACGCGCTCGAAGGTGGGCTGGCCGAGCAGGATTTCAAAGCTGAATTGCTCGCCCTGTGCGTTGACCAGCTTGCGATCCACCACGCGCCAACCCGCCTGTTCCAACAGCCCAAGCGCCGCCTTCAATTGCGCACGGTTATTGCCGGAGCCATCGGTGATCGGCAGCGTATAGGGCGTGGTGAACAATTCCGGCGGCAGGCTGGCGCGGTATTTTTCCAGCAGCGCCTTCTCATCGCCCTCCGGCAGACCGGACGCAGCGAAGCTGGAATTGCTGAAATAGCTCTGCGTGCGGGTGTAGTGGCCGAAGAACAGGTTCTTGTTCATCCACTCGAAATCGAACGCCTGAATCAACGCCGCCCGCACCAGACGGTTCTGGAAGATGGCGCGCCGGGTGTTCATGCCGAAGGCCTGCATGCCGGTGGGCAGATGGCGGTCGAAGCTGAGCTTGCGCACCAGCCCCTTGTCCACCGCCGGAAAATCGTACGCCGTCGCCCAGTTCTTGGCGATGTTCTCCACCCGCCAATCCACTTGCCCCGCCTTGAACGCCTCCAGCGCCACCGTGCTGTCGCGGTAATATTCGGTGCGGATGCTGTCGAAATTGAACAGGCCGCGCCGGGTGGGCAGGTTCGCGCCCCAGTAATCCTTCACCCGCTCCAGCGTGACGGAGCGTCCCATCTCGAAGCTGGCGATGCGATAGGGGCCGGAGCCGAGCGGTGCCTCGGTGAGCGGTTTGCTGAAATCGCGCCCGGCCCACCAATGCTTGGGCAGCACCGGCAATTGGCCCAGTATCTGCGCCAGTTCGCGGTTTTCGGCGGATTTGAAGTGGAACACCACCCGATGCGGCCCCTCGGCCACCACGCTGGTCACGTCGCCATAATATTGCCGATAGAGCGGGCGGCCTTGCTTGATCAGTGTCTCGAAGGTCCACACCACATCCTCCGAGGTCAGGGGGTGGCCATCCTGAAACCGCGCCTCGGGACGCAGATCGAAGGCGACCGAAAGATGATCTGGCGCGACTTCGATGTCCTGCGCCAGATGCGCATATTCCGTCTCCGGCTCATCGCCCGATTCCACCGCCAACGTCTCGAACACCATGCCCGCCGCCGCGGCCGGCGTGCCGCGCAGGATGAAGGGGTTGAAGCTGTCGAAACTGCCAATGGCCGCCAGGGTCACGCTGCCGCCTTTGGGAGCGTCCGGGTTCACATAGGGAAAATACGGAAAATCCGCCGGCAATTCCGGGGCGCCCACCAAGGCGATGCCGTGGGTTTTGGTTTGGGCGTGGGCCGCACCCGCCAATGCGAGGAGTGCCGCGACGCAGCAGCCCAGCAATCGCACGCCCCGCCGATGGATTCGGGATTGCCACGACAACCGCGTCGCCGCGCCATGACGAGAAAAATTCATCATTCCCCCAAAATCTCCATCGCCGCCGCCCGCAGCGACGGATCGCCCAGCGCCAGCACGCGCCCATCGCCCTGTGGGGACAGCGCACGGCCTTGCCAATCGGTGATCGAACCGCCTGCGCCCTCAATGATCGGCACCAAAGCCCCCCAATCCCAGGGCTGCATGGTGGCTTCGGCGATCACGTCGATCTGGCCGAGGGCGAGCAGGCCATAGGCATAGCAATCGCCACCATAGGAGACGCGGCGGGCGGCATCGCGCAGCCGCTGCCAGCGCGGCAGATCCGGCCCGAAAATCTCCGGCGAGGTGACGGAGAGTTCGGCATCGCCCAATGTCGCGCAATCCCGCGTGCGCGCATGGCCGTAAGCGCCCTTGAATGTCGTCGCCAAGCCATGGCCGCCAATCCAGCGCTCGCCGGTGATCGGCTGGTCGATGATGCCGACAATCGGACGCTCGCCATCGAACAGCGAGACCAATGTGCCGAATTGCGGACGGCCGGTGATGAAGGCGCGCGTGCCGTCCACCGGGTCGAGCACCCAACGATAGCGGCTGCCGGGGTTCAGTTCGCCGAATTCCTCGCCGAAAATGCTGTGCTTGGGGAACATCTGGCTGAGCAGGCCGCGCATGGCCAGTTCCGCCGAGCGGTCGGCGATGGTGACGGGGCTGGCATCGGCCTTGCCGTCCACCGCAAGCCGGGCGCGGAAGAACGGTCGGATCGTCGCTGCCGCCACATCGGCGGCCGCTTCGGCTGCTGCGATGAAATCCTCGATCACGCGCCCATCCTCCGGTTTGCCAGTTCATGCCCGCTCGCGATATCGTGCGGTATGAACCCGATCATCGTCATCCCCTCGCGTATGGCCTCCACGAGGCTGCCGGGCAAGCCATTGGCCGATATTTGCGGCCGTCCCATGATCCTTCACGTGCTGGACCGCGCGCGCGAGGCCGATATCGGCACCGTGGCGGTGGCATGCAGTGAGCCGGAAGTCGCCGAGGCGGTGCGCGCCGATGGCGGCATCGCCGTGATGACCGACCCATCGCTGCCCTCCGGCTCCGATCGCGTGCAGGCGGCGTTGACGGTGCTTGATCCCACCGGCAAGCATGACGTGGTGGTCAACCTTCAGGGCGATCTGCCCACCATTCCGTTCGAGATGCTGCGCGCCGTGCTGGCCGCCCTCGGCGACCCGGCCACCGATATCGGCACCCTCGTCGCCCCCATCGAGACGGAGGAGGAACGCAATGCCTCCTCGGTGGTCAAAGTCGCCTGTGCCTTCGCGCCGGGGCAATCCGTGGCACAGGCTTTCTATTTCTCACGTGCAACAATACCGTGGGGCGAAGGGCCGCTTTGGCATCACATTGGCGTGTATGCCTATCGTCGTCCGGCGCTGTCCCGTTTCGTATCTCTACCGCCTTCGCCGCTTGAGAAACGAGAAAGTCTAGAGCAACTGCGGGCTTTGGAAGCCGGCATGCGGATTTCCGCCGCCCGCGTGGGCCATGCGCCGTTTGGCGTCGATACGCCGATAGATCTCGAACGTGCCCGTCGAGAGTTGGGAACATCTCGCCAGAATTGATAAGTTCGGTTTAGTGTAAAGTGGCGAAAGTCACAGGACACTGCACAATGAGCGATCGGTCACTTACTCCAGATGGGCAGGCACGACGTGTTCTGGTGATTGATCGCAACATAACAGTTGCCCTCATGGTGGGCAGCTTGTTGCGACGCTGGGGGTTTCAGGTCGAGCGCGATTCCGGCAATGGCGATGCCTACCCGGAGCCGGGTTGGGACCTGATCGTGGCCGATCCGCAGAGCAATCCAGACCGTCTGGGCGCGCTGCGCCGTCGCGGTGTGCCCTGGGTGGCGCTGATCTCCGCCGGGGACGCCCGCGAAACCGCCGATGCCGCTGCCTGGATCTACAAACCCATCGAAGCCGGTGAGTTGCAGGATGCCATCAATCGCGCCTTGACCAGCGACACCGCCGCCACCAGCGTGGGCGTGGACACGGCGTCGATTGTGGAGCTTTGGGGCAGTCTGGATCACCCCGGCTATCGTCAGGTGGCCAATGCTTTCCTCGGCGAGATCGACAAGCGTGTGGTTTCGATGGTGGACAGTCTGGCCAGCGACAACCGCAAGCAACTGCATCTTGAAGCGCATTCGGTGGGCAGTGCTGCGGCCAATGTGGGTGGCATGGCGATCTCCCGCGCCGCCCGCGCGTTGGAGGCGGTGGCGTTGGAGGGCGATGCCGCGACGTTGCGGTCCTTGGTCGAATCCGTGGAAGCTGCCTGCCGCCGCGACCTTCCCGCCATTCGCAAGCTGGCATCCGACATCCCATCATGATCGGTCGGATTCTCATCGTTGAGGACAGCCCTTCTCTCGCCCTAACCTTTCGCCTGCATCTGGGCGGGTTGGGGCACGCGATCTTCCAGGCCAATGACGGCAAAGAGGCGCTGGAACTGCTGACGCAGCAGACATTTGATCTGATCCTGCTCGATCTCGAACTGCCTGACATGAGCGGCGTGGATATTCTGCGACTGGTGCGCGGCTATGCGCGACCGCCGGCCGTGGTGGTCGTCACCGCGCGCAGCTCGGCACAGCAGGCGGAGGCGTTGGTGCTTGAGGGGGCGTTCGACTACCTCGTCAAACCGTTCAATGGCCCGCGTCTGGTCACGACGGTGAACAACGCGCTCGGCTACGCCGCCCTGCAACACGCCCGCTTCGCCCGCCCCAGCCCGGCCACGCGCACGCATCGCTACGGCGTGGCCGTCACCTGGACCGGCAATATGGGCAGCGGCACCAGCCATTACCGCGCCTATAATCGCAATCACATCATCTCCACCCCCGGCCGCCCACCGATCCCCGGCTCGTCCGATCCGCTGTTTCTGGGCGATGCGACGCGGTGGAATCCCGAGCAGCTCTTGGTCGCCGCTGTCTCGGCCTGTCACAAGCTGTGGTATCTGCATCTGTGTGCCGAGGCGGGCGTGGTGGTGACGGACTATGAGGATGATGCCGAGGGCAGCATGGCGGAAACCGCCGATGGCAGCGGCCATTTCACCGCCATCGTGCTGCATCCGCGCGTGATCATCAGCCCCACCTCCGACCCCAAGCGCGCCCGACATCTGCACGAGGCAGCGCATGAGAAGTGCTTCATTGCCAATTCGCTGAATTTCCCGGTGCGCTGCGAGGCGCTGGTGATGGTGGATGCGTGAGCCGATGATGCCCCACTCCGCCCTGACGCTGGTTATCGTTCCTGGCCACGGCAATTCCGGACCGGAGCATTGGCAGACGCGGCTGGAGGCAGCGCATCCGGGGGCGGTTCGGGTACGGCAGACACATTGGAACGTGCCAATCCGCCGCCCGTGGGTGTCCGGTCTGGCGCGGACGATGCGGCATGTGCATGGACCGGCGCTCCTGATCGGCCACAGCGCCGGGGTTTCCACCATCGTCAGTTGGGCGCTGCAATCGTCGCCACCGGACAATGTGATCGGCGCCATCCTGGTCGGGCCGCCGGATATGGAGGCGAGGCTGCCGGGCTATCCGCCCACATGGGCGTTCCGGCTGGCGGGCTGGGCACCGATCCCGCAGCGGCGATTGCCGTTCCGCTCCATCGTGGTGGCGAGTGAGACCGATCCGTTCTGCAAGCTGGCGCGGGCGAAGGCGTTCGCGCACGCTTGGGGCAGTGAGTTTGTCGATATCGGTGCGGCGGGGCATATCAACACTGCGGCCGGATTTGGCGAATGGCCGCTGATCCATCGGCTTGTCGCCAGCTTCCAACCGTAAGAGCCTTCATGAACGCCACGCTCGCCGGATGTGCGGCCATCGCACTCTGGGCCTTTCTCGCCCTGCTCTCCCGTGGGGCGGCCGATGTGCCGCCGCTGGAATTGACCGCACTTGCCTTCGCCGTCTCGGCCACACTCGGCTTGGGCGTGGTCGCCGCGCGGGGGCGGTTGGCGGCGTTGCGGCAGCAGCCCTTGGCGTGGCTGCATGGGGTGGGCGGGCTGGCGGGCTATCACGCGCTGTATTTCGCCGCCCTCGACCTCGCCCCCCCGGCAGAGGCCGGGCTGCTGAATTATGGCTGGCCGCTGCTGATCGTGCTGTTCTCCGCCCCCATCCTGGGCATGCAGCTGAACCGCCACCACGCCATCGGTGCGGCGTTGTCGGCGGCGGGGTGTTTGTTGCTGCTGGTGGCGCGCGATAGCTCCGTCGCACGCGGCGGGCTGGCGTGGTTGGGCGATCTGCTGGCGGCGGCGGCAGCGGTGACATGGGCGCTGTATTCGGTGCTCTCCCGCCGGATGGGCAGCGTGCCGACCGAGGCGGTGGCCGGGTTCTGCGCGGCCTCGGCGGTGCTGGCGGCGGCGGCGACACTGGCCTTCGAACATCCGATCTGGCCGGGCGGCGTGGCGTGGCTGTCGATTGTGGCGCTGGGTGCCGGGCCGGTGGGCGGGGCGTTCTTCCTGTGGGATATCGGCATGAAACGCGGCGACCCGCGCCTGCTCGGCACGCTGGCCTATGCCACGCCGGTGCTCTCCACCCTGCTGCTCTGCCTCGGCGGCTACGCGCCCTGGAGCCTGACCTTGGTCATCGCCGCCCTGTTGGTGGCAACCGGCGGCCTGCTGGCCTCGCGCAGCGCGCGCTGAGCGGCTACAACATCGGCAAAATCTCGGGAGAAATTGTGTGAGCTCGTCACCCAGCGCAGAAGACAGCGTGATCGTCGCCCGGCAGGGACGCATTGGCCACATCACCCTCAACCGCCCGAAGGCCCTCAACGCCCTCAATCTGGAGATGATCCGCAGCCTCGCCACCACGCTTGCGGCGTGGCGCGACGACCCGGCGGTGCATGCGGTGGTGATCACCGGCGCGGGGGAACGGGCGTTTTGCGCGGGTGGAGATATTCGGGCGGTACGCGACGCCGCCCTGGCCGGGCATGACGAGATCATCCGCGCCTTTTTCAGCGAGGAATACGCCGTCAACGCCGCCATTGCGGGCTATCCCAAACCCTATATCGCGCTGATCGACGGCTTCTGCATGGGCGGCGGCATTGGGCTGTCGGTGCATGGCCAGATCCGGGTGGCCAGCCAAACCGCGCATTTCGCCATGCCCGAGACGGCCATTGCCCTGTTCCCCGATGTCGGCGCGACCCATGTGCTGCCACGTCTGCCGGGGGAACTCGGCATGTATCTCGGCCTGACCGGCACGCGGCTGACCGGGGCGGATGCGGTGCATGCCGGTTTTGCCACGCATTTCGTCGATCACGCCGATTTCCCGGCCCTGCTGGAGGCGCTGGCGTTGGACGGTGCTGCGGCGGTGGCGCGGTTTGCGCGTGAATTGCCGGAATTCAGCCTCGCCCCGCATCGGGCGGCGATCGATCGCTGCTTCGGTCAGGCCTCCATCGCGGCCATCGAGGCGGCACTGAAGGCCGAGGGCAGCGCGTGGGCGGAGGAGACATTGGCCACGCTGCTGAAAATGTCCCCGGCCTCGCTGCGCTGGACGTTCGACATCCTGCGCGCGGGTGCCCATCGCACGCTGGCGCAATGTCTGGCGGCGGAGTTCGAACTGGTCCAGCGCGTCGCCCATCACCCGGATTTCGCCGAGGGCGTGCGCGCGATGGTGATCGACAAGGACCGCTCGCCGAAATGGCAGGCGGCTTAATACGCTGATGAACACCGTCATTGCGCGCGCAGCGCAGTGACGGTCTATGCCGGAATCTCCCCCGAATTGCTGCCACAGAGCAGCACGCCCACCCGTGCGCCCGGCTTGGGCACATAAGCCCCGCACAGCAACGCGGCCAACGCCACCGCCCCGCCCGGCTCCGCGATCAGGCGCAGGCGGTCCCAGATCAATCGACGGGCCGCGATGATGGCGTCATCCGGCACCAGCACGGCCTCGGCGACGAAATTCCGGGCAATCGGAAACATCACCGCCCCCACTTGCCGTGCGCCGAGGGAATCCGCCGCCACACCGCCCACCGGCGATGCCACCGGCGCCCCGGCGGCGAGCGCGTCGTGCAGACAGGGGCAGCCTTCCGGCTCCACACCGATCACCCGCACCCGCCCCTGATACCACGCCGCAATCCCGCCGATCAGCCCACCGCCGCCGGTGGCGACGAGAAGATCGGTCAGCTCCGGCGCATCCTGTTCAATCTCCCGCGCCACCGTGCCCTGCCCGGCAAGGACGGCGGAATGATCATAGGCATGCACATCCAACGCCCCCGTTTCAGCCTGACGGACGCGGCAGGCAGCCAGCGCCTCGTTATAGGTGGCGCCCCCTTGCACCACCATGGCACCGAAGCTCTCGATGCGGCTGCGCTTGGCGGCAGGGGTGAGTGCGGGGATGTAGATTTCGGCACGCAGCCCCAGAGCGCGGGCGGCATAGGCCACCGCCGCGCCGTGATTGCCGCCCGAGGCCGCGATCACCCCCGCCTCCGGCACGGCACCGGCGGAGAGGATGCGGTTGAACGCCCCGCGCGGCTTGAAACTGCCCGCATGTTGCAGCAATTCAAGCTTGAGGGTGAGATCATATCCCAGCCCCAATTCATCGGCCGCCAATCGCAAGATGGGGGTGCGACGAACCCTGCCCTGGATGCGGAATGCGGCTTGTTCGATGTCGGTGTGTGTGATCATGCGTGAAGTGTCGTGTGTCCTGGTTGCATCGGCAATCCCTGGCATGACATGACACCAAAGAAGCCTCTTTTCTTGCGTGGCACAAAAGCTCATGTTCCCCCCCGCGATGCAGATCCATGGCAGTTGCGTCTCCCGTGAGGGCGTGGGCGTTGTTCTGCTGGGCCCTTCGGGGTGCGGCAAATCGGATCTTGTGTTGCGACTTCTGGAGTGCGGCTTCGTGCTGGTGGCGGATGATCGGGTCAACATCGCAGACGGCTTTGCCTCGGCGCCCCCGGCGTTGGCGGGGCTGTTGGAAATTCGCGGCCTGGGCATTCTGCGCCTGCCGCATGCGGCGCAGGCCAAGCTTGCGCTGGCTGTCGATCTGTCCGCACGTGCCGACCGCCTGCCGATGCCCGAACATCATGACGCGCTGAATCTGCCCCTGGTGCATGTCGATCCCGCCGCCGCCTCCGCCCCGTTGCGGGTGGCACGTGCCCTGGATTGCGCCCTCGGCCTGGCCCCCCAGCTCGCCGGGAGCTTTCGGCCATGAGCCCGCGCAAACGTGTTGTGATCGTCAGCGGCCTGTCCGGCGCTGGCAAAGCCTCCACGCTGCATGCCCTGGAGGATATCGGCTTCGAAGCCATCGACAATCCGCCGCTGTCCTTCGTGGAGGAACTCGTCGCCCGTCCTGGGTTGGATGGGATGGAGGGGCAGCAGATTGCATTCGGCGTCGATGCCCGCTCGCGCGGCTTCAAGGTGGAGAATGTGCTCTCCACGCTGGAACGGCTGCGCGCCAATCCGGCCATCGAGGCCGATCTGGTCTTTGCCTGGGCGGAAGAGGGCGTGCTGCAACGCCGCTTCACGGAAACCCGCCGCCGCCATCCGCTGGCCCCCGAAGGTCGCGTGCAGGACGGCATCGCCGCCGAACAGGCACTGACCGCACCTCTGCGCGAAGCCGCCGATCTGATGATCGACACATCAGACCTCTCCCTGGCCGGGCTGCGACAGATTGTCGAACAACGCTATGGCAACGCCGATGAGGCCAGCGACAAGCCGCGTGCGCCGGGTTTGGCGGTGTCGTTGATGTCCTTCGGCTACCCGCTGGGCCTGCCGCGTGAGGCGGATGTGGTGATGGATGCGCGCTTCCTGCGCAATCCGCATTACGATCCGCTGTTGCGTCCCAGCACCGGGCTTGATCCGGCGGTGGCCGCCTATGTGGAAGCCGATCCGATTTTTGCTGAATTCTACGATCGTCTGGCAGGCATGTTGCTCCTGCTCTTGCCTCGCTTCCGCCAAGAGGGCAAGAAATACGCGACCATTGCGATCGGGTGCACGGGGGGCCGGCACCGGTCAGTGGCCATCGTCGAAAAACTGGCGGCGACCCTCTCCGAAGCAGGCTGGCGCGTGAGCATCACACATCGGGAATTGGCGCGCGAACGCGCCGCGTTGAAACCTGCTGAGCCAGCCAAACCGGCGGCGCCTGCCGAGAAAGCGCATTCATGATCGGTCTTGTGCTTGTCACCCACGGTCGGCTGGCCGAGGAATTGCGGCTGGCGATGGAGCATGTGGTCGGCCAGCAGCGCAATGTCTGCACGGTCTGCATCGGTGCCGATGACGACATCGAAGGCCGTCGCGCCGAGATCCGCAATTGCGTCGCCAAAGTCGATACCGGCGACGGCGTGATCCTGCTGACCGACATGTTCGGCGGCACCCCCTCCAATCTTGCGATTTCGCAGATGGACCGCGAGGGCGTGGAAGTGATCGCGGGCGTGAACCTGCCCATGCTGGTCAAGATCGCCAAGGTCCGTTCCGCGCAACCGCTCGCGGAAGTTGTGGACTGCGCACAGAATGCGGGGCGGAAATACATTGCTGCCGCGTCCAATGTGTTGCCCAATGGGCACGGGAACGCTGGCAATCTTGCCAAAGCATCGACGAACGGGAAGTGCGGGTGAGCGAGACAGATTCGAGTGCCGCCCCCAGCGGGGCGGTGCTGACGCGGCGTCTGACGATTGTGAACCGTCGCGGCCTGCACGCGCGCGCCGCCGCCAAGCTGGTCACATTGGTGGAACGCTTCGGCGCGGCTGTCGATGTCTCCAAGGATGGGCAGGACGTCTCCGCCCGCTCGATCATGGGTCTGATGATGCTGGGTGCCGGTCAGGGCAGCACCATTGAGGTGCGCGCCGATGGCTGGGATGCCAAGGAGGCGATGGATGCCGTCGCCGGGCTGATCGAGGCCGGTTTCGATGAGCAGGATTGACGACAACCCCGAGCCCGCACCGCCGGACGCCACCCCGGCACAGATCGCCTCGGCCGCAGGCCCCGTGCCCCCGGCGCCCGTCGAGCGTCGCCGCACCCGTCGCGACCCATCGGCGCCACGCCCCGAACGGCGGCTGATCGGCATTCCGGTGTCGGCCGGCATTGCCATCGGCCCGGTCTTCGGGGCCGCCGAAGCGCCGGCCGTGGTGGTACGGCACAAAATCCAGGCCGCCGACACCCAGGCCGAAACCAACCGCTTCGAAACCGCCGTCGCACAATCGCGCAAGCAATTGATGAAGCTGAAGGCGCGGCTGGGCAATCTGCCGGAGGACAGCCAGGCCGAAATCGCCCCGCTGCTGGACGCCTATCTGCACATGATCGGCCCGTCCCGCCTGATCCGCGGCGTGCGCAAGCGGATTTCAGACATGCTGGTCTCGGCCGAAACCGCCGTGCAGGACGAGACAGATGCCATTACCAGCGTCATCATGGCGATGCCCGCCGAGGGCGACCCTGCCGGCCGTCGCCGTCGGGCGGAAGAGGTGCGCGAGGTTGGGCGTCGTCTGGTGCGCAACCTGACGCATACGCCATTCCGTTCTTTCACCGGCCTGCCCGCCGGCGCAGTGCTTGCGTGCGAACTTCTCCGCCCCGCCGACGCTGCCCTTCTCGACCCGACGAAACTTGCCGGATGCGTGACGGATGAAGGGGGATCAGACGGCCACACCGCCATCATGCTGCGTGCGCTCGGCGTGCCCGCCGTATTGGGCGTGGCGGGGCTGGGCCAGGCGGTGCGACCTGGCGACATGGTGGTTGTCGATGGCGTGGCGGGCAGCGTCGTGGTCAACCCGACCGTCGAGACCCTCGCCGCCGCCCGCAAGAGCCTGACCGCCTTCACCCGCGTGCAAACCAAACTCGCCTCGCTGCGCCGCCTGCCCGCCGAGACCACCGATAACGAGGCGATCGACCTGCAGGCCAATCTGGAAATCCCGGTGGAGTTGCCGCTGATCGCCAAATCGGGGGCCATGGGCATCGGGCTGCTGCGCTCCGAATTCCTGTTCATGAACCGCGAAACGCTGCCCAACGAGGACGAGCAAACCGAGGCCTATCGCTCCACCATCGAGGCGATGGGCGGCCATACAGTGACGATCCGCGTGCTCGATTGGGGCGGCGAGAAAGATATCGAGGCGCTGCAAAGCGAGGGCATCGTGCCCGAGGTGACGGACGACAACCCCGCCCTCGGCCTGCGTGGCATCCGTCTGTTGCTGCGGGAGACCGATCTGTTCGAAACCCAGCTCGCCGCCATTCTGCGCGCCTCCATCGCCGGGCCGACGCGGGTGTTGCTGCCGATGGTGACCAATCTGGCCGAGGTGCGACAGGCCCGCGACATCTACGAACGTGTCGCCCGCCGCCTGCGCCGCAAGGGTGAGCGTCTGCCCGAAAAGCTGCCGCCCCTGGGCATCATGATCGAAACGCCGGGGGCTGCCCTGTCGGCGGATGCGCTGGCGCTGGAGGCGGATTTCTTCGCCATCGGCACCAATGATCTGACGATGTACACCCTTGCCGTCGATCGCGGCGAAACCGATGTGGCGGCGTTGTACGATCCGCTGCACCCGGCGGTGCTGCGTCTGGTGCAATTCGCCACCGAAGCGGCGTTGCGGATGCGCATGCCGGTGTCGGTGTGTGGCGAGATGGCGGGCAATCCCCGCATGATCCCGCTGCTGATGGGCCTGGGTTTGCGCAGCTTTTCGATGAACGCCGCCGCCGTGCCACGGGTGAAGCAGGCGGTGCGGGCGGTGGCCATCGATGATTGTGTGCGACTGGCCCGCAAGGTGATGGAGCAATCCGATCCGGCGCGAATTCATGAATTGGTGCTGGGCACACCGCATTCGTAGGGCTGCGCTTGTCCGCCCACCGTGACTCGCCTAACCTCCCGCCATGACCCAGACCGCCACCCGCCCCCGCGTTGCCCTGTTTGTCACCTGTCTGGTGGACCTCCAGCGGCCGAGCGTCGGATTTGCCGCCATCGCATTGCTCGAAGCCGCCGGATGTGACGTGGAGGTGCCGCGTCAGCAGACATGTTGCGGCCAGCCCGCCTATAATTCCGGCGACCGCGCCACCGCCGCCGATCTGGCACGCGATTTTGTCGAGGCGTTTTCGGGCTATGATTACGTCGTCGTCCCGTCCGGCTCGTGCGGTGGCATGCTCAGCAGCCATATGCCGCACCTGTTCGATGACGATCCCAACATGAAAGCCCGCGCCGAGGCGCTGGCGGCGAAGACGTTCGAGCTGATCTCCTTCCTTGTCGATGAACGCGGCATGACCGAGGTGGCGGCCCACTACAACGGCACCGTCACCTATCACGACAGCTGCGCCGGTCTGCGCGAACTCGGCATCAAATCCCAACCGCGCACGCTGCTCGCCTCGGTGCAGGGGCTGAGCCTCGTGGAGATGAAAGAGCCGGAAATCTGCTGCGGTTTCGGTGGCACGTTCTGTGTGAAATACCCCGATATCTCGACGCGCATGGTCTCGGACAAGGTGGCCGACATTGCCGCCACCGGGGCGGATACGCTGCTGGCGGGCGATCTTGGCTGTCTGCTGAATATGGCTGGCCGCCTGTCGCGTGAGGGCAAGGCTGTGAAAGTGCGCCATATCGCCGAGGTGCTCGCCGGGATCACCGACGATGTGCCCGCGATTGGGGAAGCAACGCGCTGAGCATGATGATTGAGGGTTCAACCCAACATCATCGTCCGCTGAAGCTGGGCGTCTTACGCATGCGCCACCCCATTGCCATCGTGATGGCGGCCAGCCTGGTGTGCAATCTCTGGCTGGTCGGCACGCCGGGCTATTTCAGTCACGATGAGCTGGAGTGGCTGCGCTACATCCGGGACGATGCTGATCCCTGGGGGCTCGGTCTGGCCGATGTGGCGCATTCGCCGTTCTATCGGCCGCTTGGCACTGCGCTGATTTCGCTGATCCTGCATCTGCCCGGCCAGCCGCTGGTCGCGCACGCGGCGCTGGCACTGGTGCAGGCGGGCAATGGGGTGCTGCTGTTTTTGCTGTTGCAGCCCTGGCTGCGGGCGCGGGCGCTCGCCGCGGCGGTGCTGTTCTCGCTGACGCCGATGGCGGCGTTCGCCACGGGATGGGTGGCGGCGTTTTTCGATCTGTCCTGTGTCGGATTCAGCGTGGCCGCGTTGGTATTGGCACGCCGTGCCTGGCGCGATGGCGGGCTGGGCTGGATGTTCGGCGCGGCAGGCTGCTTCGCTGCGGCCTTGCTGTGCAAGGAGACGGCTTTGGTTGCAGCCCCGGCGCTGGCGGCCGCGGCCTGGATGGATCGGCGGGTGGTGCGGCGGCGTCCATTGATCGTTCTGGCCGCGCTGGTCGGGCTTCTGCTGGCGGGCTATCTCAGCGTGCGCCTGCCCGTTCTGCTGGGAATGGCCGGTCGGAAGAGCAGCGGCGGTTATGCGTTCGGCGGGTTTGATGCGGTCTGGCACAATATGCGCGCCTATCTCGTCTTCCCGTTCGCACCCTGGGCGTTGGAAATTCAGAATGTTGACGACAACCCCGCAGTGCTTGCCTTTGGCATAGCGGCACACGCGCTGCTGTTGGCGCTGCTGGTGGGGCGATATGGATGGCGTGCCCCGTTCCTGTATCTTGCTGTCTTTCTGTTGCCGCTGGTGCCGGTCCTGGCGATCTCCAAGCATGAGACGCAATATTCCTACGCCACATCGCTGGCTCTCGCCGCCGGTCTCGTGGCAGCCTATGGCGGCACATGGCGGGAACGGCTGCTTTGCCTTGGTCTGATGGGGCTGGTGATTGTCCATTGTGGCGCGGTCCAGGCACAGATGCATCGCACCGGAGCCTGTCAGTCGGCCGCGCTGGCCAGCCTGCGTCCGATTGTGGCCGATTTGCCGGCCGATGCACCGATTCTGATCGAAGCGCCGGACAGCACGCCCTGGTATGTGCTGGTCCGCCTTCTCAACGACAACGCCCGATATCTGGCCAAAGCGGGCATCCGTGCCACCGTCTCGGCCAACGCACCCGCGGCCACGTTGCGGATGTTGCCGGATTGCCGCGTTGTCGCGCGCTGATCCGAAGCATCGGGGCGAAGGGCGGCGAAGATTTGCTCTGCAATTTTCTCGAACTCGCCTTTAGAGTTGCAGCCGAACAAGGATCGACCGATGCAGATCAACAGCCCGCGCTTTAAAGAGCGCGCCACGTCTGAAATCGCCAATGCCGGGCTGCAAAAGGCGCTGGTGCGCACGCGCCCGCGCTTTCCGGCCAGCCGGTCCGCCGCCGTGGAGAAGTTGCCGGAATTCGAGCAGCTGCGCGACATTGGCCGCGAGATCAAAAACCACACCCTGGCCAATCTGGATTTCTATCTGGAAACCTGGGAGCGCAACGTCACCAATGCTGGCGGCCATGTGCATTGGGCCTCCACCGCCGACGACGCCCGCGCCGCCGTGCTGGCGATTTGTCAGCGCGTCGGGGCGAAGACCGTCACCAAGGGCAAATCGATGATCAGCGAGGAACTCGCGGTCAACGACCATCTGGAAAAGCACGGCATCACGCCGGTTGAAACCGATCTGGGCGAATACATCCTGCAAATCCGCGATGAATCGCCCAGCCACATCATCGCGCCCGCCTTCCACCTCAACCGCGAGGATTGGGAGGAAAGTTTCCGCAAGGTGCATACCGGCCTCGACCCCAACCGCGTCTTCGCCGAGCGCAAGGACATCATGGCCGAGGCCCGCGCATTGCTGCGGGAGAAATTCCTCGCCGCCGATGTCGGCATCACGGGGGCGAATTTCCTGATCGCCGAAACCGGCTCCAGCGTGATCGTCACCAATGAGGGCAATGGCGATCTGACGCAGACGCTGCCCAAGGTGCATATCGTGCTCGCCAGCATCGAGAAGGTGGTCCCCACGCTGGAGGACGCCACCAACATGCTGCGACTGCTGGCACGGTCGGCCACCGGGCAGGATATGTCGGTCTACACCACCTTCTCCACCGGCGCGCGCCGCCCTGGCGATCTGGATGGGCCGGAGGAATATCATGTCGTGGTGGTCGATAACGGCCGCTCGGCGATGATCGGCACCGAGTTTCAGGAGATGCTGCGCTGCATCCGCTGTGCGGCGTGCATGAACCATTGCCCGGTCTATCAGACCGTCGGCGGGCATTCCTATGGCTGGGTGTATCCGGGGCCGATGGGCTCGGTGCTCACGCCATCGCTGATCGGCATCGACAAGGCCGGCCATCTGCCGAATGCCTCCACCTTTTGCGGCAAATGTGAATCGGTCTGCCCGGTGAAGATCCCGCTGCCCAAGCTGATGCGGCATTGGCGGGAGCGCGAGTTCGAACGGCATCTGACGCCGGGGGGCGTGCGCAGCAACCTGGCACTCTGGGGCTTCCTGGCGAAACGGCCGAGCCTGTATCGCCTCGTCACGCGGGTGGCCGCGAAGACGCTGTCGCTGCTGGCAGGCAAGAAGGGCAAGTTCAATGCACTGCCGCTGGCCTCTGGTTGGACCAAGGGGCGCGATCTGCCGGCACCGGAGGGCGATACCTTCTTCAGCCGATACGCCAAGCAGCAGCGAGGTGACGCATGAGCCGCGACGCAATTTTCGGCGCGATCCGCAAGGGTCTGCGCCGGGGGCCGCTGCCGGCGCATGAGACGCTCGGCCTGTATGCCCGCCTGAACGGCCATCCGCGCCACCTGATTCCAGCCCGCTCGCGCCTGCCGCATGCCGAGCAGATCGATCTGTTCCTGCGCAATCTGGAAAAGGAATTCGCCAGCTTCACCCGCGTGTCGAACGCCGATGACGTGCCGGAGGCGGTGGCCGAGTATCTGGCCGGGCAGAATCTGCCCTCCGCCCTCGCCATCGCCCCGCATCCGGAATTGCGCGCCATTCCATGGTGGAACCGCCCGCTGCTGCAATTGCGCGAAGGGCGGGCCGAGGCGAGCGATATGGTGGCGGTTCAGCACGGCTATGTCGGCATTGCCGAGACCGGCACGCTGATGCTGCCCGCCTCGCCGCAACGCCCCACCACGCTCAACCTGCTCTGCGACACCGAGATCGTCGTGCTGCGTGGCAGCCGGGTGGTGGGCGCGATGGAAGAGGCTTGGGACGTGTTGCGCGCCGAACGCGAGGGCATGGTTGCGGGCAATTTCCTGCCGCGCAACGTGATGTTCGTCACCGGGCCGTCGCGCTCGGCGGATATCGAATCCACCCTCGAACTCGGCGCGCACGGGCCACGACGGTTGCATGTGGTGTTGATCGACGACATGGCAGGATAGGAAATTGGCCAGACGCCCGCGTGGTCTGACCGAGAAGGAGCGGCAGGATTGGGCCTTGTTCGCCCGACTGATCCGCCCACTCGCCGGAAAATCGCTGCCGGTGGTGGCCGAGGCGCCGGTGCAAGCTGCGCCACCGCCAGCTGTTGAGCCGATCCATGTGCACATCAAACCCAGCAAGCCGGAGCCAATTCGGCCGGTGGCGTTGCATGTGGGGGTGCATCCGGGTGGGCTCGACAACTCATCGTGGAACAAATTCCGCAGCGGCAAACTGCCCTCGATGCGCACCATCGATCTGCATGGCCGCACGGTGCAGCGGGCCTATCACGCGCTGCATCAATTCCTCATCGACGCCCATGCCGATCATGTGCGCTGTGTGGAGGTGATCACCGGGCGGGGGGCGGGCGAGAATGGCGGGGCCATTCGGCGCGAATTGCCGATCTGGCTCAACCTGCCCAGTTTGCGCCCGCTGGTGCTGGCGGCCACGCATCCGCATCCCTCCAACCCCGGCTCGGTGCGGCTGCTGCTGCGGCGGCCGAGATGACGCCATTCGGGGCCAGGCTGCGGGTGCTGCGGGCAGAGGCGGGCATGACCCAGGCCGAGCTTGCCGACCGCATCCAGGTCTCGGCGGCCTATCTCTCCGCGCTTGAACACGGCAAGCGTGGCGCCCCCTCCACCGGGCTGGTGCATCAAATCTGCGCCGAACTCGGCCTGATCTGGGAGGCATCTGATGAATTGCTCGGTCTGGCCAAGCTGTCGGACCCGAAAGTGGTGGTCAACACGGCGGGGCTGACGCCGGAGCAGACGGCGCTGGCCAACCGCATCGCGCAGAACATCGCCCGCCTGCCGCCGACCACGGTGGCCAGCATGCATGCGCTGCTCGATGAAATGCCGAAAACCCGCAAAGCGCGCATCCGGCGTGCGGCGGGTCGGGGCGAGGGTTAACAGACTGCTGAAAAACTCTGTCGGTCGGTGCAGCGGCCCTTTTCCGCGCCAGATTCGTTCAAGGCTTGCCACGATGCACACACATCGTGTCTTCGCCTTGGCCTTTCTGGCACGAAAAATGACTCGCCGCCCCTCCGCGAAGAGTTTTTCAGCAGTCTGTTAAATCACCCCGTCACCGTGCCCACACACGGCCCGAACCCGATCTGCGCGAACCCGTCCCGCACGCCATAGGCGCGCAATTCCAGCGTGTCGCCATCCTCCAGGAACCGCCGCGTCTCGCCCGATGGCAGCACCAACGGCACCCGCCCGCCCTGGCTGAGTTCCAGCATCGAACCGGCGCTGTCCAGCGTCGGGCCGGACAGCGTGCCGGAGCCGAGCAGATCGCCCGCATTCAGATCGCAGCCATTGCTCGCCTGCTGGGTCAGCAACTGCGCCGGTGTCCAATACAGCGCCTGGGAATTGCTGCGGCACAGCAGATGCGGCGCGGGCAGGCTGGGGGTTTGGATCCAGGCCTCCAGCACCAGATCCAGCGCGCCTTCCGACTGGTCGCGTGCGTCGAGCAGATAGTCCAGCACCGCCGGATCGTCGGCCGGGCGGGTGGTGAGCGGCACCCTGAACGGGGCCAATGCCTCGGGGGTGACGACATAGACCGAAATCGTCGTCAGGAAGCTTTTGCCCAGGAACGGGCCGAGCGGCACCGTCTCCCAGCCCTGAATGTCGCGCGCCGACCAATCGTTGAGCAGGCAATATCCGCCGATATGGTCGGCGGCCTCGGCGATGGAAACCCCCGCGCCCAGCGCGCTGCCCTGGCCGACCCAGATGCCCATTTCCAGCTCGAAATCCATATTGCGCGATCTGCCGAAACTCGGCACCGCCTCTTTGGCAGGCTTGCGCTGCCCGTTCGGGCGATGAACCGGCGTGCCGGAGGGGCGCACGCTGGAGGTGCGGCCGGTATAGGCAATCGGCAGATGCTTGTAGTTCACCGACAGCGGCAGATCGGGGCGCAGCATTTTGCCGGTGGTGGTGGCGTGGTGAATGCCCGCGTAGAAATCCGAAAAATCCGTCACCCGCATCGGCAGATGCAACACCGCCTCCGCCTGCGGCACCAACAGCGACGGGCGCGGCGTGCTGCCTGTGCGCAGCAGATCGAACACCAGATGCCGCAATGCGCGGCGCGGGGCCGCCCCGAGTGCGAAGAAATCGTTCAGCGGTGCCTGCCCTGCCAGCGCCAATTCCGGCGGCAGCAGGCCGGGTGCGGCCAGATCGAGAATCTGATCGCCAATCGCCACACCGCCGCGCGCGGCCTCACCGGGGCGGCTGAACGCACACAGCGGCAGGTTCTGGATTGGAAAATCCGGATGTCCGTTGGCCGAAGCCACCCAACTTGTGGCGGTGGCGTCATGGGTGTGGTCAAGCATGGGCATCAATCGGCTCCGATCCGGGCAGGTGGTTTGGCGGCAAGACGCAGCAGCGAGGCAATGGCGGCGCAGCTGGCGAAGCCGCAGCCAAGCATCAGCGCCATGCGCGGGCCATGCTCGGGCACCAGACGGAAACACACCGCCACCAGCGCTGCCCCACTCGCCTGCCCCATATTGCGGGAAATCGACACGATGCCGGAGGCACCGCCGCTGCGATGCGGCGGGGCGGCACTCATCAGCGCTTTCAGATTGGGGGCCTGAAACAATCCGAACCCGCCACCGCACAGCAGCAACCGCCAGATGATGTCGGCATAGCTCGGATGCATCGGCAAGCTGGACAGCAGCAACATGCCCACCGCCAACGTGCCCAATCCAATGCCACCGAGCAGCCCGGTGGAATAGCGATCCGCCATTCGCCCAGACACCGGCGCCAGCGAGGCCACGATGGCGGGCCACGGGGTGAGCAGAATACCAGCCTCCACCTGACTTAATCCGAGACTGCCGGTGAACAGGAAGGGCAGCGAGACGAACGCCAAACCCTGCGTGGCGAAGGCGCAAATCGAGGTGAGCGAGGAGAGCGCGAACACCTTGTTGCGAAACAAATCCAACGCCAGCATCGGCGCCGGATGCCCGCTCTGCCGCCGCAACAGCGAGACCAGGCACACCACCGCCGCCAGCCACTCGGCGGCCATCTCCTGCAATCCGCCGCCATGGCCTGCGCTGTCGATGCCGAGCACGATCAGCACGAACGTCATCCCCGCCAACACCGCCGCCACCACGTCAAACGGATGGCTGGAGCGCGTGGTGTTCGGCAGATATTTCCAACCGACGAACATCGCGGCCACACCCATCGGCACGTTGATGAAGAACAGATAGGGCCAGGGGCCGAACGACAGGATCAGCGACGCCAGGCTGGGGCCAGCGGTGAACGAGGCCCCCACGAACAGCGCATTCATCCCCACCCCGCGCCCGAGCAGATGCGGCGGATAGATGAAGCGCACCAAGGCCAGATTCACGCTCACCACCGCCGCCGCTCCCAAGCCCTGCAACACGCGGGCAGAGGCGAGGATCGGCAATGTCCAGGACAGGGCGCAGAGGATCGAGGCGCTGGTGAACACCACCAGCCCACCCAGATAGACCCGGCGATGGCCGACAATCTCCCCCAGCGAGGCGAAGGGCAGCAAGGTGGCCACCAGCGACAGCTGATACGCGCTCACCACCCAAATCGACGTCGCCGCATCGGTGTGCAGATCATGGGCAATGCGCGGCAATGCGGTATTGACGATGGCGATGTCGAACGTGGCCATCGACACGGCCAGCAGCACGGCCAGCATCGCCATGCGCCGCTGCGATGGTGGTAGCCCCTGATCGGCTTGATATGGAAGTTGCATCGTCATTCCCCGCCGCCGGGGCAAACTATGTCACGCGGCGATGCGGCAACTGAACCCGCCCCATCGCAGGGCAGCCAGGACGTTCCTTGCAATGACGGTTTGGAGGGGGCAGTCGCCATCTACCCGAACGTATAGGCATCCATCCGCACCACACCGCGATCCGCACTGTCGTGAATCCGCTTCGCCTGTGCGCCCTCCCCCCCGGCACCGAAGGCGACAAAGATCGGCAGCAGATGCTCATCCGTCGGATGGTTCTCCACCGCACCGGGGGCCAATGCGCGATATTTGTCGAGTGCCGCCACATCGCCGCGGGTCAGCGCGTCTTCCATCCAGGCGGAGAAGGCCAGCACATCGGGCGGCTGCGGGGTGGCGGGGGTTTCTGCGTAGAAGCGGTGCAGATTATGGGTGAAGGTGCCGGAGCCGATCACCAACACATCCTCTGCCCGCAACCCGGCCAGCGCACGACCGACGGCGATGTGATGCGCCGGGCCTTCATGGGGCTGGATCGCCACCGGGATCACCGGAATATCGGCGGCGGGATACATCAGCTTCAGCGGCACCCACACGCCGTGATCGAAGCCACGATGGGGGTCGATGCCGACCTGCAACCCGGCATCGGCCAACATATGCGCCACGCGACCGGCCAGTGCCGGGGCGCCGGGGGCGGGATATTGCATCTCGAACAGCCGCCGCTCGGAGCCGCCGAAATCGTAGATCATCGCTGGATGCGCGGCCGTGCCCACCGCGGGAATCCGGGTCAGCCAATGCGCGGTGGCGATCACGATGGCCTTCGGACGCGGCAAGGTGCCCGCCACACTCTCCAGAAAATCGCGCGACGGCAGATCCTGCAACAGAATGCGGGGTGAGCCGTGGCTGATGAACAGGCTGGGCAGCATGGGGAAACCTCGCAAAAACGCTTTCAGGCGAAGGTATACGCATCCATCCGCAACACGCCATGGTCTGTGCTGGAATGCACGCTGGTGCCCTTCGCCCCCTCACCCGCCGCACCGAGGGCTGTGAAGATCGGCAGCAAATGCTCGTCCGTCGGGTGGTTCTGCACGGCAAACGGGGCTTGGGTGCGATAGTTGAGCAGCGCTTGCGTGTCGCCCGCCACCAGCTTCGCATCCATCCACGCCGAGAACGCCACCACATCGGCAGGTGCTGTGGCATCCTCCGCATGGCCGAAATAGCGGCGCAGATCATGGGTGAAGCTGCCCGAGCCAAGCACCAGCACGCCCTCGTTGCGCAGACCGGCCAGCGCGCGACCGAGCGCCATGTGATGCGCCGGGCCGTAATGCGGCTGCACCGCAATCGGCACCACCGGAATATCGGCACCCGGATACATCAGCTTCAACGGCACCCACACGCCATGATCATAGCCACGGCGCGGATCGAGGGCGACCGGCAGGCCGGCATTGGCGATGGTGTCAGCAATCCGTTCGGCCAGTTCCGGCACACCGGGGGCGGGGTATTGCTGATGGAACAGCCGCTCATCGAAGCCGCCGAAATCGTAAATCATCTCTGGCCTGGCCGCACTGCCCACGGCGGGGCTGCGGGTGAGCCAATGGGCGGAAACCACCGCAATCGCGCGCGGCTTGGGCAATTGTGCGGCCACGCCCTGTAGAAAGTCTCGCGCCGGGATGTCCTGCAGGATGATCATCGGGGAGCCGTGGCTGACAAACATCGTTGGCATCATGACACGAGACTTTCTGTTGGGTCGTCGTCGCGAAAATCAGGCGGACTTCACCGAAGAGCGCAGCGCATAGGCACCATCGCCCAGACCGGCCAGCGCCAGCAATGCCACGATCCAGAAGGCCGGGAATTCCCAGCCGCCATGCGCATTGGTGAAGAAGAAGCCAGCAGCGCCATGCACGGTGACAATCGCGCCGAGCAGAACCGGCACCATCGCCAGTGCGGCATACCGCGCATACACACCCAGCAGCAGCGCCACGCCACCGAGCAATTCGACGGCAATCACCAGATAGGCCAGCGCACCCGGCAGGCCGAGCGATTGGAAGAAACCAGCGGTGCCGGCCGGGGTGAAGACGAAAATCTTCAGGCTGACATGGGCCAAGGACAGCACGCCCAAGGCAACGCGCAGGGCAAAGGCGGCATAGGGGGCAAAACGGGTGTCGATCATGTGGAAACTCTCCTCAATGCCCGGTTCGGGCGTGGACAGAAGATACGCACAGTTGATGGGTGCATGGAGCTGCCGAAGTTTGTACAATCTCCATACAAAAATGCATGAAAGTGTCACTCATGGAGAACATGCCGGATTGGGACGATCTGCGGATTTTCCTCGCCATCGCCCGCCATCGCACCCTCTCCGCCGCCGCCCGCGTGTTGGGCGTGCAGCAGCCAACCATGGGGCGGCGTCTGGCAGCCTTGGAATGTCGCCTCGGCACCAAGCTGCTCACCCGCACGCCTTCCGGTTACGTGCTGACCAAGGAGGGTGAAGCGGTGCTCGGCAACGTCGAGCGGATCGAGGCTGAAGCGTTGTCGGTGGCGCGGCAGATTGCCGGGGCCGATATCCGGCTGGAGGGCATCATTCGCCTGACCACGGTGGAAAGCCTCGCCGCCTTGGTGCTCTCGCCGGTGCTGGCGAAATTTCGTCGCTCGCATCCGTTGGTGGAATTGGAGTTGGTCGCCAACCCGCGCGCGCTTTCGTTGATCAAGCGCGAGGCGGATGTGGCGTTGCGGGTGGCGCGGTTCGAGCAGGCCGATATCGTGGCGCGCAAGGTGGGCCGTATCGGCTATGGGCTGTATGCGGCACAGAGTTATCTGGATTGCCACGGTATGCCGAATTGGCGGCAGGGGGCGGCGGGGCAGGACCTGTTGCTCACCGAGGCCGATTATCTGCACACGCCGGAGATGGCATGGCTGCGCGGCATCGCCCCACAGGCGCGGGTGTCGTTGTCCTGCAATTCCCGCCTGATGCAGCTTTACGCCGCGCGCGCGGGCATGGGGCTGGCCTGCCTATCGTGCCACATCGCCGATGAAGTGCCGGAACTGGTGCGGCTCGACCCACCACCCAACGCATCTCCGCTGCCGAAACGGGATCTCTGGCTCGGCACCCATGCCGATCTGCGCCACACTCCCCGCATCCGGGCGTTCATGGACGCCGTGGTGGAGGGGTTGCACGCAGCGTCCGAGCGGTTGGACCCGGAGTGATCAACGCTCCGGCTCCAACCGGCTGTCCGGCCTATGGCGTGTTGAGGAACGCGGCCAAATCCTTCGCGTAGAACTTGGCAAACGCCGTGGTGCCATGCCCGCGCGTCTCGGTGCTGGCCGGGATGAGCAGCAATTTGCCGTTCTTCACCTTCTGCAAAGCGGCCACCGTGATGCCGGTCTCAGGCGGGTTGCGCTCGTCATCGGCGGAATTGATCGCCAGCACGCGGGCGGTGATTTTGTCGAGATTGGCCGAGGCGTCGTAATCTTCCGACGACGCCCATTGATACACGAAATCATTGGCATCCGGCAGCTTTGCCGCCAGTCGCTCATCGACCAGCGCGTTGGCCTTGGCCGATGTGGGCGCCATGTTCTGATAGGCCAGGGTGCCGCCGCTGGTGGCGATGCCGAACATCGCATTGACCATGCGCAGCGATTGCGGCGGGGCGGTGTAGTCGCCGTTCATATAGCTCGGGTCTTGCCGGATGGTCTCCACCAGCAATCGCCGCATCATCCAGTTGCGGCTGGCCATCGCGGTGGGCTGCGAGGCCATCGGGGCCAGGGTGTCCATGAAATCGGGGTGCGCCTCACCCCACATCCAGGTCTGCATCCCGCCCATCGAATTGCCCATCACCAGACGCAGATGCTTCACCGCCAGACCCTCGATCAGGGCGCGGAACTGGGCGTTGACCATGTCTGTGTAGTCATAGTGCGGGAACTTGCCGCGCATGCCATCAGACGGCTTGCTGGATTTCCCGGCACCGAGTGCATCGGGCAGGATGATGAAGTATTTCGACGCATCCAGCGCCTGACCGGGGCCGAAAAGCTGGCCAGCGAAGGCAGGCGTGAGCATTGACGCGCCGGAGCCCGCGGTGCCGTGCAGGATCAGCACGGCGGGGTGGGATTTGTCGCCGATGGTGGTGACGTGAATTGTCACCTCCGGCAGCGTCTCGCCGGAATGGAAGCGGAAATTCTTCAGCGTCACATCCTGCGCCTGCGGGGCGGGATAGTCGGCTGCGAAGGCGGGGGCGGTGAGAGCGAGCAGGAGAGCTGCCGTTTGCAAAAGGCGCTTCATCGGTTTCCTCGGGGCTTTAGTGTGGGGCCGAGCTTGCGGAGTTTGCGCGGCGTCGGCAAGCCTGCCATGTGGCGGTTTGACGCGGGCGACCTGCGCGCCCATCTCTAGCGGCAACGATTGGGAGCCTGCGCATCATGTCCTACGACTTCGACCTTTTCGTCATCGGCGGCGGTTCCGGCGGGGTGCGCTGTGCGCGCATTGCGGCGGGGCTGGGGGCCAAGGTGGCGGTTGCCGAGGCGCGGTTCTGGGGCGGCACCTGCGTCAATGTGGGCTGCGTGCCGAAAAAGCTGATGGTGATGGCCGCCGAATACGGCAACACCTCCGCCGACAGCGCAGGCTTCGGCTGGGGCATCGCCGCCACCGAGCATGATTGGAACGCGCTGATCGATGCCAAAAACAAAGAGATCAGCCGCCTCAACGGCATCTATACGCGGCTGCTCACCGGCTCGAACGTCGCGATTTTCGAAGCCTTCGCGCGTCTGACCGGCCCGCATACGCTCGATGTCGGCGGCAAGACCGTCACCGCCGAACGCATCGTGATCGCCACTGGCGGCAAGCCCTCCGTGCCGGAATTTCCGGGGGCGGAGCATTGCATCATTTCCGACGACGCCTTCTATCTGCCGCATCGCCCACGCCGCGTCGCGCTGCTCGGCGGCGGCTATATCGCGGTGGAATTCGCGGGCATCTTCGCCGGCCTCGGCAGCGAGGTCGATCTGATCATGCGCCAGCCACTCCCGCTGCGCGGCTTCGATGAGGATCTGCGCACCGGCCTCAACGAGGCGCTGATCGCCAATGGCGTGAACGTGCATGGCGGCGCGGCGGTGGTGAAGGTCACGGCGGAGAATGGCTTCAAGCAGGTGCATCTGGCCAATGGCGAGATGATCGAAACCGATCTCGTCTTCGCAGCCCTTGGCCGCGCGCCCGCCGTGGACGGTCTGGGGCTGGAGACTGTCGGTGTGACGCTGAACGACAAAGGCGCGATTGCGGTGGGGGAGCTGGGCGCGACCAACGTGCCCAACATCTACGCCATCGGCGACGTGACGGACCGGCTGAACCTGACCCCGGTGGCGATTGCCGAAGGGCATTCGCTGGCGGAGGCGTTGTATGGCCAAGGTCCGCGCGCCTGGGATTTGGACCGGGTGGCAACCGCGGTGTTCTCCATCCCGCCGCTGGCAACCGTGGGCCTCACCGAGGAGCAGGCGGCACAGAATGGTCCGGTGGATGTCTATATCTCCCGCTTCACCCCAATGCGCCACACCCTCAGCGGGCGGGCGCGCAAGACGATGATGAAGCTGCTGGTCGATCAGGCCAGCCAGCGTGTCGTCGGTGCCCACATGATCGGCGAAGACGCGCCGGAGATTATCCAGGGCCTGTCGATCGCCATCAACACCGGCGCCACCAAGGGCGATTTCGACCGCACGGTGGGCATCCATCCCACCGCCGCCGAGGAGTTCGTGACGATGCGAACGCGAACACGGGTGGCTGGAATGTTGGCGGCTGAGTAGCCAAACCCGGTTTGTGCGCAATAAACTGCGCTTGGTTTCCGGCGGATTGAACCATTCTGCCGATTTGTCTTGTGGAAAGTGAGAATGACCCAGTCCTGGACGCCCAATTCCTGGCGCAACAAGCCGATCCGCCAGGTTCCGGCATACCCCGACCCGGCGAAGCTGGCCGCGATGGAGAGCAAGCTTGCCTCCTATCCGCCGCTGGTGTTTGCCGGTGAGGCCCGCCGTCTGAAGGCGCAATTGGCCGCCGTGCAGGAGGGCCGCGCCATCGTGTTGCAGGGCGGTGACTGCGCCGAGGCGTTTGGCGATTTCACCGCCAACATCATTCGCGACACCTTCCGCGTGCTGCTGCAAATGGCCGTGGTGCTCACCTTCGGTGCCTCGCTGCCGGTGGTGAAATTGGGCCGCATGGCCGGGCAATTCGCCAAGCCGCGCTCATCTGAAACCGAGACGTTCGGCGATGACACCTTCCTCACCTATCGCGGCGACATCATCAACGGCCCGCAATTCAGCTCTCAATCCCGCACGCCGGACCCGCAGCGGATGGAAATGGGCTATTTCCAATCCGCCGGCACGCTGAACCTGCTGCGCGCGTTCGCCAGCGGCGGTTATGCCGATCTGCATGAGGTTCATCGCTGGAATCTCGGCTTCGTCGAACGCTCGCCGCTCGCCGCCCGCTACAGCGAACTCTCCTCGCGCATCGACGAAACCCTGCGCTTCATGACCGCCTGCGGCATGACGTCGGAGAACACGCGCGAGATGCGCGAGACGGATTTCTACGTCAGCCATGAGGCGCTGTTGCTGCCCTATGAGCAGGCGATGACCCGCGTGGACAGCACCTCCGGCGATACCTATGCCTGTTCGGCGCATTTCCTGTGGATCGGCGACCGCACCCGCCAGCCCGATGGCGCGCATGTGGAATTCCTGCGCGGCGTGCGCAATCCGCTCGGCATCAAGGTGGGGCCGACCACCGATCCGGACGAGCTGATCCGCCTGATCGACATCCTCAACCCGACCGACGAAGCCGGCCGCATCACGCTGATCGCGCGGATGGGGGCTGAGAAGGTCGAAAAGCTGCTGCCGCCGATCCTGCGCCGCGTGCGCCAGGAAGGTCGGAAAGTGGCGTGGCTGTGCGACCCGATGCACGGCAACACCATCTCGACGGCTGCCAAGGTCAAGACGCGCAATTTCGACGCGATCCTGACCGAAGTGCGTCGCTTCTTCGACGCCCATGCCGCAGAAGGCACCTGGGCAGGTGGCGTGCACATCGAAATGACCGGCCGTCAGGTGACGGAATGCGTCGGCGGGGCGCATCAGCTCACCGAAGCCGATCTGGGCGATGCCTACGAAACCTTCTGCGATCCGCGCCTGAACGCCGAGCAATCGCTGGAACTGGCGTTCCTGGTGGCGGAGGAATTGAAGGCGCGTCGTCTGCCGCAGACGGCGGTGGCGGCCCAGTAGTGGGCAACGACCTCAACGCGGACATCGCGGCCCGGACCGATGTCTATTTCAACCGCACCCGCGCGGTCGTCGAGCGTTTCGGCGACGTACGGGTTACCTACGCGGTGTTTCTGCGCCGCCCGGTGATCTCGGCCCCGCGCTTGATGCTGGACTGGCTCACCGCGGCCGCAGAAGCGCGTGGGACGCGATTTGATGTTGAGGTCACGCACCCCGAAGGCCAATGGGTCGGCGCGGGTGAGCCTCTGGTCTATATTTCCGGCCAATTCAGCCAACTGGCCGATCTTGAAACGCTGATGCTGCAAAAGACGGGGGCTGCCTGTGTGGCGGCCCATCACGCTTATCAGATGGCGCTGTCACTGCCCAACGTGCCGTTCCTGGCGATGGATGCGCGGCATTGTGCCGGGGCGGAGATGCAGGAATTGATGGCCTATGCCGCCTCGGTGGGCAGCGATGCCGCCCGGCGCGAGGGCGCACGCGGCTTCACCGGCAACGCCACGGATGGCACCGCGCATTATTTCGGCGCCGCGCACGGCTATGGCACGATGCCGCATGCCCTGATCGGCTATGCGGGATCCACCCTGCGCGCGGCCGAGATGTTCCATGAGACATTCCCGGAGTCACCGCTGACGGTGCTGGTCGATTATTTCGGCCGGGAGGTCACCGACGCGCTGGAAGTCTGCGCCCGCTTCCCCGAGATCGCTGCGGCCGGTCGGCTCGCCGTGCGGCTGGACACCCATGGTGGCCGGTTCCTCGAAGGGCTGGACCCGGCGGAGAGCTATGCCGTGCTGGAACGCCATGCGCCGGGAGCGATCCGTCGGTATCGCTCGGATGTCGAACTGCGCGCACTGGTCGGCACCGGGGTTTCGGCGGCGGCGATTTGGCGGATGCGTGAGTCGCTGGATCACGCCGGCTACCCTGCGGTGAAGATCATCGCCTCGTCGGGCTTCAACGTGGAGAAATGCCGCGTGATGGCCGATGCCCGCGCACCGATTGACGTGATCGGCACCGGCAGCTTCATTCCCGACCATTGGAACGAAACCTACGCCACCGCCGACATCGTCGAATATGACGGCCAGCCACGGGTGAAGGTGGGGCGTGAGTTCCTGTTGCGGCGGTAGGGGGTTTTTAAATACCCGTCATAGCACGTGCCGCGCCGCAATGACGGAGTCTCAGAGCTGGAATTTCTTCGCAACCTCCGGGAAATCCACGGCCGTGACATGGCGGTCACTGGCCACGGTGCCATCCTGCGGGCGCAGCAATTGGCAGGTGCGCAGACCGGCAGCGGCGGCGGCATCGAGTTCCGCCTCGATGTCGGACAGGAACAGCACCTCGGCCGGCGGCACGTTGATGCCGATGCAGATGCGGTCATAACTGTCCGGCTCGCGCTTGCCGCCCACGCGGGTGTCGAAAAAGCCGTTGAAATGGGCGGTCAGATCGCCATCGACCGAATGGCCGAACAGCAGCTTCTGCGCCGGCACCGAGCCCGAGGAATACACATATAACCGCAAACCGCCGCGCACCCAGCGGCGCAAGGCGGGGGCGACGTCTGGGTAGAGATCGCCCTTCAGCGAGCCATCGTGATAGCCGGCCTCCCAGATCAGCCCCTGCAACGCCTTCAACGGCGTCACCTTGGCATCTTCGTCCATCCAGTGGCGCAGCGTGTCGAGCGCAGAGGCGCCCGGCACCATGCCCTGAATTTCAGCCGCAATCGCCGCCGCTTCCGGGCGGGCCAGGGCAGAGTCCAGGCGGGCGCGGGCATAGGGAAAGAGCGTGTCCCGCACGAAGGCAATGGGCGTGGTGGTGCCCTCGATATCCGTCACCACCGCCGCGACGGGCAGCATCTCAGACGACCGCCGGGAAGCGGTTGCTGATATCGTCGCCGGTGAAATTCGCCACCCAGCCATCGGTGTGGGTGAAAATGCGCAAGGCGGTGAAGGAGGGGGCGGAGCCGGCGTCGAACCAATGTTTGGTGCCGGCGGGCACCGAGATCAGATCGCCCTTCTCGCACCGCGCATCATAGATTTTGCCATCCAGATGCAGCACGAAATTGCCCGCGCCTTCGACGAAGAAGCGCACCTCATCCTCGGAATGGATGTGCTCCTGCAGGAATTTCTCCCGCAGCGCCTGCGCCTGCGGATGATCGGGCGAAAGCTTCACCACATCGGCCGAACCGGCACCCGTCTCCCCCATCAGCGCGTCCAGATAGGGGCGATAGGCGGCCAGAATGGTCTCGGCGCTGTCGTCTTGTGACAGGGCAACCGGGCTTTCCCAACGCTCAAACCGCACGCCCAGCGGCTTCAGCTCGGCGGCGATGGCGTCGGCATCGGTGATCGACAGGATCGGTGTGCCGGGGGCGCTGTCGGCAAAGACGGTCAGACGGCTCATCGTGCAAGTTTCCTACGTTCCAGCTCACAGGCGAGCAGAAATTCCAGACCTTCCAGGCGCGCGAGGGCGACATCCATCGAAGGCCCCCAAACATACACGCCATGGCCACGGATCAGGTAGCCCAACGGCGTGCCCGCCGCGATGATCGGTTCTGCAACCGATGCAAGCCGCGCGATGTCCTGGTCGTTGTCGAACACCGGAAGCGCCAGCACCACATCATGCGTGCTTTGGCCTTCGAAAGCCTTGAGCACCTCATATTGCGCCAGCCGGATCGGGCCCGGTTCGGTCATCGACAGCACGGTGCCCGCCACCGAATGGCCATGCAGCACCGCACCCGCCTGCGGAAACAGGCGATAGATCTGACAATGCAGCAAAGTCTCGGCGCTGGGTTTGGCGTCGGTCAGCGGGACACCCGCCAGATCGACCTGCATCACCGCTTCCGCATCCAGGAAGCCCTTATGGCCACCGCTGCGGGTGATGGCGATGCGCTCGGAATCCAGCCGCACGCTGATATTGCCCGCAGTTGCAGGCACCCAGCCGCGCGCATCCATACGCTGCCCAGCCCGGACGATCGCATCGACCGCCCAGGCAGGTGTTGTCTGGCTCACGCCGACCTCAGGAATGCGAGGCCGTGGTCGTGGTGTTGGACGTGGAACCCGTCGTCACACCCGGCCCCTGAATGGTACCCGTCGGGCCTTCCGCAGGCTTGTCAGCCGTGGATGCCATTGAGGCGTCATCCGGCTCAGCCATCGTCTTCTTGAACGTTTTGATGCCCTTGGCCACATCGCCCATCAGGCCGCTCACCTTGCCCGACCCGAAGAGCAACACAACGACACCAATCACCACCAGCCAATGCAGGGGAGACAAACTGCCCATAATTTCCTCCAGAACCCAATCTGGCCTATGACATGGCGCAGGCGGCGAGGCAGTGCAAGCGCCTACACGCTACATTGCGCTTTTGGACAGCAGACGCGCCCTCGGCGGTGGCCTGCCGACATTGGACGAAAGCGCCAATTGCGCCGCCAAAGTGGCGGTATTGGCCAACTCATCGTGCGAGGCCGGCATGGAGGGCAGGATAAATCCATAGGTGGCGTATTCGTGCGATCCCAGCATGCCCACTGGCGGCCACCACACCCGCACCTGCGACCAATCATTGCGTTCAGAGACATCGACCACCAATTGGTCCTCGTCCAACTCGCCATGCACCCAATTGGCCTGCGTCACCTGAATTTGGCGCGGGCCGAGCAGGCGGGAGACAACCGAGACATGGCCAGACGGCAGCCGCTCCTCGCGCCGGAACACCAAGGCCGCGCCCAGTATCGGCTGTGCCGCCCGGCGATAGCGCCCCTGCGCCTGATCCCACCAACTTGCCGCCTCGCCATACAGCGCAATGCCGGAGAGTTCACGGGCGAAGGGGGCGCAGTCGATGCCGGGATAGGATGGCCCGAGGGCGATACGCGGCGAAACAGACGCCCCGCCACAGGCGGCAAGCCAGAGCGGGGCGAGCAGCACAAGGCAGCGCAGGACGATGCGGACAGCGTGGCGCATGGTGGAACTGTAGCAGATTCAGCGGCCAAGCGTCATGTCAAAACCCGATCAGATCGCTCCGGCTCAACGTGGTGCGCGTGGACAGCGTGGGGCCGGTGAGCATGACATCGATCACCGCCTGCTCGATATAGGGATTGTCACCCGACACGCCATCTTCCGCATAGACCACCTGATAGCCCCGCAGGGCGGCTTGGGCCGCCGTGTTGAGCACCGCCCCGTGCGCTGCCGTGCCGATGACAATGACCGTCTTGATGCCATGCGACTTCAGGATCGCATCCAGATCGGTGTTGAGGAATTTATCCGGTGTTGCCTGCACATGCGGCTCATCCGGCAGGGCGGCCACGTCCGGCAGAACATCGGCCATCGTGCTGATGGCGGTGGTGGAATAGACCACCAGCGCATGTGCTGCGCGGACCTTGACCAGCAGATCATGCGACGATTTGAGCGTGTCCAGACAGCGCGGGCGGCGCTCCTGGCTGCAGGTCTGCTTGACCAGATCGAGCACCAGCAAAGCCGTGGTTTTTGGATCGAGCTTGACCGATTTCACCTCCGGCACCGGCGGGGCCTTGGCGGCGTTCCAATCCTGAATCGAATCGCCGGCATAGGCGGCTCCACTGAGCAAAAGTGATGCCGTAAGACAGAGATTTTGCAGAATACGACGCATCGAGACCCCCCGGTTGAGCTTGGTGAACATCCAAGCACCTCTGGGGTGATCCGGGAAGCGGGGGGATATCCAAGCGGTGGGCGAACAAGCGCGGCGCAGTCCGCCATCCCCCGGCAATCGGGAAGATGGCGGACTGCGCGTTGTTCTCAGTAGCGATACAGGTCGTGCTTGAACGGGCCGACCTGTGGCACGCCGATATAATCGGCCTGCTTCTTGTTCAGCACCGTCAGCTTCGCACCGACCTTGGCCAGATGCAGGGCAGCGACCTTTTCATCGAGGTGCTTCGGCAGGGTGTAGACCTCGTTCTTGTAGGTGCCGGGGGTGGCCGTCCACAATTCGATCTGCGCCAAGGTCTGGTTGGTGAAGCTGGCCGACATCACGAAGGACGGGTGGCCGGTGGCGTTGCCGAGATTCACCAGACGGCCCTCGGAGAGCACGATCAGGCGCTTGCCGTCGGGGAAGACAACTTCGTCCACCTGCGGCTTGACGTTCTCCCACGGATAGTTGCGCAGGGCTTCGATCTGAATCTCGCTGTCGAAATGGCCGATGTTGCAGACGATGGCGCGGTTTTTCATTTTGCGCATGTCGTCAATCGTGATCACATCCACGTTGCCGGTGCAGGTGACGAAGATGTCGCCCCGATGGGCGGCGTCTTCCAGCGTGACGACTTCATAGCCTTCCATCGCCGCCTGCAGGGCGCAGATCGGATCGACCTCGGTGACTAGCACGCGGCAGCCGGCCTGACGCAGCGAGGCGGCCGAGCCTTTGCCGACATCGCCGAAGCCGCAGACGATGGCGACCTTGCCAGCCATCATCACGTCGGTGCCGCGACGGATCGCGTCCACCAGCGATTCACGGCAGCCATAGAGGTTGTCGAACTTCGACTTGGTGACGGAGTCGTTCACATTGATGGCGGGCACCTTCAGCTTGCCAGCCTTGGCCATCTCCCACAGACGATGCACGCCGGTGGTGGTCTCTTCCGACAGACCGCGCACGTCCGCGAGCATCTCCGGGTATTTGTCGTGCATGATCTGGGTGACATCACCGCCATCGTCGAGGATCATGTTCGGCGTCCAGCCATCCGGACCGCGCAGGGTCTGCTCGATGCAGTACCAGAACTCTTCCTCGTTCATACCCTTCCAGGCGAAGACCGGCGTGCCGGCTGCGGCGATGGCGGCGGCGGCGTGGTCTTGCGTGGAGAAGATGTTGCACGACGACCAGCGGACGGTGGCGCCGAGATGTTCCAGCGTCTGGATCAGCACGGCGGTCTGAATGGTCATGTGCAGGCAACCGACGATGCGCGCACCGGCGAGCGGCTTGCTGGTACCGTATTCGGCACGCAGCGCCATCAGGCCGGGCATTTCATCCTCAGCCATCGAAATTTCCTTCTGACCCCAGGCGGCCAGAGAAATGTCACGCACCTTGTAGTCGGTGAATTCGGTCATGTGTCGGGTGCCCCCAAGTTTGCTGGAGGCGGTATATAAAGACATCTTGATGTGTGCAAGGTTAACAGGGCAGGGCAGATCGTCACTGCAGGCGTAGGCAGCCCGGCATGTGGCGGTGCGATTCCTGCGGAATCGCACCCTACGACGCTCATCACGTCTTCCGGCGGGCCGGTTCGATATCCGGCAGGAACACCGCCAGCAGTCCGATCAGTGGCAGGAAGGCGCAGACGTCGAAGACGAAATCGACGCTGGTGTGGTCGGCCAGCACGCCCAGCGTCGCCGCCCCCAGGCCGCTCATGCCGAAGGCAAAGCCATAGAACAGGCCGGAGACCATGCCGACTTTGCCGGGCAGCAATTCCTGCGCGTAGACCAGAATGGCCGGGAAGGCGGAGGCCAGGATGAGGCCGATCGGCACGGTGAGAATGGCGGTGGCCGTCTCACCCACATAGGGCAGCGCCAGGGTGAACGGCAGCACGCCGAGGATGGACGCCCAGATCACCCGTCGGCGTCCCAGAATATCGCCGATCGGGCCGCCCGCGATGGTGCCGGTGGCCACGGCGGCCAGGAAGACGAACAGCAAAGTCTGCGCGTGCTGCACATCCTCGCCGAAGCGGTGGATCAGATAGAAGGTGTAGAAGGTGTTCAGGCTGGCCATATAGAAGAACTTGGAGAACACCAGCGCCACCAGAACGGCGATGCTCATCGTCACCCGCGCACGTGTCAGATGCGGGCCTTCGCGCAGCATCTTCGCCTTCGCAGGCGCGCGACGCTGGCCTGCATACCAGTGACCGATCCAGCCGAGCAGCACCATGCCCAGCAGCGCCAATCCGGAGAAATACGCCACGCTGCCCTGGCCGCGCGGCAGCACGATGAAGGCGGCGAGCAGCGGGCCGATGGCCTGACCGGCATTGCCGCCCACCTGAAACAGCGACTGCGCCAGCCCGTGCCGCCCACCGGATGCCATCCGCGCCATGCGCGAGCTTTCCGGATGGAAGATCGACGACCCCATCCCCACCATCATTGCCGCCACGATCACCGAGACGAAGCTGGTGGCCTGCGACAGCAGCAGCAGCCCGACCAGGGTGAAACCCATGCCCAGCACGAGTGAATAAGGCTGTGGCTTGCGGTCGGTGAACAGCCCGATCATTGGCTGCAACAGCGACGCGGTGAGCTGGAAGGCCAGGGTGATCAGGCCAATCTGGCTGAAATCCAGCCCCAGATCGCCCTTGAGCATCGGATACATCGCCGGTACCAGCGACTGCATCATGTCGTTGAGCATGTGGGAGAAGGACAGCCCGATCAGGATCGGAAACGCCGTGCTCACCGCATGTGGCGCAACAGTCTCGCTGACGACTTTGGACATGCAGCCTCTTCCCCACCCTTACACACTTCCAAAGATGGGGGGATTATGCCGCTTTGCACCATTGCAGTCGCGGCAAGGCAGAAGCCCAGGACCATTGCCAAGCCCGCTCACGCCCTTGCTCCAGCATAAGCACGCATCACGGCAATGACGGTAAAAGCGCGTCAATCGTTGCGATCTGCGCTGCATCAGTCACATCATGCAAATATTGACATCCTTCGCAGCGCACACCACTTTCGCCGCACCGAGGGGTGTCCCGACAAGGGGCTGAGAGACCGCTGATATGCGTGGTGACCCTGAATACCTGATCCGGCTCATACCGGCGTAGGGACGGGCTACCAGCGCTGCTTCTTTGGTTCCCCGCACCCCCGCCAGCTTCGTCAAGCGAGAGGTTGCGTTCCCATGAATGAGATCACCAAGGCTGCACCCGCGCAGGTGACCACCGGGCCGATCATCGGCTCCCACAAGATCTACACCTCGCCTGAGGGCCGCCCGGATATCCGCGTGCCGTTCCGCGAAATCCCGCTCGACCCGTCGGCCAATGAGCCCCCATTCCGCGTCTATGACACTTCCGGCCCCTACACCGACACCGGTGTGACGATCGATCTGGAGGCCGGTCTGCCGTCGGTGCGCGGCCAATGGATTGCCCGCCGCGGTTTCGCCACCGTGACTCCGCGCGAAGTGAAGCCGGAAGATAACGGCTTTGCCACCGGTGCGGCCCTCGTCGCCCCCTGCCCGGCACCGCAGACGATCTTTGCCGCCAATCCCGGCCAGATGGTGACGCAATACGAATTCGCCCGCGCCGGGATCATCACCGAAGAGATGATCTACGTGGCACACCGCGAAAACCTCGGCCGCGCCGCCGCCCATTCCCTGGCCGCCGAGCGCATCGCCGATGGCGAGAGCTTCGGCGCGGAGTTGCCGGAATTCGTCACGCCGGAATTCGTCCGCTCCGAGATCGCCCGTGGCCGCGCCATCATTCCGGCCAACATCAACCACCCGGAATTGGAGCCGGTGATCATCGGCCGCAACTTCCTGGTCAAGATCAACGCCAATATCGGCAATTCGGCTGTCACCTCCTCGGCTGCTGAGGAGGTGGAAAAGCTGGTCTGGGCGATCCGTTGGGGTGGCGACACCGTGATGGACCTCTCGACGGGCCGCAACATCCACAACATCCGCTCCTGGATTCTGCGCAACTCGCCGGTGCCGATCGGAACCGTGCCGATCTATCAGGCGCTGGAAAAGGTGGGCGGCAACCCGGACAAGCTGGATTGGGAGGTGTTCAAGGACACGCTGATCGAGCAGGCCGAGCAGGGTGTGGATTACTTCACCATCCATGCCGGTGTGCGTCTGGCCTATGTGCCGCTGACCGCGCGGCGGATGACCGGCATTGTCTCGCGCGGTGGCTCGATCATGGCGCGCTGGTGTCTGGCGCATCACAAGGAAAGCTTCCTCTACGAGCATTTCGACGAGATTTGCGACATCATGCGCAAATATGACGTCTCGTTCTCGCTCGGTGACGGCCTGCGCCCCGGCTCGAACGACGACGCCAATGACCGCGCGCAGTTCGCCGAGTTGGAGACGCTGGGCGAGCTGACGCAGGTGGCCTGGAAGAAAGGCTGTCAGGTGATGATCGAAGGCCCCGGCCATGTGCCGATGCACAAGATCAAGATCAACATGGACAAGCAGCTGCGCGAATGCGGCGAAGCGCCATTCTACACGCTTGGGCCGCTGACGACGGACATTGCGCCGGGCTACGACCACATCACCTCGGCCATCGGGGCGGCGATGATCGGCTGGTTCGGCACGGCGATGCTCTGCTACGTCACGCCGAAGGAGCATCTGGGTCTGCCGAACCGGGATGACGTGAAGGTGGGTGTGATCACCTACAAACTCGCCGCCCACGCCGCCGACCTGGCCAAGGGGCATCCGAACGCGAAACTGCGCGACGATGCGATCAGCAAGGCACGGTTCGAGTTCCGCTGGCAGGATCAGTTCCATCTCGGCCTCGACCCCGACACGGCGTGCAAATATCACGACGAGACGATGCCGAAAGAGGCGCATAAGGTGGCGCATTTCTGCTCGATGTGCGGGCCGAAATTCTGCTCGATGAAGATCAGCCAGGACATCCGTGAGGACAGCCTGCGGCAGAACGGCATGGAGGAGATGAGCAAGACCTTCGCCGAGAAGGGCAGCGCGCTCTATCTGCCGGCGGGTGAATGATGCGGTGATGGATGGCGGATGACGGCGCGACCGTTTCCGCCATACGATC
Organism: Acetobacteraceae bacterium; assembly: GCA_031291725.1. Classification (GTDB taxonomy): domain Bacteria; phylum Pseudomonadota; class Alphaproteobacteria; order Acetobacterales; family Acetobacteraceae; genus CAIQQQ01. Next base: position 160,396 of record JARLIM010000033.1, read on the forward strand.
GCCATGACATGAACACGCTCGACACCACGCTTGCCGCCATCGGCCAACTCGGCGACGACGAGATCGACTTGGCCGATGCCGCCCTGCAACTCGCCCGCCGCACGGTGGACGAGGCGGAGTACCTGGCTGCACGTGCGCATCTGAGCGAACTGGTGCGGCTGGCATCCGAGCGGGCGGAGACATTGGCTTTGGACGATCTGCCCGGTCATGCCGCGATGATCTCCGAGTTGCTGCTGGTCGATTTCGGCTATCGCGGCGACGTCGAGACCTATGACGATCTGGACAATGCCAATCTCGTTCGGGTGATCGAACGCCGCCAAGGCTTGCCGGTCGCCCTCGGCATACTCTGGCTGCACGCCGCCCAGGCGGTGGGGGTGGTGGCGCACGGGGTCAATTTCCCCGGCCATTTCCTGGTCAGCCTCGGCACCGGCAGCGTGCAATTGCTGATCGACGTTTTCGGCGGCGGTCTGGTGATGGATAAGCCCGCGCTGGAGTCGCTGCTGCGGGCCGTCTATGGCCGCAAGGTCGCGCTGCAACGCGACATGCTCACCCCGATGGGGACGCGAGATGTGTTGCTGCGCCTGCATGGCAATATCCGCTCCCGCCAGGAGCGCGGCGGTGCGTTCAGTGCGGCATTGGCCACCTTGGCGGACATGCAACGCATTGCCCCCGAAGCCGCCCCCCTCTGGCTGGATGAGGCGCGGCTACAGCAAGAAATCGGCGATGTGGGTGGCGCATTTGCGGCCTTGCATCATTTTCTGACGATGGAACCCGAAGGCCCGATGGCCGATCAGGTCCGCGTGGCGTTGGACGAGTTGCGCGGGCGGATGAATTAAGCGACACCACGCCGCATCAGCATAAGGAGCCGTGCCATGAGCCTTGCCGTCGCTGTACAGATGGACCCGATGGAAACCATCGGAATCGATGGTGACAGCACCTTCCAACTCATGCTCACCGCCCAGGCGCGCGGCCATCGGTTGTGGCATTACGAGGTGCGTCACCTCTCGCTCAGCGAGGGCGTGCCGAAAGAGGGCATGCCGTTCCAATCCCGCCTGCAGGCCCGCGCCCGTCCGGTGACGGTGCAGCGTGTGCGCGGCGATCACTTCAAGTTCGGCCCGGAAGAACTGCTCGATCTCGGCCTGGTGGATGTGGTGCTGATGCGGCAAGACCCGCCTTTCGACATGTCCTACATCACCGCCACCCATATGCTGGAGCACATCCATCCGAAGACGCTGGTGGTCAACAACCCGATCAGCGTGCGCAATGCACCGGAGAAGCTGCTCGTCACCCACTTCCCCGATCTGATGCCGCCGACGCTGGTGACATGGGATGTCGATGCGATCCGTGGCTTCCGGGCGATGCACAAGGACATCGTCGTCAAGCCGCTGTTCGGCAATGGCGGGGCGGGCGTGTTCCTGATCAGGCATGACGACCCGAATCTGAACTCGCTGCTGGAAATGCACTTCGCCCGCTCGCGTGAGCCGCTGATGATCCAGCGTTATGAGCCGGCCGTGCGCAAGGGCGATAAGCGGATCATCCTGATCGATGGCGTGCCGATGGGGGCGATCAACCGCGTGCCCGCCGAGGGTGAGGCGCGCAGCAACATGCATGTCGGCGGTCGCCCGGAGAAAATCGACCTCACCCCGCGCGACCGCGAAATCTGCGACCGCATCGGGCCGGTGCTGCGCGAGCAGGGATTGATCTTCGTCGGCATCGACGTGATCGGCGACTATCTGACCGAGATCAACGTCACCAGCCCGACCGGCTTGCAGGAAGTGGCCCGTTTCGACGGCACCGATCTGTCGGCGGCGATCTGGGATGTGATTGAGAGGAAGCGGGCCGAACAGCTGGCGTAATCCGGCATTTTAGCCGCATCCTTCAAAGACCCCCACCAACGCCTCCGCCGCCCTGTGCAGCGTGGGCAGGTCGTAGCCGGTGAAGCCCAACATCAACGCCGACACCGGCGGGGCCGCCACGTAGAAGTGACTCACCGGCCGCACCACCACGCCGCGCAGGGCGGCTGCCTTGGCAATGGCAACATCGCTGAGGTCCGGGCGCAGATGGGCGATCAGATGCATGCCCTGATCGGGTGGGGCGACGGTGAGGTAATCGCCCAGTCGCGCGTTCAGCTCCGCTGTCAGTTCATCGCGTGCGCGGCGGTAGAAGCTGCACATGCGGCGAATATGCGCGCCGAGATGGCCCTGCTCGATAAACTCCGTCATCACACCTTCGGTGATGCCCGGCCCGTGACGGTCGGTCAGGAAGCGGGCGGCCATCATCGCGTCGTGCAATTCGGGTGGCACCACCACATAGCCCAGACGCAGACCGGGAAAGAGCACCTTGCTGAACGTGCCCAGATAGATCACGCGCTCACCCTGATCGATGCCCTGCAACGAGGCGAGCGGGCGGCCAGCATAGCGGAATTCGCTGTTGTAATCGTCCTCGATCACCCAAGACCGCGCCTCGCGCGCCCAGGCGAGCAATTCCTGCCGCCGCGCCATCGACAGCACCACGCCAGACGGCGACTGGTCCGATGGCGTCACATAGACGGCCCGAGCCGCGGGTGAGGCAGCAATGCCCGCGGAGACAATCATCCCCTGCCCGTCCACCGGCACCGGCACAATATTCGCCTGCGCCGCCTTCAGGGCCGCATGCATGGCGTGATAAACCGGGTCTTCGATCCACACGGTGTCGCCGGGCTCGATCAGCACTTTCAGCACCAGATCGATCGCCTGTTGCGTGCCGGAGACGATCATGATCTGCGCGGCATCGCATTTCACCCCACGCGACGCCCGCAAATAGCGCGCCACCGCCGCGCGCAGCGGCAGCGCGCCGCGCGGGTCGCTGTAGCCAAGCCATTGCGGATCGACGTGCCGCAATTGCGCGGCGGTCAGGCTGCGCCAGATTTTCAACGTGCGCTCATCCAGGCTGCACCGCCCGGTGTTGAACGGCAATGCGCTGAACTGCGCCGGGTTTGGCGTCAGAGCGGCATAGCGCCGCGCCGGGCTGGGGCGGCTGGCGGCCATCGCAGACTCCGCAACGGACGGTTTCGGCGCGGCAAGTGGCTCCAGCATGTCACCAGAAACGAAGGTGCCCGCGCCAGTGCGGCCCTCGGCATAGCCCTCGGCGACCAATTGCTCATACACCCCCACCACCAGCATACGCGACACGCCCAGCATCTGCGCCAGATGTCGCGTGGCGGGCAGGCGGCTGCCCGGAGTGACGGCCCCGCTGAGGATCACCCGGCGCATCTCATTGTACAGCTGACGGAACAGCGATTGTTCATGATCGCGATCCACCGAGAGAGTCAGCAGAGCAGACCAATCCGGTGTGCGGGGAAGCAATGTCATGCAGGCAAGTATGCGGGGAAAAATTGGTCTGCTGAAGTGAAAAGAATTGGCTCTGTTTCCAACCAATTCGATGAGCTTTGCTGCCTTATCCATTGAGCAGGAGAGACGGCGATGAGCAGCCCCGATTTCGAGATCACCCCCCGCAACAAGGTCGTCCGCCGCCCGCATCGCGGCAAATACGACAAGGCGACGGTCTATGACATTCTCGACGCCGCCATGCTCTGCCACATCGCCTATGTCATCGATGGCCAGCCCTATTGCACCCCCACCGCATTCTGGCGTGAGGGCGATACGCTCTATTGGCACGGCTCTTCGGCCAGCCGGATGCTGCGCAACCACATCACCGGCATTCCGGTCTGCGTGACGGCGACGCATATGGATTCCATCCTGCTCGCCCGCTGCGGCTTCAACCACTCGATCAATTACCGCTCGGTGATGGCCTATGGCACCGCCAAGCTGATCGATGATCCGCAGGAGAAGATCGAGGCGATGAACAATTTCATCGACCGCTTCTTCCCCGGCCGCACCAAGCTGCTGCGCGAGGCGACGGAGAAGGAGTTGAAGGCGACCAGCTTCGTGATGATGGAGATGGAGCAGGCTTCCGGCAAAATCCGCAACGAGCGGGTGCATGACGACGAGGAGGACTACGCCATCCCGGCCTGGACGGCGGAACTGCCGCTGCACACCGTGCTCGGCCCCTTCGCCGAATGCCCACGCCAATCACCGGGCGTGGTGCAACCGGCCGAGATGTCCGCCTATCAGGAAGGGCGGCGCTTCGATGAGGTGATGCGAGAGACGTATCGCCAGCATTACGGCGCGGCGGAGTAGGGGCGCCTACTCCACCGTCACCGATTTCGCCAGATTGCGCGGCTGATCGACATCCGTGCCCTTCAGCACCGCCACGTGATAGGCGAGCAGCTGCACCGGAATGGCGTAGAGGATTGGGGCGACGAACGGGTCCACACGCGGCAGGATCACCGTCTCCTGCGCGATCCCGGCCAGCTTCTCGGCCCCTTCGGCATCGCTGAACACAATCATCTGGCCACCACGCGCGGCGGCTTCCTGCAGGTTGCTGGCCGTTTTCTCGAACAGCGGGCCGGAGGGCGCGATGGCGATCACCGGCACGTTGCGGTCGATCAGCGCAATCGGGCCGTGCTTCATCTCGCCGGCGGCGTAGCCCTCGGCGTGGATGTAGCTGATCTCCTTCAGCTTCAACGCCCCTTCCATCGCAATCGGGAAGCACGAGCCACGACCGAGATACAGCACATCGCGCGCTTCGGCGATGCGGGCGGCGATGCGTTGGATATGGGCGTCGTGATCGAGAATTTCAGCAGCACGCCCCGGCACTTCCAGCAGCGCCGCCGTCAGACGCGCCTCTTCGACCGCCGAAATCGTCCCACGCGCCCGTCCGGCGGCCAGTACCAGACAGGCGAGAACGGCAAGCTGGGCGGTGAACGCCTTGGTGGATGCCACGCCGATTTCCGGCCCGGCAATGGTCGGCAACACGGCGTCGCTCTCGCGCTCCATGCTCGATTCCGGCACGTTGACCACCGATAGCACATGCTGCCCGGCCGATTTCATATAGCGCAGGGCGGCCAGCGTATCGGCGGTCTCGCCGGATTGGCTGACCAGCAGGCCCATGCCGCCTTGGTCCATCGGCGGGTTGCGATAGCGGAATTCCGAGGCAACATCGGCATCGCACGGAATGCCCGCCACCGTCTCGAACCAGGTGCGCGCCACCAGACCGGCATAGAACGCCGAACCGCAGGCGCTGATGGTGACGCGATTGATCTTGGCCAGATCGAATGGCAGCTTCGGCAGACCCACCGCGCGGGTGCCGGGATTGACCAGCTGATGCAGCGTGTCGCCCAGCACGGCGGGGTGCTCGTGCAGTTCCTTTTCCATGAAATGGCGGAAATTGCCCTTGCCGACGGCAGCCCCGGTCAGCGCGGTGAGGCGAATGTCGCGCTTGACCTCCGCCCCGCTCAGGTCATGGAATGTCGCCCCATCCGCGCGCACCACCACCCAGTCGCCGTCTTCCAGATAGGCGATGCGACGGGTGAGCGGGGCCAATGCCAAGGCGTCGGAGCCCAGGAACATCTCGCCCTCGCCGAACCCCACCGCCAAGGGTGCGCCGTTGCGCGCACCGATCAGCAGGCCGGGATGACCGGCGAACACCACGGCGAGCGCATAGGCCCCGTGCAGCCGCCCGAACGCCTTGGCTGACGCCGCAACCGGTGCCATGCCCTGCGCCAGATACAGATCGAGCAATTGCGCCACGGTTTCGGTGTCGGTCTCGGTGGTGAACACCTGACCGGCGGCGACGAGTTCGGCCTTCAGCTCGGCGTGGTTCTCGATGATGCCGTTATGCACCACCGCCACGCGGGCCGTGCCGTGCGGATGGGCGTTGCTCTCGGTGGGGGCGCCATGCGTGGCCCAACGGGTGTGACCGATGCCGGTATTGCCGAACAGCGGCTGCTTTTCCAGCACAGCGGCCAGATTGCCCAGCTTGCCCTCGGCGCGGCGACGGTCAATCGGCTCGCGTGTGACGGAGGCGTCGATGGTGGCGATGCCTGCGCTGTCATAGCCGCGATATTCCAGGCGGCGCAGCGCGTCGAGCAGAATGGGAGAAGCCGGTTGCGTGCCGATAACGCCGACAATGCCACACATGAAATCTGTCCTAGCTCTTGCGCTTGCTGGCGCGGAATTGGGCGGCGAGGCCGTGCTTGTTCACCTGCTTGGCGCGACCGAAAGCCATCGTATCCTGCGCGACATCCTGGGTGATCACACTCCCGGCGGCGGTGAACGACCCATCGGCCAGCTTCACCGGGGCAACCAAGGTGGAATGCGTGCCGACAAATACGCCTGCACCGATCTCGGTGCGATGCTTGGCGAAACCGTCGTAATTGCAGGTGATGGTGCCAGCGCCGATATTCGTCCCCGGCCCGATGCGCGCATCGCCCAGATAACTCAGATGGTTTGCCTTCGCGCCATCGCCAAGGTCGGTCGCCTTGAGTTCCACGAAATTGCCGACATGCGCCGCCACCCCCACCCGCGTGCCGGGCCGCAGCCGGGCATAGGGGCCGATGATCGCCCCACGTGAGACGTGACACTGCTCCAGATGCGAGAAGGCGCGGATTTCAACTTCATCGGCCACCGTCACGCCAGGGCCGAAGACCACGTTCGGCTCCACCGTCACATCGCGGCCCAGAGCGGTGTCCCACGACAGAAACACCGTCTCCGGCAGCACCAGGGTGGCGCCGTTCTCCATCGCCGCCCGGCGCAGATCGGCCTGCACGGCGGCTTCGGCCTCGGCGAGTTCCACCCGGCTGTTCACCCCGCGCAACTCGTCGAACGGCGCCTCAACCGCGGCGACGCGCTGGCCGCTGGCGTTGGCGAGCTCCACCAGATCGGTGAGGTAGAATTCCCCTTTGGAATTGTCGTTGCGCACCTGTTGCAGCCAGTGGCGCATATGGGCGGCATCCGCACACAGCACGCCCGCATTGCACAGCCCGATCTCGCGCTCGGCGGGCGAGGCGTCGGCGTATTCGACGATGCGGGAGACATAGCCGCCATCCGTCACCACCCGGCCATAGCGCGCCGGATCCGCCGGGCGCATGGCAAGCAACGCCAGACCGGCATCGCCAGCCCGCCTGCGGTCGAGCAGGCGTTGCAAGCTGATCGGCTTGATCAGCGGATTATCGGCATACAGCACCGCCACCTCGCCATCGCCGAACAGCGCCTGCGCCTGCAACGCGGCATGGGCGGTGCCGAGCCGATCGCGCTGCACCACCACCGCATGCGGGCTGGCGGCGTCGGCCACGTCGTCCATGTCGGGGCCGAGCACGACGACGATGCGGTCGAACACTTCGGCGCAGGAGGCGAGCAGATGGTTGAGCATGGGCCTGCCTGCAATCTTGTGCAGGGTTTTCGGCAACGCGGATTTCATGCGTGTGCCCAGGCCGGCGGCGAGAACGATGGCTGTGGTGCTCATGCAGTCTCCGGTAGCGGCACGAGCGGTTGCGTGTCAAAGGGGAGCGAGGGAAATCCAGGTAAAACTTGGTGTCTGAGCGTTTCAGAGGGGCGGATATGGTAAAGTGCGTTGTGTTCGATCTCGATGGCACGTTGGTTGATTCCGTGCCGGATTTGACCGCCGCCCTCAATCGCCTGATGCCCGCGCGCGGCTTGGCGGCGTTCGATGCGGCAGCGGTGACCGGCATGGTGGGCGATGGCGTTAAAGCCTTGCTCGACCGCGCTTTCGCTGCCCGTGGCCGGGTGACGGATGACGTGGCGATGGCGGAATTCCTGGCCGATTACACCGCCAACGCCGCAACCCTCACCCGGCTGTATCCCGGCGTGGTCGCGGCGCTGACGCTGCTGCGCGATGCGGGCTGGCGCATGGCGGTCTGCACCAACAAGCCGCAAGCCCCGGCGCGGGCGATTTTGGAGACGCTCGGCATCATGCCGTTCTTCGCAGCCCTGGGGGGCGGCGATAGTTTCGCCGTACGCAAACCCGATCCCGGCCACCTCGCCGCCACGCTGGCCGCCGCCGGGGGCGATCCGGCACGCTCGGTGATGATCGGCGACCACCACAACGACATCCATGCCGCGCACGGCGTGGGCGCCAAGGCGATCTGGGCGGCATGGGGCTATGGCCGCGATGTTGACGGCAGCGATGCGGTGGCGTCTGGCTTTCCCGCGTTGGCAGGGATCATCGCCGGGTTCGGGATTGTCTAAGGAGGGGACGAGGTTGGCTTGAACCACCATCCTCGTCGCGGCTTCACCCCCGCAGCACCCGCCACCCCGGCAGGGTCCACCGCGCGCCGAACACCATATCCCAGCGCGCGGGCTTGAAATAGCCGCTGCCGCCTTGCGGGGTGGTGGTCAACTCCCCCACCAGAAAACGGTCGCCGAGGTCGTAGAGATCGACGCGCACGAAATCGATCCCGGCCGATAGGCGCTCGGCGGCGTCGATCATCTCCGGCAACAGCGCGGGCAATTCGGGCGGTACGGCGTCGCGCGGGTAGTCCTTCACCTGGATGTCCAACCAATGGCCGTCTCGGTCGAAGATGCTCTGGGTGTGGCCGGTGAAGCGGGCGCTGTCGATTTGGAAATAGGCCACCCGCCCATCGAAACAGAACAATTTCACATCACTTGGCGGCGCGCCGTCACGGTCGAGCAATGCCTCGAACACCACCGCCGGACGCACGCGGCGATAGCACCATTCCAGCGTGTAGCGCCCGTAATCCTGCGCGAGCCAACTTTCCACCAGGGCGGCAAGATTGGCCGGGGCGATCGGGTCACGCTCGGTGACGATGCGCACCAACCCGCTGGCATGGCTTGCCTTGACGATATAGCGCGCAGGCAATGCCAGCGCCGCCACATCCCCCGGCGCATACGCCACGCCGAGCAGGGCCGCCTGCTGATCGTCACGCCCCAATCGTTCGGCCACGAAGGCGCGCGCCTCCATCTTGCCCGCCAGCCGGGTGAGCAGCGGCCGGCGGTCGAAGGCCATGCGCACGAACAGCTTCTCGTTGAAGCGTGTGGGCGCGAACGGGTTGGGCCAATGGCCGAAATTGCAGCGATAGGTCCAGGCCAGGATCGGGGCCATGAACCACGAGCGATGCCACAATGCGCCGCGCAACCAGAAACGCAGGCGTTTGAGCAGGCTGGCGTTTCGGCTTGCCGCACGTCGATCACCTGTCATCGTTCAACCGTGCCTCCCCGCAATTCCCGCCAAGGTGGCAGCGTCCAGTGAGCACCGAATATTGCATCCCAATTTGGCGGCGTGAATTGGCCGCTGCCACCATCAGGGGTGGTGGTCAACTCGCCAACATAGAAACGGTCGCCGAGATCGAGCGTGTCCACGCGCAGGTAATCCATCCCGGCCGCCAGGGTTTGCGCCACCGCGATCATTGCATCGAGCCGCTTCGGCAGCGGGTCCGGCGTCGCGCCACGCGGGATGGTGCCGAGTGAGAGGTCGAGCCATTGGCGATCACGATTGAAGATGCTTTTGGTGAGGTCGGAATGCAGATCCTCCTGGACCTGGATATATTCCACCCGGCCACCGAAGCAGTAGAATTTCACATCGCGCGGCGGCGCACCGTCACGGTCGAGCAATTCCTCGAACACCACGGCGGGGCGGACATTGAGATAGACCCATTCCAACGAATAGCGCCCATAATCCTTGGCCAACCATGCCGCCACCAGCGCCTCCAGCTCCGCCGAGGTGATCGGATCATCCTGCGTGACAATGCGCACCAGCTCGCTGGCATGATTGCCTTTGGCAATGTAGCGCGCGGGCAGATCGAGGCTGGCCAGATCGCTGACGGCATAAGCCACCCCGAGCAACGTGGCCTGCATATCGTCCCGTCCGAGACGCTGGCAGACATAGCTGCGGCTTTCCACCTTACCGGCCATCTTCTGCAGCACCGGGCGACGATCAAAGGCGAGGCGGATGAACAGCTTGTCGTGGTAGGTCGTTGGCTTGATCAGGTTTGGCCAACGCCCATAGTTGCGCCGAAAGCGGCGCAGCAGGATTGGCAGCATGAACCAGGTTCGATGCCATATCCTGCCGCGCAGCCAATAGCGGAACCGCCGGATCAGGCGGGCGGGTCGGTCCGCAATACGTCGATCGGCACCCATTTCCCGCCCCGTTCAAAATGCCAGAACGTCCAACCATTGCAGGAAGGTGCGTTTTGCACCTCGGCCCCCACTTTGTGGATTGAACCCTGCACGGCTCCGGCCTTGATCGAGCCATCGGCCACCACCACCGCCTGCACGCGCTTCATGCGGTCTGTCAGCATTGTGCCCGCCGGGAGGGCTCCGCTCTCGACGAAGGTGCCGAAGGCCACGCGCGGCACGTCGCGCTTGGTGGGGGTGGTGGACAGTCCGTCATCCGTCACCGGTCGCACCCGCCGAACGCGGCCGAGGGCTGCTTCGACATAAGCGGGATGGCGCTCAATGCCGATGTAATGCCGCGACAATCGCCGTGCCACGGCCGCAGAGGTGCCGCTGCCCAGGAACGGGTCCAGCACCACATCGCCTTGAATCGTGCTGGACAGCAAAATGCGATGCAGCAGCGCTTCCGGCTTCTGCGTCGGATGCAGCTTCAGTCCATGCTCATTCTTCAGCCGCTCATTGCCAGTGCAGAGCGGGATGAGCCAATCCGAGCGCATCTGCTGATCGTCGTTGAGGGATTTCATCGCCTGGTAGTTGAAGCGATAGCGACTGTCCTGCCCCCGCGCCGCCCAGATCATCGTCTCATGCGCGTTGGTGAAGCGGCGGCCACGGAAATTCGGCATCGGGTTGGATTTGCGCCAGATGACGTCGTTGAGGATCCAGAACCCCAACTCCTGCAGGATCGCGCCGATGCGGAAGATGTTGTGATAGGAGCCGATCACCCAGATCGTCGCATCCTTGCGCAACACCCGGCGCGCCTCGATCAGCCATTCACGGGTGAAGGCGTCATAGGCGGCATAGTCGGCGAATTTATCCCAATCGTCATCCACGCCATCGACGACGCTTTCGTCGGGGCGGCGCAGCTCGCCACGGAGCTGAAGATTGTACGGCGGGTCGGCGAAAATGCAGTCGATCGAGGCTGTCGGCAACATGCGCATCATGCGCACGGTGTCACCGAGCAGGATCTGATCGAGCGGCAGTTCGCGGATAATCTCCACGGGCAGGGCACACTCCTGGGGACGACACGATGGTGAAGAACCATCTGAGGCCACGTCAATCGTGATCGCGTCAATTGTTCCGAACAAAATTCAGCACGGCGGCAACCGGCGCGAACGCGGCACGATGATGCGGTGTGGCGCCGAGCCGTGCCAAGCCCGCCAGATGCACCGGCGTGCCATAGCCCGCATTATCTGCCCAACCGTAGCCAGGATAGCGCAGATCCAGCCGCGCCATCAGCCGATCCCGCAGCACTTTTGCAACAATCGAGGCCGCGGCAATCGAGAGCGATCTCGCATCACCCCCCACCACACATTGCGACGCACAGGGCAGGCTGGGCGCGCGATTGCCGTCGATCAGCGCCAGATCCGGCATGGCGGCCAGTCGTCGCACGGCACGCTGCATGGCGAGCATGGAGGCATGCAGAATGTTCAACCGCGCAATATCGGCCACCGACGCCGCACCCACGCCGATCATCGCCCCGCTCTGCTGCAGAGCGTTCCACGCGATGTCGCGCGCCACCGGGCTGAGCTTTTTGGAATCGTTGAGCAGGGCTGCGATATGCGGCGGCAAATCCGGCGGCAAAATCACCGCCGCTGCCACCACCGGGCCGGAGAGCGGCCCACGCCCGACCTCATCCACCCCCGCCACAATCCCGCCCGCCGCGCGTTCAAGCGCCAGAGTGGGGCGGGGTTTGGAAGATTTGCCGGGCATTTTGACCTGTCACTCAATCTCCTCTGTCATTGCGAGCAACGCGGTGACGAAGCAACCCATCGAAACGCCGTCTCGGGTCTCGGTGGGTGGCTTCGTCGCCGATGGCTCCTCGCAGAGACGAATGAGAAACGATCCTACGCCTGGCTTGCCGCCAAAGCCTGATCGAGATCGGCCAGGATGTCGTCGATATGTTCAATGCCAATCGACAGGCGCACATAGCCCGGCGTGACACCCGAGGCGATCTGCTCGGCCTCGGTCAGCTGGGAATGTGTCGTCGTCGCCGGATGAATGGCCAGGCTGCGGGCGTCGCCGATATTGGCCACGTGATAGAACAGCTTCAGCGCCGAGATGAATTTCCGCCCGGCCTCAACACCCCCCGCCAGCTCGATGCCGAGCAGACCGCCCTGACCCTTGGGCAGGTATTTCGCCACCAGATCGGCATCGCGGCCGGTGGCGGTGGAGGGATGAATGACCTTCGTCACCGCAGCGTGCCCGGAGAGATGGCGGGCGACCGCCGAGGCGTTTTCCGAATGCGCGCGGATGCGCAGCGCCACCGTCTCGATACCCTGGATGATCTGAAACGCATTGAACGGTGAGATCGCAGCCCCCAGATCGCGCAGCAGCGTCACGCGCATCTTCAGAATATAGGCAATCGGGCCGAGCGGCTTGACCGCCTGCGTCCACACCGCGCCATGATAGCTCGGGTCTGGCTGGTTGAGCAGCGGGTGACGCGCCGGGTTGGCTTCCCAATCGAACGTCCCGCTATCGACGACGATGCCGCCGATGGAGGTGCCATGGCCGGACAGGAATTTCGTGCCGGAATACACCACCACCGCAGCGCCATGGTCGAACGGACGCACCAGCAGCGGCGCCGCCGTGTTGTCCATGATCAGCGGAATGCCGAAGCGACGGCCAATGGCGGCCACCTCCGCAATCGGGAAGACGCGCAGCTTCGGGTTGGGCAGCGTCTCGGCGTAATAGGCGCGGGTTTTATCGTCCGTCGCACGGGCGAAGGCTTCCGGGTCGGCGGGATCGACGAAGCGCACCTCGATGCCCTGATCCTTGAGCGTGTTGGCGAACAGATTCCAGGTGCCGCCATACAGATCGGTGGACGAGACCACGTTGTCCCCCGCGCGGGCGATGTTCTGCAACGCATAGGCCGACGCCGCCTGACCCGACGCCACCGCCAGCGCCGCCACACCGCCCTCAAGCGCCGCCACGCGCTTTTCCAGCACGTCCGTCGTCGGGTTCATGATGCGGGTATAGATGTTGCCGAGCGCGCGCAGACCGAACAGATCGGCGGCGTGCTCGGGGCTGTCGAACTGATAGGCGGTGGTCTGATAGATCGGCACCGCCACCGACCCCGTGGCCGGATCGGCACGCCAGCCGGCATGCAAGGCAAGGGTTTCAGGATGCTGGGTCGTCATGATCGGCAGGCTCCGTGTGTGCGTTTTTATGGCGCGCAGCACACCGCGCATTTCATTTCTGCGCAAGCCACGCCGCATCGGTCGGGTGAATTTGCGAAAATATTTTACTTGCCACGAGTCAAATGAGAAAATTCGTTTACTTTTCGGGCATTTGACAGAGTAAACATTGCCCGCGTGTTTCGACGCTGTTAACGCTGCAACCGGTTGCAATGGCCACCTGGAGGGCCGCAAAGGGGGTGGCATGTCGACGATTTTGCGCGCGCGCTGGACGCAGTTGGTGCTTGGCATCGTCTGCATGATCATGATCGCCAATCTTCAATATGGCTGGACATTGTTTGTTCTGCCGATCGATCAGGCGCATCACTGGGGGCGACCGGCGATTCAGGTGGCATTCACCGTCTTTGTCATCGCCGAGACCTGGCTGTTGCCGCTGGAAGGCTATGTGATCGACAAGATCGGCCCGCGCGCCACCGTGGGCGCTGGTGGTGTGTTCATCGGCGCGGCCTGGGTGATGAACGGCTTGGCCAGCAACCTCACTTTGCTTTACGTCGCTGCGGCCCTGGGCGGTATCGGGGCCGGCTTCATCTATGGGGCAACGGTTGGCAACGCGCTGAAATGGTTCCCCGACAAACGCGGTCTGGCCGCCGGTTTGACCGCCGCAGGCTTCGGGGCCGGCTCGGCGGTGACGGTTGTGCCGATCTCCAACATGATCGCCAGCGCCGGATATCAGACCACCTTCATCACCTTCGGGCTGGTGCAGGGCGCGATCGTGCTGCTGGTCGCCCTCGTGCTGCATGCACCGCCCGGCCCGCGTCCGGCGCATGAGGTGGCCCTGTCCGGCGGCGGCATGATGGCGGCGCGCCCCTCGCCGCTGCATGAACTCACCCGCGACTATTCGCTGATGGAGGTCTCTCGTCAGCCGGTGTTCTGGGTGATGTATCTGATGTTCGTCCTCGTCGGCGCGGGCGGGCTGATCGCCACCGCACAGCTTTCGGTGATCGCCACCGATTTCGGCGTGGCGAAAACCCCGGTGACCTTGTTCTTCATGACCATGCCCGCACTCACCTTCGCGCTCTCCATCGACCGCGTGCTCAACGGTGTCACCCGGCCATTCTTCGGCTGGGTGTCGGACCGGATCGGGCGGGAGAACACGATGTTCGTGGCCTTCCTGTTCGAAGGCTTGGGCATTTTCGCGCTGATCGCCTTCGCGCATGATCCGATCTCGTTCGTCATTCTCACCGGCGTGGTGTTTTTCGCCTGGGGTGAAATCTACTCGCTGTTCCCCGCCACCTGCGGCGACACCTTCGGGCGGAAATACGCCACGACGAATTATGGCCTGCTCTACACCGCCAAGGGCACCGCGGCCCTGCTGGTGCCGCTGGGCAGCGTGCTGCGGGAGATGACCGGCGATTGGATGACGGTGCTCTATGTCTGCGCCGTGGTGAACATCGCCGCCGCCTTGCTGGCATTGCTCGTGCTCAAACCCATGCGCCGCGCCTTCATCCGTCGCTCGATGGACCTCAAGGCCGCCGAACGCATCGCCGCCGCCGAAGCCCGGATGGCGGCGACGCGCATTGCGTGATTTTATACTCCGAACCGCCGCTCGAATGAGGACCGCATGACCGTCTATCTCGCCGATACCATGGCCAATCTGCTCGCCAAGGGGGCCGACAGCGCACCCGCCATCGGCGCCCCCGGTCGTCCCTGGCTGACCCATGGCGGTCTGCGCGGCCTTGCCTCCCGCACGGTGGCATCCCTCAATGCGATGGGCATCGGCCGCAATGACCGCGTGGGCATCGTGATGCCGAACGGGCCGGAGATGGCCGCCGTCTTCGTCGCCGTCGCCTGTGGGGCCACCACCGCCCCGCTCAATCCCGCCTATAAGGAAGACGAGTTCGATTTCTACCTGTCGGACCTCAATGCAAAAGCGCTGATCGTGCAAAAAGGCTGGGACACCCCAGCCCGCGCCGTCGCCGCCAAGCGCGGCATCGCCATTGTGGAACTGGTGCCGGGTGATGCGGCCGGCGATTTCACCCTCGACTCCCCCCTCACCGGCACGCCCGCCCAGGCGGGCCTTGCGGAGGCCGAGGATGTGGCGCTCGTGCTGCACACCTCCGGCACCACCTCGCGCCCGAAGATCGTGCCCCTGCGGCAGATCAACATCACCGCGTCGGCCTATCACATCGGCGAGGCCTTGCAGCATTCGCCCGACGATGTGTGTCTGAACATCATGCCGCTGTTCCACATTCACGGCCTGATCGCCGCCGTGCTGTCCTCGCTCGCCGCCGGGGCCGCCGTCTCCTGCACGCCGGGCTTCAACGCCTTCAAGTTCTTCAGCCAGTTCGACGAGGTGCGCCCCACCTGGTTCACCGCCGTGCCGACGATGCATCAGGCCCTCCTCGGCCTCGCCGCGCGCAACAAGGAGATCATCGCCAAGGGTCGCCTGCGTCTGATCCGCTCCTCCTCCGCCTCGCTGCCGCCGCAGGTGATGACGGAGCTGGAAGAGGTCTTCCACGTGCCGGTCATCGAGAGCTACGGCATGACCGAGGCCGCCCACCAGATGGCCGCCAACCCGCTGCCGCCACGCCGGCATTTCCCCGGCTCCGTCGGCATCGCGGCCGGGCCGGACGTGGCGATCATGTCCGAAGACGGCACGCTGCTGCCCACCGGCGAGCTGGGCGAGATCGTCATCCGTGGCCGCAACGTCACCGCTGGCTATGAGAACAACCCCGACGCCAACGCCAAGGCCTTCACCGATGGCTGGTTCCGCACCGGCGATGAAGGCTATCTCGACGCCGAGGGCTATCTGCGCCTGACCGGCCGCCTGAAGGAAATCATCAATCGCGGCGGCGAGAAGGTCAGCCCGCTCGAAGTCGATAACGTGCTGATGGATCATCCAGACGT
The DNA here is from genome assembly GCA_031291725.1 of Acetobacteraceae bacterium. Lineage (GTDB taxonomy): Bacteria > Pseudomonadota > Alphaproteobacteria > Acetobacterales > Acetobacteraceae > CAIQQQ01. Next base: position 176,468 of record JARLIM010000033.1, read on the forward strand.
CGCCCAGGTGCTCACCTTCGCCATGCCGCACCCCAAGCTCGGCGAGGAGGTTGCCGCCGCCGTGGTGTTGCGTGAGGGGGCGGAGCCGAACGAGCACGCCATTCGCGATTTCGCCTCCACCAAGCTCGCCGCCTTCAAAGTGCCGCGCAAAATCGTCTTCCTGCCGGAAATCCCCAAAGGCGCCACCGGCAAGCTGATGCGCATCGGCCTGGCGGCCAAGCTGGGCGTGAGCGGCTGAAGGAGCGAGCGCGATGAAGGTTGCAATCTTCGGGGCCGGTGCCATTGGCGGCATGATGGGTGTGAAGCTGGCGCAGGCCGGGGCGGATGTCACCTTCATCGCCCGTGGCGCCCATCTGGCGGCGATGCAGAACAATGGCGTCACCATGCATTCCGGCGGTGAGACCATCACTGTCCGGCCGCGCTGCGTGGGCTCGGCTGCCGAGGCCGGGCAGCAGGATTATGTCATCGTCACCCTCAAGGCGCATTCCCTGCCGGGGGCTGCGGCCGACATTGCCAGCATGATGGGGCCGAATTCGGCGCTCATCACCGGGGTCAACGGCGTGCCGTATTGGTATTTCCACGGTCTGGCTGGCCCCTATACCGGCCATGTCGTGCAAAGCGTCGATCCGGGTGGCGTGGTCTCGGCACTCCTGCCGCCCAGCCAGGCCATTGGCTGCGTCGTCTATCCCGCCGCCGAGGTGATCGCGCCCGGTGTGATCGAACACACCTATGGCGACCGCTTCTCCCTCGGTGAGCCGGATGGCAGCCGCTCCGAGCGGGTGGAGGCGATTTCGAAGCTGCTGATCTCCTCCGGCCTCAAGGCCCCGGTGCGCCCGCGCATCCGCGACGAGATTTGGGTGAAGCTGTGGGGCAATCTCTGCTTCAACCCGCTCTCCGCCCTCACCTGCACCACGCTGGACGTCATCACCACCCGCCCCGATCTGCGGGCGTTGTGTCGCTCGATGATGACCGAGGCCCAGGGTGTGGCGGAAACGCTGGGTGTGAAATTCGCCGTCTCGCTGGAAAAACGCATCGACGGCGCGGCGGAGGTGGGCGTGCACAAAACCAGCATGCTGCAAGACCTCGAACGCGGCCGCCCGATGGAAATCGACGCCTTGTTGGGCGCCGTGGTCGAACTCGGCACGCTGGTCGGCCAGGCCATGCCGATCTGCGAAAGCGTGCTCGCCTTGGTCCGCCAGCGCGGCCGTGAAGCGGGGTGTTACGTGTAGGGCGGGATGCCGCGAGGCACCCCGATTTGACAACTATCCGGAACAATTAGCCGGCCTGTCTACGCCAGACCCAATCGCCGTTTTGCATGCTCCAACGCCATCTCCCGCCGTGCCCATGTCAGCACCCCGCGTGGCAGCGGAATTTTGAACGGCTCCGGCTTCGGGCAGGGGGCACGGGGTTTGCGCGGCTTCGGCGGACGTGGCGGTGTCACCGTCCACGGCAATGTCACCGCCAGCGCCCGACACACGGGCCGCAAGATCCGCCGCGCCTGCGCGGATGCGGCCAGCAACGCGACCATCTCGGTCGTGCTCAACACCGTCTGCAACTGCGCGCCAAACCCCGCCGCCTGATGCCCGCCCGCGATCACCAGCCAGCCGAACCGACGCGGCAGGGCGGAGCCGCGTCCCGCCTTGGCGCCGGTTTGCCGCACCTGCACCCGCCGCGTCCGCGTCCACAACCGCCCGGCGCGGAAGCGTGACAGCAGTTTTTCAATCCGTGCGAAGGTTGCGCCGATCCGGCGATGCACCAGCAACGCGGTGCTCGGCGTTATCCGCCACATCCCCAACACCGCCAAAATCCCACGCAAAATCGTCCGCAGATTGGCGGTGATGTCCGGCGCGGATGCGGTGGGGGTGAGATCCATCCACCAGTAGACGCCATAGCCACTGGCGTAATTCAAGAAAAATCCGCCCCACCCCCCACCCCGTCATTGTGGCGCGCAGCGCCGCAATCCACCGCGATGCAGCCAACCCCGCGATGGATTGCGGCCCTTCGTGCCGCAATGACGGATTGAA
>JARLIM010000004.1 GCA_031291725.1 Acetobacteraceae bacterium
CCGGGCGCTCGGCGGATCAGAATTTCGAGGGCGTGCAGAAGGACATCTACGGCGCGTTCGAAAACACCTTCATGATGTACCTGCCGCGCCTGTGCGAGCACTGCCTCAACCCGGCCTGTGTCGCCTCCTGCCCGTCGGGAGCGATCTACAAGCGCGAGGAAGACGGCATTGTGCTGATCGATCAGGACAAATGCCGGGGCTGGCGGATGTGCGTCTCGGGCTGCCCCTACAAGAAGATCTATTACAACTGGTCGTCCGGCAAATCGGAGAAATGCACCTTCTGCTTCCCGCGCATCGAGGCCGGTCAGCCGACAGTGTGTTCGGAGACCTGTGTCGGTCGCATCCGCTATCTCGGCGTCATCCTCTATGACGCCGACCGCATCGCCGAGGCCGCCGCGATGCCCGATGAGGGCGATCTCTACGAGGCGCAGCTGAAGATCTTCCTCGATCCGTTCGATCCGGCGGTGCAGGCGCAGGCCAAGCTTGACGGCATTTCGGATGCCTGGATGGAGGCGGCGCGGAACTCGCCGGTGTGGAAGATGGCGATGGATTGGAAGATCGCCTTCCCGCTCCACCCCGAATACCGCACGCTGCCGATGGTGTGGTACGTGCCGCCGCTCTCGCCGATCCAGTCCGCCACCGCCCGTGGCGAGCTGGGCGAGATCGGCGGGATGCCGGATGTGAAATCGCTGCGCATCCCGGTGCAATACCTCGCCAATCTGCTCACCGCCGGGCGCACCGCGCCGGTGGAGCTGGCGCTGGAACGCATGTTGGCGATGCGCGCCTATATGCGCGGCAAGACGGTGGAAGGCGTGCTGGATGACGCGCTCGCCGAACGTGTCGGGCTGACCGGGGCGGAGATCGAGGCGATGTATCGGCTGATGGCGATCGCCAATTACGAGGATCGCTTCGTCATCCCCACCGCCCATCGCGAAACCGGTGAGGATGTGTTCGACCTGCGCGGCGCCTGTGGCTTCTCCTTCGGCAACGGTTGCGGCGGCGAAAGCGGCGGCAAGACCGGGTTCGATCTGTTCGGCGGCCACAAGCCGAAAACCCCGATGGAGGTGCAGTGATGGCCCGCACCTATCGCGCTTTGGCGGCGCTGCTGTCCTATCCCACGCCGGAATTGCAAGCCGCAGCCCACGACATTGCCGACGTGTTGGAAGATGAGGCGCTGATTCCGGTTATGCATCTGGCCAACCTTCAGCCTTTCCTCGCCGGCTTGGCACAAGCCGATATTTACGAGGTGCAATCGCGCTACGTCGCATTGTTCGATCGCAGCCGCACGCTGTCGCTGCATCTGTTCGAGCATGTGCATGGCGAGAGCCGCGACCGTGGGCAGGCGATGGCCGATCTGCTGGCGCTGTATGAGGAACACGGGCTGGACATGACGGCGGGCGAGTTGCCGGATTACCTGCCGCTGTTCCTGGAATTCCTCTCGCTGTTGCCGCAGGAGGAAGCCAAGGCGATGCTCGCCGAGCCCTCCGGCATCCTGCGCGCGCTGACGGACCGCCTCGCCGGGCGTGATGCCGGCTATGGCGCGGTGATGGCAGCTTTGGCCGATCTGGCCGAGGCCCCCGCGCTGGCGGTGTCGGACATCCCCGAGGAAGACCCCAACGATTTAGAAGCGCTGGATGCTGTTTGGGCGGAAGCGGAAGTGCAATTCGGTCCCGGTGAATCCGGTGATGGATGCAGCACCGAGCGCCTGCGCACGCGCATCCGCGCCGCCAGCCACGCCGTTTGAGGAGAGCGATGATGTCCGACTGGCTCAACAACGCGCTGTATGGCTGGTATCCCTACGTCGCGATCACTGTCTTTCTGCTTGGCAGCCTGCTGCGCTTCGACCATTCGCAATACACCTGGCGCACCGGCTCCAGCCAGTTGCTGCGCCGCCGCCAGCTGACATGGGGCTCGAACCTCTTCCATGTCGGCATATTGGTGATCTTCGGCGGCCATCTCGTGGGCCTGCTGACGCCGCTTTGGGTGTTCGAAATGCTGGGCGTCAGCCACACCTTCAAGCAGATCCTCGCCATGAGCGCGGGCGGCATCGCGGGCGTGGCGTGCTGGATCGGCATCGCCCTGCTGGCCCATCGCCGGCTGTTCGATGCGCGCATCCGGGCGAATTCGAGCTTCGCCGACACCGGAATTCTGCTGATCCTCTGGGCGCAGCTCACTCTCGGATTGGTGACGATCCCGGTCTCCGCCCAGCATCTGGACGGCAGCGAGATGGTGAAGTTCATGACCTGGGCACAGGGCGTGCTGACCTTGCAGCCCGGCGTGGCGGCGGTGGTGGCCGATGTCAGCCCGGTGTTCAAGCTGCATCTGTTCCTCGGCATGAGCATTTTCGTGCTCTTCCCGTTCACCCGGCTGGTCCATGTCTGGAGTGCGCCGATCTGGTATCTCTGGCGGACCGGCTATCAGGTGGTGCGCAGCAAGCGCCAGCTGAAGAAAGCGGGGGGCTGAGAGATGCGCAGCACCTCCTTGCCCAAACCCGTCAGCGTCAATGGCGTGGTGATCGCCAATGCTGATATCGCCCGCGAGGTACAGAACCACAATCAACCCTCGCCTGCCGCCGCCTGGGAAGCCGCGACCCGCGCCTTGGTGGTGCGCGAATTGCTCGCCCAGCGCGCCCGCGACCTCGATCTCGTCGCCATGCCGCACACCACCGATGGCGTGCGGGAGACCGAGGAGGAGGCGTTGATCCGCGTGCTGCTGAAGACCGAAATCCACACGCCTCGCGCCGATGAAGCCAGTTGCCGTCGCTATTACACCGCCAATCAATCCCGCTTCCGCAGTCCCGATCTGTTCGAGCCGCTGCACATCCTGTTCAAAGCCGCCCAGAGTGACGAGGCCGCCTATGCTCAGGCGCTCACCCGCGCCGAGACCGTTCTGGCGGACATCCAGGCAGCGCCGGATCGCTTCGAAAGCCATGCGCGGGCGCTGTCAGATTGCCCGTCTGCACAAGATGGCGGACGGCTTGGGCAGGTGGAGCGCGGCGAGACGACGCCTGAATTCGAGGCTGCGTTGCTCACCCTTCAACCTAGCGAACTCTGCCCGCTGCCGGTGCGCACGCGCTACGGCGTACATATTCTACGGCTGGATCGCAAGGTGGAGGGTACGGTGTTGCCCTTCGATCGGGTGCGATCCCGTATCGGCCAATATCTGGAAGACAATGCCGCCCGCCGTGCCGCCGCCCAATATGTCGCCCTGCTGGCTGGGCAGGCACAGATCGACGGTTGCGCCATCGCCGGTGCGGCTTCCCCCCTGATGCGATAAGAGGCCAGTGATGCTTGGCAAGATTCTATGCTCGCTCACCACGGAAGCTGCTGCCGAAGAGGCCCTGGCCGCCCTGGGCGATGCCGGATTATTGGCTCGGGTGCGGATGGAAGCGGCGTCGCACAACGTCACCCCTGGCGCCTTTGCGGCCGCCGCGATCCGCCATCTGCTTGACAGCGCCGGAGAAGAGACTTGGCTTGATCTGATCGGCTGCATGTCCCGTTCGCCACAACCCGGCGTGGCGGCACTGACCGTCATTTTGGGCCATGCCTTCCCGGTTGAGAATGTGGCGAGGGCCGGATGAATGCCATTGCGCCGGATTTCAACTGTACCGCCTATCAGTCAAACAGATTCAACCCCAGACTGCCCGCCACGGCACCGGCCACCGTCAGGAGGCTGAGGGCGAGCAGGAGGCGGTGGAACCACTCGATCCGCCGATACGTCGCCTCTGCGGCCATCGCCGCCTGACGGGCAAGCAGGGATTCGAGAAACAGCGGCTCGATGACGAACAGCATCAGCGTGAAGACCATCCAGGTCATCACCATCGCATGCATCCACCAAAAGCCCGGCGTGTGGAAGCGATCCCACGCCCGCAACCGCCAGACCATGTAGAAGCCGCTCGCACCGGTGAACGCCGTGGTGATCCGCGCCTGCCGGGCGAAGCGGGTTTCAAGCGCGTGAAATACCGCAAAACGCTCGGCAGGCGGATACAGGCTTCGGATGGACGGCAGCAGCACCGTCGTCACCATGCCGACCCCGCCGATCCAAAGCACGACCGCCAAAACATGCAGCACGCGGGCAAAGGCGACATCGGTCATGGCCTACGGTCCTTATTGCTGCAAGAAACGGGGGAAGAGCAGATTGTTTTCGATGTGGATATGCTCCATCAGATCGTCGGCCAATTTGCGGCTGCCAGCATAGAGCGCGCGCCATGTGGTGCAGGCACCGTCAGGGGCGGTGAAATCGGTGGTCAGGCGTTCGAGTTCGCGCAGTTGTGCGCCATGATCGTCATGCTCGGACAGCATCATTGCAATCGGACCTGAGATCATCGGATGTCCGCCCTGGCGCATCAGCGGGAACAGAACCTGCTCCTCCTTGCACATATGCGCACCCAACTCACCCGCCATGTGTTCGAGCAGATCGGCCAAACCGTGCGGTACATCGGCATTCTCCCGATGCACCGCCTCCACCCGACGGGCGAGGCGGGTCAATTCCGGCAATTCGCGGCGATGAGTGGCGTGATAGCGCGTCTCGATCAGATCGATCAGCGCATCATTGTCTTCAGGACACATGGCAGGCAGCGCCAGATCGGCCATGGCGGCCAGTTCGGACTCCAACTCCGCCAAAGACAGATTCTTGGCATGCGCTGCGTCCGCCAACGACACCTTGCCGCCACAGCAGAAATCCAGCTTGCGCGCGCGAAACACCCCAGTGGCACCGGGCAGCGTGGTGGCGATGTCGGCCAATGTGCGACCGGCAAACGCGGAGGTATGAGACATTGCAGCACTCATGATGGAAAACTCCTGCCCCACACGATGCGGTGGGCTGTTGGGGGCGCCAAAAACTGGTATTGGCGATGCTGGTTTATGCGACCAAGAATGTGGTATCGTCAATACCAGTTTATTGAGGTGACAGAATGCGCCTGCTGGCCTCCACCGACATCGCCCTGCGCGTGCTGATTCTGCTCGGTCGAGAGGCTGCAGGAGCACATCTCAGCGTCGAAGCCCTGGCGACTGCGTTGGGAGGGCTGTCACGCAATAACTTGCACAAGATCGTGCAGGATCTGGGCGCTTTGGGCGTGACGAGAACCGTGCGCGGTGCCGGCGGTGGGGTGATGCTGGCCATCCCACCCAATGCCATCCGCCTCGGCAGCCTCGTGCAAAGGCTGGAAGCGGAACAGGCTTTGGTGGAATGCAATCGCCCGGATGGCTGCGCCTGCACGCTGCTGCCGGATTGTCGGCTGCGTGGAATGCTGGGAAACGCCCAGAGCCAATTCTATCGGGCACTCGACACGCAGACGCTGGCGGATTGCCTAGAGAGCTCGATGCAATCGGGGGGATAATCGCGGCCTATCGGCGGCCATCATTCCGCTCCTACCGCCGCTTCGGCATAGAGCACGCCATCGTTGACCATCGCTTCGATCTCATCGTCGGACAGGCCTAGGCTTGCAGCGATGCGGCGATTATCCTGGCCCATCAAAGGGGCCGGGGTGCGAATGGTGGTGTCGCAGCCGGAGAAGCGGAATGGCAGGTTCGGCAGCGTCACCTTGCCCAGCACCGGATGGTTGTGTTCCACCAACATCTCACGCGCCAGGATTTGCGGGTCTTTGACCACCTCGTCGATGGTCTGCACCGGTGCCGACGGCACGCCCGCCGCATCCAGCGCCGCCAGACAGGCATTGCGCGAGGGCTGCGCCTGGGTCCAGCCGCGCACAATGTCCATCGCCGTGGCGTAATGCGCATTGCGGGCGGCCGGGGTGGAGAAGCGGTCATCCGCGGCCAGCACGTCCCCGCCGATCAGCTTGGCCAGTCGGTGCCACGCATCATCAACCTGAGCGGCGATCACCAGATAGCCGTCCTTGGCCGGAAAGACGCCATAAACCGTCGAATCCGGCTGACCGCTGCCGGTCTGCTGCGGCATCACCGTGCCTTCGGACATGAAATAACGCTGCACCGCATAGTCATGCATCGAGACCATGCAATCATAGAGTGCCAGGTCGATATGCTGGCCGAGCCCGCTGGAGATCCGCCCCAACAGCGCCGCGTTGATCGCCGCCACGCCATGAATGCCGGTATACATATCCGCCAACGGCATGCGCAGCAGCGGCGGGGCTTCCCCCGGATTGCCCACCTGCGCCATCGCACCCGACATCGCCTCGGCAATCAGCCCAAAACCGGGGCGGTCCGCATAGGGGCCGGTGTGGCCATAGGCGGAGACGGAGGCGTAGATCAGGCGCGGGTTGCGGGCAGACAACGCCGCATATCCCAGGCCGAGACGGTCCAGCGCACCGGGGCGATAGTTCTCGATGAACACATCGGCGGTATCGACGAGCTTGTGCATCATCTCCACACCACGCTTGTCGCGCATGTCGATGCACAATCCCTGCTTGCCCATATTCTGCTGCAGGAAATAGCCGGATTGGCCGTCCTTGAAATGCGGATGCGCGCGCCCGGCATCGCCCGATCTCGGACGCTCCACCTTGATCACCTCGGCCCCGAACGCCGCCATGCAGCGCCCCATGAACGGGCCGGCCAGGAAGTGGCTGTAATCGATGACGCGAATGCCCTTCAGCGGCAAGGCTTGCTGGCTCATCACACCGCCTCCGCCTGGGGACGCATCGGGATCATCAGGCGATGCTCTCCCAGCTGCACCACCTCGCCATGCTGGTTGATCAGCTCCGACGGCAGCACCACAATGCCCCAGCCTGCACGCTTGGTGGTGCGCATGGAGCCGACGCGGAACGTCACATGCACCGTGTCGCCCAGCTTGATCGGCAATTTGAAATCCCAATTCCAGCCGAGCGACATCCCCGGCAGGAAGCGATATTCCGCCCGCGTCTTCAGCCCATCGGCCAGCGACAGGCCGAACAAACCATGCGCCACGCGGGTGCCGAACGGGGTGGTCTTGGCGTATGCCTCGTCCACATGCACCGGCGTGAAATCGCCGGTCAGTTCGGCATAGGCATTCACCATCGCTTCGGTGACGGTGACGGCGGGGGTGATGCATTCATCGCCCACGCGGGCATCATCCCAGTATTTTTCGACGGTCATGCTGAAAGCCCTTTATGCGCGCGGATCAATGGCGAGGGCTGCTTCAACAGAGCCCTTGTTCGCCTGGAGAATTTCAATGTTCAGCCCATCCGGCAGCACCAGCCAGTTCGGCCCGGCGGGCAGCGCTGTGGCACCGTAGGCGGCGGCGCGTTCGAGCACGCCGTCGTAATCGTCCACCATGATGCCGAGATGGGCGAGACGGGATTCCGGGCCTTCGAATGTCGGGTCCGAGATCAACTGCACGCCGCCCAGCACCCAAATCTGATGCGCAACGCCGCCCTGGGCGGGCATGTCGTCTCGGATACCCAGGCCCAGAACGTCGCGGAAGAATCTCACATGCCAGTGGATGTCCTTCACCCGGATGGCCACATGTTCGATATAGGCGCGGGGAAGAGACATCGGGATCAAGCCTTGCCAGGATAATCGGTGCGGGCGAATTCGATGCCTTTGACACAGGCAACGATGGTGGAATTCACCGGGGTGGGCATGCCCAGCCTCGCCCCCCACTGCACGACGGCGCCGTGGATGTAATCAACCTCAGTCGCACCGCCCGATTGCAGGCTTTGCAGCATCGAGGTCTTGAACTCGGCGGGCAGGCCGGCGGATGCCATATTCCAGGCGATGCGCGGGTCGGCGATCCTGATGGCGATGCCCGCCGCCTGCGCCACCGCGATGCCCTCGGAAATCGCCGCCAACGCGGTCTGTTCCAACACGGGCAGAGCATAAAGCCCGCCATAGGTCAGCCCGGTGATCGCGGTCAGCCCACCGCCTGCCACGTTGATGAACAGCTTGTCCCACATCGTGCCCATGATGTTGTCGCTCAGATGGGTCAGAATGCCGCAGGCGTTGAACGTGTCGGCAATCTTGCGGGCACGCGGCGAGAGGGTGCCGTCCAGCTCACCGATAATCGTCTCCTTGCCCACAACGCCCGCGCGGACATGGCCGGGGCCGAGAAGCACGCCGCCGACATAGGTCTTGCCCGCCATCACGCGGCTGCGGCCGACTTCCTCGGCCAGAATATCCTCATGACCAAGACCGTTTTGCAGCGACATCACCACCGTCTTCGGCCCGATGATCGGTGCCGCGGCACGGATGGCGGCACGGGTGTGGTAGGATTTGACCAGCACGATCACCAGATCGGCCACGCCGTCCACATCGGCAACACCGGTCGCGGCGGTGACGTTCACGCTGGACTCCACGCCCGCTTCCAGCAGGCGCAGGCCGTGGGCGTTGATGGCGTCGACATGGGCCTGGAACGGATCGATCAACCAGACATCGGCCCCGCCCTTCGCGAGCGTACCGCCGATCGTGGACCCCAGCGCGCCTGCGCCGACAAAGCAGATTCTCACGTCGCGTTCCCTCAACACCATCACGCGGTGTGAGGAGAACGATAGGCCGCCGCCACACCATGTGACTATTCAATGCACGCAATATACGATATTGCGTTTTATAATGACGGACCTCGACACCAGCGATGCGAGCCTGCTCGACGCCAAGCAGCTGCGGCTGTTCGATCTGCTCTACAGCACTGGCAGCGTGACGCGCACGGCGGAGCAACTGGGCCAGAGCCAGCCAACGGTCAGCATCTGGCTCGCCCGATTGCGGCGCGATTTGCGCGATCCGTTGTTCATCCGCACAGCGTCGGGCATGCAGCCCACCCCGCGCGCCGACGCCATGATCGGTATGGCGCGACAGGCGCTGGAGGCGCTGCGGTGTCTGGCGCGGTGGGAAGATATGTTCACCCCCGCCACGGCGCAACGGCGGTTCCGCATCTGCATGACAGACGGCAGCCACGTCACGCTGTTGCCGCAAATTCTACGCCATGTGCGCGCCTGCGCACCGCAAGTGCAGATCGAAGCGGCACAGATCAACGCCAATACCGCACAGGCCCTACAATCCGGCGACGCCGATCTGGCGGTTGGGTTTATTCCAGATTTGGAGGCGGGTTTCTTTCAACAGACGCTCTATCCGCAAGATTGGGTGTGCCTGGTCAATACCACCCACCCGCGTATATCAGACGCCCTCTCACTGGAAAATTATCAAGCAGAAGAGCATATCGGCATCGTCTCCGGCACTGGCGCACAGCTTCTTGCCGCCGCGCTGGAGCGCCAGAAGGTGGTGCGACGGCTCGCACTGGAACTCCCTGGCTTCCTCGGCCTGCCCGCGATTATCGGCACCACCGACCTCATCGCCACCCTGCCCCGCCATATCGGCGAGACATTGGCCCAAGTCTATCGCTTGCGCGTGCTGCCATGCCCTTTGGAAATCCCAGGCTTCACCGTCAAACAGCATTGGCACACGCGCTTTCATCACGATTCGGCCAACCGCTGGCTGCGAGAAGTCTGCGCCGAGCTGTTCCAGCAGCGCGACGCACGAAGGATGCCGCTTTCGCTGACAACAGGCGTGAGGCCGGATTAAATCAGGCATCGCCTTGGCGTGAGAGCGTATCGGCGCCGAAACCCGGCGGCGATCGGCAGGTGGAAATTCAAGACAATCACGGTTCGCACTCAAGGCTGTGAATTTGGCTCATCCGAATCTGCATCGTCCATTTTTTCCATATTTTTCAATAATTTCATGAGGTAATGCAAAGAGTGCGTCATATCAGAAACTGAAAAATCGATAAGGGCCTGCCGATAGTAAGCGTGGATTTTCGGCAATGCCTGCTGCGTCCAAACATAGCGGCCTGCCTCCGTCATCGTGATCAGCCGGGACCGCCGATCATGCGCGCCCGGCGCCACCTGGATGTGGCCGGCCGCTTCCATGCGCTTCAGCACGCCGGATAGATTCTGGCGCGTGACCATCAAATAGCGGGTCAGTTCGCCCATCCCCATGCCATCTTTCGCCTTCGGACGCGATAAGGCGCCCATCACCGCCCATTGCTGGGTCGTCAGCCCTTCTTCCTGCACCGCGCGGGTGCCGGTTTTATGCAGCAGATTGGCACATTGGTAGAGGCGGAAAAACAGACGGTTGGCCAGCTCAATCCGAGCCTGCGAGATGCCGTCGTCAGATTCAATGATCATGGCATAATCCAAAATGCGGCGTTTGCGGCTGGTTTCGATGGGGCAAAGCCTGCCGAAGATGCCCCCATTCTGGCATCCAACGCCATAGCTGAGCGTCGGCAAAAACAGTATGTAAATATATTGACATAATATGGCGAACCCGATATTTCGGGAAATATATTTACCTATTATCGATGGCACGTCACCGAAATAGGATCGCCAGAGCGGATGGGAGCAGACATGGCAAGCTTTGCAGGAAAGACCGTCATCGTGACCGGCGGCGGTGGTGGGATCGGTGGCGCAACCAGCCGTTTGTTTGCCGCACGCGGCGCCAAGGTCGCGGTGTTGGACATGAACCTGGATGCGGCGCGCAAAATTGCCGCTGAAATTGAGGCCGCTGGCGGTGTCGCAGCGTCGTTCAGATGCGACATCACCGATCGCGCGGCTGTCGATGAAGCGGTGGCGGCAACCGTGGCCGCGCTTGGTCCGGTGGATGTGCTGGTCAACAACGCCGGCTGGGACGTGTTCAAGCCTTTCGTTAAAACCGTCCCCGCCGAGTGGGAGAAGCTGATCGCGATCAATCTGACCGGCGCCTTGCACATGCATCACGCGGTCCTGCCCGGCATGGCGGCGCGCAAATCTGGCCGCATCGTCAACATCGCCTCTGACGCAGCACGTGTCGGCTCCTCGGGAGAGGCGGTTTATGCGGCCTGCAAGGGCGGGTTGGTCGCCTTCTCCAAGACCATCGCCCGCGAACATGCCCGCCACGGCATCACGGTCAATGTCGTCTGCCCCGGCCCGACCGATACGGCGCTGTTTGCCGAATACAAGGAAGGTGCGGGCAATCCCGAGAAGCTGATGGAAGCCTTCACCCGCGCCATCCCGCTCGGCCGCATCGGTCAGCCCTCCGACCTGCCCGGTGCGATCCTTTTCTTCGCCAGCGATGACGCGGCCTACATCACCGGACAGGTGCTGAGCGTCTCGGGCGGCCTGACGATGGCGGGTTGATCCGTTGCTCTCAAGACCAAAAAGCAAGGAAATGTCATGACCTTTCACGACATCATCTACGAGAACCGCAATGGCGTGGCCTGGATCATCATCAACCGGCCCGACAAGATGAACGCCTTTCGCGGCACCACCTGCGATGAGTTGATCAAGGCGTTCAACATGGCCGGCTACGACAAATCCGTCGGCGCCATCGTGTTGGCAGGTGCCGGTGATCGCGCCTTTTGCACCGGCGGCGATCAATCCGCCCATGACGGCAATTACGACGGTCGCGGCACCATCGGGCTGCCGATGGAGGAGCTTCACGCCGTCATCCGCGATGTGCCCAAGCCGGTGATCGCCCGCGTGCAAGGCTTCGCCATCGGCGGTGGCAACGTGCTGGCGACGATCTGCGATCTGACGATCTGCTCGGACAAGGCCATTTTTGGCCAGGTTGGCCCCAAGATGGGCTCGGTTGATCCCGGTTACGGCACTGCCTTCCTGGCCCGCGTGGTGGGCGAGAAGAAGGCGCGCGAGATTTGGTATCTCTGCCGTCGCTACAGCGGCGAAGAAGCGGTTGCGATGGGGCTGGCCAATCTCTGCGTGCCGCATGATCAGCTTGACGCCGAAGTGCAGAAATGGGGCGAGGAGATCTGCGAGCGCAGTCCGACGGCCCTGGCCATCGCCAAGCGCAGTTTCAACATGGACACCGCCCACCAATCCGGCATCGCCGGAATGGGGATGTATGCGCTCAAGCTCTATTACGAAACCGAGGAGTCCAAAGAGGGCGTTGCCGCGCTGAAGGAAAGGCGCAAGCCGGAATTCCGCAAATTCGTGAAATAAGACGATCGGAGCCGCGCGATGAATCCGTATCTTGACGAAGACCTCCAGGCCCTGGCCGATCAGGTACGCCGCTTCGCCACCGACCGTGTCGCACCCGGTTTTCTGGAACGTGACAAGACCCGCGTTCTGGACCGCGATCTGATGCGCGAGATGGGCAGGATGGGGTTCATCGCGCCCGAACTGCCCGAACGTTTCGGCGGCCTCGGCCTGGGCTGCCTCGCCGCCGGGGTGATCCATGAGGAGATCGCGCGGGCGGATCTGAGCATCTCCTATATCAACCTGCTCGCCTCGCTGAACGGGCAGATCCTGGCCGAACATGGCAGGCCAGACGTGGTCAGACCCTGGTTGGACAAGCTCATCCAGGGCCGCGCCTTGCTCGCCATTGCGCTCACCGAACCGCGTGGCGGCTCGGACGCGGCCAATCTGCGGTTGCGCGTAGAGCGCGACGGCGATCACTACATCCTCAATGGCGAGAAGACATCGATCTCCGCCGCCGATCAGGCCGATGCCGTGGTGGTGTTCGGTCGCACCGGCAGCGTCCAATCCGGCGCGCATGGGGTGACGGCGTTGTTGGTGCCGACCGATCTGCCGGGCCTGACACGTAACCGCTTCGATTGCCACGGCCAGCGCGCCATCGGTCGCGGTTCGTTGTTCTTCGACAATGTGCGCGTGCCGGTCGATCACCGATTGGGAGATGAGAACAAGGGCTTCGTGCAGGTGATGCAGGGCTTCGACTTCTCGCGCGCGCTGATCGGCTTGCAGGTCTTGGGGGTCGCCCGAATCGCGTTGGAGGAAACCTGGGAATATGCCGCCCAGCGCGAGGCGTTCGGCAAACCGCTGTCAGCCTTCCAGGGCGTGTCGCACCCGCTGGCCGACTTCCAGACGCAAGTCGAGGCCGCCCGCCTGCTCTGTCTGCAAACATTGTGGCTGAAGGATCGCCATCTGCCGCACACCGCCGAGGCGGCGATGTGCAAATGGTGGGGGCCGAAGCTGGCCTATGACGTGGTGCATCAATGCCTGCTGGTGTTCGGCCATGGCGGCTACGATCACGGCCTGATGGAGCAGCGCTTGCGCGATGTGCTTGGCTTCCAAATCGGGGATGGCACCGCACAGATCATGAAAACCATCATCGCCCGCACCAAAGCCGGGCGGGCCGCAGTGCCAGCGTAAGACAGACATTCCCACGCAAAAACAACAATAAGGGGAAGCATCATGGAATTCGACGCTGTACTGCTGCCACGCCGCCGCGACGCGATGATCGCCCAAGGCCTGTGGCAGGATCGGACGATCAATGACTATCTCGGCACCTGTCTGGCCAATTGCCCAGACAAGCTGGCGCTGACCGCCTATCGGCTGGAGAGTGGCCAGAGCCGCCGCTTCACCTACCGCGAACTTGCCACCATGGCCGACCGCATCGCCATCGGCCTTGCGCGGTTGGGCATTGCGCGGGGCGATATCGTTGGCTGCCAATTGCCGAATTGGTGGCAATTCACCCTGATCTACCTCGCCTGCTCACGGATTGGCGCGGTGATGAACCCGTTGATGCATATTTTCCGTGAACGTGAACTGAGCTTCATGCTCGCCCATGGTGAAGTGAAGCTGCTCGTCGTGCCGAAGCTTTTCCGAGGCTTCGACTATGAGAAGATGGCGCAAGATCTGCAACCGAGCTTGCCTCATCTGCAGCATCTGGTGGTGGTCGATGGTGATGGTGAGAACAGTTTCGACGCGTTGTTGAGCGGCCCGCATTGGGAAGACGCGCCAGATGCGGCCGCGATCCTCTCCGCCAACCGACCGGGGCCGGACGATGTCACTCAATTGCTCTACACCTCCGGCACCACCGGTCAGCCGAAAGCGGTGATGCATTCCGCCAATACGGTGATATCCAACATCGTCCCCTATGCCGAGCGGCTGCATCTGACCGGGCAGGACGTTGTTCTGATGGCGTCCCCCATGTCGCACCAGACCGGGTTCATGTACGGGCTGATCATGCCGATCATGCTCCAAGGCCGCGCTGTGTTGCAGGATATCTGGCAGCCTGCGCAGGCCGTGGAGATCATCCGCACGGAACACGCCAGCTTCACCATGGCGTCGACTCCCTTCCTCTCCGACCTCACCCAAGCCGTTGAGGCCGCGGGGCAGACCGTGCCCAGCCTGCGCACCTTTCTGTGTGCCGGTGCCCCGATTCCAACCCCTTTGGTGGAGCGGGCGCGCCGCGTGTTGGGCATCAAGATCATCTCCGCCTGGGGAATGACCGAGAATGGTGCCGTCACGCTAACCCGACCAGAGGATGACGACGAACGCTCGTTCAACACAGACGGCCTGCCGTTGCGCGGCGTTGAACTCAAGGTGGTTGATATCAACGGGCACAGCCTGCCGCATGGCGAAGTGGGCAAGCTGATGTTGCGTTCGTGCTCGAATTTCGGCGGCTATCTCAAGCGTCCGCATTTGAACGAGACGGACGATCAGGATTGGTTCGACACTGGCGACATGGCGCGGCTGGATGCGCAAGGCTATGTTCGCATCACCGGACGCAGCAAGGATGTGATCATCCGAGGCGGCGAGAATGTACCGGTGGTCGAGATCGAGTCTCTGCTCTACCGCCATCCCGCCATCGCCCAAGTGGCCATTGTCGGCTACCCGGATGCGCGGCTGGGCGAGCGCGCTTGTGCCTTCGTGGTGCTCAAGCCGGAACACAGCCTCGATCTGCCCGGTCTGGTCGATTACATGAAGGGCCAGAAGGTCGCGCTGCAATACATCCCCGAGCGGTTGGAACTCCTGACCGCGATGCCGGCCACGGCATCGGGCAAGATCCAGAAATTCCGGGTGCGGGAGTTGCTGCAACAGACATTGGCCGGCGGTGGAGCATGAGCATGGCAGTCTGGTGGTGTTCGCCAACCGCATTCAGCGCACCGGCACCGATGCCAACGGCAACGAGGTCGAACGCGACTTCCCCTTCCTCAAGGGTTACACGGTCTTCAACGTCGAACAGATCGACGGCCTGCCGCCGCACTACACCGCGCCAGCGCAGCCGGTGTGACGTGCTCCCCTGAAATGTCGCCATTTTAAAGTAGGATTCGGCCCGCAAGGAGACCGGACTTATGAAGCGCAGCAGGTTCACGGACGAGCAGATCATTGCAATCGTCAAAGAGCAGGAAGCGGGGGCAAAGACTGTTGATGTGTGCCGCAAGCACGGCATCAGCGACGCCACTTTCTACAAGTGGAAGGCCAAATACGGCGGTCTGGAAGTGTCGGAGGCCAAGCGGCTGAGGGCACTGGAAGACGAGAACTCCCGGCTTAAAAAACTCCTGGCCGACGCGATGCTCGACAATGCGGTGTTGAAAGAACTCGCCGGAAAAAAATGGTAAC
>JARLIM010000034.1 GCA_031291725.1 Acetobacteraceae bacterium
ATCCGCTGGAAGGCACCACCCTCACCGCCAAGGGCGGCCCGAACGCCATCGCCACCGTGGCGCTGGCCGAACGCGGCGGCTTCCTGCACGCCCCCGACATCTACATGGACAAGATCGCCGTCGGTGGCGGCCTGCCGGAAGGCTTGGTCGATATCGACGCCTCGGTCGGGGAAAACCTGCGCAATTTGGCCCGCGCCAAGAAATGCGACGTGTCCGACCTGATGGCCTGCATCCTCGACCGCGACCGCCACAAGGAAATCATCGCCCGATGCCGCGAGGCCGGCGCGCGAATCATGCTGATCAGCGATGGCGACGTCGCCGGCGTGATCGCCACCGCGACGTCCGACAGCGAGGTGGACATCTATCTCGGCTCCGGCGGCGCGCCAGAAGGCGTGCTCGCCGCCGCCGCGCTGCGCTGCATCGGTGGCCAGATGCAGGGCCGGCTGCTGTATGAGAACGACGAGCAGATCGCCCGCGCCCGCGCCATGGGCATCAACGACCCGAACCAGAAATACACCATCGCCGAGATGGCCAAGGGCGACGTGATGTTCGCCGCCACCGGCGTCACCTCCGGCGCCATGCTGCGCGGCGTCAAGCGCCTGGGCCACGGCGCGATCACCCATTCGATCGTCATGCGCAGCAAATCCGGCACCGTGCGCTATATCGAAGGGCACCATAACTTCACCAAGAAAACCTGGACCCCGACCTAAGGGCCGAGCGCTGAGCGAGCTCGTCCTCGGCGTCGGCCGCAGCCTCAGCGGCCGGCGCTGGATCTGGCGCACCGGGGAAGACCGCGTCGCCCTCGGCATCGCCCAGCGCCTGGGCCTGCCGGAAATCGTCGGCCGGCTGCTCGCCGCCCGCCAGGTCGGGATCGAGGACGCCGCCGATTTCCTCGACCCCACCCTGCGCGCTCTGCTGCCCGACCCCTCGGCGCTGACCGACATGGACGCCGCGGCCGAACGCCTGGCCCACGCCGTGCGCCACCACGAAACCGTCGGCGTGTTCGGCGATTACGACGTCGACGGCGCCGCCAGCTCCGCCCTGATGATCGGCCTGCTGCGCGGCCTCGGCTGCCCGGTCGTCTACCACGTGCCCGACCGCCTGACCGAGGGCTACGGACCGAACGGCCCGGCCTTGCGCGCGCTGGTAGGGCAGGGGGCCCGCCTGATCGTCTGCGTCGATTGCGGCACGGCGGCGGCCGACGCCCTGGCCGTGGTGCACAACCAGGCCGACGTGATCGTGCTGGACCACCACAAGATCGAGGGCGCGCCCCCACCGATCCGCGCCACCGTCAATCCCAATCGGCTGGACGACAGCTCCGGCCTCGGCACCCTCTGCGCCGCCGCGGTGGCCTTCCTCACCGCCGTCGCGCTCATCCGTACGCTCCGCCGCCAGGGCTTCTTCCAGACCCGCCGGGAGCCCGACATGCTGGCCCTGCTCGATCTCGTCGCACTCGCCACCGTCTGCGACGTGATGCCGCTCACCGGCCTGAACCGCGCCCTGGTCACCCAGGGCCTGAAGGTGATGGCCCGGCGCGCCCGCCCCGGCATCGCCGCCCTGCTGGACGTGGCGCAGGCGAAAGACCGTCCCACCGCCTTCACCTGCGGCTTCGCCCTCGGCCCGCGCATCAACGCCGCCGGGCGCATCAGCGAGGCCGATCTCGGCGTCCGCCTGCTGCTGTGCGAGGACCCCATCGAGGCCCGCTCGCTCGCCGCCACGCTGGATGCGGTGAACCGCCAGCGCCAGGAGGTCGAGCTATCCATGCTGGAACTCGCGATGGCCGAAGCCCAACGCCAGTCCGAAGCCGGCCACCCGGCTTTGCTCGTCGCCGGCGCGGACTGGCATCCCGGTGTCGTCGGCATCGTCGCCGGCCGCATCAAGGAACGCTTCAACCGCCCCGCCTGCGTCGCCGCCCTCGCCGACGGCATCGCCAAGGGCTCCGGCCGCTCGGTCGGCGGCATTGACCTCGGCGGCGCGGTGATCGCCGCCCGCCAGCACGGCCTGCTGCTCACCGGCGGCGGCCACGCCATGGCCGCCGGCTTCTCGCTGCGGGCCGACCGGCTTGGGGACTTCCACGCCTTCCTCGACGAACGCCTCGCCGCCGCCGCCGCCCTGCCCGCCGCCGCCGACCTCGCCGTGGAAGCCACCCTGTCGGTCCCCGGCGCCACCACCGAACTAGCCCGCCAGCTGCAGCACCTCGCCCCCTTCGGCAACGGCAACGAAGAACCGGTCTTCGTCCTCCCTCGCGCCCGCGTTGTCCGCGCCGAGCGCATCGGCAAGGAGGGCAACACCATCCGCGCCTTCGTCGAAGGCGAGGGCGGCGGCCCCCGCCTGAAGGCCCTGCTGTTCCGCGCCCGCGAAGGCGCCCTGTCCGACGCCCTGCTAAGCCGTGACGGCCTCCCCCTGAACCTCGCCGGCCACCTGCGCGCGGAAGAATGGAACGGCCAGACCACCCCCGGCTTCTTCCTCTCCGACGCCGCCCTGGCCTGACACCACCCGGCCCCAGCGCTTGACCACAAGCCCGTCTTCGGCTACCCAGCGCGACCCTCTTGTCCCGTTCGTCTAGAGGCCTAGGACACCGCCCTCTCACGGCGGTAACAGGGGTTCGAATCCCCTACGGGACGCCAAGGAAGTTCAATTAGTTATCAGGACTTTCGGCTAACGCCGAAAACCGACGTAAGCAGGGCGTAAGCGAGCGCAAGCCCGGACTTTGCGGTTCAGCGCACCCGCCCGGCACTGCGCGGCATCTTGTTGCTGCTCGCGCGCGTCCGGCAGAGCCTTGGCGGCATCGGCGTGGTCCGGGCGATAGGGACGACCCCGGCGCTCCACGGGCTCACCGCGGAACCGGAGGCTGCCGCGTTCGCCAAAGGGCCAGCAGCACGGTCCGGGCGAGTGGTCAGGTCGGGGCATCGGTCATCGTTTGAGAAGGTTGGCCTACGAAATATACCTCTCCCTGTCGAGTAACCTCAAATGGGCTCCATCCTAATCTAGCTCGAAGTGACGCCTTGGCTTTGACGAAAACTCGCGCTGGGTAGAAGTTAAAGGCGCCAAAACCGGAAATCCTCACGCGAGGAATGCTGCACTGCCTCAAAATACTTGCCATCGTGCGATCTAATCTAACCCTTGCCTCATGACCTCTGCCTGAGAGCATGAAAGGGCCTTTAGCAGCTTGATGTGCAGCGGCTTTCAGGATCTCTTCTCGGATAACTTGATATAGGGTCTGCTTGTCCATTTGACCCTCATTTCAAACATACACCCCACGTAGCGCAACTGACACGAAGCGGATCGACGATCGCATGTCCGGCAATGCGGCGCGACCGTCACCAAAGCGCACATTTCCCTCGTATTATACTACCTGTCCCGGTAGTCGGCATCGGTGGACAGCAGGTGCCTCGACAGGCTGCGACGATCCCTGTTTCCACATTCACTCTTCGCGCTCGGCCGCCGCCCGTGCGATGTGTTCGCTGTAGTTGCATTCGGCCCAGGCAATGGCGTCATCGAGACTAGCGAATGGTCCCTCATCATTGAACTCCGCGGCGGCCACGAAGTAGGCGCCGGGTATTCCCATTATGAGTATGGAATACTCATCCTTGCCGCCTAGGCCAGTATAGCTTCTTTCCTCGGGGGAGTCACTCCACCACGCATCGGAGCAGGGCGCCAGCAAGCAGCGCGAGATAGCCGGCTACGGTGCTCGTTGGCGTTCAACGCGCCGGGCCAGCGCAAGGATGCGCTGCTGTCGACCGGCTTCAGGAGTTCAGGCTTCTCGGCGCCGATCGCCTCGAACATGACCGCCGGCAATGGCTGCCGCGTGCCGGCACTGATCCGGTCGAAGCCCAGCGACGCCACGCGCATCCGCGTCGTATCATCTTCCAGGTTACGGACTCGCTGCGCCAACTGCTCGGCGATGATCGCTGCCACAGCGACCGCAGCCGCGCGCGCTGCCGTCAGCGTATGGTCTGCATTGATAGATCGAGATCCCACGGCTCCGGACGCATCCACAGCGCGCGGTCTTCGTTTTAAAGCGGCGAGGGACACGGTGCGCGACATCAGAACGCGGCGATGACGGGTGCGGATCATTCGGCTGGCATTCCAGCACGCTGCACCCCGTCGAGCAGGTTCGGGTTCGCCGCCAGGGGGGCCAACTTTCTGATCTCAGCCATGCTGTGCAAGCTGGGTGACTTGGCAAGAAATACCCGCAGATCAGCGCTCGCTTCCGCTTCGCGTCCGCTGGCGCTCTCGGCTGCAATAAGCGCGAGCCATGAAAACTCACGAGCACGGCCGGTGTCCGGCGGAGCTTCGGAGGTCGCCAACCTTGCCTGCGAGATAGCCTCGGCGAGCTGGCCAATCGCAACGTCCGCCAACGCGATTTGCGTATCGAACAACCAGACGGGATCAGCGCCGGCGGCGAGACGTTTCGCCGATCGGAAGCTGTCTAACGCGGCGTTGTGCTGCCCCTGCGCCATCTGGATCATGCCAAGTTCGTAACGTCGCACGGCCTCCAGTGGCTGCATCTCGATGACTCGACGCTCGGCGGCGGCAGCCTCGTTCCAGTTACCTTGCGCTCGCAATACGATCGACTTGGCTCGCAAGGAATTCAGGCTGTTCGGGGATATTTCCAGCATCTTGCTCGCCGCCTTCTCGGCAATCGCCAGATCGGAGGCGGGATCGGATGAGTAGCCCAATACCACACGTTCAGCATGAAATCGCGCCTGACGTTCGAGGCCCTCAAAAAACATAGGATCCAGCGCCAGTGCCCGATCTACCAGTGCGATCCGCTCCTGCACGTGCTCCTTGGTCGGCGCCCCTAGCGGCGTCGCTAGTGCGATGTTCAGCAAGTCGTGTTTGTCGAGGCTGTCTGGGCGCTCGTGCCGGGCACGCGCGGCCTCCACATCGATTGTGGCCTGCCAAAGGCTCTCGTAAATGCGCTGAACGATAATGTGCTGGGCCCAGGCATCATCAGGCAAGTCATAGACCTCTCCCCACACCTGCCGGGCAGCAGCCGCATCAAATAGCTGCGCTGCGGCGATCAGATGACCATCCTGCCGTCGCGCACTACCCATGAGCACAAAATGCACGTCCTGCTCACGACCGATCTGCCGCAAGTCGAGTGACTTTCCCTGATACGCCGTAGCGGTAATCTCCGGGACCAGTGGAATCGTGTTCCTGGCAATCAGGCCCATGACGTCACGGGTGATACCCGCAGCAATGTCGTTCTGCGCCGGGTCGCCACTGCTGTTTTCGAAGGGCAGCACGATGATTGACCGACGCCGATCCTGCAGCGAGTTGGCAACAGGAGGAGGGGACACGACCCGAGCCGTAGTGGTTGCCGGAGCACTCCTATCGCGCAGGGTCCACCAACCACTGAAGGCAAGGATGGCAGCCAAAACGGTCACGCCAGCGACCCGCAGACCGGCATTATAGCGGCGCAGCTGCGGCTGAATCTGATCGGGTGGAGGGGTCTGCGGCAACGCATCCTCGGGCAGCGAAGCAATCTCCTTCGCCGTAAGCCCAAATACGCCGACGGCACGCGCGATGTTCTTAACCGTCTGCTCACCCAGGTCCGCGAAGGCTAACGACAGCTTGTCGCGCACCTGATCGTTGGCAGAGCGGGAGATGCAGACACCTCCCGGCTCGCATAACGCCTCCAGCCGGGCGGCAACGTTCACACCGTCGCCGAAGATATCGTTGCCGTCGATGATGATGTCGCCGACATTGATGCCGATGCGCAAGACGATCTGCCGGTCAACGTGGATACCGGCGTTGAAAGCGAATATTGCACGCTGAATCGCTATGGCACAGGCGACGGCATCAACAACACTCGGGAACTCAGTCAGCAAACCATCGCCGGTGGCTTTGACGACCCGGCCGTGGTGGCGGGCAATGAACGGGTCGATACGCTCGCTGCGGTGTTCCTTTAGGGCGGTCAGGGTGCCGACCTCATCAGCTCCCATGAGCCGAC
The DNA here is from genome assembly GCA_031291725.1 of Acetobacteraceae bacterium. GTDB lineage: Bacteria > Pseudomonadota > Alphaproteobacteria > Acetobacterales > Acetobacteraceae > CAIQQQ01. Next base: position 5,960 of record JARLIM010000034.1, read on the forward strand.
TGTAGCCGGCGACGTCAGCCGCCAGGATCGCTGCAAGGCGGCGCTCGATTCGCGGCACCGTTGTGGTTCCGGGCATAGACTGTCTGCCCCAATTTATGTCGCCCAAATATTTCATATTCGTGCAGCACGGTCAAACGCCCGCCACCGGCGTCACCGTGCGTCTCCAAGGCTCCCCGCACCCATAATGCCCTCCAACGGGTGACCAAGAAGTCATCCGGGCGGCATGGACCGACCCGCAGAATGATGAGCCGATAGCCGCCAAGGTCGCCGGCCTTTCATAGCGCCGCACCGCCTAGTCCGTTCGGACATTACCGATCCAGATCGGCGCAACTCATTGATTCGACCGGTTTTAGTAAGATTGGGTGAAGGGTAAGCAACAATTTACTTGACGATTTTAGCAAGCAATTCTTGCATTGTGCTGGCGAGCCTGTCTGTGATGCCTGGAGATCGGAAATGCCCTTCTCGGCTTTGCTCCGCTGCATCGGCTTAGCGATGGTCGCGGGCGCCGCTTCGCCAGCGTTCGCCTCGCCCTTCTCGGCGGTATATGTCTTCGGTGACAGTGGTTCTGACGTCGGAAACACGTTCATCGCAAGCGGGGGGTTGAACCCGGCGCCTCCTTATTTCGCCGGCCATTTTTCCAATGGCCCAACCTGGGTGGAGGACCTCGCCCAGACTCTCGGCCTTGGCCCGCTGGTCCCCAGCCTCCAGACTATCGGCCTAGGCCCGCCGCTCCCCAGCATCCAGGGCGGGGTCGATTACGCATTTGGTGGCGCCACCACGGGTCCGGCAGTTCCCGGCCGGGCACCAGGGCCGCCGGACGTCGTTCAACAGGTAGCGCACTTCTCGGGCCTTCATGCAGGAGTGGCGCCGCCGACCGGTCTCTATGCGGTCGATATCGGAGCCGACGACATCTCCCAGGCCATCACCGACATTCTGGGCGGCAGTCTGACAGTGACGGAAGCAACCGCTGATCTGGCGGCAGCAGCTCAGGATGCCGCAGGCGCGGTACATACGCTTGCCTTGCAAGGCGCGAAGACCTTCATCGTGACGTTGGTATACGATGTCGGGAAAAAGCCGTTCTATATTGGAAGTAACACGACCGCCCTCGCCACCCAGTTCACGCTCTCCTACAACGCGGACCTGCTTGCCGATATCGACGCCCTCATCCTGAGCGACGGCATTTCGGTGCACTTCGTGGATAACTTCGCGCTGACCGACGCCGAGGTGAACGATCCGGCCGGGTTCGACTTTACCGACGTGACCGACCCCTGCTACGTCGGCCGGCAGACCGGTGGAGGAACGGTCTGCGCGGACCCGAACAGCTTCCTGTGGTGGGATCAGACCCACTTGACCGAACACGGAAACCAAGTCTTGGCAGCGCTGGCGCTGGATGCGATCCCGGAGCCGGAGATGATGCCAGGGTTTGTGGCAGGGGGGCTCCTTCTGATCTTGCTCCGGGGAAGGAAGCGGAATCGATAATCCGCCAAAGCCTGCGCCAAAGCCGGACGGTCGTTGTCCTCGCCCGACCCCACCTTCTTGTATTCGGCGGCGACGATGCCGCCCTGCTTGGCCCTACTCGCAGGAGATCAGCTTCGAATCATCGAGCGACGGGAACGCCGTAACGAAAAATTCGGTTCCGGTCCCGCGCGTCGCTGCGTCAGCCTTCCAATGGGCACTCCGCGACGCGCGGGGCCCTCCTAAGGACTACCGGCACAAGCCGTCAGCCAGACACGCCCAGGCCGTTGGTCCGTGATGCATTTTCTCTCCGGCGCGCCGATGCATTTTTGCTCCGGCGTTGACACGCGTAGGCTGTAAACGTGTTCACTTTTCTGGGGGAAGGTCAAAGACCCGATGGCAAGCAGCCATATCCAGAGCGAAACTGCCACAATCGACCAGAGCCCTGCTGCGGGAAAGAACGGCCGGAAGCCCAGGCTCCAGACCGGCAAGGTAGGCCTTCTGGTGCTGCCGGCGCGGACGGTCATCATGCGCGACCGATCGCTGACCAGCGCCTCTGCGTCTCCCGAATTGCAACCGACAGAAGGCTGGTCACAGCGGGTTGCTCTCCGGCGGTCCGACGATATCCTGGAACTCGGGATGCCGCTTTATGAATCCGGCGATAAATGGGCATTCCGGGGCCACCAGCAGCCCCTGGCGTCGGATCTGTTCCAAAGTCGAGCGGGCCAGAGCCGTACCCACGCCCTTTCCCTCGAGGGCGGCAGGTACCAACGTGTGTAGCAGGACGATCCGGTTTCCTTTCCGCTCGTAGGTCACGTAGGCGGTCCAGTTGTCGACCACCAGTTCGTAGCGGTGATGGGCGACGTTGTTGCTCGCCTCCCTCATAAGACGCCTCCCGTCATGGTGCGTGGGCTGAACGGAATCACCGCCAGAATGTCGCCGTGTCGGATATCCGCATCCTGCGCGGAGAGGACGGCCAGTCCGGATGCTTCAAGCAACGGGGCAAATCGACCGGACCCGTCCGGTCCGGTCCGTTCCGCCCACAGGCAGGCCTCCGCCTGGCGCAATCTTGCCGGAATGAATTCGGTGCGGCCAGGCTTTCGTCGGACATCGAACGCCGCACGCGCCTGGAGTCGCGGCGTATCCTGCATCCCGACCATCCGCGCCAGCAGCGGACGAACAAATGCGATGGCACCGGCAAGCGCGGCCTGCGGATTACCTGGCAAGCCGATGAAGACAGCATTGCCCAGCCGGCCGGCGGCCAATGGCTTGCCCGGCTTGATGGCAACCGACAGTACGGGCAGGTCGCCGCCGAGGTCGCGCAGCGCATCCCTCACATGGTCTTCATCCCCAACCGAGATACCCGCAGTGGTTAAGACCAGATCCGAACCCTCGGCGGCCACCTGAAGCGCAGAGCGCATCGCACCCGCGTCATCGGCGACTATCGCCATGGGAAGAACCATGGAGCCGCTCGCAGTCAACAGCGCCATCAGCATCGGGAGATTGGAATCGTGGATCTCGCCCGGCGCCAACGCCTGGCCGGTTGCACGAAGCTCGCGCCCGCTCGACAGCAGTGTCACCCTTGGCTGCCGCCGAACCGAAACAGCCGCAATGCCCTGAGCGGCCAACACCGCGATATGGCGCCAGTCCAGCAGGGTGCCGTCGGGGATGAGAAGCTGCCCGGCGCGAATATCCTCGCCTTTCTGTCGGACATTGGTCCCGGGCGCGGGAACCCGCCCGATCTCGATATGGTCACCGCGCCTGTGGACGTTCTCCTGCGCGATGACGGCATTGGCATCTTGCGGCAACGGTGCTCCGGTCAATATGCGGTGCACACTGAACGGACCGAGGCGGCAAGCTGCCTCGCCCGCGGCGGTGCGGCCGGTCATCGGCAGCGATGCGCCGGGTGTCAGGTCGGCGCATCGCACGGCATAGCCGTCCATGGCGGATTGATCGAACCGGGGAAGGTCACTGCCGGCGATGGCGGGCATTGCGATGACCCGCCCCACGCAATTGGCCAGAGCAACGGTTTCGGGTGGAAGCTTGTTTGGTGCAAGGCTCAGCACCCGATCCAGTGCCGCCGCAAACGAACTACCTCCCGCCGCGCAGCCGAACGCCGGAGCGATCGCGTTCATGACGACCGCGCCGGCGCACGAAGTTTCACCGACTGGGGGAACGCTCGCGCGAGGATAATCTGCAACGCCGCTGCGCCCGGTTGCGGCGAATTGGCCATCTTGCCAAGTAAGTCCAACCATATGTCCTCGCCGCCGTGATCGAGAAGATGCCGGATCGTTGCTGCCACATAGGTGCCAGGTGTCACGGAGTTCGCGCTCGCGGCTTCCCGGACCCGATCCACCATTTCATTGTCGCCGATGGTGGTAAGAAGTTCCTCCGCCGCAGCAGAATCCGTCAGCGCATCCAGGAAGTTGCCAAGCATCACCGCCTCCTACTGAACGAGGGGTGACGAGGCACCCGCCATATCGAATCCGCTGATCCGCGCCTGCCCGGCCAGCAGCGCGACATATTGCGCCGCAGCCCGTCGCGAGGCGCTGGCCTCGAGGTAGGAGGCGATGCGCTCCTGGACCTGTTCGAAAGGCAGCACGGCGCCCTCGACCTTGCGGTCCAGGCGAACGACATGCACCCCGTAGCGCGTGCGCACGATGTCCGGACATAGCTGGCCCGGCTCGAGGCGAAGCAGAGCTGCCTCGAACTCGGGCGTCGTGTCGCCCCGTGCGACCTGGCCAAGACGACCGCCGTCAGTCGCCGATGGGCAGGCCGAAAGTGCTCGAGCGATGCTGTCGAAACGTTCAGGCACCGACTGGATCTCGGCCAATACGATCTCGGCCTGGGCGACGGCCTGGGCATAAGCGACCGGATCGCTCTGCGCTGCCTTGAACAGGATATGCAGCGGCTCGTACAGATCCGGACTGTGAAACCGCACCAGATTGGACTGGTAGTATCGTCTGCAAGCGGCCTCGTCGGCCGTTGGCGTCGTCACCTCGGCCTCGAGCAACGTCCGGATCATCGCCTCTTCCTCGGTCTCCCGCAGGCCATTCTCGCTGCGCGGCTCGGCGACAAGGCCGAGTTCGCGCGCCCGTTGGGACAAGAGTTCACGCACCACGAGTGCCCGGGTCGCCGCCTCCCAGGCGACGACCGGCGAAACGCCCTCATGGTTCTGGACCTCGCGGGCGATATCGGCGCTGGCGATGACCGCTCCATTGACCGCGATGACCTGGCTGGTCGAATTCCGCAGCGTGTTCGTGCGCATGGTTCAATCGTCTCCCAGGGCAGGCTGGGGTTGGCCGGCCCGAGCAGGACCGAGGGCAGCCTGTGGGACGGCAGCAACCGTGGTGCGGGCGGTAACGGAGCGTGTGGTGCGGACGATCTGGTAGCCTTTGCGTCCAAGATACCAGACCGGCGCGCTCCAGACATGCACCAGCCGGGTGAACGGAAAGACCAGGAATATCGTCATGCCGAGCAACAGATGGAGTTTGAAGATCGGATTGACATCGGCGATCAGCGCGGCGACGCCAGGCTGCAGTGTCAGAATTCCCTGCGCCCAGATCATGAATTTTACCATCTCGTGGCCGTCGAGGTGGTTGGCCGAGACGAAGATGGTGGCGAGCCCGAGGGTCAGTTGCGCCCAGAGTAGCAGCAGAACCGCGATGTCGGAGAAGCTGGAGGTGTTGCGGATGCGCGCGTCAAACAGCCGCCGGTGCGCGAGCAACGCAATGCCGATCCAGCAGGCAATGCCCGCCACGCCGCCAACGCTCATGGCAAGAAGCTGCTTAAAGGTATGACTGATGCCGAGCGTGTCGAAGATGACGATCGGGGTCAGCAACCCGACAAGGTGGCCGCCGAAGATCGCGAGGATGCCGACGTGAAACAGGTTCGATCCCCACATCAGCTGCCTGCGCCGCAGCAACTGGCTGGAGCCGGTTCGCCAAGTGTACTGCGAGTGATCGAAGCGCAGCAGGCTTCCCAGCAGGAACACCGTCAGCGCCACGTAGGGATACCAGCCGAATAGGGCGTTGTTGAGCCAGTCGTTCATGGTTGTTGCTCCCTAGGCCGCGGTTGCGTTCTGTCGTGCGTCACGCTGGCCGGCACGTATCTGGTTCCGCAGCCGGTCGGTCCCGCAGCCGTCGATCGCCTCGCCGGGACCGAAGCGAACCGCGGCCTCCTCCCAGGAAGCATCCATCGCTTCGAGATCGTCGGGGTCTTCCTCGGGGATGTCGGACACGGCCAGCATCGGGGCTGCCGCAATGTCCGCCAGGGCCGCCATGACGGCGCTGTAGCCGGTATTGCGGGCGGCCAGGCGGTCGGTAAGCGCCCGCAGGATGCCGGCGGGTTCGGCAAGCATCGTGCGGGCCTCCGCATCCGGCAGCAGCGACAGGAATTCGAGAAACAGTGGCAGGAAGTCGGGCAATTCGTCGGCCGCCATGTCCAGCCCGTGATCTCGATACAGCGTGATCAGGTCCGCCATGGCCTGTCCCCGGTCACGGCTTTCGCCGTGGACGTGCTCGAACAGATGCAGAGACAGCGTGCGGCTCCGATCGAACAGCGCGAAGTAGCGTTCCTGTAGCTCGTAGATGTCCGTGGCCGCCAGTTCGTTCAGAAAGGTCTGGATTGCTGTCCGATGCGGCGCGGCGACAATCGCCTCCTCCGCCAACGCCTCGGCGACCTCGCCGATGGCGGCCTGCAAAGCATCAGTCGGGTAGCAAAGCAGTGCAGCGAGTGCGCGATAGGTGCGGGCCATCACACCACCTCCGTCGGCGTCTTGGCTCTGGGCTTGTTGCCGGCGAACAGGTCGAAGCCGGTCTTGCTGCTGGCGCAGCTCTCGCCGAAGGAGAAGCCGCAGGAGCCGCGAAGTTCGAACGCATCCTCGCCGGTTTCGCGGTGCGCGGTCGGAATGACGAAACGGTCCTCGTAATTGGCGATCGCCATGAGCTGGTACATCTCCTCGATGTCGTCGCCGGACAGGCCGACCCGTTTTGCGATGCCGTCATTGATGACGCCGTCCACGGTCTTCGACCGCATGTAGGCGCGCATGGCCAACATCCGCTCAAGGGCAAGCTGCACGGGCTCGGTGCGTCCGGCTGTCAGCAGGTTGGCAAGATATTCCACCGGAATGCGCAAGGATTTCACGTCCGGCATGCCGCCGATCTCGCCGAGGTCGCCCTTCGCGGCGGCGGCCTGGATCGGCGACAGCGGCGGCACGTACCAAACCATGGGCAGCGTGCGATATTCGGGATGCAGGGGGAACGCGATCTTCCAGTCCATCGCCATCTTCCAGACCGGCGAATGTTTCGCCGCGTCCAGCCAGGCGTCGGAAATGCCATCCGCGCGGGCGTGCGCCTGCACATCGGGATCGAACGGATCGAGGAAGACCTTCAGCTGCTGCTCATACAGGTCGCCGATGTCGGGCGCGGAGGCGGCGGCCTGGATCTGATCGGCGTCATACAGCACGACGCCGAGATAGCGGATGCGTCCGACGCAGGTTTCCGAACAGACGGTCGGCAGCCCCGCCTCGATGCGCGGGAAGCAGAAGGTGCATTTCTCCGATTTGCCGGAAGACCAGTTGTAATAGATTTTCTTGTACGGGCAGGCCGATACGCACATGCGCCAGCCGCGACACTTGTCCTGGTCGATCAGGACGATGCCGTCCTCCTCGCGCTTGTAGATCGCGCCGGACGGGCAGGCGGCGACGCAGGTCGGGTTCAGGCAATGCTCGCACAGGCGCGGCAGATACATCATGAAGGTGTTTTCGAACGCGCCGTAGATGTCCTTCTGCACGCCCTCGAAATTCTGATCCGCCGAGCGCCCGGCGAACGCGCCGCCGAGGATTTCCTCCCAGTTCGGCCCCCAGTTGATCTTCTCCATCCGCTCACCGCTGATCAGCGAGCGCGGCCGTGCGGTGGGCATTACCTTGCCTTCGGGCGCGGTCTGCAGATGGGCGTAATCGAAGGTGAAGGGCTCGTAGTAATCGTCGATCTCCGGCAGATCCGGATTGGCGAAGATGTTGGCCAGCACCCGCCATTTCGCCCCGATGCGCGGCTCCAGCGCACCGTTGGAATTGCGCTTCCAGCCGCCCTTCCAGCGCTTCTGGTTCTCCCAATCCTTCGGATAGCCAATGCCCGGCTTGGTCTCGACATTGTTGAACCAGGCGTATTCAACGCCCTCGCGGCTGGTCCAGACATTCTTGCAGGTGACGGAGCAGGTGTGACAGCCGATGCATTTGTCCAGATTGAGCACCATGCCGATCTGTGCGCGGATCTTCATGCCACTGTCTCCTTCTGCCCAGTGGGCTGCATCGTGGGTGTGCTGCCATCGAGCCAGTCGATCTTGTTCATCCGCCGGATGACGATGAACTCGTCGCGGTTGCTGCCGACGGTGCCGTAATAGTTGAAGCCATAGGATTGCTGGGCGTAGCCGCCGATCATGTGCGTGGGTTTCATCGCCACGCGCGTGACCGAGTTGTGGATGCCGCCGCGCAGACCGGTAACCTCGCTGCCGGGGATGTTCACGATCTTCTCCTGGGCGTGATACATCATCACCATGCCGGGATTGACGCGCTGAGAGACCACCGCACGGGCGACCAGCGCACCGTTGGTGTTGAACGCCTCCACCCAATCATTGTCGGTGATGCCGACCGATTTCGCATCCGTTTCGCTGATCCAGATGCACGGCCCGCCGCGGCTGAGGGTGAGCATCAGCAGATTGTCGGTGTAGGTGCTGTGGATGCCCCATTTCTGATGCGGCGTGACGAAGTTGAGCGCGATTTCCGGGTTGCCGTTGCCATGCTTGCCGAAGATGTGTGCCGTCGCACGGGTATCGACAGGCGGGCGCCACGTCACCAGCGCTTCCCCGAAGGCGCGCATCCACAGATGATCCTGATAGAGCTGCTGGCGTCCGGTCAGCGTGCGCCACGGGATCTGTTCGTGCACGTTGGTGTATCCGGCATTGTAGCAGACATGCTCGCTTTCCAGCCCCGACCAGGTCGGTGAGGAGATGATCTTGCGCGGTTGCGCCACGATGTCGCGGAAGCGGATCTTCTCGTCTTCCTTGGGCAGCGCCAGATGGGTGTGATCCAGCCCGGTCATCTTGCCGAGCGCCGCCCAGGCCTTGACCGCCACTTCGCCATTGGTCTCCGGGGCCAAGCTGAGAATGGCCTCGATGGCGTCGATGTCGCGATCCAGGCGAGGCTGGCCGATGGCGGCACCGCTGGTGACAACGCCGTTGAGCGCGCGCAGGAACTCCACCTCGTGCTGGGTGTTCCAGCCGATGCCCTTGCCGCCATTGCCGGTCTTTTCCAGCAGCGGGCCGATGGCGGTGAAGCGGGCATGGAGATTGGGATAATCGCGCTCCACCACCGAAACCGAGGCCATGGTGCGGCCGGGCAGCGGCAACGCGCCGTCGCGCTTCCAATCCGCCACGTCATAGGGCTGGGCGAGTTCCCCGGCGGTGTCGTGCTGGATCGGGGTGAGGACGACATCGGTCTCCACGCCGAGCACTTCCGGCGCGATGTCGGAGAATTTTGCCGCCAGATCGCGATAGATCTGCCAATCGCTGCGCGCCTCCCAGGCCGGGTCCACCGCCGCCGTCAGCGGGTGGATGAACGGGTGCATGTCGGACGTGTTGAGATCGTTCTTCTCATACCAGGTCGCCGTCGGCAGCACGATGTCCGAGTAGACGCAGGTGGTGGACATGCGGAAATCCAGCGTCACCAGCAGGTCGAGCTTCCCCTCCGGCGCCTGCTCATGCCACGCCACATCCTGCGGCTTCACGCCGCCTTCCGCGCCCAGATCGCGGCCAAGCACGCCGTTGCTGGTGCCGAGCAGATGCTTGAGGAAATACTCATGCCCCTTGCCCGATGAGCCGAGCAGATTGGAGCGCCAGACGAACATGTTGCGCGGCCAATTCTCTGGCGCGTCCGGGTCGTGGCAGGACAGTTCGAGGTCGCCCGATTGCAGCGCGCTGGCCACATAATCGGCCGGTGTCAGCCCGGCGGCGCGGGCGCTGGCCGCGATGCCCAGCGGGTTCTGCTTGAGTTGTGGGGCGGAGGGCAGCCAGCCCATCCGCTCGGCGCGCACATTGTAGTCGATCGGGCTGCCGCTCCAATCGCCCGCCGGCGCGGTGGGGGAGAGGATGTCGGACACGTTGAGCGTCTCATAGCGCCACTGATCGGTGTGGGCGTAGAAGAACGAGGTGCCGTTCTGCTGGCGCGGCGGCTTGGACCAGTCGAGCCCGAAGGCAATCGGCGCCCAGCCGGTCTGCGGGCGCAGCTTCTCCTGCCCGACATAATGCGACCAGCCACCGCCGGACTGGCCGATGCAGCCGCAGAAGACCAGCATGTTGATGATGCCGCGATAGGCCATGTCCATGTGGAACCAATGGTTCAGACCGGCGCCGAGAATGACCATCGAGCGACCGGTGGTTTTCTCGGCGTTGTCAGCGAATTCGCGCGCGACATGGATGATGTGGTGGCGCGGCACGCCGGTGATGCGCTCGGCCCAGGCCGGGGTGAAGGGCACGTCCTCATCGTAGGAGGTGGCGACGTTCTCGCCGCCGAAGCCGCGATCCAGGCCGTAATTGGCGCAGACCAGCTCGAACACGGTCGCCACCAGCGTCTCGCCATCGCGCAGGCGCAGGCTGCGGACAGGGATATTGCGATGCAGCACGTCGGCATGATCGGTGGCGGTGAAGCCATTGGTGGCGGTGCCGCCGAAATAGGGGAAGGCGACGGAGGCAATGGAGGCGCTGCCGTCGAGCGTGAGGGCGAGTTTCACTTCGCGTCCGGCGCTGTCCCGTGGTTGCAGGTTCCACTTGCCCTGCTCGCCCCAGCGGAAGCCGACCGAGCCGAGGGGGACGACCGGGGTGCCGTCCTCATCGAACGCCATGGTTTTCCAGGCGGCGTTGTTGGCCTCGCCGAGATTATCGGCGAAATCCTCCGCGCGCAGCAGGCGCTCGGGCACATAGGCATCGCCCTTGCGCACGAGGCGGACGAGCATGGGCAGATCGGTGGTGCGCCGCGCGTAATCCTCGAAATAGGGCACCGCGCGGGCGAGGTGGAATTCGCGCAGGATGACATGACCGATGGCGAGCGCCAGGGCGGCGTCCGTGCCCTGTTTGGGGTGCAGCCACAGATCGGCGAACTTGGTGGCCTCGGCGTAATCCGGCGAGACCACAACGCTCTTGGTGCCCTTGTAGCGCACTTCGGTGTAGAAATGCGCATCCGGCGTGCGGGTCTGCGGCACGTTGGAGCCCCAGAGCATCAGATAGCCGGCATTATACCAATCGGCACTTTCCGGCACGTCCGTCTGCTCGCCCCAGGTCATCGGGCTGGCCGGCGGCAGGTCGCAATACCAGTCGTAGAAGCTCAGACACACGCCGCCCATCAGCGAGAGGTAACGCGCGCCCGCCGCGTAGGAGATCATCGACATCGCCGGAATCGGTGAGAAGCCAACCACCCGGTCCGGCCCATGCGCCTTCACCGTGTAGGCGTTGGCGGCGGCGATGATCTCGTTGACCTCATCCCACCCCGCCCGCACCAGCCCGCCCAGGCCGCGCTTGGAGGTGTAGCTTGCGCGGCTCTCTTTGTTCTCGACAATCGAGGCCCAGGCGGCGACAGGGGAGAGGTGGGTGCAGGCCTCGCGCCACAGTTTCAGCAGGCGGCCGCGCACCATCGGGTGCTTCACCCGGTTGGCCGAATAGAGATACCACGAATAGCTCGCCCCACGCGCGCAACCGCGTGGCTCGTGGTTGGGCAGGTCGGGGCGCGTGCGCGGATAATCGGTCTGCTGCGTCTCCCAGGTGACGATCCCGCCCTTGACGTAGATCTTCCATGAGCACGAGCCGGTGCAGTTCACGCCATGCGTGGAGCGGACGATTTTGTCGTGCTGCCAGCGCTTGCGATAGCCGTCCTCCCAACTGCGTGGCTCGTCTGTGACCACGCCATGCCCACCGGCGAACGGGGTTTCCCGCTTTCTGAAGAAGGTCAGCCGATCGAGGAAGTGGCTCATTCCTGGTGTCCTGCGATTCGTGGGTGGAGCGTGGTGAGGGGGGTTCTGAGCGTCTCATCAATCGTATTCATTGACTCAAATCAATTGATATAAATCGAATTACGTATAATTGAACGTGACATATATCAATTATGCCTACGCGATCCAGCACGCGGATTGCGGAAAGGAGTCACTCATCGGATGAGAGAAGTCTGAATCCGATGGAGGTCGCCATGGTCACGGAGCGCTTGGACAACATGCAGTCGCGGGTCGATACCCCACAGCAACCGCCTACGACGCCGCGCGCCGCGCTGGCGACGGTTGCGTGGCTGCGGGCGGTGTCGGGCGAGACGCTTGACCGTCTGACGGAATTCGCCGTGCTGCACCGCATGCCGCCGGGCAGCATGTTGTTCGAACAGGCTGAAACCCCGGCCTTTCTGCTCTGCGTGGTCTCCGGCAGCGTCGAGTTGTTCGGTGTGCGCGGGAGCGATGAGACATTGATTGAACTCGTCGGCCCCGGCGATTTGCTGCTGCCCGCTGCGGTGCTCAACCGTCAGCCCTATCTGCTGCGCGCCCGTGTGCTTGATGAAGCGCAGTTGGTGATGATCCAGGCCGAGGCCTTCCGCCGCGCGGTGGCGTCGGATCATGCGCTGTGTCTGGCCGTATTGGCGTGCGAGGCGGCGCATTTCCGGCGGCAGGTGAAGAGTGCGAAGAACATCAAGCTGCGCTCGGCCGAGGAGCGCGTGGGCTGCTACTTCCTCAAGATTGCCGAGCAGGTCCTGCCTGCGGCGTCGTTCAAGCTGACGCTGGAGAAGCGGCTGATCGCATCCCAGCTTGGCATGACGCGCGAAACCTTCTCCCGCACGCTTGCCGGCATTGGCCAGCATGGCCTGCAGGTGGAAGGCGACACCATCCACATCATCAACATCGACGCAGCGCGTGCCCGCTTCCAACTCGATCCGCTGATCGATGGCCCGGAAGCCGTGCAGCCGCTTGCCGTTGAGGCCACCACGACATGAATTTGGGCATGACCGCACACGCCGGGTGAATGCCCGGTGCGACAGGGGCCGTGTCCTCCACGCCGATCACGCAAAGGGAACGGATATGAGTAGCGTTACGGTCAACAAGACAGATCAGAGCCGGGCTCTGTGGCTGTCGACCATCGCCTTCACCCTGTGTTTCGCGGTCTGGACGATCTTTGCCATCATCGGCATCCAGATTCAGAAGAATCTCGGCCTGACGGACACACAGCTCGGCCTGCTCGTTGGCACGCCGATCCTGACCGGCTCGCTGATCCGGCTGATCCTGGGTATCTGGGCGGATCAGTATGGTGGGCGGATGGTGTTCTTCTTCACCATGCTCGCCGCCGCCGTGATGACCTTGCTGCTGTATTTTGCCTATGACTACCAAACCTTCCTGCTGGCCGCCCTGGGCGTGGGTATTTCCGGCGGCTCGTTTTCAGTGGGGGTGGCCTATGTTGCCAAATGGTTTCCACGTGAGAAGCAGGGCACAGCGCTGGGCATTTTCGGTGCGGGCAATATCGGTGCCGCGCTGACCAAACTCGCCGCCCCCACCGTGATGCTCACCTGTGGCTGGCAGGCGGTGGCGGTGCTGTGGGGTGGGATATTGGCGGCGATGGCGGTGGTGTTCCTGGTGTTGACCAAGGATGACCCCGATCTGATCGCGCGTCGTGCCGCCGGTCGACCGGCGGAAGGATTGCGCGCGCAGTTGGAGCCACTGAGCCATCTGCAGGTGTGGCGCTTCTCGCTGTATTACTTCTTTGTCTTCGGCGGCTTTGTTTCGTTGGCATTGTGGCTGCCGCATTATCTGATGGGCGTCTATGGCGTCGGCATCGCGGCGGCAGGCGCGATCGGGGCGGCCTATTCGATTCCGGCCTCAGTATTCCGCGCCTATGGTGGCCATCTGGCGGATAAATACGGTGCGCGGCGGATTATGTACTGGACCTTCTCGGTCTCGGTGATCTGCACCTTCCTGCTCTCCTATCCGCCGACGCAGTATGTGATGCAGGGCATTCATGGGCCGATTGCCTTCAGCGCCTCGCTCAGCGTCGTCGGCTTCATGGTGGTGGCCTCGGTGCTTGGCTTTTTCATGAGCTTGGGAAAGGCTGCGGTTTATAAGCACATTCCTGTCTATTACCCTGATCGCGTGGGCGCCGTGGGGGGCGTGGTCGGCCTCGTCGGCGGTCTGGGTGGTTTCATGTTGCCGATTGCCTTCGGGGCGCTCAATGACCTCACCGGTCTGTGGCAAAGTTGTTTCTGGCTGCTCTTCAGCGTCGCCGGCATCGCGCTGATCTGGATGCATGTCTCGATCCGCCAGATGGAGCGGGCGGCACAGAATGCGGGTGTGCCGGTGGCGAGCCTGCCGGAATTGCCGGAAATGCAATCGCTGCACGGCCCGGCGCAACAAGGCGCGCTGGCAGGGGCGGGCGCGATCAAGGATTGGCGGCCGGAGGATGCGACATTCTGGGCCACCACCGGTCGCCGTATCGCACGGCGCAATCTGTGGATTTCGGTGCCATGCCTGCTTCTGTCATTTGCGATCTGGATGGTGTGGTCGGTGGTGGTGGCCAAGCTGCCCACCGTCGGCTTTGCCTTCCGCAACGATCAGCTGTTCTGGCTCGCGGCCATGCCCGGCCTATCGGGGGCCACGTTGCGCGTGTTCTACGCCTTTATGCCGGCGATGTTCGGCGGACGCTTGTGGACGACATTGACCACTTGGTCGCTGATGATTCCGGCACTCGGGATGGGCTTTGCGGTGCAGAACCCTCACTCGCCGTATTGGGTCTTCCTGCTGCTGTCGCTGCTCTGCGGCTTGGGCGGTGGCAATTTTGCCTCCTCGATGGCCAACATCTCTTTCTTCTTCCCCAAGGCGGAGAAAGGCAACGCACTGGCGATCAATGCGGGTTTGGGCAATCTTGGCGTGAGCGTGGTGCAGTTCGTGGTTCCTTTGGCGATTACCTCCGGCGTGTTCGGCTGGCTCGGCGGCGATCCGCAGCATGCCGCCAAGGCCGGGGTGACGACGACGTTGTGGTTGCAGAATGCCGGCTTCGTCTTCGTGCCATTCATCGCCGCGAGTGCCTTCGCCGCCTGGTTCGGCATGAACGACATCGCGACGATGAAGGCGTCCTTCGCCGATCAATCGGTGATCTTCCGCCGTTCGCATAATTGGATCATGTGCTGGCTCTACACTGGCACATTCGGCTCATTCATCGGCTTTTCGGCGGCTTTTCCGCTGTTGTCGAAAATTCTGTTCCCCAACGTCAACGCGCTCGCCTACGCCTTCCTCGGCCCGTTGGTCGGTGCGGTGGCACGGGCGGCGGCGGGCAAGCCGTCCGATCGCTTCGGTGGCGGGCGGATCACGCTGTGGGTGTTCGTGGCGATGAGCCTGGGCACGCTGGGTATTCTCTATGCCGTCGGCATGAAGACCGACCCGAGCGCCTTTCCAGTGTTTTTCGCCAGCTTCCTGTTCCTGTTCGCGGCCAGCGGTGTGGGCAATGCCTCTACCTTCCAGATGATCCCGGCAATCATGCGTCAGGAGATCAAGCGGCTTGAGCCGGGCCTGACGCCGGAGGCCTTCGCACGGCAATCCGACAAGGAATCGGCGGCAATCATCGGCTTCACCTCGGCGATAGCGGCCTTTGGGGCATTCTTCATTCCGAAAAGCTTTGGTTCCTCGATAGCGGCCACTGGCGGGCCGGAGGTGGCGTTGTATGGCTTCCTCGGCTTCTATCTCAGTTGCATTCTGCTGACGTGGTGGGCCTACACAAGCCGGGGTGGGCTGCTGTTCGCCGTCGAGCATAGGTTGCAGGAAAGGGCCGCCAAATGAGGGTTTTCGGCATTATCGGCTGGAGCGGCAGCGGCAAGACCACGCTGCTGTCGCACCTGATCCCGACACTTGTCAGGCAGGGGGTGCGTGTGTCGACCATCAAACACGCGCACCACGCCTTTGACATCGACCAACCCGGCAAGGACAGCCACACCCACCGGCTTGCCGGAGCGAGCGAAGTGATGATTGGCTCCGGCCGGCGTTGGGCATTGATGCATGAGTTGCGTGACGAGCCGGAGCCAAATCTGGCGGCCCTGCTCGCCCGGATGTCGCCGGTGGATCTGGTGCTGGTGGAGGGCTTCAAGCGCGATGTCTTCCCGAAGCTCGAAATTCATCGGCCGGCAAACGGCAAGCCATTGCTGCAACCGGATGACACGGCAATCATCGGTGTGGCGAGCGATACCGCCTTGGCGCTGCCGGTGCCTGTCCTGGCGCTGGATGATATCACCGCCATTGCCCGCTTCGCGCTGGCACATGCCGTGCCTGTGGTCCAAGAGCGGAGTTTGATTGCTGTATGAGAGCGTCGACAGGCGCAGCCATCGTCGAATGGCTGCGTGGATTTGTGCCGGTGCCGATGGCTGCCAGCACCGTTGAGCGGGTGCGTGGCAGCCTTGGTGCTTTATGTGGCTTGTTGCTAACCGGCTTCGTGTGCACCCACCCGTGGGGTGACGGCATTGCGATGCCGCTGTTGATTGCGCCGATGGGGGCCTCGGCGGTGCTGCTGTTCGCGGTGCCGTCCAGCCCATTGGCGCAGCCTTGGTCGATCATCGGTGGCAACGTGACGGCGGCCCTGATCGGCGTTACCTGTGCACGCTATATCGACCAACCCCTGCTTGCCGCCGGCCTCGCCGCCGCCCTGGCCATTGCTGCGATGTTCGCCCTGCGTTGTCTGCATCCACCGAGCGGGGCGATTGCTCTGACGACGGTGTTGGGCGGTCCCGCCGTCACATCGGCGGGTTATCATTTCGTGATGGTGCCGGTGGCACTGAATTCAGCCATTTTGATGCTGGCGGCCATTGTGTTCAACAACGCCACCCGCCGCGCTTATCCGCATCGGCAATGGCCAGGGCAGGGGGTGCATCACACCGCCGACCCCAAGCCCACCGAGCGATTGGGTGTGCATCGCGAAGATCTGGACGCCATTTTGCAGGAATATGATCAGGTGCTCGACGTCGCGCGCGATGATCTGGAGGGGCTGTTCCAGCGCGCCGAAATGCACGCCTATCATCGCCGATTTGGCGAGATCACCTGTGCGGACATCATGTCGCGTGATGTGGTGGCGGTGCAGTTCGGCACCTCGCTGCAAGAGGCGTGGACGTTACTGCGTCGGCATGACATTCGCACGCTGCCCGTTCTTGACCGTGCATGCCGGGTGGTAGGCATGGTGGCGGATACCGATTTCATGGCCAGTTCCGAACTGGATGTGTTCGACGACCTCAAAGCCTGCTTCCGCCGGATGATCAGCCTCCCGAATTCCGACCATGCCGCGCGTCCGGAAGTCGTCGGACAGATCATGCTGCGTGGGGTGCGCAGCGTCAGCGAGTCGACCCATATCGTCGAACTGGTGCCGCTGATGGCCGATGCCGGGCTGCGCCATGTGGTCGTTGTTGATGCAGACCGCAGGCTATCGGGCATCATTTCGCAATCCGACCTTGTCGCCGCCCTGTATCGGGGGCGGCTGTCTCAGGCAGATATGGCGGCTTGATCACCCGCGCGCTTCGGCAATCCGCGCATACAGCGATGCCCCGATCGGCAATGCGTCATCGTTGAAATCATAGCGCGGATTGTGCAGCGACGGCCCCGGTCCCTGGCCAAGAAACAGGTAAGCGCCGGGTACATACTGCAGCATGTCGGCAAAATCCTCGCTGCCTCCGACCGGCTGCGTTTCGAATTTGGCCAATTCAGGCCCAACCAATAGCCGCGCCACGTCCATCGCAGCCTCTGATTGAGCCTCACTGTTGTAGAGCACCTGGAACAGGTTGCGCACCGTCACCTCCGCCGTGGTGCCGTAGCCCTCGGCGACGCTGGATGCGATTTGGCGCATCCGCTCGGCGATCAACTCGCGCACCACCGGATCGAACGTGCGAATGGTGCCGGCCAGATGGGCACTTTCCGGGATCACGTTATAGGCAGACCCGGCATGGAACTGCGTCACCGATACGGTGGCCGAACGCAACGGCCCAACATTGCGGCTGACGATGGTCTGCAAGCCCTGGGCGATGGCAGTTGCGGCCATGATTGGGTCGGCGGAATTCTGCGGCTCGGCTCCATGCGCTCCCTTGCCACGTACCACGATGTCGAAATTATCCGATGCCGCCATTGCCGCCCCGTGTTTGAGGGTGATCTGGCCCAGCGGAGCGTTCGGCCAATTGTGCAGGCCATAGATCTCATCACATGGGAATCGCTCAAACAATCCATCACGCAGCATCGCCACCGCGCCGCCGAGACCTTCTTCGGCAGGCTGGAAGATCAACACAACCTCACCGGCAAAGCGGCGGCTGGCCGACAGATAGCGGGCGGCGGCGAGCAGCATGGCGGTGTGCCCATCATGCCCACACCCATGAAATGCCCCGGGATGGGTGGAGGCATAGGCCAGCCCGGTGGTTTCCTGCATGGGCAGTGCGTCCATATCCGCACGTAAGCCGATCCGTCGGCCCGGCCGATTGCCGCGGATGACGCCGACCACGCCAGTGCCGCCGATGCCGGCATGCACCTCAACGCCCCAGTCATTGAGTGCTGTGGCCACGATCGCGGCGGTGCGGGTTTCGGTGAAGCCAATCTCGGGATGGGCATGAATGTCACGCCGCACAGCGACCAACTCAGCGGCGAAGGCCACGATTTCAGGAACGAGTTGCATCATGACAGCACCTTGCGGGACATTTCCGGGATGGAGAACAAGGCAATCAATGTCGAAGCACAGCAGGCGATCACGTAATAGGCTGGTGCAACCGGGCTGCCGGTGGCGGCGATCAGCCACGTGACAATGAACTGGCCAAACCCGCCAAAGATTGCCACGCCCAACGCATAGACCAGCGACATGCCGGTGGCGCGCACCTCAACGGGAAAAATCTCAGCCAATGTGATGATGATCGGTGCCCCGCCACCGGCATTGAGCGCGCCGAGGAAGATCACCACACCGAGCAGCGTGGAGAGCAGCGGATGTGCGTTGAGCAGCAGGAAGGCCGGGTAGATCGTCAATGCCATCAGCAGATAGGAAATTCCCGCCACCGTCTTACGCCCGAAGCGGTCGGACAACGCGCCGGCGATGGGCGAGACAACCAGCGTCACCAATCCGGCCATCAACCCGGCGAACAAGGCGCTCGTCGGCGGCAGATGCAGTTGACGCACTGCATAGGTGGACATGTAGAGCACCACGACCGCGTTTGAGGCAGTGCCGCCGATGATCATGCCAACACCTGCAATGACCTTGTCGAGATGGTCGCGCAAAGTGATGGAGAGCGAACTGATACTGCGCGTTCTTGTGTCATCCTCGTTGGCATGCGTCTCATTGAGTGCACGGCGCAGCCACACCCCGATGGGAACGATGAAGATGCCGATCAAAAACGGCACCCGCCAGCCCCAGGCCTTCACCTGATCGGCCGGCAACAGGCTCGACATCGCCCAGGCCATACCCGAAGCCGCCAGCACCGCCAAACCCTGACTGGCCAGCTGCCAACTGCCATAGAAACCGCGTTCGCTCGGGGGGGCGTATTCCGCCAGCAGCGTGGTGGATGCACCAACTTCGCCGCCGGCTGAAAAGCCCTGAAGCAGCCGTGCCAACACCACAATCAACGGCCCGGCAACGCCTACGCTGGCATAGGTGGGCGCGAGGCCGATCATCGCCGTGCCGAGTGCCATCAGGAACAGCGTGAGCACAGTTGCCGTCTTGCGTCCCTTCCGATCGGCATAAGCTCCAAGCACCAGGCCGCCAAGCGGGCGCAGAAAGAAGCCAACGCCATAGGTGCCAAATGAGAGCAGCAATTGCACCGTGGTATCCTGCGCCGGAAAAAACACTGCGCCGATGGTGCTGGCGAAGAAGCTGAAAATCACGAAATCGTAGAATTCCAGCGCATTGCCGATGGTGCAGGCGGCAATCAGGCGGAACCGGCTCAAGGCATGAGGGGCTCCGGCAGTCAGGACAGTCTGGCTCATGAAGGCTTCCTTTTGAAGTCACACGCGTGGCTGACCGTGGCCTTGCGCTTCGGCTTACGAACCGATTATCTTATTGTTGTAATTTACAACAATATCTTGATGCAACAGATTTCTTAACCTAAAACGGCCTTCCGCAAGGGCAAAAAATAATGTTGCAGCAAAGCTTTACCTACCAACTCGCCTCGATTTCAGAGGATGCGATCAAACCCGCAGCCAAAATGTTTGAGCGGCGCTTTGGGTTGGACGTGCAGGCGCTGCGGGTGTTGCGGTTGGTTGGTGATCAACCGGGGGTGAATTTCACCACGCTCGCTGCGCAAACGCGCTTCGAGCGTTCGGCGACGTCACGTATTTTATCACGGTTGATCAAGGCCGCACTGGTGCGCCGCGAATTGGACGAGTGTGACGCGCGGCAGTTCCGGCTGTTTATCACCGACAAAGGCATCGAACTGCGTCAGCAGGCGGACCCGCTGAGTCTCGCATTGGAGGATCTCATCCTCTCAGCGCTCGCCCCGGACGAGCGCGTGCAATTTCGCCAGACGCTGGACAAATTGTCTGATTGGCTTGCGCGCGCGTTCGTGGGTGAATTGACGCGCCGCTATCCAGACGCGGGAGCGGTCCTCAAATCCTCTGCACGCTCCAAGGGGCGATAGAACTGATTGATGAGCGTGCCGGACTTGGCCGTCACAGTCATCTTCGACCGCAGTTTCGATCCGAGCCACCCCCGCCGATAGCCGCCTGCCGGCGCCAGAGATACCTGGCGCTGACCGACGCATATGCCGTGATCGACACGCTGATCGATTTGAGCAAATCGCCACGGATCCAACAGGGCATCGCCGCGCAAATCACCCTGCCGCCGGGATGAATTTATGCATTGCAAAATGCAACGCCAGACATTAACCAGATGGTTAATTGCAGAATGCACGGTTGGGGGAGCGGATGGGATACACTCTGGATTTCTCGGTGGTCTGGGACCATATGCCCGCCCTTCTCTGGGGCTGTCTGGGCACGCTTGGGCTGGCATTGGCCGGCATGAGTTTGGCCCTGGTCATTGGCATTTTCGGTGTTTTCG
The DNA here is from genome assembly GCA_031291725.1 of Acetobacteraceae bacterium. Lineage (GTDB taxonomy): Bacteria > Pseudomonadota > Alphaproteobacteria > Acetobacterales > Acetobacteraceae > CAIQQQ01. Next base: position 26,480 of record JARLIM010000034.1, read on the forward strand.
CACGCGGATCGCACATTGCATGGCTGCGGCGCCTGGTGATCGCGTTTATCGAGATCACCCGTAACACGCCCTTCCTGGTGCAAATCTTTTTTCTCTATTTTGCCCTTCCTTCACTTGGGTTGAAGCTCAATCCCACCGTCACCGCGATCATTGCACTCGGCATCAATGGCGGTGCCTACTCGATTGAGATCATCCGCGGCGGCGTGCAGTCGATCCATAAGGGACAGGTGGAGGCCGGTCTTGCGCTGGGGCTGCACAAGGGCGAGGTGTTTCGGCTGATCGTGCTCAAACCGGCATTGCGCGCGATTTACCCGTCGCTGACCGGGCAGTTCATCATGCTGACCTTGACGTCGAGCATCTGCACCTCCATCGCCGCCTATGAACTGACATCGGTGGCGCAGCGGATCGACAGCGATACATTCCGCAGTTTCGAGGTCTATTTTACCGTCACGCTGATGTACCTCGCGATCTCCTGGATGTTGATGAGCGCATTTGCGCTGATCTCGCGCCAATATTTCAACTATCCCACCCGCTGAGGAGCTGAGCATGAATACCGTCTTCAGCCTCAAGGATTTCGTCTTCCTCCTCGCCGGTCTGAAATGGACCATTCTGTTGTCGGCCATCGCCTTCACCGGTGGCGGCATTGTCGGCCTGATCGTGGCGGTGGCGCGCACGGCGCAGAGTGCCTGGCTGCGTCGGGTGATGATTTTCTATATCGGCGTCTTTCAGGGCACGCCGCTGCTGATGCAGCTTTTCGTGGTCTATTACGGCCTGGGCCTGATCGGCATTCAGGTGCCGGCCTGGGCTGCGGTGACGCTCGCCTTCACGCTCAATGCCAGCGCGTTTCTCGGCGATATCTGGCGCGGTGCAATTCAGGCGCTGCCGCGTGGCCAGACCGAGGCGGCAACCGCGCTCGGCCTGCCGATGGTCTCCCGCCTGCGCGACGTGATTCTGCCGCAAGCCTTGCGCATCGCCCAGCCGGCCACGGTTGGCTATGCCGTGCAGTTGATCAAGGGCACCTCACTGGCCGCCATCGTCGGGTTCATCGAATTGGCGCGTGCCGGGCAGATTGTCTCCAACCAGATCTTTGCCCCCATCCTGGTCTTCGGCGTGGTGGGCGCCATCTACTTCGTCCTGTGCTGGCCGCTGTCGTTTTACAGCGCCCGGCTAGAGGCGAAGTTCGCCGCGTCGCGGTGAACTGCCCGTCTTGTTCCTTCACCCCTCACCCAACAAGCAAGGAAGCCGTCCATGACTGACAATTTCCGCCTCTCGCGCCGCGTTCTGCTGGGCGCTGGCTCGTTGGCCCTCGGTGCCAGCCTGCTGCCGCGCCACGCCTTTGCCGCTGACAGCATCGCCACCATCAAAAGCCGTGGCAAGGTGCTGATCGGCATTCAGGGCGACAACCCGCCCTGGGGCTTCGTGAACACCTCCGGCGCGTCGGATGGGTTTGATGCCGTCATCGGCACCGCATTCGCCAAATATCTGGGCGTGGGCGTTGAGTTTGTGCCGCTGGCCGTGGTCAACCGCATTCCGGCGCTGACCACCGGACGCGTTGACATCCTGTTCGCCACCATGGCGATGCTGCCGGAGCGCGCCAAGGTGGTGCAGTTCTCCAAGCCCTATGTGGCCAACATCATTCAGCTTGTCGGCCCGAAATCGGCGACGATTAAGACCAATGCCGACATGAAGGGCTTCACCATCGGCGTGCCGCGCGCCAGCGTGCAGGATATCCAGGTGACGAAGAACGCCCCGGAAGGCACCACCATTCGTCGTTATGACGACGATGCGGCGACCATCCAGGCGCTGGTCTCCGGCCAGGTCGATGTCGTCGGCGGCAACATGTTCTATCTGGACCGCATCAATCAGGCCAAGCCGGGCCTGTATGAGACGAAGTTGGAATTCACCCGCCTGTTCAACGGTGCCTGCACCCGCCTGGGTGACAAGGAACTCAACGCGGCGGCCAACACCTTCATCGATCAGATCAAGACCAACGGCGTTCTGAAGGGCGCGTATGAGCTGTGGATGAAGCAGGAGCCGCCGGCGTCCTTCCCGGATGCGGTCGAGGGCGTGACGTTCGTCGCCTCCTGATCTGCTGCCCGCTTCTTTTCCCTGTCCAGGAACCTGACCATGACCAATGACTCCACCTCCTCCGTCGCGACCGAGCAACCGCTGATCCTGATGGAGGCGGTGGAGAAATGGTATGGCGATTTCCAGGCCTTGAAATCCGTCAACCTGTCGGTCCGCAAAGGCGAGAAAATCGTGCTGTGCGGGCCGTCGGGCTCTGGCAAATCGACGTTGATCCGGTGCATCAACCACCTCGAAGCCTATCAGAAAGGCCGCATCGTGGTGGATGGCGTCTCGGTGACTGACAACCACAAGGCCATCGATATCGTGCGCCAGGAAGTCGGCATGGTGTTTCAGAGCTTCAATCTGTTCCCGCATATGACGGTGCTGCAGAACTGCATGCTCGCCCCCATCCGGGTGCGCGGAACCAGCAAGTCCGAGGCCGAGGCCACCGCACGGCGTTATCTGGATCGCGTGCATATCGGCAATCAGGCCGACAAATACCCCGCCCAGCTTTCAGGCGGCCAGCAGCAGCGCGTGGCGATTGCGCGGGCCTTGTGCATGCAGCCCAAGGTGATGCTGTTCGACGAGCCGACCTCGGCGCTGGACCCGGAGATGGTCAAAGAGGTGCTCGACACCATGATCGGTCTGGCGCAGGACGGTATGACGATGATCTGCGTCACCCATGAGATGGGCTTTGCGCGTCAGGTGGCGGATCGGGTGATCTTCATGGCCGATGGCCAGATCCTCGAAGAGGCACATCCGGAGATTTTCTTCAAATCTCCGCAGCATCCGCGTGCGAAGCAATTCCTGGGCGAAATCCTCGCCCATCACTGAGTTGGAGTCTGCCCATGAGCCGCCTTGTCTATGTTCTCAATGGCCCGAACCTGAACCTGCTCGGCAAGCGTCAGCCGCATATCTATGGGCATGAGACCCTGGCGGATGTGGAGGCGCAATGTCGTGCGCTGGGCGAGGAGCTCGGGCTGGAGATTCGTTTTCATCAATCCAACCGCGAATACGAGATCATCGACTGGATTCACGAGGCGCGCGAGACGGCTGGCGGCATCGTGATCAACCCGGCGGCGTTCACGCATTATTCGGTGGCGATCCTGGATGCGCTGAACACCTTCGATCATCCGGTGATGGAGGTGCATATTTCCAACGTCCATAAGCGCGAGGAATTCCGCCACCACTCCTTTGTCTCCGGCCGCGCCGATGGCGTCATCGCGGGCTTTGGCACGCAAGGCTATCTGCTCGCCCTGCGCCGGGTGGCCAAGCTGATCGACGACAAGGCAGGGTGACACCCCGATGAGTCCCCCGCTTTGTACACGTGTACAAAGCGGGCTTCGGCCTAGGCAGCGGACTCATAAACTTCGACACCATCCCTTTGCTGCGACGAGTTTGACGGCGGCGAGGAAGTTGGCTGGGTCTTTGTCGTAGCGCGTGCGATGCCGCGGAACTGTTTGATCCGATTGAAGAAGCGCTCAACAAGAATGCGTTGCCGATAGACCCATTTCGAGAAGACAAATGTCCCGCGACGGTTGGCTTTGGGCGGGATGTTCGCCCAAGCCTTCTTCTCGGCGAGCTTGGCCCGGACGGCGTTGGTGTCATAGCCCTTGTCGCCCAGCACGATATCGCCTTCGCCCACGGTCTCGATCAGCGCGCAGGCTTCCTGACAATCTGCAATCTGGCCAGCCGTCAGGTGCAACGTGACGGGGCAACCTTCTGCGTCGACAAGCGCATGGAGTTTGCTGGTAAGGCCCCCACGGGAACGTCCCATGCAGCCATCGTCACAATGTCGCCGTCGTAAGCCGCTGATACAGCTTGCAAAAGCCGATCCCACACCCCCGCCTTTCGCCAGCGCACGAAGCGGTTGTAGCAGGTGGTCGGGGGCCCGTAGCGTTCGGGGATTTCCGCCCAAGGCGAGCCGGTGCGGAACCGCCAGAGAATGCCGTTCAGCACGCGCCGGTCATCAACACGCGGCACGCCGCGAGGCTTGTTGGGCAAAAAAGGCGAAAGGATCGACCACTCATGGTCAGTCAACTCATACCGGCGGCGTGTCATCCAAGGCTCCCAGATTCGAAAACCTTGAATCGCAAGTGATGCCGAGCCGAAAGGTGGTTTATGAGTTCACGGCCTAAAGTGTCCTTGATGATCAAGCCATTTTTGGCAGCCAGTTACCGCGCGCGTCGGGCAAGCTTAAGCCATGACAATTCGCATTTGCCGGTCAGAAGGGGCGCCTTCTGATAATCAAGAAATTACTAAATAACATTTTAATCAATCTGAATTGCAGATTGATTGGATCGCATCATACGGTTGGAGTTTGTCAAGCGGGCGGAGCCATCGTGCTGCCTCAATGCACATGAGGACATCATGACACTCCGCGCAATCGGCGAGCCTATCAAGGGCCATTCCAAGACAGGCAAGCCTTGGCAGGCTGGCTGCTTCCGTGTGCTGCCCGGGCTGCTGCTCTGTCTTGGCGTGACCCTGGTTGCCGAAGGTCTGGAACAGATTGAAACACACCTTGCCCACGCAACATGGCTGGAGGCACTTGTGCTGGCCATTCTTGTTGGCACAGCGGTGCGCACGGCGTGGCAGCCCAGCCTGGGCTGGTTTGCAGGCATCAATTTCAGTGCCAAGACCTTGCTGGAAATTGCCGTCTTTCTGCTCGGCGCATCGGTTAGCGCCAAGTCGATCGCGGCGGCGGGGCCGGGGTTGCTGCTGGGCATCGCCGGAATCGTTGTGGTGGCGATTGCGGCAAGCTATGGCATCGGCCGATTGCTGGGACTGCCACACCGCATGGCCACGCTGATCGCCTGTGGCAACTCGATCTGCGGCAATTCCGCGATTGCAGCCGTCGCCCCAGTGATCGGTGCGGATGGCGAGGACGTGGCGGCCTCCATCGCCTTCACCGCCGTGCTCGGTGTGGCCGTGGTTCTTGGGCTGCCATTGCTGCCGCTGCTGCTGCATCTGAGTGGCATTCAATATGGCGTTTTGGCTGGCCTGACCGTCTACGCCGTGCCGCAGGTACTGGCGGCCACTGCCCCGCTGGGCACTGCCGCCGTACATATCGGCACGTTGGTCAAGCTGGTCCGCGTGCTGATGCTTGGCCCGGTTGTGTTGGGGCTGTCGGTGTTGACCCTGCGTCTGCGTGACGAGCCGGATGAGGCCCTGCCGCATGTGACCACCGGTGACCGCCCCGCCCCAGGCAAGCCGAAGCTGCATAAATTGGTGCCGTGGTTCATCGTGGGATTTCTGGCCCTGGCGGCGCTGCGGTCGGCCGATCTGGTGCCAGCGGTGACACTTGCGCCGATTGCGGCGGTGGCCAATCTGCTGACGGTGGTGTCGATGGCGGCCCTGGGCTTGGGCACCGATCTGCGCGTGGTGACGCGGGCTGGTGGGCGGGTGACGACAGCTGTCACGCTCTCACTGCTGGTGCTCGGCGCGTTCAGCCTGGGGCTGATCCATCTGCTTGGGATTGTTTGACGTTGGGCACCGCTGACATCATGGCCAGTAATGTGTCAGCGGCCTGACTTGCGGAACGCTCCACATGGCGAATGGCATAAAACGCGCGCTCCGGCAGTTTAATCGCGACTTGGCGCAACAGACCGGCCTCCAGACTAGGGGCGGCGACGGAGGCGGAAATCGCCGTCGCCCCCATGCCGGCTTCCACCGCCGCCCGTACCGCCTCATTGGAGGGTAATTGCAAAGCCACGTTGATCGATGCCAGCGGAATTCCGAAATCCTTCAAAGCCGCCTCAAAAACCGATCGCGTGCCTGATCCGGGCTCTCGCAGCACCCATTCGCTTTGGATCAGTTGCCCCGGTGCGATGTCACTGTGCAGCGCCCATGGATGTTCAGGCCCGACCACGACCACCAATTGATCGCGCGCAACGTTGATCATCTCCAAGGCGGGATCTGCGATCACGCCCTCGACCAGACCAAGCGCGGCAATGCCGTCGCGCACGGCATCTGCGACTTGTGCGGTGTTGCCGACCGTCAGATGGAGTTCGATGCCGGGATATTTCCGCCGAAACGCCACCAGATGGCGTGGGAGCCAGTAGCTGGCGATGGTTTGGCTGGCATGGATCGGCAGGGTTCCGCGTTTCAGGCCACCCAGTTCTGACAGCAGCAATTCAGCCGCCTCGGCACGGGCCAGCACTGCGCGGGCCTCCACCAGGAAAAGCGCCCCGGTCTGCGTCAGCTCAATGCGTCGACCGACACGGTTGAAAAGCTTCGCCCCGTGCCGCGCTTCAAGGGCTGCGATTGCCGTGCTGGCCGCAGATTGCGCCAGATTGAGCGCCGCTGCCGCCTGGGTCATATGTTGACGTTCGGCCACGGCGACGAAGACGCGCAGTTGTTCGAGAGTCATACGCTAGGCCTTCAACTTGTGCCGACACACGCTGCGTTCGTCGTATGCGACAAAGCCGTGTTCGATACGGCTTTGTAAAACGATTTTAGCGCGTCCGCTGACCGTACAGCTTGCCGATTTTATCATGATGCACGGATCAAGTTTTGCTGCTGTAGGGTGCACGTCCATTGCCGGAGATGCAGCCCGCCTCGTTCCCCATGCGAATAGCCGGTATTGCGAATGGCCTGCGTCGGGAGAAAGCCGTGCGTGATGGGCTTATCCTGCGCCCAGTTCAGCTTTCGTGAACATGTCCGTTGGCATCTTTTCAGGGACGCAAGAGGCGGCCTGCCAGAACGCTTCGGCCAGACCGGATTTCTGCGCGCGTGCCCGCATGAGGCGGATTTCGACCGGAACCGAAAACGCCGCGTCGCCCACGCACACTAAGCGTCTGGCTGCGATATCGTCCTGCGCCAACGAGCGGGGCAACCACGCAATGCCGTGGCCTTGCCGCGCCATTGTTTGCAAAGCGGCGGCCACCGGAGAGGTGAACACGGTGTCGAGCGGCAGGTTCTTGCCGGGCGCACATCCAGCATGTTCCAAAATCCGCCCCAGGCCGGAACTGGCGCTGTAGGCCAGGTAGCGAACCGGTGTATTCGTTGCCTTGGGCAGTTCGAACATTGCGGCTCCGCTGGCATCCACCGCTGACACTGGCACCAAGTGATCCGTGCCAATGACGATGAACGCGAAACGCTCTGGCTCGAAGCGTTCTGCCAGTCCCGGATAATGGTGACAGAGCAGGAAATCAGCGTCACCCGCCAATAAAACTCTCTCGCACGCCGCCATAGTGTCCGACACGAGGTTAAGCGTGCCCAATGCCTCCAGCGGAGCGGCGGCACGCACCCAGGCCGGGAAAAAGGTGAAGGAGAGTGCATGCGTGGCGGCAATAGTCAGCGCCGCCTGTTCACGTCCGGCAATTTTCAGCGCCCCTCGTCGCATCTGCCGCAGATCGCGGGTAATGTCGGCGGCCCGGCTGAGCAGATACTCGCCGGCCGCCGTCAACGCCACAGAGTGCGGCGAGCGGCGGACCAACAATGTGCCGACCCAGGATTCGAGCGATTGGATGCGTCGGCTAAACGCCGGTTGCGTGACATGTCGTGCTTCCGCCGCCCGCGAAAAATTGCGGTGCTCGGCCAGGGCAATGAGATCGTCCAGCCAGTTCAAATCCATCGACAATGCCGATCTTGCATCATGGTGGTGAAATTTAGCATTGGGCTTTTCTCCCGTCATCTCGCCAATTATCGGCGTACGCGGTCGCCATTCGATCCAGAGGAGCACAGCACGCCATGCGCATTGTAGATGTTCGTGAAATCACTCAGCCGATTTCGTCACCCATCCGCAACGCCTATATCGACTTCACCAAGATGACCACGAGCCTTGTTGCCGTCGTCACCGATGTGATCCGTGATGGGAAGCCGGTGGTGGGGTATGGGTTCAATTCCAATGGTCGTTATGGCCAAGGCGGCCTGATCCGTGAGCGTTTCCGCACCCGTATCCTGGAAGCCGATCCCAAAAGCCTGCTCGATGATACGCGCGACAACATCGATCCGGCCAAGGTCTGGGCGGCGATGATGGTGAATGAAAAGCCGGGCGGGCATGGCGAACGCTCGGTCGCCGTCGGCACGCTTGACATGGCGATCTGGGACGCGGTGGCGAAGATCGAGGGCAAGCCATTGTTCCGTTTGCTTGCGGAGCGTCATGGTCGCGAGGCCGATCCGAGTGTGTTCGTCTATGCGGCCGGTGGCTACTACTATCCGGGCAAGGACAATTCCGCGCTGCGGGCGGAGATGCGCGGCTATCTCGACCGTGGCTATAACGTGGTGAAAATGAAAATCGGCGGTGCCTCGATTGCCGAAGATCAGGCCCGTATTGAGTCCGTGCTGACCGAAATCGGCAGTCAGGCCCAATTGGCCGTGGACGCCAACGGTCGCTTCGATCTGGAAACCGGCATCGCCTACGCCAAGATGCTGCGCGACTACCCGTTGTTCTGGTACGAAGAAGTGGGCGACCCGCTGGATTATGCGTTGCAGGCGGCGCTGTCGGAATTCTATCCCGGTCCGATGGCCACTGGCGAGAATCTGTTCTCCCACCAAGACGCTCGCAATCTGCTGCGCCATGGCGGCATGCGGCCGGATCGCGACTGGCTGCAATTCGATTGCGCGCTATCCTATGGCCTGGTGGAATATCTGCGTACGCTGGAGGTACTCAAACAATTCGGTTGGTCGCCGTCACGCTGCATTCCGCATGGCGGCCACCAAATGTCGCTGATGATCGCCGCCGGTTTGGGATTGGGTGGCAATGAGAGCTATCCCGACTTGTTCCAGCCCTATGGTGGCTTCCCGGATGGTGTGCGGGTTGAAAATGGCCGCGTGACGATGCCCGAATTGCCGGGCATCGGCTTCGAGGGTAAGTCGGACCTGATCCGCGTGATGCACGACCTCGCCGTCTGATCTTGGGACTCGCTGACCGGTCACAGGCGGGGCCGGTCAGCGTTGACGCGACGTGATGTCGGCCGCAATCTGTTGCATCTGTAAGGGATGCGACGAAAAGTGTGGCATAGTTCGATCCAACAGACCCCAAAAATCCGCGGCCGCCGGAAAGTCCAACTCGTATGGAACTGAGGCATTTGCGCTATTTTTTGGCAGTTGCCCAAACCCGGAGCTTCACCCAGGCCGCACAATTGCTCAATGTGGCGCAACCTGCATTGAGTGTTCAGATCCGCGCCCTTGAGGACGAAATCGGCGTCAAACTGCTCACACGCACCAAGCGGCGGGTGGAATTGACCGAAGCTGGCATCCATTTCCTGCAACGGACGGTCGAAATCCTTGATGCCGCAAGCAAAGCCAGCGCGGAGGCGCGGGATGTGGCGAGTGGTTATCGGGGCACAGTCAATCTCGCCTTCATTGCGTCAGTGGGGCAGACGCTGCTGCCGGCAATGATGCGGCGGATTCGGCAGACGGCGCAGGGGCTGCATCTGAAACTGTCAGAAATGCCCTCCGCCTCACAAATCACTGTGCTCTCCCGCGGAGACATCGATATCGGGCTGCTCCGCGGACCGGTCAGCGAGCGCGGGGTCAAAACCAAGGTGCTGCGGTCGGACCCGCTGATGGCAATCCTGCCCGAAAGTTTGCCGCTTGCGCGGCAGGGGGAGGTCAATCTGCGCGCACTGGCAGAGAAGGAGTTCATCATGTTCTCGCGGCAGGGCGCGCCGGGGCTGCATGATCTGGTGATGACGGCGTGCCTGCGGATGGGGGTGACACCGAATATCACCCATCAAGCCTCCAATTACCGGACGATTCTTGATCTGGTGGCGGGAGACCTTGGCGTGTCCATCCAGCCTGCCACCCAATCAGGCCGGATCGCCCAGGGCGTCATCGCCCGGCCGATTGGCGATCTGTCAGTGGCCAGCGACCTGCTGCTCGCCATACGCGATCAGCCGATTTCCAGCGCATTGCAGCTTGTCATCGATGCCATTGAGTGGGCGATTGGCAATGAAAAACCGTAAACTTATCGCTTTAAATTATAAATTAAGGCTTAATTAATATTTTAGTTTGATGAACCCGCCGTCTAGAACGGTGTGAGGCCGGGTCAAGCAATCACCAAAAACCCGGTTGGTGACGGGGGGTGACGTTCGGATGGCGCGACGGCGTGAACAGTATTCACGGTGTTTGATGGTTGGCGCGCCGTTCATTCATTCCTCTTTTTTCAAAAAATAAGAATCTTAAGCGATGGAACGGACAGATGAATACGATTGATACCCCGGTTCTTGTTGTTGGGGGCGGTCCTGTTGGTTTGGCGACGGCGCTTGAACTTGGCTGGCGCGGTGTTGATTGCACCCTGATCGAGGCGGGTGACGGCGCAGTGCATCATCCGCGTCTGGGCATCATTCTGACCCGTACAATGGAATTCTGCCGTCGCTGGGGGATGGTTGATCGCGTTTACAATTGTGGCTTCAACAACGATTACCACCTCAACATCGTCTATTGCACCAGCATGGCCGGCTTCACCCTGGCGCGGGACGAAAATCCAAGCTGCAAGGATCTGCTGCCGCCACCGCAAAGCCCCGAAAAACGCCAGCGTTGTCCACAAATGTGGTTCAACCCGATCCTGGAAAACGCGGCGCGCGAGCACAGAGGCGTCAATATCATCCATCACCGTAAGCTTGAGCGCATCACCGAAATGGCCGATGGGCTTGAGGCTGTCACCGTCGATACGCAGACCGGTGAGCAGACGCTGATTCGGGCGAAATATCTGGTCGCCTGCGATGGCGCTGGCAGCGGGATTCGGCAGAATTTGGGCATTAAGATGCTCGGAAAGCCGGTGCTGAGCTACTCACTCAACGTCTATCTCAAGGCACCAGGCCTGCTGGCCGCCCATGATAAGGGCGAAGCCGAACGCTATATTTTTGTCGATACCAAGGGTACTTGGGGCAATCTGACGGTGGTGGACGGACGCGAGCTGTGGCGGATGACGATCATCGGCAATGAAGCGATGATGGATCTCGACAATTTCGATGTTGAGGCCGCGGTCCGCCGTGGCATGGGGGCAATCGACGTCGATTTCGAATTGCTCTCGATCACTCCGTGGCGGCGTTCGGAACTCACCGCCGAAACTTTCAATTCCGGTCGCGTCTTTCTGGCGGGCGACGCAGCCCACGCAATGTCGCCCACCGGTGGGCATGGCATGAACACCGGTGTGGCCGATAGCGTGAATCTGGGCTGGAAGCTGCAAGCCGCCCTTGAAGGCTGGGCGGGTGAGGGGTTGCTTGACTCCTACACCCAGGAACGCCGCCAGATTGCTGCCGAGGCGGCCGCCGCGTCGGCTGCCAATTTTCGCGCCTGGATCTCGCCAGGCGATTGCGCGGCCATTCTGGACGACACGCCGGAAGGGGCGCAAACCCGCATGGCGGTCGGCTCACGGATGCAGGTCAGCGCACGTGAGGACTGGGATTCGCTGGGCGTACAGCTCGGCTACCGCTACGATACCTCACCGGTGATTGTGCATGATGGCAGCGCCCCGCCGCCGTGGAGCGCGTTGAACTACGTGCAAAGCGCACGCCCCGGTGCCCGTGCGCCGCATGTGTGGCTCGCTCCGGGCAAATCCACCCTCGATCTGTTCGGTCGCGCCTTCGTGCTGTTGCGCTTCGGCGACCACCCGTCCGACGCCTCCGCCCTCATCGACGCGGCCTTGCGTCAGGGCTTGCCGCTGGAGGTGCACGACATCGCCGATGCGGATGCCGCAGCACTCTATGAGCGCCGACTGGTGCTGGTGCGCCCGGATGGCCATGTCGGTTGGCGTGGCGATGCGGTGGGTGACGATGCCGACGACATCATCGCCACGCTGCGCGGCGCTCGCAGCAAGGTGGCTGCGGCATGATCATCGACGTTCACGCCCATATCGTCGATGCCAGCTATCTTGAGGAACTCAAGACGCTGCTCGGCCTGACCGTTACTCATGAGAATGACGGTGCGGTCTTTCTCAAACACAAGGGCAGCACGGTTGCGTGGTATCGCGATTCGTTCTTCAGCGTGGAGGAACGACTGAGGGTGATGGACGCCCAGGGCGTGGACATGCGGCTGCTCTCGCTGAGCAGCCCCAGCGTCTATGATTGGGACGAGGCGAACCAGATCCGCATGGCGCGCCATATCAACGACGCGATTGCCCGCGCCTGTCGCGCGCATCCTGACCGATTCCGGGGGCTGGCGACGCTGCCGATGGCCAATATCGAGGCCTGCGTGCGGGAACTCAACCGGGTGACGGCCGAACCGCTATTCGTTGGCATCGCCATCGGCTCGCACATCGCGGGCATGCCGTTGAATGATCCAAAGCTCGATCCGTTCTGGCAGATCGTCAGCGAGCGCGGTCTGCCGGTGGTCGAACACCCGATGGCGCCGCTGGGTGCGGACCATATGAACGAGTTCGAACTGCCGATCCGCGTGGGATTCGTCTACGAGACGACGACGGCCGCCACCCGGATGATCTATGGCGGGGTGTTCGAGCGTTATCCGAACATCAAGCTGGTGCTGCCACACACGGGCGGCACGCTGCTGCCGCTGCTGCAACGGCTCGATAACGGCTATCGCATCTTCCCGGATTGCCGGAAGAACATCACCAAACTGCCGAGCGAATACGCCAAAAATCTCTACTATGACACCTGTAGCTTCTACACGCCGATGCTGGAGATGGCGCGCAGCATCATTGGAACCGGGCAGTTACTATTCGGATCTGATGAGCCGTTCATCTGTGCCGATACGTCGCACGTGACCAAATTGGATTGGCCGGAACAGGATACCCGGAACATCCTTGGCGAAAATGCACGAAATCTGTTCAAAATTAAATAAATCCGCGCAGACGGGTTCAATGAAACGCCCTGGGGAGGGAAACATGGCAGCTAGCCTTCATCTCGATCATATCCTCGATACCGACATCAAGCCGTCATCCCGGCAGATGATCTTGGTACTGTGTTTTCTCATCATGTTGTTCGATGGCTATGATTTGAATTTTCTCGGCTATATCGGGCCGGCTTTAGTGTCGCATTTGGGAGCGACGAAGCCGCAATTCGGCACGGCGATTTCCGCCGGTTTGGCGGGGTTCATGGCCGGTGCCTTTATCTTTGGCGGCCTCGGCGACCGGGTGGGCCGTAGACCGATGACGATTTTGGGCGTGGCTTTGTTCGGTCTGCTCACCGCTGGCTGCGCGTTTGTCAGCAGTATCGACCAGTTGGCGGCTTTGCGGTTTGTGGCGGGCATTGGGTTGGGTGGGGCAATCCCGAACGCGATTGCGCTGAATGCTGAGTTTGCCCAACGCAAAACCCGTGCGGGTGTGATCGGGGTGATGTTCGTCGGCTACACGCTGGGTGGCGCGCTGCCGGGCTGGGTGGCCGGTGGTCTTGTCGGCAGCTTCGGCTGGAGGGTGGTGCCGCTGATCGGCGGTGTCGGTGCGGTGGTGCTGGCCTGCGTGCTGTTCCTGAAAATGTCGGAATCGCTGCGCTTCCTCGCCGCGCGCCCTGACCGCCGCGATGAGTTGCTGGCGGGTCTGCACGCGCTCGCGGTGCAGCGATTTGACCGCGATGTTCAGATTGTTACCAGCGAAAAGCCGGCCAAGGGGCTGCCCGTCTATCTGCTGTTCACCGGGGGGCGCGCGATTACCACGATTCTGTTGTGGATCGCCTTTGTCGCGGGGCTTACGGCCAATCTTTTCGTCATCAGCTGGACGCCGACGATGCTGGCCAGTGCCGGAATTGCGGCAAGCCATGCGGCGCTGATCGGTGCGATGTATCAGACGGGTGCGGCAGTCGGGAGCGTGATTGTCACGCGGCTGATCGACAAGAAGGGCGCTGTGGCTGTGCTGTGCTGGATGGCAGCGGCCATTCCCTGCGTGGCGGCAATCGGGCAGGCGGGCTTTGCGGAACTGGCCTTGATTGTTGCCGTCTTCATCGCGGGCTTCTTCGCCTCGGCCGGGCAGGTGGGGCTGAATGCGGTGGCGGGGGTTTTCTATCCGACCTTCATCCGTTCCACCGGCGTGGGTTGGGCGAATGGCATCGGGCGCTTCGGCTCGATTGCCGGGCCGATGATCGGCGGTATTCTGATCTCAAGCGGCTATAGCGTTTCGGTGCTGTTCGGGTTCGCGGCGATCCCGCTGATGCTGGTGGTGACGGCGCTGGGTGTGCTTCTGCTGACCACCCGGCGGAGCGCTCCGCAGCCAGGTTGAATGGTGGTCGATCATCTGATCCATCATTGGCCGATCGATGCGGTTCTGCGGCAGAGGAGGACACTCATCTGCCGCAGAACCGATTGTCGAAATAATTCAACTGAAACGATGTGGGCGCACGTAAAACTTGCCAGTTTGGATAAAGAAATTTAACATTTGAACTTCTGTTGACGAACAATGTTGTGGGATGGCCGACAGCGAGGAGTTTCTCCGTGCAGATCATTCCGGTCACTTGGAGTCGCGCGCGTGGCTGGCAGTTTGGGGACGATGCCTCAACGGCACAGGCCGTGGTTTATTTCGTATCGCCGTCCATTTTGGCTGGGCATGATGTTTACGCCCCGTTGCGCGCCCAATATCCGCATGCCCGTATCCTTGGCTGTTCCACCGGGGGGGAAATCGCCGGGCCGGAGGTCAATGACGACAGCATCTCTGCCGCCGCGATCCGCTTCGACTCATCGCATGTTGAAATGGCCAGCGTGCGGCTTGCCGATTTCGAAGATTCCCGTGCCGCCGGGGCCGCTTTGGCGCGGAATATGCCGCGTGAAGGGCTGCGCGCCCTGTTCGTGCTTGCCGATGGTATGCTCACCAACGGTACGCTGTTGGTCAATGGCTTGCGGGACGTTCTGCCGCCGGATGTCTTGCTCACCGGCGGTCTGGCCGGCGATGGGGCTGATTTCCAACATGCTTTCGTCGGGGCCGATGCACCGCCGGCAGAGGGGATCGTTGCGGCGCTGGGATTGTATGGTGAGCGGCTTCGGTTCGGCTGGGGCAGCTATGGCGGTTGGGAGCCGTTCGGGCCGGAACGCATCGTCACGCGGTCAGACGGCAACACGCTTTATGAGCTCGATGGCGAGCCGGCGCTTGATCTTTACAAACGCTATCTGGGCAATGAGGCCGCCAATCTTCCGGGCAGTGGGCTCCTGTTCCCGCTTGCCGTGCGCCGTCCGGGGGACGAGGCCAATACGTTGGTGCGCACGATGGTTGGCTTTTCTGAGGATCAGAAAACGCTGCTGTTCGCAGGCGATGTGCCGCAAGGCAGTCAGGCGCAGTTGATGCGCGGCAGTTTTCCAGCCCTGGTGGAAGGGGCGGCACATGCGGGCGGTCAGGCGGCTTTGACCGACGGGCCGGTTTTGGCGCTGCTGGTGAGTTGCATTGGGCGCAAATTGATGATGGGGCAACGCATCGCCGATGAGGTGGAGGCGGTGGCCGACATTCTCGGGCCGAATGCCACGCAGATCGGCTTCTACTCCTATGGAGAAATCGCCCCTCATCAGAACAGCGGGCGCAGCGAATTGCACAACCAAACCATGACCATCACCACGATCAGCGAGGGCTGATGCATCGGCTGCTTGCCCGTCAGTTGCGCAAAGCGACGTCAGCCTCGGGTGACGTGGACCTGCAGCGTCTGCTTGAACTGGTCAGCGCAAGCTATGCCGACACGGATCGCGACCAGCAATTGTCTCGCCAAGCGGCTCAGTTGATGGAGGAGGAATTACGCGCTGCCGCCTCGCGCGCGGCGGAGCTTGCGGAATTGCAGCTGCGCATCATCCTGGATTCGGTCGGTGAAGCGGTGATCATCGCCGATCACGCGATGATTATTCAGAATGTGAACAAGGCGATGCTCGATACGTTCGGCTACACGCGCGACGAGATGGTGGGCAAATCCGTTGAAATTCTCATGGATGATGGTCTGGCTGCCAGCCACAAGGCCCATGTCGGGCACTACCTGCACACCCATGAAACCAAGGTGATGGGCCGTCGGCGCGAGATGGTGGCGCGGCGCAGGAATGGTGAGATTTTTCCCATCGAAATTTCCGTGGGTGATCTCGGTGTGGTGCGCAAGGCCCAGTTCATCGGCATCATCCGCGACATCAGCGACCGCCACAACGCTTTGGCGGCGTTGAAACAGAACGAGGAGATGTTCCGCGATTTTGCTGAATCCCTCTCTGATTGGTTCTGGGAGACTGACAGCGCCGACATCATCACGCGCGTCGGTGGCAGCGAGGGCACGCTGGAGCGTTTTGCCGTCAAGGCGACGATAGGTCAGAGCCGCCTGGACATCATGGCACACCACGCCGCGCCAGCCTTTGTCGAGCAGCACCGGCAGACTTTGCTCTTGCATCTGCCGTTTCGCGATGTGGTCTATGACGTCACAGGCGCCGACGGTGCGCTGTGTACGTTGAGCATCAGCGGCAAGCCGGTCTTTGCCGCCGATGGCGGGTTCGCCGGCTATCGCGGCACCGCCAGCGACATCACCGAGGCCGTTGCCACGCGCCAACGATTGCGCGAGTTGGAGAGCAATCTGGTCACGGCAATCTCGGCGATGTCAGAGGGCTTTGTGCTCTATGGCCCGGATGATCGGCTGGTGATCTGCAATACGCGCTATCGTGAGCTGTATGACCGCTCTGCTCATATGATCGTCCCCGGCACGCCGTTTATCGACGTGGTGCGGCATTTGGCTCATGGCGGTAGCTACCAACTCAACGGCAAGCCACCCGAACAGGCCATCGCCGAGCGTGTCGCACGACACCGCGCTTCGGATGGCGTGCCGATGGTGATTGAATTCGCCGACGGCGTGTGGATCCGTACGGTGGAATACGCAACTTCCGAAGGCGGCGTGGTCGGCATTCATACCGACATCACCGATGCCGTCACGCTGGAGCGGCAATTGCGGGCCGCCAAGGAACTGGCCGAGGCCGGCGATCGCGCCAAATCTGAATTTCTAGCCACCGTCAGCCATGAAATCCGTACGCCGATGAACGGGATCATCGGCATGACGGGCCTGCTGTTGGACACCGAACTGAACGCCGAGCAGCGGCATTTCGCCAACACCGTGCGGGTGTCTGCCGAATCGTTGCTCACGGTGATTAGCGACATTCTTGATTTTTCGAAAATCGAGGCAGGTCATTTTGATTTCGAGGAAGGCCGCTTCGAGATACGCGAACTGGTGGAGGGTGTGGTGGATATCATCGCCCCGCGCCTTTATACCAAGGATGTCGAGTTGACCTGCCTGATTGGTCCGGGTGCCAATGGCATTTTCGAATCAGATGCAGGACGTCTGCGGCAAGTGCTGCTCAATCTTGCGGGCAATGCGGTGAAATTCACCGATCATGGCAATGTGGCCATCGAGGCTGACGTCAGTTGGGTGGACGACGTGCCGTGGCTGCATATCGATGTGTCAGATACCGGCGTGGGCATACCGGAGGAAGCGCATTCTCGGCTGTTCTCGATGTTCAGTCAGGTGGATTCCTCAGCCGCGCGACGCTTCGGCGGTTCGGGGCTGGGGCTGGCGATCTCGCGTCGGATCGTGGATGCCTTGGGCGGGCGGATCGGCTTTCGCAGCACGTTGGGCCAAGGCAGCACCTTTTGGGTTGAGGTGCCGCTGACTTATGCGGGCGATGCGGTGGCTGTCGACGGGACACCGTTGGACGGGCGCAAAATTCTGGTGGTGGATGACAATCCGACCAACCTCAACGTGTTTCGGCGTCAGCTGGAATCCTGGGGCGGCACGGTCGTCTGTGCATCCGACGCTGCCGAGGCGCTGCAAGAATTGGAAATGGGCGCGGGCGGGCCTTATGACCTTGCGTTGATCGACCATCAAATGCCGAGCATCAGCGGGCTCGATCTTGGGCGAGAGATCCGGGCCACCCGCAGCCTCAGTGAGGTCAAACTCATTCTGGCAACATCAGGCCCCACCACGCAGCTACGGCAGGAGGCTCTGAAGGCGGGGTTTGGGGCAACGCTGGTCAAACCGGTGCGACAGAGCACGTTGTTGGAACGGGTGGTGGAATTGCTGGCGGGTCAGACCGAACCCGTTCTGTCTCCCCCCGCCGCCACGCTGCCATCGGCCGCATCCCATCTGCGGGTGTTGGTTGTCGATGACAGCACCACAAACCAATTGGTGGCGGTGGCGTTTCTGGATCGGCTCGGCATCCGGGCGGACGTGGCAGGCGATGGGGCCGAGGCCGTGCAGATGGTGGAGGATGGCAATTACGATCTTGTCCTGATGGATGTGCACATGCCCAACACCGATGGTTACACCGCCACTCGGATGATCCGCGCGATCGCGGGCAGCAGATCGCGCACCGTCATTGTCGCGATGACCGCCAATGCGATGGAAGGCGACCGCGATGCCTGTCTGGCGGCGGGGATGGATGACTACATCTCCAAACCCATTGACCGCCGACGTCTGGCCGAACTGATTGAACGCTGGAGCATCGCTTTGGCTGCCCGGGTCTAAACCCGTTTCAAGCCCCCGCCGCGTCGGCATCCCGCAGCACCACGTAGATCGCCGGGATTACCAGCACCGTCAGCAAGGTGGACGAGGCGAGGCCGAATAGCAGTGAGATGGCAAGGCCCTGGAAGATCGGGTCCGTCAGGATCGTTGCCGCGCCAATCATGGCTGAGAGTGCTGTCAGCAGGATCGGCTTGAAGCGGATCGCACCGGCCTGCAGCACCACGTCGCGCAATGTCGTGCCGGGCGCTGCGCTGTGACGGATGAAATCGACCAGAAGGATTGAGTTGCGCACGATGATCCCGGCCAACGCGATGAAGCCGATCATCGAGGTGGCGGTAAACGGGGCATGGAAGAGCCAATGCCCCGGCACGATGCCGATCAATGTCAACGGAATCGGTGTCAGGATCACCAGCGGGAGCTTGAAACTGCGGAATTGCGCCACGACGAGGATATAAATCCCCAAAATCGCCACTCCGAAAGCCGCGCCCATGTCACGGAAGGTGACATAGGTGACTTCCCATTCGCCATCCCACAATATGGAGGGTTTGGCCTCGCTGTCGGGCTGACCGCGCATCGAGACCGTCGGGCGTGGGAGATTGCCCCAATCCGCCTTGGCGATCAGATCATCCACGGCAAACATACCGTAAATCGGTGCCTCGAATTCACCGGCGAGTTCAGCCATCACCATATCGGCGTCATGTCCGTCGCGGCGGAAGCGCACGCGTGAGCCTTCCTCTCGGCCGACCTGCACCACCTCACCCAATTCCACCACAGACCGATTGCCGGGCAACGCGTTGGCAGGCACTGGCGTGGCGGCAAGGGCTTGGCTCCAACTCAGTTCACGCTTGGGCAGCCCCACAGTGATGTCGATTGGCAGCCGGTCGGCACCGCGCGCGGAATAGCCAACCGGCATGCCGCCGAACAGCATCTGGATGGTGTCGTAGACGTCGGATTGCTCGACGCGGAAGAATTCCAGCCGGTCCTGATCGATGGCGATACGCAGGCGCGGTCGTGGCTGGCCATAGGAATCGTCGATATCAACGATATAGGGCACCTGATGGAACAGCGATTTCAGCTTCTCCGCCACTGCCAGGCGCGTGGCCGCGTCCGGACCATAAACTTCGGCCAACAGCGTGGCCAGCACTGGCGGGCCGGGCGGCATTTCGACCACTTTGATGACCGCACCCGGCGGCAGCGCCACGCCTTCGAGCAATTGACGGCGCAGATCGAGCGCAATCGCATGGCTGGAGCGGGCACGGTCTTCCTTCGGCGTCAGCACCAGATGCAGATCGCCGAGTTCGGGCGATTGCCGGGCGAAATAGTGCCGCACCAAGCCGTTGAAATCATAGGGCTCGGCAGTGCCTGCATAGACCTGCACGGCCACCAGTTCGGGCAATTTCTCAGCGATGCGGGCGGCGGCGAGTAGGGTTTGTTCGGTGGCCTCCAGGCTGGTGCCTGTCGGCATGTTCAGCACCACCGAGAGTTCGGGCTTGTTGTCGAATGGCAGCAGCTTCACCGCCACCGAACGCGAATAGAATAACAGACCGGCCAGCACCGTCGCCACGCCGACACTGCCGAGGAAGAACCAGGACCGCCTGCGCGTGCGCAGGATCGGCTCGGCAACGCGGCGATAGAGTGCGCCGAGTTTGCCCTCGCCATGCCCAGCCAGATGTCCGGCCGCATCGCCGCGTTTGGCCAGTTTCAGCATCAGCCAGGGGGCAACGACCATCGCGATGAAGAAGGAGAACAGCATCGCCATTGAGGCATTGGCCGGGATTGGCGCCATATAGGGGCCCATCAGCCCGGAGACGAACAGCATCGGCAGCAGGGCGGCAATCACCGTCAGGGTTGCGACCACAGTGGGGTTGCCGACCTCGGAGACCGCCTCGATGGCCGCTTCGATCTTGGTCCGCTCGGTTTTCATCCCCCAATGTCGGGCAATGTTCTCCACCACCACGATGGCGTCATCGACCAGAATGCCGATGGCGAAGATCAGCGCGAACAGGCTGACGCGGTTGATGGTGTAGCCCATCACGCGGGCGGCAAACAGTGTCAGCAGAATGGTGGTGGGGATCACCACGAGTGTGACCACCGCCTCCCGCCAGCCAATGGCGAGCGCGATCAGCACCACGATGGACACGGTGGCGAGGCCGAGATGGAACAGCAACTCGTTGGCCTTGCCGTCGGCGGTCTGGCCGAAATCGCGGGTGACATCGACGCGCAGACCGGCCGGGATCAGGCTGCCCTTGAGGGAATCGACGCGGGCGAGAATGGCATCGGCCACCGTGACCGCGTTGCTGCCCGCCACTTTCGCCACAGCGAGCGTGACAGCTGGGGCTGGCTGCCAATCAGCACCGGAAGCGGGGCGCAGGATCTGCCAGACCCGGCTTTCCACCGGAGCCGCTCCAGCCACCACATGCGCCACATCGCGCACATAAACCGGCCTGCCGTCACGGGTTGTCAGCAACAGGAGGCCGATATCCGGCACGCCGAACAGACTCTGCCCGGCAGCGACATCACGCATCTGCCCGCCATCGCGCACCGAACCCGCCACGAAGGACCGGTTGGCATCGCGCACCTTGGCGACCAATTGTTGCAACGTGACGCCGAACAGCGAGAGCTTCTCGGGGTCCGGCTCGACGCGGATTTGCTCAGGATCGCCGCCGACAATGTAGCTCAGCCCAACATTGTCCACCTTGACCAATTCGTCTTGCAATTTGCGCGCAACGCGGTCGAGATCAGCCTCATTCCAACGGAAGGCCGCCTCGCTGGTGGGCGAGAGGGTGAGGTTGACGATGGCGACATCGTTGATGCCGTGGCCGACGATCAAGGGCTGCGGAATGCCTGTCGGGATGCGGTCGAGATTGGCGCGGATCTTATCGTTCACCCGCAGCACCGCTTCATCCTCATCGGTGCCGACGAGGAAACGGGCGGTGACGGTGACCTGATCGTCCTGGGTTTGGCTGTAGATATGCTCCACCCCCGGCATCGCCTTGAGGATGGTCTCCAATGGTTTGGTGATCAGTTCGGCGGCGTCAGTGGCACGCAGCCCGTTGGCTGCCACCATTACATCGACCATCGGCACGCGGATCTGTGGGTCTTCCTCACGCGGGATGGTCAATAATGCCACCAAGCCCACCGCCAATGCCACCAGCAGGAAGAGCGGGGTGAGGGGGGAGCGGATCGCAGCGCGGGTGAGGAACCCGGAGAGGCCGAGCTTCATGGTGTCACCAACACATCGCCATCTGAAAGACCGGAAAGGATTTCCAGCCCGTCGCTCATCTCGGGGCGTGGCACCGCTTGGCCGCGTTGGATGGGGATGTCGATCACGCGGTCCTGGGCTGCGCGCAGATGGACGTAATCGACGCCAAATCTGGTGATCACGAAGCCTTGCGGGATGACAAAGCTGCTGCGCGATCCGGCGGACACCCATACGCGGATGCGCTCACCGACGAAATAATCGCCCATGCCGGCGGCTGTCGCATCCACGTGCACGCGCCCATCTTGAATCTGCGGATAAATCAGTGAAATCTTGCCGAAGCTGGGCGCAGTCTGGCCAAATTCCTCGCCATCTATACGCACGGTATCGCCGGTATGCACTAGGTGGGCATGGCGCTCGGGCACCGACAGGCGCAGCTGATAATCACGCTCAGCCACGCTCGCCACGGCGTCGCCGGGCATGACTACGCTGCCGTTGATCACCGGCACATTGAGCACGCGGCCATCGGACGGGGCGAGCACGGCGGCTTCGGCCAGTTGCTCGCGTGCCACATCGCGCTGCGATTGCAGGCTGTTGAGGCTGGACTGCGCCACCCGCGCGGCGGTGGCTGCGGCGTCAAATGTTGCCTGTGATCCAGCCCCGGTATGCGCCAGGGTCTGCGCGCGTGACAGATCGAGTTGTGACTGGGCGAGACGCGATTGCGCGCCTTGAATCTGCGCGTCCAGCGATTGGATTTGCAGCAGCAATTTCGGATCGCTCACCACGGCGATCATCTGGCCCTGCTTGACCGCGTCCCCCTCACGCACCGCAAGTTCGACGATTGTGCCGCCGATGCGTGCGCGGGCAGGCACCACGTTGCGGCTCTCGACGGTGGCGAAGACCGCCTTCTCGTCAGCAAGCTGCACCGGATGCACGGTCATCTCCGCCGCCAGCGCCGCGTCGGCGACGCCGAGCAGCAGAAGCGAGAGCAGGGACAGGGTGCGCATGATCAGCCTCCGAACAGGCGGGCAAGCAGGCCGGGCTTACGGGGCGCTCTGAGCGTGGGCAGTCCGGCGGATGTCCAGGCGGCAATGCCACCGGCAAGATGCGCGTCAATCTTCAGACCGGCCTTCTGGCAGAGCGACACCGCATTGGCTGAGCGACCGCCGCGCGCGCAATGGAACACCACTGTCTTTTTCGGATGGATCGGCACGCTTGCCGGATTGAAGCTGGACAGCGGCATATGCAATGCACCCTCGATCCGTTCGCCCCGATGCTCGTGCAATTCGCGCACATCAATCAATGTGACATCGCCCGCTTTCAGGTGCTCGGCGACTTGGACAGGGGTGAGATTGGTGATCATGATGCGGAAATCTCTCAGGAAATTTTGGGCTGATCGGCGACACATAGCCGCTCGGGCTGGCAGTAGATGCGATAGAGTGAGGCCAAGACCTCACGCGCCGGGGCAGAGGTGATGGAGTACCAGATCGTCTGCCCGTCCCGTCGCGCACTCACCAAACCATCCTTGCGCAGCAGCGCGAGATGCTGGGAGGCGGTAGCGTCGCGGACGCCCAAACGCCCCGCCAATTCCCCTACCGAGAGCTCACCGTCGCCAAGCTGGCAAAGGATGAGAAGGCGGTGGCGATTGGCCAATGATTTGAGCAACTCGCTGGCCTCATCGGCGGCGGCGCTCATGCGGGCGAGGTCAGGGGAGACGCTTTCTATCTTCATGATTGCGTATATTCGATAATACGCATATAAAGTCAATATCAAACCAACTGCCTCGGCGCACCATGACCCAAGCCCGTCAGATTGTCTGTCCACATTGCAGCACCTTTAACCGCGTCCCGGCGGAGAAGCCGTTGGCGGTGGCGAAATGCGGTGCCTGTCATCAAGCGCTCTTTGCCGGCCAGCCCCTGGAAGTGGACGAAGCTGGGCTGGCCCGGCATGTGGCGGGCAGTGATCTGCCGGTTCTGTTGGATGTCTGGGCACCCTGGTGTGGTCCGTGCCGCGCGATGGCACCGAATTTCGCCAAGGCGGCAGCGATGCTGGAGCCCAGTATGCGCCTGCTCAAGTTAAATGCAGATGCGGCTCCGGCCAGTTGTCAACGCCTTGGGGTTCGCTCAATCCCGGCGCTGTTTCTGCTGCGGGGCAATCAGGTGTTGGCGCAGACGGTGGGGGCGATGTCCGCCGAGCAGATTGCCGACTGGGCACGTGCCAATTTTCCTCTCACCCCTGCGGGAGTCTAGCTGATGAACATCGACCGCGCCGTTCTGGCCTTTGCCGCCTGCATGGTTCTGCTCAGCGCCGTTTTGGTGTGGCTCTTGGGGCCGGCATGGCTGTTCCTGAGTGCCTTTGTCGGCCTCAATATGCTGCAGGCCAGTTTTACCGGCTTCTGTCCAGCCGCGAAAATCCTCAAGGCGCTTGGCTGCAAGCCGGGGGCGGCATTCCGTTAAGCCGTGATGCCGACTCGGTTGCAACACGTTGTGACGCCTGCATTTCCTTTCACGCCCAATCCGCCGTCAAATTCGGGGCGTCTCGGGATGAGGCGATGGAGACGATGGGGATGGCCATCTATATGGGGGCGGCGCCGTCGGTGATGTATGCCGCCTAGGCATTGGAAGCCTATGACCAATTTGCCGAAAAAGCCGCCGCGTGACGCGGATACGCCCACAGCCTTGATCGCATAGCACCATCGCATAGCACCCAGGGCGACCGCGGGATCAGGTCTCCGGCGGTTGATGCGCGGTGAACCAATCGCAAATCGTGCTGCCATCGACGAAAGCCACGCGCGAACTGGCGCGCAGCAGGTCGAGCATGCCGCGCAATTCGTGGATGCGGTGCGGCACGCCGATCAGATGCGGGTGCAGGCCGATGGCAAAAATGCGCACATTATCCGCCGTCTCGTTCTCAAAGCACGCCAGCGTGTGGCGTACCCGGCTGAGCATCTCACCGGTGGCGTGGCGTTCGATGGCGTAGATGATCGAATCGTTCACATCCAGATTATAGGGCATCGCCACCAGCGGGCCGTGCTTGGTGGTCATCCAACTCGGCAGATCGTCCACCACCCAATCGCAGACGTAATCCAGCCCATTCGCCTTGAGCATATCCGGCGTATCGACCGTCTCGCGCAGGCCGGGGGAGAGCCAGCCGCGCATCTTTTGGCCGGTGAAGCTCTCGATCTTGTCCTTGCAGGCACCGATCAGCGCCGCCTCGCCGCCTTCGACGTGATTGGTGGCCTTCTGGTGCATGCCGTGGCCGATGAATTCCCAGCCCGCTTTCAGCATTGCCTCGGCAGCTTGCGGATAGGCGTCGATCACACCCGCATTGAAGCTGGTGGAGGCGGGCAGGCCGTCGAGCAGGTCGAGAATGCGTGGCATTCCGGCGCGCATGCCGTAATCGGCCCAGGAGAAATTCGGCACATCCGGCACCGTCTCACGCCCATGCGGCGGGGTGACGATGGTGCGCGGCATCGCATTTTCGAACACCCAATGTTCAACATTGACCACAAGGTGAACCAAGATCGTTTTGTCGTTCAACGGCGGCAATGTCGGCCGCGCCGACGACAGGCGATAGGGAATGCGTGGATTGGCCATGGTCTGTCATATCCTCAGTGATGCGCGTGGGCGCCGCGCATTTCGGCCATGATGGTGGCCTTGTAGTGAATGAATTCCACCGATGTCAGCGCCTCGATGGAGCGCGGGCGCGGCAGGTCGATGGCGATGTCGCGGGTGATGCGGCCAGGGCGGGCGGTCATGATGCACACACGGTCGGCCAGCAAAATCGCCTCGTCGATGTCATGGGTGACGAACAGCACCGTGGTTTTCAGCCGCTGCCACACATCGAGCAGCAATTCCTGCATCGACAGGCGGGTTTGCGCATCGAGCGCGCCGAAGGGCTCATCCATCAGCAGCGCCTTGGGCTGCATGACCAAAGCGCGCGCAATGCCCACGCGCTGACGCATGCCGCCGGAGAGTTGCACCGGCAAGGCGTCGTGGAATTTCTCCAGCCCGACCAGCCGCAGCAATTCCTGCGCGCGCGGTTCATAGACACTGCGCGGCACGCGGCTCACCTGCGGGCCGAACACCACGTTTTGCCACACTGTCAGCCAGGGCATCAGCGAGGCTTCCTGAAACACCACGCCGCGATCAGGTCCAGGTTTGGAAATGCTGGTGCCGTCGAAGCTCAACACTCCGTCGGTGAGTGTTTCGAATCCGGCGAGCAGGTTGAGCAGGGTGGATTTGCCGCAGCCGGATGGGCCGAGAAGGGCGACGAATTCGCCCTCGGCCACGTTGAGATCAACATTCTCCAGCGCGCGCACGCCGGTTGGGCCGCCATAGATTTTGCTGACCCCCGAAAAGCGGATCGTGCCCATAGGCAACTCCTAACCGTTGAAAGACTGCATGCGCCGCCAGCGCAGCACGCTGTATTCAAGCCGCAGGATCAGCCAGTCCGACAGGAAGCCCATCAGGCCGATGGAGACCATATCGGCGATCACGATATCCATCCGCCCCACGTAATAGGCATCCCACAACACGTAGCCGAGGCCGGATTTCACCGCGACCATCTCGGCCACGATCACCGCCGTCCATCCGATGCCCAGCCCGATGCGCAGCCCGGTGAAGATCGAGGGCAGGGCGGCGGGCAGCACCACGCGCATCAGCACGTCTATCGGTCGTGCGCCCATCATCAGCGCCGCCCTGATCCAGGATTTTTCCACGTCGCGCGCGCCCTGTGTGGTGTTGATCACAATGGGATAGAACGCCCCGATGGTGATCAGGAACACCGCGCCGAAATCGCGGATGCCGAAGATGGCCAGCGAGATCGGCAACCAGGCGGTGATCGGCACCGGGCGCAGCCATTGGATCGACGGATCGACCATCGCTGCCACCCATTTCGACCAACCCAGCACCGCTCCCAGCGGCACGCCAACCACGATGGCCAGCGCAAATCCCTTGGCCACCCGCATCGCCGAATAGCCGAGATTATCCGCCCAGGTGCCGATATAGGGCGATAACGTCATCGGCCCCGCTTTGCCGAACGCCCAGGTGATCCAGGCGCTCCAGACGCGATCCGGTGTCGGCAGCGCACCGCCGGCAAGCGCGCCATCCGTGCCGGCGGCCTGCCAGAGCAGAACCGCCATCACCGGAAGGATCGCCGCCAACAGCCACTTGCCGCCACGGCTGCGGAACAGACGACGGAACAAACTGCCCGCCTCCATCACGATTTCATGGCATTGGTCAGCAGCGACCCATCCCAATACTTATCAATCTCGCCTGAGACATCTTTCGGGATCACCCCCAAATCGTTGAACGCCTTGGCCTGCCGCTTGATCTGCTCCGGCGTGATGATCGGGCCGAGCTTGATGATCTCGGCGATCTTGAGCGACACGTCGGCATCCAGCCCGGTCATTGCGGCAATCGCTGCACCGAATTTCGGCGTGGCGGCACTCAATTCATGCATTTGCGACACATAGGCGCTCACGAAGCTCTGCACGGCGGCCCGCTTGCGATCCATGGCGGCCTTGTTGGCGACCAGCATGCCCAATTCCGCCCCCACCGCCTTGGAGGCGGAGTAGTCAAGATTCTTGGCGAAATAGCCGTAGCCCTTCATCACCGGGATGGATTCGAACGGTTCCCACGTGACGATTGCATCCACCTCGCCCTTGTCCAAAGCGGTGTCCAGATTGGTGCCGGCACCCTGGATATTGACCGCCGTGAACGAGTTGTAGGGAATGCCCTTCTCGATCAGGGTCGCGGCGAACTGGAACCAGACGGCCGAGCCGGGCGCGATGGCGATTTTCTTGCCCTTGATGTCGTCCCAACTGTCGAACTTGGTGCCGACGCGACCGATGACATATTTGGGCGAGGAGCCCACGCCCATCAAGCCGACCATGTTCGACGAGCCATTGGCCAAGGCGATGGCAAGGTCGGCTGGGCCCACGGCTGCGACATCGAGCGATCCTGCCAGCAGGGCGGTGCGGGCGTCGGCGTAGCGGACGAATTCCACCAGCTTGATGTCCATGCCGGCTTTCTTCAGCACGTCACCAGCCAGAAGGATCGGGGCCAGATGGCCGACTTTCTCATAGCCCACTGTCAGGCTGACGGGCGCGGTTTGGGCGCGCAGAGCGGTGGGTAGCACGGTGGCAAAGCCGAGGGCGGGAAGCCCTCCCAGGATCGTACGACGCTTCATGAACCCTCTCCCTGATGGATGACCGTAGACTTTATCGACCGGTGAACACCGGCTCCCTCTTCTCGCGAAAGGCCAATTGTCCTTCACGATAGTCTGTGCTGGCGAAACAGGCTGCAACCAATGCATCGACCGCGCCAGCATCGCGATCGCGTTCTGCCTTCGTCATTTCCACCAGCGCCCGCTTGATCGCCCGCAGCGTGAGCGGTGCGTTGGCGGCGATGCGGGCGAGATAGGCGGTGGCGTCGGTGCGGAAGCTGTCAACGGGGAAGAGCGCGTTGATCACGCCCAGGCCTTGGGCTTCCTGCGCTTCCAGCACGCGGGCGGAGAGCAGCAGATCCGCCACCGGCCCCATGCCCAGCTTGCGCACCATCAAATCCGTCCCGCCATAGCCATAGCCGAGGCCGAGCCGCGCTGCGGGAATGCGGAAGCGGCTGCCGCTGGCCGCGATGCGCAGATCGCAGCACATCGCCAGCCCGAAACCGCCGCCATAGCAAATGCCGGATATCACCGCGACGGTCGGCTTCACGGCATCGGCCAGGGCCGCATTGCCGCGTGCTACCGCCCGGTCATATGCCGCCACCGCTGCCTCGCCGGTGCGCATAGTGCCGAATTGCGAGATATCGGCCCCGGCGCAGAACGCCCGCTCTCCGGCCCCGGTGATGGCGATGACGCGCACCCCATCGTCTGCTTCGGCGCGCGCGACGCAATCGGCAAGGCCGGTCCACATATCGAAGGTCATCGCATTCATGCGGGCGGGCTGGTCGATGACCAACCACGCCACCCCGCCTTCGGCGCGATAGGCGATGTGCGGGATATGGGCCGAAACCGTCATCACACCGCCCCCTCTGCGCGCAGATGGGCGATGGCGTCGGCGGCCATCCCGGCCTCGGTCAGCACGCTCTCGGTGTCAGCCCCTTTGCCAGGCAGCGGGCAGACCAGCGAGGCGGGGGTGCGGGAGAGAGTGATCGGCTGGCCGACCAAATTGATCTCACCACGTTCTGGATGCACAACGCGCTGGGCGATGCCCAGATGCTGCACCTGCGGGTCGGCGAACACTTCGTCCATCTTGTAGATCGGCCCGGCGGGCACCGAATGCGCTTCCAACTTTTCCAGCATCGCCGCTGAAGTTTCGGCTGCGAAATACGGCGCGAGGAGTGCCATCAGCGCCGGGCGATTGCGATAGCGTGCCGCTCCGGTGGCGT
The DNA here is from genome assembly GCA_031291725.1 of Acetobacteraceae bacterium. Classification (GTDB taxonomy): domain Bacteria; phylum Pseudomonadota; class Alphaproteobacteria; order Acetobacterales; family Acetobacteraceae; genus CAIQQQ01. The sequence goes on from JARLIM010000034.1 coordinate 55,492, forward strand.
AATCGGGATGTGCGGCCAAGCCTTCCAGCTTCAACGCCGCGCACAGCGCCTTGAACTGGCCGTCACCGCCGACGCCGATATTGATAAAGCCGTCTGCCGTCCGCACCACGCCCATCGGGGTTGAGTAGGGATGATCATTGCCTGCCTGCCCCGGCACCTCACCTTCGACCAGATAGCGGGCGGCCTGGAAGTCGCACAGCGAGATCTGCGCCTCCAGCAGCGAGGTATGCACCCACTGACCCAGGCCGGATTTCTCCCGCTCGGCGAGGGCGACCAGAATGCCGGTGGCGGCATAGATGCCAGCGGTGGAATCGGCCACTGCCACGCCCGCCCGCATCGGCCCGCCCCCTGGCTGCCCCGTCACCCACATCAGCCCGCCCATGCCTTGGGCGATCTGATCGAAACCGGCGCGGGTGCGATAGGGGCCGGTTTGGCCGAAGCCTGAGATCGAGGCCAGAATGATGCGCGGATTGACCGCCGACAGCGCCCCATAGCCGATACCCAGCCGCTCTTTGACGTCTGGGCGGTAATTCTCCACCACCACATCGGCGGTCTCCACCAGCTTCAGGAACACGCGCAGCCCCTCGGGCTTTTTCAGGTTGAGGGTCATCGAGCGCTTGTTGCGATGCAGGTTTTGCATGTCGTAGCCAATGCGCGCACCGGACATGCCCTCATTTGGATCGACACCATCCGGCGGTTCGATCTTGATCACATCCGCGCCGAAATCGGCCAAAACCCGGCAACAGGTCGGCCCGGCGCGCACGCGGGTGAGGTCGAGCACGCGCAGATGCGACAGAGCGGGTGAGGCAACAGGGCGCGTCATGCGGGAGCTCCGTCGAAAAGGGGCGGGGACGGCATGGGGGCGAGGGCAGTCTGTATCGTGCAGGCGGCGGCCAGCAGCGCCAGATCAGCGCCGGGGCGGCCGACAAGTTGCACGGCGATGGGCAGGCCGCCGCTGTCGAGCCCAACCGGAATGGCAACCGCAGGCAAACCCAGGCCGTTCACCCAGCGGGTGAGGGCGGAGAGTTCGTAGAGCGTGCGGGCGGAGAAGCGCGATGTTGCCGGCTCGCAAACCTCCACCTCCGGCGTGCGGATGCGCATCACCGGCAGCAGAACGGCATCAGCATCACCGAGCAGAGTGCGCCAATCCTGCGTTTCCAGGCGGTGGAGTTCAGTCCGGGCGGCGCTCAGTGCGTCATCGCCAATCGACAACCCTTTGCCGAGCCGGGCCGCCAGCACCGGATCCAGCCCGCCGGCTTCAATCCGGGCGCGATGGGCGCGGGCGGCTTCGGCTTGCATCACCGTCAGCACCGGCGGATCGCAGGCGGCGATCAGCGGCAACAATGCGGTGTCGGAGGCGGTCAATCCAGCTCTGCCCAGTGCTGACACGGCCCGTTCCAAGCCGATGGCGATATCTGGCGCACAGCCCGCCGACACGTCGCGCGCCACACGCACGGACACCACCGGCGCGGAGGGGCGGGCGTCAAACATTTCTGCCACCTGCCGCAGCACTGCGCCGTTCTTGGCCAGGAAGCCCAACGTGTCGAGGGACGGTGCCAATTTCATTGTGCCTGTCACCGGGATCAACCCGTGCGTCGGCTTCCAGGCTGCCACGCCGCAACAATGCGCCGGGATCCGCAGCGAGCCTCCCGTGTCCGAGCCGAGCGCGAAATCCACCATCCGGGCCGCCACCGCCACCGCCGAGCCGGAGGACGATCCGCCGCAAATATGATGTGCGCTCCACGGGTTACATGGACGTCCCTGCACCGGATTGCCACCCGAGGGTTCGTAGGCCAGCGGCGTCATCGTGGTGAAACCGCTCAACTGCGCGCCCGCCGCCAATAATCGGGCTGCCACTGGGGCGTCAGTTGCAGGCAACGGGCCAAGGAGGGGTGTCAGGCCGCAACTGGGCTGATGTCCGGCCATCTCGACCAGATCCTTCAGCGCGAATTTCAGGCCGTTGAGTGGGCCGGTGGGGATTGGCGCGCGCCCTTCGGCGGTTGCCACAAAAGCACCAAAACGATCCGTCAGGCCGATCAACGGCCGCACCTCAAAATGCCCGCGCGGGCCGGGTCTGCATCGGAATACCGTGTTGGCGATATGCGCAAGACCAAGCCCCCATGATCGAAGATGGAAGCGTAGAACGGCTGTCTGAGTTTAAGGAATTGGAAAAGGTCGCAAGCAGTTTTCGTATTACACGAAACCGGATTGCCGCAGCCGGGCCAGCAGCAACGCGGTGGAGAGATCGAGTGGCGTGTCAGACGGCACGATCACATCCAGGTCGCGCAACGCCCAATCGTCCTCGATGCCCACCAGATGCAACCCCAGCGATTCCGCGAGCGGGCGCAGCGCCATTTCCGGCAGAATACCCACGCCCAACCCGTGCAGCACCATCTGGCACATCACTTCGAAGCTGCGCACCTGCACCCGGATTTTCATCACCTGCCCGGCCTCGCGCGCCTTGCCGACGGTGAGGCGATAGACGGCGGTGCCGGTATCGAGCGAGACGAATTCCTCGCCGAGCAATTCGGCAAACCGCACCTGTTGGCGGCCCACCAGCCGATGACCGGGCGGCACGGCCACCGCCAGACGGTCTTGCGCGTAAGGGTGCGTGTCAAAACCATGCACCACCACGCCGCGCACAATCACGCCCAGATCGGCCTGTTTGCGTTCCAGTGCGAGCAGGGTCTCCGTTGTGGGCCGCTCTTCGAGGTCGATCTTGATATCGGGATGATCGCGCGCAAAGCCTGCCAGATCGGCGGCGAGGCGATGCACCAAAGCGGAACTGGAGGCGACCACCCTGATTCGCCCCCGCGTGCCGTCACGCTGTTCATCCATATTGGCGGCGAATTGGTCGGCCAGACGCAGCACGGATTGCGCATAGCGTTCCGCCACCACGCCCGCCTGCGTCAATTCGACACCATGCGGCAGACGTCGCACCAGCTTGGTGCCGGCCTCTTCTTCCAGCAGACGCAGCCTGCGACTGGCGGCAGAGACCGCCATGTTCAACTTCTCCGCCGCCCGGCTGAGGCTGCGCCGCTCGCAAATTGCCACGAACAGACGCAGCGAATGCAGATCGTGATGGAACATGTGGCCTGCCGCCCGCGTGTCTGCCACTCGGATGCCGCCTATTTCATCCCGGTGATCGAAGCCGCCATCGCGCGCGGGTCACGTGCGGGCCAGCGACCGGCATCGACCTGGGCGAGGAAATCACCAAGGATGTCATTGAACATCTGCGGTGCTTCCAGATTGATGGTGTGACCGCAATTCGGCATCACCGACAGCGCCGCGGACGGGATGGTGCGCTTCATCAGCAAGGCGGGCGGCAGGCAGGGCCAATCCTCATCGCCGGTCAGGATCAGCGTCGGCACCGACAATGCGGCCATCTCGGCGGTGAGGTGATACAGCGACGGGCGCTCTTTTTGGCAACCCAGTTGGGTATTGGCCGAGCCGAGGGCGGAGTGTTCGGCCAAATGCTGTTTGAAGATGGCGAAGCCGCGCGGGTCTTTGGCCTCGAACTGCACGCGCGTCGGGCCATAGGCGTAGCGTTCGGCGAAGGCGGCCATGCCGTCTTGCAGCAGAGCGGCCACAACCGTGTCCGCCTCCGCTTGGAATTGCGCGCGCTTATCCGGTTCCGCCCCATACCCGCAGCCAGCGACGCACAGCGACAATGCGCGGGTAGGATGGCGGAATCCGAAATGCAGCGTGGCGAACCCACCCATCGACAGGCCGCAAATATGCGCCGTCTCGATCCCCAGATGGTCGAGCACCGCTTTGATGTCATCGGCTGCCCGCGCCTGACTGTAAGAACTGGCTTTCTCCGGCACGTCTGACGGCGGATAACCACGTGCTGCGTAGGAAATCGCCCGGTAGCGCCGCCCAAAATGCTGCATCTGGGCGTCCCAACTGCGATGATCGCCCGCGAATTCATGCACGAAGATCAGCGGCACACCGGAGCCAACGTCTTCGTAATGCAGGCGGATACCATCGTCGGTGGTGGCATAGGGCATCGGTGTCTCTCCCGTTCAACCGGCAAAACGCCGCTTCAGCGTCGGTGTCATGCCCATCATAGACGTCAGATTGGACAATATTCACCCCCGATAACGGAGGGCATCGACCAGTAAGGCGCATGCAGCCGAAGGTTTGCGGCGGTTGGTATGATAGAGGCGATCGCCGGAAGGCGGCGAGCCCCCGTGTGCAACAACACGGAACAGCCGACCTTGGGCCATGATGTCGATCACGTGATCCTTCATGACACAGGCCAGATCGAATCCGGCCTAGACGGCACGCGGGAACATGCCGGCATTGTGGAGCGCCACCTGCCCCTCCACGCGCAACCGCCACTCTCGCACGCCCTGTTCCAACTCCCACGCCTCAAGCCCGCCAGCGATTGGCGGTTGCAGATTGCGGCAGCGGCTTATATTGGCCTTTGACTCGACGGAGCCGCCGAGTCACCTTTGACCTATGCGAAATGAGATAGTCCCCCGTATGCAGGTGCGAGGCCGTTCCTTTATGGCCTTTGTCATCGGGCCCGAAGCGCCGCTGCCGCTCTGGCTGAGCGCGCTTGACGCACAGATGCAGCGTTCGCCCGGATTCTTCGAGGCGCGCCCGGTTATTGTTGATTTCGCTGCCTTAAATCCGAACGATCCCGGCACGGACACGCTTATCGCTGCGCTTGAAAGCCGAGGGCTCAGTGTGATCGACGTCGAGAACGCGGGCGATCTGCCAAGTGCCGATCCCTGGCGTCGCCGGCTTGTTGGCGGGCGCGATACCGGCGTTGCGAAGCTGCCCGCGGAAGCCGTGGCGGCGCCGAAGCCAGCCGACGAACCATCATCGCCCCCCTCGCTCATCCTTGATGACCCAATCCGGTCAGGTCAGTCTGTGCTGTTCCTCAAGGGGGATGTCGTCGCCAATGGCTTTGTCTCATCGGGCGCGGAGATCCTTGCCAGCGGCTCTATCCACATCTATGGCGCGTTGCGCGGTCGTGCCATCGCGGGCGCGCTCGGCGACGCTCATGCGCGAATCTTCTGCCAGAAATTCGAAGCAGAGTTGGTTTCAATCGACGGGTACTACAGCACCGCCGATGACTTTGATCCGGCTCTGCGCGGTCGGGCCGTGCAAATACGCCTGCTCAACGATGCCATCAGCATCACGCCACTTGGCTAACTACAGGGAACCGGACATGGCCAAAGTTGTCGTCGTCACATCTGGCAAGGGGGGTGTTGGCAAAACCACCTCCACCGCTGCCCTCGGTGCGGCCCTCGCTCAAAGCGGCGAACGCGTGGTCGTCGTCGATTTCGACGTGGGGTTGCGCAACCTTGATCTCATCATGGGGGCCGAGCGCCGCGTGGTGTTTGATTTGATCAATGTGATCCAGGGCGATGCAAAGCTCACGCAGGCATTGATCCGCGACAAGCGGCTGGAAAACCTGATGTTGCTTCCCGCATCCCAGACACGGGATAAGGACGCGCTGACCGGCGAAGGCGTTGCCCGCGTGATCGCCGAACTGCGCGAGAGCTTCGATTGGGTTCTGTGCGACAGCCCTGCCGGCATCGAACGCGGTGCGTTACTGGCGATGCACCACGCGGATATCGCCGTGGTCGTCACCAACCCCGAAGTGTCCTCCGTGCGTGACAGCGACCGCATCATCGGCATGCTTGACAGCACCACCGAGCGCGCTGAGCGCGGCGAGCGTATTGAAAAGCATCTGCTGCTCACCCGCTACGACCCGGCGCGGGCCCAGCGTGGCGACATGCTGTCGGTGGAGGATGTGCTGGAAATTCTGTCCATCCCGCTTCTTGGCATCATCCCCGAAAGCCAGGAGGTGCTGCGTGCGTCCAATGTCGGCTCCCCCGTCACCCTCAACGCGCCGGTCAGCGCCCCGGCCCGTGCTTACAGCGATGCCGTGCGGCGCCTTCGTGGTGAGATCGTGGAGATGACCATTCCCTCCGACAAGATCGGGTTGGTGGCTCGCCTGTTCGGGCGGCGCGTGGCATGAACGGCTTCCTGAGCTTTTTTCGCAAGCGTCCCACGGCCAACCTGGCGCGCGAGCGGCTGCAGATATTGCTGTCGCATGAGCGCGCCTCGGCCGGACAAGAAGGGCTCGTCAATACCTTGCGCGAGGAAATTCTTGCCGTCATTGCCAAGCACATTCACGTCAACCGCGATCAGGTGCAGGTGAAGGTGGAACGCCACGGCGAAGCATCGATCCTGGAGATCGATGTCACGATGCCGGTGCACCGCATGACACTGCCAACGTAACAGCACGGCCCCGATGGTGGCGAAGTCGCGCCAATCCCGCCACCATCGCACGAAGCCCGCTATTGCATATTGCGATCTCCGACATCGACGGCCGCCTCATGGCGCCAGAGCAACATCCAACCTGACTGACCGCGCAGCGGCTCAGCCATGTTGGACGTTGCTCTCGTTTGAGTCACTGTAGCGTGCTTATTATACAATATTGAATTGTTATATGTTTATCGACAATTGAAACAATGCTATAAGAAATTGAATTGTTTTATGATAATGGATAAAATCAATTTGTAACCCAGTGCAATTTTTTGATGAGTTTTGAAAAGATTTCAAAGGCAAAAATTGCAACCATTTGATTATAAATGATTTATATATTTATCGAGATTCGCCAGCCTCGTGCCGGTTGATTTGAATCAAGACAAATAGAGAAAATTAAAGTAATTATCCCGTCAGAAGCCAAAAAATATTGATGGCTCATAAGAAAAATATTGCTGTGTTAACGGCTTTTCGCGACCGCTCAGAAGGCGGCGGGAGTTGTCGGGAGGTTGGTCATATGCGTGATATTGGGCTTTTTGCGTTTTCTGGGGGCTGGGCATTGCGGTCACCGCACATGCGTCAGATCTGACATATAATATGATGTCGCCAAACTTTGGCGGTTCCAACGGTATTGCGTTGTCGATGGCGCAAGAGGCAAACGGCCTCAAGGCTTCACAGGCCCAAGCGCGGGCGGCGGCCAGCGCGGCGTTGACTGGCAGCTCCAGCACCTCACAGGCGAGTGCGCAGAACCAGGCGTTCATCAATGCTATTATTTCGCAGTTGACTGGGCTGGTCGCTTACAAGGTGGCTGCGGGGATTGCCAATTCAGCCGACGGTCAAGCCGGTACCGTGCAATCGGGCGATACCACAATATCCTATGTCAACACGGGCGGGCAGCTCTCGGTCACACTGACGTCGCCATCAGGCTCGACGACGTTGGCTGTGCCGACGGGGCTGTGACGTCGATGAAGCCCCGCACCTTCCGCTCCCGCACGCTGCGTTCCAGCGTCGCTCTGGTGGCGGTTAATCTGGCGTTGGTTGGCTGTGTCGCCGGACCGATGCCTTCAAGCGTGCCCGAGACCGTTGCAAAGGAGGATATCGCTCTACCCGCCCCGCCATCGCGGCCCCTGACGGTTGGCGTGTATTCCTGCATCGACACCACTGGCCAGCGCCGTCCAACCGGGCTGTCACAAGAGCTGAGTACTGCCGTGCCGATGGATTGCACGCCCTACCTGGTGAAAGCCTTGCAGGAATTGTCACCGGGATATCTCAATCTTGTCGAACGCCAGCACGTCGATGAATTGCTGCGCGAGCGGCAGATCGGCACCCTGGCGCTGAACGCCGGCGCCGCCGTCGCCGCCGGGACCGCCGCACACACTCCCCCACTGCGCCAACTTGCCACCCTGCAGGTGGCCGAGGTGCTGCTGATCGGCCAGGTGGTGGCATATGACCGAGAGACGCAGGATGTCAGCGCAGGCTTTGCACTCGCGGGCGTGGGCGGCACCGGAACCTACGTGACCGATCTTGTCACCTTCAGCCTGCGTGCCGTTGCCGTGCAAACCGGGTCGGTGTTGGGCGAGACGATGGTGACCAAGTCGATCACCTCGTTCAAGCTTGGCGCGCATGACACCCAAATTTGGCCAACCACCGTGATGGAGGCGGAGCTTGGTGGTTCGACCAACGAGCCGGTTGGCTTGGCCTTGCGGTTGGCAACGCGCAGCGCGCTGAAGGAATTGGTCACAAACGGCATCGCGTCCGGCTGGTGGCGATCCTGACCGAAAGAATTTTCCCTCGCCTGCCTCCCCCTGGCGAGTGGAAATAACGCCCGGCTTCACCGCTGGGCAAGCAAGAGGACAAAGATCATGCGTAACTCTTTAAAACTTCTGGTGGCAACGACAGCCCTGATCGGGGTGACCCAATTGGCGCATGCTACAAGTGCAAATACCATTTACATTGATGCCACAGACAACTCAGGCAGCGTAAGCTCGATTGCGATCGTTCAGGATTCGACTGGTTCGGGAAACGTCGTGGCGAGCACCGGTGCCGGCACTGCCGCGCTGCCAATCGCCGGTGCTATGGGCAATGTGTCGATCACCCAGACGGGCAGCGGCAACGTGCTGTCCGGTGGAATCAAGGTCGCGCCGTCGAGCGGCACGGCTGGCGATCTCACCGCAAGCTACACCAGCGGCAGCAATGGCACCAACACAGACTCACTCACCATTGGTTCCTCTCATAAGCCGACCTCGGTCGGAGGTGCGTCCTATAGCGGTGGCAATTCGGGTAGCTGGACAACCACCGGCCCCCTGAGCATCACCATGGACGCAACGAGCGGATCTGCGACGGGCAACAACGCCGTGACCGACGCGTTGGATGCCACCGGAGCGCTGAACTATACGCTCAACGTCGCAGGCAGTGCCAACACCATCGGCAACACACTCTCCGGCTCCAGCATCAAGCTGAATGTCAATGCGACCGGCGATAGCAACACTGTGGCCAACAGCATCACTGGCGCAGGCGCGATTGCCCTTGACGTGGCAATGACCGGCGGCGGTGGCAGTAACAGTGTGACCACCAACTCGACCGGCGGAGGTGCCAAGACGGTGGTCGTTCAACTGGCATCGAGCGGCAACACGGTCGACAACGAACTCGGCTCGGGTGGCGGCGCACAGACCAGCACGTTGGTTGCCGACAGCACGTCGAAGGTCAATTATTTGCTGACTCAAACCACATCGGGCGGCGGCGCGACGGCCAACGTAACGCTGAACGGCGCGGCTGGCACCTCCGGCGTGAACAACGGCCAGGCTGACATCACGGTCGCGCAGGGCGATAGCGCGACGGCAAACCTGACCCTCTACGGCGGTGGCTATGCTATGGGCCCGACAGCCTACGGTAGCAGCACCTACACTGGCGGTCTGACCAGCGACGGTGCGGCAGGCGGCCAGTATGCCGTCGTGGTATCGCAGTCCGCGGGTGCGGTGCTGAACGCGACAGTGACATCCAACGCCGCAGGCTTCACGGCTGTCTTCAAGCAGTGACCTTTGGTGTCGCATGAGACTGTTCCGTCTTAGGATGACGCAGTTGCTGGCCATCGGGGCGCTTGTCGCCCCGATGGTGTTGCTGCCGCGGGCCGGGCAGGCGGCGTGGTTCGAGATTTGCCGTGGACTCAATCTGGTCGGTGCGAACCTGCAGCCGGTGCTGGTGCCACAAGGATCGCTGTTTCGCGACAATGGGCGGGCAGACGATCCATTGGCCGATTTTACCGGTGATAAATGGCAGTTGCGGTTGGAGACGATCTATCGGGTTCAGATCACGCAGTTGAGCAATTGTGTGCGCGTTCTGGTGCGCATCACCAGTGATTCATCCACCAAATCAGTGGCGGCAACCGATAATCGTCGCTTCGTCTATGTCGGCTCGTCCAATCTGCTGGACGAGATTCAGCCATCGGAAGATCTGATGTCTGTGCGCGGGCGGGTGATCGACAGTGTGCCGTAATAAGCCGGGGGTGTCCCATGCCCAACCGCCTGCATGCGTTGAAAGGCGCTCACGCGCATCTGCTGAACGCCGCGAGCGGACTCGTCGGCGTGTACTGCATGATGATGCCGCTGGTGGCTGACGCAGGAAATGCGATCTTTATCGACGCCGGAACCTCCGGCTCGACCAGCGCGATTGCCATCATCCAAGACAGCAGCAATGCCAGCAACACCGTCAGCGGCCTGGGTGGTGCGGGCACACCCTTCACCGTCAATGGTGCCTGGGGCACTGTCTCCATGTCCCAGAGCGGTGCGCATAATGTGCTGCAAGGCAACATTACCAATCGCGTCAGCGGTGCCGGCTCGAACAGTTTTACGGTCACGCAGACCGGTGGTGGCAATAGCGTTGACGCCACGGTTTTTGCCGATACCGGCGCGACCGGCAACAGCTTCCAACTCAACACCCAATCTAGCGGCAACCTACTTGTTGGCATCTACTCCACGGCGGTCGGTTCGTCCGTCAACGCCACGATTTCCAACGTCGCAGCCGGTGGCGGCGGCGTTTATGTCCAACAGGCGGGAACAGGGTCCAATGCCGCGGTAGAGCTGACGGTGAATGGCGGCGGGTTCAGCCTCGGCAATCTGTCGACCCCGACCATCGCCGCCCCGTTGACAGGCTTTTTTAGCACGCCCCCCGGCGTGGCGGTATACCAGACCGGATCGGCGGCGATCATCGCAACGGTGACGCCAAGCGCCAATGGCTATACGGCAGCCATTACCAGTTCAGGGAATTACCACCCTTAAAAAAGTCGCTCAACCGATTGCCGCGCCCGTGTCTTTCGCGCACCGATCCTGTCGGCGGTATGGCCTGTTAAACTGCCATGTGGCCAGGGTAGTCCGGGTCGAGCACGAACGGGAACGGCCCGGCATGGTCGTCCACATAGACGGTGTGGGATGCAATCACATCGCCGAGGCTGGTGTGCACCTGAAACGCTGGCGGTTCCAGGGTCCAAAAGCCCGCATCGTCCCCCAGCGTGAACTCCACCTGATGCGCGACCGAGGGGGCGATCGATCCGATCGCGTGCGCCAAGGGGACGTTGACGGGGCGATGCACATGGCCGCAGAGCACGCGACTGACCTGAGGGTGGCGCGCGATCAAGGCGGTGAATTCGGCCGCATTGCGCAAGTTGATCGCATCCATATGGCCGATGCCGGTCAGGAAGGGCGGGTGATGCATCACCACCACCGTCGGGCGTTGCGGCGCGGCGGCCAGGGCGGCGTCGAGCCACGCCATCCGTGCGGCGCATAATTCGCCCGCCCCGCTGCCGGGAATGACGGTGTCGAGCATCACCAGACGCAGCGCGTGTTCATCAATCACATATTGCACGAAATCTGGATGCGCGGTCACACCTGCAAAGCCGCACATCTCGGCCTTCATCACGTCGCGACGGTCGTGATTGCCGGGAATGAGATAGACCGGCACCGACAAGGTTCGCTGCAGCATGGCGCGCAGATTGGCGTATTCGGCCACCAACCCGTTATCGGTCAGATCGCCGGAGATCACCACCGCATCCGGGCGCTGCTTCATCGTGGCCACCCGACGCAGGGCGCGTTCGGTGAGTTGATTGGTCTCAGCGGTGCGATACGCCGCCAAGCCCACTGGGCGGACATGCAGGTCGGTGAGTTGAACAAGAATCATGGCGTGTTCTCAATGCGTTGGAATCGTCATTGCGAGACCATGGCTCCCCCCGCGGCCTCGCAATGACGATGACGAGAAAACTTACTGCGGCAGCTTCAGCGCGGTCTGTTCCACATAGGGGCGCAGCAACGCATCGGCATCTTTCTGCGCCTGCGCCATCGCATCGGCAGGCTTTGCCTTGCCGGACAGCACAGCCTGCACCTGATCCTCCAATGCCTTGCGCACACCGACGGTGTTGAAGGTGGCAAACCACGGCTCGCCATAGGCCAGCTGATCGATGGCCACCTTCGCATTCGGGTCTTGCGCCAGATAGGCCTTCATCTCCGGCAGGTCATAGGCGGCCATGCGCGGGGCGAAATAGCCGGTGAAGCGGCTCCAGGCACCGTTGACGGCGGGGCTGGTCAGATAGGAGATCAGCTTCCAAGCCGCCTGCTGGCGCTCCGGCGAATTGCCGGTGGGGATGAGCAGCGACGCACCGCCGATCGGCGCGGCATTGCGCATCGCGCGCGGCATGAAGGCCACCTTGAACGGCTTCTTCATGTTGTCGCGCACATAGCCCAGCGCCCCGGTGGAGGCGACCATCATCGCCGTGCGGCCGGAGAAGAATGCCGAGGAGGCGGCGGATGCGTCGATCACGCCTTCCGGCATCACCTGATGCTTGTGCACCAGATCGTCGAGGAACTGCACCGCGCCGATGGTGGAGGGGCTGTTGTAATACACCTCGCCACCCCAGCCATGATTGAAATAATCGCCGCCATTGGACATCGCCAGCCCCGATGTCAGCCAGCCGAGATAGTCGTAGCTGGAGACAATCTCCACGCCCGCCTGCACCAGATGATCGCCATCGTGCTTGGTCAGCTTCTTGGCGTCATCCACCCATTCCTGCCAGGTCACTGGCGGTTTTTCCGGGTCCAGGCCAGCCTGTTGGAAGGCTTCCACGCTGTAATAGAGGATCGGCGTGGAGTTGTGGAACGGCACGCCATAGACATGGCCGTCTTCCGTGGCGTTCGGGCGCACGGCGGGGAAGAACTGTCCGATGAAGGCTTGCGGCGTCTGGCCGTCCTTGCCGATCAGGCCGTCGAGCGACACCGCTTTCTGATCGATGGCGTATTCGCGGATGAAATTGGCACTCATCAGCGCCACTGCGGGCGGCTTGCCTGCCGAGATCGCCGCACGGGTCTTCAAATTGGTGTCGTCATACGAGCCGGTATAGACCGGGGTGACATGCACGTCGGACTGGCTGGCATTGAAGCCTTCGACCACGCGCGTCATCTCGATGGCAAGTTTGCCCTGCACCGGCACGGGAAAGAAGAAATCGATGTCGGTGGCGGCCTGAGCGGTGCCGCCGACACTGAGCAAGGCTGCGGCTGCGAGCAGAAGCTGACGCATGGTCTGGGTTCCTTATTTGAGTCCGGTGGAGGCAAGGCTTGCCGTGAAGCGGCGTTGCAGCAGGGTGAAGCCCAGCAGCAAGGGCAGCGCGACGAGGGCGGTGCCTGCGGCGATCACGCCCCACGAGCCGCCGCTTTCCGAGGCCAGCGTGAAACTCGCCAGCCCGACGGTGAGTACCTGATGCTGCGGGGAGGACACCGCCATCAGGGGCCAGAGAAATTCGTTCCAATGCGCGCTGACCGAGACGACGGCGAACGAGGCCAACCCCGGCCATGCCATCGGCAGCAAGATATGGCGCATGATTTGCAGTCGCGACGCGCCGTCAATCCGTGCCGCCTCCTCGAAATCGCGCGGGATGGAACGGAAGGTCTGCCGCATCAGGAAAACGCCGAAAGCCGAGGCGCAATAGGGGGCTGCGATCCCGGCGAGACTGTCGAACAGGCCGAGATGGACGATCATCTGCAAATTCGGCACCACCAGCACCGCCGGTGGCAGCAGCAATTGCAGCAGAAACAGCGCAAACACCGTGCTGCGGCCAGGGAAATCGATCCGCGCGAAGGCATATCCGGCCAGCGACACCGTGACCATCTGCACGGCCAGAATGCCCACGCAGAGCAGGGCGGTGTTGAGGTACCACAGCGGAAAATGCCCGCTCTCCCAGGCGTCGCGGTAATTGTCCCAGCCGAACGGACCACTCGGCCACAGCGATGCCAGATCGGCCTGTCCCGGCGCATCCGGGCGCATCGAGGCGACCGCCATCCAGGCGAACGGGGCCAGCCACAGCAGGCCCGCCAAGGCTGCCAGCAGCAGGAAGACGCGCTCAGCTTTCATAATGAATGCCCCGCTCCAGCCTGCGCAGCGACAGCAAGGCAAGCGCCAACAAGACCCCCACGCACACCACGGTTGCCGCCGAGGCGAGGCCCAGATCGAGATTCTGTTCAGCCTGTTGGTAGATGTAATACAGAATCATATTCGTGCTGTCGGACGGGCCGCCGCCGGTCATGACGATGATGTGGTCGATCTGCACCAGCGCGTTGACCATCGCGATCACGCCCACGAAGGCGAAGGTCGGTCCGAGCAATGGCAGGGTGACGTCACGAAACCGCCGCCAGCCATTCGCCCCGTCAATCCGTGCCGCCTCCAGCAAATCGGCCGGAATGCCCGCCAGACCGGCGAGGAAGAACAGCATGTAATAGCCGGTGTTTTTCCAGATGGTGATCAGGATCACCGACGGCAAAGCGAGGTCCGGGCTGCCGAGCCAATTCGTGGCATAGCGCCCGAAATAGGCAAGATAATGATCGAGCAAGCCTTCGCCGGGCAGGAAGACGAACACGTAAAGGGCGGCGGCCGCCACCAGGGGGACCATCTGCGGCAGCATCAGCACGGTGCGCAGCAGCCCGGTCAATCTGCCTGGCTTGCTCAGGGCGACGGCCAGGAACAGCGCCAGCACAAGGCTCGGCACGATGGTGCCCACGGCGTAGAGCACGGTGTTGACCAGCACGCGATGGAAATGCGTGTCGGCGAACAACCGGATGAAATTACCGAATCCCCAGCTGGCGGATTGGCCGAAACGCTGCTCGGTCAGGCTGCGCAGCACCACGCCGAAAACCGGCCAATAGGTGAAGGCTGCGAGAAACAGCAATGAGGGTGCCAGCAGCACCGCCGCCACCATGTTCTCGCGTGATGCCCGAGCCAATCCGATGCGCACGTCTTCCCCAGCCAACGATTCTCCGAAGGCTCAGCTTTATCGACGAACCGAGATGAAACGGTGACAGCGCGGCGAAGCTTCGATGACAATCGGGGACCGCGCGGCGTGACACTCCAACACGGAGCACCACGCCGCATTCGGGTCAGACCACTGGGAAGGTGGCAACCATTGACGGATGCGAGGCAAAGCCGGCGAACCATGCGGCCAGGGCCGGGTGTGCCGTGCGCCAGTCGAATTCCGCGAAACGGAAATCGAGATAGCCCAGCGCGCTGCCAATGGTGATCGTGCCGATATCCATCCGGTCTGCCAGTGCGGCCGCTCGGCCCTCCAGCAGGTCGAGGGCAGAGTTGATTTTGCCGTATTGGCCGATTTCCCAATCGACGCATTTCAATTCCGCCGGACGGGCGAGGTTTTCGTAGCGGATCAACAGCGCCGCATCGAGAATGCCATCGCCCACCGATTGATCGACCAGATTGCGCCACCGTGCCGCACCGCTGCCGAACAGGCTGCCGCCATGGGCAGCATCGATATATTCGCAGATGACCCGCGAATCGTAGAGTGCCACACCGTCGTCGCTGATCGCCGTCGGCACCTGACCGAGCGGGTTTTGCGCCACGATGCTCATGTCGCGCTTGATCGGCCCGGCGGCGCAGGCGAGCTTTTCAATGCTGTCGGCCACATTGTGTTCGAGGGCGACGATCATCACCTTGCGCACGAAAGGCGAGGCCGGCGAGTAGAACAGCTTCATAGGAACTCCTCGGTTGGTTTGGTTTGTCTTGACGGGCAAGCCAGCGGAAGTGTTCGCGCAGGCGCGCAGGGGCGAAAGCTCTATGTTCGCGCATCAGTGCTTCCACCCGCGCGGCCTGAAGCGACCGCGCAAGGGTGGCGTGGTCGTTCAGGAGACGTGCGGGTTCTTCGGCACCAGAATCACGGCAATGGCGGCCAGCAGGGCCATGCCGGCGAAAGTGTAGAAATTCCACGCCACATCCACCTGCATCTGCGCCAGATAACCGCCGATCAGCGGCCCGCTCATCGCGCCCACGCGGGCGGCGGCCATCGCCCAGCCGGTGGCGGCGGTGCGGATGGCGGGGTCGTAATATTCGGCGATGAAGGCGGTCAGCACGAGAGAGGCGGAAATGCTGCCAAGCCCGGCCACCGCGATCAACGCGTAATTGACCGGCAGCGTGCCCTTGAACGTCAGTGCCGCGATGCCCAGGCTGCCCAGCACATAGGCCGCCGCCACGATGCGCGCCTTGCCCCGCACATCGGCCATCATGCCGATCGCCATGCCGCCAATCGCCGAGGCGAGGCTGAACACCGCCAGAAACGACAGGCTGGAGCCGAGGTCATAGCCCGAACGGCGCATGATCTGCGGCAACCATGTGTTCAGGCCATAGACGTTGAGCAAGCCCAACGCGATGGCGATCCAGAACAGAATGGTGGCAATGCCCGTCCGCCCGGTGAGAATGCTGGCGGCAATCCGTCGCACCGTCGGCTGCTCCGTGCGGGTGATGGAGAGTTCGGCGGGCAGGGCGATGCCATGGCGGGCGGCAACACGGCGCGCCATGTCGAACTGGCCACGGCTGATCAGGGAATCGATGGATTCCGGCAGAAAGATTGCCGCCAACGGCACCACGACAAGCCCCAGCGCCCCGAACGCCACCACGCCGCGCCATCCGGTGGTTGAGATCGTCCAGATCGCCACCAGGGCGGCGAACAGAATGCCCAGCGAATAGCCGGAATACATCACGCCATAATTGAAGCCCCGTTTGGGCTTGGGCGAGAACTCCACCGTATAGGCCGCCGCCACCGGAATGATACCGCCAAGACCCAGGCCGCCGATCAACCGGGCGAGGGCAAAGACGGTGGGGGAGGGGGCGAGGGCGGCCACGATCATCGACAGCGAGAACAGCGGCACGCAGCACAGGAACATCCGCTTGCGCCCATACAGATCGCTCAACGTGCCCACCAGCAGGCCACCGAACAGCATGCCGAGCAGCGCATAGGAGCCGAGGGCGCCCACCTGCACCGGCGTCAGATCCCAGGTTTTGCTGGCCAGCAAGGTGGGCACGATGGCGCCCATCACGCCGACATCATAGCCCTCTGACATAATCGCCGCCCAGCAGATGGCGATCACCGTCCAGGTTGTCAGCGCTGGTGGATTGAGTTCAAGACGCTCTGTTGCAACGATTGTCATGGCCTGCCCTTCATCCTGTCGATGGTCTGCGCGGTGACACCGATCTGGCGCAGTTTGAATTTCTGTACCTTGCCATTCTCGGTGCGTGGCATTGCGCTGACAAACTGCGCAAAGCGCGGCACGGCATGGCGTGGCAATTCGCGGCTGCAATGGGCGAATAATGCCTCGGCGGACAGCCTCTCACCGGGGCGCAGCAGCAGCGCTGCCATCACCTCATCCTCCGCCAGATCGGACGCCACCGGATAGACCGCCACAATCTCCACCTGGGGCAGGGCAGCGATCACCTGTTCAACCTCGAAGGCGGAGATATTCTCGCCACGGCGGCGGATGACATCCTTCAGCCGGTCGAGAAAGGCGAAGCTGCCATCGGCGTGGCGGATCACCCGGTCGCCGGTGTGGAACCACAGATTGCGCCATGCCTCGACGGTTTTGTCCGGCAGGCCGAAATAGCCGGTGGCGAAGGCGAACGGATCGTCCGCCCGCACCAGCAATTCGCCCGGCGTGCCGTCGGGCAGGGGGGCGTCATCCTCATCGGCCACGATGGCGGAGATCCCCGCCGCCAGCCGCCCCATCCGGCCCGGCTGTCGTGCGCTTGCGATGTCTCCGATGATGAAATTCGTCTCCGTTGAGCCGAAGCCATCGACCAGCCGCACGCCGGTGCGCTCGGCCAGCACATCATGCATCGACGCGGGCACGCCGGGGCCGAGCGCCACGCGCAGCCGGTGCTGGCGTTCGAACGGGGAGGGCGGTTGCGCGAGCAGCATCGGCACCATCGCCCCCAGCAAATACCCCACCGTGGCGCCGCATTCCGTCATCTGCCGCCAGAAGCCGGAGGCGGAGAATTTCGGCAGCACCACCTGCGTCGCCCCACAGAGCAGGGCCTGGAAGAAGCAGTTGATGGCGTTGGTGTGGAACAGCGGCAGCGTGGTGGCCAGCACATCGCCGGGTTGGATTTCCAGAAACCGCGCGGCGTGGATGCCCCACCAATGGAACTGTGCATGCGGACACACCACCCCCTTCGGCGCGCCGGTGGTGCCGGAGGTGTAGAGAATGGCAAAGGCACTGCCCGGTCGGGCGGGATAGGCCGAGATCGCATCCGCCTCCGCGACGAATGGCTGCATTTGCACCCCCAGATCGGGCAGGGTGGCATCGCCCAACAGCCAGACGGCTTCCAACGGCAAATCGGCCAATGCGCCCGGTTCCAGCTCTGCGAGCAGTTCGGCATCGGCCACCAGCAGGCGCGCGCCGGAATTCTCCAGATAGAACCGCAATTGCCGGGCCTTGACCGCAGCATTGATCGGCACGCTCACCGCCCCCAGCCAGCCGCAGCCGAGCAGCGTGCGCATCACCTCCGGCCGGTTCGGCGACAGGATCGCCACACGCTCGCCCGCCGCGATGCCCCAGCCCGCCAAGGCCCCCGCCATCCGGGCGGCGATGCCGGGGGCGTCGGCATAGCGCCAGCGTTCACCGCCGCAGACGAACAATTCCCGCGCGCCGAACCGCTCGGCCTGATGGTGCAGCATGCGCGAGATCGTGCGGTCCTGCGGCGCCAGAACGGACGGGCCGGACATCAGGTGTGACCGCCCAGATAGGTTTCGGCCACACGCGGATCATGCAGCAGATCGGATGCCTTGCCGGAGAGCGAGAATTCTCCGGTCTCCAGCACATAGCCCACATCGGCGGTCTCCAACGCCGCGCGGGCATTCTGTTCCACCAGCAGGATCGACACGCCCAAATCCCGCAGGGAGGCGATGATGCGGAAGATCTCGCGCACGATCAGCGGCGCCAGTCCCAGGCTCGGCTCGTCGAGCATCAACAGTCGCGGCCGGGCCATCAATGCCCGACCGATGGCGAGCATCTGCCGCTCGCCGCCCGACAACGTGCCCACCACCTGCCGCCGCCGTTCGCGCAGGCGGGGGAAGCGGTCATAGACGATCTCGAAACTCTCGCGCATCAGCGCCTTGTTGTGCCGATATGTGTAGCCGCCGAGCAGGATGTTGTCCTCGACGGACATATCGGCGAACAATTCCCGTCGCTCCGGCACCAGACACAGCCCGGCGGCCACGCGGTCTTCGACATCCACATCATCGAGCGTGCGGCCCTGGTAACTCACACGGCCCTGTGACGGCAGCAGGCCCATCAGGGCGGCCAGCATCGTTGTCTTGCCCGCGCCATTGGCCCCGATGATGGTGACAATCTGGCCTTCATCGATCTCCAACGAGACATTCCGCACGGCCTCCACCTTGCCGTAGGACACCGACAGATCGCGTATCTCCAGCAACGCGCTCATGCCACGCCCCCCAGATAGGCTTCCTGCACGCGGGCACTGGCGCGGACCTCGGCGGGGGAGCCTTCCATCAGCATGGAGCCGAATTCCAGCACCACGATGCGATCACACAGGCCCATGACGAAATCCATATCGTGCTCGACGAGCAATATGCTGACGCCCCGCGCCTGAATGGCCCGCAATTGCGCGGCCAGCGCCAGCTTCTCGGCCTTGCGCAGGCCGGCGGCGGGTTCGTCCAGCACGATCAGGATGGGATCGGCGGCCAGCGCACGCGCGATTTCCAGCACGCGCTGATTGCCCAGCGGCAGATTGCCGGCCAATTCCATCGCCTTGTCGCCCAGTCCGACGAAGGTGAGCGCGTCCAGCGCCGACCGGGTGGCGCGGGCGTCCTCGGCGCGGTCCAGCCGCAACAGGCAGCGCAGAAAGCCGGAGGTGGTGCGCGGATAGGCGCCGATCAACGTGTTGTCGATCAACGTCATCGCCGGGCGCAGCTTCACATGCTGGAAGGTGCGCGCCATGCCCAGCTTGGCGATCGCCCGTTGCGGGGCGCGGCTGATATCGCGGCCGAGGAAGGTGATCTGCCCGCTATTGGATTTCAACGCCCCGGTGACGAGGTTGAACAGCGTGCTCTTGCCCGCGCCGTTCGGACCGATCAGCCCCATGATCTCGCCCGATTTCATCTCGAACGACACGCGATTGACCGCCACCAACCCGCCGAAGCGCCGCACGATGGTGTCCAACCGGAGCAACGCGATGCCCGGCTGCGGCATGGTGCGTGTCGGCAGCCCATCGGCGGCGGCCATCGGCAGGCTGAGCTTGACCGGCAGGAAGCGCCGCACCAGCGAGATCACGCCGCCGCGCGCATATTGCAGCAACAGGATCAGCAACACCGCAAAGACGACAATCTCCAACTGGGTCGCATTGCTGGACAGATGGGGCAGGATGTCCTGGATGGTGTTCTTCAGCAAAATCACCAGGGCCGAACCGATCACCGCGCCATAGATCGAGGTCGCCCCGCCCGCCATCGCCATGAACAGGAATTCAATGCTCGGGCGCATCTCGAACGGCGAGGGGCTGATGAAGCGCAGCATATGGGCATAGAGCCATCCGGCGAGCCCCGCCAGCAACGCCGCGATCAGGAAGATCGCCAGCCGCACCCGGAACAGATCGACCCCCAGGCTGGCCAGCATTGTCGCCCCGCCGCGCAGCGAGCGAATGGCGCGGCCTTCGCGGGAGTCGAGCAGATTGGCAATTCCCCACATCCCCGCCGCAAGCAGCGCCCAGATGAGATAGTAGATCGCCCCATCCGCCTGCAAAGACACGCCCGCCAGCACAATCGGCGGAATGCCGCTCACCCCGTCATAGGCGCCAAGGCCGGGGATATTGGCGAACAGGAAATAGATCGCAATGCCCCAGGCAATCGTGGACAGCGGCAGGAAATGCCCGCCCAGGCGCAACGTGATCGCCCCCAGAAACAGCGCCACCGCGCCGGTGGCCGCCAATGACAGCACCAACCCGGCGATGGCCGGCAGCCCAAGTGCAGTGGTGACATACGCCGTGGCATAGGCGCCGATACCGACAAAGGCCGCCTGACCGAAGGAGGTCAGCCCGCCGAAGCCGGTCAACAGCACCAGCCCCAACGCCACGATCGCCCCGATGCCGATATAGTTCATCAAGGTGACGGTGAACGGGCTTAGCACCAGCGGCGCCAGCGCCAGCAGAACGGCCGCCAGGAAGGGGAATGCGCGCAGCAAGCGCTGAGACCTCACGAGATATCCTCCTCTTCCTCCTCGACCTGCAAGCTCGACACCGAGCGCCAGATCAGGATGGGAATCAGGGAGGCGAAGACCAGCGTCTCTTTCAACTGGCTGGAGAAGAACGAGGCGTAGCTTTCCAGCAATCCGATCACCACAGCCCCCAAGGCCGTCAACGGATAGCTGGTCAGCCCGCCCATCACCGCCCCCACGAAGGCTTTCAGCCCGATCAGGAATCCCGAATCGTAATACAGCGTCGTCACCGGCCCGATCAGCAGACCGGAGACGCCGCCGAGCAATGAGGCGAGCAGATAGGCGAAGGTGCCGGTGCGCCCCGGTCTGATGCCCACGATGCGGGCGCCCACCCGGTTGCTTGCCGTCGCCCGCAGCGCTTTGCCGGAGATCGTGGTTTCGAAATAGAGATAGAGCAGCCCGGAAAACGCCGCCGCCGCCGCCACCATCAGCACGGTCTGCGCACCCACCGGAATGCCGCCAATGTCGAACATCGCGCGCGTCAGCGGCTCGGTGCGGAAGCCCTCCGGGCCGAAGAACAGCAACGCCAGGCCGGAAATGGCGAAATGCACCGCCACGGAGACAATCAGCAGCACCAGCACCGAGGCATCGGCCAGCGGGCGAAACGCGATGCGGTCCAGCAATGGGGCAATCGGCAACACCAAGGCCAGTGCCAGCAGCATCTGCCAGCCCACCGCCAACGTTGCGCCCAGCAACAGCCACGCCGCCAGGGCGGGCAGGGTGGGCAGGATTCCGTAATACAACACCGCCCACGGCATCGCCCGCCATTTGCGGTGACGGGCGAGCGACACCAGCTCCAGCGCCAGCGCGATGCTTGCCAGCAGCACCAGCAGCAACACCGTGCCGGGCAGACGGCCAAGCTGGATCATCGCCAAGGTGAGCGCCGAAAACGCCGCGATGTCGCCAAACGGGACGAACAGCACGCGGGTGACGGAGAAGATCAGCACCGTGCCCAGAGCTATCAGAACATAGATCGCACCGTTCGCAATGCCGTCGACTGCGAGAAATGCAGCGATCTGAAAATCCATGCAGCCCTCCTGATCGCAGCCAGTCTCGAATGGCCAAAACGGCGCGTCAAGAAAATACTTTGCATTTAAAATATCGCCGCCTAGAGTCGGCGCAACGGCCATCAAGAGGCGAGAATGAGCAAGCCGATCCGCATCTGGTATCAGAGCTATGTCGATTACGAGAACGGCAAAACTTACTGGGACAAGCTGCGGGCGCATCTGGCGCAGATCGTCGATCCCGGCACGACGGTGGAGGTGCACGGCATCTCGCCCTTCGACAATTACGCGCATGCCATTGTGGAATATCGCTGTGGGCGCGAGGTGATCTGCAACGCCATTCAGGCCGAGCGCGAGGGCTACGATGCCTTCGTGATCGGCCATTTCCAGGACGCCGGGCTGTATGAGGCGCGCGCGGCGGTGGGCATTCCGGTGCTGGCACTGGGCGAATCCTCGATGCTCTATTCCTGCCAGCTTGGCCAGCGCATCGGCATCGTGACGATCAACACGCGCTATATTCCCTGGTTCCATCATCAGATCCGCAAATACGGCCTGGAGCATCGCGTCACCGGCGTGCACGCGATGTCGTTCGCACCGGGGCAGATCCTCGGCGCATACGATGATCCAGAGCGGGCGAAGGAAGTCGAGCGGCTGTTTTCCGAACAGGCGGAACCGCTGATCGCGCAAGGGGTGGATGTGCTGATCCCCGGTGGCGGCATTCCGATGCTGCTGTTCTCCGACATCCACAACCACACCATCAACGGCGCGCCGGTGGTCAATGGCATCCCGATTGCGGTCAAAATGGCCGAAATGGCGGTCAAGCTACGCCGGATGAGCGGGTTGAACACCAGCCGGGTGTCCGATTTCTTCCAGCCGCCGGTGGAAATCCTCGAAGAGTTTATGGCCAACCCCAAAGGTCTGTGACTGCACCAACAGGAGTGAACATGTCCAATCGCATTCTGACAGCAGCCCTGGTTGCGGGGCTTTTTGCCACCAGCGCCTTGAGCACTGCCCGCGCCGACATCACGGTGGGGTTGATCACCTCGATGTCCGGCCCGGTCTCGTCCATCGGCATTCCGTATTCGAAGGGGATCAAGGCCGGTCAGGTCTATTCCAGCGAGATCGGCGGCGAGAAGATCAAGGTGATCGAGCTTGACGACACCTCCGACATTTCCAATGCCTCCAAACTCGCCCGCAAGCTGATCGAGGAAGACAAGGTCGATGTGCTGATCGGCACGGCAGGTGCCCCTGGATCGGCGGCGATCATGGCGGTGGCCACCGAGATGAAGGTGCCGGTGATCGGCATCACCCCGGTCTCCAAACTGCCGCAGAATGACGGCAAGACCTGGGCGATGACGGTGGTGCAGCCGGCCAGCGACATGGTGGGCGCGGTGGTGACGGAGATGAAGACGCAGGGGCTGAAGAACGTCGCCTTTATCGGCTTTTCCGATAGCTGGGGCGATCTGGTCTATAACAACGGCAAGGCCGCCGCCGACAAGCTGGGCATCAACATCGTCACCAATGAACGCTATGGCCGCGCCGACACCTCGGTGACGGGGCAGGTGCTCAAGGTGATCGCCTCCCATCCGGATGGCGTGTTGAATGGCGGCTCCGGCACGGGCGGCGCGTTGCCTTATACGGCGCTGGCGGATCGTGGCTATCGCGGTCCGATTTTCGGCACGCCGGCCCTGATCAACCCGGATTTCGTCCGCCTTGCCGGGGCTGCGGCAGAGGGCACGATTTGTTCGACCGGCCCGATTATGGTGGTTGACCAATTGCCGGACGGCAATCCGTCCAAGAAGATCGGTCTGGCGTTCAAGGACGCCTATCAGAAGGCCAACAATGCGCCGTCCAATGACGGTTTCTCCGCCTATGCCTTCGATGCCTGGCTGGTGCTGAACGATGCGGGCAAGCGGGCACTGGCCAAGGCGAAACCCGGCACGCCGGAATTCCGCGGCGCGCTGCGCGATGCAATCTACAGCGTGCATGAACTCGCCGGTGTGCAAGGTATCTACAATTTCACCGAAGCCAGCCCCTACGGCACCGATCTGCGTGCGCTCGTGCTGGTCAAGCTGCAGGGCGGCAAGTGGAATTTCTATAAGTGATCCGTCCCATCCGCGCGTGGCGGTCCGCTGCCACGCGCGGATGGGTGATCCGGCCCAAACCCACAACCACTCAGCGTCGTCGCGCCGGGGAGAGCCCGCATGTGGAAACCGCCTGAGAAAATCAAATTCGAAACCGCCGTCACGACATGGCCCAATGCTGAACGGGCGGCGGCTTCGTTGCTGTTCAGCCCGCTCAGCCACGGCGCGATGCATCTGAGCAGCCGCAGCTGGGTGCCCGCGATGGTGCCGTGGCGGGCGACGGAAGATGGCTATGTCACCCAACACAATGTCGATTGGTATGCCCGCTTCGCCGCAGGGCGGCCCGGCGCTGTGGTGGTGGAGGCCACCGGCATTCGCGACGTGCCCTCCGGCCCGTTGCTGCGCATCGGCCATGATCGCTTCATCGACGGGCTGAAGCGGCTGACCTCCGCCGTGCGCGAGGCCAGTGGCGGGCAGACGCGGCTGTATATTCAGTTGATCGACTTCCTCTCCATCCGCCGCCGTCCGGAGCCGGCCAAATTCTTCGAACGCTTCCTGCACATCACCGACCGCCATCGGCAGGCGCTGGGGCTGACGGATGAGGCGCAGATCCGCGCAACCCTCGCCGGCTTGCCCGCCGAGCGTCTGCGCGCCGTGCTTGCCCCGCGCGAGATCGAGGATTTGGAATTCGGCTTCCGCGAGCGCGTCACCGACACCCATTTGCCGCACATCGCCGAACTGCCCGCCGTCCTGCCCGGCCTGTTCGCCGATGCCGCGCGGCGGGCGCGGGCGGCGGGGTTCGATGGGGTGGAGCTGCATTACGCCCACGCCTACACCATGGCCTCCTTCCTCTCGCGCACCAACACCCGCACCGACGGCTATGGCGGCGACTTGGCGAACCGGCTGAAGCTTCCGCTGGAGGTTTATCGCGCGGTGCGGCAGGCGGTGGGCGATGATGTCGCCGTCGGCTGCCGTTATCTGGCCGATGAATGCATCGATGGCGGCAACACGCTGGAGGAGGCACCACAGATCGGCACCGCCTTCGCGCAGGCCGGGATGGATTTCATCTCGCTCTCCCGTGGGGGCAAGTTCGACGATGCCAAGCAGCCCCGCGTGGGGGAATCCGCCTATCCCTATACCGGGCGCAGCGGCTTCGAATGCATGCCCGGCGCGATATCGGACAGTTTCGGCCCGTTCGGCCGCAACGTCGAACCCTGCGGTCTCGTGCATGACGCCATCCGGGCCGCCGGATATCAAACGCCGATTGTGGCCGTGGGCGGCATGCATGCCTTCGATCAGGCCGAAGCGGTGTTGCAGCAGGGCAAGGCCGATATTGTCGGCTTCGCCCGGCAGGCGCTGGCCGATCCGGACTGGTTCGCCAAGGTCCGCTCCGGCCACGGCGCTGCGGTGCGGCTATGCCAGTATTCCAATTACTGCGAAGGGTTGGATCAGAAGCACAAAACCGTCACATGCCAGTTGTGGGACCGCGAAGAGCTCAACGCGCCGGGGGTTGCGAAGACCGCAGACGGCAAGCGCCGCACCCTCGCGCCACGCTGGACGCCGACATGAGCGTCAGCCCGTGCCTTGCCGTGCTGGGCGGTGCGGTGGGCGCGGGATATGATGCGGCTTATCGGTTACCATCCGGAACGATGTCGGCGTCTCTCTTCGCCAATCCCTAACAGAGTTTTCCAAAACCCTGCCGCCGCGCCCAGGTCAGCACGCCGCGTGGCAGCGGAATTTTGAACGGCTCCGGCTTCGGCCGAGCTTTGCGGGGGGCGCGTGGCTTGGGCGGGCGCGGCGGTGTTACCGTCCACGGCAATTCCACTGCCAAGGCCCGGCATAAGGGCCGCAGAATGCGCCGCGCCTGTGCGGATGCGGTCAGCAACGCCACCATCTCGGGCTCGTGCAGCACGGCCTGCAACTGGCATCCGAACCCCGCCGCCTGATGTCGGCCGGCCACCACCAGCCAACCGAATCTGCGCGGCAGGGCGGGGCCAGGACCGGCCTTGGCCTCCCCCCTCCGCCCCGGCTTCTGCGTCTGTGTGCGCGTCCACAACCGCCCGGCGCGAAACCGCATCAGCAGTCTTTCAATCCGTCCGAACGTCGCATTGATCCGCTGAAACACCATACAGCTGCGTGCGGGCGGCAAGCCCCACATTCCCAACGCCGCCAAAATCCCGCGCAGAATCGTCCGCAGCGATGCGGTGATGTCCGGCCCGGAATGGGAGTGTGTGAGATCCATCCACCAGTTTAGGCCACAATCCGGGGGTGGTTTTCAAGGGAATTTTTCCTAATGTGCGTCATTGTGGCATGCAGCGCCGCCCCCCCACCCGTCATTGTGGCGCGCAGCGCCGCAATCCACCGCGATGCCGCCAACCCCGCGATGGATGGCCGCCCTTCGAGCCGCAATGACGGATTGAAAACCCCCATCACACCCCACCCCCACCCGTCATTGTGGCGCACAGCGCCGCAATCCATCGCGATGCCGCCAACCCCGCGATGGATTGCAGCCCTTCGAGCCGCAATGACGGATTGAAAACCGCAGCGCTACCAACCCCAAACCCGTCATTGTGGCGCGCAGCGCCGCAATCCACCGCGATGCCGCCAACCCCGCGATGGATGGCCGCCCTTCGAGCCGCAATGACGGAAAAAGTCACACCCCGCCCAACCCTAACCCCGTCACACCCACGGCATCGCCGCCTTATACCGGTCCTCAAAACGGCCGATCGTCTCGCTCTGGCTCAAGGTGAAGCTGATATCGTCCATCCCCGCCAGCAGCAGCTCGCGCCGGAACGGGTCAATCTCGAAGTGATCGATGGCGAAACCGTCATTCACCCCCACTGGCCCGCGCACCTCCTGCGCCTCCAGATCCACCACCAGCTTTGCCCCCGGATTGCGCGCCAACGCCGCGCGGAGTTCGTTGCAGCGCGCTTCCGGCAGCACAATCGGCAGAAACCCGTTCTTGAAGCTGTTGTTGAAAAAGATGTCGCCAAAACTCGGCGCGATCGCCACCCGAAACCCCGCATCCGCCAGCGCCCACACCGCATGCTCGCGTGACGACCCGCAGCCGAAATTGCGATCCGCCACCAGCACCTCCGCCCCGGCAAAGGCTGGGCGGTTGAGCACGAAATCGGGCTTCCTGCTGCCATCGCTGTCGCTGCGAATGTCGTTGAACAGCAGATCGCCATAGCCGTCCGAGCGCGCGCGCCACAGGAAGCGGGCGGGGATGATCTGGTCGGTGTCCACATTGGGCATCTCCAGCGGAGCCGCCACCGCCTCGACCGTCTCGAATTTCCGCATCAGATCCCTCCCGCCATCAGCTTGCGCACATCCGTGATCCGCCCCGTCACCGCCGCCGCCGCCGCCATCGCCGGGCTGACCAGATGCGTCCGCGCCCCCCGGCCCTGACGTCCGACGAAATTGCGGTTGGAGGTGGAGGCGCAATGCTCGCCCTCGGCCACGATGTCGCCATTCATCCCCACACACATCGAGCAGCCCGGCTCGCCCCAGCGAAATCCCGCCGCTTTGAAGATCGCGTCCAGCCCCTCGGCTTCCGCCTGCTGCTTGACCAGACCGGAGCCGGCCACCACCAAGGCGGGGATGATCGCCTTGCGGCCGCGGGCCACCTCCGCCGCCGCGCGCAGATCCTCGATGCGGCTGTTGGTGCACGAGCCGATGAAGACGCGGTTGATCGGAATCTCCTCCATCCGCATGCCCGGCTTCAGGCCCATATACTCCAACGCCCGCTCAATCGCCCCGCGCCGCTCGGCGTCGGGCGCGTGCGCCGGGTCGGGGATCAGGCCGCTCACCGGGGCTGCATTCTCCGGGCTGGTGCCCCAGCTGGCCATCGGCTCGATCTCGGCGGCATCGAGATAGACTTCGCTGTCGAACACCGCATCGGGCGCACTGACAAGGCCGCGCCAATACGCCACCGCACGCTCCCAATCCGCCCCTTGCGGTGCATAGGGTCGGCCCTTGAGATAGGCGAACGTCGTCTCATCCGGCGCCACCATGCCCGCCCGCGCACCGGCTTCGATGGACATGTTGCAGACCGTCATCCGGCCTTCCATCGACATGTTGCGGAAGGTGGAGCCGGCATATTCGATCACATGCCCGGTGCCGCCTGCGGCCGAAATCTTGGCGATGATGGCCAGGATCACGTCCTTCGGCGTCACCCCCGGCCCCAGATCGCCATCCACCGTCACGCGCATGCTTTTCGGACGGCTGCTTTGCCACAACGTCTGTGTCGCCAGCACATGCGAGACTTCCGACGCCCCGATGCCGAACGCCAGCGCGCCGAGTGCGCCATGGGTGGCGGTGTGGCTGTCGCCGCAGACCATCAGCAGGCCGGGCAGGGTGATGCCCTGTTCCGGCCCGATCACATGCACAATGCCCTGCCGCACATCGCCCAGATCGAACAAGGTGACATTGCTGGCGCGGGCATTCTCGGTCAGAGCCGCCACCATCTCGCGGCGATGCGGCTCCGCAATGGCCTCCAGCGTGCTGGCATGGGTGGAGACGTAATGGTCCGGCGTGCCGAAGGTGCGCTCCGGGTGGCGAACCGGCAGACCCTTTTCCGCCAGGGCCTTGAACCCCGCGCGTGAGCCGTCATGCACCAGATGGCGCCCCACATGCAGCAAAACCGCGCCATCCGGGCGCACCATGATCGTGTGGCGATCCCAGATGTGATCGAAAAGTGTCCCCGCCATGCTCACTCCGCCGCGTTCTTGGTCTCATCGTCCCGGAAGCGTGTGCGCAAGGCATCCCACTCATCGGCCCCCATCCGCTGGAAGGCCTGCCGGACGGTCATGTTGCCAGCGACTTTCGGATGCACCCATGTCGATTTCAGCTCGGCCAGGGCTGCGTCGCACGCACCCATCACCACCTTGAACAACATCCCCGGCACGATAGCGAGCTTGTAGCCCATCGCCTGGGCGTCGTTCAGATCGACATCGGGCGTCTTGCCGCCCCAGACCACGTTGAGCATGCACGGCCCGCCGACCAGCCTGGGCACGGCGGCGATTTCCTCCATCGTCTGCGGCGCTTCCAGGAAGACCATATCCGCCCCTGCCGCCAGCGCTGCCCGGCTGCGGGCGACGGCTTCATCGAAACCCGCCATCGCCCGGCTGTCGGTGCGGGCGATGACCAGGAAATCCGGGTCCGAGCGGGTGGCGACGGCGGCGCGGATTTTCGCCAGCCAGTCCTCGCGCGGCACGATCAGCTTGTCATCCAGATGGCCGCAGCGCTTCGGGCTGACCTGATCCTCGATGTGAATGCCCGACGTGCCCGCACGGATATGCTCCTGCACGGTGCGCACCACGTTGAGTTCATTGCCATAGCCGGTATCGGCGTCGGCGATCACCGGCACCTCGACCGAGCGCACGATGCGTGCCGCGTTGTCGACCATCTCGGTCATGGTGATCAGGCCGTAATCGGGAAAGCCCAGCGTGGCGGCGGTGCCGGCCCCGGTCATGTAGACGGCGGGGAATCCGGCCTGGGCGATCATCCGCGCCGTGATGGCGTCATAGGCGCCGGGGGCGATGGTGAGTTCTTCCTGGGCGATCAGGGCGCGCAATGTGGCGGAGCGGGATTGGGGCATGGTCTTCCCTCCTATGTTTTTGGAGGAGTGTAGCCATGGGAGACGCCCAAGGTCCACCACCCCGCGCGGCATCATCCCCGCGCCGCGCCCGCCGCAAGCTCGATGATCTCGGCGGTGATTTCGTCCTGGCGCACACGGCGCTGGGTGGCGCGCAGGGCGGCCAGTTGGCGGTCGATCTGGCCATGCGCCATCGCCATCGCCTCCATCCGCGCCTCGTTCTCGGCCGCGAAGGCATGCAGGGCGATGGCGCAAAGTTGGGCGTGCAGATATTCCGCCGTCAGCTCGCGCAGCAGAACCTCCGGCGTCTGGGTGAGCAGCGGCGGATTGCTCTGCGCGCTGCTGTGAAATTCCCCCGGATCGAGCGGAAACAACCGCCGCCGTTGGACATGCACCAGATGATCTTTCCCTCGGCGGCTGAAGACGGCATCGAGTGCTCCGATCTCGCCTGCCGCCACGCGCGCATAGACGGCGTCTGCGATGTGATCGGCCAGACGCGGAATGCCCTGTGTGTGCCCCGGCATGGCCGCCGACCACAGCGGCTCCACGCCACGCTCGGCCAACATCGCCAGCCCGCGCGTGCCGATCGCCAGCAAGGAGGCGGTGGCAAGGTCTGGCCCGATGGCGTCGAGCACATGTTCGCTGAATGCGCCGACAAAACCTTGTTCGGCACAAAACACCACCAGCGCCGTGCCGTTGGCCGCATGCGCGGAGGGAGGGGGCGAGGGCAGCATGGCCAGCACGCGGCTGATGGCGGCGGCGATGGTGGCCGCGTGGCTGTCGGCGGCGGGCAGTTGGCCGATCGCCTGCTGTGCCCGTGCCGCCGCAATGCCGCGCATCGCGTTCACCACCGCTCCCAACTGGCCGATGCCGTCCATCCGCGCGGAGATATCGGCCAGCCGCTCCGTCATGGCGCGGAGGCGATGGCGTGGCGGAGAATGTCGAGCAGCGTCTGCGTGTCGGCTGCCTCCAGCCTGCCGGTGCTGTCGATCTGCCGCACGATCTCGCCGGCGTCGCGCGCCAACATCGCGGGCAATGCCCGACGGAATTCCGCCAAGGCGGGCAGGGGCATCGCATCGAGCAGACCATTCTGCACCGCCAGCACCAGCGCCACCTCGTCCGACAGCTTCAGCGGGCTGTGCTGGCCTTGGCTCAAGATGGCGCGCATGCGGGCCCCGCGGGTGAGCTGCGCGCGCACCCGCCCATCCGGCATGCCGCCGAAGCGGGTGAACATCTCCATTTCCAGGAATTGCGCATAATCCAGCCGCAACATGCTCGCCGCCTGCCGCAACGCCGGCGCCTGCGTCTTGCCACCCACGCGGCTGACCGAGGTGCCCACATCCACCGCCGGCTTCTGCCCCTCATGGAACAGCCGGGAATCGAGCACGATCTGGCCGTCGGTGATCGAGATCAGATTGGTGGGAATATAGGCCGACAGATTGCCCGCATCCGTCTCGGCAATCGGCAAGGCGGTCAGCGACCCGCCGCCCTGTTCGGCCGACAGCTTCGCCGCCCGCTCCAGCAGGCGCGCATGCACATAGAACACATCGCCCGGATACGCCTCGCGCCCCGGCATCTGGCGGGTGAGGAGTGCGATTTCGCGGTGGGTGGCGGCGTGCTTGCTCAGATCGTCGATCACGATCAGCGCATGCTGGCCCCGGTCGCGGAAATACTCCGCCATCGTCATGCCCGCAAACGGCGCGATCCACTGCAACCCCGCCGCACTCGCCGCCCCCGCCACCACCACAATGCAGCGCTCCGGCGCGCCCAGCTTATGGATGGCATCGATGGCGCGGCGGATGGCGGAGGTTTTCTGCCCGACAGCGACATAGATGCAGATCATGTCGCTGTGTTTTTGGTTGATGATGGTGTCGATGGCGATGGTGGTTTTGCCGATCGCGCGATCGCCGATGATCAATTCGCGCTGACCGCGCCCGAGCGCGAACAACGTATCGACCACCAACAGCCCGGTCTGCACCGGCTCGGCCACCAGATCGCGCTCGATGATGGAAGGTGCCGGGCGTTCGATGGGCGCGTGGGCCTCGGCGATGATCGGGCCTTTCTCATCCAGCGGACGGCCAAGCGGATCGACGACGCGGCCGAGCAGGCCGGGGCCGATCGGCACGCGCACCACGTCGCCCGTGCCGCGCACCACATCGCCTGCCTGCACGCTGTCAGCGCCGTCGAGCAACACGCAGCCGATCCGCTCTCGGTCGAGCATCTGGGCGAAGCCGAATTGGCCGTCATCGAAGCGCAGCAACTCGTCCAGCCGCACATCGGGCAGGCCGGAGATCAACGCGATGCCGTCGGCCACTTCCTCCACCACGCCGCGCGGATCGACATACGGGCCGAGCTTGGTGCGCTCCAGAGTGTGGCGCGCGGTGGCAAGCCAGGGCGAATCAGGAGGCATGGGTGAGGCCTGCGGCGATCTGCGCCAGATCGGCTTGCCAGGAATTGCGCAACACCAGATGCGGCGCGCTCAGTTCCAGGCCGGCGATCAGGGCGGCATCGACGCGAAAATTCAGCCGGATCGCGCCACCAAATGCTGCCGCGATGTGGCGCGTGGCCTCTGCCGTGGCCTCTGGCGAGAGTTGGGCGGCGCTGATCACATCCACCGCCGTCTCCGCCGACGCCACCGCCACCCGCGTGGCCTCCGGCAGCGCCCGGATGGCTGCGACCAGCCAGGACAGAAAAACCTCCTGCACCGCCTCGCCGCTCAGCCGCGCGGCAAGGCGGGCGGCGATGCTCACCGCAAGGTCGCGCGCATTGGACTCCCAACCTGCCTCGGCATCGGCGCGGTATGTCTCCTGCGCCGCGTGGGCCTGGGCGAGCATGCTCTGGACAAGTTGGCGCGTCTCCTCCCGCTTGGCCTCCAGCAATGCGGCGGCGTCCGTCTGTGCTGCATCCAGCATCGCGGATCGTTCCTGCGCAAAGCCCGCGCGGGTGCGGGCGATCTCCGCCAGGCTGGCGTCGGCCTGTTGCCGCTTGGCCTCGGCGTCGGCCAGAGTTTGCGCCGCCAGCATACGGCGTTGCGCGATCATCTCGGAGACCGGACGCCAGAAAAACCGGCCAAGCAGCCAGATCAGAATGGCGATGTTGATCGCCTGAATCGCCAATGTCGTCCAATCGATCTGCATCGGATTATTTCAACAGCGGGTTGGCGAACAGCAGCAGCAGCGCGATCACCAGACAATAGATCGCCATCGTCTCGATCATCGCCAGCCCCACGAACAGCGTGCGCGAGATGGTGTTGGCCGATTCCGGCTGGCGGGCGATGGCATCCATCGCGGCGGCCACCGCGCGGCCCTCGGCCAAAGCCGGGCCGATGGCGCCGAACGAGACGGCGACGGTGGCGCAGATGATGCTGATGGCGGAGAGCCAGTTCATGAAGGCGTCCTTGGCTGTTGGGGTTCGGTCGTATCCCGCGACTCACTGACCGCACTGGCGATGAACACCATCGCCAGTGTGGCAAAGATATAAGCCTGCACGGCCCCGGTGAGCAGATCGAGCGCCATCAGCGGGATCGGCACCAGCAA
Organism: Acetobacteraceae bacterium; assembly: GCA_031291725.1. GTDB lineage: Bacteria > Pseudomonadota > Alphaproteobacteria > Acetobacterales > Acetobacteraceae > CAIQQQ01. The sequence goes on from JARLIM010000034.1 coordinate 88,537, forward strand.
TCCGGCCAATGACAGCACAATGCCCACCACGAACACGCCGCTCATCACATTGCCGAACAGGCGCACCAGCAGCGAGAAGGTGCGGGTGAGGCTTTCGATGAAATTCAGCGGGATCATCAACGGCGTCGGCGTGGCGAAGCTGCCCAGATAGCCACGCAGGCCGCCCGCCTGCACGCCGTAATAGATCACGGCCAGGAAGACGAGCAGCGCCAAGGCGGCATCGGTCTCCAGATGCGCCGTCGGCGGCTCCACACCGGGGATCAGCGTGGACCAGTTGGCGATGAAGATGAAGGCGAACAGCGTGCCGATAAAGCCGCGATACGGGCCGGGCTCCACGCGCATGGTCTCGCGGATTTGGCTGTCCACCGTCTCGACAATCAATTCCAACGCCGCCTGCAACCGTCCCGGATGCAGCGACAGATGGCGGGTGGCGCGTTGGGCGCCGATCACCAGCACCGCCATGATCGCCCAGGTGACAACCACGCCGTTGGTGATCGGCACCGGGCCGAGATGGAACAACGCCGGATGGGCGAGCGGGGAATTCATCACGCGGCTCCCTTCAAGCGTCGCATCACCCAGGCCCGCCCGACCATCACGCCCAGCGCGCAGAGTATCAGCGCCGTCGCACCGCCCGCGACGGCAAAGCCTGCCTCCAATGCCGCCAGCACGGCCAGCCGCAGCAGGATGCTCAACACCACCAGCCCGGCTTTCCCGCCACCGGCAAACCGCCGCGTCGTCCACCAGACATTGTAGAAATACGCCACCCCCGCCAGCACACCGGCAAGGAAGGCCAGGGCGAGGATGAGGGGGGAGAGCGTCATGACCGTTCAATCCATTTCCACGCCGACCAGCAGCCAAGGCCCAGGCCGATCATCAGCAGGGGCGCGGTCCAGAACAGGCCGGAATTCAGTCGCCCATCCAGCCAGCGGCCAAGTGCCACGCCGAGCAGCATCGGCACCACGATCATCCAGCCCAACACGCCAATCTGCGCCAATCGCCGCCCCACGCTCGCCTCGCCCTCGCGCAGCCAGCGCCGATGCCGTTCGCTGTGCAACCGGATGCCCCGCACCAGATCGTCCTCGTCCTCGGGCAGTTTCTGGCTCATGCGAACAACCCCGCATCGCCGCGTCGGCCATCGGGGCGCAGATGGCGCATGATGTGGCGGATGGCGTTGAGGTGCAGCCGGGTGGATTCCACATGCGCCTCCCGCTCGGTTTCCACATCGGCGCGGAAGCGGGCGAGCACGGTTTGATCGAGGCTTTCCAGATCGTCGCCCGCCACCGCCTCGCGCGTGGCAATCGCCACGTCTTGTCCCTCGGTGACAGTGAGCACCCCGCGCCGCACCGCACAGAAATGCGGTGTGCCGTCGGCTGTCTTCCAGCGCACCACCGACATCGTCAGGCTGGTCAGGAAATCCGCATGGCCGGGCAGAATGCCGAAGCTGCCGGTGGCGTCCTCCGCGCGCAGCGACATCACATCCGGCGCATCGACGGCAACAGACAGGGGGGTGACGATGCGCAGTCTCATGCCGTCTGCCCCGTCTTCGCCGCCGCCTCTTTCTGGCGCGCCTCATCGAGCGTGCCGATCATATAGAGCGAGCTTTCCGCCCATTCATCGGTCTCGCCGTTCAAGATCGCCTGGCATCCCGCCAACGTCTCCGCCCGGCTGACGCTGCGCCCCTTCGTGCCGGTGAAGGCTTCGGTGACGACGAAGGGTTGGCTGAGAAAGCGCTGCAAGCGGCGGGCGCGTTTGACGATCAGCCGGTCCGCCGCCCCCAATTCCTCCACGCCCAGCAGGGCGATGATGTCCTGCAACTCGGCAAACCGCGCCAGCGTCTCGCGCGCCTGTTCGGCCACGGCGTAATGCGTCTCGCCCACCACCAGCGGGTCGAGCAGCACCGAGGAGGAGGCCAGCGGGTCGATCGCCGGATAAAACCCCTCCGCGGCCAGCTTGCGCGACAGCATGATGATGCTGTCCATGTGGCTGGAAATCGCCGTCACCGCCGGGTCGGTGAAATCATCGGCCGGCACATAAACCGCCTGAATCGCCGTCACCGAGGCACCGGCCACCGAGGCGATGCGCTCCTGCAAGGCGGCGACCTCGCTGGCGAGCGTGGGTTGATAGCCAACGCGCGAGGGCAGGCGGCCAAGCAGGCTGGACAGTTCGGCGCCGGCCTGGACGAAGCGGAACACGTTGTCCATCAGCAGCAGCACGTTCTGATGCTTCTGATCGCGGAAATGCTCGGCCATCGTCAGCGCCGTCAGCGGCACTCGAAAGCGTGCGCCCGGCGGCTCGTTCATCTGGCCGAACACCAGCACCGTGCGCGGCAAGACGCCCGAGCCCTGCATTTCGGTGAGCAATTCATGCCCCTCGCGCGAACGCTCGCCAATGCCGGCGAAGACGGAGATGCCTTTGTATTTCTCCACCGTTGCGTGGATCAGCTCCATCACCAGCACGGTCTTGCCCACACCTGCCCCGCCAAACATCGCCGCCTTGCCGCCTTGGGCGAGGGGGGCGAGCAGGTCGATCACCTTGATGCCGGTCTCGAAAATCTCAGTGGCCGACGTCGCCGCCGACAGGCTGGGCTGGGCGGCATGGATCGGCCGGCGCGGCGTGTCCGGCGGCAGGGCAGGGCCGAGATCGCCCGGCATGCCCGCCACATCCAGCAACCGCCCCAGCACCGCATCGCCCACCGGCACCGCCAACGGCCCGCCCAAAGCCTGCACCTGCGTGCCGCGCGCAAGGCCGGAGGTGGCCTGCAAGGCGATGGCGCGCAAAGTCTGGGTGTCGAGGTGGCTATGAACTTCCAGCACCAGCATCTCTGGCCGATCCCAGCGCACGCTCAGGGCGGCATCGATCGGCGGCAACGGGCCGTTCTGCCAGCGCACATCGATCACCGCCCCGCGCACGCCGATGACGCTGCCGCTATCCGATGAAATCCCTGGGGAGTCTTGTGCCATACCGACTGAAGCTGCCCTGACGAACGCTTGGCATAGTAGCGCCCCGACTCCACCAAGAGCTAGCAGGTGAGTCAAACACGGCCACGCCCTGCACGCTTACCCGCACTGAACAGCCGTCACGCGGCCGCGGTTTGAATGATCTTGCGCGGGAAGTCCGATACAATCGGCAGCCGCACGGTCAGGCGCGCGCCGGTTGGCATATTTTCGGCGATGATGGTGCCGCCGAAGGACTCGACGATGCCGTGGCACACCGACAATCCCAGCCCGGTGCCGACGCCCACCGGCTTGGTGGTGAAAAACGGCTCGAACACCCGATCCAGCACCGCTTCCGGAATGCCGGGGCCGGTGTCGGCGATCGAGAGATCGACGAAGTGCGTGGCCTTGGTGGCGGCGACGATCACGCGGCGGGTTTCGCGCGGCGTGCTGATCAGCGCATCGCGGGCATTGAGCAGCAGATTGACCAGGATTTGCTCCAGCAACACCTGACTGACCTTCACCGGCTCCAGCCCCGGTTCGATGACCACCTCCACCGCGATGCTGGCCTCGCGGAGGCTGCCGCCGACCAGCAGAAGCGCACCGTCGATGGCGCGCCCGACAGGGACGGAGGCGCCCGTGTCGGTCGGCTGGCGGCCGAATTGGCGCAGATGGTCGATGATGCCGCTGGCGCGTTGAATCAGGCTGGGGATCTTCTCCAGCTTTGCCTGCGCCGCCGCCTCGTCTTGACGGCGCAGGGACAGCAGGGCGTTCTCGGTGATCAGCGATATGGCCGATAGCGGTTGGCTCATTTCATGCGCCAGACCCGTTGCCATCTCGCCCAGCATCGACAGTCGGGCCGAGACCACCGCATTGGCGGAATTCAGCCTTTCGGCCTCGATATCGGTGATCAGGCCGACGACTTCGATCCGGTCGCTGTCTGCACTGACCTTATGCTCGGTAAACCGCATATGGCGTACCGAGCCATCGGCACATTCCACCAGCCGCTCAAACGTGTATGTCTGTTGATTGGCCGGCACCAGACGTTCGGCGGATTGTTCATGGTTGGCGCTGAGCAAGGCGTTCAAAACCGTCAGGCCGTTTTGCAAGGCCGCACTGGCGGCAATCGGCCAGCCGGTCATCGCGGTGAAGCCTTGGCTCAGATATAGGATCGCCACGAGGCCGACGCTCTCATACCGGGCGCGGTAGATGGTGCCGGGGAAGGTGGCGATGACGCGGTTGACCTCCTCCTGCGTTGCTTGAATACGGCGCTCGCTTTCAATGGCAAGTTCCACCGCCTGCGACGCCTTTTTGCGGGCGCGGCGTTGGCGGTTCACATTGACGGCGAGCAGCAGCACCACCAGCAGGCAGCCATCGGCCACCCAAACCAGGGTGCGCAATTGGGCTATGCCACTGGTCAGGCTGGCCGTTTCGATGCCGGCGGAGACGACGAGCTTGAGATCGCGCATCCGGCGCATCGCGGTCAGCACATCCTGGCCATCGTGGCGGCTATGTTTGCGCAAGGTCGCCGTCTCCCGCCCTGCAAGCGCATCGACCATGCCGGGTGGGGGCGGCTCTGTGGAGATGTCGGAGACGGTGCGCCATTCATTATGGACGAGCACATTGCCGCCATCGCGCCACACGGCGGCGCGCTGGAGTGGCGGAGGCACCAGATCGGCGAGTTGTCGCGACAAAGCCACCGGATCGATGGCCACCACGGCCACCCCCGCCATACTGCCGTCCGCATGATGCAGGGTGCGTGACAGGATCACCACCGGCTCGTTGCGCGCACGTCCGCTCAACAGATCGGTGACACTGGTGCCGACATCGTTGCGGGTATGGGCGATGAAGTAGCTTCGGTCGTGCAGATCGACTTCCCGGTTTCCCGGCACGATCGACCAACGGCAAATGCCGTCATTGTCAATCACGACGGCATTGACGATATCAAAATCATGCGCGGCCACGAGATCGCTGATTGTCTTCTCGATCGTCGATTTGTCGCCCAATTTGGAATCGATCACGTCCTGGCGCTGCTGCATCCAATCCAGGGCAAGACTTGCACCTTGGATGGAGCGGCGCACCCAGGCTTCCAGCCCGATAACCGTTGATTCCATTTGCTTCAGCCCAGCGCGCACCGCCAAATCCTCGGCACGCTGGCAGGCCGCCATCATCGCGAAATGCGCAACGACAATCAGGCACAGCCCAAAAAACACATGATAACGGCTGTTCCACCAGCGCAATTTCGCCACGGGCACAGAGTGCAGTTTGGAGATCGGCCGGGATTGCTCAACGGCATGGTTGGCAGCTGATGGCGGATCGGCAGCAGGGAAATTCACCAACAAAGCCTCGCCACTACAAACCGACTCGCACCACACGCATGATGCGCCGCACCGCACGGGGAGGCGTCAGAAGAGAAATGTCAGTGCGAAAAGAACGTCAAGAGGAAGCTATTCGCAATCGCTTCAACATTCAGTGTATCACGACGACGTGATGCTAACATTGGGAAAACATCCGAGTCATCAGGTCAATTGTCGAGAAATGTCATGCTTCATTTGACGTTAGTATATAAAACATGAAAACAACACATAAAACTAACAAAACACAATATTTAACGGAATTAAAAAAGTCAATATGAAAATATAAAATAAATATATGTATAGCAATACAAAAATACACGATGGGGTCTAAATTTCAACAAGATCAAAATTACATTAAATCACAGGATTAATTTTCGTAAATCGGGACGTGATTAACTTGTTCATCTGGTGCTTCATAAGCTTGTCGCTGGATATGGCGGGAGTTTGGAAGTTGCTTTCCAGGTGTGGAGGTCGGTCATGTCTTGCAATTCTCTCAATGCTTCGATCAATGATGTAACCTCCGAGGTCCATGTGCCGCGTCGTGGTTTTATGCGGGCGGCCCTTCTCCTGGGCGCGGCGGCGCTGTTGCCTGCGGCATATGTTGGCAAGTCGCTGGGGTCCACCAATTTGCCGAAGGTGCGGGCGATGCGTCTGCCGCCCGTATCCACCACGGCAGACGCCGCCGATCAGGCGGCATGGTTGATCTATCGCACCCGCTTCATCGCCCCCGAGGGCCGCGTGGTCGATACCGGCAATGGCGGCGTGTCGCATTCGGAAGGTCAGGGCTATGCGATGCTGTTCGCGACCTGGACCAATGACCGTCCCAGCTTTGAGCGCCTGTGGAACTGGACGCATGCGCATCTCTCTCGCCCGTCCGACGCGCTGCATGCGTGGCGCTGGGATCCGAGGCGGGCGGTGCATGTTGAGGATCTGAACAGCGCCACCGACGGCGATCTGATGATTGCCTGGGCCTTGCTGCGCGGGGCTGAGCGTTGGGATGTTCCACAGTGGCGTGAACGTGGCCTGGCCATCGGCCGCGACATTCTGGCCGCCTCCACGCGTGAGGTGGGTGAGCGGACCTATCTGCTGCCGGCGCCGTATGGCTTTGATCACGATGACCGGCTGGTGCTCAACCCATCGCATTACGTCTTCCCGGCGATGCGGGCTTTGGCGGCAGCGCGGCCCGACCCGCGTTGGGCGCAGCTGGAGCGCGACGGTCTGTGGCTGATGGAGAGCGCCCGCTTTGGTGAATTCGATCTGCCGGCGGATTACGTGCAGGTGGATCGGATCTCGGGTGCGGTCAGCCTCGCCCGCGGCTGGCCGGAAATGTTCTCGTGGAACGCCGTGCGCGTGCCGTTGCATCTGGCCTGGGCGGGTGAAACCGACTCGCAGGCTCTGCAGGCGACAGTGCGGTTCTGGAAGGTTGAGCAGGGTCACAACATCTCGGCCTGGGCCGATCTGCGTTCGTCTGGCCGTGCGCCCTATTCAGCCAATGGCGGCATCGTCGCCGTGGCAACGCTGGGGGCTGCCGCCACGGGTGTGCTGCCGACTGGCGCGGCCATGCCGGATCTGGAAACGGCGGGCGATTACTACGCCGGCTCGCTGATGATGCTCTCCCGGATGGCGATGCAGGAAGGCGTTCTTGCCAGCCGCACCCAGGCAGGCGCTTCGGCGGCGATTGCCAGGGTGTGAGATGCGGGCCAAGGCAGGCTGACCCTGGAGCGGGTCAGTCTTCCGGGTAGCCTCGGAAGACATAGCCGACATTGCGGATGCTGGCGATCATCTCACCAGCGCCGCTGCGACCGAATTTGCGCCGGATTTGATGGACCAGATTGTCCAGCGACCGGTCATCCACCGTATAGGGACGACGCAGAACATGGCGCGACAATGCGTCGCGGTCCACGGGGGAACCGGGATTGGTCGCAACCATTTGCAACAGATCGAATTCCGCCGAGGTAAGCTGCACCGGGCTGCCATCGGGACGATAGATGCGGCGTTCGGTGTTCGACATCCGCCAATGCCCGATCGACGGTGCCGAGGGCTCGCGATGGGTGCGGCGCAGATGCACCCGCACGCGCGCAACCAACTCACGTCCGCTGATCGGCTTGAGAAGAAAATCGTCCGCCCCCAGCTCCAAGCCAATCACCCGGTCCGCTTCACTGCGGCTGGCGGTGAGGAACAGCACGGGGGCGGAGCTGACATTGCGAATGGCGCTGAAATGCAAAAGCGTGTCGAATGCCCCCAGTCGCTGATCCAGCACGATCAGATCGGGCTTCCAGTTTTCCAGCGTGGACATGGTGCTCTGCCAATCCAGGCAGGTTCTGCACGTGATGCCGCTATGCTCCAGCGCTTCGCTCATTTCCTGCAGGATGACTGCGTCGTCATCAACGAGCAGAACCGAGTTCTGTTCTTCGCTTGATGCAGCCAACACGAATCTCTCCCCGAAGTCGTTTGCCATCACGGTTGTATACCAGAGGTGTCGCGCCGAATGAAGTTCCGATGGCGCACGTTGTTGTGATAATGTTGTGGTTTTGCCGACATATGACACAAAATACGACAATTCTCGATGGGCGGCAGGAGGTATTCATCTGGGGGGAATTGTCGGGACACGATGGTTTTTGGCATAATTTTTTAAAATAAATCCTCAATGATTTCTAAAAATAATCAAACTTATATATAAAAAATTTCAACATATAAAATATCATGTATACAATACATAAAAAATATGTAATATATGCAAATATTATAATTTTATATACATGAAATTAAATTACAGCCGTTATGTTATTTTATAGCATATTTTAATTTTTGATAAATATTTTATATGTTTCATTTTATAGTAAATCAGTGCTATAAAATTAAATGTAATATTTAGTTACATAAGAAATGTATATTGATATTTTTTTTGATGATTTATATGTCGATTTCAAGATCGTTTATGCGAATTGTGGTGTGTCTGTGCTATTTTTTTGTTTGCCTGAAAAAACACGACAAAATTGAATTGGACTTCACCTCCGGCACCCAAGATGGTCCAGGATATGACGGTTGGGCACAAAGATATGATGGGCGCAATCACTCAATGCGATGAGATGGGCAGCTCGAATCATCTCTTCGGCGCGGCGATATTGGATACGCCGACAGAGCATGCGTTTGATCAGATCAGCAGTTTGGCCGCCCGTTTGTTTGACGCGCCGATCTCCTTGATCAGTATCATTGATGGCGAGCGGATTTGGTTCAAATCGGCACATGGTGTTGATTTGAGCGAATGCCCGCTTGAAGGTGCGCCGTGCGGCATCGTGGCGCGTCAAAACGACATGCTGGTGATCCAAGACGCCCGGCAGCAGCAGCCTTTCGTGATCTCCCCCTATCTTCTTGAACGCATCGGTGTGCGGTTTTACCTCGGCGCCCCTTTGCGCACGGCCGATGGCGCGGCCATCGGCACCATCTGCGTGGCTGACACCAAGCCGCGCGGCCCGGTGACGGAGCAGCAACGGGAATCGATGTGGGATTTGGCGCGGCTTGCCACGGACAGCATCGAAGTCTTCCGCAAGGCGGCGGCTCTGCGTGCGGCCAATCAGCGCAATGTGCTGATGTGCCAGATGATGCGTGTTGTCGCCGAGGCAGAGACATTTGCCGGCGCCTGTGAACAGGTGACTGAAATTCTGCGCGCGGCCATTGATGCCAGCGTGGTGCGGTTTTTCCGGCTGGCATCGGATGGCACGTCGGTGGATTACATTGCCGGCACCGGCCCGCATTCCGATCTGGTGGGCCGATTATTTGCCCGGGGCGCGTTCACCATCAGCAACACCCTGGTGGGCAAGGCCATCATCGAGTCGGGCCAGATCGTCATTCCTGACATCACCACCGTCGATTCCGAGATTTTTCCGCTGATCACGCTGGATATACAGGCCGAGTTGCGCAGCATGATCGTCACCCCCTTGGCTGTGCTCAATGAGCATGTGGTGCTGATGATCGGCTATGCTGAACCGCCGGCGCATCTGCATGGCATTGCGCAATTGGCCGAGGAATTGGGCGTGGTTCTGCATCCGCTGCTGCGTCGGCTGAAGGATCAGACGGAATTGCGGCTGTTTCGGCGCGCCGTTGATGCCTGCCCGGACCCGGTGGTGATCGCCGATGCCGATACGATCGATGAGCCTGGCCCGCGCATCGTCTATTGCAACAATGCCTTCGAACTGCACACCGGCTATCGGCGCGAACAGGTGCTCGGGCGGTCGCCGCGTGTGATGCAGGGGCCAAAAACCTCGCCGGTGGCACGTCAGCGCATTCGCAATGCGTTGGAGGCACATGAACCGATCACGCAGACCATGCTCAATTACCGCGCCGACGGCAGCGAGCGTTGGGTGGAGTTGAACATCGCGCCGGTTTTCGACGAACAGGGGCGTTGTCGGCAATGGGTGGCCGTGCAGCGGGACTTGACCGAGATGTTCGATTCCTCCCGCCAGCGCAAAATGGCGCTGCGGGAGATGCAGGCGATCTTTGCCGCAATGCCCGGCGGGGTGATCCGATATACGATGGATGTGTCGGGCGCGTGGAGTAAGCGTTTCGTGTCCGCCTCGATGGAGAGCGTCACCGGCCTGTCGGTGGAGGAAACGGCGTGCAGCCGGTGGCTGCCGAGCTATATCTCGGCCGAGGCGTATCAGGATTTCAAGCAAAGCCTGCTGAAATCTTGCTCCGAGGGCGTTGTGATCGTTGAGCTGCGCTTCATCGGCAAGGACCGTCAACTCCGCCTCTTGCAGGTTCGGATGAGTGGCTATCTCGGCGCGGATGGCGCGGCGGAGGTGTTGACGATCTGGTTGGATGTCACACGTGAGCGCAGCATGGCGGCCCAACTCGATCAGGCCAGTCGATTGGCCGATCTGGGCAAAATCGCCACCAGCATCGCGCACGAGTTGAATCAACCGCTGGCCGGTATCAGTCTGGCGGCGGAAAACGCGCTGCGCACCTTGGGCAATCCGGCCTATCCGCAGGAGCGGGTGGTGGTGAAGCTCAATCTGATCACCGATTTGGCCACGCGGGCGGCCAATGTGATCCGCAATATCCGCGAATTCGCCCGCCGTGACGATGTGGCGCCGTTGAATGTCAACGTCGCCGCCCTGGTGGAAAATGCCGTCATTCTCACCCAGCCGCGCTTGCATGAATGCGAGGTCGATGTGGTGGTCTCGCTGCCAGACGATCTGCCCGCGGTCTGCGTGCGGCCGATTTCGGTGGAACAGGTGTTGATCAATCTGATCGTCAATGCCTGTGACGCTTACGGCACGGCCAAGGCGTCACATCGCACGGCGCCGGCCAAAATCACCGTGACCGGCAGTGTCGCCAACGGGAAGGTTGAGCTTGCGGTGCGTGACAGTGCGGGCGGCATTCCGGCGGATTGCTTGTCGTTGATTTTCGAGCCGTTTTTCACCACCAAGGCCCCCGGCTCCGGCACCGGCATGGGATTGTCGATCTGTGCGGGGCTGGTGCAGGAAATCGGCGGCACGCTGACCGCTGATAACGAGAACGATGGGGCGGTGTTTCGTCTCAGCTTACCGATTGACCGGGCGTGACGCCGCCCCGACCGACAGAGTTTTTCAGCAGCCTGCTAGTTTGGCAGGGCTTGCTTGCGACGATTGGCTGCGCGGCCGAGGGCGGCCTCGGTGACGGAGAAAATCTCGTCCAGCAGGAAAGGCTTGCGGACGAAGGCAAACGAATGATTGCGCAGTTCCGCCTCCGCTTCCGCGCGCAATCCGTGCCCGGTGACGAGCACGATTTCCAGCGCATTGGATTCATCGCGGTTTTTAAGAACGAGATTGCTCAGCGTAATGCCATCGCATTCCGGCATGCGGATGTCGGAAATCATCACCCCGATATTGGCATCGTGCGACAAGATTTCTTGCGCCTTCTTGGGTGAAGTAACGCCGGTGACGGTGTACCCCTCAAAGCTGAAAGCCTCAACAAGTTCATCAACCATGTGAACTTCATCATCGACAATCAAAATCGACAGGGGTTGCCGCACGTCTAAATGCACTTGTTGCAAGCCTTCGAGATCATTTTCCAAGCCGTTTTTCATTTTGCCGGAAGCCTGTATCTCGTTTTGGCGTAAATTATATAAGCGGCATGTTAGATGACACGCCGCTCCGATGCAATCGAATGCGAGTTCGGAATCTTATCAACTTTCTAATTTTTACAGACCATTGCAGTTTTGGGATGAGATCCAGGTCACACACTGCAAGAGCCGCGCCAAGCATGAGGCTTTTGGTTGCCGAGGCGTGAAGCATCCCGCACACTCCCGGCGCGGTTGTGCATGGGGATGCGGGGCTATGACAATGAAAACCGGGATGCGGGTGCCGGAAATGCAGGATATGCCTGTTTTTCTGCCGCACACCGCGCATTGGGGCGTGTTTTCGGCGCGGATGCACAACGGCCTGCTGGAGGTGCGTCCGCATCCGGGCGACCCCGATCCCAACCACATTCTCGACAATTTCCCCACCGCCCTGCGCCACCGCGCCCGCATCGCGCAGCCAATGGTCCGACGTGGCTGGCTGGAGCATGGGCCGGGGCCGGATGGGCGGCGTGGACGCGATGAATTCGTGCCCTTGTCCTGGGATGCGGCGCTCGATCTGCTCGGCGCGGAACTGGCGCGGGTGCGCGATGCGCATGGGCCGGGGGCGGTGTTTGGCGGCTCCTATGGCTGGTCGAGCGCCGGGCGGTTTCACCATGCGCAGAGCCAGGTGCATCGCTTTCTGAACACGTCGCTCGGCGGCTATGTGCGCTCGGTCAATTCCTACAGCTCGGGTGCCTCCTCGGTGCTGCTGCCGCATATTCTGGGGGAATATGAGGATCTGACGAAGGGCAACGTCTCCTGGGCGCAGATCGAGGCGCACAGCGACATCGTGCTGGCGTTCGGCGGCATGGCGCTGAAGAACAGCATGGTCGCCGGTGGCAGCGTCAGCCAGCATATCGAGCGCGGCGCGATGGCGCGGGCGCATCGGCGCGGCTGCGAATTCGTCCTCGTCGGCCCGCTGCGCGAGGATTTGCCGACAGAGGCCGGGGCGGAGTGGCTCAGCACCGTGCCCGGCACCGACACCGCGCTGATGCTGGCCCTGCTGCACACGTTGGTGCTGGAAGGCTTGCAGGATCAGGATTTCCTCGATCGCTGCACCGTCGGCTGGCCGGTCTTCGCGCAATATCTGCTGGGCGAGACGGACGGTCAGCCGAAAAATGCCGCCTGGGCCGCACCGATTTGCGGTGTCGCGGCCGAGGCGATCATCGCCTTGGCGCGGCGTCTGGCGGGGCGGCGCGCCTTGATCGTCGTCGCCCACTCGCTGCAACGCGCCGAGCATGGCGAGCAGCCGGTGTGGATGGCGGCGGTGCTGGCGGCGGCCCTGGGGCAGTTGGGGCTGCCGGGCGGTGGCTATGCCTATGCGCTCGGGGCGATTGCCTATTACGGACGCCGGGCCAATGCGGTGCCGATTCCCACCCTGCCGCAGGGCCGCAACACTGTGCGCGACTTCATCCCCGTCGCACGGATTGCCGACATGCTGCTGCATCCCGGCACCGCCTATCGCTATAACGGGCAGACGCGGACCTACCCGGACATCAAGCTGGTCTATTGGGCGGGCGGCAATCCGTTCCATCATCACCAGGATCTCAACCGCCTGCGCCGCGCCTTTGCGCAGGTGGACACGCTGGTGGTGCATGAACTCGGCTGGACGGCCACCGCACGCCATGCCGACATCGTGCTGCCCTGCACCATGTCGCTCGAACGCGAAGACATTGGCGGCTCGTCGCATGATCCGCTGCTGGTGCCGATGCACAAGCTGGCCGAGCCTTTTGGCCAAGCGCGCGACGATTACGACATCTTCGCTGGTCTGGCCGAACGCCTCGGCACCCAGGCCGCCTTCACCGAAGGCCGCACGTCGCAGCAATGGTTGCGCCACATGTATCGGCGCACCCAGACCGCTCTGGCCGATATGGGGCTGCCTGCCCCCGACTATGACGCCTTCTGGCACAGCGAGGGCCTCACCCTGCCGCAATCGCCGGATGATGGCGGGCAGTTGCGGCGGTTCCGTGCCGATCCGGTGGCGCATAAACTGCCCACGCCCAGCGGCAAGGTGGAAATCGTCTCGGCCACCATCGCGGGCTTTGGCGATGCCGATTGTCCGGCGCATCCGGTCTGGCTGGAGCCGACCGAGCCGCCATCGGCCGCCACGCCGCTGATCCTGGTCGCCAACCAGCCCGCCACCCGCCTGCACAGCCAACTCGATTTCGGCGGCCACAGCACCGCCTCCAAACAGCGCGGCCGGGAAGTGGCGTCGATGCATCCACAGGATGCGGCGGCGCGTGGGATCGGGCAGGGCGATATCATCCGGCTGTTCAACCCGCGCGGGGCGTGTCTGGCGGCGGTGCGGATCACCGATGGCGTGCGGGCGGGGGTGGTGCAGCTGCCCACCGGGGCGTGGTACGACCCGGAAGATCCGGCGGAAGAGATGCCGATGTGTGTGCACGGCAATCCGAACGTGCTCACCCGCGATATCGGCACGTCATCATTGGCGCAGGGCTGCACCGGACAGTTGACGGTGGTGCAGGTGGAGCGCTTCACGGGCAATCTGCCACCGATCAAGGCATTCGATCCGCCATAGGCTGCGCGTGCCATGACGGTCGGTGCGGTCGGGTGTCAGCCCAAAATCGTCACTGTCTAATTGCAATGCGCCTGGATCATCGTGCGCACGCGCGGATAGATCTCGCTCTGCCAACGCCGCCCGTTGAACACGCCATAATGGCCGACGCCGGTTTGCAGATGATAGCGCTTCATCGAGGGGCGCAGCGCGACGCACAGATCAAGCGCTGCCATCGTCTGGCCGATGGAGCAGATATCGTCCAACTCGCCCTCCACGGCGAACAGCGCCGTGCGGCGGATGGCGGAGGGGTCAACCTTCTGGCCGCGCCACTGCAGCCTGCCCATCGGCAGGTCATGGGTTTGGAAGACCTTCTCCACCGTCTCCAGATAGAATTCGGCAGGCAGATCCATCACCGCCAGATATTCATCGTAGAATTTCCGATGCGCGGCGGCCTTGTCGTCGCGGCCCTGCACCAGATTCTCGTGATGCTCCAGATGCGCCCGGATATGGCGATCCATGTTCATCGCGATGAAGGCGGTCAGCTGCATAAATCCCGGATACACCGCGCGCCCCTTGCCGGCATAGGTGGCGGGCACGGTGCCGATCAGGTTCTGGCGAAACCAGGAAATCGGCTTCTCATTGGCCAGATCGTTGACCTTGGTCGGGTTGATCCGCGTGTCGATGGGGCCTGCCATCAGCGTCATCGTGCGCGGTTGAAACGCGCTGCCGGATTGCGCGAGCAACGCCACGGCGGCCAAAACGGGCACAGCGGGCTGACACACCGCCAGCACATGCGCATTCGGCCCCAGCGTCTCGATAAAGCGCATGATGTGGGCGATGCAGTCATCCAGATCGAAACTGCCCGCCTCCAGCGGAATGTCGCGCGCATTGTGCCAGTCGGTGATGTAGACGTCGTTATCCGGCAGCAACACCCGCACCGTGCCACGCAACAACGTTGCGAAATGGCCGGACATCGGGGCCACGACCAGGATTTTCGGCTGGCCCTCCACACCCTCCTTGGCAAAACGCCGCAAGGTGCAGAACGGCGTTTGCGCAATCACCTCCTCATGCACATCAACCGTGCGATTGCCATAGGCGGAGGAGGTGATGTTGTAGGGCGGGCAGGCATGGGTGATGCCGCCGGTGGCGATCATCTCACAGGTGGCGGCCAGTTGGTCCAGCGGGTAAGGCCGGGGTTGGCTTGGCCAGACGGTGTGCAACCACGACCCGGTGATGCGGGACAGCAGTTTCGCCTGACGGGCCAAAGCGGCCTGGGCCTCGAAGACCTGATAGATCATGCGCGGGCTTTCTCTGCGATTGCATTCAAGACGCTACTGCATCACCGTGTTGCAGTGCGATAGTTTTGACAACAGCAGGACAGCGCAAAAATGACCGATTCCGGAACTTCCTCAGCCGCCGCCGCTGAGACGGTGCTGATGATCAGCAGCAAAAACTACTCCTCCTGGTCGCTGCGCGGCTGGCTGCTGGTGCGGATGTCGGGCTTGCCGTTCCGCGAACAGCAGGTGGACCCGAACGACCCGGTGGCGCGCAATGAATTGCTGCTGCGCTCGTCGTCGATCCGCATTCCCTGTCTGATCCATGACGGGCTGCCGATCTGGGACACGCTGGCGATTGCCGAATATCTCAATGAAATACGTCCGCGTGCGGGCATGTTCCCCAAGGATCGCGCCGCCCGCGCCCGATGCCGCTCGATTTCCGGCGAGATGCATTCCGGCTTCGAGGCGCTGCGCTCCACATTGCCGATGAATCTGCGCATGCGCCGCGATCATTTCCCGCTCTGGTCGGCGGTGCGCGCCGATATCGCCCGCATCGAGGAAATCTGGCGCGAATGCCTCACCGTCTCCGGCGGCCCCTGGCTGTTCGGCGAAAAGCGCAGCGTGGCCGATGTGATGTATGCGCCGGTCTGCACGCGCTTTGTCAGCTATGGCGTCAAGCTTGACCCGCTGAGCGCCGCATATTGCGCCACCACGCTCGCCCATCCCGACATGCTGCGCTGGGCGGAGGGGGCCGCGGCGGAGACGGAGGCTTTCACCGAATTGGAGGTGGAGTTCTGATCGCACCGGCAGGCACCGTGCATTGGGGGGCAGTCACCGCAGTGTGATGGGTGCGATTGACAAACTATCGCAGAATTTTCCGATCAATCGGGCTATCGTTCCAACCTGACACCTGGACGGAACATGCATGCCGGTCGGCCAGACCGTCTTCCCGCGTCCCAGCTGCGTATTGTCTCGGCGTGGAGTGCTCGCCGGTGCGGTGGCGTCGTTGGGTTTGGCGGGGGAAGCTGCCGCGGAGCCGATGGCACCGCCGACGGATGTCGGGCAATGGCACTCCTTCCGGGATCGTTTCATCCAATCCAATGGCCGCGTGCTCGACACCGCCAATGGCGGCATTTCGCATTCCGAAGGGCAGGGCTGGGGCATGCTGTTCGCCGCCCGCTTCGATGATCGTGAGAGCTTTGTCCGCATCAGCGATTGGCGCCGCCGCGTGCTCAAACGTGGCACCGATGCGCTGCATGCCTGGCGATGCCGGGCCGGGCCGGATGAGGTGGTCGATGACTACAACAACGCCACTGACGGCGATCTGTTGATCGCCTGGGGGCTGCTGGAGGCGGCCGCCCGTTGGCAGGATGCGGCATTGTTTGCCGAGGGGCGGGCCTTGGCGCAGGATATTCTGCGACTGCTGGTGCGTGCGCCCGGTGGGCGGACGCTGTTGGTGCCAGGGCTGCGCGGCTTCGAGCATCCGACCTATGTGGTGGTCAATCCGTCCTATTACATCTTTCCGGCCTTCCCGGTGCTGGCCGACGCGGTGCCGGACCCGGCCTGGGTGCAGATTGCAGCCCATGGCATCGCTCTGCTGCGCACCGGCCGTTTCGGGCGTTGGCAATTGCCGCCGGATTGGTTGGCGGTGACGGGGCGCACACAATTGCCGCGTCCCGCCCCCGGTTGGCCGACGCGGTTCTCCTACGATGCCGTGCGCGTGCCGCTCTACATGGCCTGGGCGGGATTGGCGCATGAGCCGGCGGTGGTGGCGGCGGCACGGATGTGGGGCAGACCGGCCTCGGCCATCATGCCGGCCTGGGTGGATCTGATGAGCGGTCAAAGTGCTGACTATCCCGCCCCCACCGGCATCCGCGCCATTGCGCATCTGGCCATAGCGGCGTCATCCGGTCAGGGTGGACCTGCTCAGATGCCAGATGTGGCCGAGGCCGATGACTATTATTCCGCCGCGCTGACGCTGCTCTCCCGGCTGGCGTGGCGTGATGTGGGAATGCCCGCATGAACGGATTGCCCATGCTGCCGCGCGATGACGATCCCGACCGGATTTGGGACGAGATCTATCGCCCCGGCATCGCCCCGCTGCCGCCCACGCCGCTCTCGCGCCAGCAGAAGCGCAGCCGGAAGATCGCGCTCGGCGTGGTGGGCGCCTGTATGTCGATGGCGGCGCTGCTGGCCGGGGGCACGGCGTTGCTCGTCGGCTCGGTGTTTCATCTCTACACCGCCATCGAACAGCGCGATGGGGCGTATCTGGAGCGTCATGTCGATTGGGCGCGTCTGCAACCGGCATTGCGGGCGGATCTGCAACGCCTCGCCGCAGAGGGGCAGGGCGATGGTCCCACCAGCGATGCCTATCTGCGCGGCTTGATCGACACCACCAGCAATGCCGGACGGCAGCCGGATCGTCTGGCCGATATGCTCGCCGCCCGTGAACGCTGGCAGGCCAATTACGGCCCGATCCATCCCGGTCTGCGCGACATCGTCGAGTCGGTGCATCTGCTGGCCGGGCTGGAATTCCAACTCGATCTGATCGCCGATCCCTACACGGTGGTCTCCGGTGTCAGCCTGTGCGTGCGTCCATCGACGCAATCAGGGCCTGGGATGCGCCTGATCACGCTGGGTTGGCCGGAGAGCGGACGGCATTGCTAACCGGCTTGCGGCGTCTGCTCCAGCATCCAGGCGATGGCGGCGGCTTGGGGCATTGGCGGGGCGATGAAATAGCCTTGGGCGGCATCACATCCGGCCGCCCGCACGAAATCCATCTGCTCGGCGGTCTCCACCCCCTCCGCCACGGCAGCGATTCCCAGCCCGTGTGCCAGACCGATCACGCCGCGCACAATCGCCTCCGCGCGCGGGTTGCTGCCGATGCCCGCGATGAAGGGGCGGGCGATCTTCAGGCCGTCGAGCGCGAACAGATGCAGGCTCGATAGGCTGGCGAAGCCGGTGCCGAAATTGTCGAGATCGATCTGACAGCCGCGCGCCCGCAGCGATTGCAGGGCCTCCAACGCCTCGGCATCGCTGGCGGCGATCATGTCCTCGCCCAATTCGATCACCAAACGCGACACCGCAAGCCCGGCTGCCGCCAAGGCGGCTTCCAGCGACGGCATCACCTCCGGCATGGCCAGTTCAGCCGGGGCAAGATTGACGGATAGGCCAGGGCGTGGGGCGGTGGGCGGCAGGGTTGCGTCCATCTCGGCCAGCACGCCGAAGGCGGCGTTGCGCACTTCGGCCGAAACACGCGGCAATTTGCCCATCGCTTCGGCAATCGGCAAAAATTCGCCGGGCGAGACCTGTCCCAGCGTGGGGTGCCGCCAGCGGGCCAGCACCTCGAAGCGCAACGGCGTGGCGTCGGCGCAGGCGATGATCGGTTGCAGCCAGGGCTCCAAGCCGCGCAGATCGTCATGTGCCAACGCCTCCAACACGGCCTCGCGCCGGGCTTGGGCTGCGGTTTCCTCGTTGTGGAAGCCCTGCACCGAGCCTTTGCGAATGCGCTTGGCGTCGCGCAGGGCCACGTCGGCCATCCGCATCAGCTCACTGCGTTGCGCGCTGTCTTGCGGTGCAAGGGCAGTGCCCGCGCTGGCGGTGAAATGCAGCAATTGATCGCCGAAGGGCAGCGGGCGTGTCAGGAGTTCCGACAGGCGTGCGGCTTCATGCGCCAAGCTTGCGTGGCCGCCGATCAGGCGAGGGAGGGCGACAGCGAAGGAATCCGAGCCCAGACGCCCCACCAACGCGCCCGATCCTGTCGCCTGCCGCAATCGCCGCGCCACCGCGTGCAGCGCCGCATCGCCCGCCGCGTCGCCATTGGCCCGATTGAGGCCACGAAAATTGTCGAGATCGAAACGGATCAGCCCAACGCCTTGGGCCGGGCCAGCCTGTGTCAGCATCGCCGCCAATCGGGCGGAGAACGCACCACGGTTCAGCGCGCCGGTCAGCGCATCGCGGGCGGCGAGCCATTCCAGTAACACCACGCTGCGGCGCTGCTTTGCTTCGAACGGCAGGAACACCAGGGCGATCACCAACGCCAGCACCAACATGCTCGCGCCGGACCACACGCTGTGCCGTTGCAACGCATCCGCGCGCTGATGGGCCAATCGCTCGAACAACACCGCCGCTTCGGTCAGTCTTGGCGCGGTCTGCTCCGTGATTTCACGCCGCATATCGCTCAACAGCGTCGCGGCATCCTCGGGCGGGGCAGGGCTTGCGAGCCGCCGGGCGAGGGCGATCAGATCGCGCATGCGGGCGCTGAGCGTATAGCCTTGGCCGGCGAACATGTCGTGCAACGCAGGCGGTGCGTCGGCGTCATTGGCGGTTTTCTGCAACAGCGTCTGAGCGCGGGCGAGCCCGTCAATGGTGGCGAGATAGGCGGCGGCGTTCTCGGGCGATGTCGGGTCTTGATCGAGCAGGTTGAGGATCAATCCGGGCTGCGCTGCCGCCTGGGCGGCCACCTGCGCGGTCCGCGCCACGCTGCCTTCTTCGCGATACACGAGGGAGACGTTGAGCAATCCGGCCAGGATGAACAAGCCAAGGGCGGCAAACTCGTATTGCCGCAGACGCAGCGATGCGCGCGCGGTGGCGCTGTTGCCGGTCAGGCTCTCGGCGCGCAACGCGGAGACACCCGGCCAACTCAGCAGGCGCAATCTGTGCATCAAACCCGTCGCAGTGTCTGCCATCTCAATCCCCAGGGCAGCGCCTCCCACCGGCAGACTAGTCGGTTGCGGCATGCATTGGAATTGGTCTGAATCAATTCCGAAAATCACTGACGCTATCGTTAAATTTTAACGATACGTTATCCGAATATTACGATTTTCAGAAATCGGGATGGTATCCGTTCATAGTGACAAGAGCCTGGGTTGGGTGGTAACGCTTCCGTGATTTCTGAATGGTCGGTCTATGTCAAAACCGCTTTTTAAGCTGATGGCCCCCGATACCGGTTCGTCCGCCTCAGATCAGTTGCTGGACGTGGCCCGAATCGTCTGGGTGACAGCCGACACTGAAGGCGATGGCTGCGATCGCGCGCGCATTGGCAGCCTGCTCGCTGAAGGGGCCTTCGAGTTAATCCCTGGGAACGCAGGCAATCTGGAATCCGGCCGTCGCCCGGATGCGGCGCTGGTGGAGATGGCCGCGTGGCCTGGGGGGGCGGCATTGCGGGCGATGTGGCCGGACATTCCGGTGATCGTGCTGTGTGACGATGCTGAGATCGATGCCGCGCTCGCAACGGGCGCCTATGATTTTCTGACCCCGTCCACTCTGGCGCGTTTGCCCCTGGCGTTACGTCATGCGGCCGAGGCTGGCCGCGCCGCCGCGCGGATCGAACGGCTGGCGCGCACGGATTCCCTCAGCGGCCTTGCCAATCGCAACGCCTTTGTCGAAGCCGTCGAACATGAAGTGGCCGAGGGGCGGCGGCGGCGGGATTCGTTTGCCGTTCTGTATCTCGATCTCGATAATTTCAAGGATATCAACGACACGCTCGGCCATCAGGCGGGCGATACGCTGCTGATCGCCGTCTCGGAGCGTCTGCGCTGGGCGGTGCGGGAGACCGATCTGGTGGCCCGTTTGGGCGGCGATGAATTTGCCGTCTTGCAAACCGGGCTGCGCGAGCCGGCCGATGCGGGCACGGTGGCCGATAAGCTGCTCAGCGCGCTCGCAGCGCCGTTCCATCTCGATGGTGTGCAGCGCTACGTCACGGCGAGCATCGGCATTGCGATCAACATGGCCGGTGCCTTGTCGCATGATGAAACCATCGTTCAGGCCGACACCGCGCTGTATCGCGCCAAGGATGAGGGGCGGAACCGCTATTGCTTCTTCGCGCCGGGGCTGGACATCGAAGTGCGCGAGCGGGTCAGCCTGGCCGAGGAATTGCGCGGCGCTTTGATGCGCCATGAATTCAGCATCTGCTACCAGCCGATCATCTCCTTCCCGTTGGGACGCATTGAGGGGGTGGAGGCGCTGCTGCGCTGGAACCATCCGCGTCGCGGTGTGCTGGCGCCCGGCGCTTTTCTGAACGCCGCCACCAAGGCGGGGCTGACACCTGCGATCGATCTTTGGGTGTTGGGCGAAGTCTGCCGCCAGATTGATGCGTGGCGGGCGGCTGGGGTTCCGGTGGTCAAAACGGCGGTCAATATCGGGCAGGCCCCCATCAGCCGTTCACGCGATTTCATTGACGGCATCGCCGATATTATCCGGCGAAGTGCGGTTTCCACCTCGCTGCTGGATTTCGAACTGGCCGAAGCCCAGGCCAGTGAGCCGGCCGGTGGCGGGTTTGTCGAAGTGGATCGGCTGCATCGCCTGGGCGTGCGGCTGGTGGTGGACCGATTTGGCGCCGGCCCGATGTCGCTGGAGCGGATGTGCACCGGTGGCTTTGGCCGCATCAAGATCGCGCCGCGTCTGGTGGCTGGCAGTGTCCTGGGTGGGCGCGAAGTGGCGCTGGTGCGCGCTGCGGTGATGCTGGCGCGGGAGTTGGGCATTTCCGTTGTCGGCACCGGGGTGGAGACCGAGGATCAATTGACGGTCCTGGTTGAGGCCGGTTGTACCTTGGTGCAGGGCTTCTATCTCTGCCCGCCGGTTTCTGCCGACCGGATGGGCGACATGCTCTTCGACGGACGGGTTGATGTGCATCTGCCCGCCGCCGTGGCCGCCCTTGCCGTTCCGGCTGTGCCCTCGGTGCCCAACGCAGCGCTTCCCTTCAACCAGACGGCATTGCGGGTGCGGCGGTTGTTGCAGGAGGATATTTCCCGACTGACGGAAAATCTGCCTGCGCCGGTGTTCCTGGTGGAGCGCAAGACCGGCACCCTGGTCTTCGGCAATGAGGCGCTGATCAATCTGACCGGCACCACATTGGACGAATTGCACAACGTCGATGATGTCTGGGAGCGGTTGGTGCCGCTGGTGACGGCTCGGCGGCGGTTGCGGGCTGCGGTGGATGATATTCTGCGTGGCGATTTGCTGCGTCGTCCGGTGGTTGAACTGCCCGAAGCGGTGATGACCGGGGTGGATGGCATGGTGCGTCAGATCGGCTTGATCGTGCTCCGCTCAGACCGCTTTGGCGTGATATCCCTGCTCGATCACGGCTCCAATTCGTCGCATGAGGAACGTCAAAATCTGCTGGAGGCCATTGACGGCGTTGCCCGTTTTCTTGCCCGTCGCGCCTTCTTCGACCGCGCGGGACTGGCCATCGCGGCATCGTTGGCGCAGAACGAAAAGCTGTCGATCATCAGCTTCCGGCTCGATCATTTCGACCGGATTGTTGCCGATTTCGGCCGCAGCGCTGGCGAGAGGCTGTTGATGTCGTTGCCGGATAATGTGCAGTCGCTGCTGCGATTGCGTGACCCGGTGGGGCGGATTGGAGGCGAGGAGTTCATCATCGTGGCCCCCGGTACCGATGTGCGGGGCGCTCAGGTGATGGCCGAGCGGGTGCGCTCGGAAATCAGCAAGATCGTCGTGCCGATGGCTGAGGGCCGCGACCTGCGGCTGACAGCCAGTTTCGGCGTCAGCGAATTGCAGCCGGGCGAGGCGAGTTGCGACAATCTGATGGTCCGCGCCGACACCGCCTTGTTTGCCGCGCGGCATGCGGGCGGCAATCAGGTGGCGGCGAAATTCGGCACGGCGTGAACGTCACGCCGCGCCGGAGCCCATGCAATTCAACGCTGTGCGTTCCAATCGGTCAGCCACGCCGGCAGTTTTTCCGGCGGCATCGGACGGGCGACGAAATAGCCCTGGGCGATGTCGCATCCCACAAGGCGGGCATAATCCCAATCGTTCTGATCCTCCACCCCCTCGGCCACCACGCTCAGCCCCAACTCACGGGCCATGCGCATGCTCGCCGAGCACAGCGCACCGCGCGCGGGATCATGTGAGGCACCGTGGACGAAGCCCCGGTCGATTTTCAACTCGGAAAACGGCAAATCGCGCAATTGAGCGAGTGATGAATGGCCGGTGCCGAAATCGTCGATCGACAGCCCGATCCGCTTCAGGCGCAAGCGCAGCAGCACGTCCAGCGCGGCGGCCTCGTTCTGCATCACCCGGCTTTCGGTGACTTCCAACGTGAGTTGACTGGCGGGAACGCCGACCCGATTGAGCTCCGTCTCGACCATGGCGACGAGGCCGATGGAGATCAGATTATCCATCGAGATGTTCACCGAAATCTGCGGATGCAGTCCGAGGGCGGCCCAGCCCGCCGCCGCGCGCAGCGAGGCTTGCAGCACGCTTTGGGTGAAGCCATCCATCAGCCCGGCCGCTTCGGCCTCGGCGATGAACTGGTCGGGAAACACCAAGCCATCTTGCGGATGCAGCCAGCGCGCCAGCATCTCCACCCCCACCAAATGGCGGTCGGCAAACGAGACCTGCGGTTGGGCGTGGACGATGATATCGCCGCGTGTGAGCGCCTGTGCGATGTCGTCGCCCTGATAGCTGCGGCGCGGGGCGCGCGGTGCGGGCGGGGTGCCGGTGGGCATGGCGGCCAGCCTGGTCAGCACATCGGCCAGATGGGCAACGGTGATCGGCTTTTGCAGGGCGGTGAGCACGTTCAGCTTCAGAACCCGCGCCAATTCGCTGGCGGAGTTGAGAATGCGCGCATCTTCCCCGCTGATCAGCACCAGCCCGCCACGATAGCCCAGCGTGGCCAGATGGCGAACGATTTCAATGCCATCCACGCCCGGCATCTGGAGATCGCAGAACAACAGCGTGATCGCGGACAGATGATCGGCAATGGCGGTCAGTGCGGCGCTGGAATCGGTCTGGCCGTCAATCCCTGTCACACCAAGTGACGTGAGTTGACGGGTTAAAAGCTTGATAACAAATGGATCGTCATCAACGATCAGGGTTGTCATGGAGATTTCCCAAGTCGGTAGCGGTGGTCGATGTCAGGTGCATGTCGATACCGGCCTTGGTTTGGGCCAGCATAACATCCAGGTCTGCAGCCTCTGCCATAAGAGCATCCCGATTGCCGGAGCGTCCAGCCTGCTCGATATGAGCGCTGCGTTCGCCCAGGGCCAGAGCGCCCACCGATCGGCTGGATGATTTCAGGCGGTGCGCCATCGAGGTGGCCTCAACGATATCGTCTTGGCTGACGGCGGTTTGGATGCGTTGCACGAGATCCGCGGCGGAAGGGAGGTAGTCGGCCAGAATATCCGCCTGCATCTCCAGATCGTCCCCGACGGTGGCTGTCAGGGCAGCCCGATCGAAAATGACGCATTCCATCGGCGCCTTGGCAGGGGCATTTGAAAGCGGCGGGGCTGGAGGTGGGTTGGTCAGCGGCAGGAAGCGTTCCAAGGCGGCCTGCAATTCGCCGAGCAAGACGGGTTTGCTGAGATACAAATCCACGCCAAATTCCCGCGCCCGCTCCGCCTCGCCGCGCAGCGCGTTGGCGCTGAGCACAATGATCGGCACGTGCTGTCCTTCGCCTTCTGAACTGCGGATGGCCTGTGTGAGTTGGTTGCCGTCCATTTCCGGCATGAACAGATCGGTCAGCACCAGCCCATAGCCGCCCCGTCGCCACGCTTGGAGTGCAAGACGCCCGTTCTCGACGATCTCGGCGGCGTAACCGAGCAAGGTCAATTGCTGGTTGACCACCTTACGGTTGATCGGATCGTCCTCGGCAACCAGCACCAATTCATGCGCGGCGCGGGCGGTTTCGACGGGTTTGGGCGGGGGACGGTCTTGCAGGATGAGGGTTTCACCGCCGCTCGATCCATCCTGCTTCATCCGGCCAGCCGCGATGGCCACCGCCTGTACCACACGGTCGCGTCGCAGCCAGCCGAGATCGAAGAACCGGCTCTCGTTGTCGAACGTTGCGTGCCAACGCTGGGCGTTGCGGTGCAATGTCGCCGCGCGCCGGCGGTCGAAGGGAATAACCCGAATATTGGCGGCCCATGGCATGTCGATCTGTGTGACGCTCGCCCCGGCATACGCCAGTTGCGCCATCACCGCCTGTGTGGCGGCCTTGGTCAGGTCCGCCTCAATGGTGCAGGCCACGCCGTCCAGACGCTGCGGCGGTGTGGATGTGGAACCGGCCGCCTTCAGGGGCAGGATAATGGTGAAGCAAGCGCCTTTGCCTGGGGTGCTTTCCACCTCCACCCGTCCGCGCATCAACTCCGTCAGCCGCTTGACGATGGCAAGGCCAAGCCCGGTGCCCCCGAAGCGACGCGTGGTGGAGGCTTCGCCCTGGGTGAAGGGGGTGAATAAATGACGCAACACCTCCGGGGGCATGCCGATGCCATGATCGGTGACGCTGATCCGATAAGATCCCTCGGTGTCGCGCACGACGCGCAGTTCCACCGTGGCGGTTTGGCCCGCAGGTGGAGCGCCGAATTTCACCGCATTGCTGAGCAGGTTCAGGCAGACCTGCCGCAAACGGGTGGGATCGGCCATCAGGCGTTGTGGGACGTCGGGCGCGACATAGACCGACAGCGACAATCGCCGCGCCGTGGCCACCAATGCCAAGCCGTTGCAGACGCTCTCCAGCAGGTCGTCAATTTGGACGACGGTTTCTTCCAGCTCGATGCGGTCGGCTTCGATTTTGGAAAAATCGAGAATGTCGTCGATCACCGACATCAGGCTGACGGCGGATTCACGGATTGTGTGCACCGCATCGGCCTGCTCGGGCGGCAAGTCAGCGCGGGCAAGAATTTCGCTCATGCCGATCACGCCGTTAAGTGGTGTGCGGATTTCGTGGCTCATCACCGCCAGGAATGAGGACTTCGCCCGGTTGGCGGCTTCAGCAGCATCCTTGGCCTCGACCAGTTGCTCATTGGCTGCGCGCAATTCCTTGGTGCGCTCACGCACGATGTCTTCCAATTGATGGCGGTGACGCTCCAACTCCCGCTCGTCGCGCTTGCGGTCGGTGATGTCGCGCATGATGGCGAAATAGACGAGGCCATCGGGCAAATGCGCCGCGCTCCAGACGATTTCCGCATCCAGAAAAGTGCCATCGGCGCGGCGGAACAGCGTCTCCACCGGTTTGGCGAGCGCGCCGTCGCTGATGGCCTTGCGCCATTGCTGCTCCGTGGCAAATCGGCTTGACCATTGCCATGCCTGCGTGCCGATGGCGGAGGCCTTGGTGGTGCGGGCCAGTATTTCCATCCGTGGATTGACGTCGAGCAATTCCCCGGTCTGCGAGACGATGCTGATGCCATCCGAGGATTGCTCGAACAGCACGCGATGTTTTTCGTTCTCGGCCACCAGCTCGCGGGCGCGCTGCTCGCGTTCCGTCATGTCGATCAGCACCATCAGCACCTCGTCGCCGACGATGGACAACGATTGCTGAATGACATGCGGCCTGCCCTGAATGTCGCGTAGCCGGAGTTCCGGCATGGGCAGCGTGCTTGCCCCCTCGGCGCGCGCGGTGCGCAGCCGGGCATCTGTCCCGTGCAGGGTTGCGCGTGCAACCGGGTCGATCACCACCGCATCCAGCCAGTCGGAGAGGCTGCCTTCATGTGCGGTGATGTCACCGAACATGTGCATGAAGGCGGTGTTGAGGAAACTCGCCTTGAGCGTGTGCAGGTCGAAGACCAGCATCGGCATTGGCGTGCCCAGCATGATCCCCTGCAGGCGTGCCTCGCTGGCTGCCTGCGCTTCGGCCATGCGCCGTGCCGCCTGCCGACTTTCGGCCGCATCGAGGGCGACCGAGATCGTCTCGCCCATTTCACCGATCAGCTTGGTGGTGTCTGGGTCAAAATAGCTGGCTTCATCGCTGTAGAGTGTCAGCACGGCCACCGTTTTACCGCCGACGATCAGCGGCATGGAGAGCGAGCCCTGCAATCCAAACTGCGCGGCGCGATTTCGCCACGGCTGCATCAACGTGGAGTTGGCAATATTGTCATCCACCACAATGCGCTGTTCGCGGGCGGCGGTTCCACTTGGGCCTCGGGCGGAGGGCCGTTTGGGGTCGATGGTCACGTTCAACCCATCCACATAGCCAATCGCCCGGCCGTTGGCGGCGATGGGAATCACCCTGTCCGCTTCTTCGTCGATCCATCCGGCCCAGATCAGCACAATGTGACTGTCTACAACCACGTCCTTGCAGATTTCGGCCAAGATCTCCTTCGTCTCACTCAAACGCTGAATCGCCTGATGGACGTTGTTGAGCAGCTTGTGCAGATTGACCTCGTGCACCAAACGCTGTCGCTCGGCAATGATTTGGCTGATGTCGCGGACCACCACATAGGTCTCGCCCAGATCATTCACCGGTGATTTTGACGCCGCGATGTCGATGAAACTGCCGTCCTTGCGCTGCCAGTTGAGGCGCACGAAGCCGGGGGCAAGAAGCTCTTCGGCGGCCAATCCGTCTTTCGGTGCCGGGCTGATCGCTTCCAGGTCGCTCATGCTGCGACCGATCAGCTCGTCGCTCTGATACAAGGTGAGCGCAGCCGTCGCGTCATTGACGTCCACGATCTTGCCATCGCGGTCCAGGCGCAGAAAGCCATCGGGCAAAACGTGGATGGCATCTCTGTAGCGTGCGGCCAGTCGGGATTGTTTGTCCTCATTATCCCTCTGCCTGCGGCTGAGCAGCAGCAGCGCGAGGCACATGAACGTGCCCAGCATCATCAACGCCACGCCACTCATCCGCCAACTCAGCCCGCGCAGTGGCTTATCCACCTCGGCGGCATCCAAACGGACCAGCAATGTCCAAGGCGTTCCGACAATGCGCCGCGCGACGCCGATCTGGGGACGGTCCTCCAGTCCGATTCCGGTGAAGATGCCCGATCCACCGGCGCGCAGCACGTGTGCGGCCAAGTTTTGCGGGTCATCCGTGGAGCGGTCGACGGTATGAAAGCCGGATTTACTGGCATCATCCGTCCACATCACATGAATGGTCTTGCCGGAGACAACCAGCAGGCGGAGATCCATCGACGGATAGGCACCTGGCCATTTGGTGAACAGGTTGCGGACGGAGTCGAGCGCATTGATTTCCAAATACACCACCCCCGCCACTTTGCCATTCGAGAGCACCGGTGTGGCGAGGCCAAAGGCCAGCACAGCGTCGCCCACATCGTGCAAATCAGTGAAAACAACCTCCTGCTGATCCATCGCTCTGCGCAACGAGGCTCGCAGATCGTCTGGCAATGGCAGACTGTTGGGATCGAGGATGTTGTTCAGATCGCCGTCGAATAGCTGGATTTGGCGGTAATGGTATTGCTTGCGGAATTGCCGGATCGTGTTGCGGGTCAGCGTATCGTATTCCCGGCGTTCAGCGTCTGGTGTGGTGGGATCAAGCAAACCCCTGACCGACCTTCGACTGCTGAGGATGGAGCCATCGCCGCGCCGCTCGGCGATGTAGTTTTCGATCTGCTCTCCGCGCAAGGTGACAGCTGCCAGCATTTCCTCAGACGCTTTGTCGCGCATATCGGCGGCAACAAAGTGGAAGGCATTCCATACGACCAGCAGACCGACAATCACCAGTGCAAGAGAGGTTGTCAGCACCGTTGCAACTGAAAGGCGCCAGATGGAACGGTCGATTGATGTGGTGGAATGTGCTTGGTCCAGCGTCGCCATATCACCAGATGTCCGATACTCGCGGCCCGGACATCAGGTTGATCTGGTTTTAACGAAGATTCAACTCACGTTCGGCCCGTGATCAGGTCGAGCAGCGCGCCTGCCGGGCGGTCCAAGCGGTCGCCACGCCACGCCACATACTGGTCGGGCCGGATCACCGCCAGGCGCGCTTCATAGAGCGGGGCGAGGCGCGCATCATCCGGTGCCAGCACGCTCAGCGGTATCCCGCGCGCGGCGGCGGCGTCGGTGATGGCGGCGATATCGTCCTGCGCCCCGCTGCCGGTGACGAGCAGGGTGAAGCCCTGGCCGAATTGGTCATACAGCGACAGACCGGGCTTGAGCCACAGATGCGGGGCGAGTGCGCCGGGTTGCGCGCTTTGGGTGTAGTCGGCGAAATGCCACGCCGGGCGCGGGCCAGCCTCGTTGGCGTTGATCGGGGAGTTATCGTAGCAAATGCCGAGCACCACACCGAGCGTGTGGAACTCGCGCTGCTTCTTCTCCAGGATTTCAGCGCCCAATGCCGCACGGGTGGCGGCACTGGCGGCGTCATCGCCATCGAGATTGCCGCGCACCAGATCCTTCGTCAGCACCTGGGTGTTCGCCACCGCCTCCTCGATCACCTTGACATGCACCGGCTGGCGTTCCGGCGTGTAGGAGGCCAGCAGATTCGGCCCGCCCCAGCCTTGCAGCGTGGCGGCGAGTTTCCAGCCGGCATCGACGGCATCGGCAACTCCCATGTTCAGCCCGAAGCCGCCAAAGGGCGGGTGCAGATGGCAGGCATCGCCGATCAGGATCACCCGGCCTTTCTGATGGCCGTTGGAGACCAGACTATGGGCGGCCCAAGGGTCGAGGGTGAGGATCTCGATGTCCCATTCCCGCCCGATGGCCTGGAACAGTTTCTGGCGCACCTGCTCGGCGGTAGGCGTCTCGTCGGGGGCGGTGGGCATGATGGTGAACCACAGATCGCCCTTATCCATCGGCCCGAGCATGGCCGGTGCATCCTGATTGACCACCCAATACATATTCGCCGGCCCCTGCGGATGCGCCGCGCTCAGGCCGGGGGCGCGGAAGACGGCGCCGATATTGGTCTGAAACGCCGAGCGCCCCTCCATCGCAAAACCCAACGCCTTGCGCACCCCACTGCGCCCGCCATCGGCCCCGACAAGGTATTTCGCCCGAATCTGCTGCGGTGCCTCGCCCTCGCGCTGCAAGGTGGCGGTGACGCCCTCATCGTCCTGGGTGAAGACGCTCATCTCGCAATCCATCACCAGCTTCACGCTCGGCAGGCGCAGCACCTCGTCGCGCAGCACGCGCTCGATATGGTATTGCGCGATCCACTGCATCGGCTCGGAGAATTTCGGGTTTTCCTCCTTCACGCCGGAGGAGACATTCTCGAACAGCGCCAGACGGTGGCCGAACAGGCGGGTGGCGAAGACGACGTTGCTGGGATAGTCGCGCCCGAACGGGGCGGCATCGCGCACTTTTTCGGCCAAGCCCCAGCGCCGCATATGCTCCATCGTGCGCACATTGGTGGTCTTGGCGCGCGGTTGGCGGCCGACTTCCGAATTGCGCTCCACCTGCACGGCATCCACGCCGCGCTTGCCCAGTTCCACCGCCATCGCCAGCCCCACCGGCCCACCTCCGACGATCAACACATCCGTGCAGGCGGGCAGGGGAGCGAGGGTCATGCTGTGGTCCTTGGGTTGTCTTGTTGTGGCGATCAGGCTTCGAAATTGGTCACGAAATCCGGCGGCGGCTCCGGCCCCCACAGCGAGAGGCTGTCTTCCGGCCGATGCACTTGCGACTCCCAGTCGAAATCGGCGGCGATGAAATCGATATCGGCCGAATACTCGCAATAGCTGCCCCAGGGGTCGCGCACATAATGGAAAAAGTTCGAGCCCAGCACGTGGCGGCCCAGACCCCAGCCCCGGCTGAACCCCTTCGACGCCATCGTGGCAGCGCCCACGCCGACCTCGTTGACCGAACCGACATCCCAGCTGGCATGATGGAAGCCCGGCGCGTTGGATTGCGCGAAGGCGATCATGTGGTGGTCGCTGCCGTGAACGCCGTGCATGAAGGCGACGAAATTGGTGCGATCCGACAGGCGCATGCCCAGCACGTCGGTGTAGAATGCGATCGAGCGGTCCAGATCGCGCACGAACAGCAGCACATGCGACAATCGGCGCGGGCGGACCAGCGGGGCCATCGCGCGCACGGTGGCGGCGCGCAGATTGGGCGGGTTTTGCGTGTCGCCGAAGACGGATTTCGCACTCGGCGAGGATTTCACCGCCACCTTGATCTCAATCGGCGTGCCGTCGCAGTCGCGAAACCAGACGCCGTTGCTGTCCACGCCGGGCAGCGGGTCGGTGCGGGCGATGCCACGCGCTTGCAGATGATCGGCAAAACGCGGCAGATCCTCCTCATAACAGCCGAAGCTGAGCATGTGCAGCTTCTTGCTCGGCCCCTCGATGATCCGCCCCCAGCGATGCGGGGCGGCGTCGGTGTGCAGGGCGAGGGCTTGACCGTCGGTGCGGACATCAAGCCCGAAATTGGCGTAGAAATTCTGCGCATCGCCCAGATCCGGCACGGCGAGACTGAAATGGTCCACCGAGTGAATGCCAAGCACGCCGGATTTGCGGCTGGGTGCGATGAAGCCTCCGATTTGTGTCATGTTGTCTGCCCCTCCCAAGGCAATTTTTAAGTCAGTTTTGCATCCTTGCGGCGAGCAGGCGAGAGCCATCTTGATTTACAGAATGGTTTCCCTCGCGCATCGTGGCGTGGGGAGGAAAAAATAATGTCACACACACACAACGGTGCGGTGTCACCGCCTGTCGATCTGGCTGAACTGATCGATGCCAATCCGATGTCTGGCCTGCAATGGCGCATCGTCGTTTTGTGCATGCTCGCTGCCATTCTGGATGGCGCGGACACGTTCTCCATCGGTGTCGCGGCCCCCTCGATTGCCGCCAAACTCGCCATGCCGCTGCCGAGTTTCGGCGCGGTGTTCTCGGCGGCGCAATTCGGGGCGGCGGGTGGGGCGTTTGCCTTCGGGCCATTGGCGGATCGCTTCGGGCGACGGCTGATGCTGGTGGTGGCGGTGCTGATCTTCGCCATCTTCACCTTCGCCACCGCCTTGGCCGATAGTCGTGGCGCGCTGATCGCCGTGCGCGTGCTGGCGGGCATCGGCTTGGGCGGAGCGACGCCGTGCTTCCTCTCGCTCGCCTCCGAATATGCCCCCGCGCGCATCCGGGCGAGTGTGACCACATTGCTGTGGGCGGGCTTCCCGCTCGGCGGCATGTTGGGTGGGTTTTTGAATTCCTATCTGCTGACCCGTTTCGAATGGCCGATGCTGTTCTATGTCGGCGGCATTGTGCCGGTGGTGGTGGCGCTGGCGATCGGCACGTTGGCTCCGGAAGCGCCGAGCTTTCTGGTCGGCCGCAACGGCGCGGGCGTGACGTTGGCGGGGCTGGCCGGGCGGATCGCGCCTGCTCTGGCGGGGCGGATTTCGGCGGGCACGCGCTTCATTCAGCGTGAGGTGAAACTGGCCGGTGTGCCGATCCGCTATCTGTTCGCGGGCGGGCGTGGGCCGGTGACGCTGTTGCTGTGGATTCCCTTCTTCCTCACCTTCGGCCTGCTGGTGCTGGTGGTGCTGTGGTCGCCCGCGATCCTGCGCAATGCCGGCATGAGCGGCCCGAACGCGGCCTTGGTGGTGGCCTTCCACGGACTGGGCGGCTTCATCGGCATGGCGTCTTCCGGCAAATTGCTGGAGAAATTCGGCCCCTTCGTGCTGGTGCCGGCGTTGTTGGCCGGGGCGGTGTGCACGCTGCTGTTCGGCATGGTCGGCACCTCGGTGCCGTTGGCGGCGCTGTTCGATGGGCTGATCGGCGTGTTCATCGGCATCGCAGCGGCGGGCTCGATTGGGCTGGCGTCTTGGATCTACCCGACCTCCATCCGCTCGACCGGCATTGGCTGGGCGATGGCGATGGGCCGGGTGGGGCAGGTGGTGGCGCCGCTCGTGGCAGGGGCGGTGTTGCAGATCGGCTGGAAGGTGGACGAACTGTTTCTTGCCCTCGCGGTGGCCCCGGTGCTGGCCGCACTGATCGTGCCATTGCTGGCAAGGCGGATTGACCGCAAGGCGGCGATGCGGGCCGAAGCCTGATGAAAACGGAGGGCGGACAGGCGCAGCGTCATCCGCCCTCCGTCTCAGCCGGATTCACTTCGCCCAGCGCAGCACCATCGGATCGAGCCTGCGCGCAACCTCGATCAAGCCCGCGCGGGTGGCGGGGTGCAGCGGGGCGACCGGGTGGCGGGTGGCCTCGGATGCGATCACGCCGCCTTCGGCCATCAGTATCTTCGCCGCGATCAATCCGCATTGGCGGTTCTCGTAATTGATCAGCGGCAGCCAGCGCGCATAGGCGGCGGCGGCGGCTTCACGATCTCCGGCGAAATGCGCATCGGTGATCTGCCGGATGCCGTCCGGATAGCCCGCCCCGGTCATCGCGCCCGTGCAGCCCGCATCGAGATCGGCCATCAGGGTGATCGCCTCCTCACCATCCCACGGCCCGATGATCGCATCGCCACCGGCCTCGATCAGGGCGCGCAATTTGTCGGCCGCACGCGGGACTTCGATTTTGAAATAGGAGATGTTCTCAATCTCCCGCGCCATCTTGGCCAGGAACGGCACTGAGAGATTGGTGCCGCTGATCGGTGCATCCTGGATCATCACCGGGATGGAGACGGCATCGGAGACGCGCTGGAAGAATTCGTAAATGCCCTGCTCGCCCACCCGCATCGTCGCCCCGTGATAGGGCGGCATCACCATCACCATCGCAGCACCGGCATCCTGCGCCCGGCGCGAGCGTTCGGCGCAGATTTGGGTGCCGAAATGGGTGGTGGTCACGATCACCGGCACGCGCCCGGCGACATGGTTGAGCACGCAATGCATCACACGCTCGCGCTCCTCATCGGTGAGCACGAATTGCTCGGACCAATTGGCGAGAATGCAGATGCCCTGCGAGCCTGCATCGATCATGAAATCGGTGCAGCGCTTCTGGCCCTCCAGGTCGAGAGTGCCGTGTGCGTCGAACACGGTCGGGGCGACGGGGAAGACGCCTTGGTGGATGGTCATGATGGACGTCCTTGTTCTTGCGGCGGGTCGCTGCCGTGGCATTGCTTTTAGCCTGTGCGCGGCATGCCGTGAGTCTGTTCCTTCTCAATCCAGGCATTCAGTGCCGTGGTCGATCGACAGGCCTTATGGGGGCGACTCCTGCGATGTGCTGATAGTGCTGAAAGCTTTGAGGAATCGCGCCATTGCAGCCGATCAGCGCAGTGATTTTCGACGTCGATGGCGTGCTGCTCGACAGCCCGCATGAGGCGGCGTGGCGGCAGGCTTTGGCGGGATTGGCCGAGCCTGGGCGGCTGACGGGGGAATTGTATCAGGCCGTCGTCGCCGGAAAGCCCCGCCTGGACGGTGCGCGAGCGGTGCTGGCGGCGTTGGGGGTGCCGGAAGATCGGGCCGAGGACTATGCGACGGCGAAACAGGCGGTGCTGTCGGCAATGATCGCGGCCGGACAGTTCACCGTGTTCGACGATGGGGTGGCATTCCTGCGCGACCTGAAGCGGCGGGGGCTGAAGATTGCCGCTGCGTCATCGTCCAAAAACGCCAACCGGATGATGGCGCTGATAGAGTTGCCGGGCGGTGGCAGGCTGCTGGATGCGTTCGACGCCAATCTGTGCGGCTGCGAGGTCGCACATGGCAAACCCGATCCCGAGATCTTCCGCCGCGCCGCCGACGCCCTGGCGACGGCACCGGCGCAATGTCTGGTGGTCGAGGATGCAGGCGCGGGCATCGCGGCGGGCCGTGCCGGGGGCATGCGCACATTGGGCATTGCCCGGCACGGCGATGCGGCGTTGCTCGTCGCCGCCCAGGCGGAGTTGGTGGTGACGAGTCTTTCACATGTCGATGTCATATGTCTGCATGAAGGTCGGCTGCGCGCGCGCCCTATATAGGGATGGAGGGAGAGTGTCAGATGCCCTTTGCTTTCGATCTGAATTCAGAATCGGGCTGGTCGCTGTCGCAGGATGGCGTGGATCCGGCGCGGGAGCGCGATTTCGAATCGCGGATGACCATCGCCAACGGCTTGCTGGCCACACGCGGCGCCCGCGATGTGGGGCGAGCGCCGGGCTGGATGTCGGCCACACCCTCGCTCACGCTGCTCTCCTGGCCGCGCAGCTATGTCGCGGGCCTGTTCGACACGCCGGATTTGGCGCCCCGCGTGCCGGTTTTGATGCCGGTGCCGGATTGGACACGGCTGCGGCTGCGGGTGAATGGCAAGGTAATGCTGGCAGAGGCGTGCACGCGCAGCCTCGATCTGCGCCGCTCCGTGCTGCTCAACACGGCAATGACCGACGATCTGCACGTGCGGTCGCTGCGCTTCATCTCACAGGCGGATCGGGCGCTGGCCTTCCAATGGGTGCAGATGGAGGTGCAGCGCGATTGCACGCTGGATGTCGGCGCGTGGTTCGATACCATCCATGTCGGGCTGGAGCCCATTCAGTTTGCGGCGAACATGGGGTGTTGGCGCACGGAGCGCGGGCAGACTGAGGTTGCGATGGCCGCTGAGGCGAGTTTGACAGTGGATGGTCAGACTGTGCCCTCCGCCGAAATGGGGGCGCTGCGCTGGTCGTGGCAGATGGCGGCATCGGCAGGGCAGAGGATCTGTTTCGAGCGGCGCGTGGCGGTTGCGCGCGACGGCGATGCGCAGGCAGCCTTGGCGCGCAGCGGCATCGGTTGGCGGGCGGCGCTGGAGGCGCATACGGCGGCCTGGGCGCAACGCTGGCGGTGCGGAGATGTGCAGATCGCCGGCGATGCGGAGGCTCAACGCGCGGTGCGCTTCGCCGCCCATCATCTGATCGCCTCGGCCAATCCGGACGATCCAACCGTCTCCATCGGTGCGCGCGGGCTGAGTGGCGATGGCTATCTGGGGCATGTGTTCTGGGACACGGAAATCTACATGCTGCCCTTTTTCAGCCTGACTTGGCCGCAGGCGGCGCAGGCATTGCTGCGCTATCGGCATCGCACTCTGCCCGGCGCCAAGGCGAAGGCTGCTTCACATGGCTATAGCGGTGCGATGTATGCCTGGGAATCGGCCGATACCGGGGCGGAGGAGACGCCGGATTTCGTCGTGGGCGCCGACGGTCTGCCCGCCCCGGTGCTGTGCGGCAAGCAGGAACAGCACATCACCGCCGATGTCGCCCATGCGGTGTGGAACCATTTCCTGGCCACCGGCGATGGCGATTTCCTGCGGGAATGTGGCGCGGAGATTCTGATCGAAACCGCCCGCTTCTGGGCCAGTCGCGCCATTTTGGAGCCTGATGGACGACACCATATCCGCGGCGTGATCGGGCCGGACGAATATCACGAGAACATCGACGACAACGCCTTCACCAACACGATGGCGCGCTGGAATTTGCAGCGTGCGGCGGAGGCGGTGGCGGTGTTGCGCGCGGATTGGCCACAGGATGCAGCACGGCTGGCGGTGCAGGATGCCGAGTTGGCGCTCTGGCATCATGTCGCCGACACGCTCGCCACCGGCTATGATCCCGATACCGGCCTGCTGGAACAGTTCGACGGCTTCTTCGCCCGCAAGCCCGACCCGAAGCGCGGGCGGCAGGACATCAAACAGGCCGATGTCGTTGCCCTGTTGGCGCTGCTGCCCGATCTGCTGGATGAAGATGACGTGGCGACGAATTTTGCCACATATGCGCCGATGGCCAGCCATGAAAGCTCCCTCAGCCTGCCGATGCACGCTTTGGTCGCGGCCCGGTTGGGGGAGGTGGGGGTGGCGTTGGAATATGTCCGCAGGGCCTATGCCACCGATCTGGCCGGACCTGCGGGCAGCGATGCCGCCGGCTTGCATATGGCGGCGCTGGGCGGGATTTGGCAGGTGGCGGTACTGGGCTTTGGCGGCGTGTCGTGGCGTGGCGAGCGGCTGCATCTCAATCCCCGTCTGCCGCCGGGATGGACGCAATTGGCGTTCAACCTGCACTGGCGTGGGCGGCTGATTGCGGTGCGGGTGACAGAGCAGATTGAAGCTGAGCTGCTGTCCGGCCCAGCTATGGCGCTGGTGGTTGGC
Organism: Acetobacteraceae bacterium; assembly: GCA_031291725.1. Taxonomy (GTDB): domain Bacteria; phylum Pseudomonadota; class Alphaproteobacteria; order Acetobacterales; family Acetobacteraceae; genus CAIQQQ01. The sequence continues at coordinate 125,363 of JARLIM010000034.1, forward strand.
GGCACGCCGCAGATGCTCATGCCGGGTCGGCGTTTGGTTGCGTCGCTGCCGTTGCGATGACAGGTTGGCAGTCTTCGGTGTCGCGAAAAGGCGCTGGATGGGAGATGTTTATGCGGGTTGCCGCTGTGAGACAGGGTGCAGAACCTGGTCAACGTTCAGCCAAGTACTTGCCAGAACGCTCAAGTCTGGTTGGGCTGTCATGGGTGAATTTCCTGGTCGCGATGATGCAGACCGGGTTCGGCACCTTTATCGCCGTCAACCTCACCTCGGCACATTGGAGCCGCACGGATGTCGGCCTTGCCCTGAGTGTGGCCAGCATCGCCGGGATTGTCGCACAGGTGCCGGGCGGGCTGCTGGTCGATATCACGCAGCGCAAACGCCGGGCGGCCGGTGGGGCGATTTTGAGTATCGCGCTGGCGGCGGTGGTGCTGGCGGTGTGGCAGGAACATGCGGTGGTCTATGCCGCGATGGCCTTGCAAGGCTCGGCCAGTGCGGTGCTGACGCCGGCGATTGCGGCCATCTCGCTGGGGCTGGTGGCGAAGACCAAATTGGCGCAGCGCCTGGGCCTGAACACCCGCTATGCCGCCCTCGGCACCGCGCTCGCCGCCGGGGCGATGGGGGTGGTGGGGGCGTTCACGTCAAGCCATATGGCGTTGTTATTGGCGGGTCTGTTCGGCTTTGCCGCGATTTTCGCGTTGCATCGTATCCGAGGTGTGGATTTGGCGCGTGCCGCGCAGATCACCGACCATGTGGCGGTGATTCCGCTGGCGGCAGGCGGTCAATGGGGCACGCGGCGCAACATTGCCTGGAACCGCGACCTGTTGTTCTTCGCCGCGTGTATTGCGCTGTTTCAACTGGGCAATGCGGGGGTGTTGCCGTTGGCGGTAAGCTCGGTGTTGCAGCACGAAGGCAGCCGAGGCGATCTGGTGGTGGCGGCGGCGGTGATTGTGTCGCAGGTATTGGCCGCGATCCTGTCATCGCCGATGGGCAAGATGGCCGAGCAATGGGGGCGCAGGCCGGTGCTGATGCTGGGGTTGGGGGCGCTGGTGATCAAAGCGATGCTCTTCGCCTTCGACGGCTCCAGCCTGTTGGTGGTGATCTATCAATCCTTCGACGCCATCAGTGCCGCCGCTTTGGGCGTGATCCTGCCCCTGATGGTGGCCGATATCACGCATAAGGGCGGGCATTTCAATCTGGCGATGGGGCTGGTCGGCCTTGCCTCCAGCCTGGGCGCTGCAATGGGCACGGCGATGGCCGGGGCGGTGGCCGATCGCCTGGGTGTCACGCTGGCGTACGGGCTGCTGGCGGCAATCGGGGCGGCCTCGGTGCTGCTGGCGCGCTGGAAGGTGTGCGAAACCGGGCGTTGCTGATCAGCCTTGCGGCCCGGTGGCCAGGAACAGGGCGGCGTTGATGAACGCCAGATGCGTCATCGCCTGCGGAAAATTGCCCAACGGCCTGCCATCCTCCGCCGCTTCCTCGGCAAACAGGCCGAGAGGGTTGGCCAGATGCAAACCGGCTTGCATCACCGCTTCCGCTGCCTGCCACCGTCCGGCGCGGGCGAGGCATTCGGCATACCAGAAGGTGCAGGGCGCGAAACTGCCCTCGTCCCCCTCCAGCCCATCGGCGGTGCGATAGCGATAGACCCGGCCATCGCGCACCAATGCGCTGCCGATGGCGTCCAGCGTTGCCAGCCAAACCGGATCGCCATCCGCCACGAAGCCCATCAGCGGCAGCATCAGCAAGGCCGCATCCAGATCCGTCCCGCCCATCGCCTGGACGAAATAGCCTTCCGTCGGGTGGCGGAAATTGTGCCAGATATCGGTGTGGATCAGCGCGCGTGTGCGCCGCCACAGCCCCACGGGCAGCGGGAGGGCGTGGTCCTGCGCCAAGGCGATGGCGCGGTCGAGGGCGACCCAGCACATCAGACGCGAATGCAGATGCGCCCGATTGCCGCTGCGTGGCTCCCAGATGCCGCAATCGGCTTCCTGCCAATGGGCGCAGACATGGCCGATCTGAGTGACAATCTCCGGCCAATCCTCCGCCTGCAACGTCACGCCGCGCGCATCGGCGGTGGCGATGCAGTCGAGCCATTCGCCGGTGATGTCGAGCTGAAACTGATCGCGCGCGCCATTGCCGATGCGCACCGGGCGCGAATGGGCGTATCCGGCCAGATGATCCAGCGCGCGTTCCTCGCCGACCTGCTGCCCATCCAACGCCGCCATCACCGGCAGGCTGCCATCGTGGCGTCGGTGCATGCGACGCACCCAGGCGAGGAAGGCGGCGGCCTCCTCGGTGTGACCCAGGCGCAGCAAGGCGGCGGCGGACCATGCGCCGTCGCGAATCCAGCAGGCGCGATAATCCCAGTTCCGCCCGCCGCCCGGCTGTTCCGGCAGCCCGAAGGTGACAGCAGCGGCAATGGCGCCGTGGTCGTGCGAGGTGAGCAGTTTCAGCACCAAGGCCGAGCGCATCAACTCCGCCCGCCAACGCTGCGGCAAGGTGCCGCGCCCGGTCCAGGCGCGCCAGCGTTCGATGTTGACTTTCAGACTGCGCGCAATCTCGGCATCGCCGAGCAGCGGATCGGCGGCGTTGTGCAGCACGAAGCTCGCCGATTTGCCCTCGCCGAGCGCCCACTCCGCCGAGGCTTCGGCATCGCCATGCACAATCTTGACACTGCCGCTCAACCGCAAGGCCAGGCCCGCATGGTCTTCGAACACCACGCCGCGCCCGGACGGACGACAGACGGGCCGGGTGCGGGCGTAATCGAAGCGCGGGCGGCAGTGCAGGCGGAATCTGACCGTGCCATCGATCACGTGCACCCGTCGCATCACAACCGGCGCTGCATGATTGTCCGTCTCCGCCAGCGGCAGGAAATCGGTCAACTCGGCAATGCCGGTTGCGGTGTACCAGCGCGTGACGAGGATGTTGGTGCCGGGGTGATAAGCCTGCTCGGCATGCGCATCAGGCGCCATGGGGGCGAGTTCGAACACACCGCCTTGCTCCGGGTCGAGCAGGCTGGCGAAGATGGTGGGACTGTCAAAATGCGGCCAGCAGAGAAAATCGATGGCACCATCCAGCGCCACCAGGGCGGCGGTGGAGAGGTTGCCGATTACCCCGTGTTCGCCGATGCTTCGCTGAGGTCGCGGATTCATCAACATTCCCCTGTGTCGGGGGAATGATGTGATAAGAAGCAGTTCTGGTCACTATCTTGATAAGGCGTAGGTCGGCAGATGAATGAGCATGCCGCCATTGGGTTGTCGTCGGCTGAGGCCGCGCGTCGCTGTATCGCGTTCGGACCGAATGCGGTGGCGGAGGAGACAATCCACCCGATCCGCCGCGTGTTGCGCCATTTCTGGTCGCCGGTGCCGTGGATGCTCGAAGCCACCATCGTCTTGCAATTGATGGTGGGCGAGCGGGTGGAGGCAGCGATGATTCTGACGCTGCTGCTGCTCAATGTGGCGCTTGGCGCGGTGCAGGAGAGCCGGGCGAATGCCACGCTGGCGCTGCTCAAACAGGGACTCGCCCCACGTGTGCGGGTGCTGCGCGACGGCGATTGGTGCGATCTTCCGGCGGGCGATCTGGTGCCGGGCGATCTGGTGCAACTCTCGCTTGGCGGCATTGTGCCGGCCGATGTGCGGATCGTGTCGGGCTCGGTGTTGCTCGACCAATCGATGCTCACCGGCGAATCGGTGGCCGTGGAGGCGGGCGCGGAGGGAAGCGGCTATGCCGGGGCGTTGGTCCGGCGCGGTGAGGCGCGGGCAGAGGTGACGGCGACGGGGGCGCGCACCTATTTCGGTCGCACGGCCGAACTTGTCCGCGTGGCGCATGTGGAGAGCAGCGAGCAGAAGGCGGTGATGGGCGTCGTCAAGGCGCTGTCGGTGGTCAATTTCGTCATTGTCGGCCTGATGGTGCTCTATGCGGCGTTGATCGGCATGACGCTGACGCAGATTGTGCCGTTGGTGCTGACCGCGTTGCTCTCCGCCGTGCCGGTGGCGTTGCCGGCGACGTTCACCCTGGCCTCGGCGCTCGGCGCGCGCCGATTGGCGATGCAGGGCGTGCTGCTGACGCGGCTGGCGGCGTTGCATGAATCGGCGATGATCGATGTGCTCTGCGTCGATAAAACCGGCACGCTGACGGAAAACAGCCTCGCGGTGAGCGGTGTGGCCGGACTTGGGCACAGTGAGGCCGAAGTGCTGGCCTTCGCGGCCGCCGCCAGTTCGCCCGACGGGCAAGACCCCATCGACACCGCCATCCGCCATGCCGCCAAGGCTGTGCATGTGGTGCAGCGTTTTGTTCCCTTCGATCCGGCGGCGAAGATGGCCGAGGCCTGGGCGATCGACGCGGCGGGGCAAAGCCTGCGCATCGTCAAGGGCGCACCGGCGGCCATTGCCGCGGTGGCAGCACTCACGCCCGAGGCGCAGGCGGCGTTGGACCGCTTCACCACCCAGGGCTTGCGCACCCTGGCGATTGCCGCCGGGTTGCCGGAGGCGATGGCGGTGGTGGGCCTGATTGCCTTCAGCGACCCGCCACGCCGCGACTGCGCCGCTCTGTTGGCCGAATTGACGTCATTGGGCGTGGCGACGGTGATGGTGACGGGCGATGCGTCGGCCACGGCGGCCTCTGTCGCGCAGGCCATTGGGTTGAAGGGCAAGATCTGCCCGCCCGGCCATATCCCCGACACCGCCGATCCGCGCGATTTCGCGGTTTATGCCGGGGTGTTCCCTGAGGACAAATATCGCCTTGTACAGGCGTTTCAGGGGCAGAACCACATTGTGGGCATGTGCGGCGACGGGGCCAATGATGCGCCAGCACTGCGACAGGCGCAGATGGGCATCGCCGTCTCCACGGCCACAGACGTTGCGAAATCAGCCGCGGGTATTGTGCTCACCACGCCGGGATTGGGTGGCATTGTCGCGTGTATTTCAGAGGGGCGGGCGTCGTTTCAACGGGTGTTGACCTACACCTTGTCCATCCTGGTGAACAAATGCGCCACCCTGATCGTGATGGGGGCCGGGCTGGTGATGACCGGGCATGCGGTGCTGACGCCCATGTTGCAGGCTCTGTCGATGCTCACCGCCGATTTGGTGACGATGTCGCGTGCGGCGGATCGTGCCACACCGTCGCCCTATCCCAATCGTTGGCGCATTCGCAACATGACGCTGGCAGCGGTGCCGTTGGGAGTGTTCAAACTCAGCTATGCGGTGGGGATTCTCGCCATCGGCTGGTTCGCGGTTGGATTGGATTCCAACCAGATGCGCACGCTGACCTTCCTGACGCTGATGATGGCGGCGCAGGCGAACACCTATGTGCTGCGCGAGCGCGGCCATTTCTGGCACGCCAATCCAGCGCGGGTGATGTTGCTGGCCTCGTTCTGCGCGCTGCTGATCGTCAATGGTCTGGCGGGATTTGGCGTGCTGATGGCACGGTTGCCGCTGCCGGTGATGGGGGGATTGTTCTTCAGCACGGCATTGTTCGCCGTCACGCTCGATGCTCTCAAAGTGCAGGTGTTCCAGCATCTGCGGATCGATTGAGATGGCTCAAAGCCATGAGCTGAGGATTGTTGGAAGTCTGATAGCCGTTGGAGAATGCATGCCATGTCGGGTCGTTGGACAAAATGGATTGGCGCGCTGGTGGTGCTGGCCGGTGGTGCGGCGGGCGCCTATGTCTGGCAGGCGCGACGCGGCGCTGAGGTTCACCTGATCACCGCCGCCGTCACGCGCGGTGCCGTCACCCGCACGGTGACGGCCACCGGTACGGTCAATCCGGTGCTGTCGATAATCATCGGCACCTATGTCTCGGGCGTCATTCAAGAATTGTATTGCGACTACAACACCCAGGTGAAAAAGGGCCAAGTCTGCGCCAAGATCGATCCGCGTCCTTATCAATCCTTGGTCGATCAGGCGAAAGCCAATCTGGATGTTGCCCGCGCTCAGTTGGACAAAGACCGCGCCAATCTTGCTTATGCCGATGTCAGCAACCAGCGCAACGCCAAGCTGGCGGCCAAGGATTATACCTCGCAGGACACCGCCGACCTCGCCCGCAGCGCCTTCGAGCAGGCAAAGGCCAGCGTTGCATTGGATGAGGCCAGCATCGCCCAGCGGCAGGCGGAATTGGCGGCAGCTCAGGTCAATCTCGATTACACCGACATCACCTCTCCGGTGGACGGCACGGTGGTCTCACGCAATGTGACGATGGGCCAGACCGTCGCCGCCACCTTCACCACGCCCACCTTGTTCCTGATTGCCACCGACCTCACCCGGATGGAGGTGGACACCAATGTCAGCGAGAGCGATATCGGGGCCGTCAAGCAGGGCGACGCGGCGAATTTCACCGTCGATGCCTATGCCAATCGGGTGTTTCAGGGGGCGGTGGTCCAGGTGCGGCAATCGCCGCAGAGTGTGCAGAATGTGGTGACCTATGATGTGGTGGTCGGCGTCAAGAACACCGATCTGGCGCTGATGCCGGGCATGACGTCTTCCACCCAGATCGTCACCGAGACCCGCGCAGATGTGCTGCGCGTGCCGGATCAGGCCTTGCGCTATACGCCCGGCGGCGCTGTGCGGTCGTCATCGCCTCGGCTGTATGTCTTGCGGGATGGCACGCCGGTGCAGGTTGCGGTCCAAACCGGGCTGGACGATGACAGCTTTACCGAAATCCTGGCAGGCGACGTCAAGGTTGGCGACGTGGTGGTGATAGCCGAGCAGGGTCCGAGCAGTTCGGCACTCTCACGCCCATGAGCGAGCCGGTCATCCGGGTGCAGGACATCACCCGTGTCTACACCACCGGCGATGTGGAGATGCGCGCGCTCAATGGCGTGTCGCTCACTGTGGAGCGGGGCGAGTTCGTGGCGATCATGGGGTCGTCTGGCTCGGGAAAATCGACGTTGATGTCCATTCTCGGCTGCCTCGATCAACCAAGTTCCGGGCAATATTTCTTCGAAGGCACCGATGTGGCGCGGCTGGATGAGCCGACATTGGCGGGCATTCGCAGCGATCGGCTGGGCTTTGTGTTCCAAAGCTTCAATCTGCTCGCCCGCACGAGTGCGATTGAGAACGTGGCCCTGCCACTCTTTTATGCCAGTGCCGGGCCGGTTGGGCAGCGTGCGCGCGAGGATGCCGCCCGCAAGGCGTTGGCCTTGGTGGGGCTTGCGGCGCGCGAGGCAAATACGCCGGGCCAACTCTCCGGCGGCCAACAGCAACGTGTGGCGATAGCGCGCGCGTTGATCAATGCGCCCGGCCTGCTGCTCGCCGATGAGCCGACCGGCAATCTGGACACGCCCACCTCGCATGGCATCATGGAAACGCTGGTCGCTCTCAACCGCGATCATGGCGTGACGATTATCGTTGTCACCCATGAACCCGATATTGCCGGCTATGCCGACCGGGTGATCACCATGCGCGACGGCAAGGTCATTTCGGATGAACGCAAACCGCGTGAGGCGGCAAGGGCGGCAATGCCGATTCCGATTCCGCAAACTGCACGTCACGACCGCAGTTTTTGGCCTTTCTTGATGATGGTGGCGGCAGCGGCGGTGCAGGCGATACTGCGCAATCGGATGCGCTCGGCCTTGACGATGCTGGGGGTGTTCATCGGCGTTGCCGCCCTGATTGCGATGGTCGCCATCGGGCAGGGGGCGAATGATGAGGTGAAGCGGCAGATTGAAAGCTTGGGCACCAATCTGCTGGTGGTGGTGCCGGGTGCGGTGAACAGCGGCGGCATCCGGGCAGGCTCCGGCTCGGCCTCCACCATCACGCTCACCGACGCGCAGGCGATAAAGCGGGAAGATCCGGCGGTGGGCAGTGTGAGCTATCTCATCCGTCAACAAGGGCAGGTTCAGTTCAGCAACCAGAACTGGACGACGAATGTGCAGGGCGTCAGCCCGAATTATCCGCCGGTGACAAACTGGAGCATCGCCGCAGGCCGTGCGATTTCGGCCGAAGATGACGCCAATGCCGCCCTGGTGGTTCTGTTGGGCGAGACCGTCTATCACCAGCTTTTCGGCCCGACCGATAACCCGGTTGGTGCGATTGTGCAGGTCAAGGGCGTGCCGTTGCGGGTGATCGGTCTGCTTGCTGCCAAGGGGCAGACGGCGTATGGCACCGATCAGGATGATGTGGCCATGGTGCCCTTCCGCACGGCGGAGCGCAAAGTTTTGGGGGTGGCAGCCCCCAGTCTGGCGCAGACGCCGATGAACTGGGTCTATCCGCCGCCGCCCAATCCCTACCTTCTGCAATCCCGGCTGACGGGGTTCGTGAATCAAATTTATATCCAGGCGGTGACGGCCCAGGCGGTGCCGGAGGCGTTGCGGCAGGTGACGGAGACACTGAACCGCCGCCATCGCATCAAGCCGGGCGACATCGCGGATTTCGCCGTGCGCAATCTCAGCCAGATAGCCCAGGCCGCCGAGGGCAGCAGCCGGGTGATGTCGATCCTGCTGGCGGCGGTGGCGTCGATCTCGCTGCTGGTGGGCGGTATCGGGATTATGAACATCCTGCTGGTCTCGGTGACAGAGCGAACGCGGGAGATTGGGTTGCGCATGGCCATCGGCGCGCAGCGGCTGCATGTGCTGCTGCAATTCCTCGCCGAGGCGGTGTTCATCAGCGTCAGCGGTGGGATAGCCGGGATTGTGATGGGGATTGTGTCGTCGGAGGTGATCACGCTCGGCTTCGGCCTGCCCGCGCCGATTTCGCTGGCTGCCATTGCCGGGGGGTTTGTGTTCTCTGCGGCGGTGGGGATTTTCTTCGGCTATTACCCGGCCCGCAAGGCGGCGAGCCTTAATCCGATTGAGGCGCTGCGCTACGAGTAAGGCTGGCCATCTCACCCAGGGCGATCGGCTTGACCGGGTTGCGCACGCGCATATGCCCCGTTGTCTGCGGGGATTGCCCGCGTTCGGCGGCGATGAGTTCGCACACCGTCAGCGCGCAGCCGCGTCCCTGGCAGGGCCCCATGCCGGCGCGGGTGAAGACCTTGGCCTGATTGGGGCCGGTGGTGCCGCGATGGGCGAGGGCGCGGATGTCGCCTGCGGTGACCTCCTCACAGCGGCAGACGATCACATCGTCGGCGGGCAGGCGGAATTGCAGGGCGGGGCGATAGAGCGCGTCGAGAAAGGCGCGGCCACGCAACGCCGCCTTCAGCGCCGCGCGGGGTTCCTCGGCATTGGCCCCCAGCATGGCCAGGGCGGCAATCTGGCCCTGCCGGGCGGCGGCGGCGGCTCCGCCAATGCCGCCGGTGTCGCCTGCGATGAACAGATCGGCGATATTGCTGCGCCCATCGGCATCCAGCACCGGCTCGAAGGCGAGGCGGCGGGCGTTCCAGCGATGCTCCACCCCGGCGGCCATCGCCAGATTGACCTGTGGCACCACACCCTGATGCAGCAGCAATGTCGCGGCGGGCAGGCGGTGGGTCTGGCCATCTGCGGTGTAGTCCACCGCATTGAGTGTCTCGTTGCCGATGGCGGCCAGCGCGGTGACGCCGCGCATGATCTTCACCGAACCGGCCAGTTCGCGCAGCAAAGCCAGCCCCTTGCCGAAATAGGCGGAGGCGAGGAAGCCCGGCAGATGCGGCAGGGCCGCGCGCCACTGGCCGCCGGGTGTGGTGTCGAGCAGGGCTGCGATCGGCACGCCCAGGCGCCTGTATTGCGCGGCGAGCAGCAGCAGCAACGGGCCGCTGCCCGCCAGGATGGTCGGGCCGTGCGGCACGATGGCGCTGGATTTCAACAGCGTCTGCGCCGCCCCCGCCGTCATCACGCCGGGCAGCGTCCAGCCCGGAATCGGGAAGGGGCGTTCGAGGGCGCCGGTGGCGATCAGCACGCGGGCGGACTGCCACAGCGTGGCCTGACCCTGGCAGGAGACACCGATGTCAAAGCCGCCAGTGTGTTGGCTTTCGATCATGAACACCGCACTGCGCGGCAGATAGCGCGCAGAACTTGCAATGAAGGCATCGGCGAGGGCGCGGCCTTCGTGGTAATCGGCCCCGAGGGCTGCCAGCGTGCCGCCTTGCACGCCCCGATAAATCTGCCCACCCGGTGCGCCGCCCTCATCGGCCACCACCACAGACAATCCGGCGCGGGCGGCGATGATGGCCGCCGACATCCCGGCAGGACCTGCACCGACGATGAACAGGTCGCAGGAGTGGCTCATATGGATGCCGTTTCGCTCAATTGCGGCAGGCGCGTGCCGGTGTCGATGGTCATGCCGGGGGCGATGGGGGTGAGGCAGGCTTGGCGGTTGGGTTCGCCATCGATGGTCACCAGACAGTCGAAACACACGCCCATCCCGCAATAGGCCGCACGCGGGCTGCCGGTTTTCGGGGTGTGGCGAAACGTCGCAATGCCCAGCACCAGCAACGCCGCCGCCACGCTGTCACCGTCGCTGGCCTGCACATTCTGGCCGTTGACGCAAATCTCCACCGGCACCCGCACGCCCTCAAGCCGCCTGAACATCGGTGAACCTCCGCGCGCTGAAGGGGGACAGCGTGTCGGGCCAACTGTCGGCGGCGATGTGCGCGGCCAGGATGCGGGCATGGGCGGCGGCGAGGGTGATGCCGCTGTGACAGGTGACGACATAGGCACCGGGGCAGGTGGCGGAGCGATCATAGATCGGATGTCCGTCCGGGCTCATCACCCGCAACGCGCCCCAGGACCGCAGCAATTGCGCGCGGGCGAGCAGCGGGAAATAGCGCACCGCCTGTGCTGCCAGATCGCCCAGCACGGCAAGGCTGGTGCCGGCATCCAGCCCCACTTCTTCCTGCGAGTTGCCGATCATCACACCGCCCTCATCGGTCTGGCGCAGATTGACCAGCGGATGATGCAGAAACGGCGCGAGCTTTTCCGTCACCATCACCTGACCGCGCTGCGGGCGCACCGGGGCGTGCAGGCCGAGCATCGGCGCGAGGCGGGCATTGCCCAGACCGGCGGCGAGCACGATCTTGCCCGCCTGCACATCGCCCGCCGCCGAGACAATGCGAAACCCGTCTGTTGTGGGCGTGATGGCGCGCACGCGGGCATTGGGCAGATAGGCCACGCCACGCAGGCGGGCCGATTCGTGCAGGGCGTTGAACAGGCGCAGCGAATTCACATGGCCATCCGCCGGGCAATAGGTGCCGCCGACAACTTCGGGGCCGATATCGGGCAGGATCGCTTTCACCGCCTTGTGGTCGAGCACCTCCAGCCGCACATGGCCGGGCAGGTGATTGTGCAGCCGCCCAAGATCGCGGGCACGCTGCTCCAATTCATCCTCGCTCAGACACAGCGCGAAGCCGCCCGGACGGCGATGAGCGATGTCGATGCCGGTCTCGGCGGTGAGGTCGGCGGCGAAATCGGCCCAGAGATCGGAGGATCGCAGCGTCCAGCGCGCATATTCCGGCATGGCAAGGCCTTTGCCCTGCACCCAGACCAGCGCGAAATTGCCGCGTGAGGCGCGAAAGGCGACATCGCCCTCATCCAGAACGGTCACGCGCAATCCGGCCGCACTCAGCCCGTGCGCGATGGACATGCCCACCACGCCTCCGCCGATCACCGCCACATCGCAGGCATCGCCCTGGAATCGCATATGTCTACTGCATGATCATTGAAGGGTGGTCCAACATCGCCCCGTCATGGCGCGCGGAGCGCAGCCATCCTTCGCGATGCAACCAATGCAGCGATGGATCGCCACCATGACGGAGTGATGCGGTCAAGTTCCAACCTTCAACCATCATATCCTAGAGACGCACCAACGCCCCACTGCTCGCCGCCTGCTTGACGGCCTCGATCACCTTCAAGGTGTTCAACCCCTCACGCCCAGTGACAAGCGGGGCCGCAATGCCGCGAATGACGCCGCAGAAATTGGCAATTTGCAAGCCGAGCGGGTCTTCCAACGTCACCTCCAGGCGCTCCCGCTCCAGCGGCGACCACCAGCTTGGTTGGTGCGGGTGGCTCCAGACATCCAGCTGCGGAATGGCCAGCGAGCCGCGCGTGCCGCCGATCATGTAGCAAGTCTCTTGCGTATGGGTGTAGGCCGGGTTCTCGCCCGAGGTGAATTCCCAGCTCCACGGCGACTGAATGGCGTCCGACACCGTCACGGTGCCGAGCGCGCCGGAGGCGAAATGCAGGATGATCACCGCGGTCTCCTCCACCGCATGGCCGCGCAGGGCATTGGACTGCGCCGCCTGCACCGCCACCACCTCACCGCAGAGATAGCGCAGCAGATCCACATCATGGATCAGATTGGTCAGGATCGGGCCCGCTCCCTTTTCGCGCCGCCAAGGCAGGTCGAAATAGTCATCCGGCTTGTAGAGCCAGAACGTGCCATGCACCGCCAGCACGCGCCCCAGACGACCGGCGTCGATTTCGGCCTTGGCGCGCTGCATCAGCGGGTTGTGGCGGCGGTGATGGCCGGTGAGCAGCGGAATGCCGTCGCGCTCGGCGGCATCGACAAGGGCTTCGGCGGCCACCACGTCATCGGCGAGCGGCTTTTCCACCAGCGTGGGCAGACCGGCGGCGATGCAGTCCAGCCCGTTGGCGACATGCATCTGATTGGGCGTGGCGACGATCACCCCATCCGGCAGCCCGGCCGCCCGCATCTCGGCGAAGGAGGCATACCACGGCGTGTCGAGGCTTGCCGCCAGGGCGCGCGCGGCCTCGGTGGGATCGACGATGGCGGCCAGCGTCGATTCCGGGCGGGCGCGAATATGCTCGATATGGCGCTTGCCGATCAGGCCGGCACCCATCACGGCAAGGCGGACGGGAGTGTTCATCGGATCATGCCCTCATCTGTTAACCGGATGGTGAGCGTGGGCACCCTTGGCGTGCAAACGCGTTTCCGGGCGGCGAGCCCTGCATCAATCGAACACCAAGCCGGGCAGCCACGTCGTCAGCGGCGGCCACAGGGTGATGCCCGCCAGCACGATCAGCAACGGCACCAGCCAGGGCAGCACGGCGCGGGACATGCGTTCATAGGAAATCTCGGCAATGCGCGAGGTGACGAACAGCACCACCCCAACCGGCGGGTGAATGGTGCCGAGGATGAGGTTGAAGATCATGACGATGCCGAACTGCACCGGATCCACCCCAAATCCCTTGGCGGCAGGCAGCAGGATGGGGATCAGGATCAGCAGAGCGGCCAGTGTCTCCATGAAGCAGCCCACCACCAGGAGCAGCGCGTTGCACACCAGCAAAAACAACAGCTTGCCGTGAATGGCCGACACCATCCAGGGCGCGACGGTTTGCGGGATGCGCGAGATCGACATGCACCAGCCCAACGCTCCCGCCGCCATCACCAGCACGGTGACAATCCCTGCCGTCTCCACCGTCTCGACCAGCACGCGGCCGATATCGGCCACATGCAGCGTGCGGTAGATCACCAGCCCGAGGAACAGCGCATACAGGCTGGCGACGGCGGCGGCCTCGGTGGGGGTGAACAAGCCGCTGAACATGCCGCCGAGCAGGATCACCGGGGCCATGAGGGCAAAGAACCCGTCGCGCAATGCCCCCCACAATTCGCCCCAGCCGGGGAAGCGCTGGCTGGGGAAGCCCTGGGCCTTGCCGATCACGGCCACCATCGTCATCAGCGAGGCCGCCATCAGCAGGCCGGGAATGCATCCGGCCAGGAACAGACGGCCGACCGAGACATCGGAGGTGACGCCGAATATCACAATCGGCAGGCTGGGCGGCACGATGGCCCCGATGGTGGCGGCGGAGGCGTTGATGGCGGCGGCGGTTTCGGCCCGATAGCCCGCGCGTTTCATCGCCCGGATTTCCACCGCCCCGGTGCCCGCCGCATCCGCCACGGCAGAGCCCGCCATGCCGGCGAAGATCAGGCTGGCCAGAATGCTCGCCTGGGCATAGCCGCCGCGCAGCGAGCCCATCACGGCGGTGGCGAAGCGCACGATGCGGTCGGTGATCTTGGCCGCACTCAGCAGATTGCCCATCAGGATGAACAAAGGCGCCGCCACTATGGGGAAGGCATTCATCGCCTGCGCCATCTTTTGCGGCACGATGGAGGGCGACAGGCCGGAGAGGCTGACAAAGCCCAACGCCGCCAACGCCATCGCGGCAAACAGCGGCAATCCGGTCAGGATGGCGAACAGCCAGCACAGCGCGATTTCGGCCATCAATTGGGTCAAGCGTCCTTCCCCCCAGGCCGCACCAACTGCCCCATCGCCTGCACCGCCATCAGCAACCCGGCCGGGATCATCGGCACATAAAGCCAGGCCATCGAGATCGGCAGCGATGTGGCGTCCAGATCGGCGTTGCGCTGCACCAGGGTGATGGCGAACCAGGCGATCGCCAGACCGAGCAGCACCAGGGCCGTCTGAATCACCCGCTCCACGCCGCGCCACACCGCATTGGGCAGCAGATTCTGGAAGAAGCGGATGCGCACATGCGCGCGTTTGCGGCTGGCGAGCATCCAGCCGGTGGCGGCGAGCCAGACCATCAGGAAGCGCGCGCCTTCATCGGTCCAACCCCAAGGATCGTCCATCGCCCGCGTCACCACGCCTGCCAGCACGGTGGCCATCAGGCAGGTGAGCAGGGCGGCCCCGAACAGGGCCAATGCACGGTCGAACGCGGCAAGCATCGGCATCAGGCCGATGCAACCTTCTCCCACAGGCCTTTGCCCCATTTCGCCTCGAACTTGCCCGGCACGCTGGCCAGGACCGGCTTGCGGAAACTCTCCACATCGATGGGCGTGACGATCATGCCGGCCTGCTTGAAGGTATCGACCAGCGAATTCTCCTGGCGGACGATCTCGTCATCCTGTTCTTTGCCAAAGGCGGCGAGCGAGGCGCGCAGAATGTCTTGCTGGCTGGCGGACAGGCTTTTCCATGCCGTCTCATTCACCACGATCAGACGCGGCGTCATGATATGGGCGGTGAGCAGCAGATGTTTCTGCACCTCGAAGAATTTGCCGCTTTGTATCGTCGGCAGCGGGTTTTCCTGGCCATCGACGGCACCCTGGCTGAGGGCGAGATAGAGTTCGCCGAAATTCAGCGGTGTGGCTTTCGCCCCCCAGGCTTCGGCCATGGCGCGATAGGTGTCCACTTCCGGGATGCGCAGCTTGAAGCCCTTCATGTCCTCCACGCTCTTGACGTCGCGCGACCCGGTGGTGACGTGGCGCGTGCCGTAATAGGTGGAGCCGATCACCCGCATCTGGCGCTTGGCGACCAGATCGGCGTTCATCGCATCGACGATCGGCGAGGCGAGGGCGCGGCGCATATGGGTGGCACTCTGCCAGATATAGGGCGCTTCGAGGATGGAGAACGCCGCGCTGAACTGGCCGAACTGCGCCGCTCCTTCATCGACCATCTGGATTGCCCCGGTGGAGGTGGCCTCGATGACATCGCGCGAGGTGCCGAGCTGGCCGGAGGGGAAGGTTTGGATGGCCACCGCACCGCCGGTTTTATCCGACACATCGCGGGCCACCTTGTCCATCATCGCAACCGACGGATGGCTGGTCGGCAACACCGTGCCCCAGCGCAGGGTGACGGCAGCGGCCGCGCGGCGGGTGAGCAGGGCAGGGGCTGCGAGCAGGCTGGCACCGGCAAGCAGGGTGCGGCGTCGAATGGTCATTGCGGCTGTCCTCCGGATTTATGGTCTGCACGGTCATGCAATGCCGGGCGATGATGGCGATACGATACGCCAGATGGACAAACTGCCAACCGCCATAAAATGCAATTCGTCACGAGAGCTTCATTGGCGGCGGAATCCAAGGGCGATTAAGCAGCAAGACCATCGACCTGTTGCATGTGTCGGGCTAGCATCGTTCGGCGTAATATCCTGGGCCACCAGGATCGGTCGATCAGGGGCAAACCCGGACGGCAGGAACCAAGGGAGACAGCTTGATGCAACGCCGCACACTTCTGACCGGGGCCGCTGCCCTGGCCGCCGCTCCGATTGCAGCCCCGATCTCCGCCCAGGCGCAGGCGGCGAAGACCAAGATCGTGCTCTGGCACGCCTTGACGGGTGCCAATGGCGAGGAAATCAATCGTCTTGCGCGCGAGTTCAACGCCAGCCAAGGCGATTACGCGTTGGAAGCGGTGTTCAAGGGCAGCTACCCCGAGACGCTGACGGCCACCATCGCCGCCTGGCGTGCCGGGCAGGCTCCGCATTTGGCGCAGATCTATGAAGTGGGCACCGGCTCGATGCTCGCTGCCGGCAAGGCGGTCAAGCAGGTGTGGGAACTGGCCAAGGAAACCGGGCTGAAGATCGATCCGGCCTCCTATCTGCCCGCCGTGCGCGGCTATTACTCGCTCTCCGATGGTCGGATGGCGTCGATGCCGCTGAATTCCTCCACCGGCGTGATGTGGTACAACAAGGACGCCTTCGAGGCGGCCGGTTTGGACCCGGAGAAGCCGCCCACCACCTGGGCCGAATTCCACGCCGCCACCGTCACGCTGCGCGACAAATGGGCCAAGCCGACGATGGCCAAATCGGGTGGCCCGGATCTGGTGGCGGCAACCTCGTCCTGGTTCGCCTGGATTCAGATCGAGCAATTCGGCGCGATCCACAATCTGCCTTTCGCCAGCAAGTCCAACGGCTTCGATGGGCTGGATGCGGAGCTGAAATTCAACTCGCCCGCCCATGCCAAGCAGTTGCAGATGCTGATCGACCTGTCCAAGGAAGGGGCGTTCAAATATGGCGGCCGCGATGCGCAGCCCGATCCGCTGTTCTACAGCGGACAGGCCGCCATCGGCTTCGGCTCATCGGCCGGGCGGGGCGACATCGTGCGCAATGCGAAGTTCAAATGGGCCGCCTCGGTGATTCCGTACGATCCGGCGCTGACCAGCACACCGAACAACACCATCATCGGCGGCGCCAGCCTGTGGACGATGACCTCGCCCAAGCGCATGCCGGCCGAATACAAGGGCGTTGCGGCGTTCCTGCAATTCATCGGCCACCCCGATCAGGACATGCAGTTCCATGAACACACCGGCTACGTGCCGGTGACGCTGGCGGGCTTCGAATTGGCCAAGAAGCAGGGCTATTACGAGCAGGCTCCGGGGGCGGACATCGCCATCAAATCGCTCACCCGTGGCACGGTGACGGCCAATTCCAAGGGGCTGCGTCTGGGCCGCCTGCCGGAAATCCGCAACATCGTCTATGAGGAGGTCGAGAAGGCGTTGCAGGGCCAGCAGAGCGCGCAGGCCGCACTCGATTCCGCTGTCACACGCGGCAACAAGGTGCTGCGCGAATTCGAAAAATCGGTTCGCACCTGAGGTTGCGGCGCGGCCCTCCTGTGAGGGTCGCGCCATGTCCGCATGGAGCGTCGCACAATCTTTCCGGGAACGTGGTTTCCGATCCTGCTGGTGCTGCCGCAGCTTGCGCTGACGGCGGTGTTCTTTCTGTGGCCGGCCGGTCAGGCGATCTGGTCGAGCACCACGCGCGCCGATCCGTTCGGCGAGAACTCCTTCTTCGTCGGGTTGGAGAATTTCTCCGACCTGTTCGGCGACCCGCTCTATATCGACTCGATCACCCGCACGCTGGTCTTCTGTGCGGCGGTGGCGATGCTGTCGATGAGTGTGGCGCTGCTGCTGGCGGTGTGTGCGGATCGCGAGATTCGCGGGCGCGGCTGGTATCGGGTGATGCTGATCTGGCCCTATGCCGTGGCACCGGCCATGGCCGCCGTGCTGTGGATTTTGCTGATGCATCCGCAGGTTGGCCTTGTCGGCGCGTGGTTGAACCACATCGGCATTGCCTGGGATTACAAGCTCAATGACGATCAGGCGATGGGCATGGTGATTGTGGCCAGCGCCTGGAAACAGGTGAGCTATAATTTCATCTTCTTCCTCGCCGGCCTGCAATCGATCCCAAAGGCGGTGATCGAGGCCGCACGGATGGATGGGGCAAAGGGCTGGTTGCGCTTTCGCACCGTGGTGCTGCCATTGCTGATGCCGACGGTGTTTTTCCTCATCGTCGTCAACCTCGTCTACGCCGCCTTCGACACCTTCGGCACCATTCAGGCGCTGACCCAGGGCGGGCCGGGCAAGGCGACGGAGACGTTGGTGGTCAAGGTGTATCGCGATGGCGTGGTCAATCTGGATATCGGTGCCTCCTCGGCGGAATCGGTGGTGCTGATGATCGGGGTGATCGTGCTGACGGCGATGCAGTTCCGCTTTCTCGGCAAGCGGGGTGAAAAATGACCCGCCGGATCGATTGGCCGGCGCATATCATCCTCTCGCTCGGGGTGGCGCTGTTCGTGGTGCCGATCTGGCTGGTGCTGTCCGGCTCGACGTTGACGGCGGCTGAAATCTCACGCGGCGAATTATCGCTCATCCCGCGCCTGTCGGGGCTGGGGGTTTATGCCTCGGTGCTGATGGACGGCTCGCCGGGGGCTGGGCCGGTGTGGCGCATGCTGCTGGTGTCGGGGGCGATGGCGCTGGCGATCGCGGTGGGCAAGATCGCGATCTCGATCCTGTCGGCCTATGCGATCACCTTCTTTCGCTTCCCCTTCCGCATGGCGGCGTTCTGGACGATTTTCATCACGCTGATGCTGCCGGTGGAGGTGCGGATTATTCCGACCTATTCGGTGATGTCCGATCTTGGCCTGATCAACACCTTCCCCGGCATGACCATCCCGCTGATTGCCAGCGCGACGGCGACGTTGCTGTTCCGGCAGACCTTTCTGGTGGTGCCGGATGAGTTGGTGGAGGCCGCCCGGATGGATGGGGCAGGGCCGTGGCGGTTTCTGAAGGACATTCTGATCCCGGTCTCGTCCTCCAACCTCGCGGCATTGTTCGTGATTTTGTTCGTCTATGGCTGGAACCAATATCTCTGGCCGCTGTTGGTGGCCACAACGCCCGAGCTGGACACCATCGTGATCGGCATCGTCAAGATGATCGGCACCGAGACGGCGACGGAGTGGAACCGGGTGATGGCCACCGCCGTGCTGGCCTTGCTGCCGCCGGTGGCGGTGGTGGTTTCGATGCAACGCTGGTTCGTTCGCGGCCTGACCGATGGTGAAAAATAATGGCCACGCTTGTTCTTGATGATATTCGCAAAAGCTTCGGCAAAACCGCCGTGTTGCATGGCGTTGATCTCTCGCTGCATTCCGGTGAGATGCTGGTCATCGTCGGTGCCTCCGGCTGTGGCAAATCCACCTTGCTGCGTCTGGTGGCCGGGCTGGAGGAGCCGACATCGGGGCGGATTCTGATCGACGACGCCGATGTGACCAACCGCGACCCGTCGCAGCGCGACATTGCGATGGTGTTCCAGAATTACGCGCTCTATCCGCATATGAGCGTGTTCGACAACATGGCGTATGGGCTGCGCATCCGGAAATTATCCGATGCCGAGATCAGGCGCCGGGTGGATGAGGCGGCGGGGCTGCTGGAACTCAGCCATCTGCTCGACCGCAAACCCGCCCAGTTGTCCGGCGGTCAGCGTCAGCGTGTGGCGATGGGGCGGGCGATTGTGCGCGAGCCGAAGCTGTTCCTGTTCGACGAACCGCTGTCGAACCTCGACGCCACGCTGCGGGTGACGATGCGCGCCGAAATTCGCCGCCTGCAACGCCGCATGGGGGTGACGAGCCTGTATGTGACGCATGATCAGGTGGAGGCGATGACGCTGGGCGACCGGTTGCTGGTGTTGCACAAGGGGGTTCCGGTGCAACTGGCCACCCCGATGGAGGTGTTTCACCGCCCGGCCAACACCTATGTGGCGGGCTTCATCGGGGCACCCGCGATGAATTTGCTGGCGGGCAAGTTGGTGCAGGGTGGCCGCGCGGTGGCGTTGGAGATTGGCGAGACCATCCCCTTCGCCGATGGTCCGCGCGCGGGGGCGGATGGGATGGCGTTGACGATCGGCATCAGGCCCGAACATCTGCGGCTGGCCGATGACGGCTTCGCGCTGCCGGTGGATCTGGTGGAGCCGCTGGGCTCGGAGACGGTGGTGATCGGCAAGCTGGAAAGCGGCACGCTGCTGACGATCAAGCTGGCGCATGCGCATGTGACGGAGCGCGTTTTGCGCGTGCGGATTCCACCCGAGCATCTGCATGTCTTCGACGCGGCGAGTGGGTTAAGGTTGGAGCCGGGTACGTAGGCTGGAACATCGCCGCCATCCACCGCGATGCCGCCAATCCCCGCGATGGATTGCGGCACTGCGTGCCACAATGACGGATGGAGGTTGTCAGGATCGCCCCCCGTCATGGCGCGCGCAGCGCAGCCATCCACCGCGATGCCGCCAATCCCCGCGATGGATTGCGGCACGTCGTGCCGCAATGACGGATGAAGTCGTCAGCGCGTAGGGTGCAATTCCGCTTGGAATTGCACCGAACCGCCATCGAACATCACCGAATTTCCGGCGCGACCGGTGGCGCAATGACAATAAAATGGCACATGCGGTTATTTTGAATTCATCGCCATCAACAACCGCTCCGGCGTGACGGGCATATCCAGGCTCTCCACCCCTGCCGCGTCGATCAGCGCGTTCCAGACACAGGTGGCCAGCATCAATGGCGGCTCGCCGACGGCTTTGGAGCGGAAGATGGTGTCCGCCCGTGCCGGGGCATCGGAGAGCAGGCGCACCTCGAACACCTCCGGCACATCACGCGAGCCGGGGATTTTGTAGGTGGAGGGGCCGAGGGTGCGCAGGCGGCCTTGGGTGTCCCAGAACAATTCCTCGCTGGTCAGCCAGCCCATGCCCTGCACGAAGGCGCCCTCGATCTGGCCGAGATCGACCGCCGGGTTGAGGCTGCGTCCGCAATCTTCCACCAGCCATGCACCGAGGCAGCGATGCTCGCCGGTCAGGGTATCCACCTCCATTTCGGCCACGGCGGCGGCATAGGTGAAGTAGAAGAAAGGCTCACCACGCATCGTCGCCGGGTCCCAACTCAGGCCGGGGGTTTTGTAATGGCCGGTGGCGGAGAGCGAGACGCGTTTGGCGTGGCAGAGTTTGGCCAGTTCGCCGAAGCTCATGCGGTGATTGCCCGCGCGCACCTCGTCATCGACCATCTCAATCTCGGCCTCCTCCACCGCCCAGTGTTCGGCGGCCACCTTCACCATCCGCTCCCGCAGCGCCCCGGCGGCAATCCGGGCCGCCCAGCCGTTGAGGTCGGTGCCGGTGGAGGCGGCGGTGGGGGAGGTGTTGGGCACCTCGGCGGTGGAGGTGGCGGTGATGCGCACGCGGGAGAGCGGCACGCCGAAGGTCTCGGCCACCACCTGGGCGATCTTGATGAACAGGCCCTGGCCCATCTCGGTGCCGCCATGGTTCAACCGGATCGAGCCATCGGCATAGACATGCACCAGGGCACCGGCCTGGTTCATCGCCTGCACGCCGAAGGAGATGCCGAAGGAGAGCACGAACGAGCCGAGGCCGCGGCGTTTATAGGGATGGCTGGCGTTGAAGGCGTCCACCGCCGCCCGGCGGGCATCCCAGCCGGAGAGATCCTGGGTTTCCGCCCAGACACGGCTGATCAGATCGCCTTCGAGTTTCTGGCCATAAGGGGTGAAGCTGCCATTGGCCTCACCGGCAAAATTCCGCTCGCGCACCGCTTCGGGGGTGGAGCCGAGGGCGCGGGCGATGCGGCGGATGATCTCTTCGCTGAGCACCACGCCCTGCGGCCCGCCAAAGCCGCGAAAGGCGGTGTTGCTGACGGTGTTGGTGCGCAGCACGCGGCCATCGATGCGGATATCGGGCACCGCCATCACATTGAGCGCGTGGGTGACGGCGCGGAAGATCACGCCGGTGGACAGATCGAGCGTGTGGCCCCCATCGGCGGCCATCAGCGCATCCAGGCCCAGGATGCGGCCAGTGTCGTCGAAGCCCACATCCCAGCGGAACAGGAAGGGATGGCGCTTGCCTGTCACCGCCATGTCGGTCTTGCGCGGCAGGCGGAGCTTGACCGGGCGGCCGGTTTTCACCGCAGCCAGGGCGGCGGCCGCACCGATCCAGGAGGCATTGCTCTCCTTGCCACCAAAGCCGCCACCGAGACGGCGGACATGGACGGAAATCCGGTTGAAATCGCAGCCGAGGATGCCGGCGGCGATGTGCTGCACCTCGGTTGGGTGCTGGGTGGAGGAATGCAGCGCCAGATCGCCATCCTCGCCGGGAATGGCGAGGCAGATTTGCCCTTCGAGGTAGAAATGCTCCTGCCCACCGCAGCGGAACTCACCAGATAGACGATGCGGCGAGGCGGCCAGGGCTTTTGCGTAATCGCCGGTTGTCATCACCATCGGCGCCATCAGCAGATCATTGGCTGCCAACGCCTCATCGACGGACAGCACCGGGCGCAGCACCTCCACTTCCGCCGTCACCGCGCGGGCGGCGAGCAGGGCGGCGTCGCGGCTGGTGGCGACGACCATGGCCAGCGCCTGACCCCAATGCAGAATCTCGGTATCGGCAAAGAGCGGCTCGCCGCCGCGATGGGTGGGGGAGACGTCGTTATGGCCGGGAATGTCCTGCGGGCCGATGATGGCAACCACGCCGGGCATGCTGGCGGCTGTTGCGGTGTTCAGGCCGTGCAGCCTGGCATGTGCGATGTCGGACAGCACCAGGGCGGCGTGCAGGGTGCCGGGCAGTTCGGGAATGTCATCGGTAAACCGGGCCTCGCCGGTGCAATGGGCCAGCGCGCTGTCATGGCGGGTGGATTGGCCGATAACGGCCAGCTTGTCGTTCATGCCGTCCATCACACCACCTCCTGCGCCGACCAGCGGAACCATAATCGGCGCATCAGATTGCCACAGGCGAGGCGGCGATATTCGGCCGAGGCGCGCAGATCGCCCATAGGGGTGATGTCGCCCTGCAGGGCTTCGGCTGCGGCATCGAAGCTGGCCTGGGTGAACGCGGCACCTTCCAGCGCCGCCTCGGCGGCCACAGCGCGCGCGGCTTTCGGCCCCACGCCGCCATGTGCCACGCGGGCGGAGGCGATGCGGCCATCGGCGACGCCGATCAGCACCGACAGACCGGCGGCGGTGATGTCCTGATCGTGGCGGCGGGAGAGTTTGTCGCAGGAGAACAGCGCGCCGGGAGCCGGGCGGGGCAGCCAGAGGTCGCGGATGACCTCCCCCATTTGCAGCGCGTTCTTGCGGTAATCGATCAGGAAATCCTCCACCAGCATCTCGCGCTCGCCCTCTGGCCCGGCGATGCGCACCGAGGCGCCCAAGGCGAGCAGTGGCGGCAGAGCGTCGCCAATCGGTGAGGCGGTGCCGAGATTGCCGCCCAGCGTGCCCATGGTGCGAATCTGGCGGGAGCCGAGACGACGCAGCAGATCGGCAAACCCGCCAAAGCCCGTTTCGGCCTCGCACAGCGAGAGCAGCGTGCGGTACGGCACGGCGGCCCCGATCTGCATGCCCTCGGGCAGCACCTCCACAACGCCGAGTTCAGCGACATCCAACGTGCAAATCACCTTGGCCGGGCGCTCGCGGTGTTCGGAAAAGCGCAGGCCCAGATCGGTGCCGCCAGCGAGCAGCATCGCATTCGGATGTTCGGCGCGCAGATGCACCAATTGCGCGAGGCTGACGGGGCGGAAGAATTTCTGCCCTGGTGCCTCGAACGTCACGGCCAAGGGAGGCGCGGTCTCCACCGGGGCGGCGGGCTCGGGCTGCAATTTGCTGACCGCTTCCAGAATTGGCCGATAGCCGGTGCAGCGGCACAGATTGCCGGCCAGCGCCTCATGCACCTCGCCGCCTTCCACCTGATGCGCCCAGACCGACATCACGATGCCCGGCGTGCAGAAGCCGCATTGCGTGCCGTTGCAGGCGGCCATGGTTTCCTGCACCACATGCGCGCAGCCATCCTCGCCGCGCAGACCCTCTACACTGCGCACCCGTCGCCCGTGCAACTGACCAAGGGTGAGCAGGCAGGCATTCACCGCCGCCCGCCCGCCATCTGGCTGTTCCAGCACCACGGTGCAGGCCCCGCAATCCCCCTCGGCGCAGCCTTCCTTCGTCCCGGTCAGCCGAGGCGTGCCGCGCAGCCAATCGAGCAGCGTGGTGGTGGGCGAAACATCGGGCGGCAGCGCGGTGGGCGTGCCGTTGAGGGTAAAGGTGATTGCAGCGGACAAAACCATCGGTGACATCGACCCCATTGCAGAACGCGCACGACATGCGGCGGATCGTGGATGCGTTCCCTGAACATGAACCCATCGCCATGGGACTCATAGATGGGACCGTCATTGGGTCATGTGAATGGCTTCGGTATCACACCCTACAAACTTACAGAGCGCAACGACGAAACGTCCTGTCGCCTCACCCCAAGCGACGCGCTGACTCGACGCATAGGCGGCACCATTCCATCACGCCCAGCACCGGCTTGCGCGGCTCGGATGGGATTTCGATGCTCAGCGGCAGGTCGGGCGGCAGGGCGGCGAGCATGCCGGCGATGTCGATATTGCCTTCACCCGGCAGGAAACGCTCCACGCGGGCGTTGTAGATCAACTCTTCCAATGTGAAATTCAGCCCGGCCGTGGCGTCGCACACCTGGGCGTAATGCAGCCATTCGCGCGGGATGGCGCGGATGTCGTCATTCGTCGTCTCGGAGCGGCCCACATGCAGCGAGTCGACCAGAATGCCCGCATTCGGCTGCTGGGCGGCTTCAAGCACGCGGATGGCGGCCTTGGCGTTCTTGACCTCCGTCCAGGGCATGAACTCCAGATCGGCGGTCATGTTATACGGGCGGGCGGCTTCGCAGAATGTGGCGTAATTGGCGATGAAGCGGGATTGGTCCGGGTCGTCACCGGCGACCAGAATGGCCTTGGCGCCCAGTTCCGCGCCGGTTTCCAGGAAGGCGGTGTAATCGTTGACGTTGAATTCCGGCTTGATGCGCACGATTTCGATGTCGAAAATCTCCACCCCGGTCTGCGCCATCGCCGATTTCGTCTCGCGCAGCAGCGCCTTGTTGGCGATCAGATCATCGAACGGCCCACCCGGCGCTGCCGGCAGCAGCCGCACGCCGATCGCCCCCGCGCCATACAGTGCTGCGATGCGGATGGCATCCGGGGCCACCAGCGGGGTGAAGGCGAGATAGGCGAGGGAATAGGTGCGTGACATGAAAAATGCCTCTTAACTGCGATTATTGTCCAGCGGCACACCGGCCGCGTCATGTGCTGCGACGAAGCCGAACGTCATGCCCGGCCCCAGCGTGATGCCACCCGCCGGATAGCGACCGGCCATCATGCTCGACATGTCATTGCCCACCGCCCACAGCCCGCCCACCGGCGCACCGTCCTGGCGCAGCACGCGGGCATGTTTGTCCGTCTTGAGGGCGGCGAAGGTGCCAAGGCTGCCGGAGACGATCTTGACGGCATAGAACGGGCCGCGCCGGATCGGGGCGATGCAGGGATTGGGCTTATGGCGCGCCTCGCCCTGAATGCGGTTATAGGGCGTGTCGCCGCGACCGAATTCCGGGTCTTCCCCGCGTTGGGCGTGGCGGTTGTAATTGGCCATCGTGCGTTCGAACGTCGCCGCATCGATGCCGCATTGGCTGGCCAGCTCGGCATAGGTGCTGCCGCGCTTGAGATAGCCGTTCTTCAGCCACGGCGCGATGCGGAACGGGAAGGGGCGGCTGCGGCCGAGGCCGTAGCGGTTGTGGAACACCTGATCGCAGATCAACCACGCCTGCGGCTGCGCGCCGGGCGGGGTTGCGGCGAACAGCGCCTGCATCACGTCGTGATAGGAATTGGCCTCGTTGGCAAAGCGCCTGCCGGAGGGTGTCACCATGATCAGCCCAGGCTTGGCGCGCTCGAACAGATGCGGGTAGCGACCGATCGAGCCATCGTCCTGCGGCACCAGAGAGACAGGCGCCCAGGCGGTGGAATTGCTCAGATCGGTGCTCACCACACCGCCCGCAGCCTCGCCCAGCCGCATGCCGTCGCCGGTGTTGGTCGGCGGCGCTGCCGAGTGGTGTTCGGTGTAGGGCGAGAGTTCGGTATGCCGCGCCGGGTCATGCGGGAAGCCACCGGCGGCCAGCACCACGCCGCGCTCGGCGGTGATGTGTTCATCGCCCGCGATCACCCCGGTGACGCGGCCGTCTTCCGTCAAAATCTGCCGCGCCGGGCAATCGGTCAGGATGGTCACACCCAGATCATTGGCCGATTTGAACAGCCGGGCGACCAGCGCATTGCCATTGACCAGATGCAGGCCGCGCCGATGCAGCAGCATATCGCGGAAATGCCGTAGGAAGCGTTTAGCTACGTGCCATGTGGCGGCTGGTTTGGTGGAGGCATCCAGAAATGCCTGGAAATCCGCCCCCGAGGCGATGCCCATGCCGAAGGGGGAGATCAGGTCGAGCGGCGTGCGCAGGCGCTTGATGCTCTCGCCCAGCTCCCGCCCATCGAACGGCGCCGCGCAGATCGAGCGCCCGCCGAGGCCGGCATGCGGGGTTTTGCCGTGGAAATCGGGGATGACGTTGCCCGCGACGAACTCCACCGACGTCTCGCTGCGGAAGAAATGCACCATGCGCGGCGCCTGTTCGAGAAACATTTCGACCAGCGCCGGGTTATAGCCTTCGCCCAACTCATGCTTCAGATATTGGCGCGGTGCGTCGATGTCTTCCACAATCCCGGCAGCCACCGCCAGTTCGTTGCGCGGAACCCACATCCAGCCGCCCGACCATGCCGATGTGCCGCCGACATGGCTGTCCTTTTCGATGACGATCACCGAAAGCCCGAGCGAGGCCGCCGTGACCGCCGCCGCCAGCCCGGACGCACCGGAGCCGACGACGACAAGATCACAGCGCCGGGTGTTCACGCGGCCATCCCCAAAGCATGCTGCACCGCGCGATAGGCGAAGGTGATCGCAGGCCCAACGGTGATGCCGGGGCCGGGATAGGTGCCGCCCATGATCGAATTCGCCTCATTGCCACAGGCATACAGCCCCGCAATCGGCTGATCGCCCTCGCCCAGCACCTGTGCGTCGGCGTTGATCACCAAACCGGACGACGCCCCGATATCGCCCACGATCAGCTTGACCGCGTAGAACGGTGCGGTGGCGATCGGGCCGAGGGTGGGGTTGGGGCCGGTGAAGCCGGCATCGCCGTTCACACGGTGATAGGCGGTGCGGCCACGCCCGAATTCGGGATCGGTGCCGGTTTTGGCGTAGGCGTTCATGTTGGCAACCGTCTGTTCCAGATTGGCCGCCGGAACCCCGATCTTGCCCGCCAGTTCGGCCACCGTCTTGCCTTCCAGCAAATAGCCGTCAGCCAGGAAGGGCTGAATGTTCTTGGTGCCCATCCGCACCATGCCCAGCCCATATTTCCGCAAGCCCGCCGCATCGGTGACGATCCAGCAGGGAATGCAGGGCGAGATTTGATTCTGCTCGAACATCGCGCGGCCGAACAGGTGATAGGAACTGCTTTCGTTGACAAAACGCAGACCGGCCTGATTGACGCAGACCGTGCCGGGTTTGGAGCGGTCGAGCACGAAATGCGGGAAGACCGCCGTGGTGCCGTCCTTGCGCGTGCGGGTGGAGCAGGGCGCCCAGAAGGCGGGTTGCGCGTCGGCGGTGGAGAAGCGCGCGCCGAGGCCCAGCGCCAGATCCTGCATCTCGCCGGTATGACCCGGAGCGGATGGCGAGAAGGCCGGCGTCGGCTGTGGCAACATCTCCGCGCGACGGGTTTTGTGGCGGTTGAACCCACCGGCGGCGAGCACCACGCCATGGGTGGCCAGCACGGTGCGACGCACCCCATTGGAGACCAGCACCACGCCTTCCACGCCCTTCGGCCCGGTGACGAAGCGTTCCACCGAGGTGCGGGTGACGAGTTGGCCGCCCTTGTCGCGGAAGCTGAGCAGCAGGCGGCCGATCAGCGCGTTGCCCATCACCAGACGGGTGCCCCGGCGACCATGCAGCTTGTCGATGCCGTAATGCGCCAGGATTTTCACCGCGTGTTTGAACGAGGCGAATTTTTTGGTCAGCGCCAGCAGATGGTTGATGTCGGTGCGGTCGATCATCATGCCGTCAAACAGGCAGAATTCCGGGATCGGCTTGCGGATCAGGTTGATGTCCTCGCCCAGTGCGCGGGCATCGAACGGCACCGGCTCCAGCGCACGACCACGCATGGTCGCCCCTTCGGGGTCCTGTTCGTAATCCGGATGCGTCGCGTATGGACGGAAATGCGCCGCCGTTTTGCGCTCCAACTCGGCGATTGCCTTCGGTGCGCTGTCGATAAACGCATCGCGCACATCGGCGGGCGAGCGATTGCCCACCACCGCGTTCAGGAAGCCACGCACTTTCTCCGGGCTGTCGGCATCCGCACTGCCCGGCGGCGCCACTTTATGGGCGTGCAGAGAATTCGGCACCCAGGTTGTCGCCGCCGACAAAGCGGAGGTGCCGCCGACATATTCGGTGCGTTCGACGACAAGGACGCTCTTGCCGGAAATGGCAGCGAAGACCGCCGCCGCCAAGCCGCCCGAGCCCGCGCCGACGACCACGAGGTCGAAGACGGGGTTTTCAGCCAAAGCCGAGAGTTCGGTTTTCATGATCGCCTCAACGCTGTGCCATGGGCGTCAGCAGGAAATCCACCATCAGGCCTTGCAGCGCGTTGTACATCTCGCTGCCCGTGCCGGTCACACAGCCCAAAGCGCGGGCGGCGGCGATGAACGGGGTGATGACGGGGACGGTGATCACACAGCCGCAATATTGGCTGGCGATCAGCTTGCTCACATCCACCGGCAACGAATCCCCTTCGCGCATTCCGGCCGGTGAGGCGTTGCAGACCAGATCGAAGCCGGTGGGATCGGCCGAACCAGCATAGACCCGCGCCTTGCCGAGCTTGTTCAGACGCGCGATCAACGCATCGCGCCGGGTGATGTCCAGATCATGCAGCGCCAACTCACTCACGCCGTTCTCGATCAGCGCGAAGGCAATCGCCGAGCCTGCACCGCCGGTGCCGACCTGCAACGCCTTCTTGCCGGACGGATCGACGCCCTGGTTCTTCATCGCCTGCACGAAGCCTTCGCCGTCAAACTGGTCGCCATGCCAGCCGCCTTCCGGGCGACGTCGCATGATCGAGACGGCGTTGATGAAGTCCGACCGCGTAGAACCCGAACTGCAAAAGCGGTAGCAGTCGAATTTATGCGGCACGGTGACGATGATGCCGTCCAGGTTCTTCAGCTTGTCGCCAATGACCAGGAAATCCGGCAGGTCAGCAGTGGAAACCTGCACGGGAACACAGATCGCATCCACGTCGCGCTTGCCGAACGCGGTGGTCATGCCGCCGGGAGATTTCACCTGGGCAATCGGATCGCCCACGATGATGTGCATCCGGGTGGCGCCTGACAGGGGGATGGGCATGGAACTCAAGCTCCTCAGATTATTCTCAGTATACTTATTATTTTCATCGCGAGCGCAGTGCGGCAATCCATCGAGACATTTTGCAGTCTTTCGATGGATTGCTTCGCAGCCTTTTGCTCCCCGCAATGACGGTTAGTGCGCGTCTTCCGTGTGAACGATGCCGAGCAAGCGGGCCTGCAAGGCGTGGTCGTTTTCCAGCGTCACCGCATCGCCTTCGAAGGCCACCTTGCCGTTGTTGAGCACGGTGGCACGGTCGGCGATGGGCAGCACTTTCTCGGCATGATGTTCGACGATGACCATCGCCACCTTGCCGCGCAGCTTCAGCAGCGCCTCCATCACCTCGGAGACCACGGCAGGCGCCAGGCCTTCGAAGGGCTCGTCGAGCAGGATCAGCTTGCTCGGCACCACCAGCGAGCGGGCGATGGCCACCATCTGACGCTCGCCGCCCGACAGGTTTTCGGCCTTGGCCTTCTGACGGGTGCGCAGACGCGGGAAGAGTTCGAAGACCTCCTCGATGGAAATCCCGCCCGGACGCAGCGCCAGTTGCAGGTTTTCCGTCACCGTCAGGTTTGGGAACAGGCGACGGCCTTCCGGCACCAGCGACAGGCCGAGACGATTGATCTCGAACGGACGCAGGCTTGCGGTGTCGTGGCCGCCAAACGTCACGCTGCCGGAGGTGAGCGGAATGCTGCCGGTGAGGGCGCGCAGCAACGTGGTCTTGCCCACGCCGTTGCGGCCCAGCAATGCCACCGCTTCACCTTCATGCACCGTCAGGCTGACGCCATTGAGCACGGTGGAGCCGCCATAGCCGGCGAAGATGTTGTCCGCCTTGAGCAACACCTTGGACGTGTGATGCGCGGTGCGCTCCGCCACCGACGGTGCCACGCGGCTGCCGTCATCGGCGGCCCCCAGATAGGCAGCGATCACTTCCGGATCGTTGGCCACTTCCATCGGCTTGCCGTCGGCAACGATGCGGCCCTGATGCAGCACCGAGATACGGTCCGAGATGGCCAGCACGCGGTCGATGTCATGCTCGATGAGCAGCACCGCATGCTTTTCGGACAGCTTCTTGATCAGGGCCGCCACCACCACGCGATCCGCTTCCGCCAGACCTGCCAAGGGCTCGTCGAGCAGCAGCAGCTTGCTGTCGATGGACAATGTGACCGCGATTTCCAGCAGGCGCTTGGCCCCGTGCGGCAGATTGGTGCAGGCCTCGGCCGCCTTGTCGGCCAGACCGACGGCATCCAGGATGCTCCAGGTGCGATCATTGATCGCCTCCAGCCCATGCGCATCGGCAAACAGGCCGCCAGTGCCGATCTTCTGCCCCTGCACCGCCACGCGGACATTCTCGAACACCGTCAGGTTCGGGAACACCGAGAGGATCTGGAATGAGCGCGAGATGCCAAGACGGGCGCGGGCATGCACCGAGAAATTGGTGATGTCCTTGCCATCGAAGAAAATCTTACCGCTCGTCGGTGGCAACACGCCGGTGAGCATGTTGAACATCGTCGTCTTGCCGGCACCGTTCGGCCCCAGCACGGAATGCAGCACGAAGGGGCGAACTTCGAGGTTGATCTCCTTGGCCGTGACCAGGCTGCCGAATTGCTTGGACAGATTCTGCGTGTAGAGGATCGGCTTGCCCGGGTCCATCTGGGCACCGGACGGTTCATAGGGCTTGATCACCGCCGGACGGGCCGGGATGGTCTGCCGGGTCAGGCTCCAAAACGCCCGACGACGCAGGCGTTGAACCAGACCCTGAATGCCCTCCGGGGAGAACAATGCGAAGGCGATCAGCACCGGCGCGAAGATCAGCCACCAATCCTCGGTGATCGCCGACAGACGGTCTTCCATCACGATGAAGGTGATCGCACCCCAGAGCGGGCCAAGGAAGTGGTGAATACCGCCCACCACCGTCATCAGCAGCGAATCGCCTGCATGTTGCCAGCCGAGATTGTCGGCATACACACCTTGCAGCAGCAGTGTCAGCAGCGCGCCCGACAGGCCCACCACCATCGCCATCAGGATGAAGCCCTTCAGACGGATGGCGAAGATGTCGTAGCCGAGCGATTGCGCACGTTGGTCGTTGTCGCGCACTGCCTGCAATACGCGCCCGAACGGCGCATGTCCCAGACGCCACAGGAACTGCATGGCCAGCAGCACACAGGTGATGGCGAAGATATGGAACGCCCAAGGGTTGGTGAACATCGGGCGCGGCACGCCCTGCATGCCGTTCTCACCGCCGGTGACGTCTGTCCAACGGAACGCGATTTCCCAGGCGATCTGCGAGAAGGCGAGCGTCAGCAGCGAGAAATATAGGCCTTTGCGGCGCAGAATGATCAGACCGATCACCAGGGCCAGCACGCCGGCGAACAACATCGAGGCAATCAGCGCCAAGATTTCATTGCCCACGGCCTTCTCAATGAAGAAGGCGGCGAAATAGCTGGCGGTGCCGAAGAACACCGAGGCACCGAATGGCACCAGTCCGGTATAGGCCACCAGCAGATTCACGCCCGCGCCATACAACGTATAGATCGCAATGCGTGTCACCAGTTCGACCGGCGAACCCAGTGCCGCCCAGATCACACTCAGCAGGGCCAGAACCAGACCTGCTTGAACGACAGGATGCTTCAGGATGGAGGTATTCATTCGAAGCGCTCCCACTTTTCACCAAACAGGCCGCGCGGACGCAGCACCAGGACCGCCGCCATCAGCGCATACATCGCCACACCGGCCCAATCCGGTGCGAACTGAACAGACATCGCGTTGACCATGCCAACGGCCAGACCGGCCACGATGGCGCCAGGGTAGGAGCCCAGGCCGCCAATGGCCACGATCACGAAAGCAGGCATCACCCAGGGGCCACCCATCGTGGGCGTCACCGTCTGCAACGGACCGGCCAGCATACCCGCAAGCCCCGCCAGCAGACAGCCGACGCCGAAGACGAAATTCAGCACCACCGGCAGATTGATGCCAAGCAGGCCCACCATCTCCGGATCGCGTGAGCCGGCGCGGATGATGCGGCCAAATGGGGTGAAGGAGATAAAGGCCCAGAATGTGACCATCGCCACCACCGTCACGCACAGCACGATGATGCGGAACTTGGTGGTCAGGATCGGGCCATATTCGAAGAAGCCGCTCAGCACCTTCGGCGTTGAGAACGGCACCGCCGCCCCACCGAAAAACCGCCGCAACAGCGTCTCGATCAACAGGGCGAGCGCGAAGGTGAGGATCAGGCCGAGCAAAGGTTCCTTGCCATATAGTCGTCGTATCAGCACTTTTTCGACCAGCATGCCGAGCAAGCCGGTGCCGATGGGGGCCAGCAAGGCGGCTCCCCAGCCGAATTGATTGCTCAACATCAGGGCCAGATAGGCACCGAGGGCAAAGAAAGCACCGTGCGCCATATTGACGATGCCCAGCATGCCGAAAATGATCGACAGCCCGATGGCAATCAGGACGTAGAGAAAGCCCAGAACCAGACCGTTGACGGCCTGTGAGGCGAGCATTTCCAGCATAAACCGTTTCCTAATTCATCGTCATTGCGAGACGCGCAAGCGACGAAACACTCCATCGAGCCACAAGCTCAGCCGATGTCTCGATGGAGTGCCGCGTCGCCAAAAGCTGCCCGCAATGACGACAAGTGGTTAGTGGCGAAGGATCACAGCGCGCCCATCTTGCAGCCGATTGCGGCTTCGGTGCCGAACGCGGCATCGATATCGGCGGCAGATTTCGGCAGTTCGGCCTTCACGTCGAAGTAATCCCACTTGTCGGTGATCTTCTCGTGAATGCCGGCCACCAGCAGGCGGTTTTCCATCTGATGGTCGAAGGTGCGGTATTTCGCGGTGATGTCGCCGCGCTGCATCTTCCAGGATTCCAGCGCCTGCACGATTTTCGCGCTGTCGGTGCTGCCCGCCATCTCGATGGAGTCGAGCATCGACTTCATGCCCATCCAGCCCATCCACGCCTTATCGGCGGCCGGACGGTTATGCTTCTTCATGTAGGCGGCGGCAAATTCCTTGTCTTCGGGCGTGTTGTTCGGGTTCTTGTACCACCAGGTGATGGTGTACAGACCGTCTGCCGCTTCCGGGCCCACGCCCCACAGATCCGTGTTGCCGACGGCGATTTCCGCGAACGGAATCTTGCCGCGCATGCCCATCTCGTTCCACTGCTTGAGGAAGGTGGTCAGATCGCCTGCCGAGACGCCGCCGATCACCACGTCCGGCTTGGCCGCGCGGATCTTGAGGATGTAGGACGAATAGTCAGGCGCGCCCACCGGCACTTCGTCCGAACCCACCACGGTGCCGCCATGGGCGGTGATGTAGTCGGTGAAGGACTTCTTGATGTCCTGACCGAACGCATAGGCGGCGGTCATGATGTACCATTTCTTGCCCATCGCAGCGCAATACGGGGCGAGCACGTTGGTGTGCACCGGCACTGGCGGGTTCAGGCGGAAGGTGTAGCGGTTGCAGGCCGAGCCGGTGATTTCCGACGCCGCGGCGTTCGGGGCCACATACGGGGTCTTGGTCTTCAGCGCGACCGAGGAGATTGCCAGCGCGAAGGAGGACAGCGCGCCACCGACAATGCCGGCCACTTTGTGCTCGGAGACCAGACGCTCGGCGTTCTGCTGCGCGGTCTGCGGGTTCGGCTCGTCCAGCCAGACGATTTCCACCGGGCGGCCGTTGATCATGTTGTTGCGCTGTTCGAGCGCGATATAGCCGCCCTGGGCGAGATATTCGGCCTGAGCGACGATCTGGCCGGTCTTGGCCCAGATCATGCCGATCTTGATCGGCTCACCGGCAGCGGCGTTGGCGATATACGGCTTGGCGAGCACGCCGGCGGCCAGGCCCGAGGCCCCGAGCAGGACGGAGCGGCGACGCAGGCTGAAACCCGGCTTGATCAGGCCGGTCGATGCGGTGGTGGAGTCGTCAGACATGAAGTTTCCCCTGTTGATTGTTGCCGCACAGCGAGCCTTCCCGCTGCGAGTTCGGATATCAGAACGCAATTCCAAATACAGACTCGAAAACTGGAACGCAATTCCGATTTTCGGTTGATTGACGAATTTTATCGTGTCAGATTTTCGCCAAGAAATCGCAATGGATGTGGAGGAACGTGCATGCCGCAGATGCGGATCGGCTTGGTTGGCGCCGGTGTGATCGGCCGCACACACGCGGCAACGATTGCCGCCAATCAAGACTGCACGCTGGCTGCCATCGCAGACCCGTCGGAGGCTGGACGTGCGCTGGCGGGAGAGTTGGGCGCGGCGTGGTATCCCGATCTGCCCGCAATGCTCGATGGTGAGACAGTGCATGGCGTGATCGTGGCCACACCCAACGATCTGCACCTGCCCAACGCGCTGGCAGCGATGGCGCGCGGGATTGCGGTGCTGGTGGAAAAGCCCGTCACAACGACCGTCGCGCAGGGTGAGGCGCTGGCGGCGGCGTCGCTGAGTTATGGCGTGCCCGTGCTGGTCGGCCATCATCGCCGACACAACCCGATCGTTTCCACGGCCAAACGGATCGTCGCCGAGGGCGCACTTGGAGAGCTCGCAACCGCGAGTGTGCTGTATGCGCATGCCAAGCCGCCGGAGTATTTCACCCTCGCCTGGCGACGTGAGCCGGGCGGCGGTGGGCCGGTGCTGATCAATCTGATCCATGAGATTGACCTTGTTCGTTTCCTCTGTGGGGAGATTGCCAGTGTGCAGGCGATCACGTCCAGTGCGCGTCGCGGTTTTGCCGTCGAAGATTGCGCGGCTGTGGCACTTCGGCTGGAATCCGGGGCGTTGGTGACGATTTCGCTCTCCGATTGCGCGGCCTCGCCGTGGAGTTGGGATCTGGCGGTGCAGGAAAGCCCGAGCTATCCGCCGCAGCCTGTGCCGGTGCAGACGCATTTCCTGTGCGGCACCAAAGCGAGTCTGGCGCTGCCGACGCTCGATTTTTGGAGCTATGACGGGCGGCCCGATTGGTTCGCACCGATTCGTCAGCAAAGCCTGGCAGTGGCGCGGGGCAACCCATATCAGCACCAGCTTCGTCACTTCCTTGACGTGATCCGGGGCAGTGCCCAGCCATTGGTCAGCGCCGCAGACGCCACGCGTACCTTGCGCGCCACGCTGGCCGTGCATCAGGCGGCGGCGAGCGGGCAGGCGGTGGATGTGGCTTCATCATTCGGGGGCGCGTGAACCATTTTGTTGGACAAGACGTCGATGCAGAACTCCAAAGATGAACAGGCGACGGGTGCTGAGTCTGATTCCAGCCCGCATGGCCTGCTCGAACGCACCCTGGGTGTGCTGGAACTGCTCTCTACCCATGCGCGCGGGCTGCAGCTGTTTGAAATTGCCGATCAGCTGCACATCCCGCGCAGCGCCACGCATCGCGTGCTGACGGCGTTGGTGGAGCGCAACTATGTGCGGCAGGATCGGGTGGGGGGATCTTACCAGCTCACCGCCCGTCTGGCCTCGCTCGCCTTCACCTTCCTGGCCGGCAGCGGGGTGACGGATTTCGCGCAGCCGATCCTGGACCGCATCGCGCGCGAGACCGGCGAGTTGGTGCGTCTGGCCACCGTCGATGGTCGCGAATTGGTGTGGGTGGCGAAGTCGCAGGGTTCCACTTTCGGCCTGCGCTATGACCCGGATATGGGGCAGGTGGCGCGGCTGTCCTGTTCGGCGTCGGGGCATGCCTGGCTGTCCTGCCTGCCGGAGGAGGAGGCGATTGCCCTGTTGGAAAAGCAGGGTTATGGCAAGCGTCGCGATTACGGCCCACGGGCGCCGGAAAGCCGCACGGCGGTGTTGAAATACCTCCGCCTTGCCCGCAAGCGCGGTTACGCCGTCACCGAACAGACCTATACGCCCTGGATGAACACCATCGCCGTGCCGATCCGTCAGCAAATGGTGGGCGAGGTGATCGGTGCCCTGGTGATCACCGGCCCGCATGTGCGGCTGACCGAGGAGCGCATGGAGGAATTGGCCCCGATGGCGATGGAGGCGGCGCGTGAACTTTCACTCGCCCTTGCCGCCACGCCGCATCATGCCGCCAATGCGGGGCGCGGCAATATTTTCGCAGGAAATGGAGTCTGATCGCATGCGGGTTCTCGTCACCGGCGGCCAAGGCTTTCTGGGTGCCTGGATCATCCGTCGTCTGCACGCGGGCGGCCATCGGGTGCGGGTGTTCGATCTGGGGCGGAACACCGAGCTGGTGGAGCGCATCGCGGGCACGCTGCCGGAATGGGTGACGGGCGATGTGGCCGACCCCGCCCAGGTGCTGGACGCCGCGCGCGGTTGCGATGCGATCATCCATCTGGCGGGTATTCTCACCCCCGCCTGTGCCGCCGATCCGAAGCGCGGGGCGGAGATCAATCTGATCGGCACGATCAACGTGTTCGAAGCCGCCCGCGCGCTTGGGATTTCGCAGGTGGTCTACACTTCGTCGGCCGCAGCCTTCGGCCCCGAACCCGGTGCACCGCCCTTTCCGGTGACGCATTATGGCGCGTTCAAACTGGCCTGTGAGGGCTGCGCGCGCGCCTATTGGGAGGAACAGAAGATCGCCTCGATCGGCTTCCGCCCCTACATCGTCTATGGCCCTGGCCGGGAGACCGGGCTGACGGCTGGCCCGTCGCTGGCCTGCAAGGCGGCGGCGCGTGGGGAGGATTACACCATCGGCTACACCGGCGAATCCGGCCTGATCTATGTCGATGACGTCGCTGCCGCCTATGAGGCCGCCGTGCTGGGCACGATCACCGGCGCGCATGTGTTCAATCTGGAGGGCGTGACGATCAGCACCGCCGATTTCGCCGCTGAAATTCAACGTCAGGTGCAGGGCGCGGCCATCGCCGTCACCGGCCCGAACCTGCCGCTGCCTGCCAAGATGCTGAAGGACAATCTGAGCGAGGTTCTGCCCGGCCTGCCCACCACCTCGGTTGCCGACGGCATCGCCGCCACCGTCACCTTCTATCGGGACTGATCCTGTGATCCTCGGCGCACATACCTTCGGCTATGTCTGGCACAGCACGCCGGAGGCGGCGTTTGATGCCATCGCCGCGCTTGGCATCCGTCATGTGCAATTAATGGCCACCGCGCCGCATTTCGACCCGTGGGTGGTGGATATGCCGCGCACCCGACGTTTGCGTGCGTGTCTGGCGCGCAACGGTCAGACCGCCCTCGCGCTCGATCTGGCCAGCAGCGACATGAACCTGGCAAGCCCGGCACCGGATGTGGTGGCGTTTGCGCGCGATGCCTATGCGCGGGCGATTGCGCGGGCGGCGGAATTGGGCATGCCGTGGGTGTGCATCGGCTCCGGGCGCAGGCATGGGCTGTTGCCGCATGTCAATGTGCAATTGATGGAGCCATTCCGCCGCGCCTTCGCCTATCTGCACCGCGAAGCCGACCGCCAGGACGTGAAGCTGATCCTGGAGAACCACCCGCATGGTCTGCTCTACACCGCCGACCAGATGGCGTCGTTCCTCGATGCGGAAGGCTATGATGATGTGCCGATCATTTATGACGTCGCCAATGCGGCATTCGTTGATGAAGATCCGGTGGAGGGTCTTGCACGGCTGAAGGGCAAGATTGGAATTGTCCATCTCTCGGATGCGCCCAAGGGCCGTTGGGGGCATGATCCGATCGGCAGCGGCGACATCGATTTCGGCCGGATTTGCGCGGCTTTGGTCGGGCAGGGCTATGACGGTCACGTGGTGCTGGAGATTTTGTGTAGCACACCAAGCGAAGGTTTGCGTGATGGTGCGGCCCGTCTGCGCGCGATGGGGTTTGCGTTCTGAATCTGCGAATTGTCCAACTCTCTCTCGCCTCTATCCATTCCCTCCGCTGCGCCGTGCCGTAGACTGGCCGGCATGAACAAGACGCCTGCGGGCAGTCGGGGAGGAATGATCCATGTCCCAGAATCGGGTGCGGGAATGTGACGTGCTGGTGATTGGCGCGGGGGCCGGCGGTCTTTCCACCGCCATCGTCGCCGCCAAGCACGGCTTGAAGGTGATCGTGGTGGAAAAGGCCCCGGTCTTTGGCGGCACCACGGCGTTCTCCGGTGGCGTGCTGTGGATTCCGGGCAACAAGACCTGCCCGGCGGCGGCGCAGGATACGCGGGCGGCGGCGGTTGAATATCTGAAGAACGAGACCGGCAATTTCTACAACGAGGAAGCCGTCAACGCCTTCCTGGATAACGGTCCGAAGATGCTCGACTGGTTCGAGCGCGAGACCGAGGTGAAATTCGTCCCCACGCTTTACCCGGATTATCATCCCACTGTTGGCGGTGGCGTGGATGTGGGCCGCTCGGTGCTGGCCAAGCCGTTCAATCTGACGGCGTTGGGCCGCGACATGAAGCGTCTGCGCCCACCGCTGGCCACGATCACCTTCATCGGCATGATGTTCAATTCGTCCAATGCCGATCTGAAGCATTTCTTCAACGCGACCAAATCGCTGACATCGGCGATCTACGTGGCCAAGCGGCTCGGTTCGCACGTGATGGATCTGGTGAAATACGGCCAGGGCGTGGAAGTGACCAGCGGCAACGCACTCGCCGCCCGGCTGGCGAAATCGGCGTTGGATCTGGGCATTCCGATCCTGACATCCGCGCCCGCCAAGCAATTGCTGATCGAGGGCAACGCGGTCAAAGGCGCTGTGATCGCCACGCCGGAAGGTGAGATCACCATCCATGCCAGCCGGGGCACTGTGCTGGCCGCCGGTGGGTTTCCGCATGATCTGAAGCGTCTGGCCAAGGCGTATGCGCATGTCGCCCGTGGCGGCGAACATGTCTCGCCCACGCCCACCGACAACACCGGCGATGGCGTGGCGTTGGCCGAGCAGGCGGGTGGGCGGTGTGAGATCCGGCTGGCGGCACCCGCGGCGTGGATGCCGGTCTCCCTGGTGCCGCGCGGCGCGGGTAAGTTCGGCGTCTTTCCGCATCTGCTCGACCGCTATAAGCCGGGCGTGATCGCGGTCAACCGCAAGGGCCGTCGCTTCTGCAATGAGAGCGAATCCTATCACGATGTGGGCGCCGCGATGATCGCCACCTGTGAGGGTGAGACAGAGACGGCGGCGTGGCTGATCTGCGATCACCCGACGATGCGCAAATACGGTCTGGGTTATGCCAAACCGGCTCCGGTGCCGATCCAGCCCTTCATCGCCAATGGCTATGTCACGCGCGGTAAGACTTTGCGGGATCTGGCGCGGCAATTGGGGATGGATGCCGATGGTCTGGAAGGGACGGTCGCCCGTTTCAACACCGATGCGGTGAATGGCGAAGACCCGGAATTCGGGCGCGGCTCCACGGCGTTCAATCGCTATCTGGCCGACCCGGAGAACAAGCCCAACCCCTGTGTGGCGCCGATCCGGCAGGGGCCGTTCTACGCGGTCAAGATGGTGATGGGCGATCTGGGCAGCTTCGACGGGCTGACCACCGACCCGATCGGCCGCGTGCTCAACCAGCAGGATCAGCCGATTGCCGGGCTGTATGCGGTGGGCAATGACCGCGCGAGCATGATGGGCGGCAATTATCCGGGGGCGGGCATCACGCTCGGCCCGATCATGACCTTCGGCTACATCGCAGGCCGCCATCTGGCGGGCGTTGCGGAATAAAGGGGAGAGCGACGATGTATCCAGCCAAAGCCATTGTGGACCTGCGCGTCTACACCATTCGGCTGCGCAAGATGGGCGCGTTTCTGGAGGTGTTCGACCGCCTCGCTATGCCAGTGCAGCTGAAATATCTCGGCGCGCCGTTGGGCATCTACACCTCCGCCGTCGGCCCGCTCAATCAGGTGACGCATCTGTGGGGCTTCGACGATATGGGCCAGTTCGAAGCCGCCCACGCCGCGCGGGATAAGGACCCGGATTGGCCAGCCTATCTCCAGGCGAGCGCCGATCTGATCCTGGCGCAGGAAACCCGGCTGATCCGGCGCGCACCGATGGCGTCGATGGAAGGGCTGAAGGCATGAAAAGCGGTCCCAGCCATTGGCTTGAACTTGAGGCCAAGACCTGTGTCGTCACCGGCGCGGGTGGTGGGCTTGGCATTGCGCTGGCGGTGAATTTCGCCGGCGCCGGTGCCCGTGTGGTGATGCTCGACCGCAGCCCGACGCAACTGGCGATGGCCGCCGGTGAGGTGCTGCGCCTGACCGGCACCGAGGCGCACACTGTCACCTGCGACGTCTCCGATCCCGGCAGTGTGGCCGAGGCGGCGCAGACGAGCGAGCGTGTGGCGGGGGCTGCCGATATTCTGATCAACAACGCCGCCCTGCTGCGCCCCGGTGCGTTGGACACGTTGACGCTGGAAGATTGGAACACGCTGCTTTCGGTCAATCTCGGCGGCTATTTCCTGTGTGCGCAGGCGTTCGGCAAACAGATGAAGGGTCGGGGTGGGGCGATGGTGCATGTGGCCTCGATTTCGGGCAGCCATCCGCAGGGGGTGAGCGGCGCCTATTCGGTGAGCAAGGCGGGCATCATCATGCTCTCGCGCCAGATTGCCACCGAATGGGGGGGCGACGGCATTCGCTCCAACGTCGTCTCGCCCGGCATGGTCGAGACGCCGATGAGCGCGCCGTTTTATGCCACACCCGGCGTGCGCGAGAAGCGCTCGGCGGTGATCCCGGTGGGCCGCATCGGTCAGCCGCAGGACATTGCCGACGCGGCGCTGTTCCTGGCCTCGGCGCGCGCGTCCTATATCAATGGCGATGAGATCGTCGTCGATGGCGGCTATACCCGCCAGTTGATGAACCTGATCCCGCGCCCTGGCTTTGAGAAGAGTTGAGCATGACCGATGCCCCCGTCGCCCTGATCACCGGCGCTGCCGACGGCATCGGTTTCGCCATCGCCAGCCGGATGGCGCAGGCCGGGTGTCGGGTGGTGATCGCCGATCTGGATGCAGCGACTGCCGCCACGAAAGCGGCATCGCTCGGCCCGGAGCATCTGGGGCTGGCGATGGATGTGACCAGCGAGACGGCGGTGGAAGACGGCATTGCCGCCGCCATCGCCCGGTTCGGGCGGCTGGATATCGCGGTGTGCAATGCGGGCATCGGCGATACCCATCTGCCCAGCCTGGAGCAGGATATTGCCAGCTTTGATCAGGTGTTGCGCGTGCATCTCAATGGCACCTTCCTGGTGGCGCGGGCGGCGGCGCGGCAGATGATCGGGCAGGGCCGTGGGGCCATTCTCACTGTCAGTTCGATTGCGGGCATCACCGGCCTGCCGCGTCGCAACGCCTATGGGGCGGCGAAGGCGGGGATTGCGGCGATGACCAAGGCGATGGCGTGCGAATGGGGGCCGCAGCATGTGCGGGTGAACGCCATCGCGCCCGGCTACACACGCACCGCCCTGGTGGCCAAATTGATCGATGCCGGGCGGATCGACGAGGCGAAACTGCGTCGTCGCACACCGATGGGGCGTTTGGCCGATCCGGCAGAGATTGCCGAAGCGGCGTGGTTCCTGTGCTCGCCAGCAGCGTCGTTCATCACCGGCGCGGTGTTGTCGGTCGATGGCGGGTGGGCGGCGTTCGGGGATGCGGGAGATGCCCATATCTGACGGAATTGTTGCGCGACATGGCGGGCAGGGGCAGCATGAAGACATGTCCAAGGCACCGGCCATTCCGCGCTTCTTCCTCTACGGCGAGCCGCCCGTGGATGTGGAATTGGATTTCCTCCATGTCGAGCGCATTCATGCGCGCTCCGGCAAGCATGATTGGCTGATCCCGCCGCATGCGCACCCCGAACACACGCAGATTCTGCTCGTGCAGCAGAATGGCGGATCATTTCGGGTGGATGGTCAGGATTTCCCCGCTCTGGCACCCAGTCTGATGCTGATTCCGGTGGGGATGGTGCACGCGATCAGCTTCTCCCCCGGCACGGACGGCGTGGTGGCAACGATTGCCAACGCCTATCTGCGCGAGGTGGCGCGGCTGGAGCCTGCCGTGTTGAATGCGATCCGCACACCGGCCAGCCACGCACTCCCCCCCGGATCGGCCGCGCTGCTGGAATTATCCAGCGCCTTCGAGGCCATGCTGCGCGAATTCATCTGGCACGCACCGGGGCGCCGGGCGGCGATTGCAGCGCATCTGCAACGGGTTTTGGTGGAATTGCTGCGTCTGGCCGTGCCGGAGGAGCCGGACGCGGCCGGGGTGGTGCGACGCAATCTCGATCTGGTGCATCGCTATCGCGAGTTGATCGAGCGGCATTTCCGCGAGCGGCATCTGATCGCCTTTTACGCCGATCGTCTGCGGGTGACATCGGCGCGGTTGAACGTGGCGTGCCGGGATGCGGCGGGGAAATCGGCGACCAATGTGTTGTTCGACCGGGTGGTGATCGAGGCCAAGCGGCATCTGCACTACACCAATCTTGGGGTGGCGGAGATTGCGCACGCGCTGGGATTTGCCGATGCCGCCTATTTCTGCCGGTTCTTCACCCGGCGGTCTGGGGTTGCCCCCAGCCGCTTCCGCAGCGAGCGGGTGATTTCACGCAAGGCGGCGGAGTAGATCACACCGCCAGTGTGGCCATTGCGCGGCGGGCGCGGTCTTCGATGCCGGCCCAGTTGCCCGCGCGCATATCGGCCAAGGGGGCTATCCACGAACCGCCAACGGCGACCACGTTGGGCAGGTTGAGATAGTCGCGCATATTGGCTTCCGTCACGCCGCCGGTGGGGTTGAAGCGCATCGCCGGGAACGGGCCGCCAAACGCCTTCAACGCGCCGACGCCGCCGACCTGTTCGGCGGGGAACAGCTTGACCACGCCATAGCCACGGATCATCGCCTGAATCAGTTCTGAGGCGGTGGCGATGCCCGGCACGAACGGCACGCCGAGCGCCATTGCCGCATCGAGCAATTCCACCGTCGCGCCTGGGCTGAAAGCGAAGGGCAGTTCCAGATCGCGCGCCAATTCCAGATCGCGACGTTGGGTGACGGTGCCCAGGCCGACAATGGCTTGCGGCACCTTCTCGCGGATCAACTTCGCAGCAGGCGCACCGGCGGCGGTGCGCAGGGTGATTTCCAGCGTGCGCACGCCACCGGCCACCAAGGCGCGGGCGAGCGGGATGGCGTGATCGACGCTTTCGATGGTCAGCACCGCGACCAGTCTGGCATCCGACAGCAGATCGGCGAGGGGGGTGGCGGTCATACGGATTCTCCTGGAAATGACATCGCGGGCATGGCGGCTTGCGGGATGATCGCCCCGCGATGTTGCACCACGGTGCCAGCCAGACGGTGCCCGGCGCGAGCGGAATCTTCCGGCGAACAGCCCGACCGGCGGGCGGCCATATAGGCGGCGGCGAAACTGTCGCCGGCGGCGGTGGTGTCGAGCACATGCTCCACCGGGGCGGCCTGGACGAAGCAGCGTGCGCCGGGGGTGATGACGTGACAGGCGGGCGAGGCGAGTTTGATCACGCACTCCGCCACATTGGCCGCTTGCAGCCGGGCGGCGACGATGTCTGCGTCGTCGCTGCCGAACACGCCTGCATGGTCTTCCACACTCGCCAGCACCAGATCGCTGGCTTCGAAGGCGGCGGTGTAGATTTCGCGCGCCAAGGCCAGGTCCGGCCAGCCGCGTGCACGGAAATTGGTGTCAAAGACGATCTTCACCCCACAGTCGCGCGCGGTCGCCAGCCCGGCGAACAGGCGCGCACGGCTGGATGGGTCGAACAGCGAGAGCGTGATGCCGGAGACATAGATCATCCCGGCCTTGACGAACGCCGCCTCGATCTCGCCGATCTCCGGCAGGGTGAACAGCCGCCGCACCGGGGCGGAATCGCGCCAATGGTGAAAGCTGCGTTCGCCCTGCGCGTCGGTGCGGATCAGATACAGGCCGGGCAGGGCCGCCTTCACACGCGGCACCAGCGAGATGCCGATGCCCTCCGCCTGCCACGCCGCCAGCATCTCATCGCTGAAGGCGTCATGGCCGAGCGCTGTGACGTAGTCCGTCGGTACGCCGAGCCGGGCGAGATAGAGGGCGGTGTTGAGGGTGTCGCCACCGAATGCGCGGGTGATCATGCCGTCCGGGCGTTCGGACAATTCGATCATGCATTCGCCGATGCACAGCACCGGACCCAAAGGTGTTTCAGCTGGCAAGTTGAGTCTCCAGGGTGCAGTCGAGCAAAGCGGGATCGATTTCGCGTTCGATGATGGAGAACATGCTGTCCATGAAGCCCATCAACTGATCCGATGCCGCCACCGCACGCTCGGCATCGCGGTCGGCGACGGCCTGGATCATCGCCAGATGACTGTCCACCGTCTGGCTTAAGCCACCGCTTGGGGCGGCCCAGTTGTGATAGACCCAGCCGATGCGACGAAAGATGGTGTGC
Source organism: Acetobacteraceae bacterium (assembly GCA_031291725.1). Classification (GTDB taxonomy): domain Bacteria; phylum Pseudomonadota; class Alphaproteobacteria; order Acetobacterales; family Acetobacteraceae; genus CAIQQQ01. The sequence goes on from JARLIM010000034.1 coordinate 169,833, forward strand.
AGCGGGCGCAGGGTGTTTTCCAGAAACGCCTCGCCGGTGGCAGCGGCCAGCAATTGGTCGATGCGGCGATCAAGGCGGTTGAAGGTGGCAATGTCCATCGCCGCGCCGCGCTCGCTCAGCAGGCGGGCGATGTGCAGCAATTGGTTGCGATGGGTGGGGCCGGAGCGTTCCGCCGCCAGGCGCACGACGAATCGTTCCATGTCGCGCCGCAGCAACAACAGCGTCTTCTCGCGCGTCAGATCAATCGGCGCGATGCGCAGGCCGTGGCGCGGGCGGATGATGATCAGCGTGTCGGCGGCAAGGCGGCTGACGGCTTGATGAATGGGCGTGCGACCCAGTTGAACGACATTCTGTAAATCATTGATTGATAGAGATTGTCCCGGCTTCAGCGCGCAGGTGATGATCAATTCTTCAATGCGGTCATAGGCCTGTTCAGCCAGCGGCAATGGACGACCCGGCGCGCGTTTTTCCGGTGATTTCCCGCGTGTGAGGCGTTCGGGCTGCGGGGTGTTGGAAGCCATCTTCTGTGTCCTGTTCCACCCGAATCTACATATTGTGATATTTCACAGTATGCATTACGGTTAACGTCATCGCAATCATCGTGACACATAGCGTGTTACCGTGGGTGGGGGCGAGGGGAGGCGCGGTTGAAAATCACCAAGATCGAGACTTTGCGCGCCGAGATGGCCGCAATTCTCCTCCGCCTTCCTGTGCGCTCTGAGCCTGTCAGCTGTTCTGATCTCATTGTCCGCCGGAGTGAAATCTGATGTCCACGAAGCTTTTCGATCTGTCGGGCAAGACCGCCCTGATCACCGGCTCCTCGCGCGGTTTGGGCCGGGCGATGGCGGAAGGATTGGCGGCGGCGGGTGCGGCGGTGGTGCTCAATGGCGTCGATGCGCAGCGCCTGTCCGACGCTGCCGCGCAGATGCGCGCGCAGGGTTACACCGTGCATGAGTCGGCGTTCGATGTGGTCGATGAAGCCGCCGTGCTGGCGGCCTTCGAAGCGTTGGATGCCCAGGGCATCGAGATCGACATTCTCATCAACAATGCGGGCATTCAGTTCCGCAAGCCGCTGGCCGAGCTGGAGACAGCCGATTGGCGGCGTGTGGTGGACACCAATTTGACGGCGGCCTTCGTGATCGGGCGTGAGGCGGGGCGGCGCATGCTGACGCGCAAGCGCGGCAAGATCATCAATATCGGCTCGCTGATGAGCGGCCTCGGCCGCGTCACCGTCGGCCCCTACACGGCGGCGAAGGCGGGCATCAAGGCGCTGACGCAGACGATGACCGCCGAATGGGCCGAGCATGGCATTCAGGCCAATGCCATCGGGCCGGGCTATATGCTGACGGATATGAACAAGCCGTTGATCGAGAACGAGACCTTCAACGCCTGGGTGGTAGGCCGCACGCCCGCGCGGCGCTGGGGCAACCCCGACGAGTTGGTCGGCACGGCGATTTTCCTTGCTTCCTCTGCGTCGGACTACGTGTCCGGCCAGATCATCTATGTCGATGGCGGCATGACCGCGATCCTTTGAAGGAATTGCCACGATGAAAGCCGTTGTCATTCACGCCGCCCATGATTTGCGCGTCGAGGATTTCGTCAATCCGCCGATGGGTCCGAATGATGTGGAGGTCCGCATCAGCAATGGCGGCATTTGTGGGTCGGATTTGCATTATTACCACGATGGCGGCTTCGGCACCGTGCGGGTGCGCGAGAAGATGGCGCTGGGCCATGAGATCGCGGGCGTTGTGGCCGCAATCGGTGCGAAGGTGACCGCCGTTCAGGTGGGCGACAAGGTGGCGGTCAATCCGAGCCTGCCGTGCAATGTGTGCAAATACTGCCTTGAGGGCAAACCGCGCCATTGTCTGGATATGCGCTTCTTCGGCAGTGCGATGCGCTTTCCGCATGTGCAGGGCGGGTTCCGCGAAATGCTGGTGTGTTCGGAAGTGCAGGCGGTGAAGCTGCCTGCCGGTATGGCGCTGGAACGTGCCGCCTTTGCCGAGCCGCTGTCGGTGTGTCTGCACGCCGCCAATCAGGCCGGGCAATTGCAAGGCCGCCGCGTGTTGGTCACCGGCACCGGGCCGATTGGCGCGCTGTGCATCATGGTCGCCCGGCAGGCGGGGGCGCGGGAGATTGTCACGACCGATCTGTCGGACGCCCCCTTGGCCATCGCCCGCAAGGTGGGGGCCGATCTGGCGATCAATGTGCGCAACGATGCCGATCGGTTGAGCAAATTCAGCGCCGATAAGGGCTATTTCGACGTGGTGTTCGAATGCTCGGGCAGTGGCCCGGCCTTGGCCTCGGCAATTGCGGTGGCGCGTCCGGGCGCGGTGGTGGTGCAGGTGGGCATTGGCGGCGACATCGCCGTGCCGCTCAACGTGTTGGTGGCCAAGGAAATTCAGCTGCGCGGCACGTTCCGCTTCGATGCGGAATTCGATTGGGCGGTGGATTTCCTGGCCTCCGGTGCCATCGACGTCGCACCCCTGCTGACGGAAATCGTGCCGATGGGCGATGCGGTGCGTGCGTTCGATCTGGCGTCTGACCGGTCGCGGGCGATGAAGGTTCAATTGGCGTTCTAACAAATTCAACAGGGGGAAACTCAAACATGTCGTCACCAACTATCCCACAGGCGGCCATGAATGACGCGGTGCGTCATCTGGTCACGAACTATAATCCGAAAGGCAACAAGATCGGCTGGCTGATGATGTCGTCGATCCTGGTGGAAGCCTGGGATCTGTACTCCATCGCCTTCGTGCTGGTGTTCATCAAGGCCCAGTACAATCCCGATCCGTTGCTGCTCGGCCTTGCCGCCGCCGCCACCCAGGGCGGCGCGTTGTTCGGGGCGATTGCCGGCGGCTGGTTGGCCGACAAGATCGGCCGCCGCGTGATGTTCCTGGCCACGATGATCATGTTCATCATCGTCGCCTTGGCACAGGCTTTCGTGCAGAGCGTTGAAGTGCTGGTGGTTGTGCGCTTCATCCTCGGCGTGCCGCTCGGCTCGGACATCTCCAACGGCTACACCTACATCATGGACAGCATGGCCAAGGGTGAGCGCGAGGTGATGGGCAATCGCTGGCAGTTCATGTTCGCGGTGGGCGAAGTGCTGACGCTTGCGGTGATTGCGGTGTTCCTGCTGATGAATCTTGACCACGAACTGGTCTGGCGCATCACGCTCGGCCTGGGCGCTGTGCCCGCCCTGATCATTCTGCTGATGCGGCACGATCTGCCGGAAACCGCCGTGTGGCTGGTGCGTCGCGGTAAGTTCCGTGAGGCGAAGAAAGTGGCGATGGACATGTATAATGATCCGCTCGCCATGCTGCCGGATCACGACGTGGTGGTGCCGCAGCCGAAAGCCGGTGAGTTCCTGTCTGACCTCAAGAGCGACCCGATCCGCTGGCGCGCGACGATCTATGGCTGGATCGCCTGCTTCTGCCAGGGGTCTGAGTTCTCCACCTTCGGCTTCTATCTGCCGGTGCTGTTCGTGATGGTGGGCGTGTCCTCTGTGCTCGGCACCGATCTGGTGACGATGGTGCTGTTCACCTTTGCCGGTATCGCCGGTTGGGTTGGGCCGATGCTGACGCCGAAACTGGGCCAGCGCGGCATTGCACGCTGGGGCTTCGGCATTGTGTTCTTCTCGCTGCTGTTTGCGGCCTGGGCGATCTATGCCGGTCACACGATGCTGTTGCCGTTTGCGGCGGCCGCCATGCTGTGGGGCCATTATTGGGATGCGTCGAACTGCATGACCATCCCCTCAGTGGTCGCCAAGCCGCAATATCGCGGCACCGCCTCGGGCTTCAGCTATATGTTCGTCAAAGCGCCGTCATTCCTGGCGATCTTCCTGTTCCCGTCGCTGTTCGCAGCCATCGGGCAGGCTGGCGCGACGCTGTTCTGTGCGATTTTCCCGCTGGTGGGCTGGCTGGCCGCCACGTTCATTCTGCCGGAAATCTACGGCTATGAGCACGATTGATCTGGGCTGAGGGGTCAAGCAAAGCGGGCGTCAGGGGAGACCTTGGCGCCTGATTTGTTGATAGTGTTGCACGGCACGTTCAGGTAAACGCAGTGAACGCATGTTCAATTTGACCGCAAACTGTCCGATCCGACATCGCAAGCCCCGAGGCCAGGGGGCGTCGCGACGTGGCGAGATCATTGCGGCGGCCACGCGGATTTTTGTCGAAGAGGGCGTGGCCGCGGCGACGATGCGGCGGATTGCGGCGGCCGTTGGCGTGTCTCCGACGGCGTTGTATGTCTATTTCCCCGACAAGGAAGCCATTCTGGCGGCCATTGCCAGCGGGTGGTTCGCGGAATTGCTGGCGGCATTGGAAGCCAGCCAGAATTCCAGCCATGACACCGTGACGCAGTTTCGCGCCGGTTTGCGCACCTATATCGAATTCGGCGCCGCCCGGCCGGACAGCTACCGCCTGACCTTCCTGGCCGCCCCGCCGCCGCAATCGGGCGGCGAGCCGTGCAGCAACATTCCCGAGGCCGATAGCTCGTTCGACATCCTGGTCAGCGGCGTGATGGCGATGATGCAGGAAGGCCGGTTCCGCCAGGATGACCCGGCGAAGGTGGCCGAGACGATCTGGGCGGCGCTGCATGGGCTGACGATTTTGCTGATCGATCAGACCTCTCATCTGACCACACCCAAGGATGTCCTGATCGAGGCGATGCTCGGCATGATCATCAGCGGATTTTCGACGGTGAATCCTTAACTGCACGTTGTCAACTGAACATCGTTAATGTATCTCATGGACAGCCAGGAGTCTGTCGATGTTGTGCAAGCGCATGTTTCTTCTCCCGCCCGTTCTGTTCGCCCTGACAGCGGCAGATGCGCCGCCGCCGCGTCCGGTGCGGGTGGCGGTGGTGGCGTATGCGCAGGCGCAGGTGCCGTTGATCCTGTCGGGCAGTGTGCAGGCGCGCATTCAGGCCGATCTGGGCTTTCGGGTGGGTGGCAAGATCATTCGTCGCCCGGTGGATATTGGCCGCCACGTGCAGGCGGGCGATGTGCTGGCGGAACTCGACCCCGCCGATCTCAGCCGCGCCGCCGAATCGGCCGAGGCGGCGTGGCGCTCGGCGCAGGCCAATGCGGTGCAGGCCGATGCCGATCTGCGGCGCTACCAACAGCTTGGCAGCAACTCCGCCGCCTATCTGCCGTCGGAATATGATCGCCGCGTGGCCATGGCCCGCGTGGCGCAGGAGGCGGCGGTGCAGGCGCAACGTCAGCTCGATCTGGCGCGCAACCAACTCAGCTATGGCAGGCTGACGGCGGATGCGGATGGCATCGTCGCCGCCGTTCCCGCACAGACCGGGCAGGTGGTTGCCGCCGGGCAGCCGGTGGTGACGCTGGCGCATGGCGATGAGATCGAGATTGTGGCCGATGTGCCGGAAAACCGGCTGGAGGATCTGCGCCATGCCGACTCCATCGATGTCCGGCTCTGGGCGTTGCCCGATCTGGTGCTGCCTGCACGTCTGCGTGAACTCGGCGGATTGGCCGATCCGGCCAGCCGCACCTTCGCCGTCAAGCTTGCCATCCCGGACGCCCCGCGCGACCGGTTGGCGCTTGGCATGACCGCCACCGTGACCGTCAACCGCCCCAGCCATCGCGTGGCGGCGCTGCCGTCCGGGGCGTTGACCGACGATGCGGGCAGCCCCGCCGTGTGGGTGCTCGACCCTGCCAGCCATCACGCCAGCAAGCATCGCGTGCAGGTTGGCTTCTATGATCGCGACGGCCACGTGTTCCTGGCCAGCGGGGTGCGGGAGGGCGAGAGCGTGATCACCGCGGGGGTTGGCGCGATCACACCGGATATGGCGCTCACCCCCTGGGCAGGGGCGGCACGATGAGCGGCTTTAACCTCTCTGCCTGGGCGCTGCGGCACAGATCGCTCACGCTGTTCGCCATGATCGCCATCGCGGCGGCGGGCGCGATGTCCTATTTTCAGCTTGGCCGCGCGGAAGATCCGATTTTCACCATCAAGCAGATGGTCGTCGTCGTCGATTGGCCCGGTGCCGCGTCGGAGGAGATGGCGCGGCAGGTGGTCGATCCCATCGAGCGCAAGCTGGAGGAATTGGCGCATCTGGATAAGCTGGACAGCCAAACCCAGCCCGGACACGCCGTCATCACCGTCAGCTTGCGTGACGACACCCAACCCGCCGATGTGCAGAAGCTGTGGTATCAGGTGCGCAAGAAGATCGCCGACCTTGCCCCAGCACTGCCGCCCGGCATTCAGGGGCCGTATTTCAACGACGAATTCGGCGACACGTTTTCCATTGTCTACGCGCTGACCGGCGACGGGTTTTCGCTGCCGGAGTTGAAGCATGTGGCCGAGGATATTCGCGAGCAACTGCTGAGCGTGCCGAAAATCGGCAAGATCGCGCTCTACGGCACGCAGGATGAGCGGATCGCCATTGAGGTTTCGGTGCGCAAGCTGGCCGAACTCGGGCTGTCGCTGTCCGATGTCTATGCGGTGATTCAGAAAGAGAACGCGATTGCCGATTCCGGCTTCGTCGATGCCGCACATGACCGTATTCGCGTGCGCACCCGCCCGGATGTGGACGGGGTGCGGGCGCTGGCGGCGTTGCCGATTCCGGTGCATGGTCATTTGCTGCGCCTGGGCGATTTCGCCACCATCCGCCGCACCACCATCGACCCGCCGGAATCGACGATGCGGGTGGATGGCAAGCCCGCGCTGGGGATCGGCGTTTCGATGGCCGATGGCGGCAATATTCTCGATCTTGGCCGCAATCTGGCGCAGCGCGTGGATGAGATTGCCCCCAGCCTGCCGGTGGGCGTGCAGATGATGCGGATCAACGATCAATCGGCCGTGGTGGCTGCCGACATCGATGATTTCCAGGAGAGCTTCCTGGAGGCGTTGGCCATTGTGCTGGCGGTCAGCTTCGTCTCGCTCGGCTGGCGCACCGGCATCGTGGTGGCGATCTCGGTGCCGCTGGTGCTGGCGGGGGTGTTCGTGGGTATGAAAATCCTCGGCATCGATCTGCAACGCATCTCGCTGGGTGCCATGGTGGTGGCGCTTGGCCTGCTGGTCGATGACGCCATCATCGCGGTGGAGACGATGACGGTGAAGCTTGAACAGGGCTGGGACCGCTTCCGCGCCGGCAGCTTCGCCTATACCTCCACCGCCTTCCCGATGCTCACCGGCACGCTGGTCACGGCGGCGGGCTATCTGCCGATCGGCCTCGCCCAATCCAGCACCGGCGAATACACGCGCGACATCTTCCGCGTCGTGGGCCTGGCATTGGTGCTGAGCTGGTGCGTGGCGGTGTTGTTCGTGCCCTATCTGGGGGCGGCGTTGCTGCCGGAGCCGACGCATCATGTGGGCGAGGCGGAGGCGGAGAGCGCTATGTATCGCACGCCGCTGTATCGCCGCTTCCGGGCGGTGGTGGTGTGGTGCGTGCAGCGTCGTTTCGTGGTGATCGGGGTGACGGTGGCCGTCTTCGCGTTGGCGGTGGTGGGGTTCACCCAGGTGCCCAACCAGTTCTTTCCGGCTTCGGACCGGCTGGAAATCCTGATCGATGTGCGCCTGCCGGAAGGGGCGAGCTTTGCCGGCACCAGCGAGGCGGTGGCGGGGTTGGAGGCGATGTTGCAGGGCGATCCGGGCATTGTCTCCTCGGTGGCCTATACCGGCACCGGCACGCCGCGCTTCTTCCTGGCCTTCGCGCCGGAATTGGATCAGCCGAATTACGCCCAGTTCGTGATCAATACGCGCAGCATCAAGGACCGCGAAAGGCTGCTGGCCACGTTGAATGCGGCGATTGATCGAGGTGTCAGCGGTCCGTTCGCCGATGTGCGGCTGCGCGCCTCGCGGCTGGAGCTGGGGCCGCCGGTGGGCTATCCGGTGCAGTTCCGCCTGATGGGGCCGGACCCGATGGTGTTGCGCCAGATCGGGCTAGAGGTGCAGGCGGCGATGCGCACGGCGCCCGATCTGCGCAATGTCTCGGCGTCGTGGGGGGAGCTTGGCAAGCGGGTGACGGTGCAGGTGGATCAGGACAAGGCGCGATTGCTTGGCGTGGCGTCGTCTGACATCGCAACCGTGCTCGCCACCATCCAGCAAGGCAGCACCATCACCGCGTATCGCGAGGGCACGGATCTGATCCCGGTGATCGGTCGGGCGGTGGAGTCCGAGCGATCCGATATCGCCGCCTTGGCTGACGTGCCGGTGCCGGTGGCCAATGGCGGCACGGTGCCGTTGGGGCAGATCGCGCAATTCTCCTGGGGGCTGGAGCAGCCGGTGGTCTATCGCCGCAACCGCATGCCGGTGATCGTGCTGCGCGGCGACACCCGGCCCGGCATTCAGGCTCCCGTGGCCACCGCCGAAGTGCTGCCCAGGCTTGTACCGATCCGGGCACATCTGCCGCCTGGATATCGGCTCGAAGTGGCCGGCGCGGTGGAGGAGAGTGCGAAGGGGCAGGAGAGTGTGAACATGCAAATGCCGATCATGGTGTTCGTCATGCTCACCTTATTGATGATTCAATTGCAGTCCTTCAGCCGGATGGCGATGGTGCTGCTGACCGCGCCCTTGGGGCTGATCGGGGTGAGTGCCGCCTTGCTGCTGACCGGCGCACCGTTCGGCTTCGTGGCGATGCTGGGCTTCATCGCATTGGCGGGCATCATCATGCGCAACTCGGTGATCCTGGTCGATCAGATCGAGCAGGATTTGGCGGCAGGGCATAGCCAGTTCGACTCCATCGTGGAGGCGACGGTGCGCCGGGCGCGGCCGATTGCGCTGACGGCGGCGGCGGCGATTCTGGCGTTGGTGCCGCTGACGTTCTCGGTGTTCTGGGGGCCGATGGCGATTGCCATCATGGGCGGACTTATTTCGGCGACACTTCTAACCCTGTGTTTCGTGCCCGCACTCTATGCCGCCTGGTCACGTGTGCCGCGCCGGGCTGGGGCATGACGGGCGGGCCGTGCGGCTGTAAAGATGGGCGAAATTCCGGTGTCCAGGGGAGAGTCGAAACAATGACCGAATCGCAGAATCGTCGCCCAGAATTTCAGGGCGATTTATTTGAAGCCGGACGCGCCGTGCGCAGTGCGGTGATGGGCGAATCCTATGTTGCGCGGGCGCTGGGCAATGCCGATGCGTTGGCCGCGCCGCTGCAAGCCCTGGTCACCGAAGCTGCCTGGGGCATGGTGTGGACGCGCGACGGGCTGGCATTGCGGGAGCGTTCGATCGCAACGGTGGCCATGTTGGCAGCCCTGGGGCGTGAAGAAGAACTGCACGGACATCTGCGCGGCGCGCGTAACAATGGGCTGACAGCAGAAGAACTGCGGGAAATTGTGCTGCAGGTCTGCATTTACGCTGGTTTTCCGGCGGGGCTGGCTGCGTTTCGGGTGCTTGGCAACGTCCTGTCGGCCGAAGATGCCATTGATTCTCATGCGGTTGAGAACTGATTCTGATACGTGGACAAGAATTCTGTCCTCCGTTTGTACAAGGATGTCGTGAAAATTAACGATATTGCTAACAAGCTCTTCCCAAACCCGTGCCAAACCGTTATACGGTGGTGTAACAGATTTTTGTCGCGGAGAGAGTTATGACTCGTATTTCCAAATTGCTCGGTGTGACGTCGCTTGTCGCGGCCGGCCTCGTTGGTTCGGCCAACGCCACCCCGATCAATTTCACGATCACGACCTATATGATCGGTGCGGTGAGCACGAATGGTTCGGGTGGCAACATCGTCACCGGTGCTTCCTCCGTGACGTTGCCGGCCGCCTCGACGCCATTCGGCGTGTTTGTCTCGGCGGTGTCCGGCCCGAGCGCATCCGTGGCCACGACGGCTGGTGCGACGGTGACGGCGCCGGTGGTGTTCTCGAACTACACCTTGCCGATCGGTCCTTCGACCGGGCAGTCGATCACGCCGTTCACCGTCACGATCGGCACGATGGTGTTCAGCTTCAGCCAGCAGGTGAGCAACAACTATCAGTTCATCAGCTATAACCCGCTGACCAGCACCAGCGGCGTGCTGAAGGAAGATTTCACCGGCACTGTGCAGAGCGGCGCTGGTATCGTTGGTTCCACGGACAGCTTGAGCCTGCAGTGCCAGGATCCGAGCGGTTCTTCGACCTGCACCGTGCAGATCTTCGTGCCGTCGGCTGACCCGGTTCCGGAGCCGATCACCATGTCCGTGCTTGGCGCTGGCATCGCCGGCCTCGTGGTCGCACGTCGCCGTCGTCGCGCTGCCTGATCTTTCGGGCAAAAAGATAACTCTCCAGAAAAGCGGCCTTCGGGCCGCTTTTTTGTTGTCTGAGGCTGGGCAGGGTTGAGCCACCATCCCCCCGTCATGGCGCGCGGAGCGCAGCCATCCATTGCGATGCAGCCAGATCAGCGATGGATTGCGGCACTGCGTGCCGCAATGACGGGTTGGGGGTGGGTGATCAGGCGTAGTTCATCATGATGGTTTTCTTGTGGGTGAAATGCTCCAGCATGCTCTCCAGGCTGGCTTCCTTGCCCAGCCCGGAGCTTTTCACGCCGCCATAGGACAGATTGGCCTGCACAACCAGGTTCTGGTTGATCTGCACCAGACCGGCTTCCAGGCGATGGGCGAATTCCAGACCGATCTTGAGGTTGTTCGTCCAGACGCTGGCCGCCAGCCCGTATTCGCTGTCATTGGCCGCCGCCAGCACGGCATCGGCCGAATCGAACGGGAAGATGCAGGTGACGGGGCCAAAGATTTCTTCCGTCACCAGCCGCGACTCCGGCGGCAGGTTGGTGAAGATGTGCGGCTGGATGAACTTGCCCGCCGCCAAGGCCGGATCGCTCGGCATCGCGGAGCAGGCGCGCCCGGTGGCCCCAGCGGTGGCGAGTCCCTCGGCGATGAAGCCCTTCACACGCGCCATCTGATCGTCGGAAATGATGGTGCCGATGTCGGTGGCCTCATCCAGCGGATCGCCCATCACCATCGCATCCACCTTGTCGGCCATCGCGGCGACGAAGCGGTCGTAGATCGGACGTTCGACATAGATGCGGCTGGCCGCCGTGCAGCTTTGGCCCTGACGGGTGAAGCGCATCGAGGTGAGGGCACCGGCGACGGTCTTGTCGAAATCGCAATCGGCAAAGACGATCATCGGCGATTTGCCGCCGAGTTCGAGCGTGACGGGGATCAATTTCTCCGCCGCCGCCTTGGCCACGATCCGGCCCACCGGAACCGAGCCGGTGAAGGTGAGCTTGCGCACCAGCGGATGTTCCACCAGCGGTGCGCCGCATTCCGGGCCGAAGCCGGAGAGGATGTTGAAACAGCCCGGCGGCAGCACACGGTTGATCAATTCGCAGATGCGCAGCACGGTCAGCGGGGCTTCTTCGGCCGATTTCACCACGACCGTGTTGCCCGCGACCAGAGCCGGAGCGATCTTGAGCGTCATCAGCAGCAGCGGCACGTTCCAGGGGATGATGGCACCCACCACGCCGAGCGGCTCACGCACGGTGACGGAGAGCACGTTGGGGGCGAAGGGGACGCTTTCGCCTTTGATCTCGCTGCCCAGGCCGCCGAAGAATTCCAGGATATCGGCCACCGAATTGGCTTCCACCCGGCTTTCGGTGCGCAGCGCCTTGCCGGTTTCCAGCGCGATCAGCCGGGCGATTTCCTCCACATGGGTGCGAATCAGGGCGGCGCATTGCGACACCATTTGACCGCGCTTGCGCGAGGACAGCTTGGCCCATTCCTTCTGCGCCCTATTGGCGTCGCGCACGGCCACGTCCACATCGCTCGCATCGCCTTCCGCCGCGCGGGCGATCTCAATGCCGGTGGCGGGATTGACGACGGCAAAGGTGCCGCCGGAGGTGGCCGGCACAAATTCGCCGCCGATCAGATGAACGCCGGACAGCGCACGGGCGAGCGTCTTTTCGTCAAGAGTGGGTTCCTGCGGGGTCAGGGTTTTCAGCATGGGGGGTTTCCTCTTTGGACTGCTGTCTTATAGACAATTCACCACGGAAGACGAACCCCACCAAGCAATAGGAAACACCAAATGGCTCAGCCCCGCCCGACCGGCCCGCTTGCAGGATTGCGCGTGCTCGATCTCACCCGTGTTCTTGCCGGGCCGACCTGCACGCAGATGTTGGGCGATCTGGGCGCGGAAGTGATCAAGATCGAAAAGCCCGGTGCCGGTGACGACACGCGCGGTTTCGCGCCGCCCTTCATGCCGGGCACGCGGGAGAGCGCCTATTTCACCGGGGCCAACCGCAACAAACGCTCGGTGACGGTGGATATCGCCCAGCCGGAAGGGCAGGCGTTGATCAAGCAGCTTCTCGCCTCCTGCGACATCCTGGCCGAAAATTTCAAGGTTGGCGCATTGGCCAAATACGGCCTGGGTTATGAGCAGGTACATGCCGAATTCCCCAATGTGATCTATTGCTCGATCACCGGCTTCGGTCAAACCGGCCCCTATGCGCCGCGTCCGGGTTACGATTCGCTGGTGCAGGCAATGGGCGGTGTGATGAGCCTGACGGGTGAGCCGGACGGATTGCCGCAGAAAGTGGGTATTCCGGTGGCCGATCTGTTCGCCGGCCTCTATGGCTGCATCGGCATTCTGGCGGCTTTGCGCCATCGCGATCTGACCGGCATCGGCCAACAGGTCGATATCGGCATGCTCGATACGCATGTGGCGTGGCTGGGCAATCAGGGCATGAACTACCTCGCCACCGGCGAGAACCCGCCGCGCTTGGGCAATCAGCATCCCAATATCGTGCCGTATCAGGTCTTCCCGACCAAAGATGGCTATATGGTGCTCTCTGTTGGCAACGATCCCACCTTCGCCCGCTTCTGCCAGAACACCGGCCTGGAGCATCTGCTGACCGATGAGCGTTTCGCCACCAATGGCGCCCGCGTGGCCAATCGTCAGCTGGTCACCGACACGCTGACGCCGGTGATGAGGACGCGCACCACCACGGAATGGGTGGATATGCTCGAAGCGCTGAAAATCGGCTGTGGCCCGATCAACACGCTGGAACAGGTCTTCGCCGACCCGCAAGTGCAGGCCCGCGGCGTGGTGGTGGAAATGCCGCGCGAGGGGGCAGAAGGCGGGATGGTCAAGGTGATCGCCAACCCGGTGCGCCTGTCGGAGACGCCCGCCAATTACCGCATTTCCCCGCCGACCTTGGGCGAGCACACCGATGAAGTGCTGGGTGATGTGCTCGGCCTGGACGCGGCAGCGATTGCCGGGCTGCGCGCGCGCGGGGTTGTGTAACCCCGACAGCCCGACGGCTTGATCCGTTCCCCGTCATGACAGGCGCGGCGCAGCCATCCACCGTGGATGGCCGCGCTGCGCCTGTCATGTCAGTATATTAACAAATCGGAACGAAATGGGCGCAATTCTACCGCGCGCCTGTCAGTTCCTGCAAAAACGCCGCTTGCGCACCGCAGTCAGCACACCCCGGGGCAGCGGAATCCGCCCCCAATCGATCTTCGGGCGAGGCTTGCGTATCCGAGGCTTCACCTCACGCGCAGGGCGCTCCGGCACCGGCTGCCCTGGCTGCAACACTGCGCGCTCAATCGCCAACATCCGGCACACCGGACGCAGAATACGTGCAGCCTGCGGTGTGGCTTTGAGCAACTCCACCATCTCGGGCTGTTCCAGAATATGCCGCAATTGGCAGCCATACCCCGCCGCCTGGTATGAGGCGGCCCGCACCAACCAGGCGAACCGCCCCGGCCAAATCCGCCGACCTGTCTTGCCAGCACGGCCGATGCCCGCATGCGCCCGAGGGCCGGGCACCTGCACGCGACCCGCCTGAAACCGTGCCACCAACCGCTCGAACGTCGCTGCGATGTCGCCCAGCCGCCGATACAGCAACAGCGCCAGAACATTGTTCAAAATCCCGCGCACCGTCCAACCGCCGATCTCACCGCGCAGCGCACGCAGCACCACCGGCAGACTCAGAAACGGAGAGGAGGGGGCGGATGCGGTCATGCGATACTAACATCACGTTAGTTGGAATAACTCAAGAAAAATCGTATTGGCGCGAAACCGCCGGGCTGGGTCCACATCCCGCCCGACGGCACGCATCTGCCGAGGGTTCACGCAGATCGCGCCTGCATAATTTTTAATATCGGAATATTTTGTAAAGAAAACGTTGTGCTGTGCGCGTCACGTTGCTACCCAGCATCGGAATGCAACCGGCCTGGGTCATCGAGGGGTTTGAGTCATGAAGCGTCGCGGTGCAGCCTTTCTTTTAAGTGTCGTTGCTGCATCATCGCTGCTGTGCGTGCCAGCCAAGGCGGCCCTCGTGGATTTTTCATTGTCGGGCGTCACCGGCACGTTTGACATCCCGTTCAATATCGGCGGCGGTGTTCCCACGACCTATAATGGTACGATGTCGATCAGCGGGTCGTTCGTCTTCAACACAACGACCGATCAGATATCGTCGATTTCACAGGATCTGTCTGTCTCCGAAAATACAACAAATCTCGGTTTGCAGCCCAATGCTTCCCGCGCATATGGCGCAAGTGCTGCAAACGGAAACGCGCCCTATTCCTGGGTCATTCTCACGAATGCGCTTTTTGTCGGCATAAATTTTGCGGATGATCTCGCCCTGGGAACCACGGATGCCGTCACCGGCATGACGATCTATGACGGTTACGGCGTGGGATATGCCAGTTCCGTCACCGGAGCGGCCGTCCCATCCGGCGGCTCAGCCGTGCCGGAGCCTGCAAGCCTGATCCTGCTGGCATCTGCGGCAGCGATCGCGGGATGTGTGCGTCGTCGGGCAGGCTAAGGTCGCACGGTGCATGGTGGGATGGCACGCCATCCCCCATCATGCCTGCCGCATCCTGATCGCCCGCTCACGCTGCGCCAGCCATGTCGTGCCGCCCAGGATGATGGCGGCGCCGATCAGCGTCCCCTTGGTGGGCACTTCCTGAAAGGCGATCCAACCCGCCGCGGAACTCCAGGCGAGGTCCACAAAACGTGCCGGCTGGGTGGCGGAGATATCGGCGGCAACGAAGGCCCGCGTGAGGCAATAATGTCCGGTGCTGCCCATCAGGCCACACAGCAGGAGTAGGATCCATTGCACCATGCTCGGCCATGTCCAGTCGAGGGCTGCGATCGGAAGTGACAGCATCGCCACCGTGATCGACTGCCAGGCCACGATCACGGAAGGCTTGTCGTGCCTGGTCAATGATTTGCTGATCAGATAGGAGGCGGCGATCAGCGGGGAGGAGGACAGCATCAGCAGCGTATAGGCCCCGCCATGGCCGGATATACCGCCGCCGACCACCACCAATACGCCGGAGAAGCCGATCAGCGCGGCCACCCAACGCTCCCATATCATCTTCTCCCCCAGGAAGATCACCGCACCGATCATGACGAAAATCGGCGTGGTGAAGCTGATCGCCGTGGTGTCGGCAATCGGGATATGCGGCAGGGCGGTGAACCAGAGCAGCAGGCTTGTGGTGTGCACAATGCCGCGCCGCACCTGTCCCCACCACCCCGATGCCGGACGCCATGCCTGCAATCCGGTGCGCGCGATCAACGGCAGCATGACGATGATGCCCGCCGAATAGCGCAACGCCTGCACCTCAATCGGGTTCATCGTCAGCGCGATGCCGCGCATGGTGGTGTTGAGCACAACAAAGAGCAGCCCGGACAGCATCATCCAGCCCAAGCCGCGCAGAGTGGGGTTCATCGGCCAGACATCACCCTTGGCGCTGCAAGAAGGCGGCAAAGGCGGCCAGTGAGACTTCGGAGACGTGATGCTCAATGCCCTCGGCATCCTGCTCGGCGGCTTCCTGCGGCACCCCGACGGCGAGCAGCACATCGACCACCAAACGATGCCGCGCCCGCACGCGGGCTGCCAGATGTTCGCCGGTCTCGGTCAGGAACACCCCGCGATAGGGGCGCGATGTGGCGAGGCCCTCGCGTTTGAGGCGGGCGATGGTCTTGATCACGGTGGCGTGGCTGACCCCGATACGCCGTGCAATATCGGTCGGCCGCGCCTCACCGCCGGCGGCCAGCAAATCGCCGATCAACTCGGCATAATCCTCCAACAGGGCGGTGGATTGCGCGGTGCGGGTTTTGCCGAAGCGGCGTGCATGTGTCGGCTCCGCTGGCAGGGCATCCCGCTCCGGGGCAGGCGGGTGCGGGGCGGGCAGGCGAGGCGGCACGCTGTGTACTCCTTACATTTATCAGACCATGACGAAGCATGGTCGGAAATTCAATGCGCAACGGCGTGGGGGCAGCCACAAGATTGCACCGAAGCTGATTCGCGGTGGCCCAAATGGTGCGGTGGACCTCGCAATGTTTCGTCCTCGCTATGCGGCTGTTGCATGGATATGGTGGGTTTGCCGTGTTTGTGGGCGGCCTTGCGCATCATGCAGACGTCAATGCGCCCACTGACGGCAATTTTACGCGCGATGCCCATTTAATCGACACAAATACCATGTCAGCATAGCGGAAGATGCTTGCCTAGCAGGCGCGATTTGCAGGAACATGCTGCACTGCAACATGACTCGCAACGCGCCTCTCCGTGTGGAGCGTCAAAGATAAGGATTCATTCCGTGGCCACTGACAAGTCGCAGAACGTTCAGGAAGTCTTTCTGAACCACTTGCGCAAAAACAAAACAGCCGTAACCGTGTTTCTGGTGAACGGTGTGAAGCTCCAGGGTATCATCACCTGGTTCGACAATTTCTCGGTGCTGTTGCGCCGGGATGGTCACACGCAGCTGGTCTATAAGCACGCCATCAGCACCGTGATGCCGGGCGCGCCGATCCAGCTGTTCGATGGTGCCAAGGTCGATGCCGCGACGGCTGCTGCCGCCGTGGGTGGGGTTGCCAGTGGCGTGACGCCGGCCAATCCGCTTGGCAATACGCTCACCCTTGCACGTCGGGAGCCTGAGTCTGAGTGAACTTGATCTGACGTCGCGCCAGAAGGACAAGACTGGTGGCAGTGATCGTGGCGGGCCGACTTTGGCCGCCGTGATCCTGCCTTGGGAACGCCCCGATCGCGCTGACGCCCTGCGTGCCAGTGAAGCCCGTCTGGCGGAAGCCGTGGGACTTGCGGCGGCCATTGGCCTTGTGGTGGTGCACAGCGCCATCGTGCCCCTGCGCCTGAAACGCTCCGCCACGCTGCTCGGTCTGGGCCAGATGGACATACAGGGTGCGCAGCTGGCGGCCCAAAAAGTAGCCGTGGTGGTGATGGATTGCCAGCTCTCCCCCGTACAGCAGCGCAATCTTGAAAAGGCCTGGGGCTGCAAGGTGATCGACCGCACCGGGTTGATCCTGGATATTTTCGGCGAGCGTGCCACCACCTCCGAAGGTGCGTTGCAGGTGGAACTGGCCCATCTGAGCTATCAACGCTCACGCCTTGTGCGGTCCTGGACCCATCTGGAACGTCAGCGCGGCGGTTTCGGCTTTCTCGGCGGTCCGGGTGAGACGCAGATCGAAGCCGATAGACGCCTCATCGACGACCGCATGGTGCGCCTGAAGCGCGAGTTGGAGCAGGTGCGCCGAACACGGGGGTTGCATCGCGACGCCCGCAAGCGCACGCCGTTCCCGACGGTGGCCCTCGTCGGCTACACCAATGCGGGCAAATCCACCTTGTTCAATGCGCTCACCGGTGCTGAGGTGATGGCAAAGGATTTGCTGTTCGCCACATTGGACCCCACCATGCGCGGCCTGACGCTGCCCTCCGGGCGGCGGGCGATCTTGTCGGACACCGTGGGGTTCATCTCCGAACTGCCCACCGAACTCGTCGCCGCCTTCCGTGCCACGTTGGAGGAAGTGTCGCAGGCCGACATCATCCTGCATGTCCGCGACGCCTCGCACCCCGATACGGTGGCGCAGCGTGAGGATGTGGAGGCGGTGCTGGATGGTCTGGTGCGCGATGGTGCGCTGGATGAGAACTGGCAGGATCGCTGCATCGAAGTGCTCAACAAGGCCGATCTGCTCGGCGGCGTGGCGGAGGTGCCGACCAAAACCGGCTGCATCGCCGTCTCCGCGATCTCGGGCGAGGGGCTGGATGTGCTGGCGGCGGCGATCGATGCACGGCTGCAGGCGGGCATGGTGCTGTGCAGCTACACGCTGTCCGTCACCGATGGTGCGCGTTTGGCGTGGCTGTACAAGCACGGTGAAGTCGTCAGCCGGATGGATGCAGAGGAGGGGATTGCGGTGACGGTGCGCCTCTCGCCCGCGGATCGTTCGCGGTTCGAACAACCATGAGCCTGTTCACCCGCGCGCAGCTGGGCGTTCTGTCCGACATCCTGCAAGACGCCACCCGTGCTGAGATTCTGCCGCGCTTTCGCTGTCTGGCCGAGGGGGCCATTCGCAGCAAAACCGGCCCGCTCGATCTCGTCACCGACGCCGATGAAGCGGCCGAGCGGATGATCACCGCGCGTTTGCAGGCGGAGTTTCCCGGCTGCGTGGTGATCGGCGAAGAGGCGGCGAGTGCGGATGCTCGGGTGCTCGACGGTCTGATGCAGGCCGATCTGGCTTTCGTCGTCGATCCGGTGGACGGCACCAGCAATTTCGCCGCCGGTATGACGCTGTTCGGCTGCATGTCGGCGGTGTTGATGCGCGGGCAGGTCGTCGGCACCGCCATTCACGACCCCATCGGGCGCGACACCGCGTTGGCGTTGCGCGGGGAAGGGGCGTGGATCGCGCGCGAGGATGGCAGCACGCGCGGCCTGCATGTGGCAGCCCCGGTGCCGGTGTCGGAGATGAATGGCGGCGCGTCCTGGCGGTTTCTGCCGCCCGATCTCGGCGCGCGGGTGGCGGCAAACCTGCCGCGTGTGGCGGGCAGCTTCGGCTATCGCTGTGCGGCGCATGAATATCGGCTGTTGGCCGGTGGCGGCTGTCACTATTTATTCTATGGTCGCCTCTACCCGTGGGACCACGCGCCGGGCTGGTTGCTGCATCAGGAAGCCGGCGGTTACAGCGCACATTTCGACGGCAGCGCCTATCAGGCCGACAACATCCATGGCGGCCTGATCTGCACCCCGGATCGCGACAGCTGGGACGCCCTACGCGCGGCGTTGCTGGGCTGATCTGGCGGCAATCCGCCGCCGCACCGCTTCCACCTCCGCGCCCTGTTCCACCCGACGGGCGCAATATTGCGGCGTGATGGTCTCTTCCGCGTCGGGATAGAGGATGTCGAACTCACCGACATTGTGGAATTGCGCCCGGTTGCCGTGATCGAGATAGGTCTCCGATGCGGCCCCCTCGGCGATGATCGCATCGTGGCTGTCGAGCTCGATGTGGAAGTAGGACACCGTCTCCACCGATTGCGCCTGTGTGATGTTCGCCCCATTCACCAATGCTTCAGCCGGGATCAGCATGCCGTCGAGGAACATCGCATGCAGGGGCGAGACCGACAAATCCCGCGTCGGCACGCCATCGGCCAGCGATCCGGCGGCGAAGGTGACCGGCAACAGCTTGCGGTTGCGATGTGCGAACGTGCCGGCATAGGCGCGCTTGCCAATCCAGCGGATCGGGCGATGCGCACCACCGGCGGTGATCAACACATCGCCGATTGCCAGCAACTCCACCGCACGCTCTCCCTGATCGGTCAGGATCAGCGTGCCTTCGCAATAGCAGGGCACCGAGGTGAGGGTGATGTCGGTGCCGGAGGTGATCAGGGCATCCTGTGACAGCGCGAACGTGTCATTGGCATAGGAGCCAAGCAACTGAATGCTCTCACTCACGCCCCCACCGGAGACAGTGAGGATGTTGGTGGCGGAATTGAGAGAGAACGTGTCACTGGCGGCATAGCCGACATTGGCCATCTCCACCGTGGCGTTGAGCTGCAACGTGGTGTTGGAGACCGACGCACCATCCCAGACCCGCATGATGCCGAAGCCCTCGATGGTGGCTCCGACATCGACGGAGGAACTGTAAACCTGCTCCTGACCGCCGCTGCCGATATCCGCACCCGAGACGGTGCCCCCGGCATTCTCCAACACGCCGCCATTGCTGACGGTGGTGGCCGAGACATAGCCGCCTGCGGTGACGAGGACCGTCGCGCCCGAGGCCACATGCGTTCCGCTGGCGAAGGCCGCCTGCAGCAACACCTCGCTGAAGGAGGAGTATTGGCCGCTCACCGCCGAGCCGAGGGGGATCACATCCACCTGCCCCTCAACCGACAGGATGCCGCCCGCATTCACCTGCGTGTCATAGGCGACACCACCTTGAACGATTTCGGTGCCGCCATTGCCGAGCACCGTGCTGATCGTGCTGCCCGCAAACAGATATTGCTGGCCAGCATGATCGACCACCACGCCGCTGGTCTGGCCGGAATTCACATCCTGCACGCCCCCGCTGACAATGTATGCGCTGATCGACAATCCGTTTGATAGAATGGTTTCGTTGCCGCCGCTGAGGCGCGTGGCATTGTCCACCCCGCCGGTGTTGATCAGCTCACCGCCTGACAACACCGAAGTGGCCGAAGCGAAAGCATAGGAATCGACATTCGCCACGCCGCCATTGCTGACAATTGTGTTGAATGCCTGCGCGTAGGCGGTGCCCGTCGTGACAGGGAAGGGGGCACTGACGCTATGCGTTGCGGAGGTGTTTGAAAACAGGCTCACGATCGCATCGGTGAACACACTGTTGTCAACCGCACTTACGATGGAGGCAAAGGTGAGCGTCGATGAGGTCAGGGTCAGCGTGCCGCCTGAACCGACCGTGGTGGCCGAAATCGTGCCATGGTCGTCGATCAGGTTTCCGCCCGACAGAATGGTGGTGCTGGTGGCAAGGCCGCCGAGCAGTTCCTGTGTGCCGCTACCGGCCACAATGGCCGCAGAGGCTGAACCGGCAACATCGATCCACTGCGTTGCACCTGCGCCGATATATGTGCTGATAGCAGCACCGCCGGAACCGACGAGCGCCGTTGCGCCACTGAGCACGGTGCCAATATCGGTGCCGCCGTCGAAGCTGCTGATCACGCCGCCCGCATCGACGACGGTGCCGATGGCCGAACCGCCCAAATACACCGCTTCCGTGGCACCGCTGCTGATGGTGACAGCGCTGCCGATACCATTTTCCTGAATATGTACGAAGCCTTGGCTCGCCACCGCGCCGCTGGCAACGCCGCCTGAATCGACCGTCAACTCACCGCCGATGATCGCCGCGCCCAGGTCAAGACCGCCCGACTGAACGGCAACATGACCGCCTACGAAAATCTGGGCTTGCGTGTCGATGCCTCCGGAGGAGACGACCAGCGTGCCACCTGAAAGCACCTGCGTGCCGGTGGCTGACCCGCCGACATGAATCTGTGTCAGACCTCCCGAGATGATCTCGATATTGCTCGCAACACCGCCCGAAAAGACGAGCATTGTGCCGCTTGAGGTGACCAGCGCATTCAGCGCAATGCCGCCGCTGAGATCGTAATCCGTCTCGCCAGACGTGACAGTGGAGGTAAAATCGGCGTTCTGCCCGGCGATCCAGGTGACTTCCTGGGTGCCGGACATCAGCAAATTGCCAGAAGTTGCAATATTGCCAAAGCCCGTCACGCCATCCAGCTGCCCACCCGGTTCGACGATCACCGTGCCGCCGACCGCAGCGGTCACATTGACGGCGACACCGCCGGATTGAATGATCATCAGCCCACCGGATTCAACCGTTGCGCCGTTATCCGCCCCGCCAGATTGAACGATATCCTCACCGCCGCTGGAGACCGTTATGTAGTCTGCGAGGCCGCTCTGCGCGGTGATCTGCACGCCGCCGCCAGAGATCTGTGTGTAGGCGATGTCTCCACCGAAGGTTTCGATCGTGGCACCGGAGGCGATGGAGTTGTAATTCGCCTGACCGCCGGGAAGCACCAATATGGTCTCGGAACCGACAAAGCTCGAATAATTAAGACCGCCGCCCGCGCCTGCGTAGCTCACCACCTGCGTGCCGGAGATCAGCACCGCGCCGGAGGAGATGATCTCGCCGCCGGTGGCACTGACCACGCTGGCACCCGGCAACGCGATCACCACACCGCCTTGTTGGATCGTGATGCCCGATGCAACAGCGCCAGATGAGAGGATTTCCAAACCGCCGCTGGCGATCACCGACCCACTGTCGATAGCGGAGCTGAGCACCATCTCGCCACCGGACAGCACTTGGGCGGAAATGATCGTGCCGCTGTTGCGGGCGCTGAGCACACCGCCGGACGACACCACGGCTGCGCTGCCCGTCCCACCATAGCCGATGATGTCCACACCGCCATTGGAGACGATATCGCTCTGGGCTTGGCCGCCGAAGAACACCGACGCCACGCCGCCGGAGCCAATGCTGGTGGCCTGTTCCACGGCACCGAAAATGGTTTGGATCATGCCGCCACTGGCCACGGCCGTGCTGGTGGCCAGCGCGCCAGTGCCGTTGTTGGACAGCACGCCGCCGGATTGCACGCTGGTGTCGAGCATAACGCCGTCATTCACCACGCGGGCACCGTCTGGCACGATGGTGTTCACCATCTCGCCGCCACTCTCCACCACCCAGAGATCGCCCGACGCCACCGTGATGCCGGAGGAGATTGTCTGCGCGCTCACGTAATGGGTGGTCATCGGGCGAGATCCGTTCGTCAGGCAGCAGAAGGTTAAAAAATGCCCCTCAGACCCTGAGGAGCATTTTTATATCCGCAGGCTATCCCGCCAATGGGAATTCTTCAATCGGCGCAACGATCTCCCTTGTGTAACACTTTGCGTGAGCTTTACCCCACCGAACGCCGCACCACGCGTGCCGCGATGCGTTTGCGCACGGCTTCCAGCGCCGGGCCATGCTCCACGCGACGGGCGCAATAATGCGGCACCAGCGGTTGTTCGGCATCCGGATAGAGAATGTCGAACTCGGCGGCATTGTGGAACTGGCCGCGGTTGCCATCGTCAAGGAAGGTCTCTGCCGCCACCCCCTCGGCCAGGATCACGTCATGGCTGTCGAGTTCGATGTGGAAATACGCCACCTCATCGACCGATGTCGCCTGTGTGATGCTGCTGCCATTCACCAGCGCATCGGCCGGGATCAGCATGCCGTCGAGGAACATCGCATGCAGCGGTGACACCGAAAGGTCGCGCGCGGGCACGCCGTCGGCCAGCGATCCGGCTTGGAACGTCACCGGCAGCAGCTTGCGGTTGCGGTTGGCGAAGGTGCCGACATAGCGGCGGGTGCCGATCCAGCGGATCGGACGCAATGCACCGCTGGCGGTGATCAGCACATCGCCAATCGCCAGCAACTCCACCGCTTTCTCCCCCTGATCGGTCAGGACCAGTGTGCCCTCACAATAGCAGGGCACAACCGAGACATCGGTGCCGCCCATATTATCCGAGCCGACAACCACCGTATCGCCCGCATAATTGCCGATCAGCGACAATGTGGCCGAGGTGCCGTTTTCATAGACGGTCAGGATATCGCCCGCCGAGTCGATCGTGCCAGAGCCGCCGGTATAGGTGAGGAAGTTGAAATCGATGGTGCCACCGCTGCCCAGGCTGGTCAGGCTGACATTGGCACCGCTGGAGATGATCAGATCGCCGCCCGCATTCACCGTGGCCGACGTATCGATGCCGCCGGAGCTGACGTATTCGAAGCCGCTGCTGTTGATGATCGAGCCGGACGCCGTGCCACCGGAATTGACGAACAAATCGGCACCGGGAATGAACCCAATCGGGTTTCCCACGCCCACCACACCGCTCAGGCTCATGTCGATGTTGGTGCCACTGACCGCACCGCCAGCCTGAACCATCATCGCGCCACCGCCCAGAATCGTCGTGGCCGCGGCGGAGGCGCCGATAAAGACGTCCTCAGAGCCGCCACTGAGGACGGTGGTGTTGGAGGTGTTACCGCCCGAATAGACGTTCTGGACGCCGCCATTGGCAACCATCGCGCCGATCGCGCTGCCACCGCCGAGGACGATCTCGCTGCCGCCGGAACCGATCGCCGCCGCGCTATCGACGCCGCCGCTGAACACCTGAAGCAGGCCGCTGCCCAGCACAACGTTTTGCTGCCCCAAGCCGCCGCCCACGATATCGAGCACGCCACCGCTGGATATTTGCGCCGCGCTGATCACACCGCCCTGGAAGGCGGAGACGATGCCTTCAATCGTGGCACTGTCGATCGCACCGCCGGAATAGGCGATCATCGCGCCGCCGCCGGAGACTGTCGCCGAACTGTCGATGCCCCCCCAGCCGACGCTGATGATGCCGCCGCTGCTCACGGTGGCGCCGCTATCGATGCCGCCGAGATAGACCAGACCCGCACCGCCGGAACTGATCTGCGCGCCGCTTTCCAGCGCGCCATCCAGACGCACCTGCAACTGACCGCCACTGCTGACCACCGTGCCGCTGGCATAGCCATTGGAGGTGACGCGGAAATTGCCGCCGCTGCTGACGACGGTGTTGAGATCGACGCCACCGGAATAGATCTGCGCCGAACCTGCACTGAGCACCGTGCCGCTCGCCCAGCCACCGGAGGAGACGATCAACTGTCCGCCAGAGCTGACGGTTGTTGACATCGCCGATCCGCCCGAGACGGTCATCGAGCCGCCAGCGCTGATCACCGCACTGCTGGTTTGGCCGCCATCGAACAGCAACAGCGCGCCGCCAGACTGGACCAGGCCGCTGATCTGCGTGCCGCCATCGAGCACGTAATCGGTATACCCCGACTGGACCAGCGCACTGCTCAGAATGGCACTGCTCTGGACCTGCACCGTGCCCGACAGCAAGATCGCCCCGGTCGAGACGGCACTTGTGGGGCTGCCGGAGACGTTGCCGGTCGATCCACCGGGTTCGACGATCAACAGACTGCCGACGGCCAAATCCGTACCCGAGACAACACCCCCCGAGGTGACAATCTCCAATCCGCCGCTCTGCACCAATTGTTGGCCGCCGGCCGATCCACCGGAGGAAACAATCTCGGTGCCGCCGCTGCCGATATCGGTGCCGATATCTTGCGCACCCGGATTGATGCGCAGCGTCGCGCCGCTGAGAACCGAGGTGTTTTCGACGATGGCGCCGCTGAACATGCGCAGCGTGGCGCCACTGCTCAGCGTGGCAAAGTTCTCGATGCCGCCCGACAGCACATAGACGCTCTCGCCGCTGGTATAAGCGGTCAGGTTAACCGTAACCCCACCCGAAATCGGAGCCGCAGCACTGGTGCCGGAGATCACCTCAATGCCGGCGGACACCGCCGTGCCGCCCGAATCCACCTGCGTGCCAACCACATTCGCACCCGGCAGAACCAGCAGGATGCCGCCGCTCTGCACCTCTACCCCCGAGGCATAGGCCCCGGACGAGATGATGTCGATGCCGCCGGATTGAACGATCGTGCCGGAATCAGTGCCGGAATTCGCAATAATCTGTTCAGCGCCATTGCCGATGACATCGCTTGTCACCACTCCGCCACCCGAGGCGCTGAGCAGCGCACCGCTGAGCAGATCCGCGCCGCTGATCGCACCCCCCCAAGACACCAGGATCTCACCGCCGCTGGACACCGTGGTGCTGGTCGCACTGCCATCGAGCAGAGCCGACAGCACGCCGCCATTGCTCACGCTTGCCGATAGGCTGTCGCTGTAGAACGTGGCAATCGCCACGCCGCCGGAGGAGATGGCGGTGTATTCGTCCACCGCACCCGCATAGGCCGCCGATATAGTGCCGCCGGAACTGACAATGGTGCTGACCGCCAACCCATCGCTGCGCACATTCAGCACGCCGCCCTTGAGCACCGTGTTGCTCAGAAGCTCGCCGCCCACGGCCACCTTGGCCGTGCCGCCGCTGCTGACGATCGTGTTGGACAACACCGCACCGGAGGAGACAGTAATCGCGGCACCGCTGCTGACGATGGCGCTGCTCACCAAGGTCTGTGCATCGGCGAAGGAATAGCCAACGCCGGACGAGAAGACCGCGCTGACCAACTTGGCATTGCCAGACAAAATCAGCGTGCCACCGGAGGAGAGCTGCAAGCCGGAAATCAGCGCGCCGCCGCCCGCACTGACCGTGCCGCCGCCCGAGATGCTGACATTGGACGCCACGCCGCCGCCGCTGACAAACAGCGTGCCGGCACCACGCACGGAAACGCCGCTGACCAAGCCGCCGAAGAGATCCTCGATCGCAGCGCCGGAGTTGATGCTGGCGCTGTCGATCACGCCACCGGAGCTGACCCACTCCTGGCCGCTGGAGGTTGCGGATGTGGAACTGATCACGCCACCGGATGAAACCAGGATAAGGCCATTCACCCCAGCCGTTGCGCTCTTGACGCTGCCGCCGCTGTAGATGTCGATCTGGCCGGAGGTAACGCTTGTGGCGCTCATGACGCCGCTGGAATAGACGTTGGCCACGCCGCCCGAAACCAGCACGTTCCCGGCAAGGCCACCGGAGATGATATTCAGCGATCCACCCGAGGCGATCGTCAGATTCGTCGCAATGCCACCCGACGAGACGTTGATCGAGCCATAGCTGACCACCAGCGCCGAATTCGCCGATCCGCCCTGATCGACATTCAACGTGCCGCCTGAGGAGACGAACACGGCGGAGTCCAAACCGCCGGAAGACACATTCTCCGTGCCGTTCGAGCCGATGACATCTGACGAGCCGATACCGCCGAACAAGATGTTGACCGTACCCTGACTGGTCGTGTCGGCGCTGGAGAGAACACCGCCGCTGTAGACGTCGACCGTGGCACCGTTGTTGTAATCGTTGGCACCGTTGACTTGCACCGCCGTCGCGGTGCCGCCCGGCAGGATCAGCAATGTCTCATGGTCGCCCAGAACCAGGCCGCTGGCGGAATGCGCGGTGCCGAGAACCGTGCCGGCGCTGATCTCCGCCAAGCCGGAGGAAATGACCGCCCCGCCTGTGCTGATGGTGGTGCCGGTCACGATGGCACCCGGCAGCACGACCAGCGTGCCGCCCGACTGCACGATGTCCCCTGTGGCAGAGCCCGCGCTCTCGATGACCTCGATACCGCCATTGCCAATGATCGTGCCGCTGGCCGAACCGCCGGAGGAGATCATCTCCACACTGCCGCTTTGCACCTGAGTGCTGCTCACCACGCCGCCCGGCCCGACATCGACCTGTGCGCCGCTGGCCACGATCAACCCGGTGGTGACACCGCCGCTGAACACATAAGCCTGATTGTTGACCGTATCATTGACCGCGCTGCCACCGGAGAACACGCCCAGGACGGCATTGCTCGGAATGGAGGAATTGGCGATCAGCGTGCCGGGATTGACAAGGCCGCCATTCTCGACGACGCCCACGCCTGACGTGACAACCGTGCCGCCGGATGAGATGATGTTGTTGACGATCGCGCCGGGGAAGACGATCAGCAGCGAGCCTGAATCAACGGTTGTGTTGGTCAGCGTGCCGCCGGATGAGACGATCGCGAAGGCCCCGCTGCTGAGCACGGTGCCAGTGGCAGACGCTCCTGAATCGACATTCATCTGCCCGGCATTGTTCACCGTCACGCTGGTCACGACACCGCCCGCGCTGACCTCCAGATGGGCGCCACTGCCGACAGTGGTCTGATAGGCTGAACCGCCGACGGAGACATATTGCTGTCCGCCGTTCAGCAATTGGTCGCCACTGGCAACACCGCCCAGTGCGACTTGATCCTGGCCGCCATTGACAATCGTGCCGTATTCAAAGCCGCCGGCGATGGTGTTGATGAAACCGCCACTATCAACCGTCACGCCGATGATCGACCCGCCGCCCTGAACATTTACATTGTCGCCAGGGTTGATGGTGTCGCCGTTAATGGTGCCGCCGGAGGACAGCGGCACCCCGTTGGATGTAACGGAGCCGGAGCTGACGTTGTAAAAGGTCATTGTGAGTGCTCTGCCTGTCTGGCCACATCGCCGGGCGTTGACGTCAGCGTAAGTCTAAGCCGTCAACAGGCTCTTCTTCAATGATGGATTAACGGTTTCCTGATGGCCGCAATGAAAAACCTTTCTGTCTTTCATTTTTATGATGAAGAAGTAACGGGTCAGTTCAAGCCTTGCTCTCGCCGCTTTGCCACCTGCCAGAGGATTTCCATTTCCTCCAGCGTCGACTCTGCGGGAGTCTTTCCCTGGGCGGCGAGATCTTTCTCGATAGATCCGAAACGACGATAGAACTTTTCATTCGCGTGTCGCAAACATGTTTCAGGGTCCAAATCGAGTTTGCGGGCAAGGTTTGCTGTCACAAACAGGATGTCGCCGAATTCATCGGCCAATCTTGCACGGTCGGCACCTGGAAGTTCAGCGCGCAATTCGGCGATTTCTTCTTCTAATTTTACAATAACTTCCTCGGCATTGGACCAATCAAATCCCACCCGCCCGGCACGCGCGGTCAGCTTGCGGGCGCGGGTGAGGGCGGGGAGGGCGACGGGAATGCCGGCCAATGTGCCGGTCTCCGCACGGGCGGCGCGTTCGGCGCGCTTGTGTTCCTCCCAGGCGGCCACCTGCATGCCGGCGTCACGGGCCGCGTCCTCGCCGAAGACGTGCGGATGGCGGCGGATCATCTTATCGGCGATGGCGCGTGCGACGTCAGCGAAGGCGAAACGGCCTTCTTCCTCAGCCATTCGTGCATGATAGACCACCTGCAGCAGCAGGTCGCCAAGCTCATCGGGAAGGGCCGCGAAGTCGCGCGCGGCGATGGCGTCGGCCACCTCATAGGCTTCTTCGATGGTGTAAGGCGCGATGGAGGCGAAATCCTGCTCCCGGTCCCACGGGCAGCCGGTCTGCGGGTGGCGCAGGGCTTCCATGATGTCCAACAGACGGCGCAGTTGTGCTTCGGCTTCCGTTTGCATGCGGATCTCCCTACATATGCGCCTCGTTTCTACCGCATCGGGTCATCATGTCACAGTCGCAGATCTCAGCCGAGCGCCTTTCCCTGCCGAAGGATCGCATTAAGATCCTGTTGCTGGAGGGTATTCACGACACTGCCGTTCAAATGTTCGAGCAGGACGGCTACAGCAACATCACCCGCCTCAAGGGCGCGCTGGACGGGGATAACCTCACCGAGGCTCTCAAGGGCGTGCATATCCTGGGCATTCGCAGCCGCACGCAATTGACCGACGAGGTGTTCGCGGCCGCAGATCGCCTGTTGACCGTGGGTTGCTTCTGCATCGGCACCAATCAGGTGGATCTGACGGCCGCGCGTGACGCTGGTATTCCGGTCTTCAACGCGCCTTACAGCAACACCCGCTCGGTGGCGGAACTGTCCATCGGCGAGATGGTCATGCTGATGCGCAACATCCCCGACAAATCCGCCGCCGCTCATCGCGGCGTGTGGGACAAATCGGCGGCAGGCTCCAACGAGATGCGCGGCAAGACGCTGGGCATCGTCGGCTACGGCAATATCGGCAGCCAATTGTCGGTGTTGGCCGAGGCGATGGGCATGCGGGTGATTTTCTTCGACACCGCCGCCAAGCTGCCGATGGGCAATGCCCATAAGGTGAACACGCTGGACGAATTGCTCGCCACGGCGGATGTGGTGTCGCTGCATGTGCCGGAAACGGCGGAAACCGAAGGCATGATGGGCGAGCGCGAAATCGCCATGATGAAGCAGGGCGCCATCCTGCTCAACAATGCGCGCGGCACCGTGCTCGATATCGATGCGCTGGCCGTTGCCCTGCGGGAGAAGCGCCTGCACGGCGCGGCCGTGGACGTGTTCCCATATGAGCCGGGCTCGAACAATGAGCGGTTCGTGACGCCGTTGCAGAACCTGCCCAACGTGATCCTGTCCCCGCATATCGGCGGCTCGACGGCCGAGGCGCAGGCGCGCATCGGTGAGGAAGTGGCGCGCAAGCTGATCGATTACAGCGATGTGGGCAACACCATCGGCGCGGTGAATTTCCCGCAGGTGCAACTGCCCAAGGCCCCCACCGGCACGCGCTATATGCATGTGCATCGCAACGTGCCCGGCCTGCTGTTCCGCGTCATCGACGTCTTCAGCAAGCGCGGCCAGAACATCGCCGCCCAATTCCTGCAAACTGCGGGCGAACTCGGTTACGTGGTCATCGACGCTGAAGGTCCGGCGGATGAGGATGCGATTTTGGGCGATCTGCGCAAGATCGACGGCACCATCCGCGCCCGTCTGCTCTATTGAGCTCCATCCCGCCACAATGGCAGCCTGAGGGCGTCCGCCTTCAGGCGCCTGCTGTCCAGCGCAACCGCGACGCGATTCTGAATGTACTGCGCCGCGTGTTGCCGCCGCGTGGGGTGGTGCTGGAAGTGGCCAGCGGCTCGGGCGAGCATGTGCGCTATTTCGCCGAGTCTCTGCCCGGTTTGGCGTTTCAGCCGAGCGATCCGGGCGCGGCGCAGCGTGTCAGTATCGATGCGTGGTCGGCAGGTGTGGCGAACATCCGCCCGGCCCTCGACCTCGATGCCGCCGGCGACTGGCCGATGGCGGCGGCAGATGCGGTGCTGTGCATCAACATGATCCACATCTCGCCCTGGTCCGCCACTGAGGGGCTGATGCGCAATGCCGGGCGATTGCTGGCGG
This sequence comes from Acetobacteraceae bacterium, assembly GCA_031291725.1. Taxonomy (GTDB): domain Bacteria; phylum Pseudomonadota; class Alphaproteobacteria; order Acetobacterales; family Acetobacteraceae; genus CAIQQQ01. The sequence goes on from JARLIM010000034.1 coordinate 200,223, forward strand.
CGGGGGGCGTGTTGATCACCTACGGCCCATATCGCCGCGCGGGCGTGCCGACCGCTGCGAGCAATGCGGCCTTCGATGCCGATTTGAAGCAGCGCAACCCGCTTTGGGGGCTGCGTTCGGTGGAGCAGGTGGCGGAATGTGCGGCGGGGCAGGGGTTTGCGGCACCCGAGATTGTCGAGATGCCGGCGAATAATCTGGCATTGGTGTTCCGCACGCTGCGATGACGTGGCGGCACTCATGTGTGGCAACAGACTGCGCGCAGTTGATCCCGGCCCGATCTCGCGCGACAACATCCGCCTGCACGACGCAGCAAGCGCCGGTTTGGCAACAGAGGGAAACGCCCTGATGCAATTCACCCGTCGAAATGTTCTGATGGCCTCGCTGGCGGCCTCGGCTGCGACCTTCGCCAGCCGGCCCGCGCGGGCGGCCGCCTCCGGTCTGCGGCTTGGTCTGCTGCACACGCTCTCCCCCGCACCGCTTTATATGGCGCAGGCGCGCAACTATTTCGCGGCGGCGGGCTGCCCGGTGGAGTTCGTCTTTTTCGAAGCCGCCCAACCGATTGCCGCCGCCGCTGTGGCAGGCGACATCGATATCGGTGTCACCGCCCTCACCGGCGGCTTCTTCAGCTTGGCCGGGCGTGGCACGCTCAAGGTGATCGGCGGCGGTCTGCATGAGCAGAAGGGTTTCGAGCTCACCGCCATTCTCGCCTCCAACGCCGCCTATGCCGCGGGCCTGACCAATGTGGGCAAGCTTGCAGGCCACAGCTTCGGCATCACGCAATATGGCTCGTCCTTCCACTACATGGCCGGGCGGATCGCCGAGCGGGCCGGGTTTGACTTGAAATCGATGCAATTGCGGCCATTGCAGCAAGTCGGCAACATGCTCGCCGCCGTCAAGACCGGGCAGGTGGATGCCACGATGGCGGTGGCGTCGCAGGCCAAGCCGATGGTGGAGGCAGGGCAGGCGCATATCATTGGTTGGGTGGGCGATTACGTGCCCTATCAGATCACCGCTCTCTTCGCACCACAGCGCAGCTTTGAGCAGCGTTCGGCGGATCTGCATGCCTTCTGCACCGCCTATCGTCATGGTGTGGCCGATTATCGCACGGCCTTCCTGCTGCCGAAGCGGGACCCGAAAATCACCGATGCGGCCATTGCCGATATCCGCAGATTCATCTTCACCTCCGACCCGGACGGCGCGCGTAAAATCCGCGAAGGAATTGGTTGGTATGATGAGGATGCCGCGCTGGACGTGGCCGATGTGCGCGCGCAGCTTGCATGGTTCGCCCAGCAGGGCATGGTGAAGGGCGATATCGACCCCGCCTCTATCATCGACACCGGCTATCTGCCCACGCGATGAGCCAGGACATCACGCCGCATTCCGGCATTGGCTTGTCGGTCTGCGGTGTCTCCCACTCCTATCGCGGCCTCAAGGCGCTGGATCGCATTGATCTCGACATCGCCCCAGGCGAGGTGACAGTGCTGGTCGGCCCGTCTGGCTGCGGCAAATCCACGTTGCTCGGCATTCTGGGCGGTCTGGTCGCACCCGAAGGCGGTGAGGTGCTGTTGCGGGGGCAGGCTTCGGCGGATTGCCTTAATCCACTGACCTATGTCTTCCAGGATTTCGCCCTGCTGCCCTGGCGCAGTGTGGCGGGAAATGTGGCCTTGGTGTTGGAAGACCATAAGATGGACAAGGCCGCCCGTGCCGCGCGGGTGGCCGAAGTGCTGACGTTGACCGGGCTTTCCGATTTCGCCCACGCATGGCCGCGCCAACTCTCCGGTGGCATGCGCCAACGGGTGGGCATTGCCCGTGCGCTGGCGGTGCGTCCGGCCGTGCTGCTGATGGATGAGCCGCTCTCGGCACTGGATGCGCAGACGCGCGATCTGCTGCTCGACGAATTCGCCGCCCTCATCGCCCGCACCGGGGTGACGACGGTGTATGTCACGCACAACCTTCCCGAAGCGGTGCGGCTTGGCCACACCATCGTTGTGTTGGGACGCAGACCGGGGCGGATTCGCGAGGTGATCCGCATCGACACCCCGTTGTCTGAACGCCGTCTGGACGATCCGGCCCTGTTGGCCATCGAAGCGCGGCTCTGGGCCTTGCTGCGAGCCGATGCCGCCGAAGCCGAGCGGGAGTTGACATGATGGCAGACACGCAGAAGGTTCGCTTCCGAGCGGGCGGATATCAGCCCGATTCGAAAATTCTCGTCTCGATTCTCACCTTGGTGGCCACAATCGGCCTCTGGCAGCTCGCCGCCTCGCTGGGGTGGATTTCCACGCAATTTGCCTCCTCGCCGCACGCCATCGTGACATCGCTGCATGATCTCGCGGTCTCGGGTGAATTGTGGCTGCATCTGACGGCCTCGTTGCAGCGTCTGGCGATTGGCTGGGTGATCGGCACGATCGCCGGGATCATCGTGGGCGTGCTGCTCGGCCTGTTCAGCATCGCCCGCTCGGCGGGGATGGCGCTGGTCTCGGCACTGTTCCCGATCCCGAAAATCGCCCTCGTGCCGCTGTTCATCATCTGGTTCGGCATCGGAGAGGGCTCGAAGATCGTCACCTTGGTGTTCGGCGTGTTCTTTCCCACCGTGATCAACACGCTGGCAGGCGTAGACGGCGTGCAGCGTGGCCTGATCCGCATGGGGCAGAGTTTTGGGCTGAGCCATTGGTCGATTGTCACCAAAATCCTGCTGCCGGGCGCATTGCCGTCCATTCTGGCCGGATTTCGCATCACCACGGCCACCGCCATCGTTTTGCTGGTCGCCGCCGAGATGATCGGCGCCGAACACGGCATCGGCGCGTTCGTGCTGCAGGCGGGCAATCTCTACGCCACCGACGATTTGCTCGCCGGTATCGTGGTGCTCTCGCTGTTGGGGCTGACGGTTTCGGTGATTGTCGGCCTGCTGGAGCGGGTGCTGTTGCGCTGGCGGTAGGCGGCCCTTGCATTTCATGGGGTTGAGTGCCGCGCGCCCGGGCTTTACGACGATGATATGAACGCGATCGCCAAACCCAATTCCCGCCCGCTTAACCCGAATTTCGGCTCCGGCCCGTGCAGCAAGCGCCCCGGCTGGTCGCTGGCCACGCTGGAAGCCGCCATGCTGGGGCGCAGCCATCGCGCCGCCGAGCCGAAGGCACGCATCGAGGCAGTGATCGCGCGCTCGAAATCGATCCTCGGCATGCCGTCCGATTGGGTGCTCGCCGTGGTGCCGGGCTCCGACACGGGGGCCGTTGAAATGGCGCTGTGGTCGCTGCTCGGTCAGCGTCCGGTGGATGTGCTGTCGTTTGAGACCTTCTCCACCACCTGGGCGAACGACATCGTCAAACAGCTCAAGCTGAAAGACGCCCGCATATTGGAGGCCAAATTCGGCGCATTGCCGGATGTGGCCCGGCTCAACCCGGCGCATGACATCGTGCTGGCCTGGAACGGCACCACCTCGGGCGTGCGGATGCCGGGCGGTGAGGCGTTGCCGGATGAGCGCGAAGGCCTGGTGATCTGTGACGCCACCTCTGCCGCCTTCGCGATGGCGTTGCCGTGGAACAAGCTCGATGTCGTCACCTGGTCCTGGCAGAAAGTGCTGGGCGGTGAGGCGGCCCACGGCATGATCGCGCTGTCGCCGCGCGCCGTCGCCCGTCTGGAGAGCTACGTGCCGACTTGGCCTCTGCCGAAAGTCTTCCGCATGACCAGCGGTGGCAAGCTCAATGCCGGGCTGTTCCGGGGCGAGACGATCAACACGCCGTCAATGCTCTGCGTGGAAGATGCACTCGATGGTCTGCAATGGGCGGAGAGCATCGGCGGTCTGCCGGGGCTGATCGCGCGCTCGGAAGCCAATCTGGCGGCGGTGGCGGCGTGGGAGGCAACATGCGATTGGGCGGAATTCCTCTGCGCCGATCCGGCCTGCCGTTCGTCCACCGCGATTTGCCTGCGCATCACCGCACCGTGGTTCCTGGCCCTTGACGCCGAAACCCAGTTCAAAACCTCGCGCAAACTGGCTGCTTTGCTCGACAAAGAGGGCGTTGCCTATGACATCGCCTCCTATCGCGACGCACCGCCAGGGCTGCGAATCTGGGGTGGGGCGACGATTGAGGCGTCCGATATGACGCTGCTGATGCCCTGGCTCGATTGGGCCTACGCGCAGGTGGCTCCCTGACCTGTCTCATCGGCGGTTTGCCCGGTGGATTCGTGATGCTATAGCCCACCCGCATCAGGCTGAAAGCGCATGACTGACGATACCCCGCCCAATCCCGCTCTTCTCCCCGCTGGCCTGCGCGATCTGCTGCCGCCCGAGGCAGAGACCGAAGCGGCTGCCATCGGTGCTGTGCTGCGCGTTTTCGCCAGCCATGGCTATCAGCGCGTCAAACCGCCATTGATGGAGTTTGAGGATAATCTCCTCACCGCCACCGGTGCCGCCATGGCCGATCAGGTGTTTCGCCTGATGGACCCGGACACCCATCGCATGATGGCGATTCGCGCGGATATGACGCCGCAAATCGCCCGCATCGCCGCCACCCGACTCGGCCACGCCGCCCGCCCGCTGCGGCTGTCCTATAACGGTCAGTGCCTGCGCGTGCATGGCTCGCAGCTCGATCCTGACCGCCAAATCGCCCAGGCCGGGCTTGAACTGATCGGGCCGGACAGCCCACAGGCCGATGCCGAGATCCTCGCCGTGGGTGCCGAAGCTCTCGCGGCAGTCGGATTGACGCATCTCAGCGTTGATCTGACGATGCCGACGCTGGTGTCCACCCTGCTGGAAGAAAGCGGCATCACCGGCCAGCAGCGTGCGCGTCTGGCCTTTGCGCTGGACCGCAAGGATGCCGCCTCCGTCGCCGAACATGGTGGTGCGCTGGCGGAGACGCTGACCGATCTTCTGCTCGCCGCCGGTCCTGCCGACCGCGCACTGGCGGCTCTGGCTGCCGCCGAACTCACGCCGGGGGCGCAGCTTGCCGCCGACCGTCTGGCCGCCACCGTCGCCGCCATTCGCGCGCTGGCCCCCACGGTGAAGCTGACCGTCGATCCGGTTGAATTCCGTGGTCTGAAGTATCACACCGGCGTCTGCTGCACGGTGTATGCCATTGGCCATAATGAGGAACTCGGCCGTGGCGGTCGCTATCTGTGTGGTGAGGCGGAGCCTGCGACGGGGCTGACGATCTATCCCGATGCCGTCTTGCGTGCCGCCCCGCCGCAATCGCCGCTCACCCGCCTCTATATTCCGCTCGGCGAGAACGGTGCCCCGTTCCGCGCCCAGGGTCACGCCACCGTGGCTGGCCTGGTTGCCGATGCAGACCCGCGTGCCGAGGCTTTGCGCCTCTCTTGCAGCCATATTGTGATCGGGGGCGCATCGATCGCCCTCGCTGTGGAGTAAATCGAATGGCCAATGTGACCGTCATCGGTGCTCAGTGGGGCGACGAAGGTAAGGGCAAGGTTGTCGACTGGCTCGCCAGCCGCGCCGATCTGGTGGTGCGTTTCCAGGGTGGCCACAATGCCGGCCATACGCTGGTTGTCGGCGATCAGACCTATAAGCTCTCGCTGCTGCCTTCGGGCCTCGTGCGCGGCAAGATGGGCATCATCGGCAATGGTGTGGTCATCGATCCGGAGGCGCTGCTGTCCGAAATCGACCGGGTGATCGGCCAGGGTCTGAAGGTTTCGCCCGAGACGTTGCGCATCGCCGAGAACGCGATCCTCATCCTGCCGCTGCATGGCGCGATTGACCGTGCGCGGGAAGCGGCGCGGGGCGAAGGCAAGATCGGCACCACGGGTCGTGGCATTGGCCCGGCCTATGAAGACAAGGTGGCCCGCCGCGCCATTCGCGTCTGCGATCTGGCCGAGCCGGAAACCTTGTCCTTCAAGCTTGATGAGCTGCTGCTGCACCACAACACGCTGCTCCGCGGCCTTGGTGCGCCAACCTTCGAGAAGCAGGCGCTGCTCGACCAGCTTCTCGCCCTCGCGCCGCGCATCCTGCCCTATGTAGAGCCGGTCTGGGAGCGTCTGGACGAAGCCCGCCGTGCCGGCAAGCGTATCCTGTTCGAGGGTGCGCAGGCGGTGATGCTCGATGTCGATCACGGCACCTATCCCTTCGTCACCTCGTCGAACACGGTTGCCGCCACCGCCGCCTCCGGCTCGGGCATTGGCCCGTCTGCCACCGGCTTCGTGCTCGGCATCGCCAAGGCCTATTGCACCCGCGTCGGCTCCGGCCCGTTTCCATCCGAATTGTTCGACGATGTGGGCAAGCTGCTCGGCGAGCGTGGCCGTGAATTCGGCACCGTCACCGGCCGCCCGCGTCGCTGCGGTTGGTTCGATGCGGCGATGGTGCGTCAGGCCGTCAAGGTCGGTGGCATTCAGGGCATCGTGATGACCAAGATCGACGTGCTCGATGGCATTCCTGAGCTGAAGGTCTGCGTCGGCTATCGGATCAATGGCAAGAAATACACCTACTTGCCCGCCGCCATGCGCGCCCAGGCAGCGGCCGAGCCGATTTATGAAACCTTCGCCGGCTGGTCTTCCAGCACGAAGGGCGCACGCTCCTATGCCGAACTGCCAGCCGAGGCGGTGAAGTATATCCGACGTGTGGAAGAATTGATCGAAGCCCCGGTGACGTTGCTCTCCACCGGCCCGGAACGCGATGACACCATCATGATGCGCGACCCGTTCGAAGGTTAAACTTGGCCTGACGCCGCTCGATAACGAATGATGTGACTGGCACTGTCGGCGAATTTACGTAAGGTCAAGGAAGATAGTTCAAGCTTCCGGCATGATCGAACGTCCGAAGGGGCCATTGGCATTGTTTCATACCGATAGGCAGTATTCTGTTGGCCAACAGAGCGGCACGGCGATTGCGTTTCGCCCTGCCAGTGTATCGCCAGCCACACCGCCGCTGCCGCTGATGGATCCTTGTCCGTTTGCGGCACGGCGCTTTTCGATGCGTGACCGGGTGACGGTGCATGATTGGATGATACGGGTTGCGGCCACGTATGGCCGCGTGCTCGTCGAGCGGGCAGAGGGGCTGGGCCATGCCGAGCCGGGCGAGTATCTGCTGATCTATCGCCGGGACAGCGTTTGGGCCAGTTGGGGCATTGGCTGCGGCATCGATGGCTATGTGCTGTGGGAAAGCATCCGTGGTGCCACGGTCGGCATCTTCCCCACGCTGCACACCGCGCTGGCAGAGATTATCGCGTAATCATAAGCGTGACATTCAGCTTACCGCCACGGCCTCAATTTCCCCACTCGCTGCCGATTTGAACACCGCCTCCAGCGCCGCAATCGTCGCCAGCATGTCCGATTGCGGCATCCGATAGATGCCTTTGCCCAGCGCCTGCGATGCAAATGCCTCCAGATTGGCACGCACGGACGATGCCGGCGGATAGTCGCGCACACTGCGCTCTTCGCCGCGCAGCGCCACCGTCATCGTCCAGCCCTCCGGCGCTTCAGGATGCGTCTTGTCGCGAATTTCCGCCCAACCCTGGCTGCCATACAACGCCAATCGTCCGTCGAATGGGGTGGCGAGAATGGCGGTCAGCAGGGCGTTGGCACCGCTCTTGAAGCGAATCATCGCCGCCAGCGTGTCGCCATTGGTCAGATCAGACCCCAGTTGTTTGACATGCACCAGCGCCCGTTCCGCCGGACCCAGGAAGCTCACCGCCAGATCGAGCAAATGAATGCCGGTGGCGGTCATCGGGCCCGCCGGGGCTTCCACCGGGTTGAGCCGCCAATTGTCGCGCGGCAATGTGAGGAACTTATCCTGGCTGAAATTGGCCTCGATTTGCAGAATCGTGCCAAGTTTGCCCGCGTCGATCAGCGCGCGCAGATCGGCGATCGCCGGTTCAAACCGCCGCTCATGCCCCACCCCGAGCATGACATTGTGCCGATTGCACGCCGCCACGCTCGCCTGTGCGTCGGCCAGGTTGAGGCAGAGCGGCTTTTCGCAGAATACGTGCTTGCCCGCCGCTGCCGCTGCCTGAATTTGGGCGGCATGTTGCGTGTGCGGTGTGCACAGGATGATGGTGTCAATCGCCGGATCGGCCAGCGCTGCCGCGAAATCAGGCAGATGCCGAATGCCCAACTCGGCACAGGCCGACGCCGCAAACGGGGCAGGGTCGATGCCAGCCACCACACGCAAGGCAGCTGAATCCTGCATCGTGCGCACGATCGTCCGCCCCCACCAGCCCAATCCCAGAATCGCTGCCTGTAACATCCCCATTATCCCCCGATTATTGTTCAGGTGATAAATATGTATCAGGCCGGGGCGAGGTTGCGATAGGTGCCTCCGTGGCGTTTGAGGTCGGCATCGACCATTTCCGTCACCAACTGCTCCAGGCTGGCCATCGGCGACCATCCCAGCACGCGCTTGGCCAGGGCGGCATCACCGAGCAGAATGTTGACCTCGGCCGGGCGGAACAGAGCCGCATCCACCTGCACATGTTCGCGCCAATCCAGGCCGACATAACCGAAGGCCATGTCGCAGAATTGCCGGATCGTGGTGGTGCGCCCGGTGGCGATCACGTAGTCAGCAGGTTGATGTTGCTGCAACATCAACCACATCGCCTGCACATAATCCCGCGCATGCCCCCAATCGCGGGCCGCATCCAGATTGCCGAGCAGCACATGCCGCGCCTTGCCCAACCGGATGCGCGCCACCGCATCGGTGATCTTGCGGGTGACGAACTCAATGCCGCGCAGCGGGCTTTCATGGTTGAACAAGATGCCGGAGGAGGCATGCACCCCGTGGCTTTCGCGGTAATTCACTGTCATCCAATGCGCGTAGAGCTTGGCGGCCCCGTAAGGGCTGCGGGGATAGAAGGGGGTGGACTCGCTTTGCCGGGGAGCCTGCACCTTGCCGAACATCTCCGACGATGTCGGTTGATAGAAGCGCGCCAGTGGGCAGGCGATGCGCGTTGCTTCGAGCATATTCAAACAGCCCAACCCGGTGACATTGGCGGTCAGTAGCGGCTGTTGAAAGGATGCGCCGACAAAGCTCTGAGCGGCGAGGTTATAGATTTCGTCCGGCCGTGCCTGCTCCACCGCCCGGATGCAGCTGGACAGATCGGTGATATCGCCATCGATCAACCGCACATCCTGCGTGATGCCGAGCCAATCGAGCCGGGCGAGGGCTGCGTCCGACGACGCCGAGCGCCGCACCAATCCAGCCACCTGCACACCGCGTTCGAGCAGAAATTGCGCCAGATAGGCACCGTCCTGCCCGGTGATGCCGGTGATCAACGCCGTCTTGCCCATCCAGATTCGTCCTTCGTGACACACAGGAGACCGCTTGTCGGGCAGGCTGGTGCAGAGTTCGGTGATTTCAGCGGCAATGTTGCGCGCGTGCGGCATCAAATCGACCGATGACGCAAAACCAATGGTCCAGCCATCGCTCCCGTCACGCTGGGCTGACGGGCCTTGCGTCAGCGTAGCGTGATAGGATCGATGGAGCATGAATTCCGATGAGCCTCATATCGCCACACCGCGCCTTGCCGGAGACGCTGCCGTTGCAGTCAGAGCTGGGATGGCCCGCCTTGCGCTCGCTCGCGCCGCAAAAGGAAAATCTCGGCCAGCAATTGCGCAGTTTGCTGCGCCCGACGGTGCGCCAATTGCGGGCTTGGTGGCGCGATGTCTCGGCAAGAAGTGTGCACGCCCAATTGGCGGCCCTGCATCGGCAGCACGATGATCTGACTCTGGCCATGCGGCAATTGACCCGGCCTCACCGTGCCGCATCGCGTGGCGTGCCGGAGGGGCGGGTGCAGAAGCTGGTCTGGGTGTCGTCGTGGCAAACGCGCTGCGGTATTGCCGAATATTCCCGCCATCTGATCGAGGCGTTGGTCGGGCAGACCTCCTGGCAGATCAGCGTGCTGCATGATGATCGCCCGACGCTGCCACAGGTGACGGCGTTGGAGGGGGTCAGCGCCCGGTCGGCCTTCACCGCCGCGATGGGGACCTCGGTCGGGCGATTGGCGTTGCAAATTGCCGTCGAGGATGCCGATTGCGTGGTCGTGCAGCACAATGGCGGCATGATCCCGTGGAAGATGCTGGCCGAATTGTTGCTGCATCCGCTGCTGGTCGGGGTGCGCTTTGTGGTCGTGCTGCACAATACTGCCGATATTTTGCGTCTGCGTCCCGCGTTGCAGCAGCAATTGCATCAGGCATTGCGGGCGGCGGCGTTGGTTGTGGTGCATACGCAACGCGATATCGGGTTGATCAATGCGTTCGGCCTCAGCCATGTCCGCCGCATTCCGCAAGGTTGTCCTTCCGGCGGTGAGGCGGCGGTGCCGCGCAAGCTGTTGCCGCAACATGCTCCGGTGATCGGCTGCACGGGCTTTCTGATGCGGCACAAAGGTGTGCGCGACCTCATCCGGGCCGCATCCGATCTGCGCGCGACATGGCCGAGGCTGCGCTTGCGCCTGGTGATGTCGCATTATGGATCGCGGGGGTCGGAAGCCGAATGGCGGGCCTGCAAGTCGCTCGCCCGCAAGCTGCGGTTTGAAGATCATATTGAGTGGCATACCGGCTTTCTGCCGGAGGCGGACACGCTGGCGTTGCTGCAAGGTTGCGATCTGATTGTGCTGCCATATCAGCACAGCGAAGAATCCTCCTCCGCCGCCGCCCGTATGGCGGTTGCCAGCGGGGTGCCGACGCTGGTGTCGGATTTGCCGATATTCGACGATCTGGGCGATGCGGTGGGCCGGGTCAATCACGTCACCCCCGGCGGTCTGCCCGGTCAGGTCGCCGAATGGTTGCACGCGCCGCTGCGTCGCGGCCAATTGCAGGCCAGGGCGCAGACATGGCGGGCCTTGCATGAGTGGGAGGTGATTGCCGAGGTGATGGCCGCGGCGATCAACCGCCTGCCTCCGCCGAGGCGACAGGATGTCTGACGGCTGACACACAAAAAACCGCCGCAGGGGTGAAGCTGCGGCGGTTTTTTCAGCTTTACGTCAAAGCCGGGATCAACCGGCCTTCTTGACCAACTCGTCGGCGACGTTGCGCGGCACCGGGTCGTAGTGATGGAACTGCATCGTGAACGAGGCGCGGCCCTTGGTCATCGAACGCAGATCGGAGATGTAGCCGAACATTTCCTTCAGCGGCACATGGGCGCGCACCATCACCGTCGAGCCTGCGCTCTCCTGGTTCTGGATCTGGCCACGGCGACGGTTGAGATCGCCCACCACGTCGCCGACGTGATCGTTCGGGGTGGTGACTTCAACGTCCATCACCGGCTCCAGAATGATCGGGCTGGCCTTCTTCATGCCTTCGCGGAAGCAGGCCTTGGCGGCGATTTCGAAGGCCAGAGCCGACGAGTCGACGTCATGGTATTTGCCGTCAACCAGCGTGTACTTGAAGTCCACCGTCTGGAAGCCCGCCAGCACGCCGGTATCGGCCTGCACCCGGATGCCTTTTTCGACGGCCGGGATGTATTCCTTCGGCACCGAGCCACCGACGGTCTTGTTCTCGAAGGCCACGCCGGCGTTACGCTCCTGCGGCTCGAACAACACCTTCACTTCGGCGTACTGGCCCGAACCGCCAGACTGCTTATTGTGGGTGTAGGTTTCGGTCCACGGCTTGGAAATCGTCTCGCGATAAGCAACCTGCGGCGCGCCGATGTTGCAATCCACGCCATATTCGCGGCGCAGACGGTCGATGATGATTTCCAGATGCAGCTCGCCCATGCCCGAGAGAATGGTCTGGCCCGATTCCTGGTCGGTCTTCAGACGCAGCGACGGATCTTCGCCAGCCAGCTTCTGCAGGCCGATGGACATCTTTTCCACCGAATCCTTGGTCTTTGGCTCGACGGAGATGTCGATCACCGGCACCGGGAACGCCATACGCTCCAGGATCACCGGATCTTCCTGCGATGCCAGGGTGTCACCGGTCTGGGTGTCCTTCAGGCCCACGAAAGCCGCGATATCGCCGGCATGCACTTCCTTGATTTCCGCGCGCTTGTCGGCGTGCATCTGGAACATGCGGCTGATGCGCTCTTTCTGGTCCTTGGTGGTGTTCATCACGGTGTCGCCCGAACGCAGCGTGCCGGAGTAAACGCGCACGAAGGTCAGCGTGCCGTATTTGTCGTTGATGATCTTGAACGCCAGACCCGCGAACGGGGCATCCGGGTTGGCCGGAATACGGCGGCGATCGGAGAATTCACCATCCTCTTCGCCTTCTTCAGCGGCCACCGAGATGCCGGGGACGTCGATGGGCGAGGGCAGGAAATCGAGCACCGCGTCAAGCAAAGGCTGCACGCCCTTGTTCTTGAAGGCCGTGCCGCACAGCACCGGGCGGAAGGCGCCCGAGATCGTGCCGGTCTTCAGCGCGCGCTTGAGGGTTTCGATCGAAACGTCACCGTTCTCGAAATACTCTTCCATGCCGGCGTCATCGACGGACAGCGCGGTGTCGAGCAGCTTCTGGCGATATGCCTTGGCCTTTTCCAGCAGGTCAGCCGGAATCTCTTCATCATGGAACTTCGCGCCGAGCTCGCCGCCTTCCCAGATGATGGCCTTCATCTCGATCAGGTCGACCACGCCCAAGAACTGGTCTTCCGCACCGATCGGCAGCTGCAGCGGCAGTGCGACGATGTCCAGCTTTTCCTTCAACGTGTCGAAGGCGCGATAGAAATCAGCGCCGGTGCGGTCGAGCTTGTTGATGAAGATGATGCGCGGCACGTTGTAACGGTCGGCCAGGCGCCAGTTGGTCTCGGACTGCGGCTGCACGCCGGCCACGCCTTCGATGATGAACACCGCGCCATCGAGCACGCGCAGCGAGCGGTTGACTTCGATGTTGAAGTCGATGTGGCCCGGGGTGTCGATGATGTTGATGCGGTGGTCTTTCCACTCACAGGTCACGGCCGCCGAGGTGATCGTGATGCCACGCTCACGTTCCTGCGCCATGTAATCGGTGGTGGTGTTGCCGTCGTGCACTTCGCCGATCTTGTGCGACACGCCGGTGTAATAAAGAATCCGCTCTGTGGTTGTGGTCTTACCCGCATCGATATGCGCGGTAATACCGATATTGCGGATTCTGGCGAGTGCGTCAGTGGACACGATGGCCTCCATAAGCCCTGGCGGACGGGCGAGTACTGCATACAACACGGGCGCGACAAAGGGATTTCCCCCGCGCGCCAGCGGTGGTCCGATTGGACCGAACAATTAAGGCGCCTCCCATGCCTCTCTGTGCGCCGTTTTGCAAGCGCGCATTGGGGATGGCGGTGTTGAACTCTGCATTGCGTCCCGAAAATGCCTCGGCGGCGTTCACTTTTCGTCACAGTTTGAGAGGTGAATTGCGCTTAGAGAGGGGCGCATGGACATACAGGCCAATCATGCTTTGATCCGCTTCGGTCTCGGTCGCAAAGGCACCGAGCCGCTGCCGTCCGATCCACAATCATGGCTCGCAGCCCAGCTTGACGGCCCGGACCATGCGCTGGACACGCCCGGCGCCTCCGCACAGGACGGTCTGGCCGCCTTGCAGGAGATGCGGCAGGACAAGACCCTGCGTGGCCGGGAATCGCCCGCGGCGGTGATCTTCAAAGCCGAGCGCGACGCCCTGTTCTCCCGCCTGCTGACCAGCGATGCCCCGTTCCGCGAGCGGCTGGTGTTGTTCTGGTACAACCACTTCACCGTCAGCCTCAAACGCGGCGAATGCACCGCCGTGGTCAACGCCTTCATCCGCGAGGCGATCCGGCCGCATGTGACCGGCCGATTCTCTGACATGGCGATGGCGGTGATGCGGCATCCGGCGATGCTGCTGTATTTGGATAACGCGCAAAGCATCGGCCCGAACAGCCCGGTTGGTCTGCGGCTGCATAAGGGGCTGAACGAAAACCTCGCCCGCGAATGTCTGGAGTTGCACACCGTCACCCCTTCTGCGGGTTACACCCAGTCGGATGTGACGAATTTCGCCAAATTGCTCACCGGCTGGAGCCTGGAGCTGAAAACCCCGCCGCGCGGCTTCCGCTTTCGCCCGATGGCGCATGAGCCGGACGGGCAGGTGGTGCTGGGGCAGCATTTTCCACCGGGCGAGCCGGGCGGCGCTTCGGCGATCGGCTGGTTGGCGCAACACCCGGCGACCTATCGCAATCTGGCCGTCAAACTGGTGCGCCATTTTGTTGCCGACGACCCGCCAACCGCCGCGGTGCAGCGAATCGCGGCCGTGCTGACACGCACGCATGGCGACCTCAAAGCGGCATCGCTCGAACTCACCCGACTGCCGGAAGCGTGGCAGCCGCTGTCGAAAATACGCTCGCCTGTGGATTACGTGCTGGCTGTACTGCGGGCCGCCGATCTGCCGCCAGACAAGCAGCCGCCAGATGTTTTCGGCCTGATCGCCAATCTCGGCCAGCCGCTGTTTGCCGCCCCGTTGCCCAATGGCTGGCCGGATACCGCCAGCGAATGGGCGGGATCGGAGGCGTTGTTGCGGCGGGTGGATTGGGTGCACGGCTTTGTCGGCAGGCTGGGCGGGGCGGATGCGATGCAGATCGCCGATGCAACGCTCGGCCCCTTGCTGTCAGACTCGACAAAGCGGGAAATCGGCCGCGCCGGGTCTCGGCAGGATGCGCTGACGCTGCTGTTTGCCTCCCCTGAATTTCTGCGGAGATAGGCGATGCCCTCACATCCCTCCATGCGCCTCACCCGCCGCACCGCTCTGCTGGGTCTGACGGCTGCCGTAAGCCTCGGTCGCCATGCGATGGCGGTGGGTCATGCGCAGACGGATCAACGCTGTGTGGTGGTCATTCTGCGCGGTGCGCTCGATGGCATGTCCGCCGTGGTGCCCTATGGCGATCCGGCCTTGGCGCAATGGCGGGCGGAATTGCTGCCCGGTGCGGTCGGCACCGAGGGCGGCATGCGCGATCTGGGCGGGTTCTATGGCCTGCATCCCGCTTTGGCCAATCTGCACACCCTCTACAAGGCGGGCGAATTGCTGCCGGTGCATGCGGTGGCGGGGCCGACGCGGGTGCGCAGCCATTTCGAGGCGCAGGATTATCTGGAATTCGGCATCGACCATCAGATGACCTCCGGCTGGCTCAACCGGGTGGCCAGCGTGCTGCCGCAGCCACAAAGCGCATCGCAGACAGCGTTGTCGGTGGGTGTCACGGTGCCGATACTGCTGCGCGGCCCGGCCCTGGTCGGCAGCTTCGTGCCGAAGGGCTATGGCGAGGCCTCGCCCGACCTCTATGCCCGAATTGCCGCCCTGCATGCGCATGACAACATCACCGGCCCGGCGCTGGCCATGGCGATGCAGGAGCGGCATTTCACCGATGCCACGCTGATGCAGGCCGATAAGGGGCGCAACCAAGGGGCGTTTCAAATGCTCTGCGCCGATGCGGGGCGTCTGCTGGCCGCTGAGGATGGGCCGCGTCTGGCGGCGTTGGAAATCGGCGGCTGGGACACCCACACCGCACAGAAAAATCGCCTCAACCAGCCCTTGAAGCAACTCGATGACGGCATGGCCGCGCTGAAAGCGGCGATGGGGGCGGCGTGGAGCAAGACGAGTGTGCTGGCGATGACCGAATTTGGCCGCACCGTGCGGGTCAACGGCACGGGCGGCACCGATCACGGCACCGGCACGGTGGCCTTTGTCCTCGGCGGTGCGGTGCGTGGCGGGCGGGTGCAGGCGAATTGGCCGGGGCTTTCGCAGGCCAATCTGTTCGAGTACCGTGATTTGCAACCGACCGCCGATCTGCGCGGCGTGGCCAAGGGGCTGTTGGCGCAGCAATTCGGGCTTGATGCGGCGGCTTTGGCCCAGGTGTTTCCCGAGAGCCACCAAATTGCTGCCATGCCGGGGCTTTTGCGCGCGTAGGGCGTGCAATGTATTGACCAGCACGGAGCGGCGGCGTTCTCATTCACCCAATTGAATGGGACAGTTTTCATGCCGCAATCCGCCGCCCGAGCAAGCGAAACCCGCCAGTGGAATCGGTTGATGGACCTCGCCGAAATCGGCGCCATTGCAGGCAATGGCGTCAATCGTCAGGCGCTGACCCCCGGTGACCGTGCGGCCCGGCGGCTGATGGTGGGCTGGGCGGCTGACATCGGGGCGACGGTGTCCATCGATGAGGCGAATAATCTCTGGCTGCGCGTGGAGGGCAGCGATGCCAGCGCCGCCCCCGTGCTCACCGGCAGCCATCTGGACAGTCAACCGAAAGGCGGTCGGTTCGATGGTGCCTATGGCGTGGTCGCAGGGCTTGAGGTGATCGCCGCCCTGCATGATGCGGGCATCGTCACCAGGCGGCCGATCGAGGTTGTCGCCTGGACCAATGAGGAAGGCAGCCGCTTCGCCCCCGGTTGCACCGGCAGCATGAGTTGGGCGGGCACGCATGACGTGCATCATTGGGATGAGGTGCGCGATCAGGAGGGCGTGTATTACAGCACCGCCCTGGCCGAGCAGATGAAAGCCGAATCCGATCTGCCGCGCCGACCGCTGGGCTCCAAACCCTATGCCTATGTGGAGGCGCATATCGAGCAAGGGCCGATTCTGGAGGCGGAGGCGCTGGATATCGGTGTCGTCACCGGCATTCAGGGCAGCCGCTGGTTCACCGTGACGGTCTCGGGCGAGAGTGCGCATGCGGGCACCGCCCCGGTGTCACTGCGCAAGGACGCGATGATTGAGGCGATGCGGGCCATTCTGGCGCTGTCAGAGGCGATGCACGACCCGGAGGATGTGCTGCGCTTCACCGTGGGGCGGCTGGCGGTGTCGCCCAATGCGTCCAATTCGGTTGCCGACAGCGTCACCTTCAGCATAGATCTGCGCCATCCGGACACCGAGACGCTGCGTCGGCGCGGTGACACCATTCCCGATGTGGTGCGCGCTGCCATGCGGGCCTGCACGGTGGTGGTGCGCGAGAGCTTCCATGCCGATCCGTTGGCCTTCGCGCCTGCGGTGATCGATCAGATCGAGCAAGCGGCGCATGCGGCCGGTTTCAGCCATCGCCGCATCGCATCGGGGGCCTTCCACGACGCACAATTCGCCGCCCGCGTCTGTCAGGCAGGCATGATCTTTGTGCCGTCACGCGCTGGCATCAGCCATAATCCGGCGGAATTCACCTCCGCCGCGCAATTGGCCAAGGGCACGGAAGTGTTGTTGCGCACGGTGCTGGCTTTGGCGGGGTAAGGCGTGATGAATTGGGGGTAACCAATATCACCCCTGAATTGTCACGCTCTTACGGCATCGGTATCGGGCGAAACACTGGCTTGGGGCGCAGTGCGGCCCGCAATTCGCGGTCGAGGGCTTCCAGAAACTTTGAGCGATCCGCCTTCGTCATCGGGGCCGGTCCGCGTGTGGTGTGGCCTGCTTCGCGCATGGCATAGCCGATCTCGCGTCCCACCAGGGCAGAGCCGATATTGTCGTCCGTCCACACCTTGCCATAGCTGGCAATCGCCCGCGCCCCCTTGGCCAGACAGCGCGCGGCGAGCGGGATGTCGGAGGTCACGCACAGATCGGTGGCGGTGATCCGCTCGGCGATCCAATCATCGGCCACATCGGCACCTTCTGCCACCGTGACCATGCGGATGCGCGGGTCGGTGGGCGGGCGGATCGGGCGGGAGCCGTTGGAGACGACATGGACGATCACGTTGAATCGATCCGCCACGCGATACACTTCCTCGCGCACCGGGCAGGCGTCGCCGTCGATATAGATTTCGGTCATGGCGGCAGCTTAGTCGCTTTTTGCACGTCATTGCGAGGCCTCTTGGAGCTTGGAAATGACGAGCAGGGGGCTGGCGCCTTGACCCATCCGGCCTGCGAGCGCCTAATCGTTTGATAAAATCAACGCCAAGCGGAGGAACTTCCATGCGCCATTTGGGACAAGCGTTCAGCCGCCGTTCCATCCTTGCTGCGGCATCCCTGATTGCCTCTCCCGCGATAATCGGCTCGGCCCACGCCGAATCGGCGGCGATCCGCCTCAGCCACGGTTTCGGCATCCATTATTTGCCGCTGATGATCATCCGGGATCGCAAGCTGTTGGAAAAGCATGCCGCTCGGCTTGGTTTGGGTGAGCTTAACGTGTCTTGGCGGATCATCGATGGTGGCTCGTCGATCAATGACGCGATGATCTCCGGCGCACTCGATATCGCAGGCTTGGGGGCGCCCGGTTTCATCACCCTGTGGTCCAAAGCGCATAATCTGCCGAAATCGGCGGTGATCGGCGTGGCCGGGCTCGGCAAGGGCGCGCTGTGGCTGGACACCAACAAGGCCGGCATCAAGTCGCTGCGCGATTTCGGGCCGGGCGACAAGATCGCCGTGCCCGGCATCAAAACCAGCTTCGCCGCCGTGGTGCTGCAAATGGCCGCCGCCCGCGAGTTCGGCATCGCACATTACGATCAACTCGACCCACTCACCGTGGGCCTCGCCCATCCGGATGCGACGGCAGCTCTGATCTCCGGCAAGACCGAACTGACGGCGCATATGGCCTCGCCGCCCTTCTCCAACCGCGAAGTGGCCGCCCCCAACGTGCACCGGATTTTTTCCACATCGGAGATTTTGGGGCCGATCACCATCGACGTGGTGTATGCCGCCCGCCGCTTCGCTGACGCCAATCCGCGCATCATGCAGGCATTCGTGGCGGCCATGGATGAGGCGAGCGAGAGCATCGCCCCCGATAAATCCGGCGCGGCAGACGCTTTCCTGCGGCAATCTGAAGTCTCGATGAAAAAAGACGCCGTGCTGGAATTGCTCAACGATCCGGAGACCAGCTTCGCCACCACGCCTGAGGGTGTTATGGCCTATGCGAAATTCCTCGGCCAAATCGGTGCGATCAAGGTGGTGCCGGAAAAATGGTCCGACATGTTCATCGCGCAGATTGGAGATCGTCATGGCAGCTGAACCCGTCTCACGCTTCAACGCGCGCAATGCGGCCGAATATGAGCGCAGCATGGGCCGCTGGAGCCGCAGAATGGCGCCGCTTCTGGTGGCGTTTGCCGATATCGGGGCGGCCGCATCGGTGCTCGATGTTGGCTGCGGCACCGGCTCGTTGCTGTTCGAACTGGCCAAGAACCCGGCGCTGACCCGCATTGCCGGAATTGACGCGGCCGATGTCTATGTCGCGGCCACCACCGCCAAGGCCGAGGATGCGCGCATAGATGTCCGCCATGGCGATGCGGCGGCGATGCCGTATGGCGCGGGCGAATTCGATGCGGCGTTGTCGCAATTGGTGCTGCAATTCGTGCCCGACCCGGTGCAGGTGTTCAGGGAGATGCGCCGGGTGACCAAGCCCGGTGGCGTGGTGGCGGCGGCGGTGTGGAACTCCTATGGCGGCATGCCGCATCAGCGGATGTTCTGGGACATCGCGGCGATTCTGGATAAGGCCGCCGTGCCGATCCGCAACAACACCTGGGTGCGCCCGATGACGCGGCGCGGCGATCTGTCCACCGCGATGGCGCAGGCAGGACTTGTTGATGTGGTGGAATCGGCGCTGACGATCTGGATGGATTTCGCCGATTTCGACGATTTCTGGCAGCCCATCGCGGGCGGTGAGGGCACGTTGGGCAAATACGCGCTGGGGCTTTCCGCCATGGAGCAGGACCGCCTGCGCGACGCCCTGCGCGACTCCTATTGCGCAGGCCAGCCAGACGGCGAACGCAGCTTCGCCTGCACTGCACAGGTTGCACGCGCCATGATACCGTTATCCTAATCGGCGCGAACGGGTCGGCGGATTTATTGGGGAGAGAACAATCGATGAGCAATCAAGGCAAAATCGCGCTTGTCACCGGCGCTGGCAGCGGCGTCGGTCGTGCATCGGCATTGGCGCTGGCGGCGGCGGGCTACACTGTGGTGTTGGCCGGTCGCAGGGCGGATGCTCTGGCCGAGACCGTGGCTCTGGCGCAGGGCGGCACCATGCTCGCCGTGCCGACCGATGTCAGCAAGCCGGATGCGGTGGCGGCGTTGTTCGAGACGATCAAGAGCAGCTATGGCCGTCTGGATGTGGTGTTCAACAATGCCGGCGGCGGCGCGCCTGCCACCAATTTCGGCGATCTGACCGATGAGCAGTGGTTCGGCGTGGTCAACGTCAACCTCAACGGCATGTTTCTCATCGCCCGCGGTGCCTATCGCATCATGCGCGATCAGACGCCGCAAGGCGGTCGGATCATCAACAACGGCTCGATCTCGGCGCATGCACCGCGTCCGGGCTCGGCGCCCTACACCGCAACGAAGCATGCCGTGACGGGGCTGACCAAGACGATCTCGCTCGATGGTCGCATCTACGATATCGCCTGCGGTCAGATCGATATCGGCAATGCCGCCACCCCGATGACCGACCGGATGGTCAAGGGCGTCGGTGTGCCGCAGGCCAATGGCACGATGATGATCGAGCCGCGTTTCGATGCGGCCAAAGTCGGCGAAACGGTGGTCTTCATGGCCAATATGCCGCTGGACACCAATGTGCAGTTCGTCACCGTGATGGCGACGAAGATGCCGTTCGTGGGGCGTGGCTAGCCGGTTTCATCGTCATTGCGCGTGAAACGACGTTTCAGGCGCAATGACGATAACGCTATGGATTGACCACATTGATCGGGCTGCCCGCTGCAAAAGCGGCGACCTGATGGAAGATGTCGGTGAATTGCTGATTGTATTCGTCCCGCGTGACATAGCCGATATGCGGGGTGCAGATCACGTTCGGCATCGACAGCAGCGGATGCGTGCCGCCGGGTAGCGGTTCGGCTTCGTAGACATCCACCGCCGCAAACCCCGGTCGCCCCGTCCGCAACGCTGCTTCCAACGCACCAGGGGCGATCAGGCCGGCACGGCTGGTGTTGATCAGCGTGGCGGTGGGCTGCATCAGCGCCAGATCCTCCGCCGTCACGATACCGCGCGTGGCCGGATACAGCCGCATATGCAGGGTGAGAAAGTCGCTCTCGGCAAAGAAGCGCGCCTTATCGGCGGCCACATCGCAGCCCTCCGCCCGCGCCTGCTCTCGGCTGGCTTCACGCGCCCAGACCAGGATGCGCATGCCGAATGCCCGGCCATAGCCAGCGACAGCGCGTGAAATCCGGCCATAGCCGTAAATCCCAAGCGTCTTGCCCTTCAAGGTGGTGCCCACCCCCAATTGCCACAGGCCACGCTGCATCGCCGCCATTTCCTGTGGAATGGCGCGGGCAGAGGCCATGATCAGCGCGAAGGTGAGTTCGGCGGCAGCGGTGCAGGGCGTGTCCGCATGCTGGTCGGACGAGACGACGATGCCGCGCTCGGTGCAGGCATCGACATCGATATGCGGATAGACGCTGCGCTGACTGATCAGCTTCAGCTTCGGCAACCGCTCGATCAGCGCGCGGCGGATGGCGGTGCGTTCGCGGAACAGCACCAGCACCTCCGTCTCTGCGAGCCGCTCGGCCAGCGCGTCGACATCCTGCACATGGTCGGTGTGGATGGTGACGTCATGGCCGTCGAGGATGTTGAAACACGGCAGGCTGCGCAGCGTGTCGTGCCAATCGTCGAGAATGGTGACTCGCATGGTGAAAATCCTACTCCGCGGTGCGCAGGTAAGGCTCCACCGTGCCAGTCACCTTCATCGTCAAAGGGCGGCCCTTGCGGTCCACCGTGTTGCCGACGGACAGCCGCACCCAGCCTTCGCTGACGCAATATTCTTCAACGTTGTTCTTCTCCACCCCCTTGAACCGGATGCCAATGCCGCGCTCCAGCAGTTCCTGGTTGTAGAACGGGCTCTTCGGATCGGAGGACAGGCGATCTGGCAGGGAGTCGGACATGGTTCAGCCTTTGCAAACACTACGCACTCCCTAGCCAAGCCGGGGCCGCGCTTCAATCCTCGGTGAAGCGACCCTCAAAGACCGTAATCGGCGGTCGGGCTTGTGGGTCGGTCATCACGTCGATCACCGTCAGCCGATCCGCCTGCAAAGCCGCCCGCAAGGCACGGGCGAAATTCTCCGGCTTTTCCACCCGCACCCCGATGCAGCCACAGGCGGCGGCGATGGCGGCGTGATCGACGGGGGCGAAATGCACGGCGTCGGTATGCGCGCCATATTTCGCCTCCTCGGCATGTTTCTGGTAGCCGAGGATCTGATTGTTCAACACGATCAGCACCACCGACAGCCCCAACCGGCGCGCGGTTTCAAGCTCCGCCCAGCAATGCGCGAACCCGCCATCGCCGGCGACACACACCACCGGCGCATCCGGTCGCGCCACCTTTGCCCCCAGCGCCAGCGGCAAGCCCCAGCCGAGCCCGGCTATGCCGCGCGGCGTGATGAAACGTTGGCCCGCCGCCTGCGCCGGAATGAAATTGGCGATCCAAATCGAGGCGTAGGAGGCATCGGCGACGACGATGGCGTCCGGCGTGAGCACCTCCGCAATTTCCGCCATCACCCGCTCGGGACGCATCGGCACATGGGGGGAGGTGATCAGCGGCTGAATATCGGCGGCGTGTTTGGCCAATCCGTCAGCAATCTCCACCTCCAGCGCCGGGCGGCGGGCGGCCAGGGCGGAGAGGTCGCGCCTGGCCAATGCCGCCGTCAGCGCCTCGATCCCGAGTTTGGCATCGCCCGCAAGCCGGACGGATTCATAGTTGCGGCCAATCTCCAGCCCATCGATGTCGAGATGAACGATCGTCTTGCCGGGGGGGAACAGCGTCCAGCTATCCGTGCCGTTCTGGTTGGTGCGGCTGCCGATCAGCAACACGACATCGGCGCGGTCCACAATCGGGCGCAGATGATGTGACCGCGCGCGTTGGCCCATCACATAGCCGATGATACCGAGTGAGAGCGGATGAAACTCACTCACCGCCCCCTTGCCCATCATGGTCG
This sequence comes from Acetobacteraceae bacterium, assembly GCA_031291725.1. Taxonomy (GTDB): domain Bacteria; phylum Pseudomonadota; class Alphaproteobacteria; order Acetobacterales; family Acetobacteraceae; genus CAIQQQ01. The sequence continues at coordinate 222,941 of JARLIM010000034.1, forward strand.
TGGCCACCGGCAGATGCGCGGTGTTTTGCAAGGCGGCCAGCGCGCGGGCGGCATGGGAGAGATGCACCCCGCCACCGGCGACCACCAGCGGATGCTTGGCCGCGGCCAGCAGATCGGCGGCGCGTTCGACATTCGCCGGGTCCGGCCCCATGCGGTCGAGCGGATAGAGGCCAAGCTGGGCTTCCCGCGTTGTCGCTGTCACCGTCTCGTCGAACAGATCGAGCGGCACCAGCAGCACGGCCGGGCCTGGGCGGCCGGAGGTGGCGGCGGCGATGGCCATATCGACGTAATCATCGATGCGGTTGGCCACATCGATCCGCCGCACCCATTTCGCCACGCCGGAGAACAAGGCCAGATGGTCGAGTTCCTGGAACGCATTGCGCTCCGCCGTGCCGCGCGCGACATCCTGCACGATGGCCAGGATGGGAATCGAGACCTTCAGCGCCTCGGCCAATGGTGGCACCAGCAATGTGGCGGCAGGCCCGTTCTGGGCGGTGACGACGCCGATGCGTCCGCTGATGCGGGCAAAGCCGTCCGCCATCGTGCCGCCCGCATTCTCGGCGCGATAGGTGATCTGGCGAATGCCGTAATCCGGCGTGGTCAGATAGAGGGCGGAGGGAATCGACTGCCCGAACATCGCCCGCACCCCATGCCGCGCCAAGGCCGCGGCGAGGGCTTCGGGGAAGGGGAGTGTGGTGTTGTCGCTCATGGTGCCACCAATTGACGCTGCAGAATGGCCTTCCAATCGCCGCTCTTGATCTCATCGGCGACAAAGCTGTTCACCACCGCCAGCAGATCCTTGTCCGGCCGCACCCAATAGGCCTTCTCCAGATGGGTGAAGGCGGCGGGCACGTGGGTGGGGCAGAGTTCGTGGTGAATGGCGGATTGATGATCGACCTCAATGCCATCCGTCACCATCACATCCTGCCGCCCGGCCACGATCTCGTCGAACACCGTGGCGTTGTCGGCATGCACGGTCAGCTTGGCATGCGGGAAGTTCTTGTGGGCGAATTCCTCGTTGGAGGCACCGGGATTGACCACCACGCGCACATCCGGCTTGTCGATGGCCTCAATGGACGTGAAGCGATCCGCATCCGCACAGCGCGCCACCGGGCGCTTGCCATCGACATAGACCGTCTCGGAAAACGGTCCCTTGGCGGCACGCGGTGGCAAATTGGTCACGCCACCCATCGCGATGTCGAATGTATCGGCCTCGTAATCGGCGTTCAACCGCGCCCAGATTGTGGGCACAAACACCAGCTTCACCCCCAGCTTGGCCGCCAGCTTGCGCGCCATGTCGATATCGGCGCCGACATAGGAGCCGTCTGGATTGCGGAAGGTGAAGGGTTTGTAGTCGCCGGTGGTGCCAACCCGCAGTTCGCCATGCGCCTTGATGCGGTCCAGCACGGCCTCGGCATGGGCCATATGTGCCGTCAACAGTGCCGTCGCGAGCAGCATAAACCGCATTGTCGCCTCCCTTGTCGTTTTCCGCAGCATGACAAGCTGAATGCGGGATCACAAGACTGGCGTGGGCTTGTCGAAGGCAGAACAATTCTCTAGCAGGTTGCTGAAAAACTGTTCGCGGAGGGGCGGCGAGTCATTTTTCGTGCCAGAAAGGCCAAGGCGAAGACACGATGTGTGTGCATCGTGGCAAGCCTTGAACGGCTCTGGCGCGGAAAAGGGCCGCCGCGCCGACC